>NZ_RDQF01000007.1 GCF_004114425.1 Bradyrhizobium vignae | reverse complement strand
TGCATCAATTGCCGCGCGATATGTTCCTCGCGCCACCCCCGGTCACGGCCTACATCATCAGCCTGATCGACAGCTGCTCGCGTCTGGCCTGGGCCGAGGTCCTGACATCCAAGAAGGCGCTGCCGGTTATGTTCAAGACCCTGAAGATGATCAACACCCTCAACGTCACCTATGGGCTCGTCTTCCAGGAAATCCTGTCCGACAACGGCGCCGAGTTCGCCGCCCGCACCAAGCCGGCCGAGCATCCATTCGAGGCCATGCTGCTCGAGCTCGGCATCAAACACCGCTACACCAGGCCCTATCGGCCGCAGACCAACGGCAAGGTCGAACGCTTCTGGCGTACCCTCGATGACGACGTCATCGAGGGTACGACCTTCGACAACCTGGACCACTTCGCCAATGAACTGTTCGAGTACCTCGTCTACTACAACAACCACAGACCCCATCAGGCCTTGGCAGGACAAACTCCCAAGGCTTTCGCCGCTTCCAAGACCACCGCGATCCAATCAGCGAATTATTGAACATCGACAGCAATGACGATGGTTAGCGCTTGAGCCACTCCAGCACGCCCCTGCCCGCGGCGACACCGGTCGCAAACGACGCCTGGAGCAGATACCCGCCGGTCGGTGCCTCCCAGTCCAGCATCTCGCCGGCGGCGAATACGCCTGGCAGCTTGCGGATCATGTAGTCCGCGTCGACTTCGTCGAACGAGATGCCGCCGGCGCTCGATATCGCGCGCGCGATTGGCGCCACGCCGGTGAGCTTGATCGGCACGGCGTTGATGAGCTCGGCCAATCGCTCGGGCGACATTGCCGACGGCGACTGTCCCGCACCGATCACAGCCTCCTGCAGCAGCCCGACGGCGACGGGCGACAGCTGCGCAGCCTTGCGCAGGAAGTTGGAGAACGATTGCTTGCCGCGCGATGGCGACAGACGCTTGACGAGCTCGGCTTGATCGACATCGGGGCGCAGAGCAATATGCAGCAGCGCTTCGCCGTTCACCGCGATAGCCTCCCGCAGTTCGGCCGACAGCGCATAGATCGCGCCGCCCTCGATGCCGGCCTGCGTGACGATCGCTTCGCCACGAAGCCTGTGCGGACCGAAGCTCAGTGCAATGCCCTTGAGCGGCTGGCCCTCGAAACGCGCGCGAAAAACATCGGACCATGCGATGGTGAAGCCGCAATTGGCAGGCTGCAGCGGGGAGACCGAGATACCTTTGTCGGCCAGGATCATCGCCCAGCTACCATCCGAGCCCAGGCGTGGCCAGCTGGCGCCACCGAGCGCCAGCACGGTGGCGTCGGCCGCGATGGCAAGCATCCCATCGCGCGCTTGGAACCGCAGCCGCCCCTCGCCATCCCAACCGCTCCAGCGATGACGAAAGGCGAACCGGACGCCGGCGGTATCGAGCCGCCGCAGCCAGGCCCGCAGCAGCGGAGACGCCTTGAACGCCCTGGGAAACACCCGCCCGCTGGTGCCAACGAAAGTCGGCTCGCCCAGCGCTTCGCTCCACGCGCGCAATGCGTCCGGCGGAAACGCCTCGATTGCGGCTTGCAGCCTCAGTGCCATCTCGCGATAACGCGTCATGAACTGCGGCAGCGGCTCACTGTGGGTGAGATTGAGCCCGCCGCGGCCGGCCATGAGGAATTTGCGGCCGGCGGACGGCATCGCGTCGTAGACGGTAACGCGCGCGCCGCCTAACGCAAGCACCTCCGCCGCCATCAGCCCGGCGGGACCGGCACCGATGACGGCGACGTCGGTCAGAGCTTGATCCCCGCCCGCGCCGCGGCCTGCGCTACATATTTCTGCGTCTGCTCGAACGCGCCCTGTAGCGCCTTTGCCTTCGACATGTCGCTGATCTCAGCGAAATGTGCGGCGATCGCGTCCGGCGTCCACTCGCTCTCCGGCAGGTTGATGCCTTCGCTCTCCAAAATCTTGATCACGGCGAAGGAGCCGGCGCCTGCGCCCATGATGGTGCGGGTGGGCGCATCCTCGCTCAGCATGTACTCGACCGCGGGCGTGATCGCGTTGGGCTTCATCAGTTGCAGCGCCTGCGGCGGCAGCAGCTCTTCGGTCATGCGGGTCGCCGCCGTCGGCGAGATGATGTTGACCCGGATGTTGTTCTTGCGGCCTTCTTCGGCCAGCACGTTCATTAGGCCGACCATGCCCGATTTCGCCGCGCCGTAATTGGCCTGGCCGAAATTACCGTAGAGGCCGGAGGACGACGTGGTCAGCACGATGCGACCGTAATTGCGGTCGCGCATGCCGGCCCAGACCGCCTTGCAGCAATAGAAGGTACCGAAGAGATGCACGTCGAGCACCTTCTGGAAATCAGCCGCTTCCATCTTGCCGAACGACTTGTCGCGCAGGATGCCGGCATTGGCACACAGCAAATCGACGCTGCCCCACTCCCTGGTGGCGCGCTCGACCATCGCGGCGACCTGCTCGAAATTGGAGACGTCGGCACCGTCCGCCATCGCGGTACCGCCGGCCTTTCGGATCTCCTCGACCACGGCCTCCGCAGGCGACAACGAGCCGCCGGTGCCGTCGCGCGCGCCGCCGAAATCGTTGACGACGACCCTGGCGCCGCGACTGGCAAGACCCAGGGCGTGCGCCTTGCCGAGACCATTGCCCGCGCCGGTGACGATGGCGACGCGTCCGTCGAACCTGATTGCCATGAGTAAGGGTCTCTATTCTTCTTACCTTCTGCCCTTGTGGGAGAAGGCGGCGCGAAGCGCCGGATGAGGGGTCTCTCTCTACAGATGCGCTCGCGGAGAGAGACCCCTCACCCGCCTCGCGTTCCGCGAGGCACCCTCTCCCACAAGGGGCGAGGGGAAACCCCGCTCTGGGTTGCCTTTTGACCAGCGATGGGTTGCCGGGTCAAGGCCGGCAACGACGCCTCGAGCCTACTCGAAATAGATCAGGCCGAGCCAGTCGGCGACGAGCGCCGGCTTGTCCTCGCCTTCGATCTCCACGGTGACGTTGGTGCGGGACTGCAATTCATTCGGCTTGCGCAGCTTGGCTTCGGCCAGCACGAAGCGGCCGCGGACGCGCTTGCCCGAACGCACCGGCGAGATGAAGCGCAGCTTGTCGAAGCCGTAATTCACGCCCATCGTGGTGCCCGCAATCACGGGCATCACCTCGTAGGACATGATCGACAGCAGCGACATCGTCAGAAAACCGTGCGCGATCGTGGTGCCGAAGGCGGTTTCCTTCTTCGCGCGTTCCGGATCGACGTGGATGAACTGGTGATCCTCGATCACGTCGGCGTAGGTGTCGATACGGGGCTGATCGATCAGGTGCCACGACGACACGCCGATCTCCTTGCCGACCATGGCCTGATAGGCATCCAGGGCAATCGGCGGCTTCTTCCAGACTTCGTTCACTTAAGTCTCACTCCGAGTTTTCGCCAGCTCCGGAAAATCCTCCTCGCGGAATTCCCGGCCGCGCAGCGGATCGTTACGATCATTGTCGCGTTCGAGCCGTCGTAGCTGCACACGGCGGATTTTGCCAGAGATCGTCTTCGGCAGCTCGGTGACGATTTCCAGGCGGCGGATGCGCTTGAACGGCGCGAGGCGCGTGTGCAGGTGCTTGAAGATCGACAGCGCGGTCTCCGGCGAACATTCCGCGCCCGAGGTCAGCAGCACGAAAGCCTTCGGAATCGCGAGCCGGATCGGATCCGGGCTCGGCACCACCGCTGCTTCCGCGACCAGTTCATGCTCGAGCAGTACGCTTTCCAGTTCGAACGGGCTGATGCGATAGTCGGAGGATTTGAACACGTCGTCGGAGCGGCCGACGAAGGTGAGATAGCCGTCCTCGTCCGCGAACACCACGTCGCCGCTACGATAGAGCGCGCCCTCTGCCCCGGACAATTTGCCATCGTCGCCCTGATAGCCCTGCATCAAGCCCGCGGGGCGATCGGGGCCCAGCACCAGCGTCACCTCGCCTTCCTTCGCCGGATGGCCGTCGGCATCGCTGATCTGCACGCGATAGCCAGGTAGTGGCCGGCCCATCGAGCCGATCTTGATCTGCTGACCCGGCGAGTTGCCGGCCAGTGCGGTCGTTTCCGTCTGGCCGTATCCGTCGCGGATGGTGAGGCCCCAGGCTGCCTGCACCTGGTCGATCACTTCAGGGTTGAGCGGTTCGCCGGCGCCGCAGACCTCGCGCAAGGCGACCTTGAACGAAGCAAGGTTCTCCTGGATGAACAGCCGCCACACCGTCGGGGGCGCGCACAGCGTGGTGACGCCGCAGCGGCCGATGGTGGCGAGCAGCGCCTTGGCGTCGAAGCGCGGCTGGTCGACCACGAACACGGTCGCGCCCGCGTTCCACGGCGCAAAGAAACAGCTCCAGGCGTGCTTGGCCCAGCCGGGTGAGGAGATGTTGAGATGGATGTCGCCGGGTTTCAATCCAATCCAGTACATCGTCGAGAGATGACCGACCGGATAGCTGCGCTGGCTGTGCCGCACCAGCTTTGGTTTCGCCGTCGTGCCCGAGGTGAAATAGAGCAGCATCGGGTCGTCGGCATTGGTCGGACCGTCCGGCGCAAAACTTTCGGAAGCCTTTGCCGCCTCGTCATACGCAAGCCAACCGCCCGAGGCTGCGCCGACCACGATGCGCACGGTATTCTCGGCACCAAGGCTCGCAAATTTTGCGACCTGATCCTCGGTAGCCACCACCGCCTTCGCCTTGCCGCGATCGAGCCGGTCACGCAGCTCGTCGGCGGTGAGCAACGTCGTCGCGGGAATGACGACCACGCCGAGCTTCATCGCGGCGAGCATCGTCTCCCACAGGGGAACCACGTTGCCGAGCAGCAACAGGAGATGATCGCCGCGCTTCAAACCCTGCGCGCGGAGGAAGTTGGCGACCTGGTTGGAGCGCTTCGAGAGCGCAGCGAAGGACAACTTTGTCTGCCGGTCCTGCGCGGCGTCGACGATCCAGAGTGCGGGGCGGTCCTTGCTGTCCGCATTCGTCGCCAGTTCGGCGTCGAACCAGTCCAGGGCCCAGTTGAACGGAGCCGGATCGGGCCACCGGAAGCCTTTGACCGCTGCCTCATAGTCCGTGCGGTGATCGAGCAGAAACGCGCGCGCTTCCTGAAATGTCGTCATGGTCCGGGCCCGTCGAAATGATGTTCGAGCGTAGCCCGGATGGAGCGAAGCGCAATCCGCGGGCTGCTAAGCCAATTGGAAGCAGCTGTCCCGGATTTCGCTTCGCTCCATCCGGGCTACGAAGCCCCGCTATTTTCCAGCGAGGCTGCGAACGTGCTTGATAATTCCGGAAAAATCCACCCCGCCATGGCCGGCTGCGTCGAAAGACTGATAGATCTCCTGCGCATGCTTGCCGAGCGGCGTAGCAGCGCCGGCGGCCTTCGCTGCGTCCTGCGCCAGGGTCAGGTCCTTCACCATCAGCGCCGAGGCAAAGCCCGGCTTGTAGTCGTTGTTGGCCGGCGAGGTCGGCACCGGGCCCGGCACCGGGCAATAGGTCGTCAGCGACCAGCACTGGCCGGACGAGGTCGAAGCGACATCGAACAGCGCCTGGTGCGAAAGGCCAAGCTTTTCGCCGAGCGCAAAAGCTTCGCTGACTGCGATCATGGAGATGCCGAGGATCATGTTGTTGCAGATTTTTGCGGCCTGGCCTGCGCCGGCGCCACCGCAATGGACAATCTTCCTGCCCATGTTTTCCAGGACCGGCTTGGCCGCGGCGAACGCCTTGTCATCGCCGCCGCACATGAAGGTGAGCGTTGCGCCCTTGGCGCCGCCGGTGCCGCCGGAGACCGGCGCGTCGACCGAAAGCACGCCGTTCTTGGCGGCGAGCGCATGCGCGGCCCTCGCGCTCTCGACGTCGATGGTGGAGCTGTCGATGATCAGGCTGCCCTTGGTCATGGCAGGCACGACCTCGTTCCAGACGCCGAGCACGTGCTTGCCTGCGGGAAGCATGGTGACGACGACGTCGGCGCCGATCACCGCGCCGGTTGCGCTCTCGGCAATGCTGGCGCCATCGGCCTTGGCCTGATTGCGCGAGGCTTCGACGAGGTCGAAAGCCACTACCTTGTGGCCGGCCTTGACCAGGTTGGCCGCCATCGGGCCGCCCATGTTGCCGAGACCGATGAATGCGATCGTGGCCATTGTCGTTTCCTCCGCTGTCGCGTTGTTAGTTGAACTTCAATTCGTCCGCGCCGATCTCGGCGAGATAGGGCGCAAGCATCTCCGGCGTGACATCTTCGATCCGCGGCGGCGACCAGGTCGGGTTGCGGTCCTTGTCGATCACGGCGGCGCGTACGCCTTCGCGGAAATCGTCGCTACGGAAGACCTCCAGCGCGGCGCGGTATTCGCGCACCAGACATTCTTCCAGGCTCGACGATTTGCGCGCGAGGCGCAGCAGCTTCAGCGTCACCACCATGCCGCGCGGCGATTTTTCGTTGAGCGTCTTTAGCGCGGCCTGCGCGAAGTCGGAGCCGTCGCGCTTGAGCGCCGCGAAAATGTCCTCCATGCGGTCGAAGCCGAACAATGCATCGATCGCACGCTGCTTCGCCGCGACCGGCCCTGCGGTCTCGCCGGTTGCAAAGCCGTTGATGAGCTGACCGACGTCGGCGGCGGTTGCACCGGAGCGCAGTTTCGTTAGCGCCTCGCGCAGCTCCGGCAGCTTCACAGCCGGCACCACCCAGTCCGCGAACCTCGCGTGGATCGCGTCCGGCCCGTTCATGGTCTGGCCGGTCAGGCCGAAATAGGTGCCGATCTCGCCCGGCGAGCGCGACAACAGATAGGTACCGCCGACATCGGGGAAGAAGCCGAGACCGACCTCGGGCATCGCCAGCTTCGTTCGATCCGTGACTACACGGTGGCTGGCATGGGCGGAAAGCCCGACGCCGCCGCCCATCACGATGCCGTCCATGAAGGCGACATACGGCTTCGGAAACTTCTTGATCCTGGCATTGAGGATGTACTCCTCGCGCCACAGGATCTTGCCGAGATCGCCATTGACCTTCGAACTCTCCCAGAGCGTGCGGATGTCGCCGCCGGCGCAGAGGCCGCGTTCGCCGGCGCCTTCGAGCAGGATCACGCTGACGGCGGGATCGGCCTCGAAGCGGTCGAGCGCCTTGTCGATATCGCGAAACATCTCGAGCGTCACGGCATTGATCGCCTTGGGACGGTTGAGCCTGATGATGCCGGCCGAACCCTCGACGCTGGCGACCAGATCGCTCTCTTCCGCTGAACTCATCGCGCGCCCTCGGTCAGTTTGCGCGCCACGATGAGCCGCATGATTTCATTGGTGCCTTCGAGGATCTGGTGCACGCGCAGATCGCGCACGATCTTCTCGATGCCGTATTCGCTGAGATACCCGTAGCCGCCGTGAAGCTGCAGGGCGTGGTTGGCGACCTCAAAGCCGATATCGGTGCCGAAGCGCTTGGCCATAGCGCACAGCATGGTGGCGTCGGGGTCCTTGCGGTCGAGCGCCGCGGCAGCGCGCCACAGGAAGGTACGCGCGGCCTCCAGCTCGATTGCCATGTCGGCGAGACGGAATTGCAGCGCCTGGAATTCGTCGAGACGTTTTCCAAACGCCTTGCGCTCCTTCATGTAGGCGCGCGCCTTGTCGAGTGCGGTCTGCGCGCCGCCGAGCGAGCACGCCGTGATGTTGAGGCGGCCGCCGTCGAGGCCGGCCATGGCGATCTTGAAGCCTGTGCCCTCCTCGTTCAAGCGATTGGCGACGGGTACGCGGGCATTCTCGAACATCACCGCGCGGGTCGGCTGCGCATTCCAGCCCATCTTCCGCTCATTGGCGCCGAAGGATACGCCCGGCGTCTTGCCATCGATGACAAGGGTCGAGATGCCGCCGGGGCCATCGCCGCCGGTCCGCACCATCGCCACCAGCAGGTCGGTGCCGCCGGCGCCCGAGATGAACTGCTTCTGGCCGTTGAGGACGTAATGATCGCCGTCGCGCACTGCGCGGGTGCGCAAAGCCGCCGCATCCGAGCCGGCGCCCGGCTCGGTCAGGCAGTAGCTTGCGATCAGCTCCATCGTGCAGAGTTTCGGCAGCCATGTGTGGCGCTGGGTCTCGCTGCCGAAGGCATCGATCATCCAGCTCGCCATGTTGTGGATGGAGATGAAGGCCGAGGTGGTCGGGCAGCCCGTCGCCAGCGCCTCGAAAATCAGTGCCGCGTCGAACCGCGTCATGGCGGAGCCGCCGACATCCTCGCGGATGTAGATGCCGCCCATGCCGAGGGTCGCCGCCTCGCGCATGACGTCGACGGGAAAATGCTTGTCCTCATCCCAGCGCAGCGCATGCGGCGCGATCTTCTCCGCCGCAAACGCCAACGCCATGTCGCGAACCGCGACCTGATCCTCGTTCAGAGCGAATTGCATGCTGCCGCCTACCCTTTCACTCCATCGTCATTGCGAGCGCAGCGAAGCAAATCCAGCATCCCTCCGCAGAGATAGTCTGGATTGCTTCGTCGCAAGGGCTCCCCGCAATGACGGCTGAGGAGATTACTTCATCAGCGGGATCGAGAACTCCGCGCCTTCCTTGACGCCGGACGGCCAGCGCGAGGTCACCGTCTTGGTCTTGGTATAGAAGCGGACCGAGTCCGGACCGTGCTGATTGAGATCACCGAATCCGGACTTCTTCCAGCCGCCGAAGGTGTAATAGGCGATCGGCACCGGGATCGGCACGTTGATGCCGACCATGCCGACGTTCACCTTGGCCGCGAAGTCGCGCGCGGCATCGCCGTCGCGGGTGAAGATGGCAACGCCGTTGCCGTAGTCATGATCCGACGGCAGCGCCAGCGCTTCCTTGTAGTCATGCGCGCGCACGACCGAGAGCACGGGGCCGAAGATCTCTTCCTTGTAGATCCGCATGTCCTTGGTGACGTTGTCGAACAGCGAGCCGCCGAGATAGAAGCCGTTCTCGTACCCCTGCATCTTGAAGCCGCGGCCGTCGACCGCGAGCGTCGCGCCTTCCTTGATGCCGAGGTCAATGTAGCTCTTCACCTTCTCGACCGCCTCGCGCGTCACCAGCGGACCGTAATCGGCCGACGGATCGATCGAGGTCCCGATCTTGAGCGACTCGACGCGCGGGATCAGCTTCTCCATCAGGCGGTCGGCGGTGGACTTGCCGACGGGCACCGCGACCGAGACGGCCATGCAGCGCTCGCCGGCCGAGCCGTAGCCGGCGCCGATCAGCGCGTCGACCGCCTGGTCCATGTCGGCGTCAGGCATGACGATAGCGTGGTTCTTGGCGCCGCCGAAGCACTGGCAGCGCTTGCCGGTCTGGGCTGCGCGCTCATAGATGTACTGCGCGATCGGCGTCGAGCCGACGAAGCCGACGGCCTTGATGTCGGGATCGTCGAGGATGGCGTCGACCGCCTCCTTGTCGCCGTTGACGACGTTGAGGATGCCGGCCGGCAGGCCCGCCTCGATCATCAACTCGGCGAGCTTCATCGGCACGCCGGGATCGCGCTCGGACGGCTTGAGGATGAAGGCGTTGCCGCAGGCGATCGCGGGGGCGAACTTCCACATCGGAATCATCGCCGGGAAGTTGAAGGGCGTGATGCCGGCGACGACGCCAAGCGGCTGGCGCATCGAATAGATGTCGATGCCGGGTCCGGCTCCTTCGATGTACTCGCCCTTCATCAGATGCGGGATGCCGCAGGCGAACTCGACCACTTCAAGGCCGCGCTGGATATCGCCCTTGGCGTCGGGCACGGTCTTGCCGTGCTCACGCGCGAGCAACTCGGCGAGCTTGTCGTAGTCGCGCTGGATCAGCTCCAGGAATCGCATCATGACGCGGGCGCGACGCTGCGGGTTGGTCGCGGCCCATTCGGGCTGTGCTGCGCGCGCGTTCTCGACGGCGGCGCGGACCTCGGCCTTGGACGCCAGCGCCACCTTGGCCTGGACGTCACCGGTCATCGGCTCGAAGACGTCGGCGGTGCGGCCCGAGGTGCCCTTGACCTCCTTGCCACCGATGAAATGTCCGATTGAGCGCATGGAATGATCTCCTTCAGGCCGAGCGTGGTCGCTTTGACAAATCCTATTGACCTGCATTTTATAGGATTCAAGTCTGAGATAATGCACCATAGATGTGCGAAAATGCTGGATCAAGGCGCTATCGACTGGGACGACTTCCGCTTCGTGCTGGCCATCGTGCGGGGCGGCTCGGTGTCGGCTGCGGCAAAACAGCTCGGGGTCGATCATGCCACGGTGATCCGGCGCGTCGACCGGCTGGAGAAGCACCTCTCCGCCAAGCTGTTTGATCGGCGCAAGACCGGCTACCTCCTCACCGAGGCCGGTCAGCGCGTCGCCGACAGCGCGGAAGCCATGGAATCGACCATCGTCGCCAACCAGGAGCAGGTCGGCGGCTCCGTGGCGCGGCTGACCGGCACGGTGCGGATCGGCGCCCCTGATGGCTTCGGCACCGCCTTCCTCGCGCCGCGGCTGGCACCGTTCGCCGACCGGTATCCCGATCTCGATCTGCAACTTGTGGCCACCGCGCGGCTATTCAGTCTCTCCAAGCGCGAGGCCGACATCGCCATCAGCCTGACCATGCCGAAGGAAGGCCGCATCGTCGGCCGCAAGCTGCTCGACTACCGCCTCGGGCTCTATGCCGCCCCCGCCTATCTCGACCGCTTCCCTGAGATCATCTCCCGGCAGGATTTGGTGCAGCACCGCTTCGTCGGTTACATCGAGGAACTCTTGTTCACGCCGGAGCTCGACTATCTGCCGCAGGTGTCGCCGCGAATCTCCGCGCGCTTTCGCAGCGCCAATCTGATTGCTCAGCTCAACGCCACGCTCTCGGGCTTCGGCATCGCCGTGCTGCCGCATTTCATGGCGAGCGACTATCCGCAGCTCAGGGGCGTGCTGCCGGAGGAGATCTCGATCACCCGCACGTTCTGGATGCTGATGCACGCCGACAGCAAGGACCTCGCGCGGATCAGGGCCGTGGCGGATTACATCTCGGAGATTGTCGAGCGCGAACGGACGCTGTTTGCGGGAAGGTGAGTAGGAAAGCGATGAGACACGCGAATGCGCGACTCATAGCGTGCCCACCCCCTTCTGCTGACATCGCGGAGAGACGGTGGGCACGGCGCAAGTGCCTCTGCGCGCCCTACGGCATCCCAGCTAACCCTGCTTCGCCTTCTTCGCGGCCGTCGCCTTCGGCTCGCGCTTTGCGCCATCGAGCGCGCTGTCCCGGCCCGCCTTCAGCACCTCGTCGGACAGTTCGCTGGAGCCGGCAATGCGCGCCAGCAGCACGGTGCCGGCCATCGTGGCCAGCGTCGCGATGGCCTGCTTACGGGCGGCCTTGCGCGGCATGTTCGGGATGTAGTCGGTCATCATCTCGATCATCTCGTCGAGCTTGCCGGCGAAGGCCTTGCGCGTCTTTGGGCTCTCGCGGGCAATCTCGGCGCCAAGCGAGGGGATCGAGCAGCCATGACCGGGATTGTCGCGGTGCAGCGTTGAGAGGTAGCTCTCCGCAATCAGCGCCAGCCGCTTTTCAGGAGCGGCCTCGCCCGCGAGCTTGCGCCAGTGCTCCATCGAGCGGTCCATGGCATAGCCAAAGGCCTCGATCACCAGCGCCTCCCGGGAATCGAAATGCGCGTAGAAGCCGCCATGGGTCAGGCCCGCCTCCTTCATGAGGTCGGCGACGCCGATGCCGTGGGCGCCCTTCTCGCGCAGCCGCACGGAGGCCTTCTTCACGATCCGATCGTGGGTTTCCTGCTTGTGTTCCCGGGAATAGCGCATGCGCATCTCATTGAATGTCGGAGATCATCTCATAACACGAAAGCCACCCGAACGATGCATTAATTCATGTTTAGTTGTTGCCGATCATGGAGAAGGTTGCAGTTGCATGCACCGCGAGGGCTCCCTTACCGTCGCGGACGAAGCCTTCAGTGTAGCTGGTCTGGCGGCCCAGCTTGACGATCTTGCCTTCGGCCGAGATCAGCCCGGATCGAACCGACAGTGGGCGCAAGTAGGTCAGCTTCAGATCGAGGGTCACCGAGCTTTGCCCGGCCTCGAGCCGGGTCGAGAGTGCACATCCCATGGCCGTATCGAGCAGCGCCGCTGCGGTCGCGCCATGGAGCAGACCGATGGTGTTTTCGAGATCCTCGCGCGGCTCCAGTTCCATGACGATCCGGCCCGGCTCGACCACGGCCATGGTGAACCCTATCAGTTTCGCGAAGGGCGGCGGCGGCAGACGACCGTCGCGAATCCCCAGCATCGCGTCCATGCCCGACAGCCCCATGACAACTCTCGCAACCGGCGCAGGCACCTGCCAATCCACCACGCGCTCGCGCCGCTGGGCCGGTGAAAACAGGTCGAGTTGATCGATGTCCGCCATGGCTACCCCTTTGTATGATATATATCATACTATGCCACGGATTTCGCGTTAGCAACTCCGCCCTACCGCCCGCTTGACAAACCGGTCGTTTGGGCTCGGAAGTGATCCCGACCAGGGCAGCTTGCGCGTCCACGAAAGCCTTTCGAGATACCACGATGGAAATGCTCAACCACCACTGCAGCGTGACGCGCGATGCGCGTGGCGTCGTCCATGTCGCAATCTGCAACGCCGGCTCGCTGAACATTCTCGGCTCGCCGGTGATCGACGCCGTGCGCGAAGGCCTCCAGCAGCTCAGCTCCGACCGCAGCATCCGCGTCGTGGTGCTGCGCGGCGAGAGCGAGAAGAGCATGATCGGAGGGGCGGATATCAAGGAGATGGCGAAGCTCGGCCAGAAATCGGCCGAGGCCTTCATCAGCCGCCTGCGCGATCTCTGCGAGGCGGTCCGCCAGTTCCCTGCCCCGGTCATCGCGCGCATGCCCGGCTGGTGCCTCGGTGGCGGGCTCGAAGTGGCGGCGGCCTGCGACGTCCGGATCGCTGCACATGATGCGCATTTCGGCATGCCCGAGGTGCGCGTCGGCATTCCCTCGGTAATCCATGCGGCGCTCTTGCCCCGCCTGATCGGCTGGGCCCGCGCGCGGTGGCTGGTGATGACGGCGGAGAACATCGATGCTCCGACCGCGCTGGCCTGGGGCCTGGTCGACAAGGTCGCCGCGCCCGGCGAGCTGGATGCCGAGGTGGAGCATGTCGTGAAGGCGCTGCTCGCCTGCGGCCCTGAGGCGCTGCGCTCGCAGAAGGCACTGCTGCGGCAGTGGGAAGAACTGCCGCTGACGGAATCGGTGAATCTGAGCGTGAAGGTGTTCGGCGAATCGTTCTTGACGGACGAGCCGACGCGGCTGATGCAGGCCTTCGTGAACCGGAAGCGGTAAGCCTTGGTTCTGGAGTGAAGAGGCTCCCTCCAAGCTAGAGGTGTCATGCCCCCGGCTTGACGGGGCGTCCGGTACGCCGCGGCATCTCGGCTTAACACGATGGCCTCTGGAGTACTGGATTGCCCGCCTTCGCGGGCAATGACAGCGGAGTGTGAGGCGACGGCTACGCTCACGCCGAAGCGCCGGCGTCGATACGCTTCTCAAATCGCACGACCAAATCTCATCCGGACCACGACATTTTCTCATCCTTCGCGCGATTGCAATTTTTGCGCCGCATCATATGATGACCGTAATCTTACCTTGCCACCGCCAGGGAGTTCCATCATGGCCGAAGCCGCCGATCCCGTCGTCATCGTCTCCGCCGCACGCACCCCGCTCGGTCGCTTCATGGGCGAACTGTCACCGCTTCCCGCGCACAAGCTCGGATCGCACGTGATTGGGGCGGCGCTGGAGCGTGCCAAGCTCGCGCCCGAGAAGGTCGACGAGGTCTTCATGGGCTGCGTCCTACCGGCCGGACAAGGCCAGGCGCCGGCGCGGCAGGCGGCACGCAGCGCCGGTCTCCCCGATGCCACTGGCGCCACCACGGTCAACAAGGTCTGCGGCTCCGGCATGAAGGCGACCATGCTGGCGCACGACATCATCCGTGCGGGATCGGCCGACATCGTCGTCTCCGGCGGCATGGAGAGCATGAGCAACGCGCCCTATCTGCTGGCCAAGGCGCGCGGCGGCTATCGCGTCGGCCACGACCGTATCATCGACCACATGATGATGGACGGCCTCGAGGACGCCTATGAGACCGGCCGTTCCATGGGCGATTTCGGCGAGGCGACCGCGGAGGCCTATCAGTTCACCCGCAAGGATCAGGACGCTTACGCAATGGAAACGCTGAGCCGCGCGCGCAAGGCGGTCGAGGGCGGCGCGTTCAAGGCCGAGATCGCGCCGGTCACGCTCACCGAGAAAGCGGGTCCCCGCGTGATCGCCAATGACGAGCATCCGCTCAAGGTCGATCCCGCCAAGATCCCCGGCCTGAAGCCGGCGTTCCGCGCCAACGGCACCATCACGCCGGCCGCCTCGTCCGCCAATGCCGACGGCGCTGCCGCGCTGGTGCTGACGAAACGGTCGCTGGCCGATCGCAACGGTCTGCCTGTTCTCGCAGAGATCAAGGGCCACGCCACCCACAGTCAGGAACCGCAATGGTTCACGACGGCGCCGATCCCGGCGATCCGCAAGCTCCTGGACAAGGTCGGCTGGGCTGCCTCCGATGTCGACCTGTTCGAGATCAACGAGGCCTTCGCGGTGGTGGCGATGGCAGCGCAGCGCGATCTCGGCATTCCCCGCGACAAGCTCAATATCAACGGCGGCGCCTGCGCGCTCGGCCATCCCATCGGCGCGACCGGCGCGCGGCTGATCGTGACGCTGCTGCACGCGCTCGAGGCGCAGAACCTCAAGCGCGGTGTCGCCGCGCTCTGCATCGGCGGTGGTGAAGCGACAGCGATCGCAGTGGAGCGGCTGGCGCACTAGGACCGATGTCCGAAATTAAGGGAAGTCTGGCATTTCAGACTTCCCTTCTTTATGCCAGATTGGAAGCATGACGCGGATCCGGCATGGACCGCCAACAACAACGAGGCCCAATGATCTCGAACTGGCTCGCGGCAGCATTGTCCCGCCGCAACATCCACTACGGCTGGGTGATGGTCGGCGTGACCTTCCTCGCCGCGCTGATCAGCGCCGGCACGGTCGGGGCGCCCGGCGTGTTCATCGTTCCCCTGCAGAAGGAGTTCGGCTGGAGCACGGCGGAGATCTCCTCCGCGCTGTCGATCCGCTTCATCCTGTTCGGGCTGATGGCGCCGTTCGCGGCCGCCCTGCTCAACCGCTACGGCCTGCGCAATGTCACGCTGGCCGCCCAGCTGATCGTGGTCTCGGCGCTCGTAGCCTCGCTCGGCATGACCGAGGTCTGGCAGCTCATCGCGCTGTGGGGCGTGGTGATCGGGATCGGCACCGGCATGACCGCGCTGGTGCTGGGCGCGACCATAGCCACGCGCTGGTTCGCGGCACGCCGCGGCCTCGTGGTCGGCATCATGACGGCGAGCGTCGCCACCGGCCAGCTCGTGTTCCTGCCGCTGCTGGCAAGCCTGACCGAACGGTTCGGCTGGCGGCTCGCGCTCGGCTTCGTCTGCGTCATGCTCGGCGTGTCCGCGCTCGCAGTGCTGCTCGCGATGCGCGACCGGCCGAGCGACGTCGGTCTGCGCCCGTTCGGTGACGACGGCACCGAGCCCCTGCCCGCCCCGCCCGCGAGCCACGGCTCGATCACGGCAGTAGCGCTCGGCACGCTGCGCGACGCCTCGAAGTCGACGGCGTTCTGGATCCTGTTTGCAACCTTCTTCGTCTGCGGCGCCTCGACCAATGGATTGGTGCAGGTGCACCTGATTCCGATGTGCCTCGATTTCGGCATCCCGCAGGTGCAGGCGGCGAGCCTGCTGGCCGCGATGGGCATCTTCGACTTCTTCGGCACGATCATGTCGGGCTGGCTGTCGGACCGCTACGACAATCGCTGGCTGCTGTTCTGGTACTACGGTCTGCGCGGGCTCTCGCTGGTCTTCCTGCCGTTCAGCGATTTCTCGTTCTACGGTCTCTCCGTCTTCGCGATGTTTTATGGTCTCGACTGGATCGCCACGGTGCCGCCGACGGTGCGCCTCACCGCGCAAAAGTTCGGCCCCGAGCGCGCGAATTTGGTGTTCGGCTGGATCTTCGCCGGCCATCAGCTCGGTGCCGGCACGGCCGCGTTCGGCGCCGGTTTCTCGCGGACGGTCTACCAGAGCTACTTGCCCGCGTTCTTCATCGCCGGCGCGCTCTGCGTGTTCGCGGCCCTGATCGTGCTGGCGCTGTCACGGCAGCCGAAACTGCAGCCGGCGGCGGCTTAGTATCTGATCGTGGTGGTGACGCCGAACACCGCGGCGTCACCGATCCGCAAGACTGCGGTTGCACCAGTCGCCCGCACTTTACGGTCATGTCGGCCGCAAAGTCCGCTTACAGCATCAAGATGCCCAAGCTGCATTGGAAAGAGCGACTTCCAGCTCGAACCACATTCCCGTTAGACTCCCCGGCCAAAACGTGAACAATACCTCCGCACGTCACGTGCGCAGTGCACATCAAGATGCGCCAGAGGAAACAAATGCCGGCTGCCTTCCTGTCCTCCGATCCCATCATCCCGACCGCTGCTTTGACCTCCGAGATACGCGATGCGTTGCGCGCGATCGTCGGCGGGAAGGGTTTTATCGAGGACGAACACGGCATGCAGCCGTTCGTGATGGACTGGCGGGGATTGCTGGTCGGCGGTGCCGGCGCCGTCGTTCGTCCTGCCAGCACCGAGGAAGTGTCGAAGGTGGTCCGGCTCTGTCATGAGCACGGCATCGCGATCGTGCCGCAAGGTGGCAACACCGGCCTGATGGGCGGGGCGACGCCCTGGCCTGCGCACACCGGCATCGTGTTGTCGCTCGGTCGGATGAACCGCGTGCTTGATGTCGATCCCGTCGGCTATTCGATGACGGTCGAGGCCGGCTGTGTGCTGCAGACCCTTCAGGAAACAGCAAGCCAATACGACAGGTTCCTGCCACTCAGTCTCGGCGCCCAGGGTTCGTGCATGATCGGCGGCAACCTCTCGACCAACGCCGGCGGCGTGCAGGTACTGCGCTATGGCAATGCCCGCAACCTCGTGCTGGGGCTCGAGGTCGTCCTGCCGAGCGGGGAGGTCTGGGACGGATTGCGCGCGCTCAAGAAGGACAACACCGGCTACGACCTCAAGCACCTGTTCATGGGCGCCGAAGGCACGCTGGGCATCATCACCAAGGCGGTGCTCAAGCTATGGCCGGCACCGAAGGACGTCTGCACCGCATGGCTGGCGATCCGGGATCCACGCGCGGCGCTGGAGATCCTGTCCGAAGCGCACAGCGCGTCCGAGGACAATGTCGGTTCATGCGAGCTGATGAGCCGCAGCGCGATCGATATGGTGCTGCGCCACATCCCCGGCACCCAGGATCCGCTGAAGGCGGAGACGCCATGGTATCTCCTGCTCGAATGGTCGTCGGCACGCCCACGCCGGGACGGGACCGAGGGCATGGCCGAGAAGCTGGAGCAGTTTCTTGCCGACCAGCTCGAGGCTGGTCGGGTGCTCGATGCCGCGATCGCTCAGACGGTCGGCAAGTCGCGCAACATGTGGCGGATCCGGGAGGGTGTCGCCGAGGCCTCGCGGGCCGAAGGACCTGGGCTGAGCTACGACGTCTCGGTGGCGATCTCCCGGATACCGGAGTTCATCGACAAGGGCACCAAGGCCGTGCTCGACATTCTCCCGAGTATCAGGCCCTACCCGCTCGGACACATCGGCGACGGCAATCTGCATTTCTCGTTCATGGGGCCGGTGGGCATGGATCAGCAGACGCTGGCTCAATACAAGGGCGCCATCACGCGGGCCGTCAACGATCTCATCACCTCGATGGGCGGCTCGATCTCGGCGGAGCACGGCATCGGCATCGACAAGCTCGACGAGCTCAGCCACTACCGCTCGAAGACCGAGCTCGACATCATGCGCACCATCAAGCGGGCGCTCGATCCGCAGAACATCATGAATCCCGGCAAGGTGCTGCGGCTGTGATCCATGCTACGTGGGCGGGTCGCGAAGATGTTGCGACCCGTCCATCGTCTTATCGAGAGTGGGGTCCGCTGTCCTCAAGCCATCGAACCGCCGCGCGGGTTGACGATCGTATACCCTCGCAATGAACGCGCATGGATTCGCGTCGCGTGCCCGCCCGAGTTGGCGTCATAGGCCAGCCAGACGTCGCCTCCGAGGTGCTGCTCGAGGACGAAAACGTGACCGCGTCGCGCAGCAACCATTCCTGGTGCGGGCGATGTCCGCGGAAAGCGCAGCCAGTTGGACGCAAGATTCAATTCCGGCACGATACGACCGAACACGCGCAGAGCCGCGCCGCAGCCGCAGAAAGAGGAAGGGCAGCCGGCTGGACGGCCACCGACAATGCGAGCGCTGGAGACACGGGAGACGGCCGCCGGCGCAACGCTGCCCCCGGCATCAGTCACCGTCAGTTGCGTCGAGCGGTAGGCTTGCAGTGAGGACCTGGAAATCAGCGAAGATCGAGAAGCTAGTGAGGACGTGGAAGTTGAGGACGCGGAAGCCCGCTCGCGTCGCGTCTGCGAATAGGAGAAGTCGCAGGGCATGGTGACATTGCATTCAGGAGCTTGATGAACGCGATATGGCCGCGCTTCCGAAGCGACAGAACCTAAGACAACGAAGAAGCACGCAGAAAATACTCGCTTGAACATTGCAGGACTCCAAATGAGAGACCCTGCCCCGGACAGCGAGGAACCAATAACAGTTTGGCTGAAATGGGGCCTAAAGAGCGGCTGAAAATGCTAGCGCGACGCGGTGCCGCGATCATCGGCGCCTACACGTAGTGACCGACATGATTCAAACGCAGTGCGCGAATGCACGTCCCGCGCGAAAAACCTGCTGCATGCAGTCGAGTCCCGGCTCGCATTTTGGAACGTTGCGGAGCCACTTGCTTGGCCAATATCCGGTTCGTCCCCGATGACAGTGCGGCTATGCCTGCAGCAGCGGCATTAAGGGAAGATCCGCTCCTAACGCGCAGGCGCGTGCGGAATCTCCCATTGCTGAAGACGGTCGATTGACGCCTGCCGCTCGTGCTCGGCTAGCCATATCGTGAGAAGAACCAGCGCGCCGGCGAGAGCGCCGATGCCGAAATACAGGTTTCTCATACGCGTTGAATGCAGGACACTGGACAAGGTTCCTATCAGCGCTCCTCTTCCCTGTACTGCTCCTGTACTGCTCCTGTACTGCTCCTGTATTGTCCGGACGCCAGAACTCGCTGCCACTCACTGCATCATCGCGGCCGCGATCTTCTCAGCCGACATCAGGACCGGGAAGTTGGTGTTGGCGCATGGCACCACCGGAAAGATCGAGGCGTCGACGACGCGCAGGCCCTGCACGCCCTTGACGCGGCCTTGGTTGTCGACCACCGCCATCGGATCGTCGGCGCGGCCCATGCGGCACGAGCACGAGGCGTGCCACACGCCGATCGTCGCCTTGCGCACGAAGGCTTCCAGCGCCTCGTCGTCGTGCATCACCTGATCGAAGGTGAAGCCTTCCACCACGAAATTGTCGATCATGTAGTGACGCAGCGCCGCCGGACCGTCCATCAGCGCCGCGGCGATCGTGGTGAGTATCCTGTTCCTGGTGTTGACCACGCCGATCTTGCGGACGCGATCGGTATAGGCGGCCGGGAACGGCTTGTCCGTGACCTTCCTGACGACTTCGCTCATCTGCACCGCCGCCATCTTGCGGAAGCCGCTCATGAGGCGATCGAGGTCGCGCCGGTCGGACAGCAGGTTGAACTCGACGATCGGCTCTGCCGAGGGATCGCGCGAGGCAAGCTTGACCTGTCCAGTCTCGGAATAGGTCTTGTTGACGAAGGTCAAGAGCGAGCCGATCTGCGCGCCGACGGCGTGCCAGGCCGATTTGCTGATGACGACGACGAACATGTCGCCCTTGGGCACCCCTGGCAGCCCGGAGGAGTAACGCAGGCCGAGCTGCATGTGGCGCCTGGTGTGCTCGTTCATGCGCGCGCCGCGGCGGACAAAGGACGACAGCGAAATCGAGGGATGATCCATCAGGCGCTGGCCGACGCCCGGCAAGCCCATCAGCACGGGAATCCCTAAGTCCTTGAGGTGACCGACCGGGCCGATACCGGCGCGGAGCAGATGTGCCGGCGAATGGATGGCGCCGCTGGAGAGAATGATCTCGCGTCCGCGGAATTCCTGCTCGCGTCCGTCGACCATTGCCTTGACGCCGACGCAGCGCGTGCCATCGAACAACAGCTCCCGCACTTGCGTGTTGGTGGAGATCGTGAGGTTCGTGCGCTTGCGGGTGTCGCGATCCAGATAGCCCGTGGCGGCCGAGACGCGCTGCTCGGCCTGGTTGGAATGCGTCACCGGGAAAAAGCCGTCGACGAACTCGCCGTTCTGATCAGCCACGAATTGATGCCCTGCCTGCTGGAAGGCTTGCGCGAACGCCTCCGAATGCTGCGTCCAGTGCTCCCGCGGGATGCGGCGGACCGGGATCCGGCCGTCCTTGCCGTGATATGGCCCGTCGAAATCGAGGTCGCGCTCGACCTTCTTGAAGAAGGGCAGCACGTCATTCCAGCTCCAGCCCTCGGCGCCCCGCGCCTCCCATTCGTCGTAATCCGTCGGCGCGCCGCGATTAGCCATCTGGCCGTTGATCGACGAGCCGCCGCCCAGCACGCGCGCCTGTTCATATTTGCGTAGCGGCGGACGCGATTCGTTCGGATTGTTGTGGCTGACGACCTGCGTCGTGACCTTCAGCTCGGTCCAATGGAAGCGCGGATCGAAATAGGCCGTGCCGGGATAGCCGTCCCTGATCTCGGCCGGCTCGTTGCCAGGTGGCGTGTCCTGCCCGGCCTCGCACAGCAGGACCTTGTTGGCGCTTCTAGCGGAAAGCCGGTGGGCCAGCACGGACCCCGCCGAGCCGCCGCCCACGATGATGAAGTCGTACACGATTGGCGCTTCCTGTTGTTCGTGTCCGTTAGCAATCCGCCATCCTGAGGTGCGAGGCATGGGACGCAACGCGTCCCATGGAGAGCCTCGAAGGATGCACGGCCCCGATGCAGCCGGCCCGTCGTCCTTCGAGGGCCGCTGAAGAAGCGACCACCCCAGGATGACGGCGATAGAGGCGTCATGACCGTCATCGCAGAGGGTTTCTGGATTACTTCGTCACAGCAGTTCCTCGCAAGAACGTTTGAGAGTTCTACGGCCTGATTGAAAAGTTCTCCGGCGGCCCTGCTTTTCGCAGCGGCTCGGCGAGGCGTACGAACTCGCACAACAGCGACCGCGTCTTCCTGGGATCGATGATCTCCTCGACCCAGAATTTTTCGGCCGAGCGGAACGGCGAGCGGAGCTTGTTGAGGCGCTCTTCGATCTCCTTCAGCTTCGCCGCCTTGTCTTCCGCCGAGTCGATGTCGGCGCGGTAGGCGGCTTCGATGCCGCCCTCGAGCGGAAGCGAGCCCCAATAGGCCGACGGCCAGGCATAGCGGATCGAGAAGCGGTCGGCGGGCTGATGCACCACGCCGGCAACGCCGAAGGCGTTGCGCAGGATCACGGTGCACCAGGGCACGGTGGTCTGGTTGACCGCGGCCATGGCGCGGACGCCGTGGCGGATGGTGGCCGCCTTCTCGGCGTCGAGGCCGATCATGAAGCCTGGGCAATCCATGAGATAGACGACCGGCAGATGGAAGGTCTCGGCGAAATCGACCCAGCGCACCACTTTCTGGCAGGCATCCGCGGTCCAGGAGCCGCCGTAGTGGAAACTGTCGCTGGCGAGCAGCAGCACCGCCCTGCCCTCGAGCCGCGCGAGGCCCACGATAACGGGCTTGCCGAAATTCTTGCCGACCTCGAAGAACGATCCCTTGTCGACGACGGACTCGATGATGGGGCGCATCTTGTAGACCTGCTTGCGGTTGCGCGGCACCGCATTCATCAGCGCCTCGTCGCTTCGCTCCGGATCGTCGGTGCAGGGCAAGGTCGGCGGCAGCTCGTAGACCGACGACGGCAGATAGGAGAGGAAACGGCGCGCGCAGGCGAACGCCTCCTCTTCCGTATCGACGGCATGATCGACCGCGCCGGCGCGGGTTTGGATCTCCGCGCCGCCGAGCTCCTCCTTGGTCAGATCCTGCCCCAGCGCCTTCACCACCGGCGGGCCCGCAACGAACATCGCGGACTTCCGCGTCATGATGGAGTAATGGCTGGCGGCAAGGCGCGCGGCACCTAAGCCCGCCACCGAGCCGAGGCCGAGCGCGACCACCGGCACCCGCGACAGATTTTCCGTCGTGAAGCGATACCAGCGCGTGCCGCCGATGCCGCCGGGCAGGTTCGCAGCGCCCTTGGTCTCGATGGTCCTGACCGAGCCGCCGCCGCCGGAGCCCTCGATGATGCGGATGATGGGCAGGCGGAAGTCATGCGCCATCTCCTCCGCCATCAACGGCTTCGCCGAGATCGACGCATCGGCCGAGCCGCCGCGCACGGTGAAATCGTCGCCCACCACGACCACGGTGCGGCCGTCAACGCGCGCGCGGCCGAACACGCAGTTCGCAGGCGTCAGTTTCTTCAGATCGCCGCTGGAATCGTACTCACCGCTGCCGGCGACGGCACCGATCTCGTGGAAGCTGCCTTTGTCGATCAGCTTGTCGATACGCTCCCGAACAGTCAGCCGGCCCTGGTCATGCTGTCGCTTGACCTTGTCAACGCCGCCCATCTCCCGCGCGAAGGCTTCGCGCCGGGCGAGCTCGTCGAGTTCCGGCTTCCAGTTCATTCACTCCCTCCGAATTGATCGGCTTGTTGTTGTGCACGGCCATGGCGACCGGCTTACGCGAGATACGGTTGTTGAAGGCGTTGCCCTCCGCGCCTTCCATCAGGCTGCCGAGCGAGCGGCCAAGCTCGAGCATCAGCGGAGCGACTTCGTCATGCAGACGCTGCTCGTCATACATCGCCGACAGCAGGCCGATCGTGATGACCACGAAGGTCTGGTATTGCGGCGACCAGATCGGCACCGCGAGGCCGTTGATGTGCGGGCTCCAAAGGCCGCAGGCCACGACATAGCCGCGCTCGCGCAGCGACTGCCGGTTGGCCTCGATGCGGGGTTTGAGAATCTTGGCAGCCTCGGGGGCTTCCCGCTCCATGTCTGCGACGAAGGCATCGCCGACTTCCGGCGCCAGGGCCGCGGTGTAGGCCGCGCCTGCGGCGGTCGACGCCATCGAGATGCGGCTACCGGTGCCCTCGTGCAGGCCGAGCGCGCTCGCCGAGCGCGCGAACAGGAGATAGACGAGATGGAAGCGATCGGGCACGACGAAGCCGACGGTGCCCGGCAGCTGCTCGGCCACTTCCTGGAGCCGTTGCCGGATCATGCTGCGCAGTTGCGCGCCCTTCATCATCGAGGCGCTCATCGCCACCGCGCTGGGGCCGATGCGATATTTCTGATCGCGCGGCAGATACACCAGCTGGCCCATGCGGGTCAGCGTGTGCGTGAGCCGCGATACCGTCGAGCGCGGCAAACCGCAGCGGTTCGAAATCTCGAGATTGCCGAGCCTCGCCTCGTGGCCCTCGAAGCATCGCAACACATCGAACGCGCGCGACACCACCTGGATGACATCACCCTCACCGGCATCACCAGCGAGCGCACCTTGCCTGCTCAACCGCTCCGAACGTCGTCCCATGATCCCTACCGTCTGTTTCGCTCTGCGGAATTAAATTCCACTTGCAGACGACGCTACCTCAGGCATTTTGCGACGACAACAAAAAGGCGATGGCATGCCAGAAATTAAGATCGTCACCGAGGTCGCGGGACGCATCTGCGCAACTCCCGTGCAAGTTGGAGGAACCGTCGCAGATGGCGATGACGTTGTGGTCGTCGAAGCGATGAAGATGGAGATCCCGGTGCTTTCGCCGGCGAACGGCACGATCACATCGCTTCTGGTGAAGCTCGACGACGTCGTCGCCGAGGGACAGGCGATCGCGATCGTCACGAGTTGAGTGTTTTATCCGGTCGTTTCCGCGACAATCTGTCAGCCGCATTCCCGCATGCACGTTACGGCGTTGCCATCGCGAATGCCCGGTGACATGATCTGCTCAAACAAAATTTTGTTTCAAACAAAGAAAGAAAATCTTCGCGACGAACGCGGGGATCATCGGAGGGAAACATGCTTCGTGGGCTGCTCATGCTCGCGCCTGCCTTGGTGGCGGGCTTTTCTTTTGCGTCTACACGCTATGCGTTGGCCGAAGACATCAAGCTGCCGGCGACATTGACGTTCACTGCCTATGACACCGGCACCGCCGGCTTCAACATCGCGGTCGGCGTCGGCAAGATGATGAAGGACAAGTACGGCACCGACGTGCGCGTGCTCCCCGCCGGCAACGACGTGGCGCGTCTTGCGCCGCTGCGCGCCAAGCGCGCGGCTTCCGCGGCGATGGGATCGGGCACTTACTTCGCGCAGGAAGGCGTGTTCGAGTTCGGCTCGAAGGAATGGGGCCCGCAGCCGCTCCAGATCCTGCTCTCGACCGTCGACTGCAATTGCGGTTCGCTTGCGGTGGCCGCCGACACCGGCGTGAAGGAGCTGAAGGACCTCAAGGGCAAGCGCGTCGGCTTCGTGGTCGGCTCGCCCGCGCTGAACCAGAATTCACTCGCGGTGCTCGCCTTTGCAGGGTTGACGCAGAAGGACGTCAAGACCGTCGAGTTCGCAAGCTATGGGGCGATGTGGAAAGGCTTGATCAACAACGACGTCGATGCCGCCTTCGGCACCACCATCACCGGCCCCGCCAAGGAGGCCGAGACCTCGCCGCGCGGATTGATCTGGCCGCCGCTGCCGGCCAACGACAAGGAAGGCTGGGCACGGATGCAGGAGGTCGGCTCGTTCTTCTTTCCGCAGCTTGCGACCTGCGGCGCCGGCATCTCGCCGGAGAAGCCGGTCGAGCTCGGCAACTACCCCTACCCGATCTTCGTCGCCTATGCCTCGCAACCAATCGACCAGGTCTACGCCATCTCCAAGGCGATGATCGTCAATTACGACGCCTACAAGGATTCCGCGCCCGGCGCCGGCGGGCTCGCGGCCGATCGCCAGACCAAGAACTGGGTGGTGCCGGTGCATCCCGGCGCCGTGAAGGCGCTGAAGGAGGCCGGGCAATGGAGCGACGCGCAGGAGGCGCACAACAACAAGCTGTTCAAGCGCCAGGAGGTGCTCGCCGCGGCGTGGACGGAGTACGGCAAGTCCAATCCACCCTCAGACGACAAGGCGTTCCTCGACGGCTGGATGAAGGCGCGCGCCGCCGCGCTGGCCAAAGCCGGCATGCCGAACGGGTTCGAGGAATAGAAGGTGGCGTTACCGGACTCGATCGCTGTCACGCGAGAGGTGCACTCCCTCTCCCGCTTGCGGGAGAGGTCGAGGAGCGCGCGGCGCTATCGATTCAACCACTCGCCATTCACGTAATCAGCAATGGCCAGTCCACCCGCGGGGTCGCTCATGTCCTCTTCCACTTCCTCCGCCTCGCAAGACGAGGCCAAGCGGGTCGTGTTCGACGATCCGCATGGCGCCGCCGGCAACATGCAGGAGGCGGAGGTGACGCGCGTGCGCACACTTCGCGGCGGCTGGCGCTGGGCGCTGGTGGCAGCAACCGCGGCGACGATCCTGCTCTGCATCAACCAGCAATTCTCGCTGCGCTTCTTCGTCGGCTACACCCAGCTCAACACGGAGTATTTCTATCTCCTGATCGCGCTTATGCTGCCGTTCACGTTCCTCATCTTTCCGGGCACCGAACGGGCGCCGCTCGACCGGATCCCCTGGTATGACCTCGTCCTGTTCGTCGCGACCTTCGCGGCGTCCCTCATGCTGATGTCGAACGTGCGCAAGGCGGCGGAGGCCGGCTGGGAATTCGGCGGTGCGCCCAACCCCGTGATTGCGGCAGGTCTCGTGATGTGGGTGTTGCTGATGGAGGCGCTGCGCCGCACCGGCGGCTGGAGCCTGCTGCTGAGCGTGCTGCCCTTCACAGTCTATCCGCTGTTCGCCGAGGCTGGCTGGCTCGGACCGTTCCGCGGCACGCAGTCGACGCTCGAGCAGGCGACCGCCTATCACGTGCTCTCGGGCGAGAGCCTGCTCGGCATTCCCATCCAGGCTTTTGCCGACACCGTGATCGGCTTCCTGGTGTTCGGCACCGCGCTGATGATGACCGGGGCCGGCAAATTCTTCATCAATCTGGCCTTTGCACTGTGCGGCACCTTCCGCGGCGGCGCCGCCAAGGTCTGCATCTTCGCCAGCGGCCTGCTCGGCATGATGTCCGGCTCGATCATCTCCAACGTGCTCACCGCCGGCACCATGACCATCCCCGTGATGAAGAAGAGCGGCTTCCGCGCCTCCTATGCCGGCGCGATCGAGGCCTGCGCCTCGACCGGCGCGGTGCTGGCGCCGCCGGTGATGGGCGCCACCGCTTTCGTGATCGCGCAGTTCCTCAACGTCAGCTACGCCGACGTCGCGGTCGCAGCGATCATTCCGGCCGCGCTCTATTATGTCGGGCTGTTCATGCAGGTCGACGCCTATGCCGCGCGCCACAAGCTGAAGGGCATTCCGCGCGCCGAGCTGCCGCGGATCATGGATACGATCAAGGACGGCTGGTACTACGTCTTCGTCATCGCGCTCCTCATCGTGATGCTGCTCTACTTCAAGCGCGAGAGCCACGCGCCGTTCTACGCCACCGCGCTGCTGCTGGTGCTCAACCAACTCTTCTCCAAGGACACGCGCTGGACGTTGGCGACCATCGGTAAATTCCTGGAGGTCAACGGGCGCACCTTCGTCGAGCTGGTCGGCATCCTCGCCGGCTGCGGTCTCCTGATCGGCGCCTTCTCGATGACCGGCGTGGTGTCGAGCCTCGCCAACGACCTGCTGCACATCGCGGGCGACAACGCCTTCCTGCTGCTCGGCATGTGCGCCCTCACCAGCCTCATCCTCGGCCTCGGGCTGACGACGACGGCCTGCTACATCTTCCTCGCCATCCTGGTCGCGCCCGCCTTGGAGAAACTCGGGCTGAACCGCATGGCCGTGCACATGTTCATCTTCTACTGGGGCATGCTGTCCTCGATCACGCCGCCGGTTGCGATCGCCTCCTTCGCGGCCGCAGGCATCGCCGGTTCGCCGGCCATGAAGACGGGCTGGGAATCGATGTGGGTCGGCAGCATCATCTATTTCCTGCCGTTCTTCTTCGTGCTCAATCCAGCGCTGGTGCTGCAGGGGCCGAGCCCCTATCTGGCCGGCCTCGGCCTGATGGGCCTCGCCGCCTTCGGCACGCTGTTCATCTGCGGCGGGATCCAGGGCTACCAGCCCTTCGTCGGGGACCTGCGCGCCGCCGGCGCGCTGGAATGGCCAATCCGCCTGCTGCTCGTGATCGGCGGCTTCGTGGTGGCGACCCCCGGCGGCGGGATCATGCCGCTGTCACAGTGGCAGGTCACGCTTCTCGGGCTTGCGATACTCGCACCCACGATTCTGATCACCCTGTTGCTGGTGCGGCGGCAGTCGCCCTTGCCGAACGGGTTGCGCGTGCCCTGATTGCGTTGCACAAGGGAGGCGATGAAACCGCTCTCGCCTCTCGCCAATGCCTGGACCCGGTCGAAACCGCCCTTGCTGCGGTTTCTAGACAATTGCCTCAGCGAATTCTCGGCCGAAACGTCCGGCGACGTGGCGGACTACATTCCCGAACTCGGCAAGGCCGACCCTGCCTATTTCGGCATCAGCCTCGCCACACTGGATGGGCATGTCTATGAAGTGGGCGACAGCCGGGTGCCCTTCACCATCCAGTCGATGTCCAAGCCCTTCGTGTTCGCGCTGGCGCTGGACCTTTTGGGCGCGAGCAAGGTCGAGAGCGCGATCGGCGTCGAGCCCTCGGGCGATCCCTTCAACTCGATCCGGCTCAATTCCGACAACCATCCGTTCAACCCGATGGTCAATGCCGGCGCGATCGCCTGCACCGGCCTGATCTATGACAGCAAGGGCAGCGAGGCCTTCGAGCAGATTCGCGTCGCGCTCAGCCGCTTTGCCGGACGCGATCTTGCCGTGGACGAAGCCGTTTATGCTTCCGAAAGCCAGACCGGCGACCGCAACCGCGCCATCGCGTATCTCCTGAAGACCAACGCGGTGATCTCGGACAATGTCGCCGGCGTCCTCGACGTCTATTTCCGCCAATGCGCCGTGCTGGTCACGGCGCGCGACATCGCAGTGATGGCGGCGACGCTTGCCAATCGCGGCGTCAATCCCGTCACCGGCGAGCAGGTGCTGAGCGCTTACGCGATCTCGCGCACGCTGTCGGTGATGACGTCCTCGGGCATGTACGACTATGCCGGCGAGTGGATCTACCGGATCGGCATTCCCGCCAAGAGCGGTGTCGGCGGCGGCATCCTGGCCGCGCTCCCTGCCCGGCTCGGGCTCGGCAGCTATTCGCCAAAACTCGACAAGCACGGCAACAGCGTGCGCGGCATCAAGGTCTGCGAGGCTCTGTCTTCGCACTACGATCTGCACATGCTCAACCGCAGCGACGACGCCCGCAACGCCGTCATCGCGGATTACGACATCGGCAAGAGCCCGTCGCGCCGCGTGCGCCGCCCGCAGGAGCGCGAGATCCTCGCCGCGCATGAGCAGGAGGTGCGGATCATCGAGCTGGTCGGCACGCTCTCGCTGTCGGCGGTCGACTACGTTTCGCGGCGGCTTGCCGGACGGCCGCGGCCGCAATTCGTGATCTTCGATCTTCACCGCGTGACCTCGACCACGCGCGCCGGCGCGCGGCTTGTGGCGGAAGCCTTCGAGGAATTGGCCGCGCTGAATGTCACCGTGGTTTTGTCAGGCGTGCGGCGCACCTCCAAGGAGTGGAACACCTTGCGCGAATGGACCGCAGAGCTGAAGAACGTCCGCGACTTCTATTTACTCGATACCGCGATCGAATGGGCCGAAGACCAGATTGTCTACCGCTATGGCGGCTCGATCGACTTTCACGAGACCACCGAGCTCGCCGAGCAGCCGCTGCTGGCGGGGCTGAGCGAGGAAGAGCTGACCGATCTGGCTTCGCTCTGCGCGATCAGGACCTATCAATCCGGCGCGAAGATTCTCGCAACCGGTGATCCCGCCGATGCTCTGTACTTCCTACGCAGCGGCGCGGTGCATGTCACCTTGCCCGATGGCGTACGGCTGGCGACGCTCACCGCCGGCATGGCGTTCGGCGAAATGGCGCTGCTGGAGCCGACCCGCTCCGCCGACGTGTTCGCCGATATGGCGGCGACCGCATTCGAGGTGCCGCTGAACGATTTCGAGCGCTACCGCAAGCAGCACCCGCGCGCCAGCGAATGCATCATGCGCAATTTGGCACAGCTGCTGGCCGACCGCCTCATCGTCGCCAACGCGAAGGTCGATATTCTGACATCGACCTGAGCGTTTGACATTCATTCAATGGTCGTCATGCCGGGCTTGTCCCGGGCATCCACGTTCTCCGTGCTAGTGGCAAGGTGTGGCAGGACGCTATGGGGACTATCAGTGCCCAATGCGCATCTTGCTCTACCGGCTCGCCGCCTCGCTCAACCGCCGCTTGATCTTTGCCGCACTCTTGTCGAGCAGTTCGGACGGCTTCTGGCCTGTCGCCGCGCACAGGCAGGCCCAATAGTAGATGACGTCGCCGAGCTCATCGACGAGACCCGCCTGGTCGAGCCAGTTGTCACGCAGCAGCTTCTTGATGTGGTCGGCGACCTCACCGGATTCGCCGGCAAGGCCGAGCCCGAGATAGGACAACCGCTCGTTGGACGGATGCTCATCGACTTTCGCAACGCTCGCGGCCCAGACCGCATATTCATCGATCGTCATGAGTATCCCTCGCCGCCGCTTTGGATTAGCCCACCACTTCGGTGACGGGCTGGAGATCGATCTCGAACGTTTCCAGGAACTTTGAAGTCATGATGTAGAAGCCGACCGAGAGCTGCAATTCGACCAGTGCGGCCGGCGTCAGCTTCGATGCGATCGCCTTGAAGGTCGCGTCCGTCGGCTTCTTCAGCTTCACGATTTCGTCGGTGAAGGCGAGCGCGGCGCGCTGCACCTCGTTGAAGCAAGACGCGGCCTGCCAGTTCTCGAGCGCCTCGTTCTGCGCGTCGGTGACGCCGACATTCTTGCCGATCCGCTTGTGCGCGACGATCTCGTACGGAGCCTCGCACAGGATGCCGGTGCGCGTGATCGCAAGCTCGCGCACGACGGGATCGAGCTCGCCCTTGTGCCTGATGGCGCCTCCTAAGCGACAGTACTGCTCGAAATAGCTCGGCGAGTGCGCCATCATGCGGAAGATGTTGGCATGACGGTTCTTGTCGAGGATTTCGCGGGTGCGGTCGGATGCCTTGGAGGGGTCGCTGTACTGAATGCGGGCCATGATTTTCCTGAAGTTTTCCCTGAGCTTTTGATGCTTTTTGTCGCCGCCGGCGAAAGTTCCCAAAGACTCTATTCGCGCATCGACGCAGGAGCAACAACATCGAGTCAAATTGCCGCCGCATTGCTGATCGACCCTGACACAGTCGATATTCGCCGCGTGGGGACAAATCGCAGCGGATACTCGCAAGGGGTGTTCCGAGTACAAGCAATTGGCCGTCGTGTGCGCTATCCGCGCAACGATGAGTCACGCCCAAGTCTAGGGAGAAAACGGCATGAAGGAAGCCATCAAGGGGGCGGCCTCGGGAGCGCTCGCGCATATGCTGGCGGTGACGGCGATGCTCGTCATCGCCAGCATCTTGTTCTACGGGCGTTGAGCTGAGCGTTTAAGAGTTTTCGTCATTCCGGGGTGGCTCACCCGGGACCGCGCAAAGCGCGGCCCTAGCAGGCCAGGCCCAGAATTCCCGTTCCAGGCTCGGTCCCATGACCGCCCCCGAATGACGGATCCCACTATTTGCTCTTGGCAAAGTACGGCACCAGCTTTCCGGCGAACAGCCTAAAGCTCGCGACGACCGAATCGCCGATGGCGAGGCCGTTGTCACCATGCGCCATCATGCGAAAACCCTCGGCGCAATCGACCAGCAGGATGTTGTAGGGCACGTGCGCGCGCGTCTCCGGCGTGGCCGCACGGCAGACCAGCGAAACCGCGTATACCCTGCCCTTACCGCTGGCGCGGTGCTCGCGCGGATCGGATGCCCCGCAGGCTGCGCAAAAGGCGCGGTGGAAATACTGGACGTGACCGCATGAGGTGCAGACCTGGAAGGTGATGGCCTGCTCACCCAGGGTCCAGTCGGTTAGCCGCTCGCTCATCTCACCCGCTCCAGGAACATGCTCACGTGGGAGGACAGCACGCCGCCGTCGCCGTGCAGCAGCGCAATGGACGCATCCCGCACCTGGCGGCTAGCCGCCCGACCCGTCATCTGCAAATGCGTCTCGACCAGATGCGCCATGGCGCCGCCGACACCGCAATGGCCGTAGCTGAGCAGGCCACCATGGGTATTGAGCGGCATCGCGCCGTCACGGTCGAAATGGCCGGCACGCACGCGCGCGGCCGCTTCGCCGCGACCGGCGAGACCGAGGTCTTCCAGCAGCATCGCGAGCGTGATCGTAAAGCTGTCGTAGATCGCGGCATAGCGCACGTCGGAGATCGCAAGGCCGGTAGCTGCCATCGCACGGGCGATGGAGATCTCGGCGCCGAGCTCACTGAGGCCGGGCGCGGTCGTGACATGCTGATGTGTGTGGGCTTGCGCGCAGCCGCGGATGCACACGCCGGTCTCGTTCGTTCGCTCGCGGCTGATGACAAACGCCGCGCCGCCGTCAGACACCGGGCAGCAGTCGAGCAGCTTGAGCGGCATTGCGACCGGTTTCGAGGCCATGACATCGGCGACCGTGATGGGATCATGGAATTGCGCGCCTGGATGGGTGCAGGCGTGGGCGCGCATCAACACCGCGAACTCGGCGAGGTCCTCTTCGGTCACACCGTATTCATGCATGTATCTGTTAGCGACGAGGCCGTAATAAGCGGGGATGGTCGGCCCGAGCGGCACCTCGTAGTCGGGATGGCCGACCTGCGCCAGCGCCTGGATCGAGGCGTCACGGCTCTGCCCGGTGAGGCGGTTCTCGCCGGCAACGACGAGCACGTTGCGCGCGACGCCGGCGTCGACGAGATGATGGGCGAGCATCGTCATCGCCAGCCCGGTAGCGCCGCCGACCTGCACGGCGTGGGCGTAGGACGGGCGAATGCCAAAATGCTCGGCGAAGACGGTGGCGAGCATGATGTGCGGGGAGACGGTAGAGTAGCCGCAGAGGATGCCGTCGATCTCGGAGCGCTTCAGCCCGGCATCGTCGAGCGCGGCTTGCGCGGCCTTGCTCATCAGATCGAGCGAGGACGAGCCGTCGTGCCTGCCGAACGGCGTGAGACCGACGCCGGTGATGAAGCTCATGGTGCTCTCTCCTCCTCCTCGTCATTCCGGGGCGGCCCGAAGGATCGAACTCCGGTGCGCCCTTGCGCACCTGAGAATCTCGAGATTCCGGGTTCGGTGCTGACGCATCGCCCCGGAATGGCGGATGAGAGAGGCGTGGTCATCTCTACTTCCCTACTCCGGCGCCGCACGCGTGACGCCGTCGCGAACCATGGCCGCGATCTCATTGTGGGAGTATCCGATCTCGCGCAAAATCTCGGCGCCGTGCTCGTTGAGGCGCGGGGCCAGGCGCACGGGCTCGGCCTCGGTCTCGGACCAGGTCGCAGTCACCTTCATGCTGCGGATCGGGCCTTCAGTCGGATGGGTGACGACCGGAAAAAAGCCGGTCGCCTCCAGATGCTCGTCGTGCAGGATCGAGGCAAGATCGTGCATCGGCATCACGGGCACATCGGCTTTCGTCAGCAGGTCGATCCATTCGGCCGTGGTCCGCGTCTCGAAGATGCGCGCGAGCTCGGCGTAGACGAGATCGATATTGGCGGCACGGCCGGCGAAGGTGGAGAATTTTGGATCGGCGCGCAGGTCGTCGCGCCCCGTTGCCTTGAAGAAGTTCTCCCACTGCTTGTCGTTGTAGACGATGACGCTGAGATAGCCGTCGGAGGTCTTGTACGGCCTGCGGTCACGCGAGAGGTGGCGGGCATAGCCGCCCTTGTCGAGCGGCGGCTCATAGGTAAGCCCGCCCATGTGGTCGCCCATGACGAAGCCGGCCATGGTCTCGAACATCGGGATGTCGACGCGTTGGCCGCGCCCGGTGCGATCACGGTGCACGAGGCTGGCGCAGATTGCACCGACGGCGGTGAGACCGACGATGCGATCGACCAGCGCGTTCGGCACGTAGCGCGGCACGCCGTCGCCGGTCTGCGCCATCAGCGCCGGCAGCGCGGTGGCGCCCTGGATCAGATCGTCATAGGCGGGTTTTGCGGCATAGGGGCCGTTCTGACCGAAGCCGAACACGCCGGCATAGACCAGGCGCGGATTGACCTCGGAGACGACATCGTAGCCGAGCTGAAGCCGCGCCATCGCTTGCGGACGGACGTTGTAGACCAGGACATCGGCGTCCTTCAGCAGCCGCAGCACGGCTTCGCGGCCTGCGGGCTTCTTCAGGTCGAGGCAGATCGAGCGCTTGCTGCGGTTGGTGTTGAGGAACACCGGGCCCATGCCGGCGTGTCGCATCGGACCGATCAGGCGGGTGACGTCGCCGTCCAGCGACTCCACCTTGATGACGTCGGCACCGTAATCGCCGAGCATCTGGGTCGCGTAAGGTCCCATCAGCACGGTGGTCATGTCGATGACCTTGATGCCCTTCAGCGGCCCCATCGTTCGCTCCCGATTGCGCCGGGCTCACACGCCCTCGCCATTTCGGTCCAGCTAACGGCAGTGCCGCCGCTCACGCAAGGGCGGCCGCCGTATGGCGGCATGCATCGCGCGGCGATATCGGCCGCTATTTCTTCTGGCGGGATTCGCGGATCTTGATGAGACGGTCGAGCTCGTCGTTCTGCTGGTTAATGCGGTCGGCGATCCGCGACTCGTTCTGCTCACCCGAGGCGGCAGCGGCCTGCTCGATGAGCTGGCGGATATTGTCCTCGAGGATCGCGATGCGATCGTTGAGAGCGTCCATCGACAGTGACGTTTCGTATTCATTGCTCATGATGCATTCCCTAAAAATCAATCAAGAGCATTAAGAGGGCCAGAGAAGCCCACCATGATCTAGCGCAAAGGGGGTGGGCGCGGCGCATGCGCGCCTTTGCCCACCTCCAGAACTGAGCTTACTTCAGCGGCTCCAGCACGGAAACGTAATTGGCAACCGCCGCACCGCCCATGTTGAAGATGCCGCCAAGCTTGGCATTCTTGAGCTGCATGCCCTCGGGCGCCTGCCCTGCGAGCTGCATCGCGGTCATCACATGCATGGAAACGCCGGTGGCGCCGATCGGGTGGCCCTTGGCCTTCAGCCCGCCGGACGGATTGACCGGCAGCTTGCCGTCCTTGAGGGTCCAGCCTTCCTTGATGGCGCGGGCGCCCTGCCCCTTCGGCGTCAGGCCCATCGCTTCGTACTCGATCAGCTCGGCGACGGTGAAGCAGTCATGGGTCTCGACGAAGGAGAGATCGGACAGAGTGACGCCCGCCTTCTCCAGCGCGCGCTGCCAGGCGACCGTGCAGCCCTCGAACTGCAGGATGTCGCGCTTGCTTATGGGCAGGAAGTCCTGGGCATGTGCGGTGGCGCGGAAGCCGATCGACTTGGTCATGCCCTTGGCCGTCTCGGCATCGGCCAGCACAAGCGCCGCGGCGCCGTCCGAGACCAGCGAGCAGTCGGTGCGCTTCAGCGGACCTGCAACGTAAGGGTTCTTCTCGCTCTCGGCGCGGCAGAAGTCGAAGCCAAAATCCTTGCGCATCTGGGCGAAGGGATTGGCGACGCCGTTCTTGTGGTTCTTGGCCGCGATCAACGCCAGCGCATCGGACTGGTCGCCGTATTTCTGGAAATAGGAACTGGCGATCTTGCCGAACACGCCGGCGAAGCCGCCGACGGTGTCGCCGTCCTCGGGCAGATAGGACGCCTTGAGCAGGTTCTTGCCGATTTCGGCGCTAGGGGTGCGCGTCATCTGCTCGACGCCGACAACCAGGACGATTCTGGCGGCCCCTGCGGCAATCGCGCGCAGGCCCTGATGCACCGCGGCAGAGCCGGTGGCGCAGGCGTTCTCGACGCGGGTCGCCGGCTTGAAACGCAGCTTCGGATCGGCCTGGAGCACCAGAGAGGCGGTGAAATCCTGGGGCGAGAAGCCGGCATTGAAATGGCCGAGCACGATTTCGTCGACGTCACTGGCCGAAATGCCGGCATCCGCCAGCGCCTCATTGGCCACGCGGGTGACGAGGCTTTCGACTGTTTCGGTGTCGAACTTGCCGAACGGCGTATGCGCCCATCCGACGATGCTGGCGGTCATGATCTTTTCTCCCTGGAGGTCTCTCCCTGAGCTAAGTCTTAGCCCAGGGATGGCAAGACTTCACGCGGCTTTCAGGGCCTGAAGCGTCCGCTGGCAGATGGCAGTTATGCCGGCCCAGTTCCCAGCCCGGATCTCCGCCGTCGGGCACAGCCAGGACCCGCCGACCGCGACGACGTTGGGCTCGGCCAGCCAGGTCGCCGCATTAGCCTCGCCGACCCCGCCGGTCGGGCAGAACCGCACGTTCGGGAACGGGCCGCCGAGGGCACGCAGGCCCTTGATGCCGCCGGCCTGCTCCGCCGGAAAGAACTTTGCGACATCGAAGCCGTAGGACAGCGCCACCATCAGCTCGGAGGCTGTGGCAACGCCCGGCGCGAACGGCAAGGAGCTGTCGGTTGCGGCCTTGAGGAGATCGGGGGTCAGGCCCGGGCTGATGCCGAACGCGACGCCGAGCTTCTCGACACGGGTGAAATCGGCCGGGTTGAGGATAGTGCCGATGCCGACGACCGCCTCGGGGACCTCTGCCATCACCGCCCTCGCGGCCTCGATCGCAACTGGGGTGCGCAGGGTCACCTCCAGCGTGCGGACGCCGCCGGCGACCAGCGCACGCGCCAGCGGCAGGGCATCCTGGATGCGTTCGATGGTGAGGACGGGAATGACGGTCGCTGCCTTGAACAGCGCGACGAGGTGATTCTGTTGGGCAGTCGTGGTCATGGGGCTCGATTTCGCTTGGTGGCTTCACTTGGTGGCCTGGCGAGAGCCCGCCGGCCGGTGCCGCTTCTTCGGCGGCATGGCATAGCCCGGAATGATGGCGCCGGGATAGCAGATCACGATGCTGGCGAGTCGGTGCCCGGCCTGGGCGGCCTCGACCGGCTCGGCGCCGGCGAGCCGGGCGGCAATGTACGCGGCAGCAAAGCTGTCGCCGGCGGCGGTGGTGTCGACCACGGGCTTGGTCATGGGCTCGGCGCGGACCTCGCTGGTCCCGCCGGGGAACCGCAGCAAGCTGACTGGCTCGGCGAGGCGGAACACCAGCTCCGGCGTGGGGATGCGCGCGATGAGCTGGTCGTGGGTCTCGCCAGGATGGAGCGCAAGCAGGTCCTCGGTCGAGGTCAGCACGATGTCGGCGGCTGCGAAGGCCGTGGCAAAGACCTCGCGGGCGACGTCGCGATCGGGCCATCCCCGCGCGCGGAAATTGGTGTCGAACACGAAGCGGGTGCCGAGCAGGCGCGCGCGCTTGATGGCCGTGAACAGGCGCTCGCGTCCGGGGGCGTCGTAGATCGAGAGCGTGATGGCGGAGAGATAGACGACGTCGTAGCTCATCAGCGAGTTGAGCAGCTCGTCCGTCTCCGGCAGGCTCATCAGCTGGCGCGCTGCCGCGCTGTCGCGCCAGTGGAAGAACTGGCGCTCGCCCTTGGCATCCAGCTGGATCATGTAGAGGCCGGGCAGCTTGCCCGGCAGCCGCACGACGCGGCGCGTGCCGACGCCTTCCGCATGCCAGGCCGCGATCATCTCATCGCTCAGGGCATCATCGCCGAGCGCGGTGAGATAATCGACCTTGACCTCGAGCCGCGCCAGATAGACGGCGGTGTTGAGGGTATCGCCGCCGAAGCCGCGCGAATAGAGCCCGCCGCCCTGCCCGGCAGAGGCGCCTCCTTGCGCCTGCCGGAGCTCGACCATGCATTCACCGATGCAAGCAACGCTCGCCATCACTCGGGTCCGCTCAGTCAGAGATCAGGCGACGAAATTGCCGCCGAGCTCGTCTTCGATGTGAATGCGGATGATATCGTCGAAATTCTTCTCGGCGGTGGTGAAGCCGAGCTCGCGCGCACGCTTTGCATCGAAATTGCGCGGCCAGCCGCCGACGATGCCGACGATGAAGGGATCGGGCTCGCGCTTGATGCGGGCGGCGACCTTCTCGCCTGCAACACGCTTCAGGGCGGCGATCTGCTCGCCGACCGTGGCCGACAGGCCCGGCATGGTCAGATTGCGGCGCGGGCCGACGGTGGCGAGGTCCATGGTCCCCGCGTGCAGCAGGAAGCCGACGGCGGAGCGCGGCGTGGCGTGCCAGTGGCGGACGTCCTCGGATACGGGGAGGATCGCTTCCTTGCCGGCGAGCGGCTCGCGCAGGATGTTGGAGAAGAAGCCCGATGCCGCCTTGTTGGGCAGGCCCGGCCGGATGCAGATGGTCGGCAGGCGGATGCCGATGCCGTCGAGGAAGCCGCGGCGCGAATAGTCGGCGAGCAGGAGTTCGCCGATCGCCTTCTGGGCGCCGTAGCTGAGCAGCGGCGTGTGGAAGAACTCGTCGCCGATCGCATCGGGAAACGGCGCGCCGAATACCGCGATCGAGGACGTGAAGACGACGCGCGGCTTGTAGCCGCCGCCCGCCAGCCTGATGGCATCGAGCAGCATCCGCGTGCCGTCGAGATTGATGCGATAGCCCTTGTCGAAATCGAGCTCGGCCTCGCCCGAGACGATGGCCGCAAGATGGAAGATCACGTCGGGACGGCCGGCGATCAGCTTCTCGGCCGCGCCGGGCACGGCGAAATCACCGGACATGGTCTCGACGGGGAAACCGGCCTTCTCCGGTTTCTTCGGCTCGACCACGTCGTGCATCGTGAGCTTGGTGATGTCGCTCTTGCCGAGCCGGCCGTCGCGCAACAGCCGTTCACAGAGTTTGCGGCCGACCATGCCGGCGGCGCCGAGAACCAGAATGTGCAAGAGCTCAACTCCTTCTTATTGTCCGGAGCGCACCGCTCCTGATGCGCCCTCGGCAAGCCCCGCGATCATTCCTTCACGGCGCCGGTCATCGCCGACACATAATGCTCCACGAAGAAGGCGTAAAGGATCACGAGCGGCAGCGAGCCGGCCAGCGCGCCCGCCATCAGCGAGCCCCAGCGGTAGATGTCGCCGTCCACGAACTCGTTGACGATCGCCACCGGCACCGTCTTGTTGCTGGTCGACTGCAGGAACGTCAGGGCGTAGATGAACTCGTTCCAGCACAGCGTAAAGCAGAAGATGAAGGCCGAGATCAGGCCGGGAATGGCGAGCGGCACGACGATCTTGACCAGGATCTGCCAGCGGCTCGCCCCATCGATCAGCGCGCATTCCTCGAGCTCGAACGGGATGGTTTTGAAATAGCCCATCAACAGCCAGGTCGAGAACGGAATCAGGATCGTCGGATAGGTCAGGATCAGCGCCAGTGGCGAATCGAAGAGACCGTATTGATAAACGACGGTGGCAAGCGGAATGAACAGGATCGAAGGCGGCACCAGATAGGCGAGGAAGATCAGCCCGCCGACGAGATTGGCCCCCTTGTAGCGCAACCGCACGATAGCGTAGGCCGCGAACACCGATGCGACGATCGAGAGCACCGTGGCGCAGATTGCCACGTACATCGTGTTCCAGAGCCAGTGCGGATAATAGCTCTCGAACAGCAGCTTGTGGAAGTGCTTGAAGGTCGGATTCCAGGTCCAGAACGGATTGTACTTGTCGAGGTCGAGCAGCTGCTCGTCGGGCTTCACCGAGGTCAGCGCCATCCAGTAGAACGGGAACAGCAGGATGAAGACGATGATCGCCAGCGGCAGATAGAGCGTCACGATCCTGCGCGGCACCGACTGCAGATAACTCATGCCCTCGCTGTGATCGACGCGCGACGGCGACGATAGCACGCTCTTGAGATCGACTTTCGAGGCAGGAAGATCAGTCATTGCTTTCTCCCTGTTGCCACTTGCGCCGCTGCAGGCCGAACCAGGACACCATGATCGCAGCGAGCAGGAATGGGATCATGGCGCTGGAGATCGCGGCGCCCTCGCCCAGCTGCCCAGCGATGATCGCGCGCTGATAGGACAGCGTGGCCATCAGATGGGTGGCATTGACCGGGCCGCCACGCGTCATCGCCCAGATCAACTGGAAGTCGGTGAAGGTGAACAGCACAGAAAACGTCATCACGACGGCGATGATCGGCGTCAGCAGCGGATAGGTGATGTAGCGGAAGTTCTGCCAGCGCGTGGCGCCGTCGAGGGTTGCGGCCTCATAGAGCGACGGCGAGACGGTCTGCAGGCCTGCGAGCAGCGTGATCGCCACGAACGGAACGCCGCGCCAGACATTGGCGAAGATCACGCAGATCCGTGCCCAAGTGGTGTCACCGAGAAAGTTGATGTTCTGGCTGATCAGCCCGAGGTGTCTCAGCGACCAGGAGATGATCGAGAATTGCGAGTCGAAGATCCACCAGAACGCAAGCGCCGAGAGCACCGTGGGAACGATGAACGGGATGAGCACCATCGCGCGCAGCATCGCCTTGAAGGGCATGTGCTCATTGAGCAGCAGCGCCAGGTACAGCCCAATCGCGAATTTGAAGGCGCTGGCGATGAACGTGTAGAGCAGCGTGTTGAACACCGACAGCCAGAAGATGGAATCGTCCCACAGCCACTCGTAATTCTCGGTGGCGATGAAGTGTCCGACCCTGCCGATGCGGGTGTCCGTGAAGGACAGCCAGATGCCGAGCCCCAGCGGATAGGCCAGGAAGAAGATCAGGAAGGCCATGGCCGGCACCATGAACCAGAAGCCGAGCCAGTTGCGATTGTGTTTGAGCCGGGTCCAGGCGTTGTCCTCGCTCATCTGAGGCTTGGCCCGGGGAATTGCGACATCAGCCATGCCCGATATCCCTGATCGAGAAATGTTGACGAGCGGGCGGCGACACTGCCGCCCGCTCCGTGGCCGTCAGCGGTAGATGCGCTTCAGCTGGCGCTCGGCTTCCGCCATCGCGGCCTTCGCATCCTTGGCGCCGGTGCAGTAGTTGGCGAACATGTCGACGACGATGAAGTCGGCGATTGCAGTCGCCGCCTTCTCGCCGACCGTGCCGATACCGGACGCCGGCAGCGTGCGTTTGGAGGCCTGCGAGAACACGGTGTTCTTGGGGTCGGCCGTCCAGATCGGCGCATTCTCGTAGGCGTTCAGGGTCTGGGTCAGGTAGCCCTGCGCACCATCCAGCCACTTCTCGTAGTTCTCCTTCTCCAGCATGAAGGCGACGAAGGCCTTGGCCGCATTCGGATATTTGGTGAAGTTGAAGGCGAGGATCGGCAGCGCCAGCTGCAGCTCGGTCGGCTTGCCGACCGGACCGACCGGCCAGAGCGCGTGATAGGTGTCCTCGGCAAGCTCCTTCTTGCTGGGATCGGTCTTGGCGGCGACGTAGATCGAGATGCCGTTCGCCGTGCAATAGAGCTCGCCGGCGAGGAAGGCCTTGTTGTTGGAGGAATCGTTCCAGGACGCCGTGCCCGGGATGAAGCTCTCGTACAACGCCTTGCAATATTCCAGCGCCTTCGCCGTTTCCGGCGAATTGATGATGATCTTGTCGTTCTGGTCGACCGTGTAGGCGCCGTGCCCCCACAGCACCCAGTGCAGCCACGAATTGCCGTCGCCCGAGGCATGACCAAGCGCGAAGCCGGCCGGCGTGTTGTTCGCCTTCAAAGCCTTGCACATCTCGAGGAAGCCGGGGAAGTCCTTCGGGAATTCCTTGAAGCCCGCTTTGTCGAGCGCCGACTTGCGGTAGGTCATGTAACCGCCGTTGGTGGCGACGGGAATACCGAGCCAGTCGTTGCCGAGCTTGCAGGTCTTGGCGGCCGCATCGGTCCAGCCGCCGTATTTCTTGCCGAGATAATCGGCGACGTCGTTCATCTTCAGCACTTTGGTGGGGAAGAGCTGCGGCAGCGTGTGCAGACCCCAGGCGAGATCGAGCCCGGAGCCGGTATTGGCCGCAACCGAGGCCTTCGGCTGCACGTCCTCGAAGGATTCGCTGAACACGTTCATCTCGGTGCCGGTCGCAGCCTTGAACGCGGCCACCATCGCATTGAACGCATCGTCTTCCGCCGGCACGAAGCGCTTCCACCGCATCACGGTCAGCTTGGCACCGGGCTCGGCCTTCCAGGGCGCGCTCTGCGCCCAGGCCTTGGCGAAGTCGAACAGTGCCGGCCCGGTCAGCATGCCGGTCGCAGCCAATGCCGTGCCGCCTTGAAGCAGAGACCGGCGGGTAAAGTCTTGCATGTCGTTCTCCCTGTGATGCTTTTTGTTGTCTTATGCCTTGTCGCCTTATGCGCTAGGCGTTCATTCGCTTGCCCGTCGCATCGTCGAACAGGTGTACCAGCGATGGGTCGGGCTTCAGCCGCACCTTGTCGCCCGGATTGAACTGGTGACGCTCGCGGAAGACGGCGACGACCTGCTCGCCGCCAAGCTTTGCGAACACCTGCGTCTCCGAACCGGTCGGCTCGACCACGATGATCTCGGCCTCGGCACCGTCGTCGGCGATGGTGAAATGCTCGGGCCGCACGCCGTAGACGGCGGGACGGCCGTCGGACGCCGTCGGCGCGGTCTTGAGCGGCAGCTTGACGCCGTTCGGCCCCTCGAAGGTGGCAACGCCGTTGACGCGCACATGGCCCTTGAGGAAGTTCATCGCGGGCGAGCCGATGAAGCCGGCGACGAACTGGTTGTCGGGCTTGTCATAGAGCTCGAGCGGCGTACCCATCTGCTCGACGATGCCGTCGTGCATGACGACGATCTTGTCGGCCATGGTCATGGCCTCGATCTGGTCGTGGGTGACGTAGACGGTGGTGGTCTTCAACCGCTGGTGCAGCTCCTTGATCTCGGTGCGCATGGCGACGCGCAGCTTGGCATCGAGGTTCGACAAGGGCTCGTCGAACAGGAAGACCTGCGGATCGCGCACGATGGCACGGCCCATGGCGACGCGCTGGCGCTGGCCGCCGGAAAGCTGGCGCGGATAGCGGTCGAGCAGCGGCGACAGCGCAAGAATCTCGGCGGCGCGCTTGACGCGCTTGTTGATCTCGTCGGCGCTGGCATTCCGCAACTTGAGCGAGAAGCCCATGTTGTCGGCCACCGTCATGTGCGGATAGAGCGCGTAGTTCTGGAACACCATCGCAATGTCCCGCTCCTTGGGCTGGACATTGTTGACGACGCGGTCGCCGATCGAGATCGTGCCGGAGGTGATGTTCTCGAGGCCGGCGAGCATGCGCAGAAGCGTCGACTTGCCGCAGCCGGAGGGGCCAACCAGGACGACGAACTGGCCGTCCTCGATTGGAATCGTCACGCCGTGCAGGACTTCAAAATTGCCGAACGATTTCCGCACGTCGCGGATTTGCACAGACGACATCTAATTCCCTCCTCGAAAGTCCACCGCGCCTCCAAGCGCCGCGACCGTCTTGTTTTTCAGACTTCACCGAACGAAGCCCGATCTTAACGGGCGACATTGTCGGTAGTTTGTGCGGTTTTGGCAATTTGTCTTTGGTTAGTCGTTGCTGGTAGCGCTGTCAACGTTCCTTTGTTTGCAGGACTGACTGTGTTAAGAGCAGCAAATGGGTCGAAAACGCACCAAGTCAGGCAAAATCCGGCTGGCCGAAGTGGCCGAGCTCGCCGGCGTCAGCCCGATTACCGCGTCCCGCTTCTTCCGCAACCCGGAGGCCCTGTCGGTCGCCAAGCGGACGCGGGTCGAGAGCGCCGCCAAGGAGCTCGGCTACGTGCCCAACCTTGCCGCACGGGCACTCGCCTCGCAACGCACCGAAGTCATCGGTGTATTGATCCCCTCTCTCACCAATAATGTGTTCTCGGACGTGCTGCGCGGCATCTATGACGCGTCCGAAGGCAGCCGTTACTCGATTCAGTTGTCCAACACGCGCTACAGCATTCTCCAGGAAGAAAAGTTGCTGCGCCTGTTTCTGGCGCAGAAGCCGGCCGGGCTGATCGTCACCGGCATCGATCAGACCGCCGAGTCCCGCGCGATGCTTCAAGCCGCGGACTGCCCGATCGTGCAGATCATGGAGATTGGCCCGGATCCAGTCGACATGATGATAGGCTTTTCGCACTATGATGCAGCCCGCGCGGCGGTTGCGCACCTTTTCGAACAAGGTCACCGCAAGATCGGCTTCGTCGGCGCACGCATGGATCCCAGGGTGCAACGGCGGATGGACGGATATGTCTCGTCCATGAAGGACGCCGCATTGTTCGATCAGCGCCTCGTCGTCACGACGGCCACACCGACTTCGGTGACGCTCGGCGGAGCGCTGTTCACCGATCTCCTGGCGCGGGAGCCCGATATCGATGCGGTGTTCTGCGCCAATGACGACCTCGCGCTCGGCGTGCTGTTCGAATGCCGCCGCCGGGAGATCGCGGTGCCCGGGCAGATCGCGATCGTCGGCTTCAACGACCTCGAATTCATGGCCTCCGCCGTCCCCACCCTCACCAGCGTCCGCACCAACCGTTACGAGATGGGGAAGACCGCGGCCACCATGCTGATCGAGGCGATCGAGGGCCGGCGCCCTGAGCAGCCCGTGCTCGATCTCGGCTTCAAGGTGATCGAGCGGCAAAGCTCGTCGGCGCGACGTTCAGACAGCAGGCCGGCCGTTTCCGGCGCGGGTGCCGCGAACAAAATGATAGCGTTACCAAGTAGCCACGACTAGTATCGGGCTCGTGAGGAAACGACCCGCCAGCGGGAAGGCAAATCATCGCTCGCGCCGTTGGGCATCGCGCATGCCGACACCATGAGACGGACGCCAGTGCGTTTGCATTGCAGGAGAAACCAATGACAAAGAAACCAACCAATGGGCATGCCGCCGGCAGCAACGGTACTCGCCGCCACCTTCGCTCGCAGGAATGGTTCAACAACCCGCACAATCCGGGCATGACTGCGCTCTACATGGAGCGTTATCTGAACTACGGCCTCACCCGCGCCGAGCTTCAATCCGGCAAGCCGATCATCGGCATCGCCCAGACCGGCAACGACCTCTCGCCCTGCAACCGCCACCACATCGAGCTCGCGCACCGCGTCCGCGAAGGCATCCGCGAGGCCGGTGGCATCGCGATGGAGTTCCCCACCCACCCGATTCAAGAGACCGGCAAGCGCCCGACCGCGGCGCTCGACCGCAACCTCGCATACCTCGGCTTGGTCGAAGTCCTCTACGGCTATCCGCTCGACGGCGTGGTGCTCACCACCGGTTGCGACAAAACGACGCCGGCCTGCATGATGGCGGCGGCGACCGTGAACCTGCCCGCGATCGTGCTGTCGGGTGGCCCGATGCTCAACGGCTGGCACAATGGCGAGCGCACCGGCTCCGGAACCATCGTCTGGAAGTCGCGTGAGCGACTCGCGGCCGGCGAGATCAACTATGAGGAGTTCATGGAGATCGTGGCTTCCTCGGCGCCCTCGGTCGGCCATTGCAACACCATGGGCACGGCCTCGACCATGAACGGGCTTGCCGAAGCGCTCGGCTTCTCGCTGCCGGGCTGCGCGGCGATCCCCGCTCCCTATCGCGAGCGCGGCCAGATCGCCTACGAGACCGGCAAGCGCATTGTCGAGATGGTCTGGGAGGATTTGAAGCCTTCGGACATCCTGACCCGCAAGGCGTTCGAGAACTGCATCGTGATCAATTCGGCGATCGGCGGTTCGACCAACGCGCCGATCCACATCAACGCCCTCGCCCGCCATATCGGCGTCGAGCTGTCGATCGAGGACTGGCAGAAATACGGGCATGACGTGCCGCTCTTGGTCAACATGCAGCCCGCCGGCTTCTATCTCGGCGAGGAATTCCACCGCGCCGGCGGCGTGCCCGCCGTGGTGCGCGAGCTGATGAAGCATAAGCGCATCCATGAGGATGCGATCACGGTCAACGGCCGCGGCATCGGCGAGAACTGCAAGTCTGCGCCGGAGCCCGATAACGACGTGATCTGGGCTTACGACAAGCCGCTGGTGAAGGATGCCGGCTTCCTGGTGCTGAAGGGCAACCTGTTCGATTCCGCGATCATGAAGACCAGCGTGATCTCCAAGGAGTTTCGCGACCGCTATCTCAGCAACCCCAAGGATCCGAACGCCTTCGAGGGCCGCGCCATCGTGTTCGAGGGTCCGGAGGACTACCACGAGCGGATCGACGATCCCTCGCTCGACATCGACGAGCGCTGCGTGCTGTTCATCCGCGGCACCGGCCCGATCGGCTATCCCGGCGGCGCCGAGGTCGTGAACATGCAGCCGCCGGCAGCCTTGATCAAACGCGGCATCCTGTCCCTGCCCTGCATCGGCGACGGCCGTCAGTCCGGCACCTCGGGCTCGCCCTCGATCCTCAATGCTTCGCCGGAAGCCGCCGCCAATGGAGGCCTCGCGATCCTGAGGACCGGCGACAAGGTGCGCATCGACCTCAACAAGGGTAGCGCCAACATCCTGATCTCGGACGAGGAGCTGAAGAAGCGCCACGCCGAGCTGAAGGCCAATGGCGGCTTCAGGCATCCACCGAACCAGACGCCGTGGCAAGAAATCTACCGCAACACCGTCGGCCAGCAGTCGACCGGCGCCTGCATGGAGCTCGCCACGCGCTACCAGAACGTCGCCGGCACCTTCGGTGTGGCGCGGGACAATCACTGACAGCCACACCGTCATTGCGACCGTAACGAAGCAAATCCAGGGATTTGTCCACGGAGAGAGTCTGGATTGCTTAGTCGCCAGCGCAAAATTGCTTCGCAATTTTGTCGCGGGCTCCTCGCAATGACGTGGGGTTGGCATTCGAATGAACACAAGGGAGAAGAAAATGGCAGACCGCCTCAAGGGAAAGCGCGCCGTCGTCACGGCAGCGGCAGCAGGCATCGGGCGCGCTTGCGCCATCGCATTCGCGCGTGAAGGCGCAACCGTCATCGCCACCGACATCAACGAGGCCGGCATCGCGAGCCTGAGCAAGGAAGGCATCGCCGAAGTGGCAAAGCTCGACGTCCGCAACACCGCCGACGTCAACGCCTTCGCCAAGCGCGTCGGCAAGATCGACATCCTGCTCAACGCCGCCGGCTTCGTGCATCACGGCACCATCCTGGAGTGCTCGGAAGAGGATTTCGACTTCTCCTTCGACCTCAACGTCAAGTCGATGCACCGGACCATCAAGGCCTTCCTGCCCGACATGATTGCGGGCGGCGGCGGCAGCATCGTCAACATCTCGTCCTGCGCGGCCTTGAGGCCGCCGGCGAACCGCTACGTTTACAGCTCGTCGAAGGCGGCGGTGTCGCTGCTGTCGCGCGCGGTCGCGCTCGACTTCATCACCAAGGGCATCCGCTGCAACTCGATCTGCCCGGGCACCGTCGAGACGCCTTCGATGCTCGACCGCGCCGCGGCGCAAGGGCCGCAGGGCAAGGAGATGTTCATCTCCCGCCAGAAGATGGGCCGGCTCGGCACCGCCGAGGAGATCGCGGCTATGGCGGTCTATCTCGGCAGCGACGAGAGCGCCTTCACCACCGGCGTCGACCTCGTCGTCGACGGCGGCTACATGCTCTGACGCCAAGGGCCCCGGCATGAACAAGATCGATCTCAACGGCCGCGTCGCTGTCGTCACGGGCGGCGCGCAGGGCTTTGGCCGCGCCATCGCCGAGCGCTTTGTGGCCTCCGGCGCCAAGGTCGCGATCTGGGATTTCGATGCCACGCTGGCCGAGAAGGCCGCAAAGGAGATCGGCGGCGAGACCAAAGTCTTCAAGGTCGACGTCACCGACACGGCTGCCGTGGAGACCGCCCGCGATGCCACGCTCGCCGCCTTCGGCAAGATCGACATCCTCGTCAACAATGCCGGCATCGCCGGCGTCAACAAGCCGGTCTGGGAGACCGATCTGGAGGAATGGCGGAAAGTTCTGCGCATCAACCTCGATGGTCCCTTCATATGCTGCAAGGCGGTCGTGCCCGAAATGCTCAAGCAGAAATACGGGCGCATCGTGAACATCGCCTCGATCGCCGGCAAGGAAGGCAATCCGAACGCCGCGCACTACTCGGCCTCCAAGGCCGGCCTGATCGCGCTGACGAAATCGCTCGGCAAGGAGCTCGCCGCCCATGACATCATCGTCAACGCGGTGACACCGGCGGCCGCCAAGACCGCGATCTTCGACCAGATGACGCAGCAGCATATCGACTTCATGCTGTCGAAGATCCCGAAGGGACGCTTCGTGCTGGTGGAAGAGCTCGCCGCAATGGTGAGCTGGCTTGCATCCGAAGATTGCGCCTTCTCCACCGGCGCGGTGTTTGATATTTCCGGCGGACGGGCGACCTACTGAAGTACTGGCCGCCCCTGGAGGGGCGGACCATGCGACTCGGACGTGATTTCAGGCGTCGGGATTTCGTGAAGCTCGCAGCGGGCGCAGGCGCGCTGCCGCTGCTGTCATCGACTGCGCTTGCGCAGCTCGCGCCCAACCCACCGAGCATCCGCCCGCCCTCGCCGGCCGAGCGCGGCGCCATGGCACGGCTCGCGCACAGCTTCATGGACAAGTACGGCGTGCCGGCCCTATCCGTTGCGATCGGCTATGCCGGCACTATTGTCCATGAGGACGCCTTTGGTCTGGCCGATATCGAGCGGAACGAGGCCGTAACGCCGCGGCATCTGTTCCGGATCGCCAGCGTCAGCAAGATGATCACCTCGGTCACGATCTTCCGCCTGATCGAGGAGAACCGCCTCAAGCTGGCGGACCGCGTGTTCGGCCGAGGCGCGCTGCTCGGCACCGACTATGGGCAGCCCAACTCCGCCGGCAGCGACCAGATCACGCTCGAGCATCTCTTGACCCATACTGCCGGCGGCTGGAGCAACGACGACCGCGACCCCATGTTCACCCATCCGCGGATGGTCATGCCGAGCTGATCGCCTGGACGCTAGCCAATCGGCCGCCGGACCGACCGCCGGGCCAGCGCTACGCCTATTCCAATTTCGGCTATTGCGTGCTGGGCCGCGTCATCGAGAAGCTTACAGGCCAGTCCTATGGCGAGCATGTCCGCAGCGAGGTGTTCGCGCGCTGCGGCGTTACCGAGATGACGATCGCCGGCAACACCCGCGAGCAGCGCCAGGCCGGCGAAGTCGCCTATTACGGCCAGGGCGAAAATCCCTACGGCATGAATGTCCGGCGGATGGATTCCCATGGCGGCTGGATCGCGACGCCGTCGGATCTCGTGCAACTGCTGATGCATGTCGACGGCTACACGAGACCGGCGAACATCCTGCGGCCGCGCACCATCCAGCTCATGACCACCGCGCCCAGCTACAGTCCAGACTACGCTAAGGGTTTTTGCATCAACAAGTCAGGCAATTGGTGGCACAATGGCAGCCTGCCGGGTACGAGCACGATTGCCGTGCGCACTCATGGCGGCTTCTGCTGGGCCGCCTTCACCAACACCAGACGCAGGAATTCCGACATGGATGGCGATCTCGACAATCTCAACTGGAACATGGCGCGCCAAGTCGGCGAATGGCGGGTGGCCTGAGCCATGATCCGGGAAGGGGGATGCCTGTGCGGCGCGGTGCGGTTCAAGGCGGAAGGCGAGCCGCTCAACGTCCGCATCTGCCATTGCCGCATCTGCCAGAAGGCGATGGGATCGCCCTACTTCGCCCGCGCCCAGTTCGACCAGCGCGCGCTCAGCGTCGAGGGCGAGACGGCCCGCTATGCGTCCTCCGAGAACATCGACCGCGTATTCTGCAAGCGTTGCGGCACGCGCCTGTTCGCCTGGCGTCGCAACGGCACGCTGGCGGGCGTCGCCCTCGCTACTTTCGACGATCGCAACGCCTTCGCGCCGACCGAGCACATCTGGGTGTCGGAAAAGCTCGCCTGGGTGAAGCTCGATGATGGCCTGACGCAGCATCAGACGACGATCCCGGCGTGACGTCAGATCTGGTGCGACGCAGACGCGCTCGCCGCCTGCGTGCGCCGTCCGGTTGTCGTCGCGATCCAGATCCCGGCGAACACCGCAATGATACCCGCCGCCAAATTCCAGCGCAGCGGCTCGTTCAGCAACCAGGCCCCGACCAGCGAGGCCGTGATCGGATTGACCGTCACGGAGATCGCGACGCGCGTCGGCGTCGTGCGCTCCAGTGCGAAGGCCCAGAGATAGAAGGTCAGCGCCGCGCCGAAGGCACCCAGATAGAGGGCGCCCAACCACTGTGGCATGCCGAAGCCGGCGACCGGCGCAAAGCTGCCGCGGACATAGGAGAGCAGGATGAGGCAGGCCGCACCCGCCGCCATGCTCATGGTCGTAAAGGCGATCGGGCTGGAGCGCCGGATCAACGGCTTCGACCAGATGCCGTAGAGCGCCATGCACAGCGCAGCCGCCATCATCAGGAGATCGCCGCGCCAGGCGCCTGTCGGCGCCGAGGCGAGGTCGGAGAGCAGCGCGAGCGCAACGCCAAACGTCGCAGTCACGACGCCCATGGACTTGCGCCAGGTCAGGGCTTCCGCGCCGAGAATGGCCCCGATCAAGAGCGACAACAGCGGAAGCGTCGACAGCGCAAGCGCGCCGCGCGCGGCCGTCGTGAAGATCAGCGAGGCGTTGAACAGGATCGGAAACAGCGCAAAGAACAGAATGCCGAGTCCGATGGCGGCGGCCCAGTCCCCTTGCTTCGGCCAGCGATCGCCGCGCAGCAGCGTCAGGGGCAGTAGCAGGGAAAAACCGATGCCGAACCGGAATGAGCCGATCGCGAGCGGATCGATGCTCCCGACGAGATAGCGCGTGGCACCGATAGATGTCCCGCCCAGCGCACTCGACAACACGGCGGCAAAAACGCCAAAGATCTCGCCCATGACTCGTCCCAACCGTTTTGCGAGCAGCATAGGAGACGCGCCGAAACGGGGAATGGAATTTCCATCATGGCAGGATAAGTTTTCGTCATGACCGCACCCGATCTCGACCCCGACCTGCTGAAGGCCTTCCTCGCCGTTGCCGATCATCAATCGTTCACGCGCGCGGCCGCGATCCTCAACCGCACCCAATCGGCGGTGAGCGTCCAGATCAGGCGTCTCGAAGAACGACTGGACGTCAGGCTGTTTCACCGCATGAGGTCGGGCGTCGCACTGAGTGCGGCGGGTCGGGAGCTGCTTGTCTATGCAAGACGGCTTCTCGACCTCAATGCAGAGGCGGTCGATGCGCTCCGCGCGCGCAAGCGCGAAGCCGTGGTCCGCCTCGGGGTAATGGACGACTACGGCACGATCGTCATTCCGCCCTTGCTGGCGCGCTTTGCCAAGAGCCATCCGGAGATCCGGGTCGAGATCGAGACTGGGCTGACCGCCACGATGCCGGCCCGGCTCGGCGAGGCCTATGACCTTGTCATTGCCATGCATCCGGAAGGACATGGCGGCGGCGAATTGCTGCGGCGGGAACAGGCGGTCTGGGCCGCGGCCGCGTCATATTCAGCCGCCGCGCCACGAGACACGCTGCCCGTCGCGCGCTACCCGCCGGGCTGCCTGTTCCGCCAATGGGCCACTGAGGCCCTCGATGCTGCCGGCCGCCCGTGGCGGCTTGCCTTCGTCAGCCGGAGCCTCGCGGCGGTGGAAGCGATCGCGGCACAGGGCCTCGCGATCACGGTCGTGAAGGCGGGCACCCTGCCCCCTCGCCTGCGCGTCCTGTCGGCGCGCGACGGCCTGCCGCCGCTGCCGGCCGCCGACATCCGCCTCCATCGCGCGCGCAAGCTGTCGCGTCCGGCGGCACAGCTGGCGGATCATCTGCAGCGGACAATTTCGGAATTAAACGCCATATAACTGTGGATCGTAAAGGGCTGTGGCCCTATACGGCCTGCTTTGCAGAGCGCGCGGACCGAACCGGAGCGGATGAGCTGGTGAATATTTCCATTTATGATCTCTCCGTCTGGGTCCTGCCGCTGGTGCTCGCCATCACCTTTCACGAGGCCGCGCACGCCTTCGTCGCCGACAGGCTCGGGGACAACACGGCCTCGCAGCTCGGCCGCGTCAGCTTCAACCCTGTCAGGCATATCGACCCATTCGGTACCCTGATCCTGCCCGCGATGCTGCTGTTTGCGCATTCGCCATTCCTGTTCGGCTATGCCAAGCCGGTCCCGGTGAACTTCCGCAAGCTGAACAATCCCAGGCTCGACATGGTGTGGGTGGCGCTGGCCGGGCCCGTCACCAACATCCTGCTGGCGCTGGCCGCGGCATTCGCTTTCCATGCCCTGCCCCTGGTGCCCGCGAGTTCGGCGAAGTGGGTTGCGGACAATCTCAAGAATGCCCTCGTGATCAATGCGATCCTAGCGGTGTTCAACATGATGCCGATCCCGCCGCTCGACGGCGGTCGCGTTGCGGTGGGACTTTTGCCGCGGGCGCTCGCCGTGCCGTTGTCCCGGCTCGAGCCGTTCGGCATGCTGATCCTGATCGGTCTGTTGATCCTGCTGCCACTCGCGGGTTCCCAGTTCGGTCTAAATCTTGATGTTATTTCAGCAATACTGCGGACGTTGACCGGTTATGTGATTCAGGCTGTTCTCTTCCTGACTGGCAACGCGTAGTTGAACGCAACATTGGAACCCACGCCGAAAGGGCGAGAGGCCGACTTGGTCAAAGCTGCCGATATGCTGATCGCGCGACGCGCCGACACCCGCGCCCGCGCCGATTTTGCCACCTGGAAGATGATGGCCAAGCTCAATGGGGCATCCGCGCTGCCGGCGGAGGCCCAGGAGTTCCTGGCGAGCTACCAGAACCTGCTGGCGCAGATGAGCGAGGACGAGGCTACCGAGGCCACCATCGGCGCGATCTACAAGGCCTATTACGCCGAGATGGGCGGTGCGGGAACGCCTCCCGACGTCCGCCCCCGCCAAGCCGAGCCGGCCGCGGACAATGTTACCGCCTTCCGCCGCCCGGCACCGAAACCGAAGAAGGCCGCCTCCTTCGGGGCGGCGGCATTCGCCGGCCCCCAGAAACGGCCGCTGCCGGTGGCGCTGATCTTCGCCTGCCTGGTCGTTGTCTATGTTGGGATCCGGCTCTACTGGCGCTGAGCCGTCTTCTTCTTTCTCTTGGCGTCAGGCGGCGTGAAGATGATGTCCACGGTGCGCTCGAACCGGTCGTCAGTCAATCCGACGGGCGGCTGCGGGATGGGATCGGACTTGCGAACGATTGAGACCGCTGCCGCATCGTAGGCTGCATCCCCCGACGACTCCACGACATCAACCGACAGCACGTTGCCCTTCCGGTTGATCGCGAAGCTCACCTTGACCTTCTGGTTGTTGGGCTGCTTGCCCTCCGGATTGACCTTGTGGGCCGCGAGGTGCGCGCTGATCTTGCGGTTCCAGTCGGCCGTGATCTTCAGGATGTCCTTGCCGAGCCCCAGCACCGGCGCCAGCGCTTTCTCGGCCTCCCGCGCGTCTTCATCGAGCATCTGCCGCGCCGTTGCAACCGACTTCGGCGATGCCTCGGCAGCGGGAGTCTCGACAGCTTGAATCTTCGGATCGTCTTCCGTTGGCTTCTTCGTGTTGTTCTCGGTCACGACGCGGTCAGGATCCTCGACCTCCTGTGACTGATCCTTCGGAAGCTCCGTCTCCTTGGTCTCGGCCTTCTGCTCGGGAAGCGCCTGCTGCTCCTGCATCGCCTCGCTATCGGGCCCAGGCGGCAGATCGGTATCGGGCGCCTTGGGGGAAGCCATCTCCACGGCGAATTCGGCGCCGGCCGCACCAAGGCCGTCGCCGTCATCCTCGGTGCGCAAATGAGCCAGCGCAAGCGCTGCACCACCCAGATGAAGCGCGAGCGCCGCCACTGCCGCCAAAATCCAGAGCTTCCGGGATGGTCTCGGTTCGTCTGACATCGTTGCGCCTCAAGGCTGAGCGGCGCCTGGCGGCGGTGCCCCCGGCGGGCCCTCCAGCGCGACCAGCTTCACCCGCGTATAACCGCCTGAGCGCAAGAGCTCCATGACGCCCATCAACTCGCCATAAGGGACCGAACGATCGGCGCGCAGGAAGACATACTTGTCCTTGCTCATATCGGACAGGCCATCGAGGGTCCCGATCAACTCAGCCCGCTGAACCGGGTTCTCTCCGATCGCGAGCGTCAGATCGGGCTTGATGCTGAGATAAGTCGGCTTGTCCGGCTTCTTCTGCGGCGTCGCACTCGACGTCGGCAGATCGATCGGTAGGTCGACCGTGGACAGCGGCGCGGCGACCATGAAGATGATCAGCAGCACCAGGATGACGTCGATGAACGGCGTGACGTTGATGTCATGCGTTTCCGAGAAGTCGTCGTCGTCATCATTGTCTGCGAGCGAAACGGCCATGGTCTACTCCGCCGCACGCGAATGCGCGCTGCCGTGGCTGCGGTCGAGATCGCGCGAGAGCAGCCGCGCCGCCGCACCCGAGGCGCGGCTGACCAGCTCGAGATAGCCCTTCGTCAGGCGCGAGAAGTGATTGTAGATGATGACGGCGGGAATCGCGGCGACGAGGCCGATCGCGGTCGCGAGCAGCGCTTCGGCGATGCCGGGCGCGACCACGGCGAGATTCGTGGTCTGCGACTTCGAGATGCCGATGAAGCTGTTCATGATGCCCCAGACCGTGCCGAACAGGCCGACGAAGGGCGAGGTCGAGCCGATGGTCGCGAGCACGCCCATGCCGATCCGGATGCGCCGCTGTTCCGCGCGCACGATCTCGGAGAAGCTCGAAGCTGCGCGCTCGTTGATGCCGGCATCGCTGGACAAGCCGGCCGACATCCGCGCCTCCCGCAGCGCCGCCGCCAGGAAGGACGGCAGGATGCCCTCCTTGGTGCCGAGCGCCATCTGCGCTTCGGCGAGGGAGCGCGCCTCGGCAATTTTCTTCAGTGCCGAACGAAGCTTGCTGGAAGCGACCGACAGTTCGATCGACTTGGCGATGAAGACGGTCCAGGTCATCAGCGATGCGAAGGCGAGCCCGATCATCACCGCCTTCACGATGACATCCGCCGACATGAACATCACCCAGGGCGACAATTCCTTCATGGCCGGCGCGACGGCGGCTGGCTCCGGCTTCGCACTCGCGGGAATGGCTGCCATGGGGGCCGCGCCCGCGGCAGCGGGAGCCGTCGAGACTGCCGGCGGCGGGGCCATCGGCGCAGTTGCCGGCGGAACCGTTCCGGCCGTCGGCGGCTGAGCTGTCGATTGGGCCGGTGCCGCCGGCGGGCTTTGTGTCTGGGCAGAAGCCGGGGAAGCGAGCCAGGCGGTCGCCAGCATCAAAGCTGCGGCAAGGCTTGCTTGGAAGGTCATGGTCTTCATACTTCGGCCCAGTAGCGAATGAGGTTGTGATAGATGCCCGTCAATTTGACCGTTTCGGGATCGTCACGCCCGAGCCGTTCCACCAGCGCCTGTATCGCGGTGTCGAGGTCAAAGATCATGCTCCGGGCTTGATCGTCCCGTATCATGCTCTGAAGCCAGAAGAAAGACGCAACCCGCGTCCCCCTGGTCACGGGGGTGACCAGATGGAGGCTGGTCGAGGGATAGAGCACGCAGTCCCCGGCTGGCAACTTGACTTCGTGCGAGCCGTAGGTGTCCTCGATCACAAGTTCGCCACCGTCGTACTCCTCCGGCTCGGCGAGGAACAGCGTGACCGACAGGTCTGTGCGGATGCGAAGGCCGGTCAGGCGGTCGCCGCGGATCGCGTTGTCGACGTGCAGGCCGAAATGGTGGCCGCTGTCGGCCGCATAGCGGTTGAACAGCGGCGGGAAGATCTGGAGCGGGATCGCCGCCGCGATGAAGCGCGGGTTGGACGTCAGCGCCGAGATGATGCGGTTGCCGAGCTTGCGCGCGACCTCGCCGTCCGGCGGCAATTGCTCGTTGCGCTTGACCACGGCCGACTGCGCCCCCGCGGTCGAGCGGCCGTCTTCCCACGCGCTGGCGTCCATGATGCGGCGGAAATCCGCCACATCGTCTTTGCTCAGAACGTTTTCGATGCATGTCAGCATGAAACTCGTTGTTGCTCCGTCAGTAGCGCGCTGACAGCACCAGGTAAGCGGCACGCCCCGGTGCTTCCAGCACGAAGGGCGCAGCGCTCTGGTACAGCGCGTCGTAGTAGCGCTTGTCGAAGATGTTGTTCACGAACAGCTTGACCTGCCAGTTCTTGTTGATCTTGGCCTCCGCGAACATGTCGAAGCGCCAATAGCTCGGAATCGACGTGCCCTGGTTCGCCGCGAGCAAAGTGCCGCCGTAAATCTTCGAGCGATACACCGCCTGTCCGCCCAGCTCCCAGGTGTCGTTGATCTGATATTTCGAGAGCAAGCTGAAGGACTGATGCGCGATGTTGGCGAGCGGACGACCGACATTGGTCGGATACAGCGCCTTGTTGGCCGACGGGGCCAGCGACTGCGTGACCTCCGATTCCATCAGCACGAGCCCGCCGAAGACGCTCCATTTGTCGGTGATCTTGCCGCCCACACCGAGATCGATACCGCGAATGCGGTAGGCTGCTCCGGCTGTGATACACGATATGTTGCCGGTCGTTCCGGTCGGATAGACGCATCCCAAAGGAGCTGCAGCGGCGGCGCTTCCCACGTTCTGCGACTCGCGTGCGTTCTCTTTCGTCGTCTGGAACAACGCTGCGGTCAGGAGCAGGTGGCGATCGAACAGCTCCCACTTGGTGCCGATTTCGATGGCCTTGTTCTTCTCCGGGCCGAATATCTGCGTATTGCCGCCCGGCAGGTTGGGGTTGAGGCCGCCATAGGCCGTGCTGGTGCCGTCGAATTCGGCGCCAACCGGGTTCGCCGAGGTCGCATACGCCACATAGACACTACCGTTCGGCGCCGGCTTCAACGTCAGGCCGAGGTTGAAGTTCGGAATGAGAAACTCCGCCGATTGCTGGCCAGGACTGCCGACCTTCCGCGTGTTGATGCTGTAATCGTCATAGCGGAAACCGCCGTTCAGGATCACCAAGTCACGATAGTTTGCGCTATCCATGACGTAGCCGCTGACGGTGTCGATGCCGATCTTGGTGGGACTTCCGGTGAGGCTCGGAATCCCGAAGGGAAGATTGGTGTATTGCGGCGCGAATACGCTGACGTCGGTCTTCGATCCGCCGCCGCTGAAGGGCGTGCCGGTCGTCAGCTCCGAGCTGAGGCCGGTATAACTGTCGATCGACGATCTCTCGCGGTCGTACTCGACACCGCCGAGCAAGGTGTGTCTGAAGCCTACATCGTCATTGAACTTGTAAGTTGCCTCGGTCTGGTTGGCGAACACGTCCGTGACCTGGAATCGGCTCTGCGGATTTGCACTCAGCGTCGAAGCCGAGAGCGGATCGACTAGCTTCGGCGCTTCAGGAAGCGTACCAATGTAATTCTGTGTCGAGCGGGACGCGCGGATCTTGTTGCTGACCATCAAGTCGGGGGTGATCTGCACTTCCGCATTGATGGTGCCAATGTCCTGGCCGGTGCGGAAGAAGTCCCGGTTGACGAAGCCGTACCAATTGTTGCGATTGACACCGAAGTCCGGGAACGGGCCGCCGGCCGTCGAGGTCGTGCTCGGCCGATAATAGGGAACACCAAAATCCGGGCGGCCAGTCAGTTCGGTATGGATGTAGTTGCCGGTGACCTTGACAGCATCGGTCGGCTTCCAGGTCGTGGCGACGAAGGCGCCGTTTCGATTATCGGTGACATAGTCGCGGCCAGCGACATTTGCATCCTGGAACAGGCCGCCGGCTCGGATGGCGAGCGTCGGGTCGATCACCTGATTGACGTCGAGCGTGACACGCTTGGTCTGGTCGGTGCCAAACGTCGTGTCCATGTTGTAGAAGTTGCTCGCCGTCGTCGCCTGCTTGGTGACGATGTTGATCGCACCGCCAGCGACACCGCGACCGGAGAAGGTCGAACCAGGACCGCGCAGAATCTCGACCTGCTCGGTGAAGAAGTTTTCGCGCACGCTGACGCCGGCATCGCGGACGCCATCGATGAAAATGTCGTTGCGCGCGTCGAAGCCGCGGATGAAGAACCGGTCGCCAAAGGCGTTGCCGCCCTCGCCCGTTCCGAGCGTCACGCCGGCCGTGCTGAGAATTGCCTGCTTCAGCGTCGTGGCGTTCTTGTCCTCGAGCACTTCCTTGCTGAGAACCGTGATCGACTTCGGCGTATCGACCAGCTTCTCCGGAAACTTGCCGCCGGCCTGAACGTGGTCAACCTTGTAGGGCGCAGCCGGATCGGCATAGGGATCGGCGTCGGCGGGACCGGAGGGCGTCGTCGGAGCCGTCTGCGCCGCCTGCTGCCGCTGCGCTGCGCGGCGAAGCGCGTTGCGCGCGCGGACCTGATCAGGTGTCGGCTTCGATGCCGTCGGACGCGGACGCTCGACCGGAGCATCGACCGTCACCGGCGGCAGGTTCGACTGCTGCGCCTGCGCACCGCTCGACACCGATGCCACCGCGATCAAGCTCGCGACCGCGGAAACTTTTTTTCCGGAAACGCCCGCGAACCTCTCGTCCATCGGATCGAATGCTGCCACCGAACGCAACGATTTCGGTGCGACCACCTGCCCCATTACAACACGCCCCATCTTCATGTTCGCTCACTCACTTCGATGAGCGATTGGGCTGTTGGTATCGGCAGCAAAATAGTGGGTCAATGCGCGCAAGCCGCGAGAACGCTTGAATAAGTCCAGATCAAAACGATTCTAAACTGAAGCTTGAAACGGTTCTAAAGATAGATTGGACTCATTCCAAAACGTACGCGACAAATGCCGCGAAATCGGCGGGGATGCTCTCGGATTCAGTCGCTGCTCGGCGGCTTCATCAGCGAGAACAATTCGTCGACGGTCTTCTGCGCGACGGCGCGCACGCGATCGGTACTGTCCATACCGGCGATGTTGATGCCGTTCACGACGGCTTTGATCTCGTCGCGAAAGTCGGTGAGGAAGCGCAAGGGATCGCGCTGCTCGTTGGCGACACGCGCGATCAATCCCGTGATCAGAATCTGACATGCGATCAGCTTGCCGTTCAGCTCGTCCATCCTGCGCTCCATTTATGGCGGCGCCGATATGGACGATGCCGAAATGCCTGACAACCGAAACGGTCTCCACGCGATTTAGAACCGTTCTTGTGGCTGGTCCGAACCACGGCCAGAGCGGCGTCATTCACATGAGCACACCGTCTTTGGGGTTGCGCATGACCGGCACGCCGATCAGTCGTGCCGGGAAAATGCAGTGCTGCACACGGCCGCGCCAGACCACTGCCCACGGGGTGCAAAGCTTTCCAATTGTTTAGGATTCTCAACCGATAGTGCTGTTTACACTGGAACTTGGCGTGTATTATACATCGCGATGGAACTCTACGGTTGCCCTATTATTCGTAGCTGAGGGCACACGAGCCGACACGAGACGACATGAAAAAGTCCCGGCCGATCCTCTGGCTTCTGATTATCGCGGCCGTGGCCTCCGCGGGCTATTATGGTTGGCAGAAATTCGGCTCATCCCAGGCTGGCAAAACCCAGACCGCACAAAAAGGTCCGCACCGGCCTCCCGCCGTCCCGGTCAGCGTTGCGCCGGTCCAGAAAACAGACTTTCCGGTCTATCTCGCCGGTCTGGGCACGGTTCAGGGTTTCAATACGGTCCAAGTCCGAACCCGTGTGGATGGCCAGATCGACAGGCTCGAATTTAGAGAAGGCCAGATCGTCAAGCAGGGCGATCTCCTCGTCTCGATCGACCCCCGTCCCTATCAGGCCGCGCTTGACCAGGCGAAGGCCAAGAAGGCGCAGGACGAGGCTAGTCTAGCCAACGCCAATCTCGAACTTCAGCGCGCGATGAGGCTCGGCGAATTTGCGACCGCACAGCGGGTGGATACCCAGCGCTCCACGGTCGCCCAGCTCACTGCCCAGATCGCCGCCGACGAAGCCGCGATCGCCAACGCCCAGACCCAGCTCGACTACACCCAGGTCAAGGCGCCGATCACCGGTGTCGCCGGCCTGCGCCAGGTCGACATCGGCAATATCGTGAACGCCTCGACGCAGACGGGCATCGTCACGATCTCGCAGGTCGAGCCGATCTCGGTGATCTTCACGGCGCCGGAAGACCAGCTCCCCTATATCAGCGAGGGCCAGAAAGCCGGCGCGCTCAAGGTGATCGCCTTCACGACCGACGGCAAGAAGACGCTCGCCGAGGGCAAGCTCGCGGTCATCAACAATCAGGTCGACACGACCAGCGGGACGATCCGGCTCAAGGCGGTGTTCGACAACAAGGACCACACGCTGTGGCCGGGCCAATCGGTCTCGACCCGGCTCCTGGTGCGAATGCTCAAGGATGCGACCGTGGTTCCGGATGACGCGGTCCAGCATTCAACCAACGGACTCTACGCCTATACCGTCAATCAGGACAACAAGGCCGAGGTGCACAAGATCAAGGTCAGCTATGGCATCGACGGGCGCTCGGTCATCGAGGAAGGCTTGAGCCCAGGCCAGCAGGTGATCGTTGGCGGTCAGTTCAAGGTTCAGCCCGGCAGCCTTGTGTCGACGGCGGTGGCAAGCTCGGATCCAGCCCAGAACAAGGTACGACAGGAATGATTGGGGGCGGGATTTCGGCACCTTTCATTCGTTATCCCATCGGCACCTCGCTGCTGATGGCTGGCATTCTCTTCGTCGGTCTCGTCGCCTATCCCCTGCTTCCGGTTGCGCCCCTGCCGCAGGTGGACTTTCCGACCATCCAGATCACCGCCAACCTGCCCGGCGGCAGCCCCGAAACGATGGCCTCGTCGGTGGCGCAGCCGCTCGAGCGGCAATTCGCCCAGATTCCTGGCATCGCGCAGATGACCTCGACGAGTTATCTGGGCACGGCATCGATCACCATCCAGTTCGACCTCAACCGCAGCATCGACGGCGCCGCGAACGACGTGCAGGGCGCCATCAATGCTGCCAGCGGCCAGTTGCCGAAAAACCTGCCTTCGCCCCCGACCTACCGCAAGGTCAACCCCGCCGACGCGCCGATCCTGCTGCTGTCGGCGACATCGGAGACGCTGCCGCTGACCAGCGTCAGCGACGCGGTCGACGCCCAGCTTGCTCAGCAGATCAGCCAGCTCTCGGGCGTCGCCCAGGTCTTCATCGGCGGCCAGCAGAAGCCCGCCATCCGCGTCCAGGTCGACCCGGCGAAACTCGTCGCCAAGGGCCTGTCGCTGGAAGACGTGCGCAGCCAGATCGCGATCACCACGGTCGACAGCCCCAAGGGTAATATCGACGGCGAAAAACGCGCCTACACGATCTATGCCAACGACCAGCTCACCCATTCGAAGGACTGGAACGACGTCATCATCGCTTATCGCAACGGCGGTCCGTTGCGGATTCGCGACATCGGCCAAGCGGTCAGCGCCGCTGAAGACGCCAAGCAGGCGGCCTGGGCCAACGGCAAGCGCGGCGTGTTCCTGGTGATCTTCAAGCAGCCGGGCGCCAACGTCATCGAGACCGTGGACCGGATCAAGGCGACCCTGCCCCGCCTCGTTGCAGCGATCCCGCCCGCGATCAAGGTCGAGCTGATCAGCGACCGGACCACGACTATCCGCGCCGCAGTCGAGGACGTCCAGTTCACGCTGCTGCTGACCATCGCGCTCGTGGTCATGGTCATCTTCATTTTCCTGCGCAGCTTCTGGGCGACGGTCATTCCCACGGTCACGGTGCCATTGGCGCTTCTGGGCGCGTGCGCCTTGATGTGGGTGGCCGGCTATTCGCTCGACAATCTATCGCTGATGGCGCTCACCATCGCGGTCGGTTTCGTCGTCGACGACGCCATCGTGATGCTCGAGAACATCACCCGTTACATCGAGGAAGGCGAAACCCCGCTCGCGGCCGCCTTCAGGGGCTCCAAGGAAATCGGCTTCACCATCCTCTCGATCAGCATCTCTTTGATCGCGGTGCTGATCCCCCTGTTGCTGATGGGCGGCATCATCGGGCGCCTGTTCCGCGAATTCGCCGTCGTGCTGGCCATGACGATCTTCGTCTCGATGTTCGTGTCGCTGACGCTGACGCCGATGATGGCCTCGCGCTTCCTGCGCGCTCATGGCGAAGTCCGCCACGGCCGCTTCTACCAATGGAGCGAGCGCGCCTTTGACGCGATGCTGCGCGGCTACGAATATGTGCTCGACCACGCCCTGGCTTGGCGGCGCACCACGCTCGCAATCTTCTTCGCCACGCTCGGACTGTCCATCTACCTGTTCGTGCTGATCCCGAAGGGCTTCTTCCCGCAGCAGGACGTCGGCCTGATCACGGCCACATCCGAAGCCTCGCAGGACATTTCGTTCAAGGAGATGATGAGACGCCAGGAGCAGCTCGGCAAGATCATCATGGCCGATCCCGACGTTGCCAGCGTTGCCATGGCGATCGGCGGCAGCGGCCGCGCCGGTAACAACGGCGCCCTGTTCATCACGCTAAAGGCTCGCGACCAGCGCGAGGCCTCGGCACAGCAGATCATCGCACGCCTGCGTCCACAGTTCGACAAGGTCGAGGGCGCCCGCCTCTACATGCAGGCAGCCCAAGACGTCCGGCTCGGCGGCCGCCCGACTCGCACGCAGTTCGAATTCACCTTGCAGGATGCCGATCTCGCCGAGCTCAACGAGTGGGCGCCGAAAATCCTCTCCAAGATGCAGACGCTGCCGGAGCTGCGCGACGTCGCCACCGACCAGCAGACCGAGGGCACCACGGTCCAACTCAAGATCAACCGCGACACCGCCTCGCGCTATGGCATCCAGCCGCAGCTGATCGACGACACGCTCTATGACGCCTTCGGACAGCGACAGGTCACGCAGTATTTCACCCAGCTCAACACCTACAAGGTGATCCTCGAGATCCTGCCGGAGATGCAAGGCAATCTCGACAGCCTGAACAAGCTCTATCTGAAATCGCCGCTGACCGGCGATCAGGTGCCGTTGTCGACCTTCGCGACCTGGACCACCGATCCGGTCCGCCCGCTCTCGATCAGCCACCAGGGCCAGTTCCCGGCGATCACGATCAGCTTCAATCTCGCGCAAGGCGTGGCGCTCGGCCAGGCCACGGAGGCCGTGCAGCGGGCAATGGCCGAGCTCGGTGCGCCACCGACGCTGAATTCGAGCTTCCAGGGCACGGCGCAGGCGTTCCAGCAGTCGCTCGGCACCGTGCCTCTCTTGATCCTCGCCGCCCTCGTCGTGGTTTATCTGATCCTCGGCATTCTCTACGAGAGCTACATCCATCCGATCACGATTCTGTCGACGCTGCCCTCGGCCGGCGTCGGCGCGCTCGCGATCCTGATGGCCGCCGGCTTCGACTTCAGCCTGATCGCGCTGATCGGCATCATCCTCTTGATCGGCATCGTGAAGAAGAACGGCATCATGATGGTCGATTTCGCGATCGCCGCCGAGCGCGACGAGCACAAGACGCCGGAGGAATCGATCCGCCAGGCCGCCCTGCTGCGCTTCCGCCCGATCATGATGACGACGATGGCGGCGCTGCTCGGCGGCGTACCGTTGATGCTCGGCCACGGCACCGGCGCCGAAATCCGCCAGCCGCTCGGCTACGCCATGGTCGGCGGCCTGATCGTCAGCCAGGCGCTGACGCTGTTCACCACACCCGTCGTCTACCTCTATCTCGATAAGCTGAACAACTGGTTCTCCACCTGGGGCCGTTCGGGTGGCGAAGGCGATGAGGCGCCCGAGCGCGGCAGCGTCAAGGAAGCCGCCGAGTAAACTTGCGCCGCGACTGCCGCGACGCTACAGCGAGACCCCGGTTCGCAAATGTGGTTTCGCCATGCCGATGCAATCCAGACTTGTCGCCCTTGCCGCTGCTGCCCTGTTGTCAGCGGGCGCCGCACATGCCCAGCAGGGCGCCAAGAAGAACGCCGCTCCTCCGGCCGCGCAACCCGCGCCTGCCCCGACGCAAGCACAGGCCGACAGCGCTTCCGGGCAGCCCGGCTGGATCGTCCGCTGCACCAGCGCGAGCCGCGATGCGCCGCTCGAATGCGCGATGGAGCAAAACGCGGTGCTGACCAAGACCGGCCAGACCGTCGTCCTGATCAACATCCGCATCACGCCCGACACCCGAACGCCGATCGCGCTACTGCAATTGCCACTCGGCCTCAATCTTCCCGTCGGCGCCAAGCTCCAGGTGGACGAAGGCAAGACCGTCGATCTCCAGATCCAGACTTGCGAGAACCGTGGCTGCTACGCCTCGACCCCGGTGGTGCCGGACCTGCTCGCCGCCTTGCGGTCGGGCAAGCAGCTGAAGGTCTCCTTCCAGAACATGGCCAAGGAGACGATCGCGATCCCGATGCCGCTCGGCGATTTCGCAGCAGCTTACGACAAGATCAAGTGACGGGCTTCTTTAGGCTGCGATGTCGCTCGCCCGAAGCAATGTCGTGAAGCCGCCATAGATCATGCGCTTGCCGTCGAACGGCATTCCCTCCATCTTCAGACGCGGGTCCGCCATCACCTTCTTGTTGACGGCATCTCGGCTCTCGCGATCGCGGTACACGATCCAGGAGAACACCACGACCTCGTCCTCCTTCGCCATTACCGCGCGCGGAAACGAGGTGAGTTCTCCATAGGGAACGTCGTCACCGATGCATTCGACATAATCGAGTGCGCCGTGCTCCATCCAGATCGCGCAGGCGGTCGTCGCCAGCGCCTTGTAGGCCTCGATCTTGTCCTTCGGTACGGCGAGAACGAAACCATCGACATAGGGCATGAGGGATCTCCTTGGGTTGTACGGCCCAAGGACGATACAGCGCGCTGCGATCCGACCTGAAAATGCGAATGTAAGGTGAGGCAAACCGTCGCGAGCAGCGAGGCGGCCGATGAACCTGGCATCCTGCGCCTCATCCTGCGCAGGGGGCTTGGAACCATACCTGGAAAAGTGCCTGGAGCTGGCTGGGGAACCTGGATACGCTCCGAGCCCGGCCTAATACCCTGAACTCAGTGGATTTTTGGATCGGCTGCCCCTTTGTGGGAGCATTGTGGGATCACGTCAAGACCGTCCGAAGACTATGGCCCCTGGCGGGGTGGGATAAGATGATCAATCCAGTTCGCTAACGGTGCCAAACGGATCGGACGTCAAAGTGGGTCTTGCAGCTCGGACATATCGCGCTCGCTCCTCCCGGAGCCCTGGCGATCCTGACGTGCCTGCCGTCCGTCATGCAATGCTGGCAAAAGGGAAACTCGGCAACGTCTCCGTCTTGAAACACCTCATACAAAAAGCCATTCTCGTAGACCGTGTTCTCCGCCTTGAACGTCACCTGGGCAGTTAGGTCTGCTGCGCGTTTCTCTAGCTCTGCGATTTTATCGTTCGCTTCGACAAGGGCCATCTTCATATCAGCGACATCGCTCATCAGCTCCGCCACCTTCGCTTTCCAAGTGGCGGCATCGAAGTCCTTTTCTATGTCTTTGATCGCCTTCAATGCTTCGAGTGCTTTTGTGCCCACGCTCAGTGCGGACATAATATCCATCTCTATCTCCTAAGTATGCTCTCAACGAATTCTAGGGCCGTGTCATCCTAGTCAGGCTCTTCACGGTTGCCGCAGCTCAAACAGATCACCCCATTCCATGGCCCCTTATTGCCGCATCTTGAGCAAACCCAACTTGGGTGATTGGAGGTCGAGGTAACACCTGCTCGTCCAGCCGCCGATACCACATGGACAAGATTTCCATTGGCTTGAACAACTTTCCATCCAGGCGCGATCCATAGCTCCTCTTGTATCAGGAACCCCAGCGTGCCTCCCTTCGTGACAGGTGTCGGCAGGCCAGCCCATAGCTCTTGGATTTCCGCTTCGGATATGTCGCCCGAATTGATCGCGACCTGCAATCGAGCGAGAAGTTCACCCTTACGATTGTCTCGCAACACGCGATCCGCAGTCGCCTTCGCCAGCGCTATTTTTGAGCCGATCTGCTTTAGGTAGATCGAGGTGGCGGGCGCTGGGTCGATTACAATTGCACCTTTGCTGCGATTGCAAGGAGCGTGCGCTGGGACCCAATTCTCATAATTGTCAAAATCGAACGTATTTGAAAGCCCGAAATGAGTGCGGACGGCGGCAGCCTTACCCCCGCCAACCGCGTTAAGGGGAATAACGTGGTCGATCTCGCAACTCTGGAACGCTACGGGCTCGCGGCACCAGAAGCATTGACCGTTCCAGGCCTTCCAAATCCCGAATCTCTGGTGCGGCGCTATGCTTTTTCTCGACGTCCTGCTGGTTTGATTGTCAGCAGACATAACATGCTCGCGAGTTGGTTGGCGGTGCTGGCTGGTTGGAGCATTTCATCTTTGTAGCGGGGTGGCCCTCTCTTGCCTTCTCGAGAAGATGAAGGCCCACACCGCATTCACCTTCTCGTTCCAAACGGACTCTGGGTAAGGGTCCTCGGGCAGCTCGTTCAAGGTGAACCGAATGGTGCTCTGAATGGCCGCTCGCGTCTGCTGCTTGTTCTGCCACTCAGCGACAGCAAGTTGCTCCTGCAGCTTCTCCAACAGGTCACGGGCCACTTTCTTCACGGCGGCCTCCTGCGCCTTCGTGAGCTTCGGTTCGGGCTTTGTAAGCAAGTCGAAGATCGCAAGTTCATCCTCGCTCAGGTTCTCCCGCGCGGCCCGACGCTCCTCTTCATCCATCTCGGCTGCAAGAGCCTTGAGCGCCTCGAAGAACGCTTCCACCTGTACGGTTCCGAGGTTGTATGCTTCGACTAGCTTCTCCAACTTCTCGACAAGATGCACTCGCGTCGGGTTGCGTTCTGCCATGTGATGTGCCTTTGCCTCCACTTCGGAGCGCAGTTGCTCGGCAGCGGTTCGTGGTCGGCTGGAGAACAGCTTGGCGAGCTTGTCGAAGTCGATAGCTGAGAGGTCAACACGGCCTCCAGCCTCGTCTCCTTCAATGATTGGAGCCGTGATCGCGACGCCTTCGATCTTCTCGTCTAGCAGCGCTTCGATCTTTGCTGATACGGCAGAGATGTCCACCGGTCCCAGCTTGCCACGAATAGCCTCGGCGATGACGTGCAGTGTGGCGACAGGCTTCAAGTATGGCGCGGCTCGTTCATCTGGCAGAAGCGCCTTGTAAGCCCGAACGGTTGCGCTCACGACACGGAAGTATCCACGTCGGCGATCATCGGGAGCAATCAGCGCCTCGACCGCCTGTCCAATCAGCTTGGTGCGATCCAGTCCCTTCACCATTGCGATAGAGGCCGAGCAGAGGGAGCCAGTACCTGTCATCCTTAATGATCACCGATCCGGGTCGCGAGCGACGATCCTTCGATAAGCAGCCCGTCCACACGGGTGAAGCAAATAGTCGGGTGAGCGGTTCTCCCTCCCACATGTCCCGACCATGCCGCGCACGGCCCTTTTTCGGGAACTCAAACCCGTATGCCGGATTTTCTCCTGAGTATTCTCCGCGCCGCTTCAGGTATGCAAAGAGCACGCCGAGTGCGGAGAAGTGGCGCTTGATGGTGGTCATGCTCAGACGCGGAATGTCCCGCCCCTTCGTCTGATCCGCGATCTGTTCAAGCGTAAGGCCCTCCCATTCCCTGCTTTTCGAGTACAGTTGCGGCAGAGCTCTCAGTAGATCGTAGAACTTGGTCAGGTCGGTCTTGACATAGGCCGCGACAGGCTTGTCCCCGCAACACTCCTCGAACATCCGATAGCTCGCCTTATTCTGCGCGAGTGTTTGTCCGCGCCAACCCTTGTCCTTCTCAGCGAAGTCGAGAAACCGTGGCAGTACCTGGGTCAGCGGGAGGCCGGTCGGCACCTCAACTGCGGGCTTGCTGCTCTTCTTTGCCGGCAGGGGCGCCTCGCCGACGGAAGGGAAGTTGCCGAGCGTTCGCTGTCGTACCGTTTCCCACAACTCGACGTTTGCCTGAAGGATGCCGTGGGCGAGAGCGTTCCGGTATTCTTCTGGGACGTTATGAGCCTCCATCACCTCGTCGATCAGAGGACGCTGGTGGCTGTAGGCCCTTGAAGCCAACTCACCGCGAGCGGTAGCAAGTTCATGCTCAATCCACTCGAGGTCCACACTTGCGTGCGACTTGCCCGGCACAGGCGAGGCGAATATCGGGGCATTTGGGGTTTCGGCCCGACACCACATGTCGCGGTCTAATCGTTGCTTGAGGTAGGTTCGTAGAATAGCCGGAAGGTCGGTCTTGTCCGTCGTCGTCACTTCTTGAATGAGCCTTCTAAACTCTTGGTCCAGTCCGCTGGCCCGACACTCCGCCAAGCGGAAGACGCGCGTCCTCAGCGACAGAACGATCTCCCCGTTGGGGCTCATTGGAATGCGCCGACGGTAGTAGTACACGCCGCGCTTTTTGGTGATGTGGAAGCATTGTGGGAGCATTTTGAGCGGGTCTCGGCAAGAAGGCGGAATGCCGCGCCGAAAATCCCAAGATGCTCAGGTCATTAGCGGGTTGGTGGCTGGGGAACCTGGATTCGAACCAAGACAAACAGAGTCAGAGTCTGTTGTGCTACCGTTACACCATTCCCCACCGAAGCGCTTGAAATCGCTAAGCTTTCTTCGGAGTCTTGCGAGGCTGGCTGAAAATTTTGCAAATCAGCGGCTCGCAGGCCGCTCATATAGCCGCGCTGATCTTCGCGGTCCAGCCCTTCTGTGAACATCGTTGCTTGTTCTTGCTGCGTTCACGCCCGAGCGAAACGTCTTGGCGCTCCTTTTCGGAATAAGCGCGGAGCGCATGTTCGCGGCACCGCGTCTGCAAGCTCACCTCGGTGATCTCAGCGTGCACGGGACGTGCGCGCAATGGCCGGATCGGATGCGACCATTCCGACCAGAGCACGCCATCAATGCGTGCGACCGATGTGGACAACGATCTCACCCTTGCCGTTCGCAATCATCACCTGGCCGTATTCGTCCTGCGGCGGACTTTCCTCGTAGCGGAGTGGGATCGTCGTGATCTCCTGCAGAGCTTCCCCGCTCGGCTCCTGGGCATTCACGTCGAGGATCAGGATCTTCGGATTGATCCCCTGCGGCGTGCGCTTTGTCAGGCGGGCTTGCCAGCCGTTGGTCGGCACCCGCACGTCTCCCGTCATGATCAGCTTGGGCGGCGCGCCGGGCGCACGATCGATCCAGACTTTGAAGGTGTTTCTCAGCAGGACAGTCATGATACGCCTCTCCCTTGCCAAGTTGCGCGACACTTCGGTCACGAACGAAGCTTAGACCGGCGAAGCGAAGTCGGCCGTGAATCAGCCGTGAATCCGGCGTGCGCGCAACGCGCCGCGTCGACGGGCGCGGGACTTGCCGTACACGATACCGTCATCTCTCCCTGCCGGCCTTCCGCCGCCGCGCACGATATGTCGGACAAGGCGAACAAGTCAGATCGAGTTCGCGCGTGAGTTGTCGACGGCGCGGCGACTGCCCCGCATGCCGCCGGAGAGCCGCCGATTCACGCTGATTTCACGCTCCTCGGCTCGAAGTAGCGAGCTTTTTTCATTCCGCCCGCAAGTCGCATTTCGATCATTCCGCAACCCTTGACCATCCGACGACGCGAGATGTACCATTCCCGAATTGCATCAGATCCGGCGGGCTGTATTCCTGAGCTCACCTGTCATTGGCTTCGCAGACCGCGCGAACCGATCGTTTGCATTCTGCCAAGTCTGGCCACCCGGAACCTGCCCTCCTACAGCGTCGTCGACATCATCGACGGGGGATGGGACGAGATGTCGGGAGTCAACAGCAACGAGGCGGTTGGCGCAGACGAGCCCCGCCACCTGACACTTAAAATCATCGGAGCATTTTCGGCGTCCGTGGACGGGCACGAGGTCGGGCTCGGCCGAAAGGCGCAAGCGCTTCTCGGCTACATGATGCTCTCCTCCGCACGCCAGTTGCCCAGGAGCAAGTTGGTCGGGCTGCTCTGGAGCGAGAAGGAAGACCCGCTCGCAAAGGGTTCGCTGCGCCAATCGTTAAGCCAGATTCAGCGCGAGCTAAAGGCGCTCGGTTGCCCGCACTTCCATGCAGACCAAATCCACGTGGCACTCGAGATCGAGCGGGTGACGTGTGATCTGGTCGAGATCATCTCGGATGCCGAGCGCGGTATCGTCCATCCACTATTGCTCACGCGCGAACGCCTGACCGACGATATCCTCGACGACCTGGAGGGCGTCGATCCGGCATTCTCGGAATGGCTCGCAGAGACGCGCCCCCTGATCCACGAACGGCTGATCGACGCGCTGACGAGGCTGCTGCCCAGTGAGACCGACCCCGTCGTGGCGGCAACCGCGGAAGCTGCTGCGAAGGCGATCCACCGGCTGGATTCCGAAAACGAGCGGGCCATTCGTGTTCTCATCAAGAGCCATCTCGCGACCGGGAGCATTGGCGCGGCACTCGCGATCTATGCGCGCCTCTGGCGCCAACTCGAAGATGCTTACGACATCGAGCCGCACAAACTGACGCAGGACTTGATCGCCGGCCTGCGGCAGCAGCAGCCCGAAACCGTCGTGCGGCCGGCTGCGTCCGCCGTAGCAGCACCCGCTGTCGCCCTGGCCGGATCCGTCGTCAGCCGGCCGTCGGTCGCCGTCCTTCCCTTTCGCGCGCTCTCGCCCACCCTGGAGCCTCAATTCACGATTGGCGTCGTCGACAGTGTCGTCCAGGCTCTGTCGGGATTGAAAGAGCTGTTCGTCATTTCCCGCGGCTCCACGATGATCCCGGCATCGCAGACGCCGGATCTGCGTGCAATCGGCCGCGATCTCAATGCGCAATACCTGCTTCATGGAAGCATTCAGCGCGCCGGCGATCAGATCCGGATCTCGACCGAGCTCGTTGCCGCCGAAACGGTCGAAGTCGTCCGCGTCGATCGTCTCAGCGGGACTGCAGCCGATGTCTTCGACTTGCAGGATCGCATCGCCGTCGAGGTCATCCGCTCGCTGGCGCCCCAAGTCCGCGATCGGGAGCTTCATCGCGCTATGCAGAAGAGACCAGACGATCTCGACGCCTATCAACTGGCGTTGGTCGGTTACGATCAGATGTTCAGTCCGGAGTACACGACGTTCGTGACGGCGCGAACCAACTTCGAGCGGGCGCACATGCTCAGCCCCAATTGGGCTCCGCCGCTGTCGTACAGCGCGATCTGGCACATGCAGCGCGTGGCGCGCGGATGGTCCGCGAATGCATTGAACGAGCGCGATACCGCGCGTGCCCTCGCCGAAAGAGCGCTGGAGCGCAACTCGGCAGATCCGCTCGCCAACGCCGTCGGCGGTTACACGTTGTCGCAGTGCAAGCACGACCATGTCGGGGCCCTCAGCCAGCTTGACCGCGCGATCGAGCTTACGCCGAACCTGGCGCTCGCATTCGCGTACCGGGCCGCGGTGCATGTCCGCTGCGAAAACTACGAAGATGCGCTCCGCGATGCGGCAGTCAATCTGCGCCTGTCCCCGAGAGATCGGCACGCATGGTTCGCCGAGATGATCTCGGCTCAGGCCTATTTTGCCAAGCGGGATCTCACATCTGCCATCGAACACGCGATGCGGGTTGCGATGCAATTGCCCAGCAACCAGGTGAACCTGCGCGTCCTCGTTGCCGCACTCGTGGAGAGCGGACGTCTCGACGATGCGCAGACTTTTGCCCAACCCCTGATGACGGCGGGCGAGATCGATCTGAGGTGGATCACGACGTCGCCGTGGCCGAAGCCGACCCTGACGCGGGTCGAAGCAGCGCTCTCACGGCTGGCGACACTTCAACACGGAGACGGCACGAGCGGCACCGACGAATTCTAAACAGAGGAGGCACACATGGCAGGCGGATACGGGGGATATGGCGGTTACGGCGGATATGGCGGCTATGGAGGCTACGGCGGGTATGGCGGGTATGGAGGCTACGGCGGCAACGCGGGCGGATCAGGCGGCGCCATGTTCAGCGATCGCGTCGATCGCCCGTTCATAAGCGAGCGCGATATCGCCGGCGCCAGATTCGATCCCAGCGGCTTTGGCATGAGGCTGTGGTCGACCCGTTGGTACGCCTGGGTCGTGATGTCCGATCTTGCCAGCCGGGCAGATTGGCTCGACAGGCTCGGCGGATTTGCGCTGCTCGGCGCCGGGCCAACCCCTTGGGCCGGGGCGCTTGACGACGATATCAGCGCCTTGAGAAACATGGCAGTTCACGAGCGCGCTGCGGCCCTCGACGACATCGTATCCGAGGCCGACGAATTCATCAGCAAGTTCCTGCATCTGGTGTCCGCGACGGCGACGACGCACCCGGCGACATCGCGCATGCTGATCGTCGCCGACGCGCTCACGGCATTGATCACGATGCACTACAAGGCTCATTTCAATCGTCCGCGTCCAACCCAGGTCGTGCCCGGCCTCATGTCGCCGATCCAGCACGGCGGGCATGCGTCCTACCCAAGCGGTCACGCTACCCAGGCTCACGTCTTCGCGGCTCTGCTCACGGAGGTCATACCGCCATCCCTCGGCGTTCCAGCCCCCGCGCCGGGAGTCGCGGGGAGAACCACGATCGGAAAGACGCTTGGTGCCCTTGCCGACAGAGTGGCGCGCAATCGCGAAATCGCCGGCCTCCACTATCGCTCGGATACCATGGCAGGCGTGACACTCGCAGCCGCGATCACTGACAAAATTCTCCTCGATCGGACATACCTGCCGAAGTTCAGGGAGCTCGTCGACAACGCCAGGCGCGAGTGGGCGGACACCGGTGTCTTCGCAGGAGGGAAAGATGCGCAAGAGTGATGGCTACGGCTTGTACGAGGTCGTGCCGGAGGGCTTCAATCTCCTAGAGGCCAGCTCGGACAAGCTCGATCTCTACGGCATTCCGCAAAAGCCGGATGTTCTCACCGAGCCGGAGCTGTTCAAATTTTGGACAACTCTCGTTTCGCCGCGCTTTTCCGCGAAGCGACCGACGTTCAGCACCATCGACCCCCCATCGCTCGGAGGAGCACTTGAATCGATGTTGAATTGGTCGGGGGCGCTGGTCTCCACGCCCTGGCCGCAGCGGATCGTTTTCGCAGCAGGCGGATGGAAGGTGCCGGCCGTGCGTCAGCCGTCCGCGCCGGCGCTGAACACGCACTCCGACGACCCCAAATCGTTGTTGTGGGTGGGCCTCGACGGCCGCAACGGCAGGTTACCCAATACGTCCCTTCCTCAAATCGGCACCGGCCACTGGCCCAACCGCAAGCCAAATCACTTCGCCTGGTGGGACTGGTGGCACAACTCGGACGAAAAGGACATGACGCCGCAAGCGATCACGGTGATCGACAACCTGCCGATCGAGACCGGCGATGAGATCCTCGCGGGTCTTGCGGTGCAGGTCAGCGGAGACGTTCTGTACTTCATCAAGAACCAGAGCACCGGCGAATTCCGCTCGTTTCTCGTCCGACAGCCGCCCGGAGAGATCGAACCGCTCGGATCATCGGTGGAATGGGTGATGGAGCGGCCGACCGACCCGAGCAGCGGCGACCTGTTTCCGCTTCCGGATTATGGTTCCGTGGATTTCAGCTACTGTGTGGCGCGGGCTGCGGACGGAGCGGTCGGGTCAGGGCGCATGATGACGCTCGCCGACAACGCACTCATGATCGAGATGCGCGAGAATTTCGCCAATCCCGAGCGAACCGTCATTGTGTCACGCGCGGCACTACGGCAGGAGAACGCGAGCACCCCGATCGGCGTCACGTGTACATTCCAGGATCCCATGGCGTGAGCTAACAAAGCGCATTTCGGGCCGGACCGCGGAGAAGCGGCCGCGTCGTGATCCGGCCCGTTTCAGCTGGCGAAAGACCAGCAACGGTGCGCCTACTCCAGCTTGATGTTCGCCGCCTCGATCACCTTCTTCCAGCGCACCGTCTCGGAGGCGATGTAGGCTGCGAAGGGCTCCGAATCCACCGCCACCGCAGCGGCACCAAGCTCGGCCATCTTCTGCACCGTCTCCGGCTGCTGCATGAAGGCGCGGATTTCGGCCGAGAGCTTTTCGACGATCGGCTTCGGCGTGCCCGCAGGGACGAAGAAGCCGTGCCAGGCCACCGCCTCGAAGCCCGGCAGGAATTCGGCCACCGCGGGGACTTCGCGATCGAAGTCGGCGCGCTTGGGGGTTGCGGTCGCCAGCATCGCGAGCTGGCCGGTCTTCACCTGCGGCAGCAGCAGCGGCACATTGTCGAAGGCGAGATCGATCTGGCCGCTGAGCAGGTCCGTCAGCATCTGGCTCGACCCCTTGTAGGGCACGTGCACCATCTTGGTGCCGGTCATCTGCTGGAACAGCTCGCCGGCCAGATGCTGCGAAGTGCCGACGCCGGCGGAGCCGAACGAGACCTTGTCGGGGTTCGCCTTCAGATACGCGATCAGTTCCGGCACGGTGCGCGCCTTGATCTTGCTCGGGTTCACTACGAGCACGTTGGGCACGACGCTGATCTGGGCGACCGGCACCAGATCCTTGTCCGGCTGGTAACTCAGCTTCGGGCCGTAGAGCGACGGATTGATCGCGAGCGCGGAGGTGCTGGCAAGGCCGAGCGTGATGCCGTCAGGCGCCGACTTCGCCAGCCGCGTGACGCCGAGGATCGAGCCCGCGCCGCCCACATTCTCGACCACGAACGGCTTGCCGAATTTCGTCTGCAATTGGTTCGAGACCATGCGCGCGAAGATATCCGCTGTGCCGCCGGCGGCGAAGGGAACGATCACAGTTACCTGCTTGGACGGATAGGCGTCCTGCGCCTGCACCGGCGACGTCGTCAGCAGCACTGCCGACACAAGACCAAGCCACATCGATCTCATCGAAGTTTCCTCTACTTTCATTGTGTTGTTGATTGTTGCCGCGCGCAGCAGGCGTGTCAGAACGCGACCTCGTACATGTTGAGGATCGCATCCCGGCTCAAATCGCGCGGATTGTTGTCGAGCAGGCGACGAATGGCGTGCGCCTCGTCCGCCATCACGCCGAGATCGTTTCTGGGCACGCCGAGCGCGGACAGTCGCATCTCGATGCCGAGGTCCTTGCAGAACTCATAGCTGGCATCGAATGCAAGCTCGGGATCATTGCGTTCCGGCAGCCCCAGTGCACCCAGCACGGCGACTGTCTTCTCGTTCACCGCCGGCATGTTGAAAGCGAGCGTGTGCGGGAAGATCACCGCGCAGGCGAGACCGTGCGCAACGTGATGGCGCGTGCCGAGCGGATAGGCCACGGCGTGGCCCGCCGTCGTATTCACCGGCCCGAGGCAATAGCCGCCATAGAGCGAGGCCAGTGACAGGCCGGCACGCGCCTCGCGGTCGCTGCCATCGGTGACCGCGCGCTTGAGATAGCGTCCGACCAGCCGTGCGCCTTCGAGCGCATAGAGGTCGATCGTCGGATGCGCCTTGCGGCTGGTGTAGGCCTCGACGCAATGCGCCAAGGCGTCGACGCCGGTCGCCGCAGTCACTTGCTTCGGCACGGTCATCGTCAGGTCCGGATCGATGATCGCGATGTCGGCCAGCATGAAGCGGCTCTGCACTGCCTGCTTGTTCTGGCTGACGGGATCGGTGACCAGCGCGCGGGTGCCGGCCTCGCTGCCGGTACCCGAGGTGGTTGGGATCTGCATCAGTGCCACGTTGCGTCCGGCCACCTTCTCGGGCCCGACGATGTCGGCGAATGCGACCTCGTTCGTGCACATCACCGCGACCAGCTTGGCGAGATCCATCGCGCTGCCGCCGCCGAAGCCGACGACGAGATCGGGCTTGACCTCCTTCGCCATCGCCAACGCCTTCTCGAGATTGGGCAGGTCAGGCTCGGGCTTGACGTCGCCGAACACTTTCACCGCCCCCGGCAGCGCCAGCGTGTCGACACGGCGCGCGTTGAACGGGTCCGAGATCACCAGCGGCCGCCTGGCGCCGATCCGCTCGACGAAGCGCGCTGCAGCGGTGATCGTGCCGTTGCCGAACTCCAGGATGGTGGGACGTTGGATTTCTATGGGCGTGAAGGCGTTGGTCATCGTGCGTTCGATCTCATGATTTGGCTGCGGAGGTGCCGGCGGCCAGCCGCTCGGCATAATCGATGGCCTCGATCAGGCTGTGCTCGTTGGCGATGCCCTTGCCGGCGATGTCGAAGGCGGTGCCGTGATCGACGGAGGTGCGGATGATCGGCAAGCCGAGCGTGATGTTGACGCCGGAGAGCTCCTGCCAGCGGCCGGTCGCCGGGTCGACCTGGAAGCCGAGCAGCTTGACGGGAATGTGCCCCTGATCGTGATACATCGCGACCGCGGCATCGAACTGGCCGGCACGCAGCTTGACGAAAATGGTATCGCCCGGCACCGGACCGACGACGTCGAGGCCATCCGCCACGGCCTTCGCGATCGTCGGCGCCGATACGTCGATATCTTGCCGGCCGAACAGACCGCCCTCGCCGGCATGCGGATTGAGGGCGGCGATCGCGATCTTCGGCCTGGCAATGCCAAGCCGGCGCAACGCGTCATTGGTGAGGTCGATCACCATGCGCAGCCGCTCCGGCGTCAGCCGTTTCGGCACGTCCTCGAGCGCAACATGGGTCGAGACATGGCTGACGCGCATGTTGCCGTGGGCGAGCAGCATAACCGAGCCGCGCACGCCGGTGAGATGCGCCAGCATCTCGGTATGGCCCGGGAAATGATAGCCGGCCTTGTTGAGGGCCTCCTTGTTGAGCGGCGCGGTGACGATGGCCGCGGTCCGGCCGGCCTGCGTCAAGCGCACGCCCTGCTCGATCGCCTTGTAGGCAAAGCGGCCGCCATCGGCGCTGAGCACGCCCGGCTTGATCGGATCGCCCTCGACGTCGGCCTGCAGGTAGCAGAGATCGGGCCACTCGCGATCGTCGGCCGTCACCTCCGGGATCGCGACATCGGCGCCGAGCGCGGACTTGGCACCATCGAGCGCTGCGCCGCTGCCGATGATGAGCAGGCGCAGATCGCCCTTCGCGATCCGCTCCTTCAGCCCGACGCAGGCCTTGACGATGATCTCCGGCCCGATCCCGGCCGGATCGCCCATGGTGATGGCAAGATGACGAGAGGTCATGTCGGACTCTCCATTCTGAGCAGATGATTGTCCCGGAGTAGGTCACGCCACAGCCCGCTGGGACCGAATGCGCCGGATTTCGAGATCACGTCGACGCCGGCCCAGCGCCCGCCTTGCAGGATCGAGCGCGGCAATCCAGGAACGATACGTCCTGTCACCTGGAGCGCATGCGCGCCAAGGGCAACGCATGCGGCCTTCAGGGTCTCACCGCCGGCGACAATCAGCGTGCCGGGCGGGTCGAGCGCCGCAATCAATGCCGCCATTTCGCGCGCGATCCGCCGCGCCGCTTCAGTGCGCATCAAGCCTTCGGCGAGAGAGAATTTGACCATCGCGACGCGGTCGTCGCCCAGCTTGCGCCGGACGCGCGCCGCGCCCTCGCCTTCCGCAAGCGCAATCGTCGCCGCGCCACACGCAGCCAGCTGAGAGGCGGTGGCGGGCTGGTCGGAGCCGAACAACCCCAGCACCGGCAACTTCAATTGGCTCGGCGCATCGGCACGGTGGCTGCGTGCAAGCGCGCCGGCCAATCCGCCGCTTCCGCACCACAGTACGGGTCCCGGCATGCGTCGTGCCATCTCGACGACGCGATCGAGGTCGATGTCGCTCTCGGCATCGAACACCTGAACGCCGCCCAGCGCCAGCGTATCGGAGCTGCCCTGCCGCGCCTCGATGCCGTCCTGCCTCAACTGATCGAGCAAATTGTCGCCGACCCGGTGCCACTCGCCTTGCATCGTGCGCGCGAATTGCTGGCCGCCCGCGGTGCGGCGCCCCTGATAGTCGAACGCGGGCGCGACGACGCAGGATACCCAGTGGCCGCTGCGCAGGCAGGCGCCGAGCTCGGCCGCCCACGCGCCACGCAGGAGGCTGTCGACCTTCTTGTAGGCAATCGTCGCCCCCTCGAGCTGCGGCGCCAGCCGCGCGACGATCTCGACGCTCTCGGCCTTCGACCGCTCGCGGGTACCGCTGTCGATCGCGAGACTCCCGGAGCCGGACGTCGCAGGTGCGTCCGGCCAGGTGACGTCAAACGGTCCGCACAGGCCGACGAACTCCGCCGCGGTGTCGAGGGCACCGGTGAGATCGTCAGCAAGCAGGCGGACGCTCGTCATGGTCAGGCTACGCCCATGCTGAAGATTTTGCCGGGATTCATCAGGCGATGCGGATCGAGCAATTGCTTGATGTCGCGCATCAGCTCGATATCGAGAGGATCGGCGACCCGCGCAAGCCTGCCGCGATTGGTAATGCCGATGCCGTGCTCGGCACTAATCGCTCCATCCTGCGCCGCGGTCTCGTCGTCGACGATCTCGTTGATGTGCGCCACGAGCCTCGCTGTCGTATCCGGATCCTGGCAATGCACGCGATCGATCAGGGCCACGACGTGGATGTTGCCGTCGCCGATATGGCCGTGCATGACGACGTTCGCATGCGGGAGGGCCGCCTTGATGCGGGCTTCGACATTGTTGACGAACGCTGCCTGGCGCTCCAGCGGCACCACGCTGTCGTGCGACACGACATAGCCGCTGCGCTTGTTGCCTTCGGACACGCTGTGCCTGACAGACCAGATCGCCTTCGCCTGGGTCAGATTGGAAGCCAATATGGCGTCGTCAGCGAGCCCGGCTTCCATCGCATCCGCGAGGACCGCGGCCAGCGGCTCATTGAGGTCAACGCCCGCGAGCGTATCGGTCAGCTCGACGATCAGATACCACGGCGTCGTCAGCTCGAAGGGAATGGTGACATGCGGCACCGTCGCGGCGATCGCCTCGACCTGCGAGCGCGACATGATCTCGAGGCTGCCGAGCCGGTCGCCGACTGCGCCACGCAGGCGCTGCATGATCTCGAGCGCCTGCTCCACGCCTTGCAGCTTCAACAACGCCAGGGCCGAGCTGCGCGGGGGCGCGAACAGCTTCAGCACTGCCGCGGTGACGATGCCGAGCGTGCCCTCCGCGCCGATGAAGAGCTGCTTGAGCGCATAGCCCGTATTGTCCTTGCGCAGTGCGCGCAGGCCATTGAAGACGCGGCCATCGGGCAAGACGACCTCCAGCCCGAGCACGAGATCGCGCGTCGGACCGTAACGCAGCACGGCGGTGCCGCCGGCGTTGGTCGAGATGTTGCCGCCGATCTGGCAGGAGCCCTCGGCGCCAAGGCTCAAGGGAAAGTAGCGGTCGACGTCCCGCGCCGCGTTCTGTACCTCCGCGAGGATGCAGCCGGCCTCCACCGTGATGGTGTTGGCGAGCGGACTGACGTCGCGCACGGCCCGCATGCGGTCGAGCCGGATCACGACATTGCCCGCGCGATCGTCGGGCGTCGCCGCCCCGCACATGCCGGTGTTGCCGCCCTGCGGCACGATGGCGAGCCGCCTTGCGGCGCAGAATTTCACGATGGCGGCGACCTCGGCGGTCGAGCCCGGCTTCACCACCGCGACCGCACGGCCGTGATAGCGCCCGCGCCAGTCCACCACATAGGGCTCCTGGTCGGGTCCGGACGCGATGACATGCTTGTCGCCGACGATCGCGGCGAGCCCGGCCAGCGCATCCTGGAAAGCATCGGACATCGGTTCGCCTCGTCGCTTCGGTCGAGTCTACACGGTGGCGGCGGCGAATGCCGCCGCATCCGCAAGCAGCTCTTTCACTTGGACCGGCGGCAGCGATTCCAGCGGCGGCCGCAGGCGCTGCCATCCGGCATGACCGGTGCGCTCGGCAACGATCGTCTTCAGCGACGCCATCTGCGGGAAACGCGAGACCAGCTCGCGCGCCTTCACGATGCGCTCCCGCGCCGCCTTGAGCCCCGCATCATCGTCGCTGTCGCGAAAATGCTTGTAGACGTAGGCAAGGTCGCGCGCGACGAGATTGGAGGTTGCGGTGATGCAGCCTGCCCCGCCCTTGCGCAGCAGCGGCAAGAGCAGTGGATCTGCCCCGACGAGAACCGAAAAACCCGGGAAACGCTCGACCATCGCGGTCATGTTGGCGAAGTCGCCGGAGGAATCCTTGATGCCGGTGAAGATCGCAGGATAGGCCTTGCGCAGCCTCTCGATCAGCGCATGCGAGATCGGCTGGGCCGACATCTGCGGGATGTGGTAGAGCACGATCCTCAGCCTGGCATCGCCGATGCGCTGCACGACTTCGCTGTAGGACGCGTAGATGCCGTCGTCGCTGACGCCCTTGTAGTAGAACGGTGGCAGCATCACCACGGTGTCGACCCCGACCGAGAGCGCGTGACGCGTCAGCGCAATGGTCTCAGTGAGCGCAGCGACGCCGGTGCCTGGCAGAAGCCGCTGCGGCGCGATGCCCGCGGCCACCACTGCCTCGAGCAGCGCCATGCGCTCGGCTGCGGAGAAGGAGTTCGCTTCGCCGGTGGTGCCCAGCAGCGCGATGCCGTCACAGCCTTCGTCCAGCAGGTAACGGCAATGCGCGACGAAGCGCGCATGATCGGGGGCGAGCCCGGCGTCGAGGGGCGTCAACGCGGCGGAGAACACGCCATGAGGGTGCAGCGATGATGTCGACAAACTTCCTCCGATCGCCAAATCGATATTGTTCGGAATGCGAACATTTGTTATGCTCTATCCAGTTGGTAGGATCCAGCTGCCGCCGCGTCAAGGGCAGCTGTCATGGCGGGCATTCGAGGATGGCAAAGGCTGAGAACAAGGCCGCAAAGCGTAAACCTGAATCCACACCGAAAAATCCAAAGAATTACGTCGCTTCCGTCGGCAAGGCGTTCGCCGTGCTCAAGAGTTTCACCAGCGAGGCCTTCGAGCTCACCCTGAGTGAGATTGCCGCACGGGCCGATCTCGATCGCGGAACCGCGTTCCGGCTGATCCAGACCCTGATCGAGCTCGGATATCTCCAGGCGGTTCCGCAGAGCCGCCGATTCCGCCTCGGCGTCGCCTGCCTCGATCTCGGCTACACCGTGCTGTCGCACGGATCCTTACGGACCATCGTCGAGCCGCTGCTGCGCGAGCTCGTGCCTGCGGTGGGCGATGCGGCTTCGCTCGGCATCCTCGACGGCGGCGACGTGGTCTATCTTGCCCGCGTCGGTGCCGGCCTCGATCGCCACAAGATGGATCGCCGGCCGGGCACGCGCATCCCCGCCTACAGCGCCGCGCTCGGCCACGTCATGCTGGCGTATCTGGCGCGCGACGAGCAGATCGCGCGGCTCCAGTTGCGCCCCCGCCTAAAGCTGTCGGAGCGAACGCTCACCGACCTCGATGCCCTGCTCGCCCGGCTCGATCAGGTCAAGAAGAAAGGCCATGCCGTCTCCGACGGTGAGAACGCCTATGGCCTGCGCACGCTGGCAACGCCGATCTTCGACGCGCAAGGTCTGGTGATCGCCGGATTGAGCGTCACCGTCGATGCGATGCGGATGGACATGGCGGCCTTCCGCGATCAGGCGCTGCCGCGGCTGGTGCAGGTGACGAGCCAGGCGCAGGATCTCGCGATCAAGTCGGGATTGTCGAGCTGAGCGCGGTCGCGGCGCCTAGATCACGAGACGGTCGAAGTCGGCGGCGATCCGGCTGTTCGGAAATATCCTTGTCGCCTCCGCCAGGATCTCCTCGTCTTCGTAGCGCCCTGACATATGGGTCAGCACGAGCTGGCCGACATTATTCGCGGCCGCGAAGGAAGCGGCCTCCGCCGCTGTGAGATGGCCGTAATTCCGCGCGGTCGGCGCGTCGCGATCGAGGAACGTCGCCTCGATCACCATCATGTTGGCGTCGGCTACGTATGGGGACAGCCCCTCGGTGGTCTCGATGTCGCCGATCACGACGAGCCTCCTTCCGCGGCTCGGGGGGCCGAGCACGTCTTCCGGATCGATGGTTCGGCCGGCAAGCACGATCGGTCGGCTCGCGGCCAACTCGCCGCGCAAGGGACCGTCGGGGACACCCAGCGCTACGAGGCGATCAGGCCGAAGATGACGGCGCGCGGGGCTTTGGAAGACGAAACCAAAACTGTCGGTGTCGCGATGGCGGACCGGAAAACAGTCAATGGTGAATTCATCGGCATCGATGACCCGTCCCGCGCTCAGCGGTGCGAACTTGACCGCGATCGGCGCCCTGCCCGCGCCCCACAGGCCTGCGAGCATTCGGATGACGATGTCGAGCGTTCCCTGCCCGCCGTGAATTGTCATCGCGTCGGAGGTCTGCCGCAAGCCCAGCGTCGAGAACAGGCCGGGGATGCCGAGCACGTGATCGAGATGCGCGTGCGTCAGCAGGATGCGGTCGAGCCGCCGAAAGCCGGCGCCGCTGCGCAGCAACTGGCGCTGCGTGCCCTCGCCGCAATCAATCAGGACGCGCTTGCCTGCGGCTTCCACGAGGAGCGCCGGATGGTTGCGCTCCGCTGAGGGAACGCTCGCCGATGTCCCGAGAAATGTCAGCGCGAACATGGTCGCTGCAAATCCAAGAGAGGCGCCGAGGCGGCGCGCAAGATGAGGTCCGGCGAGGCTATTGGGGCCTGTCGGCCGACTGCGCCTCGACCGCCTGCACGGCGACGCTCGCGACCTGCCGCAGCGCTTCGCGATCGGCGCCCGAAGACGCCATCACGCCCATGCCGACCGACACCGCCGAGACGTAGCGCGCGAGCGCGGCGGGATCGGCGCTTTCCTTGAGATCGCCCTCCGCCTTTGCGCGGACGAAACGGTCGCGAAGCTGGTCCTCGTTCTGGGCACGGCGGGCGGCGAGCTCGAAGGGGACGTTCTCGGAGCCGGTGCCGCAGGCGATGCCGCCTTGCACCAGCAGGCAGCCCGGCGGATTGGCGGGATCGGTCTGTTTTTCGGCGATGCCCATCAGCATCCGCTCGGCGACGGCGCGGGCGGTCGGCGCTGCCACCACCTCGTCCATCCAGGCGCCGCGCAGCTTGGTGTACCGATCGAGCGCGGCCTTCAACAAGCCTTCCTTGTTGCCGAAGCAGGCATAGAGGCTGGGCGGATTGATACCCATGGCCTCCGTGAGCTGGGCGATCGTCGCGCCCTCATAGCCATGGCGCCAAAACACTTCCATCGCCTGATCCAACGCCATTTCGGCGTCGAATTCGCGGGGGCGTCCCATGCCCATGTACCTACCTCCTCGGAATTCAGGTTCTGCCTAAGGCTTAACGCCGAATCCTAACTATTTGTTCTAATTCTACTTTCCTAGTGCCTTCCAATTCTTGCGGTATCGCGCTACAATTTTCTTAGCGAACGGTACATAAGTATCTTGCGCTGCGGTATCCAGCTCCACATCTGTAGCGAACACTACATATCTGGAGCGCGCAAATGCACCCCTCCCAAAATACCTCCCGCACCGGCCGTTTCCGCCGCCTTCTGAGTGGCGTTGCCATCGTGGGCGCCCTCGCCGCGGCCGGCTCGATCGCCACCGGCCGCTATTTTCATGCCGCGCAAGCGACCGCACCGGCGGCGGCTGAACAAGCTGTCTCCGTCACCGTCGCGATGATCGAGCCACGGCAGACCGTGCTGTGGGACGATTTCTCCGGCCGGCTCGAGGCCATCAACCGCGTCGAGCTCCGCCCACGCGTCGCGGGTGCGATCCTGTCGGCAAACTTCACCGAAGGTGCGCTGGTGAAGGCTGGCGACGTGCTGTTCAAGATTGATCCCGCCCCTTATGCGGCCGAGGTCGACAAGGCTGCGGCCCAGCTCGAGGCTGCGAAAGCCCGCGTCGTTTTCACCCAGAGCGAGCTCGAGCGCGGCGCGCAGCTCGTCGGCAATGCCGTGGTCACCCGGCGCGACTACGACCAGCGCGACAATGCCCATCGTGAAGCCATCGCCAACGTCAAGGCGGCCGAGGCGACGCTGCAGACGGCAAAGCTCAATCTCGACTACACCGAGGTGCGCGCACCCGTGGATGGCCGCGTCGGCAAGATCGAGGTCACCGTCGGCAATCTCGTCGCCGCCGGCACCGCATCCCCGGTCTTGACCTCGCTGGTCTCGGTCAATCCGATCTACGCCTCGTTCGATGCGGATGAAGAGGTCGTGCTGCGCGCGCTGAACTCGATCGCAGATAGCGCCGGCCGGCGCGGCAAGCTTGACCAGATCCCGGTCGAGATGACGACCTCGGGCGGCTTGTCCGCGAAGGGCCACATCCAGCTCATCGACAACCAGGTCAACGGCCAGAGCGGCACCATCCGCGTCCGCGCGGTATTCAAGAACGATGACGGCCGCCTTATCCCCGGCCAGTTCGCCCGCGTGCGCATGGGCCAGCCGAAGCAACAGGCGCTGGTGATGATCGACGAGCGCGCGATCGGCACCGACCAGGACAAGAAGTTCGTGATGGCGGTGGGCGATGACAATCGCGCCGTCTACCGGCCGGTTACCCTCGGCGGCGCCGTCGACGGGCTTCGTATCGTCACCTCGGGCCTGAAGTCCGGCGACCGCATCGTCGTCAACGGCCTGCAGCGCGTGCGTCCCGGCGCCCTCCTCAAGACGGAGATCGCGCAGATGGGCGCGCGGGGGCCGCAGCAGGCGTCCAACCACAGCAACCAGGACGTGGTGCAACGCTAGTGCTTTCCGTCATCCCGGGGCGCGCGTAGCACGAACCCGGGATCGAACAGTTACGAAACTCCGATCACTTCACCTCTGGATTCCGGATTCGCGCGCAACGCGCGCGCCCCGGAACGACGGTGAGGCGGCCAGAGATCGGAATGATATTGCCCAGGGGCAAGGCCATGAATCTCTCAAAATTCTTCATCGATCGTCCGATTTTCGCCGGCGTGCTGTCGGTCCTGATTTTCCTCGCCGGCCTGATCTCGCTGTTCGCGATGCCGATCTCGGAATATCCGGACGTGGTGCCGCCCTCCGTCGTGGTGCGCGCGACCTATCCCGGCGCCAACCCCAAGGTGATCGCGGAGACGGTGGCGACACCGATCGAAGAGCAGATCAACGGCGTTGAGAATATGCTCTACATGTCGAGCCAGGCGACCACCGATGGCGCCATGACGCTGACGGTGACGTTCCGCCTCGGCACCGACCCCGACAAGGCGACGCAGCTGGTGCAAAACCGCGTGCAGCAGGCCGAGCCGCGCCTGCCCAATGTGGTGCGCCAGCTCGGTATCATCACCAAGAAGTCGTCGCCCGACCTCACCATGGTGGTGCATCTGTTGTCGCCGAACGGCCGCTACGACATGACGTATTTGCGCAACTATGCCGTGCTCAACGTCAAGGACCGGCTGGCGCGGATCGATGGCGTCGGCGACGTCCAGCTCTACGGCGCCGGCGACTATTCGATGCGGGTCTGGGTCGATCCGCAGAAGGCGGCCGAGCATGGGCTGACCGCGAGCGACATCGTGCGGGCGATCCAGGCGCAGAACGTCGAGGCCGCCGCTGGCGTCGTCGGCTCTTCCCCGAACATCAAAGGCATTGATCTTCAGCTCTCGGTCAATGCGGAAGGCCGGCTCGCAAACGAGGAGCAGTTCGGCGACATCGTGGTCAAGACCGGCGCACGCGGCGAAGTGGTGCGGCTGCGCGACGTCGCACGCATCGAGCTTGGCGCGTCCGAGTACGGCCTGCGCTCGCTGCTCGACAACAAGCAGGCGGTGGCAATCCCGATCTTCCAGGCGCCCGGCTCCAACGCGCTGCAGATTTCCGACCACGTCCGCGCCACCATGGCCGAGATCAAGAAGAACATGCCGGAAGGCGTGTCCTACCAGATCGTCTACGATCCCACCCAGTTCGTGCGCTCCTCGATCGAGGCCGTCATCCACACGCTGCTGGAGGCGATCGCGCTGGTGGTGCTGGTCGTGATCCTGTTCCTGCAGACCTGGCGGGCCTCGATCATTCCCCTTCTCGCCGTGCCCGTGTCGATCGTCGGCACGTTTGCGGTGATGCACGTGTTCGGCTTCTCGATCAACGCGCTCAGCCTGTTCGGCCTCGTGCTCGCGATCGGCATCGTCGTCGACGATGCCATCGTCGTGGTCGAAAATGTCGAGCGCAATATCGAGGCCGGGCTGTCGCCGCGGGATGCCACCTATCAGGCCATGCGTGAGGTGTCGGGTCCGATCATCGCGATCGCGCTGGTGCTGATCGCGGTGTTCGTGCCGCTCGCCTTCATCTCCGGTCTCACCGGGCAGTTCTACAAGCAGTTCGCGCTGACGATCGCGATTTCGACGGTCATCTCCGCCATCAACTCGTTGACGCTGTCACCGGCGCTGTCGGCGTTGCTGCTCAAGGGCCATGACGAGCCGAAGGACAAGCTGACGATCGTCATGGAAAAGAGCCTTGGCTGGTTCTTCCGCCGCTTCAATCGGGCGTTCACCTACTCGTCGGAGAGTTACAGCGGCACCATTACCAAGGTGATCTCGGGCAAGGCCGCGGTGATGGGCCTCTATGTGGGGCTGGTCGGCCTCACTGCCCTGCTGTTCCAGCAGGTGCCGAGCGGCTTCGTGCCGGGACAGGACAAGCAATACCTCGTCGGCTTCGCTCGCCTGCCCGATGGCGCCACGCTCGACCGTACCGAAGAAGTCATCCGCAAGATGAGCGACATCGCGCTGACCCAGCCCGGCGTCGAGAGCTCGGTGGCCTTTCCAGGCCTGTCGATCTCCGGCTTCACCAATTCCTCCAATGCCGGCATCGTGTTCTCGACGCTGAAGCCGTTCGACGAACGCAAGGATCCCTCGCTCAGCGGGCCAGCGATCGCGGCCGAGCTGAACAAGAAATATGCCGGCATCCAGGAGGCGTTCATCGCCATGTTCCCGCCTCCGCCGGTCAACGGCCTCGGCACCATCGGCGGCTTCAAGCTGCAGATCGAGGACCGCGCCGGCCTCGGCTATGACGCCTTGAACGAAGCCACCAAGGCGTTCATGGCGGCGATGCAGAAGGCGCCGGAGATCGCCGGCGTGTTCTCGAGCTTCCAGGTCAACGTGCCCCAGCTCTTCGCCGACATCGACCGCACCAAGGCGCTCCAGCTTGGCGTGCCCGTGACTGAAGTATTCAACACACTGCAGATCTACCTCGGGTCCTACTACGTCAACGACTTCAACAAGTTTGGCCGCACCTACTCCGTCCGGGTCCAGGCTGACGCGCCGTTCCGCGCCCGCGCCGACGACATCAGGCAGTTGAAAGTGCGCTCGTCCTCAGGCGACATGGTGCCGCTGTCGGCGCTGCTCAAGATCCGCCAGAGCGCAGGACCAGAGCGCGCGATCCGCTACAACGGCTTCCTGTCATCCGACATAAACGCGGCGGCAGCCCCCGGCTTTTCGTCGGGCCAGGCACAAGAAGCCGCGACGCGGATTGCCGCGGAGGTGCTGCCGCCCGGCTTTGCCTTCGAATGGACTGACCTGACCTATCAGGAGTTCATCGCCGGCAATTCAGGCATCTGGGTATTCCCGCTGGCAATCCTGCTGGTGTTCCTCGTGCTGGCCGCGCTCTATGAGAGCCTGACCCTGCCGCTCTCGATCATCATGATCGTGCCGATGGGCCTGCTCGCTGCGATGTTCGGCGTCTGGATCTCGAAGGGCGACAACAACGTCTTCACCCAGATCGGCCTCATCGTGCTCGTCGGCCTCTCCGCCAAGAACGCGATCCTGATCGTCGAATTCGCGCGCGAGCTCGAGTTTGCGGGGCGCACGCCGATCCGGGCCGCGATCGAAGCCAGCCGGCTGCGACTGCGCCCGATCCTGATGACGTCGATGGCGTTCATCATGGGCGTGCTGCCGCTGGTGCTCTCGACGGGCGCAGGCTCGGAGATGCGGCGCGCCATGGGCGTCGCCGTGTTCTCCGGCATGATCGGTGTCACCGTGTTCGGCCTGTTCCTGACACCGGTGTTCTATGTGTTGCTCAGAACCGTCACCGGCATGAAGCCGCTGACGCATCACGGCAGCGACATCAGCGCGGCGCCGGTTCAGGGGCTCGCCGAATGATTCAACGCGAGTCCCGCCGCGGTACGATGGCGATGGGAGTAAAGGTGTAAACTTCCTCGCCGTTCTGGTTGAGCATGGTCCATTTGACCAGCGCGATACCCTGAGGCTTCGACTTGGACGGCGTCAGGCTCATAACCTCGCCGACCAGATGCAGACGATCATTGGGCCGCACCGGCATCGTCCAGCGCAGGCCATCGACACCGGCGCCAATCAGCGGATGCGGACCGAACGGGCGGGTCTGGATCGCGAGGTTCATGGCGATCGCGGCGGTGTGCCATCCCGAGGCAGCAAGCCCCTTGAACAGGGTCGTCTTGGCGGCCTCATCGTCGAGATGCATCGGCTGGGGATCGAACTCGGCAGCGAAGCGCTTGATGTCGGCCTCGGTGACCAGAACTTCGGGGGACTTGAACCGCATTCCGACGGTGAGATCGTCGAACCACTCGACCTGCGCCATGATTTTGCCTCGCAATATGATGCGCCGCTCCCGAGGAGACGGCTTAAATGGCCCTGAGCGATAGCGGGATATAGCGGGCCCGCAGCGCACAAACCAGCGCAGGGTTCCGCGCGAAACCCCTTTCCCGATGCGACGAAACACGCCTGAAACAGATGGCCAGTTAAGTGGTTGTCAAAACAAATACAGGGACGGCCACCATGCAATTCATCCTGGACCTGATCTACGAATATTCCTGCTGCCAAAATCTTGTCGCCCAGCCGCTACTGGAGGACGAGCTATGATTGAGCTGATCTCAGCCCTGCTCGCGCTTTGCAGCATCGGCATCTTCGCGGCGCATGCGCTGGACGCCTACCGCACCACGCACTCCTGACCGCCTCGCCCTTACCCGCGCTAGAAAGGCCGTCGGTAGAAGTGCTCGGAATGCGTGGCCGGCGGAAACCGGTTGGCGAGCGCAAGCGCTCCCTTCTCGTCCGTCTCGAGCGCGATCTTCTGCGCCAGCATCACGTCGCCCGGCACCAGGAAGCCTGACGGGACGAAGCACCACCCCATCGTCGCGTGCCCTTCAACATCGATCTCATGGACGTTGGCGGCCGTGCCGTAATGGATGCGATAGGTCCTGCCGGTGTCGCAGCCGACGACGTCGAAATACCGGTGCTGCTCGAACTGCGCGCGCTGCGCCGGCGTCAGCCATTCGGCCAGAAGCCGGCGGCCGCGGGCATCCGGCGTGTTCTCGCCGAAGAAGCGGCGATAGAGTTCACGCAGCGCATGCAAACGCGCACGCGCCGGTGCGCGAAGCCAAACTGCCGCGATCATGAGCAGCTCAGATCAGCCGCCGACCAGGCGGGGATAGAACAACGTTTCCTGCGCGGTCGGATCGAACGATCTGATACGGGTGACTTCGCCGGGCCCGGTTCGAAGCGCGGCGGTGAAGCCGGCTCCGGTCAGCTCCCGAAAGCGCCGTTCGGCTCGCGCCAGCGCTTCGGCATTGCCAGGATCAAACTCGTGGCGCGTATCGCCCGTCTGGTCCATCACGATCTGGGTAGCCATATTGAGTCTCCTCATGCCCAGCCCTGAACTTGATAAAAGCAAACCTCGTGCCGCCGGTTCCCAATGGCAACAACTTTCTCGCGTCGGCGCATCACGCCTTGCTGAGCAACCTTCAGCGCGATGAGATCGTCATCGCGCTTTAGGTTATTGTTTCAGCATGATCTTTTCGAAAAAGCCGCGCAACACTTTTCGCTAACGCGGCCCTTCGGGTCTGGATCATACTCTAGCGCGAGGCTGCGGCGCCCCCACCCTCGTCGATCTGCCGGCCCATCAGCGCGATTGCCTTCTGATAGACGCCTGCGGCATTCCAAGCCTCGATGGCAGCGAAATTCGGCTCGCCCGGCTGGTACCCGGCTCCCGCGCGCCAGCCATGCGCTTTGAGAAAATTCGCTGTCGAGCTCAGCGCATTCGCAGCAACGTCGAGATTGCCAGTGCCGTAGGCCAAAATGTTCTTGGGCATGAACTGGGTCTGGCCGACCTCGCCATGCATGGAGCCGCGGGTCGATCCCGACAGCGTGCCGCGGTCGATCAGCTTCAAGGCGGCGTAGAGCTGGTCGGTAAAGAATTCGGGACGGCGGCAATCATACGCGAGGGTCGCGATCGACGACAGCATGTTCTGGTTGCCGCGCTGACTGCCGAAGCCGGTCTCCATGCCCCAGATCGCGATCAGCGGCCCGGGCGGGACGCCATAGCGCTGCTGGATCGAGGCGAACAAGGCGGCCTGCGACTGCTTGAGCTGCCGGCCCTTGGCGACGATGGTGGTGGCGCCACGCTTGGCCAGGAACTGATCGAGCGTCAGCGAAAAGCTGCGCTGGCCGCGGTCGGCCGCAATGGTCGCGCTGGCGTAATTGGTCTGCATCAGCGCCGACAGTGCGGTGGGGCCGATGCCCTTGCCCTGCGCCTCCGCGCTGAACTCGCGCTTCCAGGCCTCGAAGCCGGCCGGCGAGCTGCCGCATTGCGCCGCTTCGGCGGAGGATGCCAGGCAGCCGAGCAGCGTCATGGCGCCCAAAACCGCTCCCGCAACAGTCCCGCCCCTCATCATACCCAGTCTCCCGTCCTGTACCGCTCGGCGGCGCAATCTTACCCGGTGGAACGCGCCGACTCCATGGCCTGATGATAGGACAATTCGAGGCCTTCCAGATTGCCCTCCTTGCGCCATTTGTCGAGCAGCCGCAGGAATGCCACGGGCCCGCGCCAATATTGGCTGTTTCTTGCCGCGATCGGATCGAATACGCCTTCGTTGTTGTAGTAGCCCGGCGTACATTCGGCGAGATAGGTCTGCCGGCCGAGTGCGGCCTTGACGACCTCGTCCACCCAGGCGTTCTCGGCGGCAAGCGTCGGCTCCAGGGTGCGCGCCTTGCGCTCGCGGGCCTGCTTGATGACATAGGCGATGTGCCGCGACTGCTCGTCGATGATGTGCGGGAAGTTGGCGCTCTGTCCGGCTTGCACAGTGACGATCAGGAAGCAGTTCGGGAAGCCGCGGCTGTAGAAGCCGTGCAGCGTCTTGACGCCGTCGCGCCAGCGCTGGGACAGGCTGATGCCGTCCCGGCCATAGACCTCGAAGCCCATGCGGCGCGCGTAATCGGTGCCGACCTCGAAACCGCTGGCATAGATCAGGCAGTCGAGCTCATAGGCTTTGCCGCCGACCACGACAGCGTTCTCCGTGATGCGCTCGACGCCCTGCCCTCTGGTATCCACGAGATGCACGTTGGGACGATTGAACGTGTCGAGATATTCGTCGTGGAAGCACGGCCGCTTGCAGAATGCCTTGTACCAGGGCTTGAGCGCGGAAGCGGTCGCCTCGTCCGTCACCACGGCATCGACGCGGGCGCGGATCTCCTCCATCTTGCGGTAGTCCGCCTGCTCGATGACCTGCAGCGCCTCCTCCATCGAGGTCACCGGCTGCTTCTGGCGGCGCGGCGCCAGCAGGATCTCGCCGAGCAGGCCGGTCCAGCCGTCCTGCACCAGATCCTGTTCGAACGGCTCGCCTGAAATCACGGACGTAAAATTATCCATGCGTTCGCGCTGCCAGCCTGGCTTGAGGTTCTGCGCCCAGGCCGGATCCGTTGGCCGGTCGTCGCGAACACCGATCGCGGACGGCGTGCGCTGAAAGACATAGAGCTCCTTCGCCGAACGGCCGAGGTGCGGCACGCATTGCACGGCGGTTGCGCCGGTGCCGATGATGCCGACGCGCTTGTCGGCAAGACCGGTCAGGCCACCATCGGCATTGCCGCCGGTGTAGTCGTAGTCCCAACGACTGGTGTGGAAGCTGTGCCCCTTGAACGTCTCTATGCCGGGAATGCCCGGCAGCTTCGGACGGCTCAGCGGTCCTCCGGCAAGAATGACGAAGCGTGCGCGGATCTGGTCGCCCCGATCGGTCTCGACCATCCAGCGCGCCTCCTGCTCCTGCCACGTCATCCGCGAGATGACGGTCTGAAACAGTGCGCGCTCGTAGAGCCCGAAATGACGGCCGATGCGGCGCGAGTGCTCGTAGATCTCCGGCGCCCGGGCGTATTTGCGCACCGGCATGTAGCCTGTCTCTTCCAGGAGCGGCAGATAGATATAGCTCTCGGTATCGCAGGCAGCGCCGGGATAACGATTCCAGTACCAGGTGCCGCCGAAGTCGGCGGCCTTTTCCACGATGCGAAAATCCGCGATGCCGGCCTCGCGCAATCGTGCGCCACACAACAGACCACCGAAGCCGCCGCCGACGATGAGCACTTCGGTCGCTTCGCTGATGGCTGGCCGCGCAAAGCCGGGATCGGCCCAGGGGTCGTCGAGATAGCGGCTGAACTCGCCTGTGACCTCGATATATTGCGCCTTGCCCTCCCCGCGCAGGCGACGATCGCGCTCGTCGCGGTAGCGGGCACGGAGAGCGGAAACGTCGACCATAGATGCGTCGGTTGTATCGATCTTGTGTCTTTCCGCTGACATCCATCTCCTCCACCGCAAAGGCTGCTTCGCCGGCAGCTCACCTCACGTTAGCCTCGAAAAAGCGCTGCATGCAATCGCGCTCGCTGTTTTTTGCGTGAAGGCTCCGCGACGTTCCGCTAACCTTCCGCGCAAATCAAAAATCTGCGCCACGCAACGACGCGGCATCTGGAGGAGACCATGCAGGGATTGATGATGGACATGCCGCTTCTGATCAGCGGCCTGATCCAATATGCGGCCGACTATCACGGCGAAGCCGAGATCGTCGCGCGCGAGATCGAGGGCGACATCCATCGCTACACCTACGCGGACGCCCATCCGCGCATCAAGCGCATGGCGCTCGCGTTGAAGCGCCTTGGCATGAATCCCGGCGACCGCGTCGGCACGCTGGCCTGGAATACGCACCGGCATTTCGAGATGTTCTACGCCGCGCCGGGCATGAGCTATGTACTGCACACCATCAACCCGCGCCTGTTTCCCGAGCAGCTCGTCTACATCATCAACCACGCCGAAGATCGCCTGCTGTTCATCGACCGTGCCACGCTGCCGATCGTCGAGGCCATCGCGCCGCAGCTCGAGACGATCGAGGCCTATGTCGTGATGTCCTCGCGCGAGCGGATGCCGGAGACGAAGCTCGCGAACGTGCATTGTTACGAAGAGCTTCTGGAGAAGGAGAACGACACCGGCTTTGCCTGGCCGGAATTCGACGAAAAATCCGCCTCGACGATCTGCTACACCTCGGGCACCACCGGCAATCCCAAGGGCGTGATCTACTCGCACCGCGCCGCGATCCTGCAGACCATGACCTGCTGCAGTTTCGACTTCCTGCCGGGCCACGTCGAAGGCGTGCGCGAGGTTATGATGCCGATGGCGCCGCTGTTCCACGGCAATGGCTGGAACATGCCGTTCACCGCGCCCTACACCGGCTCGAAGCTGGTGCTGCCCGGCCGCAACTACGAGCCCGACAAGCTCTATGAATTGCTCGAGGGCGAGAAGGTGACACTCTCGGCGGGCGTGCCGAGCTTCTGGCTGATCCTGCTCGACTGGCTTGGGCGCACCGGCAACAAATTCTCCACGCTCCGCGCGACGCTGTCGTCGGGCTCCGCCCCGCCCCGCGCGATGGTCGAGAAGCTCAAGCGCGAGTACAATGTCGATTACATCCAGGCCTGGGGCATGACCGAGGCCTTGGGCTGCTCGATGCCGAGCCTCCGGCCTGGCTCGGAACATCTGAGCGACAAGGAGAAATTCGATCGGCGCCAAGTCTCGGGGCGCGCCTGTTTCGGCACCGCCTTGCGCATCGTCGACGATGCCGGCGTTGAGCTGCCGCGCGATGGCAAGACCGTCGGCCATCTGCGCGCCCGTGGGCCCTGGGTCGCCTCCGGCTACATGAAGCTCGACGAGGGCCTCGACCGCGACGGCTGGCTGATCACCGGCGACATGGCCGTGATCGACGGCCAAGGCCACGTCACGCTGACCGACCGCTCCAAGGACGTGATCAAGTCCGGCGGCGAATGGATCTCCTCGATCCAGCTCGAGGACATTGCGCTGTCCCATCCCGACGTGCTGCAAGCGGCTGTGGTCGCGATCACACACGAGAAATGGCAGGAGCGCCCGCTCCTCCTCGTCGTCCGCAAGAAGGGCGCGACCGTCGACGGCAAGACGCTGCTCGACCACATGCGTCCGAAGATCGCGAGCTGGTGGCTGCCGGACGCCGTCGAATTCCTCGATGAATTCCCGATGACCGGCACCGGCAAGGTGCTGAAATCCGCGCTGCGCGAGAGATTTAGGGAGTATCGCGTCACATGAAGCGGCCCGCGATCGCGTCCGTGCCGCCCATCGATCAAGGAGACCAAAGATGCTCTACCCGATGTCGCCCAAAGTCGTCGAGCTCAAGCGGAGGCTCGAAGGCTTCATGGACCGGCACATCTATCCGAACGAGGAGCGGTTCTATCGCGAGGCCGAAGAGCTCGGGCCGTGGAAGGTCTATCCGGTCATCGAGGAGCTGAAGCCGCTGGCGCGCGCCGAGGGGCTGTGGAATCTGTTCCTGCCCGAGAGCAATCACGGCGCGGGTCTTTCCAATCTCGAATACGCGCCGCTCTGCGAGGTGATGGGCCGCTCGCATCTCGCACCGGAGGTGTTCAACTGCTCGGCACCCGACACCGGCAACATGGAGGTACTGGAGCGCTACGGCTCGGAGCAGGACAAGGAGCGCTGGCTGAAGCCACTGCTTGCAGGCGAGATCCGCTCCTGCTTCGCCATGACCGAGCCGGCGGTCGCATCATCCGATGCGACCAACATCGAAAGCTCGATCGTGCGCGACGGCGACCATTACGTCATCAACGGCCGCAAATGGTACACGACCAACGCGACCGACCCTCGCTGCAAGATCTGCATCTTCATGGGCAAGACCGACCCAGACAATCCGGATCGTCACAAGCAGCAATCCATGATCCTGGTGCCGATGGACACGCCGGGTATCGAGGTGAAACGTCCCCTGCCCGTGTTCGGCTTCTACGGCGTGCCGGACCGCGCTTCCGAAGTGATCTTCACAAATGTACGCGTGCCCAAAGAGAACATGCTGCTCGGCGAAGGCCGCGGTTTCGAGATCGCGCAGGGCCGCCTCGGGCCCGGCCGCATCCATCATTGCATGCGCCTGATCGGCCTTGCCGAACGCACGCTTGAGAAGATGTGCCGGCGCGTGCGCAGCCGGGTTGCCTTCGGCAAGCCGGTCTCGGAGCAGACGGTGACGCAGGAGCGCATTGCGGAAGCCCGCATCATGATCGAGCAGGCGCGGCTGCTCACGCTGAATGCGGCCCACGCGATCGACACGGTCGGCAACAAGGTCGCGAAGGCCGAGATCGCCATGATCAAGGTTGCCGTACCCAACATGGCCTGCCAGATCATCGACTGGGCAATCCAGGCCCATGGCGGCGGCGGCACCTCGAACGATTTCGGACTGACCCAAGCTTACGCCACCGCGCGTCTGCTACGTCTTGCCGACGGGCCGGATGAGGTTCACCGGAACCAGATCGCGCGATTCGAACTGAAGAAGTATTCGAACGCTTAAGCAGAGCGCTCTTCCTTCGCCTCAGTTCGCCACATACACATCGGGATCGGCGCTGGAGCTCGGTTTCTTGAACGCGTTGCGCAAGGCTGATGACATCGGGACGTTGTAGTTGAGGCCGTTCGGCGGTGTCGGCGATTGCAGCCATTTCTTGTAGAGGACCTCGATCTCTGGGCTGGCATAAAGCTCCGCGGTTGCGCGATCGGCGAGCGCCTTGAATGGAGCGTCCTCTCGCCGCAGCATGATGCCGTAGGGCTCCGGTTTGGAGAACGCCTCCTCGCTGATCATGAATGCTTGCGGCTCCTTCGACCGCGCGATCGCGACCGCAAGCTGGACGTCGTCGAGTGCGTAGGCCTGGGCGCGGTCGGTCTCCAGCAACAGGAAGGCCTCGGCCTGGTCCTTGGCCGGCATGATGTTGATGCCGAGGTTGCGGTCGGCGTTGACCTTGGCGAGTTGCGTCAGATTCACAGATCCCGCGACCGCCGTCACCGCCTTGCCCTTGAGATCGTCGATGGTGTTGATCTTGGCGGCCTTCTTGGCGGCAAACCGCGTCGCGCTGAGGAAATGCGTGTTGGTGAAAGCGACCTGCTTCTGGCGGTCGGCGTTGTTGGTGGTCGCCGAGCAATGCAGGTCGAGCGTGCCGTTGACCATTAAGGGGATCCGGTTCGACGAGGTCACGGCGAGATAATCGACTGCGATGTCGGGCATGCCGAGCTGCTTCTTCACGGCATCGACGATCCTGAGGCAGATGTCCATCGCGAAGCCGACCGGCTTCTGGTTGCCGTCGAGATAGCTGAATGGCACCGAGGCTTCCTGATAGCCTAACGTGATCTTCTTGGTCTCCTTGACCTTCTGGAGCGTGCCCGTGAGGTCTTCGGCTGAAGCTGCGCCCGCAAGACATGTCAGGGCCAGGAGAATGGTAGGTAGGCGCATCAGGGACTCCTCGAACGGACTGGTGTCGAACTATCTAGGAGCTGATAGCCTACAGGTCCGTCAAGCGCCAGACGCGGCTGCGTCTACCAGCCATCGCTCTTTGATATACATTCCGTGATATACATTCCGTCGCGGCGCCGTTCGGCATGTCACTCGCAGGTCAGCTGCTGTTCGAACCAGCCCTCCAGTCGCTGTGACAGCGGCGGCCACACACGCTGGAAGCTGTGGAGCTTGCCGACATTGGCGCGGTACATTGCCCGCAATTCCTGTTCGATCACCGGCAGATCGACGCCAGAACAGACCCCTTCCCTCGCGATGGTCTTGCCGGCGACGACGACCTCCTTCACAAGCGACGCATTGCCGCGCGCGAACAGCAGCGCCATCGGATCGACCGGCATGATCGCGTCGCGATCGAGCCGGTCGAGATCGATGACGACGTAGTCGGCGGGGTTGCCAGCAGCGAGTTCGCCGGTACCCGGCGCGCCGGTGGCGCTGCGCCCGTTGCGGATGGCGAGTGCAAACATTTCGGCCGGTGTCCATGTCGCCTCGAAGCCGAGGCCGCCATGTACCATCAGCACCAGCCGCATTTCGCGGAGGATATCGTCATCCTCATCCAGCGCCAGCCCGTCGACGCCGACAGTGATGGGGCAGCCGCATTTGTGGGCGCCCGGGATCGGGGCGAGGCCGGAGCGCAGATGCATATTCGAGCTGAAGTTAGTGACGATGCGTGCGCCGGAGGCTGCAATCATCTCCAGCTCGTCCGGGCGGGCGTGGACGCAATGCGCCAGCGTCAGCCGCTCGGAGAGGAAGCCAACGTCGCGCAGCCAACGCACCATATCGGGAAAATTCTGGTCGGCCCAGGCACGCTGGTACACCGTTTCCAGGAGGTGCATGTGAATGCGGCGGCCGGTCCGCGCGGAGTTCTCGGCCACCGCTTCCAGCAGCGGCTTCGAGCACCATTGCACGCCGGCGGGCCCGAGTTGCACGTCGACCATCGGGCCGGCGATGGCGGCGGCAATGGCGTCGGTCAGCTCGATATAAGCCTTGGGCGAGATCGGCGTGCGAACGAAGAGGTCCTCGATGGTCTTGCGGTCCTCCCTGGGAAGTCCCGAGAGCACCGGCTCGGCATCACCATAGACGATCGGGTTGCGGTCACGCACGGCCATCGCAAACGCGATGCGGATGCCGACGTCGGACGCAGCTTTCGCGACGGCCTTGGCCTCGTCGACCAACGGCATCGTCCCGCTCGGGCGGGTGTAGTGGACCATCATGGCCGCGCAGCCTGCCTTGGCGGAACGGGCCAACGCAGAGGCTGCCGTCAGATAGGGATCGACTGGTGAGCCCAATGCGGTCCGCAGGATCCAGCTTTCCAGGGGCATGCCGACGGCGCCGAAGGACGACGCTGTGGCGCGGGCATGATCATGGGCGTTGACGAAGGCCGGGATGACGAAGGAGCGAGGCCCCGGCCCCGCTCCTTCCGAGATATCGGTGATGACGCCCCCGTCGTGCCGCAGCACGACATTGTCGCTGACGCCGCGATCAGGGTCACGGAACAGGCTGGTTGCCGCAATCTGCGTGACCATGGCTGTCCCTCCGAAATCAGTTGGCAGTATACACCAGCTCCCGCTCCGCGCGCGGTGGCAGGAATTCGCGTGAGAACACTTCTGCCGGCGTCGGCGCGCGGGCGAGCTGATAGCCCTCGACCACAATGCCGATGGCGCGTGTCATGCGGTCGTCCTTGATGTCGCCGATGCCGATCTCCCTCATCTCCGGCGAGACGATCAGCTTCTCGAAGGAATATTGCAGCCGGCGCTTCTCGACATCGGCATTAATGAGGTTGTCGTAGTTCAGCGCCGCCTTCATTCCGGCGTTCTGGTCCTTGGCAACCGCGATCGCGCCCTTGTTGATGGCGCGCACCAGGCCCGCGACGGCCTTCGGGTTCGAGGCGATCAGCTTGCGGGAGACCATCACGCCGTTCGAATAGAGATCGAGGCCGTACTCACCGAACGAGAACCATTTGAAGTCCTTGTCCGGATCCTGGCGGTTGAGCACCAGGTTGAAATAGCTGGTGATATTGAAGACCAGGGCGGCATCGATATCGCCCTTGATCAGCATCGGCTCCTGCAGATTCGGCGCCATGTTGGAGATCTTGATCTTTTCACCGTCGAGCCCATTCTTGCGCGTGAACACCGGCAGAAGGCGCGTCGTCGGCGTGCCCTGCGCGCCGCCGAGCGTGTGGCCTTCGAAATCCTTGATGGTGTTGATGCCACTGGTCTTCTTGGCGACAATGGCGAACGGCGGCTGGTTCCACATCATGTAGACCATCACCGGCGCCTCCTGCGGCTTGGTCGAGGCGTTCTGGATGATGGCATTGACGTCGCCGAAGCCGGCGTCATAGGCGCCGGACATCACGCGCGTGACGGTGGCGCCGGAGCCCTCGCCCTGGTCGATGACGACGTTGAGGCCCTCTTCCTTGAAGAAACCGTGGTCCTTGGCATAGAAGAATGCGGCGTCGCTGCCCTGGGTTTTCCAGCCCAGTGTGAACTTGATCGTGGTTTCCTCCGCCGTAGCGGCGCCTGCGGACAGCGCCAATCCCACCAGCGCCGCACTTAACATCCTCAACATCGAGACCTCCTCAGCTTCGTTGCGTGACGGTTCAAGAATTCAGGTGGCGATCACGTCGTTCTTGCGCGTGGCCCAGCCGGTGACCTGGCCCTCGATCAGCGAGAACACGACGTAGAGCGCGACGCCGAGGCCGGCGAGCACGAACAGGCCGGCGAACACCAGCGGCACGTTGAAGTTGGAGGACGCGGTCATCATGACGTTGCCGATGCCGCGGTTGGAGGCGACCGTTTCCGACAGCACTGCACCGACGAAAGCGTAGGAGATCGCGACCTTCAGCGAAGCGAAGAAGAACGGCATGGTCCTGGGCAGACCGACATTCCAGAGGATGTCGAGCTTGCTGGCGCCGAGCGCCTTCAAGACGTCCTCGAGCTCGGGCTCGGTGGTCGCAAGGCCTGTCGCGATATTGACGACGATCGGGAAGAAGCAGATCGACAGCGCGGTCAGCACCGCCGGCACCGTGCCGGAGCCGAACCACAGGACGAAGATCGGCACGACAGCGACCTTGGGGATCGAGGAGAAGCCGATCAGGAGCGGATAGCAGGTGTCATAGGCCGTCTTGGAGACGCCGATGATCGCGCCGAGGGCGACACCGAGCGCGACGCCGAGGACGAAGCCGAACATGGTGGTGGCGAGCGTCTGCACGATGTGCGGCCACAGCACCGGGAAACGCTGGACCAGCGTCACGAACACCTGCGAGGGCCGCGGCAACACCAGGTCGGACATGCCGGTCATCAGGCAGAACAGCTCCCAGGCGAGGAAGAACAGCACGATCAGCCCCGCCGACCACGCCTTCTGCCTGACATCGATCCCGAACATCAGCCTGCCCCCTGCTCAGCTGCGCTGCGCGCATCTTCGATGAAGGCGCGCAGCTTCTGGTTCAGCGCGACGAAATCCGGCTCGAAGGTCATCGCGACCGTGCGCGGCCGCGCGAACCCGACGCGGCTGTCGTCGAGGATGCGGCCGGGGCGCGCGCTCATCACGCAGATGCGGCTGGCGAGGAAACCGGCCTCGCGCAGATCGTGAGTGACCAGCAGCACGGTCGGCTTGTGCGTCATCCAGAGGGTCTGAAGGATCGCCCACAGTTCCTCGCGGGTGAACTGGTCGAGCGCGCCGAAAGGCTCATCCAGCAGCAGCATCCGTGGCTCGTGGATCAGCGCGCGGCAGAGATTGGCGCGCTGGAGCATGCCGCCGGAAAGTTGCCAGGGATAACGGCTGCCGAACCCCTTGAGGCCGACCTGCTCCAGCAGCGCGTTGGCCTTGTCGCGAAACTCGGTCTTGCGCAGCCTGCGGAAATTCGAGCGGAACGGCTCGACGATCTTCAGCGGCAGCATGATGTTCCGCTCGATCGTCATCCACGGCAGCATGGTCGGGTTCTGGAAGGCCATGCCGACTCGCATCGCCCGCGCCGCCACCTCGCGGCCGCCGACGATGACGACGCCGCTGGTCGGCCGCACCAAGCCACTGACGAGACGCAAAATGGTCGACTTGCCGCATCCGGACGGGCCGACCAGTGCGACAAACTCGCCGTCAGCGATTTTCAGCGTGGTCTTCGATAGAGCCGGCACGGCGCGGTCGCCGCGCCCGAAGGTCACGGACACTTCCGACAGCTCGATAGCAGTCGCGGCGGCGCCTTCGGGACGGGGCTGGCGGTCAAGCTGGGTCTTGGGTTGCATGCGCATCACGGTCAAAGTGCATGCAAGCCAGATGCCAGAGATCGGCGCCCGCGAATTCAATGACCTCGCCAAAACCTGCGCCAAATCACCGGATTCGATTTGGGCAGCGCGGGCCCCAAACTGCATGCAATTCGAGCGCTGAATTGACGCGAGCCTATGCTAAAGAGAGATCTCACCTCGTATGGGATTCGCCGATGCCGGCGCGCGCGAGCAGCAGGACTTCTGAATCATCGGACAAGGTCAGCGTGATCTGCCGCGCGTTGCGGCGCGCCATCATCGAGCAGGCGCTGGAGCCCGGCGCAAAGCTGCCCGAGGACGCGCTCGGCGAGCGCTTTGGCGTCAGCCGCACCATTGCCCGCCACGCGCTGGGCCAACTCGCCGCCGAAGGTCTCGTCGAGCTCCGCCGCAACCGGATCGCGGTGGTGGCGACGCCGAGCTGGCAGGAGGCGCGCGACGCATTCGACATCCGCATCGAGCTCGAACGTCTCGTCGTGCGTCAGCTCGCGGGCAAGCTGACCAAGGCGCAGATCGCCGAGCTGAACGCCCATGTCGACGCCGAGGATCGCGCCCGCGGCGGCACGGATGCGGTCTCGATCCGGCTCGCGACCGAATTCCACATCCTGCTCGCGCACATGACGAACAGCCCGATCCTGGTGCGCTATGTCAGCGAGGTCGCCTATCGCTGCTGCCTGACGCTGTCGCTCTACAGCCGGCCGCATTCCACCGAATGCGCCATCAACGAGCATCGCGCCATCATATCAGCGCTGGCCAAGGGCGACGCGGCCAAGGTGATGGAACTGATGCATCATCACCTCGATTCCGTGGCCAATCGCGCGCTGGTCGCTCCGACTCCGCAGCGCGGCCGTGATCTGCTCGATATTCTGGCGCCCTATGCCGACGAGGTGACGAGCGACCGCGTCGTCAAGCTGCCGAAAATCGCGCGGAGGGGCTAAGCCTCGATGCCGCGCTGAACGAGGATGCGCTCGGCGCTGTCATTCCAGACATCCATCTTGACGATCTGCCCGCCCCGGACGACGAAGCGGTCGACATAGCGGTTGCCCTCGAACGGCGTACCGTCCATCCATTCGCCGTAGAGCGTGCCGACACTGTAGACGACGGTCTCCTCCGCACCGGGGCAGACGTCGAAGCGGTCCATCTTCTTCTTGACCCAGCGATATCGTTTCGCATTGAAGCCGGTCGGCCCACGCGGATGATCGAACTCGCGTCCGCCGGTGAACGTGATCACCGTCCCCGGCTTCATGTAAGCCACCGCTGCGTCGGGATCGGGTATCATCGAAGCCGTGAGATAGGCCTCCACGATTTCGGCGTCGGTCATCGGACGTTCGGCTTTGGCGGGCACGGACATGGCGGGTTCTCCAGAGTGCCGGCATTCTACAATTCAGCCCTCAAAGTGCATGCATATTTTTTGAACAATCCGCCACCCCGACTGCACACATTCTGGAGCTGCCTGCTGCCACGGCTTCCGCTAGGCTGCCGCAGTTGAATTCACGCCATGCTGACCCAGAGCTCCCTAGACCTGATCTTCCGCAACGCGCTGTTGCGATCATCCGCCGCACCCCTCGATATCGGCGTGAAGGGCGGACGTATCGCAGCGATCGAGCCCCACCTCGCCTGCGAGGCTGTCGAGATCGATCTCAGTGGGCATCTCGCCCTGCCCGGGTTCGTCGACACGCACATCCATCTCGACAAGGCCTGCCTGCTCGGCCGCTGCGCGCACGATCACGGCAGCCTCTCGGAAGCGATCCGCGCCGTTGCCGGGATGAAGAAGGATTTCACGGTCGAGGACGTCTACGCGCGCGGCGCAAAAGTGCTCGAACGCGCCATCGTCCACGGCACGACGCGGATGCGAACGCATGTCGAGATCGACCCGCGCATCGGCTTGCGCGGCTTCGAGGCGGTGAAGGCGCTTCAGCGCGACTACGCCTGGGCGATCGATCTGGAGCTCTGCGTCTTCCCGCAGGAAGGCCTGACCAACGATCCCGGAGCCGAGGAGTTGCTGATCCAGGCGCTGCGCGACGGCGGCGAGGTCATCGGCGGCTGTCCCTACATGGACGCCGACCCAAATGCGCATCTCGCGCGCGTCTTCGATCTCGCTGAGGAATTCGACGTCGATGTCGACCTGCATCTCGATTTCGATCTCGACCCCACCTGGTGGCATCTCGATGAGGTTTGCCGCCAGACCGGGCGGCGCAACTACGGGGGACGTGTGGCGATCGGCCACGCGACAAAACTCTCCGCACTGCCGCCGGAGCGTATGAAGGCCGCCACCGCGCAGCTGGCAAAGGCCGGCATTGCCGTCACCGTGCTGCCCGCGACCGATCTCTATCTGATGGGGCGCGAAGCTCCCTGCAATGCGCCACGCGGGCTGACGCTTGCACACAAGCTCGCGGGCGACGGCGTCGTGTGCTCGATCGCGACCAACAACGTGCTCAACCCCTTCACGCCGTTCGGCGATGCCTCGCTGCTGCGGATGGCGAATTTCTACGCAAATGTCGCGCACGCCTCGGTGAGCGATTTCGACACCTGCCTCGATCTCGTGACCGAGCTCCCGGCCCGGCTGATGAACCTCAGCGACTACGGTATCAAGGTCGGCAATCCCGCCGATCTCATCGTGCTCGATACAAAGGACAGCCGCTTCGCTATCGGTGAGCTGCCCGATGTCCTGATGGGCTTCAAGGGCGGCCGGCAGACATTTGCGCGGCAGCGGCCCACCCTGTTCAGTCCGAAGAAGTGAGAGCGGTTCCGCTGGTTATCCCGGGATCGCGTGACACTGCACGCGGAACGTTCCGAATTGGTCATCACGGCGTCGTACGAGCGGTCCCTGCAGTTCGATTTTACCGCCGGCTCGAGCCTACCGAAGTCGGTAGAATCCCGGACCGTAGCCCAACGCATTGCGAGGCCGGCCACGCCGACCATAACTACGGCCTGCACTGACCATATGCGTTCAGTGGGGAAGTAGGGGTATGTTCAGCGCATTCAGCAGCATCGATGATGATTCCGTCCCGGCCCCTACACCCACCGATTCGGCGGTGAAGCGGCTCGACGGCATCGGCCATGTTCTCTCGGGTCTCGATATCACGGCGATCCAGACGCAGGCCGACGTGAACCGTACGCTCTGGACGCTCGATGCCGCCAACAAATGCGTTCGCGCCGTGCTAGCGGAATTCCGCACACAACCGGCCACGGAGCAGCTCGTCCGCAAATCCAGAAATCTGATCGACCTGATCGAACGCGCGCGCGACCAGGTCGTGAGCTTTCGGGTCTTGGCACGATCTTGATCTGATTACTTGGTGCGATTGATCTTGGCGAGGATCCGGTCCGCCTCGGTTCGCCCTGCTCGCCACCGAGCTTGATGTCGTAGGCGGCCACCTTGATGTCCTGCTGACGCAAATCCTCGGCCAGAATCCTGCCGACCTCGCCATAGCCGACCAGCCCGATCTGCCACCGCCTGGGATCATCTACCATCAGTTCAATCCTCGCGTCGTCACATCGAAAAGCTCTTCGACCGCGTAGCACCGCGGAATCAGCGCCTGCTGAAACGCATAGTCGACGATCAGCTCGAGCGGCTTCCTAATGGCCTCGATCCCGAACGGGACGAGGTCGGGTGTTGCCGCAGGTCCTGCCTGCTCCTTGTTCCGCTTGAGCAGATCATAAACGCCCGCGACCACATCGGGGCGCGATTTCGCGAGTTGCTCGGTCACGACCACCAGATGATTGACTGGCACGGCGCCGCGCCGCGCGTACCATTTGGCGGCCTCGCCGGCGGGATCAGGAAACAGCGGCTTCAGCTTGGGATTATCCGAGGTCTCGCCGAGCGCGGCGTCGAGCTCGCCGTCGAGCAGCATCTGGAGAATCTTCTTGTCCTTCGGCGCGCGCTCGGTGCTGTCGACATATTCGGCGACATGGGGATCCTCGAACGTCACCCATTTTACCTTGTCGAGATTGACGCCGTAGTCGTTGGCAAGGATGCCCCTGATCCAGGCCCCCGTCGTGGTCGTGAAGGAGCGGATGCCGACGCGCTTGCCTTCGAGATCGGTCGGCCGCAGCGTTCGATGCGCGGGGTTGTACAGCGCATGGGAATGCTGAAAGCGGCCGAGCATGGTTGCCGGTAGCAGCACCAATGGCTTGCCGTGGGCTTTCGCCATCAGATAGGTGACGATCGCCATCTCGCAGACGTCGAAGGCTTGCTCGCGCACCATCGGTTTGAACGCCGCGTTGGTTGGCGTGTACTCGACAAAGTCGAGATCGAAGAGGTCGGAGCGGAGTTCGCCGCTCTTCACCGCCTTGACGTGAGGGTGACCACCGAGCACGGTCTTCAACTTGAGACGATCCATGCACCCGCTCCGCTTCCCGTCGCTTCAGACGTCCTCGGGATTGTCGACATAGACGAGGCCGACCTTCGCCAGTGCCTCGCGCATGCTGTACATGTCGAGGCCGAGCTCGCCCGAGGCCAGCCGCGTGCGCTTGCCTGCTTCATCCGCGTTGCGCTTCTTCGCCTTCTCGGCGACTTCAGGAGCATAGCGTTTCGCGACCACCACCACGCCGTCATCATCGGCCACGACGATGTCTCCGGGATCGACATTGACGCCGGCGCAGACCACGGGGACGTTGACCGAGCCGGGCGTGGCCTTCACCGTGCCCTTGGCCGAGATAGCGCGGGACCACACCGGAAATTTCATCTCGTGCAGCGCTTTGACATCGCGGCAGCCGGCATCGATGATCAGCCCCTGCACGCCGCGGGCCTGGAGCGAGGTGGCGAGCAGCTCGCCGAACATGCCGTCGGTATTATCGGTGGTGCAGCCGACGACGAGGATGTCGCCCTTCCTGCACTGCTCGACCGCGACATGGATCATCCAGTTGTCGCCGGGTTGCGCCAGCACGGTGACGGCGGGACCGGCGATCGACGCGCCTGCCCAGACGGGGCGCAAGTAAGGCTTCATCAGGCCAATGCGGCCATAGGCCTCGTGCACGGTCGAGACGCCGTACTCCGCCATTCCGGCGGGATCGGCGCGCTTGATGTTGCGAACGACGACCGACTTCATGCCAGTTCCTCCGCAATCGTCGGAAACAGGCGCTGATAAGCCTCGCCGTAAGTCATGGGCACGCCGGTGTTGCGGCTGCCCTGGATGCCGCGGTTGAGCGCAACGCGTTCGTAATAGCCCCAGAGATGCTTCTGCGCGGCGAGGATCTGGAACGCCTCGTGCTTCTCGTTCCAGACCTCGTCGATCTTGAGGATCGTGTCGGGCTTGTAGTTGCACTGCTCGGGCTGGTGCGGCTCGAACAGGAACACCGGCGGTGCCGAATATTTGTACTGCGCGCCGGGCTTATGGCCCATCGCCTGCGCGACCACGCGCGTCTCCTGCGCGAAATGCGCCGCGTTCGGATGGTCGAAATTATAGGGGTCCTCCAGCGCGTGCGTCAGCACGAAGCTCGGATTGAGCTCCCGGTAGATGTCGACCATGCGATCGAAGTGTGCCTCGGTGAGCTTGAGCGGATAATCGCCGCAGTCGAAGAACTCGATTTCGGCACCAAGCAGCTTTGCGGCGCGCTCCGCCTCGTCCCTGCGGCCGGCCTTGACCGATTCCAGCGTCGCGCCCTTCTCCTTCCAGGCGAACTGACTCTCGCCGCGCTCGCCGAAGGACAAGCAGACGATCTTCATGCGATAGCCCTTCTTCGCATGCAGCGCGATGGCGCCGCCGGCGCGCCAGACGAAATCGCCCGGATGAGCGGTGATCACGAGACCTGTTTTCATGGGTCACTCCTTTGATAGCCGTTGGCCGGCGTCCCCTGCGGCGCGCAGCTTCTCGATCTCAGCAACGTCGTCATGCCTCGAACTCGAACAGGCGCGCGGGATTGTCGACGAGGATCTTGTTCTGGAACTCCGGCTCCGGCGCGAACAACGGAATCAGGTCGACGAGGTCACCGTCATTCGGCATCACCTTGACATTGGGATGCGGCCAATCGGTGCCCCAGACGACGCGATCCGGCGCGGTCTCGATGATCTTTCGCGCGAACGGCACCGCGTCGGTGAACGGCGAACCGCGCGAGGACACCCGCTCCGGGCCGCAGATCTTGACCCAGCACTTCTCATCGCGCTGCATCAGCTCGATCAGAATCCTGAACGGCAATTGATCGAGCCCTTCCGACGCCTTCACCCGGCCCATATGGTCGATGGTGTAGCGCAGCGGCAGCCTGGTCAGCATGTTGGCATATTCCGGCAGGTCGATCGCATCGAAATGCAGATCGACGTGCCAGCCGAGCGGCGTGACCATCGCGATGATGCGGTCGAACACGCGCTTGTCCGGAGCGCCGCCGAGATGGCGGACGAAATTGAAGCGGCAGCCGCGGAAGCCGCCCTCGTGCAGCACGCGAAGCCCGCGCTCGGTGATGCTGTCGTCGATATTGGCGACCGCCCGATAGGCGCCGTTGCTCTGCGCGATGGCATCGAGCGCCACCCTGTTGTCGGTGCCGTGCACGCTGGCATTGACGATGACGGCGCGCTCGACGCCGAGCTTGGCGTGCAACGCGCGGAAATCCTCCAGCGGCGCATCCGGCGGCGTGTAGGAGCGGTCCGGCGCGTAAGGATATTTCGCGCCGGGCCCGAAGATGTGGCAATGCGCATCGCATGACAGTTTCGGCAGCTTGAACGTCGGCCTGCGCGTGTTCGGATCGGGCGGCGGAATGGTCGGCGTGTACATCGTCGTCATCGGGTGAACCGCCGAAGCGAGATCGCTTGCTTCAAGTTTTGCTGCTGAGGGCCGGCCGCCGCCGCGCCGGCGCCGTCTGATCCAGCGCCGGCGCCTGGAAGGCGGCGACGGTGGCCTGCACCAATTGCTCGATGGCGCCCGCGGCATCACTGCCGTCGGCCTCGCCGCGCGACAGGCGCGACACGCGCTCCGGCGTCACCAGCGAATAATAGAGTGCACCGAGCAGGAAATGGCTGCGCCAGACGATGTCGGCGCGCGGGATGTGCGGCAGGCTCTCATGGATCGCGTCGATGAAGGCATGGCTGGTGTCGTCAAAGGTCTGCGCGATGATCTTTCGCGCGACCTCGTTGCCCTCCGCGGACATCACCGCGCGCAGCCGCGTGAAGCGCGCACCACCACCGGCAAGATCGCTGCCCGAGGTGAACGCCGGCACCACATAGGCGCGCACGATCGCCTCCAACCGGTCCTGAAGATCGCGCACGCGCCTGGCGGCGGCGAGCAGCTCGGAACGGCGCAGATTCATCGGCCCGCAATGGCGCCGATAGATCTCCAGCAGCAGGCCGTCCTTGGTCTTGAAGTGGTAAGTGACGCTGCCCGGATTAGCCCCTGCGGCCTGCGCGATGTCGCGTACCGAGACGGCGTTGAAGCCGTTGATGGCGAACAGCTCCTCGGCCGCGGCGAGGATCGCCTCGCGCATGTTCGGCTTGCGGGCCGTCTCCTTGCTGGTGGATTTGCGGACCATGGGATTTGTACTATCGTACAAAAGATAAGGTCTCGTCAACAAAAACCGTCGGCAATGGCAGGACGGTCCAGCAACGGGCCTGGGCCGTTCAGTTATGGACCCGCGCCGGCATTTGCTCCGGCGGCGCGGGTCCGTCGCACCAAATCGGCATCGTCATCGACCGACGGGATCAGGATCGCGCGCTCGCGCGGCAGCGCTTCCGGCATCTCGTCGCGGATGAAGGCCACGAGCTTCTCCCTGATCTCGCAGCGCAGGTCCCAGGATTGCGGTGCATTCCGCGCGCTGACCAGCGCGCGGAGCTCGATGGCGCGCGGATCCGCGTCGATCACCTGCAGATTCACCACCGCACCGTCCCAGAGTTTTGACTCCTTCACCGCGCCTTCCAGCCAGCGCCGGATGCGCGGCACGTCGGCGCGATAATCGACGTGGAGCGCGATCACGCCGATCAGGGATGCGGTGTCGCGCGTCCAGTTCTGGAACGGCTTTTCGATGAAATAGGACAGCGGCACCACCATGCGGCGCCAGTCCCACAGCCGGATCACGACGTAGGTCGAGGCGATGTCCTCGACCCAGCCCCATTCGTTCTCGATGATCACGGCGTCCTCGATGCGGATCGGCTGGGTGATCGCGATCTGCAAGCCCGCGATCAGATTGCTCAGCAGCGGCCGCGCGGCAAGACCGACGATGATGCCGGCCGCGCCGGCGGAGGCGAACAGGCTGACGCCATATTGCCTCACCGAGTCGAACGTCATCAGCGCGGTCGACGCCGTGATGATGACGATGATGGTGTCGGTGACGCGCTTGAATACGCGCACTTGCGTGACGTGCTTGCGCGCGATGAAGTTCTCTGTGACGTCGCGAAAGTTCTGCAGATAGCGCGCCGCGCTCATGTCGACGATCCGGATGGAGATCCAGCCGGTCAGGGCGATGAAGAACACGACGAACAGGCGCGTCAGCGGGGTGCGGATCATGTCGTCGAGCGGCGCAAGCGGCAGCACCAGCGCGACCGCGGCAAGGCAGAGCGCCATTTGCGCCGGGCCTGCCGTACGCTGGATGAACACACGCAAGAGCGGAAGACGGGTTCCAAAGGTGCGGTTGAGCAGCCAGGCCGCGACCCGGTGCGCGAACAGCGCGACGATGATCGCACCGGCAACCAGACTGAGACCGATGAACCATGACGGTATCCAACCAAACATCCCGTCGATGTCGGCCATGAGACCCTGCCAATTCATGAGTGTCCCCGTAATGCATTCCCGTCAGCGTTCAACGCGTTGCGGCGAGCTTCGCTCCCCGGCCTCGCGCAACGCGGCATCCCACTGGTGCAACCGTCGCCGGAATGCGCTACCTTGGCTACCCATGACTCGACGCACCGGCAGCGCTGATCTTCCTCTTCACACCGGACGAGTTCCGCCGTGGCTGGCGAGCCGCATGTCATCGCTGGGGGCGATCGTCACCCAAGCGATCGTGCATCATTACGGCCGCGATGCGTTTCTCCAGCGCCTGTCGCATCCGTTCTGGTTCCAGTCGTTCGGCGCCGTGATGGGGATGGACTGGCACTCTTCCGGCATCACCACCTCCGTGATCGGCGCATTGAAGCGTGGGCTCGGACCGCTTCAGGACGAGCTCGGGATTTACGTCTGTGGCGGCCGAGGTCAGCATTCGCGCAAGACGCCGGATGAGCTGTTGCAACTCGGCGACCGCGTCGGATTCGACGGCATCAAGCTGACCCGTGCCAGCCGCCTGGTGGCCAAGGTCGACAGCGCCGCGGTCCAGGACGGCTTTGACCTCTACCTCCACGGCTTCTTCGTTACCGCCGACGGCAAATGGACGGTGGTGCAGCAGGGCATGAATGGCGACAAGCGGCAGGCGCGACGCTATCACTGGCATTCCGAGGCGCTGAGGAGCTTTGTCGATACGCCGCACAGCGCAATTGACGGGCCGCAACAGGGGGAGATCGTCAATCTCACCGATCATCGCGCCGATATTTCCCGGGCGGCGCAGGTCGAGCTGCTCTCCGATCTCGGCCCCGACCGCATCATCTCCGAATTCGAACGGCTCATGGAGGCCGAGTCCACGCCGGCACAAGGCACGCTGCCGCACCTGATCATGCCCGCACATCACGACGTCCGTCCCAAGGACGTGTTCGCGCGCCGCCTGCACGGCACGCTCGCCGCTGCGGCCGAGCGTGGCCCGGTCGATTTTCCGGAGCTGCTGCTGACGCCTGGCGTCGGAGCGCGCACCGTGCGCTCGCTCGCGATGGTCGCGGAGGTCGTGCACGGCGCGCCCTATCGCTTCGGAGATCCCGCGCGCTTCTCGCTCGCCCATGGCGGCAAGGACCGACATCCCTACCCCGTTCCGATCAAGGTCTATGACGAGACCATTCGGGTGCTGAAGGGCGCGATCCAGAACGCGAAGCTCGGACGCGAGGAGGAGATGCAGGCGATCAAGCGCCTCGACGATCAGGCGCGACGGCTGGAGCGCACCGCACAGGGCCCTTCGGTTGCGGATTTCATCGCGGGTGAACGTGCGGCCTCACCGGATCTGGACGGCCGCTCGGTGTTCGGCTGGGAGCGCGATCTTATGCCCACAAAAAAGCGGACCGGCTGAACACCGGTCCGCAAGTTGGCGGGAGGAACCCCTCTCAGGTCTCGTCGGTCTCCGGCTCCTCCTCGAGCCGATTGGCCGCGTGATCCTGATACTGCTCGGTCTGGATGAACTTGCTGTCCATGCCACGAATATCCGAATGCTGGGCCTTGTCGCGGTTGGACAGGACCATGTTGTCGCCGATCTTGTCCTTGGGGACTTCGGCCATGGCGCCAGTACCGTCGCCCTTGCCATGCATGCCGGATCTGAAATGCGTCTTGCTGCCATGCCCACCTGGCATCGGTCTCTCCTCTTCTTGCAGTGGTCGAGCTCTGAAGGCTCAGTGCTTCTGTTGCGCTGGCGTCGGCTTCGGCGGCTTATGGCCGCGCTGACCGGGGTTGTTGTGCTTGTTGTGGTCGCTTTCCTGGTTGAGACCACCGCGGCTCACCGCAAACTCGCTTTGACGCGCCTCCGGGTTGGCCCGATGAACGGGCGTGTCGCGGCGGTCATGACCGGCAGCCTGCTCGAGTTCTCGCGCATCGGGAACATCAGGCTTGCGCTCAAGGATGCGCACTTGCTGTTCATGGGTCTTCTTGCCCTGCATCGTGGGCCTCCAATCTTACCGTCCCCTTCGGGGCGAACCACTCCGCGCGACATCCTTGTCGATACCGCCACCGATGTTCACGTCGTTCTCGACGTCGCCTTCGATGGTGTTCTCGCCAAAGGTGTCCTCGAGATCGTCAGACGAGATGCCTGCCATCTTCGTCCCCTTCGATCCGCCGATCAGGGGATTGTCGCGCATGTCCTTTTCAGTCGGCGCGTACAGCTTGGGTTGCTTGTTGGTCATGTCACCTGCCTCCGCCCTTTCCGGCCTCATCGTGCCTATGATGGGAATCGCGCTCTCCCCCACCGCCGGAAATCCGGCTGTGGCTGCGCTGCGGATCATCCGCCGGCGGCTTCTTCACCTCCAGTGGCGACTTGGCGTTCTCATGCGACGCGCCGGGTCCGCCCTGGCGAATGCTGTTTGGTGTCTTGGTGGATGTCGACATGAATGTCATCCTCCTCAACGATCTTGCTGATAGCCTTGATTGGTCGTGTTCTGCTTGATGTTGCCTTGCTGTCCCTGCTGGTCCGGATTCTGCACACGCCGCTGGCCGTGCGGCGTCTGGTCTGCGCGGACCTGCTTGCTGTCACCAGTTCCCTTGGGGCTCTGGTTGGCATCTGGGACGGGTGGCATCTTGCTGGCCATGGGACCTCCTCGTGGAAAGCGACGCCGTGGCGCCGTCAGTGCCGCTCCCGCGCAGCGGGTGCGGAGATGTCCTTCAACGCGTCTTGCGCGCACTCGTCATCTGTCCTGCTGATGTCTGCTAGTGCAACGACACCGACCAGGCGCTTCTGGCGATTGATCACCGGGAGACGCCGGATCTGGTGCGTGGCCATGACCTGCGAAGCGCCTTCGACATCGTCGTCTTCGAAGCAATAACAGACGCCCTCGGACATTACTTCGCGCACGGACGTGTTGCCCGGCGCGCGTTCCTCCGCCACCGCGCGCGTGACGATGTCCCTGTCCGTGATCATGCCGATGAGGCGATCGTTCTCGCCCACCGGCAAGGCTCCGACATCGTCGTCGCGCATCCAGCGGGAGGCTTGCCGTATGGTCATGTTGGGATCGGCAATGTGGACGGATGATGTCATGATCTCGTGAACTTGCATGCTGGATCTCCGGTCATCTTTCGGGGTATCCGTCTGCTAACGCCGGCCTCGTGGGGAGGTTTCTGTCGGCCTAGTGCGACATACTCCTCTGATCCGTCGTGCCGGGTTCCGCGCTCCAGATCGCCCGCACGTCCTCCGGCAAAGCTTCCCTGACCTTTTCGATCTGGCCCGCGGTCAAGTGCCGGGAGAGAACATTGAACACCGCACGTGCGGCATCCTCCGTATCGACCGGTCGCCCGAACTTCAGTTTCTCCGCGATCAGCTGAAGAAACTCTTCCAGCGATCGCACCCAGCTCGGCATCGCCGATGGCCGGAACTGATCATAGTACGCGCCGCGGACCAGCAGCGGCAGCTGTGATCCCAGATGCGCCGCAAGCTCCACCGGCAGGCGATCACGTATCGCGTGCAGCACGGCCGTCGTTACGCGCCACGACTGCTGATCGTCCAAACCGATTTGCTCGCTGATCTCGTTGAGCCAGAGATGCGTCGTCTGTGCCGTCTTATCGAACACCGGAATCGCACTGGAACTCATTGTAAACCTCCGCTTCCGGATTTCGAGGTTTGGATCACAACAGGTGCGATCACGCACCGTTCCTGGCCGAGGCGCAAACTTCAGATGAAATTTGCACTCGGAACGAGCGCGATTCCGGAGTTGCGGCTCGTCAAGCGGCCCGCTGGGCGGACATCGCCGTCATAGCGTCGTCCAGAACCGGAAGCTTCTCGATCGCGCGAAGTCCCGGCCTGCGACGCCACCGAATTTGCGAAGGCTCGACAGCGAGCCGGAGTTTCGGCCAACGCGCGAACAGCGCTTCCAGCGCGCAGGCCGCCTCGATGCGCGCGAGCTGATGGCCGAGGCAGAAATGGATACCCGTGCCGAACGAGATATGGCGGTTCGGCTTACGTTCGAGATCGAGGCTCTCGGGACGATCATGCATCGCCGGATCCATGTTCGCGGCGGCGAGCATCACCATGACGCGGTCGCCCTTCTTCAGGCGCACGCCTTCGACCTCGACGTCGCGCCGCACATAGCGCGGCTTGGAGAATTGCACCGGCGAGACGAAGCGCAGGAACTCCTCGACCGCAAGCCCGACGCGACTCCAGTCCTGTTCCAGCCAGTCGCGCAGCTCGGAATTCCTCAGCAGCTCGTAGACGGAACCGCTGATGAGATGCGTTGTGGTTTCCGATCCCGCCGCGAGCAACAGAAACACCATCGAGACCATTTCATCTGGCGTGATCTGGCCGCCTTCGCGCTCGACCTGGATCAGCTCGGCAATCAGGCCCTCGCCGCCCTGCACGCGCGCGATCTGCAACTGCTGCTCGAGGTAGCCGCGCATCCTGCGGAACGCGAACAGCAAGCGGAAGAAGCTGAGGACATTCGTCAGCGACGACATCGCGTTCGCCCAGGCGATGAACTTTGGACGATCGGCCAGCGGCAAACCCAGCAGCTCCGAGATAACGGCGAGCGGCAGGATTCGCGCGTAGCGCTGGACGAGATCGGCCGGTCGCTCCTTCGCGAATAGCCGATCGGCGAGACCGTCGGCCATGGCACGAATTCGCGGCTCCATCGCGACGATCGCGCGGCGGCGAAAAGCTTCATCCACAATGCTACGCAGCCGCGTGTGATCCGGCTCGTCCATCGTCAGCATGTTGTTGGCGATGGTCCTGACGTATCTCGGCATCCACCAGCGCAAACCCGCGACGTCGCCATCCTCCTTGCGCAGCGTGAAGGTCGCGCTGTCCTTCAGGACCTGCGCGGCGGCGTCATGTGTCGTGGTGATCCAGACATCGCCGATGAGAGGAAATCGTGTCGCGACCACGGGGCCGGACATGCGTAGTGTCGCAATCACCTTGGGCGGATCGCGAAAGAAGGCCTCGCTGGTGAAATCGAGGCGCACGACCATGGCATCACCGGACTAATTGCTGCGATCTCACCCAGATGGCGGGTGGCTCGGCCGGAGCAAGGGGACATACCTGCGTCCCTACGGCGCAGATGCCGAGAAACCGGTTAACCCCGCCCGGGTGAACGCTGCCCGCTTTTGCGCTGTTGCTGCGTGTAGGCGTCCCAATGGCTCCAGCTGCCATTGCTGAGGCTTTGCAGATCGGTTGCGAGCGGACGGCGCGTGCGCTTGTCGTGATCGGCGATCGCGCGCTCCGACTGCGCGATCTTCCGCTTGAGCTCCGCGATCGACTTCTGGGTCTGTCCGTTCCGCTTCGACGAGGCGATCTCCCCCATCGTGAAGCGCGCGGTCTCCAGCGCCTTCAACTCGGCGCGATTCTTCTTCAACTGAACCCGGTGCCAGGCGATATTGCTGTCGCTGTCCGCAACCATGTGGGAACTCCGCTGATTCGCTCCCACATAGTATCAAGCGCCGAATCGGCGCCGCAACGCCCGCCAGAGGGCGAAAATGCGGTCTCTTTCGGGCTTAGCGCTCGGCGAAAGCCTTTTCGACCACGAACTGAGCGGGCTCGCCGTGGTTGCCTTCGACAAAGCCGCGCTCGGTCAGGAGCACGCGGGTGTCCGCGACCAGCGCCGGGCTGCCGCAGATCATGACGCGGTCCCGGGCGGCTTCCAGCACCGGCAGGCCGATATCGGTGAACAGCTTGCCTGACGTGATGAGGTCGGTGATGCGACCGCGGTTGCGGAAGGGATCGCGCGTCACGGTCGGATAGTAGATCAGCTGATTGCGGATGTACTCGCCGAGCAGCTCGTCCTTCGGCAAATGCTCGGTGATCATCTCGCCATAGGCGAGCTCCTTCACGTGCCGGCAGCCGTGCAGCAGCACGACCTTTTCGAAGCGCTCGTAGGTCTCGGGGTCCTTGATCACGCTCAGGAACGGCGCGAGACCAGTGCCGGTGCCGATGAGATAGAGGTTGCGTCCCTCTTCCAGGTTGTCGATCACCAGCGTGCCGGTGGCCTTGCGGCTGACGATGATCTCGTCGCCTTCTTTCAGGTGCTGGAGGCGCGAGGTCAGCGGACCGTCCGGCACCTTGATCGAGAAGAACTCCAGCGTGTCCTCGTAATTGGCGCTGGCGACGCTGTAGGCCCGCAGCAGCGGCTTCTCGCCGACCTTGAGCCCGATCATGGTGAACTCGCCGTTGCGGAAGCGGAAGGTCGGGCTGCGGGTGGTCTTGAAGGAGAACAGCGTATCGGTCCAGTGGTGGACGCTCAAAACGCTTTCCTGATTGAAATTGCTCATCTCACCCTTCCGTTTCGCTTCTGTGCGGTTCCGAGGCGGCCAGCTATGCGTCGTTTGTACACGATCATTTGTATACTAATGAATAATCCGGCTTGATCCCGCGGTCAAGGCTGCCCAAGATCGGAAGCGTTGCAGTTAGGAATAAGGAGCCCTTTCCATGGCGCATGACGCACCCCAGGCCGCCGGACCCTCGAAGCTCGTGATCCGAAATATCGGCCTGATCCTGTCCGGCGCCTTGGAAAAGCCGATCCTGGACGGCGACACCATCGTCGCCGAGAACGGCAAGATCAGCGCGATCGGCCGCTTCAAGGACGTCAACACCGAAGGCGCGACCACCATCGTCGACGCTAACGGCACCACGGTGGCGCCTGGGCTGATCGACAGTCACGTTCACCCTGTCGCCGGTGACTGGACGCCGCGCCAGAACCAGATCAACTGGATCGACAGTTACCTCCATGGCGGCGTCACCACCATGATATCCGCCGGCGAAGTCCACATGCCCGGCCGTCCCCGCGACGTCGTCGGCCTCAAGGCCATGGCCGTGTTCGCCCAGCGCGCGTTCTGGACCCTGCGTCCCGGCGGCGTGAAGGTTCACGCCGGCGCGCCGGTGATCGAATGCGAGATGGTCGAGGAAGACTTCAAGGAGATGGCCGCCAACGGCGTCAAGCTGCTCGGCGAGGTCGGCCTCGGTGGCGTGAAGGACGGCCCGACCGCACGAAAAATGGTCGGTTGGGCGCGCAAATACGGCATCCAGAGCACGATCCACACCGGCGGCCCCTCGATCCCTGGCTCGGGCCTGATCGACAAGGATGTGGTGCTGGAGGCCGACACCGACGTGGTCGGCCACATCAATGGCGGCCACACCGCCCTGCCTGATGACCAGATCCGCTGCATCTGCGAGGGCTGCAAGCGCGGCCTCGAACTGGTGCACAACGGCAATGAGCGCTCGGCCCTGTTCACGCTGCGCACCGCGCGCGAGATGGGCGACCTGCACCGCGTCATCCTCGGCACCGACGCCCCCGCCGGCTCCGGCGTGCAGCCGCTCGGCATCTTGCGCATGGTGTCGATGCTGTCCTCGCTCGGCGAGCTTCCGGCCGAGATCGCCTTTTGTCTCGCCACCGGCAACACCGCCCGGATGCGCGCGCTCGATTGCGGCCTCATTGAAGTCGGCCGTTCCGCCGACTTCGTCATCATGGACAAGGCGCAGCACTCGCCCGGCAAGAACATTCTGGAGAGCGTCCAGCTCGGCGACCTCCCCGGCATCGGTATGACCATCATCGACGGCATCGTGCGCACCCAGCGCAGCCGCAACACGCCGCCTGCCGGCAAGGTGCCGGAGGTGGTGGCGAAGTGACGCCACGTGCCGTCATTCCGGGGCGCGCGTGAGCGCGAACCCGGAAATCTCGCGCAACAATCTCCGGATTCCGGGTTCACGCGCTCTGCGCGTGTCCCGGAATGACGGTGTCATTCACCTCAACTTATTGAGCAGCGCCATCAGCGTCTCGCGCTCCTTGGCGTCGAGCGGCGCCAGAGTTTCCCGCGTGATCGCCAGCGCATTCGGCGCCAACTTCTCCGCAAGCTGCAGTCCCGCGCGGGTCAGGCTGACCAGCAGGCGCCGTCCGTCATCGGGATCCTGGCTGGTCTCGGTCAGGCCGCGCGCGGTGAGACGATCGATCACGCCCTTGATGGTCGCGACGTCCATCGCCGTCAGGCGTCCGAGCTGATTCTGCGAGCACGGGCCGGTCTCGGCGAGCTTCGACAGTGCTGCCCATTGCGTCGGCGTGAGGTTGGTGCCGATGTCGCGGGCGAAGATCGAGCTGTGACGCTGCCAGACCTGGCGCAGGATGAAGCCGACCTGCTCGTCGAGCACGTAAGGCGGTTTCGACGGTTTGACGTTCTTCTTCGCCGCCACGCTTCTCGCCATCCGTTCGCAGCCCTTCCCCTTGCCTCACAACGACAGATGCGCGTCGCGGATATCCGGACGCGCGTCGAGCTCGGCCATGGTGCCGCCGAAGCAGATGCGGCCGCGCTCGATGATGTAGGCGCGGTCCGAAATCAGTCGCGCGAAATGCAGATTCTGCTCGGAGACGACGATGCTGACGCCCTCCTTCTTCATGGTCAGGATGGCATCGACCATCTGCTCCACGATCTTCGGCGACAGGCCTTCCGACGGCTCGTCCAGCAGCACCAGCGAGGGATTGCCCATCAGCGTGCGCGCGATCGTCAGCATCTGCTGCTCGCCGCCACTCATGCGCCCGCCCGGGCGGTTCTTCATCTCGCCGAGATTTGGAAACAGCGCGAACAGTTTTTCGCGCGTCCAGTGCGGCGCGTTCGGCCGCTTCGGCTGGCGGCCGACTTCGAGGTTTTCCTCAACCGTGAGGTCGGTGAAGATGCGCCGCTCCTCCGGCACGTAGCCGAGGCCTTCGCGCACGATCTCATGGGTCGGCTTCGCCGAGACGTCCTTGCCTTCGAACATGATGCGCCCGGAGCGCTGCGCCACGAGGCCGACGATCGAGCGGAACGTCGTCGACTTGCCGGCGCCGTTACGTCCCAGCAGCGCCACCACCTCGCCCTCCCCGACCTCGAAGCCGATGTCGAACAGGATGTGCGCCGGGCCGTAATGGCTGTTGAGGTCCTGCACAGTGAGCTTCATGTCGAGGCTCCCTCGCGATGGCGGGCATCGTAGACCAGGCCTTCGCCGAGATAGACCGCCTGCACCTGCGGATTGCCGCGCACCTCGGCCGGCGAGCCCTCGGCGATCAACGTGCCGCGGTTGAGCACGATGATACGGTCGGCATGCTCGAACACCACGTCCATGTCGTGCTCGGTGAAGAGCACGCCGATCGATTTTTCGCGCGCGATGCGCGCGGTCAGCCGCATCAGATCGACCCTCTCGCGCGGCGCCATGCCGGCGGTCGGCTCGTCCATCAGCAGCAATTTCGGCTGGTTGGCGAGCGCGACCGCAAGCTCGAGCCGCTTGAGGTCGCCATAGGCAAGCTCGCCGCAGGGACGGTCTGCGTAACCGCCCATGCCGACCAGTTCGAGCAGGCGGCCCGCCTCGCCGCGGTCGAACTTCGGCGCCGAGCCGAAGAGATTGAACAGCTGTTTCCCGTGCGAGATCAGCGCGACCTGCACGTTCTCACGCACGGTCATCGTGGCGAAGGTCGCAGTGATCTGGAACGTGCGCCCGACCCCGAGCCGCCACACCTCACGCGGCTTCCGGCCTGTGATCTCCTCGCCGCGCAGGCGGACGTCGCCCGAGTCCGGCTTGTTCTGGCCGTTGAGCATGTCGAAGCAGGTGCTCTTGCCCGCGCCGTTCGGCCCGATCAGCGCCAGGATCTCGCCGGCCTGCAGCGAGAAGGACACACCGCGCACGGCATGGATGCCGCCATAGGATTTGGTCAGGCCTTCGACCGCGAGAAGTGGGGGTGCAACGCTCATTCGGCGGACTCGATCGGCTTGGCAAGCAAGGGGGATCCCGGCGGCGAGGACTTCCTGCGGCGCTGCGCCAGCATCTCCAGCATGCCGACGATGCCCTTGGGGAAGACGACGACGATCAGCATGATGAAGCCTCCGAGCACGAGCTTCGACAGATCGGTCTGGCTCACCAGCCAGATGTTCAAAGCCTTGTAGACGATCGCGCCGATCACCGCGCCAGACACCGTCTCGACGCCGCCGAGCAGCACCATGACCAGTGCATCGACCGACAGCGAGATACCGAGATTGTCGGGAAACACACTGCCCTTGAGGTAGGCGAACAACGCGCCGCCAATGCCGGCGGTCGTGCCCGCGATGACGAAGGCGGTCCACTGAATGCGCTTGGCATTGATGCCGATCGCCTCGCTGCGCAGAACCGAGTCGCGCGTGGCACGAAGCGCGTAGCCGAACGGCGAGAACACCATGGCCCGCAACGCGATCGTGACGAGCGCCGCGACGCCGAGCGCCAGCCAGTAGAAATGCGACGGGCTCGCCGCCCAGCTCGACGGCCAAAGGCCCAGAATGCCATTATCGCCGCCTGTTACGTTCACCCACTGGAACGCGATCGACCACACGATCTGCGCGAAAGCGAGCGTCAGCATCGCGAAATAGACGCCGGAGAGCTGCACCGCGAAGAAGCCGAACACCGCCGCGCCCAGACAGCCGAGCAACGGGCCGAGCAACAGGCACACGATCATCGGCAGCCCCGCCATCTTGGCGAGGAAGGCGATGCCATAGGCGCCGAGCCCGAAATAGGCTGCGTGACCGAACGACGCGAGCCCGCCGACCGACATCAGGAAGTGCAGGCTGACGGCAAAGATCACGAAGATCGCGATCTCCGACCCGACCGTCAGCGCGTAATTGCCGGCGAACAGCGGCAGCGTCGCCGCGATGGCCAGCGCTGCCAGCGAGGCGAGCCGCTCGTTCGACGTCAGTGGCCGCCAGGGATTGACCGTGAGACCCGGCGTCTTGCGCGCCGCCGCCTCCGGTTTGCCGAACAGTCCCCAGGGACGCACGATCAGCACGACTGCCATCACCAGGAAGACCAGGATGATGGAGATCTTCGGGAAGATCAGGATGCCGAAGGCATTGAGTTCGGACACCAGCACCGCCGCAACGAAGGCGCCGACGATGCTGCCGAGGCCGCCGATCACGACGACGACGAAGACCTCGACGATGATGCGCAAATCCATGGCGTGATGCACGGCATCGCGCGGGATCTGGAGCGCACCGCCAAGAGCGGCGAGGAAGACGCCGACGGCAAACACTGATGTGAACAGCCACTTTTGATTGACACCGAGCGCGGCAACCATGTCGCGGTCCTGCGTCGCCGCGCGCACCAAGACGCCCCAGCGCGTGCGCTGGAACAAGAGCCAGAGGATGCCGAGCACCACGGGGCCAAGCACGATCAGGAACAGGTCGTAGCTCGGGATGTTCTGGCCGAAGAAGTCGATGGCGCCCTTGAACCCCGGCGCGCGGCGGCCGACGAGATCGTCGGGCCCCCAGATCAGCACGACGAGATCCTCGACCATCAAGGTCAGGCCGAAGGTCGCGAGCAGCTGGAACAGTTCAGGCGCGTGATAGATGCGCCGGAGCAGCACCATCTCGACGATGACGCCGATCAGCGCCACGGCGAGCGCGGCCAGAACGATGCTGCCCCAGAAGCCGAACGCGCCCGACAGCCGCTCGGTCAGCGTGAAGGCGACGTAGGCGCCGATCATGTAGAAGGCGCCATGCGCGAAATTCACGATCCGCGTCACGCCGAAGATGATCGACAGGCCAGACGCCACCAGGAACAGCGACGCTGCGCTGGCGAGACCGGTCAGAAACTGTACGACGTAAAAGGCCATCGGCGGTCCGGGTTGGTGTTGCGTGCCGCGGCACGCGGGTCTTGGTTCACCTCTCCCCGCTTGCGGGGAGAGGTCGAATTGCGCGACGCGCAAATTCGGGTGAGGTGGAGTCTCCGCGAGTCCAGTCTGTCACCTCCCTCGCGGAGGCTCCCCCTCACCCCACCCTCTCCCCGCAAGCAGGTCGAGGGAGAAGAGATCAATCCTTCGGCCGCAGCTTCTCGATTTCGGCGTCGCTGGGCAGGTAGTCCGCACCCTTCTTGTAGGACGAATCCACCATCACGCCCTTGCCGTCCTTCAGCGCGGTCTTGCCGACGAAAGCGCCCAGCGTCGACTGGTGATCGATCTTGCGGAAGGTGATCTCGCCGAACGGCGAGCCCATCGACAGCCCTTCCGCCGCGGCGATCAGCTTCTCGGGATCTGTCGAGCCCGCCTTCGCGAGAATCGCGGCTGCCGACTTGATGGTCTGGTAGCCGACGATCGAGCCGAGACGCGGATAGTCGTTGTACTTGGCCTGGTAGGCCTTGAGGAACGCATCATGCTCGGGCGTCTTGATCGAGTACCAGGGATAGCCGGTGACGATCCAGCCCTCCGGCGTCTCGTCCTTGAGCGGATCGAGATATTCCGGCTCGCCGGTCAGGAAGGAGACGACCTCGCGCCCCTTGAACAGGCCGCGGGTGTTGCCTTCGCGCACGAGCTTGACGAGATCGGCGCCGAAGGTGACGTTGAGGATCGCTTCGGGATTGGCGGCGGCAACCGCCTGCACCACCGGGCCGGCGTCGATCTTGCCCTGCGGCGGCCATTGCTCGTCGACCCACTGGATGTCCGGGCGCTTCTCCGACATCAGCTTCTTGAACACGGCAACGGCCGACTGGCCATATTCATAGTTCGGCGCGATCGTCGCCCAGCGTTTCGCTGGCAGCTTGGCGGCCGCCTCGACCAACATCGCGGCCTGCATGTAGTTGGAGGGACGCAGGCGGAAGGTGTATTTGTTGCCCTTGGACCAGGTGATGGCGTCCGTCAGCGGCTCGGCCGCGAGGAAGAACACCTTCTTCTGGTTGGCGAAGTCCGAGACCGCAAGACCGATGTTCGACAGGAACGTGCCCGCGAGCATGGCAACGCCCTCGCTCGAGACGAGCTCGTTGGCGGCGGTCTGCGCATCCGCCGGCTTGCCGCCATCATCCTTCGAAACGACGACGAGCTTCTTGCCATTGATGCCGCCCGCCGCGTTGACCTCTTCGACGGCAAGCTGCCAGCCCTTGCGATAGGGCTCGGTGAAGGCCGGCAACAGCGAATAGCTGTTGATCTCGCCGATCTTGATGTCCTGCGCCAGGGCCGAATGAGCCATGCCGCTCGTCAGAAGCGCGAAGGCCGCGCCGACGATAGTATTTCTTGCTCGCATCCCAACCTCCAGTTTGAACTCTTTACGTATCTTATCTCAAGCCGTCTTCGCCCTTGATCTCCGCAACCGTCAGTCCGCCGACGCGCGGCAGCGGACGGCCGCTGTCGGTGACGGCGACTGCGACCATGATCTCGTTGGCACGCGGCGCGTCGTTGATCTGCACCTCCATGCCGTCGAAATGACTGCGCACGAAGGCCGCGTCCTTGTGACCGAGCGGAATGTCCAGCGTCGTGCCCGGCCCGCTGCGCTTCTTCGACGAGGGGATCAGAGCCGCGCCTTTGCCCAGCACTTTGCGCACCGGCGCGCCCATCTTGGGGTGGAGGATGGCGGCGGCATGCTCAAGCTCGCCGTTCTCGCCGACGGCCGCGGCCTTGCCGTAGCTCTGCGCCTTGGCGCCATCGATGCCGAGCGCGGCCACCGCGCGCTTCGACAAGAGCTCGCCCAGCTCCTCACCGATCGCAATCAGCGGCGAGAGATCCTCGACATATTTCCCGGCAAAGGGGTTTTCGATCACGGCAATCGCCGCCGCGCGCCGGGTCGGCGGCGAGACCTGCCGTCCCATCTCCATCTGCGTCTCTTCGATGACGGTGACGATCTTGCGGATGATCGCGCTCATGTTTCGCTTCCCCGTTCAGGCACAGACCGCGCTCTCCAGCACAAGCGGGCGCGTTCGTTGCTCTTCTATATCCTTGGTTCCGATGACAAGCATATCACCACAGAGCCGCAGCACGGCACCCTCGATCAATCCGCGATCGAACAAATGCCGTGCACATTCCGCGCCAGATTCCAGCGCGGCGGCGATATCATTCGGAGACAATTCACCGACGTCGCGGGTGACAAGACGCCCCCCGAGATCGCTGTCGGGCTGAAGCTCGTTCGCGGGCTGCCGAACAATGGCCGGATGCCCGGGCAGATCGACCGCGTTGGCGATCACGGTCGCTGCCGCATCGGCCTGCGAAGCGGTTGCCGCCAGCACCGTCACCGCATCGGCAATGCCGAGCGAAAAGCTCCGGCCGTGGCGCCCGCTGGTGGCGACGCCCCGCACCGGGTCATCCGCATCGACCCTCATCGTCCGCATCACGCCGTCGCGGTCAGGCCGATCCATCAAGCCGACCGAAAAATGCTCACCGGCGCCGAGATGAAAAGCGATGTCGCCACCGTTGTTGACGTAAGCCCGATCCAACGTCGCAGCGTTCAGCATTGCGCTCAGAATCTCCTCCGCCACGCTGCCGGCAACGGCCGCCATCGGCGTGATGAAGCAATCAGCGGCATAGGGCGCCACCGCGGCGTGCATCCGCCGCGCTACAACGCCCGTCAGCGACGTCCGATCCTCAGCGGCGGACCGCAATTGCGGTAGCTCCGCGCAAAGCTCGTCGAGCAATCCGGTGAACCGCAGCGTCGCGGCCTCATAAGCCGCACGCACCTCGTCCGTGCGTCCCCTCGCCTCCACGATCAGATCGATCGGACCATCCTGCAAATGCAGCCGCCGCCCATCAGACAGCAATGCGATTTGCGGGCGCCGTGTCATGCCCGTGGACCCGGAATCGGGTTCTGCCAGGACAGCTGGCGCACGTCCTCGCCGTTCTGCACTTCGGACAATGGCTTGACATAATCCATGTGCCCGCCGAGAGCGGCATAGTCCGTCAGCTTCATCGTGAACTCGATCGGTGCAACCAGCGCCGGCGTCGGCACATAGCCGAACGCGCCGGAAGGCATCTGCGTCACATCGACCATGTAGGTGATGCCGCCGCCGGGCCAGACATAAACCGGCGCGCCGCCGCTGGTGACGCGCGTCAGCGCATCCTTCACCGAACGCGTCAGCCGCACCGGGTTGTCGGTGACGCCGGCGCGCAGCGAGCCGCCGGCGCCGGCCATGAACAGCACCGTGCACAGCGCCGGCTCGCAATTTTCCTGGATGCGCTCGACCGAGAATTTCAAATCGGCCGGCATTTCAGTCTCGACCGGCTTCAAGGCCTCGTCGAGCACGTAATAGGACGAATGCTCCCCGGTCGTGGAGACCATCAGCATGGTCAGCCCGGGCTTTGCTTCCTTGGCATCGAACGGCCCGAGGATCGACAAGGGATCAGAGATGTTGGTGCCGCCCCAGCCCGTGCCGGGATCGGCGACCTGGAAATAGCGGCCGGGCGTCGAGCGCCGCCCCTTCATCTTGATGCCGGTGTCGGGGATGTCGAGCAGCTTGCCGGCCTGGTGCTCGCTGAGGACGCCGGTGATGTGGTCGTCGACCACGACGACCTCGTCGACCTTGCCGTGCCACTGTTTTGCGAACATGCCGATCGTCGCCGAGCCGCAGCCGACGCGCATGCGCTCTTCCTTGACGCCGTTGACGATCGGCGGTTGCCCGGCCTGCACCACCACGGTCGCGCCGCCGTCGATGGTCAGCTCCACCGCCTTGCAATTGGCGAGGTCCATCAGCGTGTCGCAGGTGACCCGCCCCTCCTTCTTGGAGCCGCCGGTCAGATGATGCACGCCGCCGAGCGACAGCATCTGCGAGCCGTATTCGCTGGTGGTGACATGGCCGACCGCCTCGCCCTGCGCGCGGACAGTCGCGGTCTCCGGCCCGAGATACCGGTCGGTGTCGATCTTCACCTTGATGCCGCAATAGGAGAAGATGCCTTCGGTGACGACGGTCACCATGTCGACGCCATCGACCTCCGCGGAGACGATGAACGGCGCCGGCTTGTAGTCGGGATAGGTCGTGCCCGCGCCGATCGCCGTCACAAAAGTCGAGGGCTCGTGGACGATCTTGCCGTCCCAGTCTTCCGTGCGGCTGAACGGAACCAGCTTGCCGCCATGCGAGACGGTGCGTTCCAGGATCACGTGAGGATCGACCCGGACAAGCTTGCCGTCGTGATTGGCATAGCGGTCACAGGCGCCCGCCGCGCCCGGTTTGATGTAGCACATCACCGGACAAGCATCGCAGCGGATCTTGTCGATGACGGCGCTCGTCGTTTCAGTCACCATGTCGGAGCCGGCGGACACTGCAGTTATCATTCGTATACGAACGATGTTGCGCGCGGTCCCCCGGGCCTGTCAAGCGGCGGTGCAGCGCAAAAGATGCCGCTGCCGCATAAAACCTCATTTGCCTATCCGCCCTGTCCACAAAGAAGGCAATCGCGTTGCAGTGCGGCATGCACGGCTTGCACGTTTGTGTACAAACGGTATCGTCCAGGCATCGAATTTCATGCGGGCTTGGGAACGAGGATGACGCAGACACCGATCCGCCTCACTGTGAACGGCAGGATCCACGAGGTCACGGCAGAGCGGGACACGCCGCTGCTCTATGTGCTGCGCAATGACCTCGCGCTCAACGGCCCCAAATATGGCTGCGGTCTCGGCGAATGCGGCACCTGCACTGTCCTGATCGACGGCGCGGCGGCGCGCTCCTGCGTGATTCCGATCGGCGGCTGCGCCGGCCGCGACGTCGTGACGCTCGAGGGCCTCGGCACCCGCGACAAGCCCGACGTCGTGCAGCAGGCCTTCATCGACGAGCAGGCCGCGCAATGCGGCTACTGCCTCAACGGCATGATCATGACCACCAAGGCGTTGCTCGCCATCAATCCGCGGCCGACCGAGCAGGAGGCGCTGGCGGCGTTACGATACAATCTCTGCCGCTGCGGCACGCATGTCGAAATCCTGCGCGCCGTGATGCGCGCATCGGGTCAGCTCGCCGAGGCCGCAGATTGATGGCCGCCCCTGTTTGGAATGGAGCTGAGCGGCCATCGGGTTCGCTCATCGTCGCCCGCACTGTGGACGAGATCACATCCGAGACCTTCGTCCGCATCACCGCAGACGGTTCGGTCACCGCCTATAACGGCCATGTCGATCTCGGCACCGGCATTCGCACCGCGCTCGGCCAGATCGTCGCCGAGGAGCTCGACGTCTCCTTCGCGCGCGTCGTGGTCGTGCTCGGCGACACGGCCGTGGTGCCGAACCAGGGCGCGACGATCGCCAGCGAGACCATCCAGATCACCGCGGTTCCCTTGCGGAAGGCCGCCGCACAAGCGCGACACTTCTTGATCGCGCGCGCGGCCGAGCGGCTGGAGCTGCCGGCCGCCGATCTCAGGATCGAGGACGGCCTCGTGCGCGGCCACGACAACCGCAGCGTCAGCTATGGCGAGCTGATCGGCGGCAAAACGATTCGTCTCGAGCTTGCCGAAGATGTCATGGTGAAGGCCGTTGGCGATTACGCCATCGTCGGCCAGTCCGTGCCGCGCGTCGATCTACCCGCGAAAGCCGCAGCCGAGCTGACCTTCGTGCACGACGTCCGGGTATCAGGCATGCTGCATGGTCGTGTGGTGCGGCCGCCCTATGCCGGCGTCGATGCCGGACCGTTCGTCGGCACCAGCCTCATCGCGGTGGATGAGTCCTCGGTGCGCGACATCCCCGGGCTCGTGGCGGTGGTACGCATCGGCGATTTCGTCGGCGTCGTCGCCGAGCGCGAGGAGAATGCGATCCGCGCGGCAGAGCAGCTCAAGGTCGCCTGGAAACCGACACCCACCCTGACCGACCTCGCCGATGTCGAGACCGCGCTACGCGCCAATCCGTCGACGCCGCGCACGCTGATCGACAAGGGCGAGGTCGAAAAGGCGATGTCAGGCGCGGCCAAGCCGATGCGGCGCACTTACGTCTGGCCGTATCAGATGCACGCCTCGATCGGCCCGTCCTGTGCGGTCGCTGATTATAGGGATGGCAATATCCGCGTCTGGTCGGGCACGCAGAACCCGCACGTGCTGCGCAGCGATCTGGCGCTGCTGATCGAGCACCCCGAGAGCGAGATCGAGGTCATCCGCTTGGAGGCCGCCGGCTGCTACGGCCGCAACTGCGCCGACGATGTCACCGCCGACGCGCTGCTGCTATCGCGCGCCGTCGGCCGTCCCGTCCGCGTACAATTGACGCGCGAGCAGGAGCACGCCTGGGAGCCCAAGGGCACCGCGCAGCTCATCGACGTCAATGGCGGGCTCGATGCCGACGGCGGCATCGCCGCTTACGATCTCGCCACGCGCTATCCCTCGAACGCCGCACCGACGCTGGCGCTGATGCTGACCGGCCGCATCTCGCCCGATCCCGCCGTGCTCCAGATGGGCGACCGCACCGCGATCCCGCCTTACGATTACGACCACATGCGCGTCGTCGCCCACGACATGGCGCCGATCGTGCGCGCCTCCTGGTTCCGCGGCGTCTCGGCGTTGCCCAATACCTTCGCCCATGAATCCTATATCGACGAGGCTGCAACCGAAGCCGGCGTCGATCCCATCGAATACCGCCTGCGCTATCTGAAAGATCAGCGCGCCGTCGATCTCGTCAATGCGGTCGCCGAACGCGCCGGCTGGACGCCGCGGCCGGTGCGCGAGGAGAAGGACGGCGAGATCGTGCACGGCCGCGGCTTTGCCTATGCGCTCTACGTCCACAGCAAGTTTCCCGGTTATGGCGCGGCGTGGTCGGCCTGGGTCGCCGACGTCGCCGTGAACAAGACGACCGGCGACGTCAGCGTGACACGCGTCGTGGCGGGACAGGATTCCGGGTTGATGATCAACCCCGATGGCGTGCGCCACCAGATCCACGGTAACGTCATCCAGTCCACCAGCCGCGCGCTGATGGAAGAGGTCTCGTTCGAGCGCGGCGCGGTGGCGGCGCGCGAATGGGGCGCCTATCCAATCATTCCATTCCCCGACGTGCCCAAGATCGACGTCCTGATGCTGCCGCGTCAGGACCAGCCGCCGCTCGGCGTCGGCGAATCCGCCTCGGTGCCGAGCGCGGCAGCGATTGCCAATGCAATCTTCGATGCCACCGGCGTGCGCTTCCGCGAGCCGCCGTTCACGCCTGAGCGAATCCTGAAAGGCCTGCACGGCGATGCGCCGGCGACGCCACAGGCGCTGCCCACCTCCGCGGCGTCGCAGCCGGCTCGCATCTGGCAAAATCCGTTCGCCAAACGCGCCGGCATCGTCGCGGCCGTTACGGCCGTCTGCACCGCCGCGATCGGCATTGGCGCGGCGCTTATGCCGGGACGTACCATTGCGCCGATCGCGCGGCCCGATGCGTCGGTCTATTCCGCGGCGACGATCGCGCGCGGCCAGCAGCTCGCCGCGCTCGGCAATTGTGCGGAGTGCCACACCAACATTGGCGGCGTGCTCAATGCCGGCGGTCGTGCGCTTCAGACGCCGTTCGGCACGATCTACGCGACCAATATCACGCCCGACGTCGAGACCGGCATCGGCGCCTGGTCCTACCCCGCCTTCGAGCGCGCGATGCGCGACGGCTTGCATCGCGACGGGCGCCAGCTCTATCCCGCCTTCCCCTATACGCATTTTTCCAAGACCAGCGACGCCGACCTCCAAGCGCTCTACGCTTACCTGATGGCGCAGCCTGCGGTGCGCGCGACAACACCCGCCAACACGCTCGCCTTCCCGTTCAATCTGCGCCCGCTGCTGGCGGGTTGGAACGCGCTGTTCCACCAGACGCGCGAGTTCAAGCCAGATCCCGCCAAGTCGGAAGCTTGGAATCGCGGCGCTTATCTCGTGGAGGGCCTCGGCCATTGCAGCGCCTGCCATTCGCCGCGCAACGCGCTCGGCGCCGAGCAGCGCGATGCCTATCTCGCCGGCGGCTTCGCCGAGGGCTGGGAAGCGCCGGCGCTGAGCTCGCTCTCGCGCGCGCCGATCCCGTGGAGCGAGGATGAGCTCTACGCCTATTTGCGCACCGGCCATTCACGCTATCACGGCGTCGCCGCCGGCCCGATGGCACCAATCGTCAGGGATCTCAAGACCCTGCCCGATGAGGACATCCGCGCGATGGCGGTCTATCTCAATTCATTCAACGACAGTGCAGCCGAGACGCCGGATGCGCTTGCGGCACGGCTGGAAAGCGCAACGCAGGTCACCGTCGCCTCTTCAACCGGCGCGCGCCTCTATCAAGGCGCCTGCGCCGTGTGCCATGAGGTCGGCGGCCTGCCGCTGTTCGGCAGCCGGCCCTCGCTCGCGCTCAACAGCAATCTGTACAGCGCGACATCGGACAATCTCGTGCAGGTGATCCTGCACGGCATCGCCGAGCCAGCGTCGAGCGACCTCGGCTACATGCCGGCATTCAGGAACAGCTTGAGCGACGCACAGGTCGAGGAGCTCGTCACCTTCCTCCGCAGGCAGTTCGCGCCGGACAAGCCGGCATGGACCGGCGTGCGCGAGACGATCGCGCGCGTGCGAGCGTATCCGCACTGAGGCGATACGAAAAAAAGCATGGCATGAGGCTCGCCTGCGGCTATCCTTCGAGACGCCCGCCTGCGGCGGGCCCTCAGGATGAGGTCGCGTTTTGCGGCGAGATATCAGACCCTCATGGTGAGGAGCCCGCCAAAGCGGGGCGTCTCGAATCATGCAGGCCGAGCTCGTTGGGCACGCCCAATGTGTGCGATAAAGGAACGGAAAGAGCGATGCTGTCGGCAAGATTGCTCTAACCGTGCTTCTTCACCTCCACCGGTGGCGTACCGTGGGTGTGGAACGACTCGATCGTCTTCAATCCCCAGGCCTGGCCCTTCTTGCGCTCCTCCTCGGTCCAGACGATCGGCTTCCAGTCCGGCGCGAGGATGAGCCGCGCGCCGGCATTGGCGACTTCGACGCGATTGCCGCCGGGCTCGTAGACATAGAGGAAGAAAGTCTGCTGGATCGCGTGCTTGTGCGGGCCGGTCTCGATATGCACGCCGTTCTCCAGGAAGATGTCGGCCGCGCGAAGAATCTCCTCGCGGCTGTCGAGCGCGTAGGTGACATGGTGGAAGCGGCCGGGCACGCCCGAATGGTCGAGCGAATAGGCGAAGTCGTAGCTTTTGTTTGACATCGTCAGCCACATCGCCGCCTCGCGGCCATCATTGAGCACGATCTGCTCGGTGAGACGGCATCCGAGATAGTTCTCGAAGAACTCGCGGTTGGCCTTGATGTCGACGGCAAGGCAGTTGAGATGGTCGAGCCGGCGGACATTGACGCCGCGCGCGGGAAAGCGCTGCGCCTGGTTCTTCAGCGCTGGCCTCAGCTCCGGCGGCGCCTGATACCATTCGGTCTCGTAATAGAGCTCCACGATGTGGCCATCGGGGTCGCGGCAGCGGAAGGTCGGCCCCTGCCCCATGTCGCCGTCGATCCAGCCGATATCGAAACCGGAGCCCTTCAGCGCGGCAACCCGACGTTCCAGCGCTTGCTGACTGCGCGCGCGCAGCGCCATGTGGCCCATGCCCGACGTCTTCGACGCCGTGAGCTTGAGCGAATAGCGCTCATAGTCGTCCCAGCCGCGCAGGTAGACCGACTCGCCCTTCTGTCCGCTCACGGTCATGCCCATCACATCGACGAAGAATTTCAGGCTCTCGTCCGGCTTGGGCGTCAACAGCTCCATATGGCCGAGATGAGCGAGATCGAGGATCGGTTCGGGCTGCATGATTTCCTCCTGGGACCTGGCGCGATCTGCCGTACCGGACGGCGCGATTGGACGCAGGGCGCAACGTCGCCCACCCTCGCCAATGGCAGTGAACTCATTTGTACTAATGTACAAATGATTAGGTCTCGTCAACAAATCCCCGCCAGGCCCAGCTGCAAATGGCGGGCGGGCCCGGCCGGACCGGCGGGTGCTCCGAACCGCCTGCCCGAATGGTAAAATCTTCCTTAAGGTTGGCCCTCGATCCGTTGACCTGGGAAAACAGCATTTTCCGTCAATTTCACCCGCAAATGTGCATCAGGAACAAACCTATCGGCTGAATTGTCGCGGATTTGATGGAGCGAGCGCGCCCGGCGTTTAACCGTTTGTGCAGCGACGGCCGCGCATAGTCAGGGCAAATCCCTTGCTCTTGCCAGGTTCATCAATCGTGACATCCTTTGGACGCGTGATTTCGGTTCGCGGATCGCTCGCCCGGGTCGGGCTTCTGGCGGAAGGCCGGATGCCGATCTCGGAGGTGCGGGCGACCGTCGGCCGCTTCGTCAGCATTCGCTGCGCCAGCTCGGTCATCGTTGCCATGATCACAGAGGTCTCCTGCGAGAATCTGTCGAGCTCCGACAACTATATCGCCATCGCTTCGGTCGACCTGCTCGGCGAGATCCTCAATGCCGGCGACAAGCCGAAATTCCAGCGCGGCGTCACCAATTATCCGACCATCGGCGATGCCGTCGACCTGATCACGAGCCAGGAGCTGCGCACGATCTACGCACCGACCGGCTCGGACCAGATCAATGTCGGCTTCCTTCAGCAGGACCGCTCGGTCATCGCCTATGTCGACGTCGAGGAAATGCTGTCCAAGCATTTTGCGGTGCTGGGGTCGACCGGCGTCGGTAAATCGACCGGCGTCTCGCTCCTGCTCAACGAGATCCTGAAAGCGCGGCCGAACCTGCGCATCTTCCTGCTCGACGTGCACAACGAGTATGGCCGCTGCTTTGGCGACCGCGCGCTGGTGCTCAACCCGCGGAACCTGAAGCTGCCGTTCTGGCTGTTCAACTTCGAGGAAATCGTCGACGTGCTGTTCGGCGGCCGTGCCGGCGTGCCCGAGGAGCTCGACATCCTCGCCGAGGTGATCCCGCTCGCCAAGGGCGTCTACACCCAATACCAGAATGCAGACCGCATCGGCCTCAAGCGCATCGATCCCAAGCAGGTCGGCTACACTGTCGACACGCCGGTCCCTTATCGCCTGGTCGACCTGCTATCGCTGATCGACGAGCGTATGGGCAAGCTCGAGAACCGTTCCTCGCGCATCATCTATCACAAGCTGATTTCGCGCATCGAGGCCGTGCGCAACGACCCGCGCTACGCCTTCATGTTCGACAACGCCAATGTCGGCGGCGACACCATGGCCGAGGTGATCAGCCATCTGTTCCGCCTGCCCGCCAACGGCAAGCCGATGACGGTGATGCAGCTCGCCGGCTTCCCGGCCGAAGTCATCGATTCCGTCGTCTCGGTGCTGTGCCGCATGGCCTTCGATTTCGGCCTGTGGAGCGATGGCGTCTCGCCGCTGTTGTTCGTCTGCGAAGAGGCGCACCGCTACGCCTCCGCCGACCGCAACATCGGCTTCGGGCCGACCCGCAAGGCGGTGTCGCGCATCGCCAAGGAGGGTCGCAAATACGGCGTCTATCTCGGCCTCATCACCCAGCGCCCCGCCGAGCTCGACGCCACCATCATCTCCCAGTGCAACACGCTGTTCACGATGCGTCTTGCCAACGACCGCGACCAGGCGCTGCTGCGCGCCGCGGTGTCGGATGCCGCCGCGAACCTCTTATCCTTCGTGCCCTCGCTCGGCACCCGCGAGGTGCTGGCGTTCGGCGAAGGCGTCGCTCTGCCGACGCGGCTGCGCTTCAAGGAGGTGCCGCCGCACCAATTGCCGCGCGGCGAGGCCACCATCTCCAGCGTGCCGTCGGTCACCTCCGGCCACGACATGCATTTCGTCGGCGCGGTGCTCGAACGCTGGCGCAGCGCCACCTCGCAGCGCGACGTGCCGAACGATCCCGTATTCTCGGCTCCGCCGGCGAAGACGCTCTCGAGCGTCGAGGCTCCGATGCTGCAACCCTCGATGGGCCTCGATCCGGACCGCTTCTCGCTGCTGAAGAAGCCGTTGCGGTAAGGTAACTCTCTTTCGCCAGCCTCGTCATTGCGAGCGCAGCGAAGCAAATCCAGCGTCCGTCCGCGGCAAGATTCTGGATTTGCTTCGCTGCGCTCGCAATGACGGACCAAGGGGCGACAGCGCTGGGCCAAGTTGAGCACGGGGCCCGCATCGACTATGGTTGCCGGCTCCAAGCCGGAATCCATGCCATGACAAAAACCGCCGCGCAACGCTTCCCCGCTCCCGCTCTCGACACGCTCCCCGGCGACATCCGCACGCGTCTTCTCGCCGTGCAGGAGAAGAGCGGCTTCGTGCCGAATGTGTTCCTGACGCTGGCCTATCGTCCCGACGAGTTCCGCGCCTTCTTCGCCTATCACGATGCGCTGATGGAGAAGGACGGCGGCCTGACCAAGGCCGAGCGCGAGATGATCGTGGTGGCGACTTCGGCGGCGAACCAGTGCCAGTATTGCGTGATCGCGCATGGTGCGATCCTGCGCATCCGCGCCAAGAATCCGCTCATCGCCGACCAGGTCGCGGTGAACTACCGCAAGGCCGACATCACGCCGCGGCAGAAGGCAATGCTCGACTTCGCGATGAAGGTCTCGGCTGACGCGCAGCGGATTTCCGAGGACGACTTCGCCGCGCTCGCGCCGCACGGCTTCAGTGACGACGACATCTGGGACATCGCCGCGATCTCCGCCTTCTTCGCGCTGTCGAACCGGCTGGCGAATTTCACCGGCATGCGCCCAAACGAGGAGTTCTATCTGATGGGACGGCTGCCGAAGACCTGACTGGCAAGACATGACCGAGCTCGATTGGCCCGAAATCCTGCTGCGCCTCGGCGCAGCGACGCTCGCCGGCAGTGCGATCGGTCTGAATCGCGATCTGCAGGGTAAGCCGATCGGCCTGAAGACGCTCGGCATTGTCGGGCTCTCCACCGCGGCCGTCGTGCTGCTCGCTGTCGAGTTCGCTGAGCCCGGCAGAATCAACGATGCGGCAAGCCGGGTGATCCAGGGTATCCTGACCGGGATCGGCTTTCTCGGGGCCGGCGTCATCGTCCACGAGAGCCGAGGTTTTCGCGTGAGCGGCCTGACCAGTGCGGCCTGCACCTTTCTCGCCGCCTGCCTCGGCATTGCCTGCGGCGCCGGACACTGGAAGATCGTCCTGGTCGCACTGGCGTTCGCCTTCGTGCTGCTCACAGTCGGCCGCCGCATCGAGCGCTGGCTGCACCGCGCTCTCGGTGGAAATGAGGATCCGCACCGGCCAGAGGCAAAGCCGCATACGCCCCCCCGGGGCAGCGGCTAAAATCGCAGCCGGCGGCCCCAAAGCGGCTTCAGCAGTTCGAGCGTCGTGAGCACCAGCGATCCCGCACCGAACGTTAGCGCTTCGGCATCAACTCGAGCGTGATGTGATGCGCCGTGGTACGGTACGGCGCCACTGCCCTAATCATCGTCTGCCGGACCGCACCAGCCGGGCAGATAGACCGCAGCCTTGCTTCTGGCCGCGGCCATCGCCTTCTCGAGCGCCTTGTCGAAATTGGCTTCCACCGCCTTGCGCGAGACCTGCCGACGCAGGAAGTCGGCCCACAGGAATTCGGAGAAGGGCGTGGTGTCCTTGGCGAAGCCGCCCATGCGGCGCAACTCGCCGGCAAGGCTGCGGAACGGATCGTCCTTGAGGTCGGCGACCGATTTCGGCAGGTCGCGGAATGACCGCCGCTCGCCCTTGGCGTCGTAAGGATAGACCCATCGCTTGTTGTCCATGACGCCCCAGAACGCTTCGCGCTCGACCATCCTGAGGTCGCCGACGATCGTCACCAGCACCTCCTTGACGCCTTCATCGTGCAGCGCGCGGCCGAGATGATGATGGTCGATCACGTAGTAGCGCAAGTCGGGGCCGTAGACGACGGGGATCATGTGCTTGCCGAGCAGGTCGGCCTGCTTCGTCTTGTTGCGCTCGCGCCAGCGCTTGCGCTTCTCCTTGACCTCGCGCATGCCGACCGTCATCTGTGTCGGCCGGAGCGACAGGATCGGGACAGGATGCACTCGCGGCTCGCGCGTATTGGTCATGATCGAAAGGTCCTCGCATGGTTGCAGCTGATGGTCCGGGTTCTCGCGACTATGCCATGGGCCCTCGCGGGACAAAATCCGTTCGGATAGGACGCGGAGATCACAAGTCGACCGATAGAGCGAGGGTACGAACCTCGTGGCCGTCGTTGGGCCTGTCGTTGCAGCGCAACCCGCCCGCCCCCAGCTCGACGGCCGGTTCCCCGATCGCTCCACGCCAGCCCTGCGCACAAATAGTGCAGACCAACAAATGCACGCGAGCATTGAGAAGATTTTCTGCAACGCGCTGCTCACGTGTGCTATCTAAATCGGTGCTTCGGAGTGATCCCCGCCCCCATGAACAATCAGCGGCCCATAAGCTCTGATGACGAGCACCGGGTGCTCCAGTTCAGGCCGCGCACCCCGCCTTTCAAGGCGGCCCAGCCCGGCAGCGGCACCGTGCAACCGCTGCGCGTCGCACCTGAACGGCTGGACCTGTCGCGCTACGAGCAGCCCCGCGCCGAGCCCGACAATTTCCGCCAACGCATGCTTGCCAACATCGCGGCGCTGGCCTTCACCATCGCGCTGACCGCGATCGGGATCTGGCTCGCCGTCAGCATCGCCGACCTGCGTCGGACCCAGGATTGCGTGCTGATGGGCCGCCGCGACTGCGTCAAGATCACGACGCCGCATATTTAGGACCGGCCCGGCGCCGGCGCCTCGCCGAATGGGTCCCCGGCCGGCATCCCCAACCCTGTCCCTCGCTATCCCATGGGCCCGCCCGGCTCCATTGAACTCAGGGCGGCGCTCCGATATACGGGCTTTCGACCCGGCCAGAGGGGGGTTTGAGGGCGTCATCAGGGGCGCGATGCCCGCCCACCGTGCCACTCTGGACAATCTGAAAAATACCCGCAATATATCAAAGGCTTAGTGATGTCTTCCACATTCGATCAGGTCGCCACGATCATCGCTGAAACCTGCGACATCCCGCGCGACACGATCACGCCGGATAGCCATGCCATCGATGACCTCGGCATCGACAGCCTCGATTTCCTTGATATCGCGTTCGCGATCGACAAGCAGTTCGGCATCAAGCTGCCGCTGGAAAAGTGGACTCAAGAGGTCAACGACGGCAAAGCGACCACCGAGCAGTATTTCGTGCTGAAGAATCTGTGCGCCCGCATCGACGAACTGGTTGCGGCCAAGGGCACGAGCGCCTAAGGGCGCGGTCATGCAACTCGAATACTTCCACATGATCGATCGCATCGTCGACCTCAAGGTCGACGAGAAGACGATCGTCGTCGAAGCGCAGGTTCCGAAGGAAAGCACCATCTTCGAGGGACACTTCCCGGGCTATCCCTTGATGCCCGGCGTGCTCCTGATCGAATCGATGGCGCAGGCCTCGGGCTGGCTTCAGCTCGGCGTGTTCAAGTTCGAACGCATGCCGATCCTGGCCGCCGTGAAGGAAGCCAAGGTCCGCGGCTCGGTCTTCCCCGGCGATCTCATGAGCATCGAGGCGAGCCTCACCCATGAAGGCTCCGGCTATGCCATGACCGAGGCCAAGATCAGGGTCGGCGGCAAGCTGCGCGCGAATTCGGCGCTCACTTTCACGCTGATCCCCTTCCCCAATGCGGATATGCGCTCCCACATGGACGCGATCGCCAAGCGCGTCGGATTTCCGCAACAGGCCGTATCGCCATGACTGACACTCCCGCTTCGAAGCCGGGCCAGACCGAGGTCTGGATCACCGGCATTGGGCTCGCCACCTCGCTCGGCGAGGGCCTGGACGCCAACTGGGCCGCGCTTCAGGAGAAGCGCATCAATGTCGACGAGAAGGGCTTTGCACCCTACGTGGTGCATCCGTTGATGCCAGTTGCCTTCGACAACCAGATCCCGAAGAAGGGCGACCAGCGCCAGATGGAAGCCTGGCAGCGAATCGGCACCTATGCCGCCGGTCTTGCGCTCGATTCTGCCGGCATCAAGGGCAACAAGGACATCCTGTCGAAGATCGACATGGTGATCGCCGCCGGCGGTGGCGAGCGCGATCTCAACGTCGACAGCGGCGTGCTGACGGCCGAGGCCAAGGGCGCCAACGCGCCCGGCTTCCTCAACGAGCGGCTGATGAGCGATCTCAGGCCGACGCTGTTCCTGGCCCAGCTTTCGAACCTGCTCGCCGGCAACATCGCCATCGTGCACGGCCTGGGGGGCACATCGCGTACCTTCATGGGCGAAGAGGTCGCCGGCGCCGATGCGGCCCGCATCGCGCTTGCGCGCATCGCCTCGGGCGAGAGCGACATCGCGCTGGTCGGCGGCTCGCACAATGGCGAGCGCAAGGACTTGCTCGTCCTCTATGAATTCGGCGACTTCAATCTGAAGGACAAGTTCGCACCGGTGTGGGCACGCAAGGACCATCCCGGCTTTGCGCTCGGCTCGGCCGGCGCGTTCCTGGTGCTGGAATCGCGAGCGCATGCGGAAGCGCGCGGCGCCAAGCCGTTCGCCAAGCTCACGAGCGTCGTTGCCGACCTCGCCCGCCGCAAACAGCCCGGCGACATGGCCGCGACGCTGGAGAAGCTTTGGGGAAAGCTGCCCAAGCGCGAGGGTAAGAGCGCGATCATATCGGGAGCGACCGGCGCCGAGCCCGCGACCTCGGAAGAACGCGGTTTCCTGAAGAATCATGCCGACCTCCCGGTCCGCTCGACCGGCACGGTGTTCGGCCACGCCATGGAGACGCAATTCCCGCTCGGAATCGCGCTCGCTGCGCTGTCGATCTCGCGTGGTGCTCTATTCCCGCCGAACGATTCAACCGGGACCGAGATTGAAATGCAGGGCGCGCCTACCCAGATCGTGGTGGTGGGAGCCGGACACTGGCGCGGCGAAGGCATGGCGCTGGTCGAGGCGGTTTAGTTAGCTCAAGCGGGGATCGACATGACTGCACCACGCGACAAACTCGGGCGTCCCGTCGTCGTCGTCACCGGCATGGGCATCATGACCTCGCTCGGTGCCGGCAAGGCCGACAATTGGGCGAAGCTCGTCGCCGGCGAATCCGGCATCCGCACCATCACCCGCTTTCCGATCGACGGGCTCAAGACCACGATGGCCGGCACGGTCGATTTCGTCAGCGTCGATCCGTTCTCCTCCACCGCCCTGTCCGAACGGATGGCCGAGCTGGTGACGCAGGAAGCGCTGGAGCAGGCCGGCATCGGCGCGAAGGCCGATTTCCCGGGTCCCCTTTTCCTTGCGGTTGCACCGGTCGAGGTCGAATGGCCGCAGCGTCGCGAACTCGGTCGCGCCGTCGGCCAGCTCGACATCACCTATGACGATTTGCTGCGCATTTCCGGCGGCGGCAAGTACAGCGCCTACCATCATCGCTTCATGTTCGGCTCGGTCGCAGCCCATCTCGCCGAGACGTTCGGCACCAAGGGCTCGCCGATCTCGCTGTCGACGGCCTGCGCCTCGGGCGCGACCTCGATCCAGCTCGGCGTCGAGGCGATCCGCCGCGGCGAGACGGACGCCGCGCTGTGCGTCGCGACCGACGGCACCGTCAACCCGGAAGCGCTGGTGCGCTTCTCGCTGCTCTCGGCGCTGTCGACCCAGAACGATCCGCCGCAGGCGGCTTCCCGCCCCTTCTCCAAGAACCGCGATGGCTTTGTGATGGCCGAAGGCGCCGGCGCCCTGGTGCTCGAGAGCTACGAGGCGGCGACTGCGCGCGGGGCAAAGATCCTCGGCGTGATCGCCGGCTGCGGTGAGCTCACCGATTCCTTCCATCGCACCCGCTCCTCGCCCGACGGCAAGCCGATCATCGGCTGCATGAACAAGACGCTGGCCGATGCGGGCATGACGCCGGACCAGATCGACCACATCAACGCGCACGGCACCTCGACGCCCGAAAACGACAAGATGGAGTTCAACACGACATCGGCCGTGTTCGGCGAGCTCGCGCAGAAGATTCCGGTCACCTCCAACAAGTCGATGGTCGGCCACACCATCTCGGCCGCCGGCGCGGTGGAGGCGATCTTCTCGCTGCTCACGCTGGAGCATCAGCGCATTCCGCCGACGATCAACTACGAGACGCCGGATCCCACGATCCTGTTCAACGTCGTCGGCAACAAGGCGCGCGATGCCCGCGTCACCGCGGTGATGTCGAACTCGTTCGGCTTCGGCGGCCAGAACGCCTCGTTGATCCTGACCCGCGAACCGGCCTGACCGGACGCATGGCGCTGCTGACTGCGAGCACGAAGGCCCGCGCGCGGGAGGCTGCCAAGTCGCTCGGCGGAAGTCTGATCGGCGCGGCGACCGTCGCGATGCTGCGCACCACGCGCTATTTCGATCCGGTCAAGACCTCGGATTTTTTCGCGCGCGCCGTGAAGCTGATCGGCCCGCGCCTGCGCGAGCACCGCATCGGCCGCGCCAATCTCACCGCCGCCTTTCCGGAGAAATCGCCGGAGGAGATCGAACAGATCCTGATGGGCGTCTGGGACAATCTCGGCCGCGTCGGCGCCGAGTTCGCCCATATCGATCATGTCTGGGACTACGACCGCGATGTCCCGGAGAAGAGTCGGATCGAAATTTCTCCGCGCAGCATCGAGCTGTTCGACCAGATCCGCGAAGACGGCAAGCCGGCGCTGATCTTCGCCGCGCATCTGGCCAATTGGGAATTGCCGGCGCTCGCCGCCGTCGCGCACGAACTGGATACCGCGATTCTCTATCGCCGCCCGAACATCGCTTCCGCCGACCGCATCATCCAGGAGATGCGCCAGGTCAACATGGGCACGCTGATCCCGGCCGGCCGCGATGCGCCGCTGCGGCTCGCGCAGGCGCTCAAGGACGGCAAGCACGTCGCGATGCTGATCGACCAGTATCTGACCGCAGGTGTCGAGGTCACCTTCTTCGGCCGCAAGACCCGCGCCAACCCGATGCTGGCGCGCCTCCTACGCCAGATCGAATGCCCGATCCACGGCGTGCGCATCATCCGCCTGCCCGGCGGCCGCTTCCGCGGCGAGCTGACCGAGGAGATCCCGCCGGTGCGCGACGCCGAGGGCAGGATCGACATCCAGGGCACGACCCAGGCGATCACGAGCGTCGTGGAAGGCTGGGTCCGCGAGCATCCCGAGCAATGGCTGTGGCTGCATCGAAGGTGGCGGTAGACGCTGGTGCTATTTGCTCAGCGGCCGCATTCGGACTCGGCCGGGCTCGATCACAGAAAAATGGCCCACCCAATCGTCACGGGCCAAGATTAGGTCGGCGAGGACTTTGCCAATCCGCCCGGGTGCCGGCGGAGGGATGCGTAATAATACGATACCGCATGCGGCCGGTAGCGGTGACGCTTTGGCCATTCCCCAAAGTCCTTATCGAAGGTGAGCAGGATCCGTTGTTCGTGCGAAGCCTGCGCCAATACTTCGCGATCGCTGCTACCAGGCGCCGAAGCTCTGATCCAGATGACGTCGTGACCTGATGCGCGAAGTGCATCGACCGCGGAGCCAGGAAAATTCTCGTCCGCGAGGAAACGCATCTCAAGCTGCGGTCGGGTGAACCCGTTCGGGGCTAAGGGAATCGCGCGCGTAAGCCAGACAGGCGAGAATGTCCTCGCGCGAAAGGCCTGGATAGTTGGCCAAAATGTCGGCTTCGCTCCAACCGTCTGCCATCAGTCCGATGATGAACTCGACCGCAATGCGGGTCCCGCTAATCACGGGCTTCCCAGCAAGGACATCAGGTGCGAGCGAGATGCGAGAATGCTCAGTCATCAGTTGGGCTCAATCGCTGCGTTCGAGGCCCATACTAGCTCAAATTTCCATCATGCGCGATTGAGAAATTCGACGCTCATACGCCCTACTGCTCCGGCAGTCCCGCATCCACCTCGGCCTGCACGACACGCTCCCAGGCCTCGACACACACCGGGCTCGCGTTCTTCATCGGCGGCGAGACGCTTTGTCTGGTCGTGCCGGGCCGCAGCTTCAATCCCTCGGCGATCGCCGCCCTCGCCTCCTCGAGGCGGCCCGTTCTCTGATAGGCGGCCCCAAGCAGGAAGTGCGAGCGGCCGGTCCCGGGCGTGATGGCGATCGAACGCTGTAGCCAGGGCAACGCCTCCTCGTAGCGCCCCATCAAGGCATAGGTCATGCCCGCGCCGAGTAGCCAGGTCCAGCGCGAGGCCTGCGGCGTGTCGTAACGATCGGCCTGCAGGAACGTCGCGAGCGCATCGTCGAAGCGGCCGAGATAGAGCTGCCCGAGGCCGATCAGATAGAGCGCAGATCCGTTCCACGGATCGAAGCTCAAGGCCTTGGCGCAGGTGACGAGACTCTCGACAAAATGGTTGGTCGCGCTGAGGAAGCGGCAATAGGCCTCGAGCACCGCAATCGAATTCGGCTTCGACCGCAGCGCCTGCTCGAGCGTCGCGTTGGCCCTGGCCTCGACCGCGACAGCCTCCTCCGGGCTGAACCAGACCATCTGGATGCCGCGCATCTGCAGCGAAGCGAGCGCAACCGCGATGTCGAGATTGTCGGGGTAGTCGCTGAGCGCCTTCTGCAGCATGGCCTGTGCCGCGCCAAAACGCTCGCGCGTGGTCTGGTTGATCGATGCGAGCGCCTGCTCCACGGCCACCTTGTCGCCGCCGGCCGACGCTCCCGCGACCGGGGCGCGCGGCACACGCGCCTCCAGAATTTCGTTGAGACGGCGCGCAAGCCCATGACCGACGCCTGCGACGAGGCGCGACTGCGCGAGCTGCGCATCCATCTCCTCCGCGGCGACCGACGCTGCGATGACCGACTGGACCTCGCCAGTCGCGGCCTTGATGATGCGCGCACGCAGCGTCCAGGACTGGTCGCGACGCTCTAGTTCGCCGCGCAGCTCGTAATCGGACGGTGTGAGGGACGCAGCAGTACCGTCGCCGCCCTTGGCCGCCAGTCGCGGCGCAACCACGCTGATGTTCTGGACCTTGGCAAAACCGTCGGTGAGGCGCGCGGTGACCTCCGCGGCCATCGCCGCGCCGCGCGCGTCCTTGCTGTCGTCAACGATCGGCATCACCGCGAGCCGCGGGGGCGTTCGCTTGAACAGAAGGTCCGGCTTCAGCGCGGGCGCAGCAACCGCGAGCCCCATGACGATCACACAAAGCCCGGCGACGGCGGCAACAGTGGCCTGCCGGCTCAAGCCGAACATGGCGCGCTGCGGCCCCACGGCGGCGACCTCGGCCGGTGGCAGGGGCGCAACCCCGCCGGTCGGGTCCGTCGCCGTCCGCTCGGCCGGCGCCGGATCGGCGGCGGGCGCAGCCACGACCTCCGTCGCCAGCAAATAGCCGCCGCCGGAAGCGAGCTTGATCAGCTGCCGCCGCTCGTCGCCGAGCGCTGTGCGAAGCTCCCTGATGCATTGAAACAGGCTGTCCTCGCCGACATGGACGTTCGGCCAGACCGCCTCCATCAGCTCCTGCTTGCTCAGCACGCGGCCGCCGCTGGCGGCAAAGAGCCGGAGCATCTCGAAAGTCTTGGGCCGGAGCTTGATCGGCGTGCCATCGGCCCCGCGCAGCTCCGCACGCTGCTGATCCAGCTCAAAGCCGGCGAAACGAAGCAAGTGATCCCCCAACACGTCTCTCAAGGCGGCTCCATATAGCGGAAGTCTGCCGAAAATGCCCGAAAATCGGGTCTGAAACACAAATATCAGAAACTTTCAGAAATGAGCCAAGCCCTTATCAGGACACCAATCCCCACCCGATGCGAAGAATCCGGTCGAGGACTCGGACCCCGTGCTGGGGGAAGTGGTGAGGACGGGGAAAGATTATTTCAAAGCGACCCGCCACCTGCGGGCCGCGCTGCTGACGTCGTCGGCACTGGCCTTGGCCTGGACCCTGCCGGCCGGGCCGACGCGCGCCGCGTCGGACGGCACCTGGCTCGCCTCCCCCGGCAGCAACGATTACGGCAACGGCGCCAATTGGGACGGCGGCTTCGTGCCTGTCGGCACGGCCTCGTTCGGTACCTCCAATACCACCAGCCTGGTGATTGCGATCGCCAGCGTCGGCGGCTGGACCTTCAATGCCGGCGCCTCGAACTACACGTTTGCCGTCGGCAACTCGCTGAACTTCACGGGCGCCGGCATCACCGTCAACGGCGGCAGCGTCACCATCAACATCAACGGCGGCGGAGATCTGTCTTTCTCCAACACCAGCTCGGCCGGCAGCGCCACCATCACCAACAACAACTACCTGCAGTTCTTCGGCAACAGCGCGGCGGGCAACGCCTCCATCACCAACACCAGCTTCAACATGCTGTTCTTCAACGACTTCAGCACGGCAGGTCGACGCCACCATCACCAACAACGTCAACGGAAATCTGTCTTTCTACAACAACAGCACGGCCGGCAGCGCCACCATCATCAACAGCGGCAACCTGCGTTTCCTCGATGCCAGCACGGCCGGAAGCGCCACCCTTATCAACAACGTCGGAGGCTCCGTCGATTTCTCGAACAGCACCGGTCCGCACGGCGACGGCAGGCTGAGCGCAGGCTCGATCGCGGGCGCCGGCGCTTACAACCTCGGCGCCAATGAGCTGACGGTCGGCTCCAACAATTCCTCGACCGAGGTCAGCGGCATCATCTGGGGCGCCGGCGGCTCGCTGGTCAAGATCGGCACCGGCACGCTGACCCTGTCGGGCGCCAATAGCTATACCGGCGGCACCACGATCAACGGCGGCACGTTGCAGCTCGGCAGTGCCAGCAGCGTCGGCTCCATTGTGGGGACCGTCAACGTCGGCAGCTCGGGCGCATTCAATGTCTTCAACGCCGACACCAGCGGCATCACCACCATCACCAACGGCGGTCTTCTGAACTTCAGGAACACCAGCACGGCCGGCAGCGCCACCATCAACAACAACTACTATCTGTACGTCTGGGACACCAGCACAGCCGGCAGCGCCATCATCACCAACAACCGGTTCTTGGGGTTCTACAATCTCAGTTCGGCTGGCAGCGCCACCATCACCAACGGCGGCACGCTGAATTTCAACGACACAAGCACGGCCGGCAGTTCGGCGATCACCAACCACGCCATCATCCATTTCGTGGACAACAGCACGGCGGGCACCGCCACGATCTTCAGCGACAGCACTCTGTCGTTCAATGCGAACTCCACTGCCGGCGGCGCGACCATTACCACTGACGGCGCCGGCACTCTGGAATTCCGTGACACCAGCACGGCCGGTAACGCCACGATCGTCAGCACCAGCGGCGCCACGCTGACTTTCCTCAACACCAGCAGCGCCGGCAGCGCAACCATCACGAACGAAAATGACGCGCTCTTCAGGGACAGCAGCACGGCGGGCAGCGCCACGATCTCCAACGTCGGCTTTGGCACTATGAATTTCCTCGAAGCCAGCAGCGCCGGCGGCGCAACCATCACGAACGGGAATGCTCTGTACTTCCGGGACAGCAGCACGGCGGCGAGCGCAAATATCACCAACAATGGCGGCATCGCATTCTACGGGTCCGCCACTGCCGGCAACGCGACCATCACCAACAATGGCAGTATAACGTTCTTCGCCAACAGCACAGCCGGCAACGCGGTCATCATCAATAATGCCAGCAGCTTGGTCGATTTCAGTCCCACCGGGGGCCCCAACGGCGACAACAAAATCAGCGCCGGCTCCATCGCGGGCGCTGGCCTTTACCTGCTCGGCGCCAATGAGCTAACCGTCGGCTCGAACAACCTCTCGACCGAGGTGAGCGGCGATATCAACGGCGCCGGCGGCTCGCTGGTGAAGATCGGCTCCGGCACGCTGACCCTGTCGGGGGCCAATACGTATACCGGCGGCACCACAATCAATGCGGGCACGCTGAAGATCGCGGGCGCCGGCACGCTTGGCGCCAGCAGTGCCGGCACAAATGTTGCGGGTGGCACGCTCGATCTTGGCGGCACGGCACAGACCCAGGACGGCGGCGTGACGGTGACGGGTGGTCGCATAACCAACGGCACGTTGTCATCGTCCGGTTTGTTCGACGTACGAGCCGGCATTATCGACGCCAGTCTCGCGGGCAACGGCGCGCTGACCAAGGTCGGCAGCGGCGCGTTGACGCTGACGGGCGCGAATACCTACACCGGCGCGACGATCGTGAACGGCGGCACGCTGGCGGTGAACGGCTCGATCGCATCGTCGAGCAGCCTCACCGTGAACAGCGGCGGCACGCTCGGCGGCACCGGCATCGTCGGCAACACGACGATCGCGAGCGGCGGCACGCTGGCGCCGGGCAATTCCGTGGGCACCCTCACCGTCGGCGGCAGCCTCGCCTTCAATGCCGGCAGCTTCTACAGGGTGGAAGTCTCCGCCACCGCCGCCGACCGGACCAATGTCTCGGGCACCGCGACGCTGACCGGCGCCACCGTGCAGGCGGTGGCGCCGCCCGGCAGCTTCCGCAGCCAGACCTACGCCATTCTCAATGCGACCGGCGGCCTTGCCGGGACGAAGTTCGCCGGGCTGAGCGTGAGCGGCAGCTTCAGCCCCACCCGCAACCCGCACCTCACTTACGACGTCAACAACGTCTATCTCGTGCTCGATCCCAGCGCGATCGTGCTGCCGGCGGGCACAGGCGCCAACCAGAGCAACGTCGCCGGCGCCATCAACAAGGCGGTCGAGGGCGGCGCGACGCCGCCGGCCGGCTTCGATGCGCTGCTCAACATGGGCCAGCCGCAGCTCAACCACGGGCTCAGCCAGGTCTCCGGCCAGCCCGGCGCCGCCGGCACGCAGGCCTCGTTCAACGCCACGCAGCAGTTCATCGGCATGCTTGATCCCTTTGGCGGCGGCGGCACGGACGGCGAGCGCGGCGGCACGGCCAGCGATGGCGGGACGCTGGGCTACGCTTCCACCGCACCAAACGACGCCGGGCTACGCGAAGCCTACGCCGCAGTGACACCGCGCGAGGCGAGCGGCGAGGTCATCGACCGGCGCTGGGGCGTGTGGGCCTCCGGCTATGGCGGCGCCAGCACGTTGAACGGCAACGCCGCATCAGGTTCGAGCACCACCACCAGCCACATCTACGGCACCGTGGTCGGCGCGGACTATCGGATATCGCCGAACACGCTGGTCGGCTTTGCGCTCGGCGGCGCCGGCTACAACTTTGCGCTGTCCGACAGTCTCGGCAGCGGCCGCGCCGACCTGTTCCAGGCCGGCTTCTACGGCCGCCACAATTTTGGGCCCGCCTATATCTCAGCAGCGCTCGCCTATGGCTGGCAGGACGTCACCACCGACCGCACCGTGACGGTCTCAGGCACCGACAAGCTCACCGCCAATTTCAAGGCCAGCACCTTCTCGGGCCGCCTCGAAGGTGGCTGGCGCTTCGCACCAATCCGCGCCTCCAGCTTCGGCGTGACGCCCTACGCGGCCGCACAAGTCACCACATTCCACCTGCCCGGCTATGGCGAGACCGCGATCGCCGGCAGCAACCAGTTCGCGCTGTCCTACACCGCGCAGGACACAACAAATGTCCGCACCGAGCTCGGCGCCCGCACCGACCAGCGCTTCCTGGTCGATAACGGCGTGCTCACGCTGCGCGGCCGGCTCGCCTGGGCGCACGACACCAACACCAGCCGTCTCGTGAACGCCGTCTTCCAGACGCTGCCGGGCGCTGCCTTCACCGTCAGCGGCGCGCGTCCCGCCGCCGACTCCGCGTTGGCCGGCGGCCGGGCCGAAATGAAATGGAAAAACGGCTTATCGCTCGCAGGCACCGTCGAGGGCGAATTCTCGCGCAGCACGCAGACCTACACCGGCAAGGGCACGGTGCGGTATGAGTGGTAGGAAGCGCCTTGCTCTCGCGCTGCGCCCGCACGTCGATTGAGCCAAGCCGGATCGCGACTTAAGCACCGCCACCGCCGGCAACCCGCAGATGGCGTTTCTACTGTGCATGGGGTTGTTTTGCGGAATTTCGTTTGTCGGGTCGGCTCCCAAGCCGCCTACCGCCCCGTCTTCACCTTGGTCCACAGCCGGTTGATGATGCGCTGGGTCGCCGGCTCGCGCGCCGTGATGACGAACAGCTTTGCGAGCGTCGCCTCGTCGGGATAGATGTTCTTGTCGTTCAGAATCTTCGGGTCGACCAACTTTTGGCTCGCGAGGTTGCCGTTGGCGTAGGACAGGAAGTCCGAGTTCTTGGCGGCAACGTCGGGGCGGTAGAGATAGTTGATCAGCTCGTAGGCTTCGCTGACGTTCTTGGCATCCGCGGGGATCGCGAGATTGTCGAAGAACATCTGCGCGCCCTCCTTCGGGATCGCGTAGCCGATCTCGATGCCGCTCTTGGCCTCGGCCGCGCGGGCACGCGCCTGCATGATGTCGCCGGACCAGCCGACGACGAAGCAGATCTCGCCGGTCGCGAGCGCGCTTAAGTATTCGGACGAGTGGAATTTTCGCACGGAGGGGCGGACTTTTGCCACGACATCGGCGGCCTTCTCCAGGTCCGCCTGCTTGGTCGAATTCGGATCGAGCCCGAGATAGTTCAGCGCCGCCGGGAAGATGTCGTCGGCGGAGTCGAGCATGTGCACGCCGCAGTCTTTGAATTTTGCCAGGTTCTCCGGCTTGAACACGACGTCCCAGCTCTCGATCTTCGCGTCGGCACCCAGGATCTGCTTCATCTTGGCGACGTTGTAGCCGATGCCCGTCGTGCCCCACATATAGTTGGCGGCGTAGACGTTGCCGGGGTCATAGGTGGCGAGGCGCTGCGTCACCATCGGCCAGGCATTGGCGAGGTTAGGCAGCTTCGTCTTATCGAGCTTCTGGAAGATGTTCGCCTTGATCTGGCGCTGCAGGAAGTAAGCCGTGGGCACCACGACGTCGTAGCCGGACTTGCCGGCCATCAGGCGGGTCTCCAGCGTCTCATTGGCGTCGAAGGTGTCGTAGACCACCTTGATGCCGGTCTCCTTGGTGAAGGCTTCAAGGACGTCCGGCGCCATGTAGTTGGACCAGTTGTAGAAGTTGACGATTCGCTCCTCCGCGCCTGCAGGAGCGGAGAACAACGTCAGCGCTGCGGCGATGGTAAGATGAAACCTCGAGCGGCTGACGTTCGTCATCACTGGTCTACCTCTTGCGTCCACGCACCGCGTCCGACAGCCGCTCCAGCGCGGTGTCGAGGGTCTCGTCCTTCTTGGCAAAGCAGAAGCGCACCACTGATGTCACCGGGTCCTGCTCGTAGAAGGCCGAGACCGGGATCGCGGCGACCTTGTAGTCCTTCACGATGCGCCAGCAGAACTCGGTGTCGCTCTCGTTCAGCCCGAGCGGCGACAGGTCGACGGTGAGGAAGTAGGTGCCCTGCGACTTCAGCACGGGGAAGCCGAGGCTCTCCAGCCCCCTGGTCAGGCGGTCCCTGCTCCGCGTCAGATCCTGGCGCATCGACAGGAAGTAGTCGTCGGACTTGCCGAGGCCGTAAGCGACGGCAGCCTGGAGGTTCGGCGCGGTGGTGAACGTCAGGAACTGGTGCACCTTGGCGGCGACGCGCAAGAGCTGTGGCGCGGCACAGACGAAGCCGATCTTCCAGCCCGTGAGCGAGAAGATCTTGCCGGCCGAGCCGACCTTGATGGTGCGCTCGCGCATGCCCGGAATGGTGATCAGCGGGATGTGCTTGTGCTCGTCGAAGGTGACGTGCTCCCAGACCTCGTCGCAGATCGCGATGACATCGAACTCCTGGCAGTAGCGCGCCAGCAGTTCGAGATCCTCGCGCGGATAGACCACCGCGGAGGGATTCAAAGGATTGTTGAAGAGCACCGCCTTGGTCTTTGAATTGAACACGCTTTTCAGCATGTCCTCATTCAGCCGCCAATGGGGCGGCTCGAGGCGGACGAGGCGCGGAATGCCGCCGGCCTGACGGATGATCGGCAAATAGGAATCATAGACCGGCTGGAAGCAGACCACTTCGTCGCCGGGCTGAACCACGGCGAGGATAGCCGAGGTCAGCGCCTCGGTGCCGCCGGACGTGACCATCACCTCGCTCATCGGATCCAGCTTGAGGCCGTGCCAATGGCCGTAATGGGTCGCGATCGCCTGGCGCAGCTCCGGCAGGCCCATCATCGAGGGGTACTGGTTGTAGCCATTCAGCGAGGCCTCGGCCGCGGCGCGCCGGATGTCCTCAGGCCCGGGATCGTCGGGGAACCCCTGGCCGAGATTGATTGCATTGTTGTCGCGCGCGGCCTGCGACATCGCCTCGAAGATGGTGACGGGAGGATCGGCGAAGACCTTGTTCAAGGACGAGCTTTTGGACATCGGGCCGATCAGCCACCGAGCTTGCTGGGAAGACCCGCCGCCTTCCAGCCGAGCATGCCGCCGGCCAGATGCTTGTCGTAAGGCAGGCCCGCCGCCTGCGCCGCGAGCGAGGCCGTCACCGAGCGCTTGCCCGAGCGGCAAGCGAACACGACCTCCTTGCCCGCGGGGTCGGGAATCGCCTTGGGATCGAAGGTCGAGAGCGGAACCACGACGCCATAGGGATAGGCTTCGGCCTGAACCTCATTCGGCTCACGGACGTCGACGAGCAGATAGCGCCCTTCCGCGACACCCTTGGAGACCTCGTCCGGGGTCAGATCCTGTACCTGGTTTGCCACTTCATCCTCCAACGTCGCAAGGCGCATGCCGGGCGATCCCGGCCGGCGGCAACCTCGCCTCTCGGGAAACGAAAATCAAGCGCCACAAGGGCTTGAGCCGCGCGGCGCAAGTTAAAGCTAAATCGCAGCGACTTGAAGTCCGGCTTTCGGGGTCTATGCCCGGAGATTCCGTTTCAGTTCTCACCATTCCTTCGGTGTCATTCCCCGCGGACCCGGCTACGCCGGGGTTGAGGTCCAGGGGCGCCGAAGCTTTAGCGTAGGCGGCAAGCGGCGAGCCCAGTACGCCGCGGCTGCTCGGTGAATCACGGGCGCTTCGGAGTACTGGATCGCCCGGTCGAAACATCGGGCCGGGAGATGACAGCGATGGCGACGGATGGAGCCCCGGCTGAAAGCTAAATCGTCACCTGCGTGCCGACCTCGACGACGCGGCCGCTTGGGATCTGGAAATAGTCGGTGGCATCGTTGGCGGCGCGGCTGAGCGAGATGAACAGCCGGTCCTGCCAGCGCGGCATGCCGGAATGGGCGGCGGGCTTGAGCGCCCTTCGCGACAGGAAGAACGAGGTCGACATGATGTCGAACTGCCAGCCCAGCTTGCGGGCGATCGCCAGCGCCTTCGGCACGTTGGGCGATTCCATGAAGCCGAACTTCAGTGTCACCTTGGAGAAGGTCGGTGAGATTTGCTCCAGCCTCACCCGGTCCGCCGGATCGATCCGCGGGGTCTGCGCGGTCTCGATGGTGAGAATGACATTCTTCTCGTGCAGCACCTTGTAGTGCTTCAGACTATGCATCAGCGCGGTCGGCGCGCTGAGCGGGTCCGAGGTCAGGAACACCGCGGTACCCGGCACCCGTTGCGGCGGCCGCTTCTCCAGCATGGCGACCAGGTCGGCGAGCGGAAACTCGAGCTTGCGCGACTTCTCGAACAAGAGCCGGCTGCCGCGCCGCCAGGTGTACATCAGGATGATCATGACCGCACCGAGCGCCAGCGGCACCCAGCCGCCCTCGAAGACCTTCAAGAGATTGGCGGTCAGGAAGGTCAGGTCGAGGAACAGGAACGGCGCAATCAGCGCGCCCGCGGCGAGCGGCGACCACCGCCACCCCTTCCAGACCACGACGAAACCCATCATGGCCGTGACCACCATCGTGCCGGTGACGGAGATACCGTAGGCGGAGGCGAGCGCGGACGAGGAGCGGAACAGCAGCACCAGAAGGACCACGAAAACCAGCAACAGCTGGTTGATGCGCGGGATGAAGATCTGGCCGGAATGGGCTTCCGACGTATGGCGAATTTCAAAGCGTGGCAGCAGCCCGAGCTGGATCGCCTGCCGCGTCAACGAATAGGCGCCGGTGATGACGGCTTGGCTCGCGATGACCGTGGCGGCAGTGGCCAGCACGACCATGGTGCCGCGAACAAAGCCTTGCGGGAAGAGCTGGAAGAACGGGCTCACGATCGCGCCGGGGTCACTGAGGACGAGCGCCCCCTGCCCGAGATAGTTCAGCGCCAGCGACGGCAGCACGATAGAGAGCCAGGCGAACTGGATCGGCCGCTTGCCGAAATGGCCGAGGTCGGCATAGAGCGCCTCGGCGCCGGTGACGGCCAGGAACACGGCGCCCAGCGTGACGAAGCCGATGATGCCATGGTGCAGCATGAAGGACACGGCATAGAGCGGGTTCAGCGCGAGCAGCACCTGCGGCTGCTGGATGATCGGATGGATCGCCGCGGCCGCAAGCACCGCGAACCACACGCACATGATCGGGCCGAAAAAGGCGGCAACGCGCGCCGTGCCGCGGGATTGCACGGCGAACAGACCGGCCAGTATCACGACGGTCAGCGGAACGATATAAGGCTCGAATGTCAGGGTGACGTCCTTCATGCCCTCGATCGCCGACAGCACCGAGAGCGCCGGCGTGATCACGGCATCACCATAGAACAGGGCGCCAGAGATGATGCCGAGCAGGACGATGGTCGCCCCGCCGGTGCCAACCGCCCGCTGGGCCAGCGCCATCAGCGCCAGCGTGCCGCCCTCGCCGTTGTTGTCGGCGCGGAGCAGGATCACCACGTATTTGAGCGTCACCACGACGATGAGCGCCCAGAGGATCAGGGAAAGCACGCCGAGCACGGCCGCCGGCGTCGGCAAGCCATCGGCGCCCGAGGCCGCCATCACCGCCTCGCGGAACGCGTAGAGCGGGCTGGTGCCGATATCGCCATAGACGACGCCAATACTGCCGAGCGTCAGGGCGCCGAAACCGGCGGTCGTATGGGCCTCGCCATGCCCGTTGGCCGCCGCCGTCTCCGGGGCGGGAACTGCTACGTCACTGGTCATGGAAGAGCCCTACGGCCTCGACAATGCTTCACGGCACAACGGCGGAAAAGCGCGCGGCTTATAGTCCTGCGCTGCCGGCATAGCCTAGCCCGATTTCGGGCCCTAGCCATGCTAATTCTGCATGGATTCACCAGTTGCGTTCAAATAGTGACTTGGGTTCCGACTTCAACCACCCGCCCGGTGGGAATCTGGAAATAGTCGGTTGCATCGTTGGCCGACCGGCTCAGCGCGATGAATAGGTGATCCTGCCAAAGCGGCATGCCCGACTGCGCCGAGGCTTTCAGCGACCTTCGCGACACGAAGAACGAGGTCGACATGATGTCGAACTGCCAGCCCTGCTTGCGCGCGATCGCGAGCGCCTTGGGCACGTTCGGCTGCTCCATGAAGCCGAAGCGCAAGCGGACCTTGGAAAACTTGTCGCTGATCTTTTCCATCCTGAATCGCTCCGACAGATCGACCCGCGGCGTATGCGCGGTCTCGATGGTCAGGATCACGTTGTGCTCATGCAGCACCTTGTTGTGCTTGAGATTGTGCAGGAGCGCGGTCGGCACGAAAGCGGGATCGCTGGTCAGGAATACGGCGGCGCCCTTGACGATGTGCGGCGGCCGCTTCTCCAGGCTGCGGATCAGATCGTCCAGCGGCACCTCGATCCGTCGCGTCTTCTGCATCAGAATTCCAGAGCCCTTGCGCCAGGTCCAGATCGTCCCAGCCATTGCCGCGCCAAACAGCAGCGGCACCCAGGCGCCCTCGAGCAGCTTGAGTAGATTGGCGCTGAAGAAGCTCAAATCGACGACGACGAAGGGCATGATGACGGCCGCGGCCGCCGCCGCACGCCAATTCCACAATTTCCAGATCACGACGAAGCCCATGATGCCGTCGGCGACCATGGTGGTTGAGACCGCAATGCCGTAGGCCGAGGCCAGATTGCTGGGGGTGTGGAACAGCAGCACCAGCAGCATCACGCCGATCAGCAGCAAGCGGTTGACACGCGGCAGATAGATCTGGCCGGCATGGGATTCGGAGGTGTAACGCACCTCGAAACGCGGCAGGAGGCCGAGCTGCACGGCCTGATAGACCAGCGAATAGGCGCCGGTGATCACCGCTTGGCTCGCGATCACGGTTGCGGCCGTCGCAAGCCCGACCAACGGCAGCACCAGCTTCTCGGGCACCATGCGATAGAAGGAATGCTCGATCGCGCTGGGATCGGATAGCACCAGCGCCCCCTGCCCGAAATAGTTGATCAGGAGCGCGGGCAACACGAAGAACATCCAGGCCGACTGGATCGGCTTGCGGCCGAAATGGCCGAGATCGGCGTACAGCGCCTCGCCCCCCGTCACGGCCAGGAACACGGCGCCGAGTGTCACGAGGCCGATCGTGCCGTGTGACAGCACGAACTGCACCGCGTAATAGGGATTGATCGCCGCCAGCACGGAGGGGTCATCGACGATATGGACGGCCCCCATCACGGCGATGGCCGTGAACCAGACCACCATCACCGGCCCGAATGCCGAGGCGACCAGTGCGGTCCCCTTGCTCTGGACCGCGAACAGCAGCACCAGAATGAGGACGGTGAGCGGCACGACATAGTGCTCGAGCGCGGGAGTTGCGAGCTTCAGGCCTTCGACCGCCGAGAGTACCGATATCGCCGGCGTGATCATGGAATCGCCGATGAACATCGAGGCGCCGACCACGCCCAGCGCGAGCAGGAACCAGCTCCGCCGCCCGAGCGCGCGCTGGCCGAGCGCCATCAGCGAGAGCGTGCCGCCCTCCCCGTTATTGTCGGCGCGCAGCAACAGCAGGACATATTTCGCGGTGACGACGATCAGCAGTGCCCACAGGATCAGCGAGAGCACGCCGAGCACGATGACGCGTGAGACCGGCTCGCCATGGGCCGCGCCCCTGACCGCCTCGTGGAAAGCATAGAGCGGCGAGGTGCCGATATCGCCGAAGACGACGCCGATGCTCCCGAGCGTAAGGGCCCAAAAGCCTGATGTGACCGGTTGCACATCCTGAGTCTCGGTCGATGTGATGCTCGCCGTCATGAGGGTGGAAAACGCTTGGTCCCTGAATTTGATCCGGCGCCTTTTGACGCTTCCCGCGCGCCTGTCAATCGGCCTCCACCATAGCAGGCACCGGGACAGAAGCTGTGACGCCGCAGCAACGTTCATCGCCTGCGCGACGACATGCCTCAGGTAAGATGGTAACGCAAGGGGCCTATTTTCCGAGCATGATCTCGTCGGGAAAACCGGTGCCTACTTTGCGCTAACGCGGCCCTTCGGGTGCGGATCATGCTCACGGCTTCAGATTCGGCGGCAGCGGCGGATCTTCGCGCATCAGCGTGATGGTCACCCGCCGGTTGGCGGCGAGCGAGGGATCGTCCGGAAACAGCGGCTGGGTGTCCGCCTTGCCCGAGACGGCGAAAAAGTGCGACGGCGGCAGGCCCTCGCGTTCGAGGATCTGGCGCACGGCATTGGCGCGGTCGGCCGACAGATCGAAGGCGCCGTAGTCGCTGCGGGTCGGCACGAAGCCCGCCGCGGTGTGACCGGCGATGGAAACGCGGAGCGGCGTGGCCTTGAGTGGGATCGCGAGCTTCTCGACCAGGCGGCGGGTGCGCTCATAGGGGACCTTGGAGCCGTCGGCGAACATCGAGCGGCCATCCTGGTCGACGATCTCCAGGTTGAGGCCCTGCTTGGTCTCCTCGAACATGATGTGCTTGGACATCTCGGTCAGTTCCGGCATGTCCTGCAACGCCTGGCGCAGCGAGGCCGCCGCCAGCGCGAAATTGCGGTCGACCTTGACCTTGGCCCCCGACGTGCGGTCGCGGTCCTCCTGATCCGGCGTCGGCGTGTTCGAGGCGTCCTCGGGCTGAATGTGATCGACATTCTTCAGCCGCGGACGCGTCGGCAGACCGTCAGACTCGACGATGCCGGCGTAGCGCGCTTCGCTCTGCACGCCGAAGGCGTCGCGCATGGACCCTGCAACGATCTTCAGCTTGTTGGCGTCTTGCGTGGAGAACGCGACGAGCATCACGAAGAAGCTCATCATGAGGCCCATGAGGTCGGCGAAAGTCACGAACCAGCCGTGACCGCCGCCATGCGCATCGCCGCGTTTCTTCTTCGCCATGACCTAAATCCTGGTGCGCACGATCAGGCCGGCACCGGTTCACCCTCGGCGTGGCGATGCTTCTCCGGCAGGTAGGCCAGCAGCATTTCGCGCACCAAGGTCGGGCTTTTGGAGTCGCGGATCATCAGGATGCCGTCGATGATCAGGGTGCGGTTGGTCTCTTCATCCAGCAGCTTGCCATGCAGCTTGTCGGCGATCGGCAGACAGAACAGGTTCGCAACCAGCGCACCGTAGAGCGTGGCGAGCAGCGCGGTCGCCATGAACGGGCCGAGCTTGGAGGGGTCGGTCATGTTGGCGAACATCTGCACCATGCCGATCAGGGTGCCGATCATGCCGAAGGCCGGGGCGCAGTCGCCGATGGCGCGGTAGATCTTGCTGCCCTCGTCGAGGTGCATCAGGAAGTTGTCGCGGTCGCGCTCGAGATTGTCGCGGATGAAGTCGAGGTCGTAGCCGTCGGCGACGTAGCGGATGCCCTTGGCGAGGAATGGCTCGTCGGTCTCAACCTTCTCGAGACCCACCGGGCCCTGCTTGCGGGCGATCTCGGCGATGCGGGCAAGCTCGTCGACGAGATCGTGCGCCGACAGCCGGCTCATGGTGAAGGCGAACTTGGCGCCGAGCGGAAGGCCGTGCAGCAGCGCTGAAAGCGGAAAGCGGATCATGGTCGCGGAAATCGAGCCGCCGAAGATGATGATCATCGCATGTTCGGAAATGAACATGTGCAGGTCGCCGCCCATGAGGATCATCGCGGTGATGACGATGATGCCCGCCGTGAGCCCAACGCCCGTCATGATATCCATGGGAGACTCCAACCGCGAACGCAACAACGGCCGTCCTGGCCGCTGGCGCGGCCCAACCCCGAACCGCACCGGAACCCTAGAGCGCCGCCCTTAAAGCCGCGTAAAGGTTAAGTCCGGACAGTGTTCTGCGCGCCGCTGCGATTGCCGTCCAGCGATGGGAAATTTCAACACTTCGCTAACCATAAGCCGGCGCGCCACGACGTCACGTCCGCTGCGGCCCTCCGCCACATCCGGGACGAAGGATGAATTGCTATCCTGAAGCGGGGCGGCATGCTCGATCGCGGGAGCCATCGCGATGTTGACGCTCTTCGGCCTTCTCACTGCGCTGCCCGCGGCGCTGGCGTTCCACCTGCTCGAGCCGGAGCTCGTCCTGCCGGCCTTCAGCATCCTGCTCTTTGTCGAAGCCGCCTTCGCGGTGATCGCAGCGCGATTGATCCACCTCCCGGACAATGCCGAAGACATCACGCTCTGGGACCTTGCCGGCGGCTTCACCCTGATCGGATGCGCCGCCGCTGTGTTCGGTGAGCCGGACCAGGCGGCTCTGTTCCTGGCGGAACAAGGCGCCCCACGGCCGGCGTCGCGGCCGTAGGTCGTTCAACCACGCGCTTAGTGGATTTCCGCCGAGCGCTTCAGCGCGGCCTTCAGCTTCTCCAGCGAGAAGTCGGGGCTGCGGGCGATCTCCAGGATCGGCGTCTCGCGGCGGCCGCAGAGTTCGGCAGCCTCCGGCAGCTTCGCGGCGACGTCGAGCGGGATCACGATGGCGCCGTGCCGGTCGGCGTGGATCAGATCATCGGACTTCACGGACATGCCGGCAACGCGCACTTCGCCGCCAAAGCTTTCCGCATGCACCCAGGCATGCGACGGGCCGATCGAGCCGGCGAGCGCCTGGAATCCCGGAGCCCATTGCGGGATGTCGCGGATCGAGCCGTCGGTGATCACGCCGAGGCAGCCGAGCGCCTTGTGCACGTTGCTCTGCACCTCGCCCCAGAACGCGCCATAGCCGACGTCGGGCCCGTCGATGTCCTGGATCACCGAGATGCGCGGGCCATGGCCGGTGCCGACATATTCGTAATATTCGATCCGACGCTTGGACTGCTCTTCAGCCGGGAGCGATGATTTCAGCACTGAACGGATCGTGACCGTGCGGGCATAGCCGACGATCGGCGGCAGGTCTGGGAACGGACAGACCAGTTGCTTGGTGGTGTAGCCGATCAGCCGGCGCTCGGGCGCCACGATCTCCATGGCATTGCAGATCGTCGGTGTGTCGTAGCGGCCCAGCGCCTCGAGGACGGAAGCAGGCAGCGGCCCGGTCGCGGTATCAGTCACGGCGTTCTCTCCCAGATTGGCGGCTGATTGACGCGATGCCGCCGGCACAGGCGATATAGCCGAGATCAGGCTTCGACCCAACTCAGACGGGCCTCATGGCAGATATCCGCGCGGGGCCGCTCAGTGCAGCCGTCCGGGCCGTTCGTCATCGTGCGGCCGCTCCGACAAATTCGCCAGCGTCGGCGCCGACGGCGGCGACGGAACTTCGGCTCCTGACGGCGCGGTGGCTTCCATCGCGCGCGCCTGGTCGCGATAGGATTTGTAGCCAAGCGGCAAAGCGAGGAGATACAGCACCGTGCCGATCGACAGCACATGCCAGGGATAGGCGATCAGGAGCGCGATGAAGACGATCACCGCGACGAAGGCCGGCAGCACCAGTTCGGGTGGGACGCGCATGCGCTTGGTCTTGCCGGAGAACACCGGCAGGCGCGACACCATCAGGAAGGCGATCAGCAGCGTATAGGCCGCCGTCACCGCTGCGGGCAGCCGGCCGAGCTCGAGGAAAGCAACGTAGATCGGCAGCAGCACCGTGATCGCGCCCGCGGGCGCCGGCACGCCGGTGAAGAAATTGGCGGCGAAGGCCGGCTTGTTCGGATCATCCATCGTGGCGTTGAAGCGCGCGAGTCGCAGGCCGCCGGAGATCGCGAACACCATGGCGGCGATCCAGCCGGCATTGCCGAGCTCGTGCAGCTGCCAGAAATACAGCATCAGGCCGGGCGCGACGCCGAAATTGACGAAGTCGGCGAGGCTGTCGAGCTCGGCGCCGAACTTGGACTGACCCTTGATCATGCGCGCGATGCGGCCGTCGATGCCATCGAGCGCGGCTGCGAACACGATGGCATAGACGGCGAGCGACATCCGCCCCTCGATCGACAGTCGGATCGAGGTCAGGCCGGCGCAGATCGCCAGCAGCGTGATGACGTTGGGCACCAGCATCCGCACCGGAATCGGTCGGAACCGCCGGCGGCGGACATCGGGATCCTTGAAGTCGTAGGGCGTCATGGCTCGTCCTTATCTTAAGGCGAGATATAGCAAGCCGCGCCCCCCTCCGCCATTGCGGCGGAGGGTCCAAAGCACCGACTATTGGTTAATTGGCGCGATAGGCGCGGCTCGGGTCGTCGCCGGCGAGGTCGGCCAAAATGGTCTCTCCGGCGATCGCGGTCTGCCCTTCCGAGACCAGCGCCTTGGTGCCGACAGGCAGGTACACATCGAGCCGCGAGCCGAAGCGGATCAGGCCGAAGCGCTCACCGGCGCCGATCGCCTGCCCCTCCTTGACGAAGCAGACGATGCGCTTGGCGACGAGGCCTGCGATCTGGACCACGCCGATCCGCGCATTGGGCGTCGTGATCACCAGCGAGTTGCGCTCATTGTCTTCGCTCGCCTTGTCGAGCTCGGCGTTGATGAACAGGCCGGGCCGGTAGGCGATGCGATCCACCCTGCCCGCGATCGGGCTGCGGTTCACGTGACAGTTGAACACGCTCATGAACACCGAGATGCGCGGCAATGGCCGGTCACCGAGGCCGAGCTCGGCCGGCGGCAGCGCCATGGTGATCATCGAGACGCGGCCGTCGGCCGGCGACACCACCAGCCCCTCGCGCACCGGTGTCACGCGGACGGGGTCGCGGAAGAACAGCGCGCACCACACCGTCAGGATCGTGCCGATCCATCCCAGAGGCGACCACAGCCAGAACAGGATCAGGCTTGCCAGTGCAAAGCCGCCGATGAAGGGATAGCCCTCCTTGTGGATCGGCGGAATCTGACGCTGGATCGAATCGAGAATGGACATCGCTATCTGCCGCTTGGGGTTAATGGCGCGGGTCGTCGCGCGGGCTTGTTTAGGCCAGAGTTGGGATCGGAGACAAGCTCACTCCGCCGCCGCGGGCGTCGTCAGGGTGTCATCGACCGGCGGCGGCTCCCGGTTGGGCGCCGTGCTGGTGTCGGCCATCTTGGCCAGTTTCTCGCGCGCCGCCTCGGCCTCGCGCTGCCTGTTCCACATGCTGGCATAGAGGCCGCCCTGCGCGAGCAGTTTCGCGTGGGTGCCGCGTTCGGCGATGCGGCCCTGGTCCAGCACGATGATCTCGTCGGCGCCGACGATGGTCGAAAGCCGGTGCGCAATCACCAGCGAGGTGCGGTTCTTCGCCACGCGATCGAGCGCGCCCTGGATCTCGTGCTCGGTATGGGTGTCGAGCGCCGACGTCGCCTCGTCCAGCACCAGGATCGGCGGTGCCTTCAGCACGGTGCGCGCGATCGCGACGCGCTGCTTCTCGCCCCCGGACAGCTTCAGGCCGCGCTCGCCGACCTGGGTCTCGTAGCCCTTCGGCGCCATGCGAATGAAATGGTCGATCTGCGCCAGCCGCGCCGCCTCCTCGACCTCGGCATCGCTGGCGTCCCAGCGGCCGTAGCGGATGTTGTAGCGGATGGTGTCGTTGAACAGCACGGTATCTTGCGGCACCATGCCGATCGACGCGCGCAAGCTGGCCTGCATAACGTTGCGGATATCTTGGCCGTCGATCAAGATCTTGCCGCCGGAGACGTCATACAGGCGGAACAGCAGCCGCGAGATGGTCGACTTGCCTGCGCCCGACGGACCGACGATCGCGATGGTCTTGCCGGCCGGCACCTCGAAGCTGATGCCTTTCAGGATCGGCCGTGTCGGCTCGTAGGCAAAGCGCACGTCCTCGAAGCGCACCGTGCCGGCGGAGATGACCAGCGGCTTCGCGTCCGGCGCATCCTTGATCTCCGCCTCTCTGCCCAGCACGTTGAACATCTTCTCGATGTCGATGATCGCCTGCTTGATCTCGCGATAGACCATGCCCATGAAATTCAACGGCTGGTACAGCTGGATCATCATGGCGTTGATCAGCACGAAATCGCCCACGGTGTTGGTGCCGTTGCGTACGCCGATCGCGCACATCAGCATGGTCGCGGTCAGACCCAGGGTGAAGATCACGGCCTGCCCGGTGTTGAGCACCGCGAGCGAGGTGTAGGTGCGGATGCTCGCCTCCTCGTAACGCTCCACCGATTTGTCGTAGCGCTGCGCCTCGCGCGCCTCGGCGCCGAAATACTTCACGGTCTCGTAGTTGAGCAGCGAGTCGATCGCCTTGGTGTTCGCCTCGGTGTCGGAATCGTTCATCTTGCGGCGGATGCCGATCCGCCACTCGGTCGCGATGTAGGTGTAGTACATGTAGAGCGCGACCGTGATCAGGGTGGCGACCACGTAACGCCAGTCGAATTGCCAGAGCAGCACCGCGAGCAGCAGCGAGACCTCGACAATGGTCGGGATCAGCTGCAGGATCACCATGCGCACGATGACCTCGATGCCCTCGCGGCCGCGCTCGAGCACGCGCGTCAGGCCACCGGTCTTGCGCTCCAGGTGAAAACGCAGCGACAGCTCGTGCATGTGGATGAAGGTGATGGTGGCGAGCTTGCGCACCGCATGCATGGCGACGCGGGCGAAGATGCCGTCGCGCCATTGCGTCAGCACCGCCATCAGGATGCGCATCGCGCCGTAACTCGCGGTCAGCAACAGCGGCGAGGCGACCACCCAGAGATGCCAGTTGTCGGCCTGTACCGGCGCGGTGTTGGCGCCGGTCAGCGCATCCGTCGCCCATTTGAAGCTGAACGGCACCGCGAGCGTGATCAGCTTGGCGGCGAGCAGCAGCACCAGCGACCAGACCACCCGCATCTTTAGGTCGAAACGATCGCCCGGCCAGATATAGGGCCACAGATGCGCCAGCGTGCCGATCAGCGTGGCCCCGGCCTGCGGTCCTGTGGCGGGAGGGTCAGGAACGTCGGCGCCGTCGAACGATTGAGGTTGGTCCATCAAGAAGCCTGAAAGCCCGCCGGATGCGGGCGCAACTGCGATTAACGATTTTCGTCCGTCATATAGAGCCTTCCCGATGCCCGCGCACCCCGCCAGATGGCGAATCTTTGATTGTTCATCGTCGTTTACCGGTAGATTTCCGGGAGTATCGAATCACCGATTGGGCTTGACGCCTCCTCGCTGCAATGCATCATGGCAACAATGAGCACGATCCAAACTGTCTGTGTCTATTGCGGCTCCGGCCCAGGAACCAATCCCCGCTTCACCGAAGGCGCCAAGGCGTTCGGCAGGGCCCTCGCCGAAAACAACATCCGCTTGGTCTATGGCGGCGGCTCACTCGGTCTGATGGGCGCGGTCGCGACCTCCGTGCTCGACCATGGCGGCACCGTCACGGGCATCATCCCCGACTTCCTGCGGCTGCGCGAGAATGCGCTGACGCGCGTGCAGGAGATGATCGTCACGCCTGATATGCACGAGCGCAAGCGCCTGATGTTCGAACGCTCCGACGCCTTCGTGGCCCTGCCGGGCGGCGTCGGTACGCTGGAGGAGCTGGTCGAGCAGATGACCTGGAAGCAGCTCGGCCGTCATGCCAAGCCGGTGCTGCTCGCCAACATCGACAATTTCTGGGAGCCGCTGTTCTCGCTGCTGTCGCACATGCGCCAGACCGAGTTCATCCGCGCTGGCCTTTCAATCGACATCCTCAAGGCCGACCGCGTCGAGGAGATCCTGCCGAAGCTGAAAGCGGCCGCGGCACAGGTGGCCGAATCGGAAAAGCAGCTCGCCCCGGAAATGGCGCGCAAGCTGTAACGCGCTACTCTGCCGGAAACGTCACCGCCTCGATCCGGTTACCGTCGGGGTCGAAGACGAAGGCTGCGTAGTAGCGCACCCGGTCGTGCGGGCGAATGCCGGGCGCGCCATCGGAGGCGCCGCCAGCGGATAGTGCGGCGGCGTGAAACGCATCGACTTCAGCCGTGGTTTTCGCCCGCAGGCAGATGTGCACACCGCTCTCCGCGGCTACGGGCGGCATGCCCTCGCGCAAGTTGATCCAGAACTCCGGATAGGCCTTGCCGAAGCCGACCGTCCGCGGCCGCGTGACGAGGCGCGCGAGGCCGAGGGTGCCGAGCGTCGCCTCGTAGAATTTGGCGGCGCGCTCGAGATCGCTGACGCCGACGGAGATGTGGTCGATCATTGTGCCGTGCTCCCTCCCCTCCTCATTGCGAGCGAAGCGAAGCAATCCGGAGTGCGTCCGCGGAGGCAGTGTGGATTTGCTTCGTCGCTTCGCTCCTCGCACGCAATGACGGCGCTTGCAGCGCCGCCGTCCCTCACGCCGGCGCGCCCGATTTCACGAGCTTGTAGATCACCGAATCCATCAGCGCCTGGAACGAGGCGTCGATGATGTTGGGGGAGACGCCGACCGTGGTCCAGCTGTCGCCGTTCTCGTCCTCGCTCTCGATCAGGACGCGCGTGACCGCGCCGGTGCCGCCATTGAGGATACGCACGCGATAATCGATCAGCTTCAAGCCCTCGATGTACTTCTGGTACTTGCCGAGATCTTTCCGCAAGGCGACGTCGAGCGCGTTCACGGGGCCGTTGCCCTCGGCCGCCGAGATCAGATGCTCGCCCGCGACGTCGACCTTGACTACCGCGAGCGCCACGGTGACGCGCTCGCCGAGCGCGTTATAGCGCTGCTCGACATTGACGTCGAACTGCTCGACTTCGAAGTAATGCGGCACCTTGCCGAGCGTGCGACGCGCCAGGAGCTCGAACGAAGCGTTGGCTGATTCATAGGCGTAGCCGGCCGCCTCGCGCTCCTTCAATTCCTCGACGAGGCGCGTCAGCTTGGGATCGCTCTTGTCGTAGGCAATGCCGGCGCGGTCGAGCTCGGCAATGACATTGGAGCGGCCGGCCTGGTCGGACACCAGCACCTTGCGGTGATTGCCGACCAGTTCCGGCAGCACATGCTCGTAGGTCTGCGGATCCTTCAGCACGGCGGAAGCATGGATGCCGGTCTTGGTGACGAAGGCGCTCTCGCCGACATAGGCCGCATGCCGGTTCGGCACGCGGTTGAGCATGTCGTCGAGCGTGCGCGACACCTTGACGAGCGTCGCCAGCTTCTCCGCCGTGACGCCGATCTCGAACGCGTCGGCAAGACCTTTCTTCAGCTTCAGCGTCGGGATCAGCGAGCAGAGATTGGCATTGCCGCAGCGCTCGCCGAGACCGTTCAGCGTACCCTGGATCTGCCGCGCTCCGGCGCGCACCGCGGCGAGCGAATTGGCCACCGCCTGCTCGGTGTCGTTATGGGCGTGGATGCCGACATGATCGCCGGGAACGTGCTTGGTCACCTCGGTGACGATGGCCTCGACCTCATCAGGCATGGTGCCGCCGTTGGTATCGCACAGCACCACCCAGCGCGCCCCGGCCTCATAGGCCGCCTTGGCGCAAGCCAGCGCAAAGCTCGGGTCCTCCTTGTAGCCGTCGAAGAAATGCTCGCAGTCGAGCATGACCTCGCGGCCGGCTGCCTTCGCCGCGGCGACGCTGTCCCGGATCGAAGCGAGGTTCTCCTCCTTGGTCGTCTCCAGCGCAACGCGCACCTGATAGGCCGACGACTTCGCCACGAAGCAGATCGCATCCGCTTTCGCTTCCAACAGGCCCGCGACGCCCGGATCGTTCGAGACCGAGCGCCCAGCCCGCCGCGTCATGCCGAAGGCGGTGAAGCGCGCATGATTGAGTTTCGGCTTGGAGCCAAAGAACTCCGTGTCGAGCGGGTTGGCGCCGGGATAGCCGCCTTCGATATAGTCGATGCCGAGATCATCGAGCATCGCCGCGATGACCTGCTTGTCGGCCAGCGTGAAATCGACGCCGTTGGTCTGCGCCCCATCGCGCAGCGTGGTGTCGAACAGATAAAGACGCTGCTTGCTCATTGCCCCGCTCCGAGCGTCTTCTTCATGGTGGTGTTGGCGAGCCACTCGTCGCCCATGGTGACGCTGTTGCGCTGCTGGGCGGTGTAGCCGCGTTTGGCGAAGAAGCCTTGCGCGTTGTCGCTGGCATCGACCGACAGGCTCGTCGCTCCGCGGCCGCCGGCGAGCTTCTCCAGCGCGTCGACCAGCATGGTCGCGATGCCCTGCCCGGCCACGGCCGGATGGACATAGAGCATGCGGATGTGATCGTTGCCGCGCAGCGAGGCGAAGCCGACGGGCGAACCCTCGAGCGTTGCGATCAGCGTGAGATCGGCGGCGAGCCGCTTGCCGAACTCCTCGTCCTCCGCCGCAGCCATCCAGGCTTCCTGCTGCGCCTCGCTGTAGTCGTCGCCGGTCAGCTCCTCGATGCTGGCGGTGAAGATCGCGGCGAGGATCGGCACATCGGCCGGCAGGAAAGGCCTGAGTGCGGGCTTTGGCAAAGTCTGTCCCATCGTCCTCACCACATCCCATAGAGCTTGAGCACGATCGCCACCGCGCCGGCGAGCAGCGCGATCTTCAGCGCGATGTAGTAGAGCCAGTGCCGCGGAAACGGCGTGTCGGGCCGCTTCATCGCGCGATCTCCCAGGTCGTGCCTTCCTTGGAGTCCTTGATCGCAACGCCCATCGCAGCGAGCAGATCGCGGATGCGGTCGGACTCCTTGAAATCCTTGCGGCCACGGGCGGCCGTCCGCTCGGCGATCAGACGCTCGACTTCCTTGGCATCGACGCCGCTCGCCTGCTGCTTGCGCCTTTCCCACTGCGCCGCGCTCTCGGCCAGGAATCCGAGCAGCCGCAACGAGCCCGCAAGACCCGCGATATCGTTGCCGCGCAGGCCGTGCAGCGCCGCGATCGCCTGCGGCGTATTGAGGTCATCGAGCAGCGGTTCGACCACCGACGCATCCGGCTCGCCCGGCACGGCGTCGGCCGCGATGCGGTACCAGTCGTCGAGCGTCTTGGCGCTCTCCTCGAGCGACTTCATGGTCCAGTCGATTGGCGAGCGGTAATGCGTCTTCAGCATGTTGAGGCGCAGCACCTCACCCGGCCAGTCCTTGAGCAGTTCGTGGATCGTGATGAAGTTGCCGAGCGACTTCGACATCTTCTCGCTCTCGACCTGCAGGAAGCCATTGTGCATCCAATAGTTTGCCATGCGCTGCTGGTGGAAGGCGCAGCAGGTCTGAGCGACCTCGTTCTCGTGGTGCGGAAACACGAGATCGATGCCGCCACCATGGATGTCAAAGTGCTCGCCGAGATGCTTCCAGGCCATGGCCGAGCACTCGATGTGCCAGCCCGGACGCCCCTGCGCGGCGATACCGGCCGGCGAGGGCCATGACGGCTCGCCCGGCTTGGACGGCTTCCACAGCACGAAATCGGTATTGCCCTTCTTGTATGGCGCGACATCGACGCGGGCGCCCGCGACCATCTCGTCCAGTGAGCGGTTGGACAGCGCGCCGTAACGCGGCAGGCCGGCATTGGCCGCGTTCATGGCCTGCGGCGAGAACAGCACATGGTCCTCGGCGACATAGGCAAAGCCGCCGGCGATCAGCTTTTCGATGATCTCGCGCATCTCGCCGATATGCTCGGTCGCGCGCGGCTCCACGGTCGGCCGAAGCGCGCCGAGCGCATCGACGTCGGCGTGAAACTGCTTGCCGGTCTGCTCGGTGACCTTGCGGATGGCCTCGTTCAGCGGCAGGCCCGGGAAATCGCGCGCGGCGCGGTCGTTGATCTTGTCGTCGACGTCGGTGATGTTACGGACATATTTGACGTTCGCTTCGCCATAGCGATGGCGCAGCAGCCGAAACAGCACGTCGAACACGATCACCGGCCGCGCATTGCCGATATGGGCGAAGTCGTAGACGGTCGGTCCGCAGACATACATGCGGACGTTCTTCGGATCGAGCGGTACAAAGGTCCGCTTTTCCCTCGTCAGCGTATCGTGAAGGCGCAATTCCATATGGATACCCGTCGGCTGTTGGCCGGGCGTCCAAGGCTCTCAATGTGTTTGAGAAAAGACGGCTCCAGCCAGCGAATCGCTAGCTCGTAATCTCGCGGCAAATGGCGCAAATGGCGAGGAGACCGTTCATGCGGTCACATATGGGCCACCACGGGCCCCGGCGTCAAGAGCCGCGGAAATGCCGTTTTTTCTCCGCAAAGCGCGCGGCCCGCCCTGATGGTTCATGATCCCCTAACCATTTGAGGCCATTCTGGAACCAGCGGTTCCTCCATTTTTAGCCTCGGTATTTTCATGCGATCCCTGCTCGCGCTCACTTTCAGCGCCGCGATCCTTGCAGCACCCCGCGCTTGCGCCGAGACCCGCGTTTTCATCATTGCCAATCAGGCGGATGGCTACGGCGTCGACCAGTGCCTGGCCAAAGGCGACAAATGCGGTGCATCCGCTGCGCGCACCTACTGTCAGTCACGAGATTTTGCGATAGCCTCGGCCTATCGCCGGGTCGATCCCGACGAAATTACCGGCTCCGTCCCCAAAACTGGCGCAAACTGCTCCCATGGCCGTTGCGACGAATATGTCGCAATCACCTGCCAGCGCTGAATTCCCTCGGAGCTGGTGGACCTTAGGACCGGTCTTTGGTCCCTGAAACGACGTGACGATGCCGCAGGAAGCGGCTATTGGGAGGGCGCGCTTCGGCCCCCCAGATCACGCTGGGCCGTGACCTCGCTAGAATGGCGGATATGCCTGAATTTTTGTCTCTCTCCCGTGCCCGCTCCCTCCTTGCCTGCACCGTGCTCCTGAGCACCGTCATGCTCGCCAATGGCGCTTTGGCGCAGGCTGGCCCGCCTGGCCCGCCGCCTCAGCCGGGCCAGAACGGGCTCGGACCGAACCCGATGTGCGCGCGGCTGGAAGGCCAGCTCGCCGCGCTCGATCGTGGCGGCGGCGGTGGTGACCCCGCGCGCGAAGAGCAGATCCGCCGCTATCAGGATTCCCAGGCCAAGCAGCAGGCCGAGCTGGATCGCGTCACCATGCAGGCCAAGCGCATGGGCTGCGACTCCTCCGGCTTCTTTTCGCTGTTCAACGGCCAGTCGGCGCAGTGTGGCCCGGTGAACACCCAGATCCAGCAAATGCGCGCCAATCTGGACCAGATCACCGGCAATCTCGAACGGCTGCGCGGCGGTGGCCCCGGCGGCTTCAGCCCGGAGCGCGACAACCAGCGCCGTTCGGTCCTGTTGGCGCTGGCGCAGAACAATTGCGGCCCGCAATATGCCAATGCCGCGCAGTCGCAAGGCGGCGGCAACTTCCTGAGCAATTTGTTCGGCGGCGGCAACAACCCGAACAATCCGCAAGCCGTGCCGCCCTCCGATCTCGGCCCGCAATCCGGCACCTTCCGCACGGTGTGCGTGCGCACCTGCGACGGTGCCTATTTCCCGATCTCGTTTGCGACCGTGCCGGCGCGCTTTCCCGACGATGAGAAGACCTGCAAGGCGCTGTGCCCGGCGGCCGAAGCCGTGCTCTACACTCATCGCAATCCCGGCGAGGACATGAACTCGGCGGTCTCGATCGGCGGCCAGCCCTACACGGCGCTGCCGACCGCGTTCAAATTCCGCAGCGAGTTCAACCCGTCCTGCTCCTGCAAGGCAGCGGGCCAGACCTGGGCGGATGCGCTGAAATCAGCCGACGACAAGGCCGCAGCCGAGCAGCAGGGCGATATCATCGTCACCGAGGAGAGCGCCAGGAAGATGCAGCAGCAGCGGCTCAACAAGGGCACGCCTGCCAATGCCAAGAAGGGCGCGGCTCCCGCGCCAACCACGGCGACTGCACCTGCAACGCCGCCGGCGGAGACGGCCCCCGCTGTCAACTCCGAGAACAAGCCGATCCGCTCGGTCGGTCCAACCTTCTTGCCGCAGCAGCAGAAGTAGGCAGCCCTGCTTTTACTGTCATGCCCCGCGAAGGCGGGGCATCCAGTACGCCGTGCACACAAGCAGTGCCGCAGGGTACTGCATCATCTGTTTCGCGGATGATGCAGCAATCCACAATCGCACGTCTTACTCGCAACCGTTATCCCTCAAGCGCGCGCTACTACTCGCCCTCGCGGCTCCACGGGAAGAGATTGGCCGGAAAGTCTGCTGCGTAGCGCCTGCCCCTCGGGGGCGGCGGCGGTGCGTCCGGTGGATTCGGATTGGGCTCGACCATCCGCCGATAGAGATGCCAGGTGGCATGACCGAGCACCGGAAGGACGACGGCGAGACCGACGAAGAGCGGCAGCGAGCCGATCACGAGCAGCGCCGCCACGATGAGGCCCCATCCGGCCATCGCAACCGGATTCGCCGCCACCGCTCGCAGCGAGGTGCGGATCGCGTCGATCGCGGTCGCATGCCGGTCGAGCATCAATGGAAATGACACGACGCTGACGCACAATGCCACAACCGCAAACAGGAAGCCGACACCGCAACCGATGATGATGAGCGACCAACCTTCCGGCGTCGTCAGCACGCGCGTTGCGAAGTCGGGGATGCTTGCGGCCGCCGCATGACCGAAGATTGAGACATAGATCGCGTTCGCGACGCCGATCCAGGCCCCGAACAGGACCAGCAGGAGCACGCCGAGTTCGATCATGGCGCCGAACGACGGTGCGCGCAGCACCTTGATCGCATCCCACGCTTCGACCTCCTCGCCGCGCTCACGACGGCGGCTGAGTTCGTAGAGACCGATCGCAGCAAAAGGACCGATCAAGGCAAAGCCGGCGGCCAGCGGAAACAGTAGCGGCAGCACCGAATAGCCGAGCACCATCCTGAACAGGACGAGACCGAGAACGGGATAAATCAGGCACACGACGATCGCGTGACTCGGCATCGCCTGGAAATCCTCCCAGCCCAGGCGCAGGGCCTCGATCAGGTCGGACAAGCTGATCTTGCGAATGGGATACGAGGCTGCTTCACCGAATACGTGCCGCCTGACGATGTGGTGGGAGTAGAGAGTGGCCATGGACGGACCTCCCGTGCTGAAGATCGCGGTTTTCGACAACACGCGCTTTCCAGCCACGCGTGTCCGCCGGACGAGCAGGAAACGCGATGGGTCAGGTACGGCAACCCAGGTTCAGCGAACGAGCCTGGCCGGACGGAACCCGTCGCGACCTTACCTCCCAAGCTTAGCGCGCGCGGGGCATGGCTGCACTCACGGTTGGGTGAATTGTGCACCAGCACCGACTTGTGCATTGCACCACCAAGACGCGACATGCGCACCTCATGCTTTGTCGGTTTGCCCAGCCTGGCTATCGCACCACTTTGGGGCACCTACACTGCTCTATTGACGCCGGATCAGGCTGGGATCATTTTAGACGCAGACGCCCTTAGAGTTGATGGTCGCGAGCGTTCTCTTGAATTTCGCGACCAGTGGAATGGGCGAAGCAAGAGGCCGGCGATGGCATAGATGCCAACCAGAAAGGCCAGCCATCGCGACAGACATGAGCTCCGCCCTGGATTCGTATCCGTAGCCTTCGATGGCAAGGATGGATCAGGATGGCTGTCGCACTGATACTGCTTCTGGTCGCGATCGGCTCGGTGCTGTTTCATATCTACAGCCCGTGGTGGTGGACGCCGATCGCAACCAACTGGGCCTATATCGACCACACCATCAACATCACGTTCTGGATCACGGGCTTCGTTTTCGTCGCGGTGATCGCCTTCATGGCTTACTGCGTCTTCCGCTTTCACCACAAGGAGGGAAGACGGGCCGACTACAATCCGGAAAACAAAAGGCTCGAATGGTGGCTGAGCGTCGGGACCGGCGTCGGCGTCGCAGCCATGCTGGCGCCTGGCCTCGTGGTCTGGCACCAGTTCGTGACGGTGCCTGCGGATGCCACCGAGGTCGAGGTCATGGGCCAGCAATGGCAGTGGAGCTTCCGCCTTCCGGGCAAGGATGGGCAGCTGGGCACAACCGATGTCCGCAACATCGCTTCCGACAATCCGATGGGTCTCAATCGTGACGACCAACACGCGCAGGACGACGTCGTCATCGAGAACGGCGACCTGCACCTTCAAGTAGGCAAGCCGGTCAAGGTTCTCCTCCGCTCGGTTGATGTCCTGCACGATTTCTACGTGCCCGAATTCCGGGCCAAGATGGACATGGTTCCGGGCATGGTGACCTACTTCTGGATAACGCCGATCCGAACCGGAACGTTCGATGTTCTCTGTGCGGAGCTTTGCGGCGCAGCTCACTATCAGATGCGCGCCAAGGTCATCGTCGACGAAGAGCGTGAATATCACGCCTGGCTGGAGCAACAAAAGACGTTCGCAGAATTATCGCCGGCAAAAGCCGTCGTGAAGGCGACGTATCAACCCGGCGGCAAGTAGCAAGCTGCCGCCGCGAAGATGGATCGGGTGCAATGAGGCCGGGCCTCATCCCCGATGGAAACGACCGAGGAGGTTTTTATGGTCGATATTCCATATGAAGGGATCCGCGGCATCCCGCCTGCCGAAGTACCCGATGTCGAGCTCTATCATCCGCGGAGCTGGTGGACACGGTATGTCTTCTCGCAGGACGCCAAGGTAATCGCCGTCCAGTATTCGCTGACCGCGACCGCCATCGGGCTCGTGGCCCTGGTGCTGTCGTGGCTGATGCGGTTGCAACTGGGATTCCCCGGCACCTTCTCTTTCATCGATGCCAATCAGTACCTCCAGTTCATCACCATGCACGGGATGATCATGGTGATCTATCTGCTCACCGCGTTGTTCCTGGGCGGATTCGGCAACTACCTGATCCCGCTGATGGTCGGCGCCCGGGACATGGTCTTTCCGTATGTGAACATGCTGAGCTATTGGGTCTACCTGCTCGCAGTCCTGGTGCTGGCCTCGACATTCTTCGTGCCCGGCGGCCCCACCGGCGCCGGCTGGACGCTCTACCCGCCGCAAGCAATCCTGTCCGGAACGCCAGGGCAGGATTGGGGCATCATTCTCATGATGTCGTCCCTGATCCTGTTCATCATCGGCTTCACGATGGGCGGGCTGAACTATGTGGTGACGGTGCTGCAGGCGCGCACCCGCGGCATGACGTTGATGCGCCTGCCCCTGACGGTCTGGGGCATTTTCACGGCGACCGTCATGGCGCTCTTGGCATTCCCTGCACTGTTCGTTGCCTCGGTCATGCTGCTGCTCGACCGTCTTTTGGGCACCAGCTTCTTCATGCCTTCGCTCGTCGAGATGGGCACGCTGTCGAAATATGGCGGCGGCAGCCCGCTGCTCTTCCAGCACCTGTTCTGGTTCTTTGGCCATCCCGAAGTCTACATCGTCGCCCTGCCCGCCTTCGGCATCGTCTCCGATCTGATCAGCACGCATGCGCGCAAGAACATCTTTGGTTACCGCATGATGGTCTGGGCGATCGTGGCCATCGGCGCGCTGAGCTTCATCGTATGGGCGCACCACATGTATGTGAGCGGCATGTTCCCGCAATTCGGGTACTTCTTCGCCACCACGACGCTCATCATCGCGATCCCCACCGCCATCAAGGTCTACAACTGGGTGCTGACGCTTTGGCGCGGCGACATTCACCTCACGGTGCCGATGCTGTTCGCGCTCGGCTTCATCATCACCTTCGTGAACGGCGGGCTCACCGGCCTCTTCCTCGGCAACGTCGTCGTCGACGTACCGCTCTCGGATACCATGTTCGTGGTCGCGCATTTCCACATGGTGATGGGCGTGGCACCGATCATGGTCGTGCTCGGCGCGATCTATCATTGGTACCCCAAGGTCACGGGACGGATGTTGAACGAGACCCTGGGCAAGTTTCACTTCTGGGTCACCTTCTTGGGTGCCTACCTGATCTTCTTCCCCATGCACTATCTCGGACTGCTCGGGGTTCCGCGCCGGTATTTCGAACTCGGGGATGCGACGTTCATCCCGTCTTCGGCCCATTCGCTGAACGCGTTCATCTCCGTGGTGGCCTTGACCGTCGGCTTCAGCCAGATGGTGTTCCTGTTCAACCTTGCTTGGAGCTTGTTCAAAGGTGAGCCCTCAGGCGGCAACCCGTGGCGGGCGACGACACTGGAGTGGCAGACGCCGGAGACGCCCCCAGGGCACGGCAATTGGGGCAAGGAGCTCCCGGTCGTGTACCGCTGGGCCTATGACTACAGCGTGCCCGGCGCCGCCGAGGACTTCATTCCGCAGAACCAGCCGCCGCGCGCGACGCAGCTCGCTCAGGGAGCCGCTTCGTGAGCGCCATCATCCTGTTCCTGGCAGTGCTTGCGGTGATCGCCGGATGGTGGCTGTCGCAGCAGCGGCTGACGGCCAAGCCCTGGCTGGAGGAAGGCCCGGTCGGTGACTTCCCCGGCGGCGATGCCATGGTCTGGCCGGCAGCGAAGGTGGGACTTGGCGTGTTTCTCGCTGTCGCGAGCGCGTTATTCGTCCTCTTCATCAGCGCCTACTCGATGCGCATGAGCGTGGCGGACTGGCGGCCGCTGCCGGTACCGCGGCTGCTGTGGGTCAACACGGGTGTCCTGGTCATGAGCAGTGTCGCGCTGCAATGGTCCTACGTGGCCGCGCGACGATACGATGCGGAAGGCGTCATGATCGGTCTGCTCGCGGGCGGAGCATCCGCCGTGATTTTCCTCGCCGGACAGCTCCTGGCCTGGCAACGGCTCGGGGCCGCCGGATATTTGGTGGCGTCCAACCCGGCGAACTCGTTCTTCTACCTGTTGACCGCAGTGCACGGGCTGCATCTGACGGGCGGTCTGGTGGCCTTGGGCAGAACCTCGGCCAAGATGTGGCGCGGCGCCGAGATCGCCGAGATGCGCTTGAGCGCGGAGCTGTGCGCCATCTACTGGCACTTCCTGCTGCTGGTCTGGCTCGTCCTGCTCGGTCTTCTCACGGGCTGGACCGACGATTTCGTCAACATCTGCCGCCAATTGCTGAGCTAGGGAGGCGAGACCAGATGGCTGAGACCCTGCTGACAGATCCGGGCCAATCGCCTGCGCGGCTTGAAGGCTGGCGCGGCATCGCCGCCGATTGGGCGTCCGATCAGCGCGCCTTCAAGAACGTGTCCTGGGGCAAGGCCATGATGTGGATCTTCCTCCTCAGCGACACCTTCATCTTCAGTTGCTTCCTGCTCTCCTACATGACGGCGCGCATGTCGACGACCGTGCCGTGGCCGAATCCCAGCGAAGTCTTCGCTCTCAACATCGCCGGCAAGCACATTCCGCTGATCCTGATCGCCATCATGACGTTCATCCTGATCAGCAGCAGCGGCACCATGGCGATGGCCGTCAATTTCGGCTACCGCCGCGATCGCGTGAGAACCGCAATCCTGATGCTGGTCACTGCAGCCTTCGGCGCAACCTTCGTCGGAATGCAGGCCTTCGAATGGACCAAGCTGATCATGGAGGGCGTCCGGCCCTGGGGCAATCCATGGGGTGCCCCGCAATTTGGCGCGAGCTTCTTCATGATCACCGGCTTCCACGGCACCCATGTGACGATCGGCGTGATCTTCCTGATCGCCATTGCGCGGAAGGTCTTTCGCGGCGACTTCGACGTCGAGAGGCGCGGCTTCTTCACGAGCCGCAAGGGGTATTACGAGATCGTCGAGATCACGGGCCTGTACTGGCACTTCGTCGATCTCGTGTGGGTGTTCATCTTTGCATTCTTCTATCTTTGGTGAGGTCGGCGCATGACAAACGCGGCGGTACACATGGAAGGACAGCTCCACGCTCCGGCGCATGGCGCAGTCGCAACGGCAGCCGTTCACGCCAAGGGTCAACAGCACCCGATCAAGCTCTACCTCGTGGTCTGGGGCTGGCTGTTCGTCCTCAGCACGTGCTCCTACCTCGTCGACTACTTTGGCCTGCACGGCTATCTGAGGTGGTCGCTGATCCTGTTGTTCATGGTGTTGAAGGCCGGCCTGATCGTCGCCGTCTTCATGCACATGGCCTGGGAGCGGCTGGCCTTGGCCTATGCCATCCTGTTGCCGCCGATCGCGGTATTGGTATTTGTGTCGATCATGGTGCTCGAATCCGAATACACGCACTTCCTGAGGGTGCTGTTTTTCGCAGCCCCGTCATAGGGCCCACCGTCGCTCAAGCTGGAGTTCAGCCCTCGAAGGCGTCGATCGAAGCCTTGCTGCCACGCGAGACCAGCGTCTCGTCCGGCGCCGGCAGCGGCTCGCCCTTGTCGCGGAAGCGGTTGGTGATGGGATAGCGCCGGTCGCGACCAAAGTTCCTCGCCGTCACCTTCACCCCGGGCGCGGCCTGGCGGCGCTTGTATTCGGCAACGTTGAGGAGATGGTCGATGCGGGTGACCGTCTCGCGGTCGAACCCGGCGGCGATGATCTGGTCGAGCGGCTCCTCGCGTTCGACCAGGCGTTCGAGGATCGCATCGAGGACCTCGTAAGGGGGCAATGAATCCTGATCGGTCTGGTTCTCGCGCAGCTCCGCGGTCGGCGGACGCGTGATGATGTCTGGGGGGATGACCTCGCCGGCAGGACCGAGCGCGCCATCCGGCTTCCAGAGGTTACGCAGCGCCGCCAGCCGAAACACCTGCGTCTTGTAGATGTCCTTGATGGGGTTGAAGCCGCCATTCATGTCGCCATAGAGCGTGGCGTAGCCGACCGACATCTCCGACTTGTTGCCCGTCGTCACCACCATCAGGCCGGTCTTGTTGGAGATCGCCATCAGAAGCGTGCCGCGGGTGCGGGCCTGGAGGTTTTCCTCGGTGATATCAGGCGGCAGGTTCTTGAAGATGCCGGACAGGATGGTCTCGAACCCGTTCACGGCTTCCGCGATCGGCAAGACTTCGTAGCGAATGCCGAGATGGCCGGCGAGCTCGCCGGCATCGGTAATCGAGTGTGCTGCCGTATAGCGGTAAGGCAGCATCACGCCGTGCACCTGGTCGGCGCCGAGCGCATCGACCGCGATCGCCGCGCAGAGCGCGGAATCGATGCCGCCGGAAATACCGAGCAGCACGCCGGGAAAGCCGTTCTTGCCGACATAGTCGCGCAGGCCCAGCACGCAGGCGGCGTAATCGGCCTTGTCGCCCTCGGGCAGTTCGGCAATCGGTCCGGTGCAGCGCCAGTCGTCGCCGTTTCTGGTGAAGCGCAGCGTGACGATGCTCTCTTCGAAGGCCGGCAACTGCGCCGCAAGCGAGAGATCGCCGTTGAGGGCGAAGGATGCGCCGTCGAACACAAGCTCGTCCTGGCCGCAAACCTGGTTGAGATAGAGCAGCGGCAACCCGCTCTCGGTCACGCGCGCCACCGCGACCGAGAGGCGCACGTCGTTCTTGTCCCGGGCATAAGGCGAGCCGTTCGGCACCAGGATGATCTCGGCGCCGGTCTCCGCCAGCGTCTCGACCACGTTCTCGTAGTCCTCGGATTCCTCCAGCCAGATGTCCTCGCAGATCGGCACGCCGACGCGAACGCCGCGCACGGTGAGGGGACCGGCAGTAGGGCCGCGCGAAAACAGCCGCTTCTCGTCGAACACGCCATAGTTCGGCAGATTGCACTTGAACCGCAGTGCGGCGATGCGGCCCCCGTCGAGCAGCGCGCAGGCATTGTAGAGCCTGCCCTCCTCGACCCAGGGCGTGCCGACCAGCATCGCCGGACCTCCGTCGGCGGTCTCGCGCGCGAGCGTCTCGATGACGGCGCGGCAGGCGGACTGGAACGCCGGCTTCCGTACCAGGTCCTCCGGCGGATAGCCGGCGATGAACAATTCCGGAAACAGCACGAGATCGGCGCCGTCAGCGGCAGCTCGCGCACGCGCCGCGCGGACCTTGCCCGCATTGCCCTCCACGTCGCCCACCGTCGGATTGAGCTGGGCGAGCGTGACCGCGAATGTGTTGAGACGTTCGGTCATGGCGCTCTCGCTGTCACCTCTCCCGAAGGGAGAGGTCGGATTGCATCGAAGATGCAATCCGGGTGAGGGATTACGGTCTCTCGTGGGACCCACGCCCCCTCACCCGCGTTGCGCTCGACGATGCACATCGCGAGACGCAAATCGACCTCTCCGCGTTGGGGAGAGGTGAAGGAGCCTCGGGCACCGACGCTCAATCGATATCTCCGCGTCTTACAGGAACCCCAACCGCTCGACGACGGCAAAGATCCAGAACGCGCCGGCCATCAGCAGCGCGACACCGACGGCCGCCGAGCCCATGTCCTTGACCCGCCCGATCTGCTTGTCGTGATCCATCGTCAACCGGTCGGCGAGCTTTTCGATCGCCGTGTTGAGCAGCTCGACCACGAGGACGAAGGCGACGGCACAGACCAGCTCGACCGCGCGCATCGCGGTCGCGCCGATGAACCAGGCGAGCGGCACCGACAGCAGCAGCGCAAAGATCTCCTCGCGGACGGCCTGCTCCGATTGGAACGCAAAGGCCAGACCGTTGCGGGAATTGATCGTGGCCTTCCAAATCCGCAGCAAGGTCTTAGAGCCCCGCTGCGGCCGGAATCGGCTGCGCCTTGCCGGCGCGCTCCTGTTTGAGGAGCTCGGCGACCAGGAAAGCCATATCGATGGATTGCTCGGCATTGAGGCGGGGATCGCAGACCGTGTGGTAGCGGTCGTTGAGATCCTCGTCCGTGATCGCGCGGGCGCCGCCGAGGCATTCGGTGACGTCCTTGCCGGTCATCTCCAGATGCACGCCGCCGGCGTGGGTGCCTTCGGCGGCGTGGATCGCGAAGAACGACTTGACCTCGGACAGGATGCGGTCGAACGGCCGCGTCTTGTAGCCCGACGTCGAGGTGATGGTGTTGCCGTGCATGGGATCGCACGACCAGACCACCACCCGGCCCTCGCGCTTCACGGCGCGGACCATGTTCGGCAGATGCTCGCCGATCTTGTCGGAGCCGAAACGGCCGATCAGCGTCAGCCGGCCCGGTTCGTTGTCGGGGTTGAGCACGTCGATCAGCTTCAAGAGCTCGTCCGGCTTGAGCGACGGGCCGCATTTGAGCCCGATCGGGTTCTTGATGCCGCGGAAATATTCGACGTGGCCATGATCAAGCTGGCGGGTGCGGTCGCCGATCCAGATCATGTGGCCCGAGGTCGCGTACCAGTCGCCGGTGGTGGAATCGACGCGGGTCAGGGCCTGCTCGTAACCGAGCAGCAGTGCCTCGTGGCTGGTGTAGAAATCGGTGGCGCGCAGCTCGGGATGGCTCTCGAGATCGAGGCCGCAGGCGCGCATGAAATTGAGCGCGTCCGAGATGCGGTCGGCCAATTCCTTGTAGCGGCGGGACTGCGGACTATCCTTCAAGAAGCCGAGCATCCATTGATGCACGCTGCCGAGATTGGCGAAGCCGCCGGTGGCGAAAGCGCGGAGCAGGTTCAGCGTCGCCGCCGACTGGCGATAGGCCATCAGCTGGCGCTGCGGATCCGGCACGCGCGCTTCCTTCGTGAAGGCGATGTCGTTCACGATGTCGCCGCGATAGCTCGGCAGTTCGACGCCACCCACCTTCTCGGTCGGCGAGGACCGCGGCTTGGCAAACTGGCCGGCGATGCGGCCGACCTTCACCACGGGGACAGCGCCGGCATAGGTCAGCACCACCGCCATCTGCAGCAGCACGCGGAAGAAGTCGCGGATGTTGTTGGCGCCGTGCTCGGCGAAGCTCTCGGCGCAGTCGCCGCCCTGGAGCAGGAAGGCGTCGCCGGCCGCAACGCGGCCCAGCGCCTTCTTCAGATTGCGCGCCTCGCCCGCGAACACCAGCGGCGGAAAGGTCGCAAGCTGCGCCTCGACGTCGGCCAATGCCTTGGCGTCGGGATAATCGGGCACCTGTAGAACCGGCTTGCTGCGCCAGGACTCGGGCGTCCACCGCTCGGACATCGCAATCTCTCCGTGAAGCAAAAAGTACAACCTGATCTAGGGGTTGCGAGGGTCGCCTTATACACAGGCTGGCTCCCGGCCGCCAGTTGTAAATCCATTTCGCACCGCAACCCTTGCGGCGAAAGCCAAATTCGCATTTGCTGGGGATGGCTAAGAAAACTGGCAGGACAGCTTCTGCCCATGGGCGCGGCACTGGACGACGTTTTCATCGACGAAATCAGCTTTCCGGCAACCGACGGCTATGCGCTGACCGGCACCCTGTTCCTGCCGCGCGGCGTCAAGCGCCACGCCGTCCTGATCAATTCAGCGACCGCCGTGCCACGCAAGATTTATCGGGGATTTGCCTCCTACCTCGCCCATCGGGGCTGCGCGGTGCTGACCTACGACTATCGCGGCATCGGCGACTCCCGGCCGCCGGCGATGGTCGGCTACAACAAGCCGAAATCGCTGGCCGGCTTCAAGGCCTCGATGTCCGACTGGGCCGCGCTCGACGTCACTGCCGCGGTCAGCTGGATGCGCGAGCGCTATAGCGCCCTGCCGCTTGCCTATGTTGGCCATTCCTTCGGCGGTCAGGCGCTCGGGCTGATCGCGAACAACAGCGACGTCTCGCGCGCCGCGCTCGTGGCTTCGCAAGCGGCAACTTGGCGGCTGATGACTTCGCCGGAGAAATACCGCGTCTACGCCTTCATGAACTTTGTTGGCGTGCCGCTGGCCCACGCGCTCGGTTACGCGCCGGGCTGGGCCGGTGTTGGCGAGGATTTGCCCAAGGGCGTGTTCCTGCAGTGGGCCGAGTGGGTCTCGAGCCCGCGCTATCTCTTCGATTCAAAACTGCCGGCCCTCGAGAACTTCACCAAGTTCAAGGGCGAGCTGCGCGCGCTATGCTTCTCCGACGATCCCTGGGCCACGCGTCCCGCGGTCGAGCTGCTCGCGAGCGGATTCACCGCAACCAAGCCGGAGGTGCTGACGGTAAAACCGTCCGATATCGGCGCCAAGGCCATCGGCCATTTCGGCTTCTTTCGCCCCGAGCACCGCGACACGCTGTGGCGCGGCCTCACGGAATGGATCCAGGGGGAATGACCCTGGGGCGCCAGCGAGGACCAATTTTGGTTGAATCGATGCCAGCTGCGAGTCCACCTCTCGCGTAGGGAGAGGTGAACCGAGCAAATCGACCGAGCCGCAACTCGTCATTCCTTAACGAATAATCGTCGTCATCGACGAGTAGCGCCTGTTCGGCTTGGCGTCACCCGGCGCAAACTGCGCGAAGGCGTCGCTGACGCGGACTGCCGGCGGCGTGTCGCTCGCAAAACGAAATTCCTTCGGCCCCGGCGCATAGAAGCTGGCACTGTAATAGGCGTCGTCGAAGCGCGTCTCGCCGGTCCCGAACAATGTGTCGCAGACGAACAGGAGCGCGTAGACTCCCACGACCGCTGCGACGATCTCCCTGAAAATTAACATGCTGATGCCCTGCCCTTTTGCGGGCAGGATGCCGATCGGTTCCAAAGCTCTGGTTTAAAGCGCCGTGCTTCTTGTCCTCAGCGTTTGCCGCCGCTGGACCGATTGCCGACAATTTTATCGATCTTGAAAGAGAGCCCGCCCGACCGGACGATCAGGCGGGCTCCAGGATTGGCCCTCGGGAGGTATTCAGGCGGCCGGGTTCATCAGCCGTGGTCGGCCTCCTTGCGATGGCCGCTCTCGCTGAGCCGGTCGACCCAGGCGATGCCGATCGCCGAGATGATGAAGGTCATGTGGATCAGCACCTGCCACATCACGCCGGTCTCGGTGAAATTGCTCCGCGTGGTGCCGAGATTGCCGGCCTCGATGAAGGTCCTGAGCAGCGAGATCGAGGAAATGCCGATGATCGCCATCGCGAGCTTGATCTTGAGCACGCTGGCATTGACGTGGCTGAGCCATTCCGGCTCGTCTGGATGCCCACTCAGGTTCAGGCGGGAGACGAACGTCTCGTAGCCGCCGACGATCACCATCACCAGCAGATTCGAGATCATGACGACGTCAATCAGCCCGAGCACGACCAGCATGATCTGCTGCTCGCTGGCGTCGAACGAGTGCGCGACCAGATGCCAGAGCTCCTTCAAGAACAACAGCACATAGACGGCCTGCGCGACGATGAGGCCGATATAGAGCGGCAATTGCAGCCAGCGCGAGCCGAAGATCAGCTTCGGAAACAGGCCAATCGGCGGCTGCGGCGCGGCCAGCGCCGAAGGTGCTTTGAGTTCAGACGTCATTGATCACTCCGGATTCCAGACAGGCGAGCGTCTCAGAGACTCGCGATGACAGGCGCGAGCTCGAGCGAGCCCCGATAGATCATCTCGAACGCGACGTAAATGATGATGGCGAGACCGACATAGGCGACCCAACGATGCTTCTGGAGCACGCGGCCGAGCAGATCGGCGGCGATGCCCATCATCGCAACCGACAGCAACAGGCCGAAGACGAGAATGTAGGGATGCTCGCGCGCAGCGCCCGCGACTGCGAGCACGTTGTCGAGCGACATCGAGACGTCGGCCGCGACGATCTGCACCGCCGCCTGGCCGAAAGTCTTTCGCTGCATCGGCGCAGCATCCGCGCCGCCGCCATGGCTGAGCACGAGCTGGCTCGAATGTCCGGACTGCTCGCGCAGCTCGCGCCACATCTTCCAGCACACCCAGAGCAACAGCACGCCGCCGGCGAGCAGCAGGCCGATCACTTGCAGGAGCTGGGTCGCGATGCCGGCAAAGACGATGCGCAGCGCAGTCGCAGCGATGATGCCGACGACGATGGCCCGGCGGCGCTGCTCGGCCGGCAGACCCGCCGCGGCAAGACCGATCACGACGGCGTTGTCGCCGGCGAGCACGAGGTCGATCAGGACGACTTGGAACAGCGCGGTCAGCGCCTCGGGAGTGATGAATTCAGTCATGTTTGATCATTCTTCGATGCCGACGGATCAAGCCAATGCGGCTTGCGGCGCTCGATCCAGTCGAAGACCTTTGAACGGGAGGAGCGCAGCGCAGGCACGTCCTCGGCGAGCAGCGCGAGGCCGAGCGGCAGCATCCAGACGCCGAGCACCGGCAGGAAGGAGAGCACGCCGCCGACGACCAGCAGCGTGCCCGAGGGAATCCTGACCCAGCGGCTGGACGGCTTGAGCAGATAGGTGAATGTGTCGCCTATGCGCGGTGGCAGGCGGCGGACGAGCTTGGCCAGGCGCGGGTCTCCGCCGGCGATCTGGCCGGTAGTGCCCTCGGTTTCCGTGGTGCGCTCGTCCGAAACCGTGCTCATGCTTACTCCTTCAGGGCGGCCTGCAGCTCGGCGCCCGCTCCCCGCGGCGTGACCGGCTTGGCGCGCGGCAGCACCAGCGTCAGCAAGCGCAACAATTTGATCGCCTGCACTTCGTGGGGATGTACGTCCTCATCTGCGGCAGCAACGCGCTCCGACAGCTCCATCAGATGGGACGAGAGCGGCAGATTCGAAACCGGCCGCAGCGTGTCGATCACGACATTGGCAAAATCCGGTTCTGCGAGCCGTTCGGCGAGTTCATCGAACATCGCACAGAGCCGTTCGTCCGACATGTGCGGCGCCAGCTTGCGATCCCGGATGAAACGAACCACCTCGTCGCGTTCGACCGGCGAGACGCGGCGGTCGGCAACCGCGACCAGCGCGCCTACGATCACCAGCGCGACCGCGGCCTGCTCGTTCAGGCTGAACGGCTCCGCGATCTCGATCGGATGTGAGGTTTTGGCGTCAGACATCGTAGCTCCCTTAACTTGCGAAATGGCCGCACGGAGTTGCGATGGAGACGAATGGTCGGAGGGAACGAAAAGGGGCCCGACAATCGGCCGATCCATCGCATTCGCGCGGGACAGGTCATCCGACATCACGAGGTTTGCCGACATCTGTCGGCGTCCTCGCCAGAGGGGCCCGGATTCTTGTTCGTCCCAGAGATAACGGCAGGTCTGTCGGAATCAAGGCGATACGACTGCGACCAGCCGCCGCATCGGTTCCGTGTTGGAAGCGCTGCGCCCGGGGCAAGAGAGCGTGGTTTTCACGCACACCTGTTTCAACAGCGTCATTGCGAGCGCAGCGAAGCAGTCCAGAATCCCTCCGCGAAAAGACTCTGGATTTGCTTCGCTGCGCTGGCAACGACGCAACATGGCCGACAGGCGTCACTCCTTCAATTCACCCGCTCGACAAGATGTGCACGGGACGGCGACGGATCGAACCGGTCGCCGAAATATTGCGTTTCGTGCGCGACCAATCCGTCGCGGAACTCCATGATGCTGACGACGAAGGACGGCACCCCGTCATAGCTCAGGATGAACTCGCTCACCCAGAGATCGCCGCCGCCGATGATCCGACGGACCGTGAAGCGCTTCCTGTTCGGCTGCACGAAACGGCTCTGCTGGATGTTCCTGCGGCCATGAATGCGCTCGCCCGATTGCGGATAATCGAGCATCGCATCCTCGCAATAGATGTCGTGCTCGGCCTCGAAATCATTTGCGTCCGAGGCGTCCCAATGGCGCTGAAGCGCGGCTCGCGTGGCGTGATCGTCCATCTCGACCTCCGATCTCGACGTCTCCCATCTTAGCACCGGAGCCGCGCAAAACGGCGACATCGCAACCGTGTCACGATGAAGTGCGACGCTCTCGGCGACAAGCGCTTCCGAGGGGCGCAGCGCGCCCTCATAGCGTCCGCGCAAGCTTCGGCAACGAAAATGCCTTTCCTGAACTCGACGATCGCGGAGAAGCGCATGAATCGCATCACATCCTGCAGCGGCGGCGGCCACGCGCTTGTCCCGATGCTGGCGGCCAAAGGCCGCCCGGAGCTGAGCTGCCTCTGGTGCGAAGTGTTCGACGCGTGCGCGTTGGACATGGCCAAGTGGACCGATAGCCCGTTCGGCAAGCCCGAGGGGACCGTCCGTCGATCGTTCGAATGAACCGCGTCGGACGTTGAGCTGTCGGCACTTGCCTGTCGCTGCAACCGGCGCGGCTGCATGCCCTTTGCAGGACATGCCGACAAATTAGACAAGATCAGTCGCTCCACCCACATGCGGTTGGCACGGACAGGCCAGGCATGTTGGCGCCCCCTGTTGCCTAACCTCAGGTGCAATCTCGATTATTTTCGCGCCGCATGGAGCCGGCGAGCCTGCAGCGCTCCGACTGGCCTAAAATTCGCAAGACGGCATCAGGCCAATTCCCTGCCCCGCCACGATAAGGAGCGGCAAGTTACGCGCGCCCAGCTCCGGGATGAACGGCCTCAGATCGGAGAATGCCATGAACGTGCATGCTGCCGGAGATCTCAAATTCACCGGTCTCACCCATCCGAACGGCGCGCGGCTGCGCCTCAACGATCAGGATTTCGTGGCGATCGATCGCGACCGGGATGCGAAATTCGAGGCAACGTACCGGCCGCAGGCGCTGTACAACCGCGCCAATGAAGGCTTTCACGCCAACAACGAGACCTTCCTCCTGCACGAGGTCGCGACCAATCTGCCGATCTACCGGGCCGACACCGGCCCCACTGATTTCCATCTGCATCTGCCGCCGGGCGGCTTTCAGCTCGTGCTGGTCACCTCTGGCGCGTTCACCTTCGACTATGACGGGCGCTTCTACAATGTGGGCCCTGGCGCGGTGATGCTGCAAAGCGCGATCGTGCACCGGCAGCTGTTCTACACCTGGTCGGGCCTGTCGACCGAAGAGAATTTGAAGACGCCGCAGACCGTCGTGCCCGATCCGATCTCGATGGGCTATTCGGGCAAATTCCTCGAAGCCTTCATCACCGATCCCACCACCTTTCCCAACCCGACCATCGTCGGTCCGGACCAGATCAACGAGGCCGAGACACCACGTGTGGCCTGGAGCCATCCGTTGCACAACCGACCGGCCGGTGCCGGCTTCTGGCTGCAGGATCCCCTGGCGCTGGACGCGGTGTTCAAGCCGCTCGCCGGTGGCGCAGTCAAATCGGCGATGCCGGTTTACGTGCGCGACATCGGCATCGAGATTCCCAGCGGTCATCTCGTTACCGGCCACATCATCGCGACAGACCCGCGCGGTCGGTCGCTGCTGCCGAAGAGCACGTCGGTCGCCGCGGACGCGGCCTGTTTCGCCAGGGGAGAGGTCGTGATCTACCGCGTCATTCGCGGCACGGCCGAATTTCAAAAGAAGGCCGGCGAGAGCTTCGAGCTTTCCGCCGGCGACGTTGTGACCGCAGGCAAGGAGTCCATCAGCCTCACGGGTGTCGGCGAAAATACCCAGGTCCTCCGTCTCGGCCTGCTCAAGGGCATGAACGAGCTGCGCAGCTGGACACCGACCCAGCGTGACGAGATCGACGGCCTCGCCGGTCAGATCATCACGCAGAAGGACGTCCGCCCCCTGCGCACTGAAGGCAAGCCGGTCGGGTATCTGTACGGGTAGGCGCGCATCTCGTTGCGGCCATCCTTCGAGCCGCCCGCCTACGGCGGGCTCGCAAGATGAAGTCGTGTTTTGCGGCGAAATCTTAGACCCTCATGGTGAGGAGCCCGCCACAGCGGGCGTCTCGAACCATGCAGGCCGAGCTCGTCCGGCGGACGATAGCCCTACTCCGCCGCCTGACGCACGTGGCGTGCGGTCGGGGTGCGCATCGTGACGAGCTCTTCGGCCGCGGTCGGATGCAGCGCGATCGTCGCGTCGAAATCGGCCTTGGTCGCCTTCATCTTCACCGCGATCGCCACGGCTTGCGTGATCTCGGCGGCAGAGTCGCCGACGATGTGACAGCCGAGCACGCGGTCGGTCGCGCCGTCGACCACGAGCTTCATCAGCACGCGGGCGTCGCGGCCCGACATCGTCGCCTTGATGGGCCGGAAGGTCGTCTTGTAGATGTCGACGTGGCTGTATTGCGCGCGCGCCTCGGTTTCCGTCAGGCCAACCGTGCCGACTTCCGGCTGCGAGAACACCGCGGTCGGGATGTTGGCATGATCGACCCTCACCTCGCGCTTGCCGAACACGGTGTCGGCGAAGGCATGGCCCTCGCGGATCGCGACGGGCGTCAGGTTGAAGCGATGGGTGACGTCGCCGATCGCATAGATGCTGTCGACCGAGCTCCTGGAGAAATGGTCGACCGCGATGCCGCCATTGTTCGGGTTGATGGTGACGCCCGCCTTCTCCAGGCCGAGATTGGCGACGTTGGGATGACGGCCGATGGCGAACATCACCTGGTCCGAGGCGAGGCTCGAACCGTTCGACAGATGGGTGGTGAAGCCCTCGCCCTGGCGCTCGACCTTCGTCACCGTGCAGCCGGTGAGAATCGTGATCCCCTGCTTCTCCATCTCGGCTCGCACGTGCGTGCGAACATCCTCGTCGAAGCCGCGCAGAATGTTGTCGCCGCGATAGATCACGGTGACGTCGGAGCCGAAGCCGGCGAAGATGCCGGCGAATTCCAGCGCGATATAGCCGCCGCCCTGGATCACGATCCGCTTCGGCAGCTTCGCAAGGTGGAACGCCTCGTTGGAGGAGATGACGTGCTCGATGCCGGGAATCGCCGCGCCATGGTTCGGCGCGCCGCCGGTTGCGATCAGGATGTATCTTGCAGTGATCTTCTTGTCGTTCTCGAGCAGGCGGACGGTATGCTTGTCCTCGATCACCGCGCGGCTCTTGACGATCTGCGCGCCCGACTTCTCGACATTGGCGGTGTAGGCCGCCTCCAGCCGCGCGATCTCCTTGTCCTTGTTGGCGATCAGCGTCGGCCAGTCGAAGCTGGCGGACGGAACGGTCCAGCCGAAGCCTGCGGCGTCCTCGAGTTCCTGACGGACATGCGAGCCGATCACGAACAGCTTCTTCGGCACGCAGCCGCGGATCACGCAGGTGCCGCCCATGCGGTACTCTTCGGCGACCATCACGCGGGCACCATGACCGGCCGCAATGCGGGCGGCACGCACACCGCCCGAGCCGCCACCGATGACGAAGAGATCGACGTCGAATTCAGCCATAGTCCACTCCGACCTCTCCTAGAGCATGATCAGGATTCTGATCAGATAGGTACTGTCAGATCTCCTTGCCACGCTTGCGCATTTCGGCGCGGAAGGCGCCCATCACGGTCTCGGAGAAGTTCTGGGCCCAGGAGTTCATGAAGGCCATGCTGAGGCCGATGGCGCGCGGCTCGGCTTCGATCAGCTTCTTGCCCAGCGGCGATTTGTAGAAGGTGACGAGATCCTTCAACTCCTGTTCGGTGAACTCGCTGGCGTAGATCTGCGCCATGCCTTCGCCGATCTCGTTCTGGCGGCCGGCGAGCTGCTGGGCCACGATCGGCGCGACCTCGTTGAGGTCCTTCTGGTAGTTGAGGTTCTGCTGCGTCAGCGCGATCTTGGTCTTCTCGACGAGACCCGGCACGGCGCCCTGATACATCGCCGTGGCGTTCTTGATCTGCAAAATTTCCTTGGCCGCTGCGATCGCCGCCGGCGAGGCTTTCGGCTGGGCCGGCGCGGCGGCCGCCTTGGGCTGGGCCGGCGCCGGCTGCTGCGCGATCGCCGGAACCGCCGAGACGGCCAGGCCAGCAGCAAGGGTCGCGGCCGGCAACAATTTCAAAACGCTCTTCATTCCTAGTCTCCTTAGGGCTTTCGCCGTTCAATCACGCGGATTCCCTCGCCGCCCGCCAGAACGGCCGAGCTGGCCAAGCCGATGAACAATCCATGTTCGACCACGCCGGGGATCGCGCTCAACGCCTTGGCGAGGCTGGCGGGATCCGCAATACGTCCGAGCTGGGCATCGACGATCCAGTGGCCGCCATCGGTGACGAAAACGTGGCCGTCTTTGGCCTTGCGGACCGCCATTTGCCCGGAAACGCCGCAGTCCGCAAATACCTTCTCGATCGCGCGGCGCGTCGCCCCGAGGCCGAACGGGATGACCTCGAGCGGCAGCGGAAACTTGCCGAGCGTCGGCACCCATTTGCTGTCGTCGGCAATCACGATCATGCGATCCGAGGCGGCCGCCACGATCTTCTCGCGCAAGAGCGCGCCGCCGCCGCCCTTGATCAGATTGAGCTCGGAATCGATCTCGTCCGCGCCGTCCACGGTGATGTCGAGATGGTCGATCTCGTCCAGCGTCGTCAGTGGCACACCGCAACGCTGCGCATCGGCCCGCGTCGCCTCGGAGGTCGGCACGCCGACCACCTTGAGCCCGGCGGCGACGCGCTCGCCGAGCAGCTCGACGAAATGCTTGGCCGTCGAGCCGGTGCCGAGCCCGAGCTGCATGCCGTCACGAACCTCCTCGAGGGCGCGCGCAGCAGCCTGCCGCTTCAACTGGTCCATATTCACGTGTGTGCCCGTCTCTGAATCCGGAGGATGCGCCGCCGATCGCGGCCGCTTTCGGCGGCCTATGTAGCCTCGTTTTTCCCGCGGGAACAGGCCTATAAAGCGATCTTATGGGCCCGCCCCTTGCGCGGATGCGACCGGGCCGGTAGCGCTTGGATCATGACCTCCTTCAAAAAGACGCGCCCGCACACCATCGTTTTCGATCTCGACGGCACGCTTGTGGATACGGCGCCCGACCTGATCACCGCGCTGAATTATGTGCTCGACCGCGAAGGCCTGCCGCCCGTGCCGATGGCCTCGGCCCGCAACATGATCGGCGCCGGCGCCCGCAAGCTGATCGAGCGAGGGCTGGAGGCCGAGGGCCGCACCGTCACCCCCGCCGACATGGACCGGATGACGGCGGATTTCATCGCCTATTATGCCGACCATATCGCGGTCGAATCCCGCCCCTTCGATGGGCTCGAGGCCGCGCTCGATCATTTCGCGGCGCAGGGCCATCGCCTCGCGGTCTGCACCAACAAGCTGGAATGGCTGTCCAAGCGTCTGCTGGACCAGCTCGACCTCAGCCGGCGCTTCGCGGCGATCTGCGGCGCCGATACCTTTGGCGTCCAGAAGCCCGATCCGACCATCTTTCGCGAGACGGTGGCTCGGGCCGGCGGGGATGTGAAGGCGAGCATCATGGTCGGCGATGCCGGAACCGACGTCGGGGTCGCCCGGCGGGCCGGGGTTCCCGTGATCGGGGTCAGCTTCGGCTACACCGACGTGCCGATTGCCGAGCTGAAGCCGGACCGGTTGATCCATCACATGCGCGACCTGCCGGCGGCCGCAATCGATCTGATGGCGACTTCCTACAACTAACTGATATTACTGGGTTATTATCTATGCGCCGCGCGCCAATTGCTTGCCCCAAACCTCGGCCCGGGGATGTGGCGGTTCGCCGCAGTAGATGTGGATGGTTCATGCGTCGTGTCATCGCGATTGCGTTAGCGGGGGCGAGCCGCACCCGCAGCCAGCTCGCCCTTCCCCGATCCGAATGCAGGCAAGCGCTGAGTTACATACACCAGCCGATTGTCCTAACCGCGTCCGATGCTTAGATTGCGTCGACCGCACCGCTGAAAAGTGCGCCCGTCGCCGCAAGTGACAAGGCATTTGGTATGAACGGACCTTCCGTGAGCCCCCGCGCCGCGCTATCGAGCGCGATGACCGATCCGTTCGGACGGACCATCACCTACTTGCGCGTTTCCGTCACCGACCGCTGCGACCTGCGCTGCTTCTACTGCATGTCGGAAGACATGACGTTCCTGCCCAAGGCCGACCTGCTGACGCTGGAGGAACTGGACCGGCTCTGCTCGGCCTTCATCGCCAAGGGCGTGAAGAAGCTGCGGCTCACCGGCGGCGAGCCCTTGGTCCGCCGCAACGTGATGACGCTGGTGCGCTCGCTGTCGCGGCATCTTTCGAGCGGCGCCCTGAACGAGCTGACGCTGACCACCAACGGCACCCAGCTTGCGAAGCACGCGCGGGAGCTTGCCGATTGCGGCGTCCGCCGCATCAACGTCTCGCTCGACACGCTCGATCCCAAGATGTTTCGCGAGATCACCCGCTGGGGTGAGATCGACAAGGTGCTGGAGGGCATCGAGGCCGCACGGGCCGCAGGACTTGCCGTGAAGATCAACGCCGTCGCCCTGAAGAACCTCAACGAGGACGAATTGCCCGAGTTGATGCGCTGGGCCCACGGCAAGGGCATGGGCCTGACGCTGATCGAGGTGATGCCGATGGGCGAGATCGGCTCGGGCCGGATCGACCAGTATCTGCCGCTGTCGCTGGTGCGTGCCCGCCTCGCCCAGCAATTCACGCTGACGGATCTGGCCGAGAGCACCGGCGGTCCGGCCCGTTATGTCAGCGTCGCCGAAACCGGCGGCAAGCTCGGCTTCATCACGCCGATGACCCATAATTTCTGCGAATCCTGCAATCGGGTGCGCATCACCTGCACGGGGACGCTGCACACCTGCCTGGGCCACGAGGATGCCTCGGACTTGCGCAAACCTCTGCGTGCATCGAGCGACGATCTACTGCTTGCAGATGCGATCGACCGCGCCATTGGACTAAAGCCCAAGGGCCACGATTTCATCATCGACCGCCGCCATGACCGTCCCAGCGTCTCCAGGCACATGAGCGTCACCGGCGGCTGAGGGATTCGCCAGCCGCCATCTAAGCCGCTGCTGACGCGTCAATTTGTCCATTTTCCGATTGACGGCACGTGAACCCGCTGGTTTGGTGCGACCGCCTTTGCTTGCCCGGCAACATAAGCCGGCCCGCCCGTTGGCGGTCGCGGTCAAGACGGCAAGGCGCGAGGGGAGGACTGACGCTGCAATCGCTTCGGAATGCGATCCGTGTGGTCGTGTGCCTTTTGCACGCGAGCCGAGCGATACGTGCTGAAGCCTCCCGGTGAAGTATTAGGCCGCGACGGAGAGAGAGAGTAAGATGCGTCCATTGCTGGCGCTGAGTAACGCCATTGACGCCCTCAACGAAAAGATTGGGTACGTCTGTAACCTGCTCGTGCTCCTGGCATGCCTGGTTAGCGCGGCCAACGCCATGATCCGCTACGCCTTCAACGACTCGTCAAACGGCTGGCTCGAGCTGCAATGGTACATGTTCGCCATTCTCGTGATGTTCGGCTCGGCCTACACCTTCAAGCGCAATGAACATGTGCGGGTCGAGATCTTTTATCTGGTCCTGTCCGAGCGTGGTCAGCTCTGGCTCGACATGATCGGCACGCTGTTCTTCCTGATTCCCTCGTGCCTCCTGCTCGCCTATCTGTCCTGGCCGTTCTTCATGCAGGCCTACAGCGTCGGCGAGATGTCGGCCAACGCCGGCGGCCTGATCCGCTGGCCGATCAAGTTCGTGATCCCCGCCGGCTTTGTGATGCTGGCGATCCAGGGCGTTTCCGAGGTCATCAAGCGTATCGCGGCTCTCCAAGGCTATGTGACGATCGACGCCAAGTACGAGAGGCCGACCCAATGATTACGCTGGAGATGATGCCGCCCTTGATGTTCGGCGGCCTGGTTCTGGCGATGCTGATCGGCTTCCCCGTGGCATTCACGCTTGCCGCGGTCGGCCTCTCCTTCGGCTTCCTCGCCATCCATCTCGGCTTCTTCGACCTCAACTTCCTTCAGGCCATTCCCGGCCGCGTGTTCGGCAGCGTGCTCTCGAACGAGCTCCTGCTCGCGATCCCGTTCTTCACGTTCATGGGCGCCATATTGGAGAGATGCGGTCTCGCCGAGGACATGCTGGATTCGATGGGCCAGCTGTTCGGCCCGGTCCGCGGCGGCCTCGGATATTCCGTGATCATCGTCGGCTTCATTCTCGGTGCCATCACCGGCACGGTGGCGGCGCAGGTGATCGCCATGGCGCTGATCTCGATGCCGGTGATGATCCGTTACGGCTACAACATGCGCTACATCACCGGCGTGCTGGCGGCCTCCGGCACCATCACTCAGCTGGTGCCGCCCTCGCTGGTGCTGATCGTGCTCGCCGACCAGCTCGGCAAGTCGGTCGGCGACATGTATCTCGGCGCCTGGGGCCCCTCGGTGTTCCAGATCGTTCTGTTCGCCGGCTACACGTTCATTCTCGGCCTGATCAAGCCAGGCCATGTGCCGGCGGTGCCGCTGGAGGCGCGCACGCTGACCGGGTGGGCGCTGTGGAAGAAATGTCTGAAGGGCATCATCCCCTCGGCCGTGCTGATCTTCGTCGTGCTCGGCACCATGATGATGGGTCTCGCGACGCCCACCGAGGCCGGCGCGATGGGCGCCGTCGGCGCGATCGTGCTCGCCGCGATCCACCACAAGGACTTCTCTTCGACCGACAACAAGATTTTGCTCATCGGCGTGATCGCGGCCGGCATCGGCACCATCGTCGCGATCCTGTACAGCGAGAACTTGATCTTCAAGATCGCCTTCGCGGTGACCTATCTGGCGATCGCGTGGATCTGCATTCGTGCCGCGCGCATCCCCGACCTGCGCGACCTGATCACGCAGGGCTACCAGTCCACCATGCGCCTCACCTGCATGGTCACCTTCATCCTGATCGGGTCGACCTGCTTCTCGGTGGTGTTTCTCGGCGTCTCCGGCGGCGTCTGGCTCGAACATCTCCTGACCTCGCTGCCCGGCGGCGTCTGGGGCTTCCTGATCTTCATCAATCTCTTCATCTTCTTCCTGGCGTTCTTCCTCGACTTCTTCGAGATCGCCTTCATCATCCTGCCGATGATCGCGCCGATCGCGCAGAAGATCCTCGCGCCGGTGGTGGGACCGGACGCGGCCCTGATCTGGTTCGGCGTGATGCTCTGCGTCAACATGCAGACCTCGTTCCTGCATCCGCCGTTCGGCTTCGCGCTGTTCTACCTGCGCGGGGTCGCGCCGAAGGAAGTGAAGAGCTCCGACATCTACTGGGGCGCCGTGCCCTGGATCGGCTTGCAACTGATCATGGTGCTGCTGGTGATCGTCTTCCCGTCAGTGGTGACGGGCCTCCTGGACAAGCCGCTCAACGTCGATCTCGACAAGGTCAAGATCGAAGTGCCGCAGATCGAGCTGCCGCCGCTGGATCTCGGCCCGCCGCAGAAGTAGGTGGTTCTACCAGCAAGCGCCGATGCCCTCTTCTCCCCTTGTGGGAGAAGGTGGCCTCTCTCCGCGCATTTGACTCGCAGTCCGACTCGCGTAGGCCCTCACCCAGCCTCGCTATCGCGAAGCCACCCCTTCCCTACAAGGGGAGAGGGTGCAGCACCGCCGCGCGTGACAAGCGCCGCGAACACAGGCATATCGGGCTACTTCTTCAACCGAAGGACCGCCGCGCATGCCCCGATCGCACCCTGTTCCCTCGCTCGTCGCTCCGTTGATCGCCTCGCTGTGGCTGGCATGTGCCGCCACCGTCGCGCATGCCGAGCCGGTCGGCGATGTCCATGCGCTGGCGCAAAAGGAACAGCAGCCGCTGCTCGACACGCTGCGCGATCTCGTCAACATCGAATCCGGCAGCAAGGACATCGAGGGCCTGAACCAGATCGCCGAGCGTGTTGCCGGTCAGCTCAAGCAGCTCGGCGGCACGGTGGAGATCCTGCAACCGACCGACATCTATCGCCTCGACGACACCCCCGAAAAGATCGGGCCGGCCGTGCGCGCCGTGTTCAAGGGCACCGGGGATAAGAAGATCATGCTGATCGCCCACATGGACACGGTGTACCTGAAGGGCATGCTGAAGGACCAGCCGTTCCGCGTCGAGGGCGACAAAGCCTACGGCCTGGGCATTGCCGACGACAAGCAGGGCGTCGCGCTCATTCTGCACACCGTGGCCCTGCTGCAGAAGCTGAACTTCAAGGATTACGGCACGCTCACCGTGCTCACGAACGGCGACGAGGAGATCTCCTCCCCCGGCTGGCGCAGCACCATCACACGCCTCGCCTCGGATCAGGACGTGGTGTTCTCGTTCGAAGGCGGCGGCACCGACGGGACGCTGCGTCTCGCGACCAGCGGCATCGGCTCGGCCTATCTCACCGTGCAGGGGAAGTCGTCACATGCGGGCGCACGGCCCGAGGGCGGCGTGAATGCGCTGTACGAGCTGTCGCACCAGGTGCTGCAGATGAAGGATCTGTCCAAACCCGAGCAGGGCCTGAAGCTGAACTGGACCGTCTCAAAGGCCGGCACCAACCGCAATGTGATCCCCGCCGAGGCCACGGCCCAGGCTGATGCACGCGCGCTCAAGGTGTCCGACTTCGACGAGTTGCAGAAGGTGCTGCAGGACAAGATCAAGAATCGGCTGCTGCCCGACTCCAGGGTCGACGTGAAGTTCGAGGTACGACGCCCGCCACTCGAAGCCAACGAGGCCTCGCGCCGGGTGGCGGCCCATGGCAAGACGGTCTACGGAGAGATCGGGCTATCCCTCAAGGTGGACGAGAAGGCGACCGGAGGCGGCACCGATGCGGCTTTTGCCGCGCTGCAGTCCAAAGGAGCCGTGGTGGAAGGCATGGGCCTGTCGGGCTTCGGCGCGCACTCCAACGATGCCGAATATGTGAAGCTCGACAGCATCGTGCCGCGGCTGTATCTGGCGACGCGCATGATCATGGACTTGTCCACCGGCAAGCTGAAATAGGCACTGCGCTTTCTTCCTTCTCCGTTGTGGGAGAAGGTGGCGCGAACGCAAGAACTCCTCACCCGTCCCGCCGCTGACGCGGCGCGCCACCCTCTCCCACAAGGCGAGCGGGTGTAGCGTCACTGTCGCGCCAGCTCTTCTCAACAGTCTTTAGCGCCTTCGCCAACCTGAACCGCAGCGTGAACTCCGCACCGCCGCCTGCAAGGTTCTCCACCGCAACCGTGGCCGCGTGATCGTCCGCCACTGCGCGCACGATCGAGAGTCCCAGCCCCGCACCGTCGCTGCGCCGGCGGTCGCCGCGCCAGAAGCGCTGGAAGATCAGTTCGCGTTCGGCTTCCGGGATGCCCGGGCCGTGGTCACGTACGCGCACCGAACCGTCTTCGCGCACCTCGACATCGACGGAGGTGTCCTTTGCCGTGAACTTGATGGCGTTTTCCGCAAGGTTGAAGATCGCACGCTGGAGCATCTCGGAATTGCCGTGGATCTCGACCGGTGCGTCCGTGCCCTTCAGCTCGATATCCTTGTGCTGCGCAATCGCGAACGGCGCGATCGAGCCGACCACCTCGGCGCAGACGGCGCGCAAATCCGCGGTCTCGCCGGGATCGAGCACCAATGTGTCGAGTTCGGCGATCTCCAGCAGCTGGGCGACGAGGCGGCTCATGGTTTCGATGTCGGCATGCAGCGCCTGTCGTGCCGCACGGTCGTCGAGCGTCTCGATGCGCGTGCGCAGGATCGCGAGCGGCGTGCGCAACTGATGCGCGGCGTCCGCCGTGAACTGCCGCTGCACGCGAAAGCCGCCCTCGAGGCGATCGAGTGCCTGGTTCACGGCGGTGACCAGCGGCAGGATCTCGCGCGGAATCTGTGCCGTAGGCAAGCGGATGTCGGTCCGCGCCGGGCCGATATTGCTGGCCTCCTCCGAGGCCTTCCACAGCGGCGCAATCGCCCGGCGGAAGATGATGATGTCGGTGGCAAGCAGGACCAGGAGGATCGGGATGGTGATCCAACCGACCCGCCGGAAGAAGTTCGAGACGATGTCGTCGATGATGACGTCGCGGTGCGCGAGATCCTCGGCAACCTGGATGCGCACCGTCTTGCCGTCGATGTCGCGGGTGACGCCGGCGCCGGAAATGGTATCGGACAAGCGCGGCGCCGCCACCGCGGGAGAACGCCGGTGGGAGGAGAACAGCAGCCGGCCTTCGGCGTCGCGAATGTCGTACTGGTAGCGGCCATAGGCGTCTGAATAGAGGCCCTTGAGGCTGTCGGGCAGGTTGAAGGTCAACGTACCGTCCGGCTGCGCGACGATGCGCTCCGCCAGCACCTCGGCCTGGGCGCGCATGGCGTCGCGATGCAGCTGGCTGATCTCGGAATTGAGCAGCCAGAACAGTACCAGCGGCAGGAAGATCGCGACCACCGCGACCGCAACGATGTGGAGGAACACGATGCGCCAGATCAGCGATTTGAAGGTCGGCGACCTGCCATAGGACCCGGCGCCGGATCCGAGCTGGGTCACGCTATTTCTCCTCGGTCATGAGATAGCCGACGCCCCGGATGGTGTGGATCACCACCTTGGCGCCATGTTCCGCCAGCTGCTTGCGCAGTCGCGAGACATAGACCTCGACCGCGTTGGAAGCGACTTCGCCTTCGAGCCCGAAAATGTGGTCCTCGACGTTCTTCTTCGGCACGACCCGCCCCTGCCGGCGCAGCAGGATCTCGAGCACCGAGGTCTCGCGCGCGGAGATGATCCGCGGCTGGTCGTCGACGAAGATCTGGCGGCTCTCGGTGTCGTAGACGAGGTTGGCGAGACTGAGCGAGCGGCCGAGCAGCTGGCCCGGCCGGCGCAGGATCGCCTCCAGCCGCGCCACCAGTTCCTCCATCGCGAACGGTTTTACGAGGTAGTCGTCGGCACCGCTGCGCAAGCCGCTGACGCGGTCCTGCACGCCGCCCCGCGCGGTCAGCACCAGCACCGGCAGCGGCTCCATCTTGAGGCGCAGCTCGCGCAGCACCGACAGGCCGTCGCCGTCGGGCAGGCCAAGGTCGAGAATCATCGCGGCATAGCTGACACTGCTCACCGCCTCGCGTGCCTCGGCCGCGCTGCCGACGATGTCGCTCTCATAGCCGGCCGCCGCCAGCCCGCCGGCAACGAGCCGCGACAGCTCGACATTGTCCTCAACGATCAGAAGGCGCATCAAAGTCCCGCCGGACAGCCCGGTGTCATTGTACGGCCTGCGCCGCATCGGCGCTCTCTTCCAATATTCCGAGCGCTTGGGCCAGTGAAAAAGCAGCCGGTTGACTAGTCAAGATCTTGTCAGCTTCATGTCAGCCGATCAGATGTGTTCCAGTGGTTGACCAGACCAGCAAATTCGGCCCCAGGACGAAAGGATGAGCTTCATGAGCAGACCGTTGAAAACGGAAAGCGAGCTGATTGCAATGGCAAGGGCCGAGTTGAAGGCTCACGCCGACTGTCCCGACACAATGACGATTTCCATCATTCGCGACGGCAGTTCCTGGGAGTTTCGAGCCAGCGCAGATCAGGCCACGTCGGATCGGCCCGGTTATCCGGAATGTGTCGCCATGCTGGTTCAGATCGGCGATCACCTCAGCAAGCAGTACGACCTTAAGGGTTAGATCACCCCCGCGCTTCGAACAGCGCGTAGCGGCTTCAGAACGTGTGTTCGAGCACCATCGTCAGACCGGCTGCGAACCCGATGACGACCAGCAATGAAAGAGTACGACTTTAAAGGAACCATGTTACTACGAGCCCGGCGCTGGCCGAGAACACGGCGGCCGTGGTGATCCAGCCGAGCGCGTTCATCCACGCAGAATTCACCTTGTCCCCCATGATCTTGCGGTTGTTCGTCATAAACATGATCAGCAGCAAGAGCGGCGGGGTCGAAAATCCCTGAACGATCCCCGACCAGACCAGGGCCTGCATCGGATTGAAACCAAGGAAGTTCAGAGCGACAGCAATCGCTGTGAGTCCGGCAATCGCCCAATAGAATCCTGGTGCTTCGCGTGGACGGGCGTGAAGGCTGGCCCTCCAGCCGAGCGCCTGTGCTAGATCGTACGCGGCGCCGGCAGTCATCACCGGTACGGCGAGAAACCCGACGCCTATGATGCCAGCGGTAAACAGCACGCTTGCGCCCGCACCAGCAAGAGGGCGCAACGCCTCCGCCGCTTGCGCAGCGGTTTCTATGTTGGTCTGGCCGTGGTCGTGGAGCGTGACTCCTGTGGACATGATGATGAAATACATGACGGCATTGGAAAACAGCATGCCGATGAGCACGTCGCGGCGGCTGCGGGAGAGCTCGGTACTGGATGCTCCGATGCGCTGAGAAAGTCTGATCTTCCCTTCCTCAATCTTCTCTTCGACCTGCTGGTTGGATTCCCAAGTGTAGATATAGGCCGACAACGAAGTCCCGATGATCGCGACGACGATGGACAGAAAGTGCCGGTCTAACCGCACCGTGGGGATGAATGTGCCAATCAAGACCTCTGCAGGATCTGGCTGAGCGAGCAGAGCGGCGGCCGCGTAGGCGAGCAGCGCCAGGGCGAGCCAGCGGAAGATCGCCCGTATGGTTGCGTAAGATCCCCATAATTGAAGTGCCAGCAGTACGACGGCGACTGCAACCACGATCCATGGAACGGGGAGCGGAATGAAAATGCCGAGCGCGGCGGCCATGCCGCCGAGATCGGCGGCCGCTTCGATCGTGTTGCCGATCATCACGCCCACCAGCACAGCCCAGAGCAGCCAGCGCGGATAGAAGTCTCGGATGACGTGGAAGAGCCCTCGTCCCGAAACTTGCCCCAACTTCGAGGACAGGTAGACGACCGTGAACATCATCGGCAGGACGACAGGCGCCAACCAGAGGATTTGTGTTCCGAATTGCGCCCCGGCGCTGGCATAGGTGCCGATTGCGGAAGGATCGTCGTCGGCCGCCCCGGTGATGACGCCCACCCCTATCGACCTTGCGAGCCCTCGTTCCTTCTGGTCGTCCTTGTCGGCCATGTAATCCGCGGCACTCCTTGCCCTTTGACGTCGACAAGTGCCGGCGGCTGATCGTAGTTCCTATGCGATGACGTGGTCCGCGGCGGCCTTACCGGACCTTCCGAAGCGAGGCGCCAGGTTGCCTCCTCCTCACTTAAGCTGGCTTGATACGCTGCGACTCGAAGGCCGCTCTGAGTGCAGCCAGCTGGTCGCCTGTTGCTCCCAGCTCTGCCTCGGCCGGATCCGCAGGTAGATCCGCGTAAACAATCGGCTGATCGAACTGGCTCGCCGTGAAGTCGTATCTCTGCCCTTCAATCCGGTTGTAGAAGTGGTCGCCGGCCGACAAGGGCGTCTTCAGTAATTCACCGCAGAAGAGTTCTCGTATCAGCAATGCCGTGACGTTGCATTGCCCTGCCGCCGGATTATCCGCACTCCATTGGCTTGAGGTCGACAATGACCACGCCTTGCGAAGCGCCCTTTGGACGGCGTCGGGATCGAAGCTCATCGTCGTCTCCAGAGTGAGTGCCGGCGAGATATTTCGGATTATTCGATACTCACACTCTGCCACTGTTTTGCCCGACAGGTCAAACCGCTCCTGGTTCGTAGGAGCTGGTGAGCGGAACGATCCTTCGATCGCGCCGGTTCCGGAGTCGCCCTCTCCTGCATGCCGCAGCACAGACCCGCCTCCCGCGAAGACCGTTTGTACCGCCAATTTTTTTCACGGCTTATCAATCGGTTGGCTACTGTGCATGGGGTTGTTTTTCGAGTTTTGAGTGGGGCACTCTTCGCGACGCCCAAAAAGAACGCCCCGGAGCCTTCGCTCCGGAGCGCTGCATGCGACAGATGACGTGATCAGCTCTGTGAGCGCCGCGCCATGAAGATGTCGTAGCCGACCTCGGCGACCTGGAACCAGGCGTAGCCGTCGCCCGTGAACTTGGCGAGGGAGTCGTGCACCTTCTTGAAGTTGGCGTTGGTTGCGCCAACTTCGGCGTGCAGCTCCTTGGCGGCCTTGTAGCAGGCATCCATGATCGCCGGCGAGAAGGGGTGCAGCTTGGCGCCGCCGGCGAGCAGCTTCTTCAGCGCCAGCGGATTGGCGGTGTCGTAGCGCGCCATCATGTAGTTGTTGGCATAGTGGCCGGCCTGCTCCAGCACGCTCTGGTAATATTTCGGCAGCGCGTTCCATTTGTCGAGATTGACGAAGGCCAGCAGCATCGGCCCGCCTTCCCACCAGCCGGGATAGTAGTAGTGCGGCGCGATCTTGTAGAAGCCGAGCTTCTCGTCGTCATAGGGACCAACCCATTCCGCGGCATCGATGGTGCCCTTCTCCAGCGCTGGATAGATATCGCCGCCGGCGAGCTGCTGCGGCACCACGCCGAGTTTCTGGAGCACACGGCCGGCAAAGCCGCCGATGCGGAATTTCATGCCCTTGAGATCCTCGGGCGAGTTGACCTCTTTCCTGAACCAGCCGCCCATCTGGCAGCCGGTGTTGCCCGCGAGCAGCGAGATGACGTTGTAGCTCTTGTAGAACTCGTTGAGAACGTCACGTCCGCCGCCTTGCATGTACCAGGCCTGGTTGATGCGCATGTTGGGCCCGAACGGCACGGCCGAGCCGAAGGTGAAGGTCGGGTCCTTGCCGAAATAATAGTATGACGCGGTGTGGCCGATCTCGCAGGTGCCGTTCTGCACGGCGTCGAGCACCTGGAGACCCGGCACAATCTCGCCGGCCGCGAAGATCTGGATCTGGAATTTGTTGTCGGTCGCCTCAGCGACCATCTTGCACATCATCTCGGCACCGCCAAACAGCGTGTCGAGCGATTTCGGCCAGCTCGTGGGCATCCGCCATTTGATTTCCGGCATCGACTGCGCGATCGCGGGAGCCGCGAGCGTGGCGGCGCCGGCCGCACCAAGTCCTGTGACCTTGATGAAGTCTCTTCTCTTCATGATTTCCTACCCTGATGGATGTGCTTGTGGAGCCTTCTTGTCGAGGCTTTCCGACAGCATGGAACATCGCCGGGCCGAAAGCCATCCCGATCGCACTGCGGCAACGAAAAAGCCCGGCCTCCTGCGAGGCCGGGCTATCCGGTCTTACGAATTAAGCCGTAGATCAGCCGCGGGTGCGCGAGCGGATCATGAAGCTGTCATAGGTGTATTCGGCGACCTGCCACCACAGATATTCGTCGGAGCGGTAGGCCTGCATGGCGTCGATCGACTTCTTGAAGTCGGCGTTCTTGGCCGAGGTCTCCGCCCACAATTCGTTAGTCGCCTTGAGGCAGGCCTCCAGCACTTCGTTGGTGAAGGGACGGAGCTGGGTGCCACCCGCGACCAGACGCTTCAACGCCGACGGGTTCTGCATATCGTAGCGCGCGGCCATCCAGGTGTTGGCATTGGCCATCGCGTTGGTGAGAATCGCCTGGTAATTCTTCGGCAGCGCATTCCACTTTTCCAGGTTGGTGAAGGCATGCACGGTCGGGCCGCCTTCCCAGAAGCCTGGATAGTAGTAGTACTTGGCGACCTTGGCGAAGCCGAGCTTCTCGTCATCGTAGGGACCGACCCACTCGGCGGCGTCGATGGTGCCCTTTTCCAGCGCGGGATAAATGTCGCCGCCGGCGAGCTGCTGCGGCACCACGCCGACCTTCTGAAGCACCTGGCCGGCGATGCCGCCGATGCGCATCTTGAGGCCGGAGAGGTCGGCGACCGTCTTGATCTCCTTGCGGAACCAGCCGCCCATCTGGGTGCCGGTGTTGCCGCAAGGGAAGCCGATCACATTCGACTTCTTGAAGAACTCGTTGGCGAGCTCGTTGCCGCCGCCCTGGTAGAGCCACGAATTCTGCTGGCGCGCGTTGAGGCCGAACGGCACCGAGGCGAAGATCGCGAAGGTCGGATCCTTGCCGACGTAATAGTAGGAGACGGTGTGGCACATCTCGACCGTGCCGTTCGAGGTCGCATCGAGGGCCTGCAGGCCAGGGACGATTTCACCGGCCGCGAACACCTGGATCTGGAACTTGTTGTCAGTCATTTCGGCGACGTATTTCGCCACCTGCTCGGCGCCGCCATAGATGGTGTCGAGTGACTTCGGAAAGCTCGAAGTCAGCCGCCACTTTACCTCGGGCGAGGACTGCGCGATCGCCGGCGAGGCCACCGCGGTCGCCGCCGCGCCTGCTGCCGACACTTTGAGAAAATCACGACGCTTCATCTCAGGTCTCTCCTTGCTGGGGCGTTTCCCCTTGACTTCTCTTCTTGCCGCCGCGCATTCCGGCGACGCGTCGGGACGCGCCGAACCGAAGGGGCTTGACTGCCGTGGGCCTTTAACACGGAAGCCCCGCTTGCGGAACGCGACAATGGCATGACGGGGCTCTACGAAAGTCGCATGTCCCCGCAGCTGGCCGCTGGGATCGGATCAGGCCGCCGCGATGACACCCTTGAGCTGGTCCCGGACCTGGCCGGCGATGGCGCGGTAGATCGCCGCATGGGGACCGTCCGGCTCGCTGTCGACCACGGGATTGCCGGCGTCCGAGGTGGCGCGAATCGCCATGTGCAGGGGGATCTCGCCCAGGAACGGTACCCCGAGCTTCTCGGCTTCATGCCGCGCCCCGCCATGACCGAAAATGTCCGACCGCGTGCCGCAATGCGGGCACTGGAAGTAACTCATGTTCTCGACGATGCCGAGCACGGGCACGTTGACCTTCTTGAACATGGCAAGGCCCCGCCGCGCGTCGATCAGGGACAGATCCTGCGGGGTCGAGACGATCACCGCGCCCTTGAGCGGCACGTTCTGCGCCAGCGTGAGCTGGGCATCGCCGGTGCCCGGCGGCATGTCGACGACGAGCACGTCGAGCTTGCCCCATTCGACGTCGCGCAGCATCTGCGTCACCGCCGACATCACCATGGGACCGCGCCAGATCATCGCGGTCTCCTCCTCGACCAGGAAACCGATCGACATGATTGCGAGGCCGAAACGCCGAAGCGGAATCATCTTGCGCTCGCCGTTCAGCTCCGGCTTGTCGCGCAGGCCCGTCAGGCGTGGCACTGAGGGGCCGTAGATGTCGGCATCGAGCAGCCCGACCTTGAGGCCGAGGTCGCGCAGGCCGAGCGCCAGATTGAGCGCCGTGGTCGACTTGCCGACGCCGCCCTTGCCGGACGCCACCGCAATCACCGCGGCGACGCCGGGGATCTCAGACTGCCGTGCCATCGGCGACCCACCGCCCTGCGGCGGCTTGTGGGCATGGACCGGCTGCACGCCAGGCGAGCCGCGGCTCGGTTGCGGGGGTGGCGGCGGCGCGGCACCCGGCTTGCGCTCGGCGGTCAACGCCACCATGACCGTGGTGACGCCGGGAATGGTGCGCACGGCGGCCTCCGCTTCGGCCCGGACCGATTCCCAGGCCCTTGCCTCGGCGGCATCGACATTGATCGAGAAGAACACCTTGCCGTCCGACGCGCTGATCGCGCTCAGCACATTGGCATGGGTGAGCGCGACCCCGCGGGGTGATTTGACCTTGGTGAGGCTGTCGAGAACCTGTTGCTGCGTCACGCTCAAAGCGCATCTCCTGGACTTGAGGATGCCCCATTAGAGCGGAAACGCCCAAAAGGCTACTGCCTGCCGATATCGTCGGCTTTTTCGGCAGGCGCCGCCCCCTGCTCCCTGGCGGCCTCGTAGTTCAGCTCGATCATGACCCCGTTGGGGTCGTGGACGAAGATCTGCCAGAGGTCGCCGCCGGGCACCTGGCGAGACTCGAACTTCATCCCCTTTGACGCCAGCCGCTGTTTCATGCCGTCAAAGCCGCGACTGACGAAGGCGACGTGGTGGACAACGCCGGAATCCGGCTTTTGTGGCTCGGCGGTCGGAGAAATATCGACGAGGTGCACCACTGGCTTGCCCTCGCTATACATCCAGGCGCCCGGGAAGACGAAATTCGGCCGTGGCCCTTTTTCCAGGCCCAGCACATCCTCGTAGAAGCGGACGGTCTCGGCCAGATTACGCGTCCGGATGTTGAAATGATCGAGGACGCCAACGCTCACGCCGCCCATGCTCTCGCTCCCTTGTTTTGAAGTCCTTAGGTCCACCATCCTAGCACAGGAGGCCGCCAAACGAAGCCGTTGCCCTCTGCCCTCAAGGGTTTATGGTGCGCCTCCGATCCGCCCTCACCGCGGAACCCAGGCGTCCCCCGCCTGGCAAGAACCGTAAAACCCAAACTACGGACAAGGTACCACAATGGCTAAAGTCGCTTTCCTCGGTCTCGGCGTGATGGGCTTCCCCATGGCCGGACACCTCGTGAAAAAAGGGGGCCATGAGGTCACCGTCTACAACCGCACCGCGGCCAAGGCGAAAGAATGGGCCGACAAATTCGGCGGCAAGACCGCACCGACGCCGAAGGCGGCCGCCGAGGGCCAGGATTTCGTGATGTGCTGCGTCGGCAACGACAACGATCTGCGCGCGGTCACGATCGGCCCCGACGGCGCGTTCGCCGGCATGAAGAAGGGTGCGACCTTCGTCGACCATACCACGGCCTCCGCCGAGGTCGCACGTGAGCTCGACGCGGCCGCCACCAAGGCCGGCTTCAAATTCGTCGATGCGCCCGTCTCCGGCGGCCAGGCCGGCGCCGAGAACGGTGTGCTGACCGTGATGTGCGGCGGCGCGCAAGACGCTTATTCGGGCGCCGAGCCGATCATCACGGGCGCCTATGCACGGATGTGCAAGCTGCTCGGGCCCGCCGGAAGCGGCCAGCTGACGAAGATGGTCAACCAGATCTGCATCGCCGGTCTGGTGCAGGGTCTCTCCGAGGGCATCCACTTCGCCAAGAAGAGTGGCCTCGACGTCGCCGCGGTGATCGAGACCATCTCGAAAGGGGCCGCACAGTCCTGGCAGATGGAGAACCGCTACAAGACCATGAACGAGGGCAAGTACGATTTCGGCTTCGCGGTCGAATGGATGCGCAAGGACCTCTCGATCTCGCTGGCGGAAGCCCGCCGCAACGGCGCCAATCTGCCAGTGACAGCGCTGGTCGACCAGTTCTACTCCGAGGTCGAGAAGATGGGTGGCAAGCGCTGGGATACGTCGAGCCTGCTTGCACGACTCAATCGCTGACAGCTGACGTTCTGAAACGACCTTGCTGATCGCGATCGCCGCCATCTTCATCCTCGCCTATGCGGCGATCGCGCTCGAGCACCCGCTTCGCGTCAACAAGAGCGCTACGGCGCTGCTCGGCGCTGGGCTGCTGTGGACCATCTACGCTGTCGCAACCGGCGACCACGCGCTGGTCGGCCGCCAGCTCGACGCGTCCGTCGGCTCCACCGCGCAGATCGTCTTCTTCTTGATCTGCGCCATGACGATCGTCGAGGTGATCGACGCCCATGATGGCTTCGAGGTCATCACCTCGCTGATCCGCACCACGAGCCAGGTCACGCTGATCTGGCTGATCGGCTTCGTCACGTTCTTCCTCAGCGCGATTCTGGATAATCTGACGACCACCATCGTCATGATCTCGCTGATCCAGAAGCTGATCGCCCGCCGCGACGACCGCCTGTTGTTCGCCTCCCTCATCGTCATTGCCGCCAATGCCGGCGGCGCCTGGACCGTGATCGGCGACGTCACCACGACCATGTTGTGGATCGGCGGACAGATCTCGCCGCTCAAGATCATGAGCGCGGTGTTCCTGCCCTCGCTGCTCAATCTGCTGGTGCCGCTCGTCTTCATCAGCTTCTCGCTCAGGGGCAAGATCATCGCACCGCCGCCGAAAGATAACGGATTGCTGGCCGTCGACCGGTTCGAGCGCAACCTCATGTTCTATCTCGGCCTCGGCACACTGATCGCGGTGCCGGCGTTCAAGGCGGTCACGCATCTGGCGCCCTTCATGGGCATCCTGTTCGGCCTCGGCGTGCTCTGGCTGGTCGGCGAGATCGTGCATCGCCACAAGGAGGAACACGTGCGCCAGCCTCTCACGCTGGTGCACGCGCTGACCCGGATCGACATGAGCTCGGTCGTGTTCTTCGTCGGCATCCTGCTCGCGGTTGCCTGCCTCGAGCATGCCGGCCTGCTGTCGATGCTGGCGCGCTGGCTGGATACCGCCATCGGCCGCCAGGACGTCATCGTCGTCGTGCTCGGCCTGCTGAGCGCCGTCATCGACAACGTACCGCTGGTCGCCGCGACCATGGGCATGTACGACCTCGCGCATTATCCGCCCGACAGCTTCATCTGGGAGTTCATCGCCTATTGCGCCGGCACCGGCGGCTCGATCCTGATCATCGGTTCGGCGGCGGGTGTTGCCGCCATGGGCCTCGAGAAGATCGAGTTCTTCTGGTACGCGCGCCGCATCGCGGGGCCGGCCTTGGTGGGATATTTGGCCGGGGCCCTGGTGTACATCGCGCAGCACGCGGCACTGCATTGAACGGCGCAGGCGAGATCCGAATTAACGCCGGGTTAACGTAATTCTTTAGCTCCTTAAGTCAGCTCTTAAGGATTTCTTGCCACAGATAGACAATGCAGAAGGCCCGCGTCCGGCGTGGGCAGGAACCGTGTTGCTTGATGAGTAACCCCGCTGAAAAGCCCGAGGTTGTGCAGCTTCCGGCCGAGCCGGTGAGCGCGCCATCGGCGAGCAGCCGAAGGGCTGCGGCGCAGCGGGTGCGCGAGGCACGCGACAAGTTAACGTCGACCAGTGGAACCCGGCCGGCCTTCGACGCCGAGATGCTGCGGCAATACGCCCAGACGCGACTGTCTGCCTCCTATGTCGTGATGCTGCTGGTGGTGGCGACCGGCATGCTGTTCGGGCTGTGGATGCAGCCGATCCCGGCCGCGGCCTGGACCGCCGGCATGCTTTGCATCCACAGCGCCATGATCCGCAGTTGTCGGCGCTTCCTGACCGAGCCCGCCTCGCCCTCCGCGACGCGCGCATGGCGGACGCGCTTTGTCATGCTCGACCTGCTCTATGGCCTGTGCTGGATGGCGATCCTGATCCATCCCGTGCTCGACATGGTCACGGAAACGCTGATGATGTTCCTGATGCTGCTGGTGATCGCAGTATCGAGCATGCTCGCTGCCAATCTGCCGATCGCCGCCGTTGCCGCCACCGCGCCGGTCGCCGTCGCGATGGCGCTGAGCTTCGTGATGACCGGCTCGCTGGACAATTACATCCTGGCGGCACTCGCGCTCGCGGCCGAAGGCTATTTCGTCCTGCTGGCGCACCGCCTGCACTCCTCCACCTTTGCCACGCTGGAAGCGCGCGCAGAGAAGGATGCGCTGATCGGCGAGTTGGAACAGGCCAAGGCAATCTCGGACGAAGCCCGCCACCGCGCCGAAGCCGCCAATGTCGCCAAGTCGCGCTTCCTCGCGCAGATGAGCCACGAGCTGCGCACGCCGCTGAACGCCATTCTCGGCTTCTCCGAGGTGATGAAGAGCGAAATTTTCGGCGCGCATGCGGTGCCGGTTTACAAGGAGTACTCGGCGGACATCCATAATTCCGGCGTGCACCTGCTGAACCTCATCAACGAGATCCTCGATCTGTCGCGGATCGAGGCCGGCCGCTACGAACTCAACGAGGAAGCGGTGTCGCTGGTCGGTATCGTCGCAGACTGCCATCATTTGATGAAGCTGCGTGCTTCGAGCCGCGGTATCACCATCCACGAAGTGTTCGAGCAGGCCATGCCGCGGCTTTGGGCCGATGAGCGCGCGATCCGCCAGGTCGTGCTCAATCTGCTCTCCAACGCGATCAAGTTCACCCCGCAAGGCGGCGAGATCTGGCTCAAGGCGGGATGGACCGCCTCGGGCGGGCAATATCTCTCGGTAAAGGATACCGGCTCCGGCATCCCCGAGGACGAGATCCCGGTGGTGCTCGCATCCTTCGGCCAAGGCTCCAATTCGATCAAGTCAGCGGAACAGGGCGCCGGCCTCGGCCTGCCGATCGCCAAGAATCTGATCGACCTGCATGGCGGCACGTTCACGCTGAAATCGAAGCTGCGCATCGGCACCGAGGTAATCGTCACCTTCCCGCCGGAGCGCGTGATGAGCGCGCTGGCGCCGCTGTCGGATGATTCTCCGCCTCTCCAGCCGGAAAGTTCCGTCCTGCCGGACGAGAAACGCCGGCCGCGCCACAAGCCGATCATGAGCGCCGGCACAGGTTCCTAACCAGATGCTTGCCGACATGCCCGATCATCCCTCACTATGTCCGTATGAGCAAAGAAACGCCGTGCGTCGCCGTCTGCATGATCGATCCCAAGACCAAACTGTGCTTCGGCTGCGGCCGGACCTTGCCCGAGATCGCGCGCTGGCACACAATGGAGAGCGTGGACCGGCTCGCGATCATGGCCCTCTTGCCGGCGCGCATGGCGGAGGCTGGACTTATGCCGATTGCGGCGTCGCCGAAACGCATCTGATCCGCCTGCGTACATTCGGAGGCGCGCGATGATCCGCCTCCTGCTCGTTCTGATCATGCTCGCCGGCACGGCAGGTGCCGTCGTCGCCTATGGCGATCCCGACCAGATCGCGCGAGCCAGCCACAAGGTCTCGCACATTTTTCGCGCACAGGCCGCCTCCCCGGCACCGGCCGTCCAGATCCCGCGCAGCCAGGGCGGCGAATTCACGCTGCGCGCGAAGATCAATGGCGTCACCGCACCGATGGTGATCGATACCGGCGCGACGTCGGTGGTGCTGACCTGGGAAACCGCAAAGGCGATCGGGCTGCCGCTCGAAATGCTGGAATACGATGTCGACCTCGAGACCGCGGGCGGTCACACCAAGGCCGCCCGGCTCACGCTCGACCGTCTCGCCGTCGGCAAGCTGGTCGAGAAGTCGGTGCCGGCCCTCGTGGTGCAACGCGGCCAGATGAAGACCAATCTGCTCGGCATGAGCTTCCTGGATCGCCTGCAAAGCTGGGGCGTGCGGGCGGATACGCTGATGCTGACAGGATATCCGGAACTCCAGAGCAGCCCTCGCCGCTCCCGCACGGCGGTCGACTAGCAAGGGGCGGCTACGCCGCCGCCTCGGCCGGCGCGCTTGCACCGACGCGCGCGATCGCATCGCGCAGCACGTCGAGACCGGCACCCGGCTTTACCCCTTGCTCGGCAAGATGGCGGCGGAACGCCCGTGCGCCGGGCACGGCATGGAATGCGCCGACGAAATGCCGCGTGATGGCGTGCAGCCGGGTGCCGCGCGCCAGCTGCCCTTCGATGTAGGGCATCATCGCCTCGAGCGCGTCCTGCATGGAGGCGTGCGGTGCCGCCTCGCCGAAGATGTCGGCATCGACGCTGAGCAGCCGCCACGGCTCCTGATAGGCGGCGCGGCCGAGCATCACGCCGTCAACATGGGCAAGATGCGCCTTTGCCTGGTCAATGCTCCGAACGCCGCCATTGATGATGACGGGCACACCAGGCATCGCGCGCTTGAGCCGATAGACGCGATCATAATCGAGCGGCGGGATGTCGCGGTTCTCCTTCGGCGACAAGCCGTTGAGCCAAGCCTTGCGCGCGTGCACGATCAGCGCATCGCAGCCGGACGCCACCACCGCACGCGCGAGCGCATCGAGCGCGACCTCCGGATCCTGGTCGTCGATCCCGATACGGCACTTCACCGTGACGGGAACGGCGACCACGTGCTTCATGGCATCAACGCATCTCGCCACGAGCTCCGGCTCCGCCATGAGGCAGGCGCCGAAACGGCCGTCCTTCACGCGATCGGAGGGGCAACCGACATTGAGATTGATCTCGTCATAGCCGAACGCCTCGCCAATCCGCGCGGCCTGCGCGAGCTCCTTGGGATCAGACCCGCCAAGCTGAAGCGCCACCGGATGCTCGCACGCGTCGAACCCTAGCAGCCGCTCCCGGTCGCCATGGATGATTGCGCCCGTGGTCAGCATCTCCGTATAGAGCAACCCCCGCCGCGTCAGTTGCCGATGGAACACCCGGCAATGCCGGTCGGTCCAGTCCATCATCGGCGCACAGCTAAATTTCCAATGATTTTCAATCACTTAGGCTTCTCTGTCGATCCAATCCTGGGAGGACACGGCGACGTATCTATACTGGTTTCGTTCGGTTTTTTAGAGATGGTTCGATTATCTAGCCAGTTTTTGGCCAGTCCTTTGCTACCAAATTTGCTGCCAAACCGGCCCGCGCGACGGCTTCGCTGCGAGGGTAAGCCCCATCCACTCCAACGTCGCAGAGGGACGTGATGAACTTGCATCACACACCCGGCCAATCCGACGGCGGCACATAATGGGCTCGTCGGACCAGAGGCGTGCGACGGACAGGGAAATAGCCGTCTACCGCCACATAAAAGAAGCCGTGTCCGAGGGACACGGCAAGTTTCAGGGAGGGGGAACCGGAAAATTCCGATACGTGCGTGAGGCGTGGCCCCCGGACCGATCGTCCGCCGGAGCGCGATCGGAAAAAAATCAGCAGCCGTTCCCAGCCGCGGTCACCATTTCAACGCGGGCGTACGCACGGGATGGTCCCACAGTGCCGCGGTCTCGCTATCGAGCAGGCTCACGGTGAGCGAGCACCCGGCCATGTCCAGCGAGGTGACGAAGCTGCCGACCAGCGAGCGAGCGATGCGCAAGCCGCGCTTCTCGAGCATCCGCCGCGCAGCATTGTACATCAGATAGAGCTCGATCGTCGGCGTCCCGCCAAATCCGTTGACGAGCAGGATGGCCTCGCCCCCACCGCGCGCGTCGAGATCCTGCGCGATGGCCGTTGTCATCTCGTCTGCGATCGCATCGGCCTGCTCCAGCTTGACGCGGCGGCGCCCCGGTTCACCGTGAATGCCGACCCCCATCTCCATCTCGTCCTCCCGAAGCGAAAAGGTCGGCGTGCCCGCGGCCGGGACCGTGCAGCTCGTCAACGCCACGCCCATCGATCGCGTCCGCGCATTGACGCGCTCACCGAGCGCAGCGCAACTTTTCAGGTCAGCACCCTTCTCGGCAGCCGCGCCGACGACCTTCTCGACGATCAGCGTGCCGGCCACGCCGCGGCGTCCGATGCTGTGCGTGGAGTTCTCGACCGCGACGTCATCGTCCGTCACGATCGTCGCCGTGCGGCCCTCGGCGATCTCGGCCGCCATCTCGAAATTCATGCGGTCCCCCGCATAGTTCTTCACGATGAACAGCACGCCGGCTTCACCAGAAACCGCTTGCGCGGCCTCGACGATCTGGTCCGGCGTTGGCGACGTGAAGACCTGCCCCGGACAGGCGGCATCGAGCATGCCATAGCCGACGAAGCCCGCATGCAGCGGCTCATGCCCGCTGCCGCCACCGGACACGAGTGCGACCTTCTTCGGGTTCAGCTCACGACGTCGCACGAATTTCCGCTCCGGCCCGAGCGCGACGAGATCGGCATGCGCACCAGCAAGCCCGTCGAGACTCTCTGCGAGCACGCCGTCGACCGAGTTGATGAACTTCTTCATTGTCTCCTCCCCGTTTTCTCCCCTGGCCTCACGCTATTTTTCCCGCATGATGGCAATCAAGCGCCTCGCAAAATCCTGGAGCAGCGCATCGAGTTCGGCGTTCCGCTTGGCGCTGCCGAGATCCGGCAAATGCAGCGTCAAGCTCCGCTCATGCGATCCCTCCGTCAGCCGGCCGATCCGGCGCGGATGGGCACGCGCATAGGCACGAAGGAAGGCGGCCTTCGCCTGCGGCGGGAAGTGGCAGACATCGAAGATCGTATTGAGGTGCTGCACGGGTATCGGCACCGGATAGGCGGGGTTGCTGATCTGGCTGACGAAGCTGCGGTTCTTCCCGATGGCATGCGCCAGACGCAGCCGCATGCCCGACGGGCGGCTCTCCAGCACTTCCTTGAAGATGCGCTTGTAGACCGCAACAGCGCCGGCTTCTGCCGGTTCATCGATCGCCGTGTCAGCCAAGCCCGCCTCCGTTGCTCAGCCGGTCGATCGTCCGCTTGATCTGTGCGAGCGCCGATGCATTCACGGACAGCTCCCGCAAGCCGCAATTCAACAATGCGGGAAGGCAGCGCGGGTCGCTCGCCATGTCGCCGCACAGGCTGACGCTGATGCCGGCGCGCCGGCCGTGCTCCGCGGTCCGTGCGATCAGTTCGAGCAAGGCCGGATGTAGTGGATCCATCAAGGGGGCGAGAGCTCCATTGGAACGATCGCAGGCAAGGACATATTGCGCGAGATCGTTCGAGCCGATCGAGAAGAAGGAAGCCTTGAAGCTCGCAATCGCAAGGGCCGCCGCCGGGACTTCGACCATGATTCCCAGCTCGGGGAGCATCGCGTCAATGCCGTCCAGCTGCAAGCGCTGCACGATTTCAGCGAACAGCTTCCGCCCTGCTTCGAGCTCGTCCGCCGATGTGACCATCGGAAACATGACCTTGAGGTTTCCGCGCACGGCGGCACGCGCGAGCGCGCGAAGTTGAACGGTAAAGACGTCGGGCCGGGCCAGGCAAAGCCGCAAGCCGCGAACCCCCAGGAAGGGATTGGCTTCGCCGTCCAGCGTGAAGCCGGGCACCGGCTTGTCGCCACCGGCGTCAAATGTACGAATGGTGACTGGACGCCGGTCGGCCCAACGCAACACCGCATCGTAGGCTGCGAACTGGGCCTCCTCATCGGGCAGGCGCCCCCGCTCGGTGAGCAGAAATTCGGTGCGCATCAGGCCGATGCCATCTGCGTATTGTGCGTCGGCGTGATCGAGATCGTCGACGCGCTGGATATTGATGAACAGCTTGATCCGCTCGCCGCGCCACGAAGCCGTCGGCCGCCGCAGGATTGCGCGCGCAGACGCCCTGCTCTTGCGATGGTTCTCGCGCCGCTTCTCGAACAGCCGGACCTGCTCCGCATTTGGATCGAGCTCGAGCATCGCACTTTCGCCGTCGAGCAGCGCCGTGGCTCCGATCTCCGGAATGGCGCCGAGTTGCACGACCATGGGGATCCCCCGTGCCCGCGCCAGCATGGCGACGTGGCTCGTGGGGCTGCCGCGCAGGAGCGCCAGACCGCCGCCGCTGGACCAGTCGATCTCAAGGAATCGCGAGGGCGGCAGATCGTCGGCGCAGACGACGGCGCCGCTCGGAATCTTCAGGACCTGGCCTTCGCCTCCCCGCAGAATGTTGATCACGCGGTCGCGCAGGTCAGCGAGATCCGACGAGCGCGCCTTCAGATATTCGTCCTCTGCCGAATTGTAATCGGCAATCTGCTCATCGAGCGCCGAACGCCACGCCACGTCCGCAGAACTCCCCTCCCCGATCGACGCGAAGATCGCCTCGATGAAATCTTCATCCTCCAGCAATGCGACCTGGAATTCGAGAATTTGCGCGGCTTCGCCTCCGGCGATCGTGGCAAGCTCCGCAATCTGCCCGCTCGCCACGTCTATCGCACTGCGCAGCGCGAGTGCCTCTTCGACCAAGGTACCCGCGACGCGCTCGCCGTTCGTGCCCGCATCGACGCGGACGAACGGGCCATGGGCAAAGCCGATCGAGGCGGTTCTGCCGCGGTAGGCCAGTCCTGTCGCGCCTCCCTGCATGCTACGAAGCTCCGTCCGGAAAATCAGTTGCGATCAGGTCGACCAGCGCCGCGACGGCGGCCTCGGCGTCACTGCCGGATGCCTTGATTTCGATCGTGCTGCCGTGCGCCGCACGCATGGCCATGATCTTGGCCACACTCTTGGCATTGATCCACTCGGCCGCGCCCGCCACCCGAACGAAAATCTGCGCCTCGAACTTCTTGGCAAGCTTTGTGAGCTTGACCGCCGGGCGTGCATGCATACCCACCGCGTGCACCAGCCGTACATTGCCGATGAATGTCTGTCCGTCCGCTCTGTCCAGCATGCTCATCTTCCATCATCGCTTCGCCGACGCGTCAGTCGGCAGAGAGTTCCTCGGCCACGGCCTTCACCTGGGCCAGTGAGCTGCCGCCCGCCGCCTCGGTCGCCGCCATCACGGCGCCCTCGACGATCGGCGCGTTGCATACGACAACGAGCTCGCGCCGTGCGGGCTCCAGCATTTCGACCGCCATTTCGCTGTTGGTCTCTGCGCCGCCGAGATCGACGAGGATCGCGACGCCCTTCGCCGACCAGGCATCGTTGATGGCATCGATGATCAGGGAGACGCTCGTGCCGAGCCCGCCGTCGGGATTGCCGCCGCAGAAGGCCACCTTGACCTCGCTGCCGACCATCTGCCGCACCATGTCGGCGGTGCCCTTGGCGATATCCTTCGAATGCGAGACGATCACGATACCCACAGTGTCGGTCATTGCTGTCCCTCCAGGCTCGCGCAGACCGCCTGCACGAGTATGCAGCTCGAACGTGCGCCGGGATCGACATGTCCGACGCTGCGCGGCCCGAGGAACGACGCTCGCCCCTTGGTGGCCTGCATCGGTGCAGTCCGCTCGACTGCTTCGGCAGCAGTGGCTCGGACCCGCGCGATCAGATCCGGCTGACCGGCCGCCGTCCTCAACGTTTCCAGGACGGGAACAAGCACGTCGAGCATTGTCTTCTCGCCCGCCTGCGAGCGCCCCCGCGCGCTCACCGCATTCACGCCGCTGCCAAAGACGTCCGCGAGATCGTCCGGCAGGTGCTTGTCTTGCGAAAGTGCTTCGCCCGCGCCAAGAAAGAAACTGCCGTAAAGCGGCCCGGAGGCGCCTCCGACGGTCATCACCAGCGTCTTGCCGATCATCTTCAGCCCCTCGTCCAGCGGCTGCGCCGAAATGGCATCGAGCTTGCCGAGCACGGCCTCAAAGCCGCGCTTCATGTTCGTTCCATGGTCGCCGTCGCCGATCGCTTGATCCAGGGTCGTGAGTTCCGGCGCGCTCGCGATGACCTGCTCTGCGGCCATCTTGACCAGCGACTTGAATGTCTCGGGTTGCAGCGACATCGAACGGATCCTCTAGTGAACCATCGCAGGGATGCGTTGCCCCGCGCGATCGAAACAGAGCGGATGCAGCAGGTGTAGTTCGACCTCCTGGCCGGACTGAAGCGGCCGGCGCGGATCCGCAAGCGTCACCAGCATCTCGCCCTTGTAGTCCAGGTGGACGTGATTCTGCTCGCCGAGGTGCTCGACGCGGTGCACGCGGCCGACCATTCGTCCGCCGTTGCGCGCGGCAATTTGCAGATGCTCGGTTCGGATACCAACGGTCTCCGTCCCCGGCGGCACCGGCACGTCTGACAACAGACGGGCCGGAAGGAAGTTGATCTGAGGCGTGCCGAGGCGCGAGGCGACATAGCTCGATGAAGGACTTTCGTAGATCTCCCGCGGCGTACCGCACTGAAGGAGCTGGCCGTCCCTGATCACGCCGATCCTGGAAGCCATCGTCATGGCCTCGACCTGATCGTGGGTCACGTACAGAATGGTCGCGCCAAGCTCGAGCTGGATCCGCTTGAGCTCGAGACGAAGCTCCGCACGCAGCTTCGCATCCAGCGATGAGAGCGGCTCGTCCATCAGGTAGATCGAGGGATCGCGAACCAGCGCGCGGCCGATCGCCACCCGCTGCATTTCGCCTCCGGACAGACGGGTTGCACGGTTGTTCAGCTTGCTTGCGATGTGCAACAGCTCCGCAGTCCGTTCGACGCGCTTGCGGATGATCGGCTCCGGCACGCGCCGTGCGGGAGAGCGCAACGGAAATGCCAGATTGTCATAGACCGTGAGGTGCGGATACAGTGAATATTGCTGGAAGACGAAGGCGATATCGCGTGATCCCGGCGGATCACGCGTCACGTCGCGGCCGTCGATCATGACCGAGCCGGTGTCGGGGGTCTCGAGCCCCGTGATCAGCCGCAACGTCGTGGTTTTGCCCGCGCCGCTCGGCCCGAGCAGGACCAGGAACTCTCCATCGTTCACCGCCAGCGAAAGCTCGCGGACCGCCTCGGCCGCGCCGAAACGCTTGCTAATGTTGCGCAACGCGACGTCAGCCATGGCGCACCCTCCCCTCATTGGCGGTTCGAACAGCGAGACCGCTGGCGACATCGAACAGCGCCAGCCGCTCGGAGTGGAATTCAAGACCCACCGTCTCGCCGATCCGCACCGACGCGCTGGAGGGCAGCCGCGCCGCGAGGCGTCCGTGCGGCGTGTCGACGGTGACGATCTGCGTGGTGCCGAGATATTCGGCACCGAACACTTCGCCGCGGACGGGAGCCTCGTCGGCAAAGCGGATGTGCTCAGGACGTATCCCGAGCGCCAGCGGTGCGCTCGCACGATCCTCGCGGATCTCCGGGACGTCGACGCTGACGCTATGAAAGGCGACAGTCCGATCCCCCGACCGCAAGCCGCTTTCAAACCGCAGGAAATTCATCGGCGGCGAGCCGATGAAATCGGCCACGAACATGCTGGCGGGCCGGTCATAGACTTCTTGCGGCGAGCCGATCTGCTCGACCCGTCCCTTGTTCATGACCGCGATCTGATCCGCCATCGACATCGCTTCGAGCTGGTCGTGCGTCACGTAAACAGTGGTCGCACCGATGCGCTCGTGCAGGTCGCGAAGCTCGCCGCACATCAGATGCCGAAACTCGGCATCGAGCGCCCCGAGCGGCTCATCCATCAGGAAGGCCTTCGGCCGCCTCACCATGGCGCGGCCAAGCGCGACGCGCTGCCGGTCGCCGCCCGAGAGCTTCGACGTCTTGCTCGACACGAGATGCTCGATCCGCAGCAGCCGCGCGGTTTCCTGCACCCGCTCGCGAATCTCGCGCCGCCCCATGCCCTGGCACTTCAGGGGAAAGCCAATGTTGCCCGCTACATTCATGTGTGGATAGAGCGCAAAGAGCTGGAAGACGAAGGCGATATCGCGGGCGGCGGCGCGGCGGAAGGTCACGTCCTCGCCGTCGAGCAGGATCTTGCCCTCGGTTGGCAGCTCGAGGCCAGCGATCATGCGCAGCGTGGTTGTCTTGCCGCAGCCGGAGGGCCCGAGCATCGCAAAAAAGGTGCCGTCGTCGATGGTGAAGTTCGAGCCTTCAACGGCCGTGAACTGATCGAACGACTTGCGCAGGTTTTCGACGCGGATTTGTGCCATGGCTGCCGCCCTATTCCGGAAAATGGCTGACGATGACGTAGCCAACCGTGCCGGCGAGGATGGTCCCGAAGGAATAGCTGTACAGATCGATCGACCACGGCTGCACCAGCATGACGATGCCGCCCCCTATCAGGGTCATCGCGCCGGCCTCCCAAGGCCCACGCAGCAACCAGCGAGACATTCCGCTTTTTTCAACCGCAGAACCGCTCATTTGCGCACAGCTCCGAAGGTGATGCCGCGCAACAAGTGCTTGCGCAACAACACGGTGAACAGGACGATCGGCACGACGAACAGTGTGGTCGCGGCAGCAACCGCCGGCCAGTCCTGCCCGCCCTCGCCGATGATGAAGGGAATGAAGGGCGGCATGGTCTGTGCCTCGCCGCTCGTCAGGAGAACCGCGAACGCGTACTCGTTCCACGAGAAGATCAGACAGAAGATTGCGGTCGCGGCGATCCCCGTGACGGCCTGCGGCAACACGACCTTGCGCAGGGCCTGGAGCCGCGTGTAGCCGTCGACGAGGGCGGCCTCCTCGTATTCGCGCGGGATCTCGTCGATGAACCCCTTGAGCAGCCAGACCGCGAGCGAGACGTTCACGGCGGTATAGAGCAGGATCATTCCGAGCCTGGTGTCGGTCAGGTTGAGCTGCCGGTACATCAGATAGATCGGGATCGCCACGGCAACGGGCGGCATCATGCGCGTCGACAGGATGAAGAATAGAAGATCGTCTGCCAGGGGAATGCGGAAGCGCGAGAAGGCGTAGGCTGCGAGCGTGCCGAGAAAGACGGCCAGGAAGGTCGAGCCGAACCCGATGATCAGCGAGTTGACGAAGCGCGGCACGACCTTCGACGGTCCGGCAATGACCATGTCGCGCTGGCGCACGAGCTTGTCGTACCACGTCTCCGGCGGCGGCAGCTTGGCGATAAAATCCGGTGTCTGGCGGGTACGTACGGTAAAGAGGTTCACGTAACCCTCGAGGGTCGGCTGGAAGATCACCTTCGGCGGATAGGCGATGGCGTCACTCTGCGACTTGAATGCGGTGGCGACGATCCAGAGCAGCGGCAGGATCGTGATCACGGCGTAGAGGATCACGAGGCCGCCGGCCACGGCCTTCGCGCGCGGCGAGGCCTCCACGATGGAGTGAGCGGTGGACTTGGTGAGGACGGCGGTCATCGTTGCTTCACCTTGTTGAGCGCTTTGACGTAGATGTTGGCGGCACCGAACACGGTCACGAACAGGATGATGGCGAGCGCGGAGGAATACCCGGTGCGCCATTTCTCGAACGCGGCGCGCTTCAGCGTGATCGACACGAGCTCGGTGGTCGAGCCGGGGCCTCCGGACGTCAACAGATTGACCATGTCGAACATCTTGAAGTTCTCGATCGCGCGGAAAAGCACGGCGAGCATCAGGAATGGAACCGTCATCGGCAGCGTGATCGACCAGAACTGCCGCCAGGCTGAGGCGCGATCGACTTCGGCCGCCTCATAGATGTAGTCGGGAATGGACCGAAGCCCGGCGAGGCAGATCAGCATGACGTAGGGAGCCCACATCCAGGTGTCGACCAGCACGATGGTCCAGGGTGCGAGCGAGACCTGCCCGGTCATGCTGAACGAGCTCGGCGGCACACCCGTGAACAGGCTGATCAGGTAGTTGAACGGACCGATCTGCGGCTGCAACAGCAGTGTCCAGAAGTTGCCGACCACCGCCGGTGACAGCATCATCGGCAGCAGGATGATCGTGGTCCAGAAGCTGTGGCCGCGGAACTGGCGGTTGATGAGCAGCGCGAGGCCAAACCCGATGATCACCTGCAGCGTCACTGACCAGATCACGAATTGCGCCGTGGTCTGCAGGCGGAACCAGATGTCCTCGTCGCCGAGAATGTCGGTGAAATTGTCGAGCCCGACGAACCGCAGCGGCAGATAGGACATGCTGAGATTGAGGCTGGTGAACGACAGCCGGATCATCCAGATCAGCGGAAAGATATTGATCGCGAGCAGCAGCCCGATCGTCGGCGCAACGAACAGCCAGGCGATGGTCCGGTCCGACAGGCCGCGGACACGCCGCGTGGCGCGCGATTTGGCGGGCTCACTCACGCCGGCGATCGTAGCATGATCAGGTTGAAAGATCGTCGTCATCTTGTCCATCGGTTGGCTGGTTCGGCTTCCCCGAGGCACCTCCCCGGGGAAACCAGTTCAGTTGATGCGAGAACCCGAGTCTATTGCGACGCGACCTGCTTGCCCTGTTCCTTGAAGACCTTGGTCCAGTCCTTGACGAGGAGATCGAGCGCTTGCTGCGCCGTGCCCTTGTCGGCAACGACGTAGTCATGCACCCGCTTCTGCATGTCGAGCAGCAGTTGCGCGTAGGATGGCTCGGCCCAGAAGTCCTTGACGATGCCCATCGACTCCAGGAATTGCGGTGCGAACGCTGCGCTCTTCGGGAAGTCGGGCGCGTCGACGACCGCCTTGAGGGCCGAGTAGCCGCCGAGCTGCCACCATTTCTGCTGCACGGCGGGCTGCGCGAACCATTTGATGTAGGCCAGCGCGTCGTCCTTGCGGTCGGAGGTCGCGACCACCGAGATCCCCTGCCCGCCAAGCTGGGTGAAGTGTCCGCCTGGACCGGCCGGATTGACGAAGAAGCCTATTCTGTCGCCGCCGACATTCGGATCCTTGTACAGGCCGGGGAAGAAGGCGAACCAGTTCATCTGCATCGCCACCTGGCCGGACTTGAAGGCGTCGAGCCCCTCCTGCATGTAGGCGTTGGTCATGCCCGGCGCGGTGCAGCACTTGTAGAGCTCCTTGTAGAACTCGAGCCCCTTGGCCGCCTCGGCCGAATTGACGACGCCCTGCATTTGGTACGGCTTCTTGGGATTGTCGTAGCTGAAGCCGTAATTGTAGAGCACGTTGGTCACGCCCATGGTGATGCCTTCGGAGCCGCGCTCGGTGAAGATGTAGGCGCCGTAGACCTTTTTGCCGTCGATCTCGCGGCCCTGGAAGAACTCGGCGACCTGCTTCAGCTCGTCATAGGTCTTCGGCGGCGCCAGGTCGCGGCCGTACTTGGCCTTGAACGCGGATTGAATTTCGGGCCGCGAGAACCAGTCCTTGCGATAAGTCCAGCCGACCGCATCGGCCATGGCCGGCAGCGCCCAATAGTTCGGCGAGTTCTTCGGCCACTGCGAATAGCCGACAACCGTCGCCGGAACGAAGTCGTCCATCGATATCTTCTCCTTGTCGAAGAAATCGTTGAGCTTGACGTACCACTTGTTCTCGGCGGCTCCGCCGATCCACTGGCTGTCGCCGATGATCAGGTCGCAGAGCTTGCCGTGGGAGTTGAGCTCATTGAGGAAGCGATCGGCATAGCTCGTCCATGGGACGAACTCGTATTTCATCTCGATGCCGGATTGTTTCGTGAAGTCCTTGCCGAGTTCGACCAGCGCGTTGGCGGGATCCCATGCCGCCCAGCACAGCGTGAGCTGCTTACCTTGGGCCGCAGCTTCGCCTCCGCCAAATCCCCCCAGCAGCGCCGCTCCGAGAACCGTGGTGGCCGCCGAGCTTCTCAACCAACTGAATGTCCGCATATCCGTTTCCTCTCTCGTTGAAGCATCCAATCCGCTCGGCGCTTCCTGCCGGAACGACGCCGAGACCCTGAAACCGAGTTTGAGGAGCGATGAGTGAAGGACGAGACGGACCGCTTCCGGAGACGGCTCCGGAATGGCTTGGGCTCCTCCCACACATCGGCCCGATGCGTGATGTTTAGTTTTTTTACAGAACTAAACGTATTACTAAATTCTGGAGATCGTCAAGCCCCGTTTGTCGCGAGCCTGGCGAAAAGACTTACAGTGTTCGCGCGCAAGCGGGATGTTCGCAGTTGCAGCGAAAATTCCGCAAAATCTTGCCGAATGCGACCGCCGATGTCGCCCGGCAGGAGCAATCCAGCCCATCCGAACAACAGGAGAGCCGGAAGGTCGGCCATAGCCGCGTGTTTAGCAAACGGCTTTTACTGAAATGTTCAATGAAGCAGTTCGGAGGCGCAAGTAGCCCCCTCGTTGTCCGGAAATCTGACGATGGCCGCCTCCGTTCGGATTCGTCGCATCTGTGCGGTCGGTGCTGCCTCGCAACCTGCTTCGAGACAGCTCCCTGCGTGTGTCCCCGAAATCTGCCAGAATGTGGCAACGGGCGGTTGGATCAGAACCGCCCGTTGCCGGAACTGAGCCCGTTGCGCCCAAAGGCGACAGAGCCTGCTAAAGAGCAAGGGACAGCTCCGGTGTCTTCCTGAACCCGAACAGTTGCAAGGGCTGCGAGCCCG
>NZ_RDQF01000069.1 GCF_004114425.1 Bradyrhizobium vignae | reverse complement strand
GCGGTTATCTCGCCCGCGCCAGCGATCCGCCGCCCGGTAATACCGTCATGTGGCGCGGGCTGTCGCGCCTCACCGACATTGCGCTGGGCGCCATGGTCGGAGCAGAATTTGTGGGTAATTGAAAGCCTCACCGGACGGTTACGATGCCGGGCAGCTTCCGCCATGTAATCCGTGCCCATCGCAAGCTTCCTGGGAGGACCATCCCTCCGAGGAGACCATTGCGATAGATCAATGAGCAGGCCCATCATCGGCCGGCGTGTACGGGCCGGACGTTGGCTCGAGCTGCACTATGCGCGGCTGCTGGGAGGAAAAGGCTCGCTTCCGGAGTAGACCACATCGGCCCCAGCCTGGAGGCTTTTCCGGATCGAAAAACGGAGCTGGGACCGAGAGGTCTGCCGCTGTCTAGTCGGCAAACACAGCTTCATCCCAAGAAATCGTCCGCTTGGGATTCAAATTTGTGAATCCGAGTCCATGGAATATTTCTGCCCGTGGGGACGAGCTGGCAACAGGTCGTGGGAACGATGGCACGCAAGACCAACAGTCGAACTGAGAGCAGGAAGGATCGCTCCTGGCCGCCCGCCGCGGTCGCAAGCCATGGGCGACGCGGCTAGCGCTTCCTGCTAGTGGGCTTGCCTCGGCGGGGGCGCTTCTTCGGCTTGGGCCTTGTTGGTTTTTCGCTCTGTTCAGCCGCGAGAACTCGGGCTCGGATTTCCTCTAATTCAACCAGTGCAGAAACGATGCTCTGAAGACGTTCGCGAATTGCAGCAGCAGGTATCACCGCTCGACCGCGGGTGCTCATGGACGCCCCCAACTATTCTTCTTTGGCGCCGCCGTTGGGCACCCGCTCGAAGTCTTCCCTTTTCGGCGAACCTAGTCCTTAACAAATTTAAACGACGACTACCGCGTCCCAGCCAGGTCGATTTGTTCCCGGAGGGAACACTGCAGCATCCTGTCAACCGCGTATTCTCGATCCGTGCGTAAGGTGTCCAAGCGCCGGCAGAAAGCAGAACGACGTAAAGTTTATGCACGACCAGGACCTGCTTTCCGCCAGCTCGACCTTCTCGCGACTGTGGAGCAGCAGGAGCGCGCCAGGGTCGCCGCGCGGGACGATGAGGGTGAGCGCTCAAATCGCCTGAGAGGTTATGGGGCGCATTCACGGCCGCGTGTATGAAGCCATTTGAGGCCGCCAACGAAGCGAAGCTGAAACAACGCAATCCGATGCTGTGCTGGTAACGCCCGTTGCGGGAGGCTCAAATGCGTAGGCTGATTTTCGGTGCGGCTCTCCTAGTGCTCGCAACCATCGGATGCTCGACGTTTATTTCGGCTGCCCTTTCCGCAGCACGGGATGCAAAGGCCGCAACATTCTCCGAGCGGTTCGCGCCAGCAATCAAGGTTCCCTCAAGCAGCTAGTCCTGCCAGGCGAACCGGCGAGCGGATTGCGAGGCCTTAATGGGGAGCTTTGTCTTCGCGCTTGAGGAGCTCCAGTCGGCGCTCCAGCTCTTCCTTCTTCGCCAAAAGCCTCCCGGCCAGAACATCATTGACGAGGGTGTGAAGTTGCCAGAGCTCTTCAAGAGCCATGCTCTCGAAAGGCTTCCGTTCCATGAATCCCCCCGACTCGCGTATGGCACAAGGCTAGCGCGAAATAAAAAACGGTGCCACTTTTTCCCGCCGAGATGGAGTGAAAGAGGTGCCGACTCCCCCGTTACTTTATTCTCGAATTGATTCGTCGTTGTTCGCCACAAGCTTCGTGAGCCTCAGCGAGCTTTCAGTAGGTGTCGCGGGCCATCTCGGCCTTCATGATCTCGGCCAGTCCCGCGCACTCTTCGGCCCGATCTCTGAGCCGTTTAGGCGCAGCACGATCCATTCGGCAAGAGCCAAGCTCGGAAACGCATCCCACCACATATAGCAAATACCGTTGAGTGCGTTTCTCGCGGCTTGGCTGAGGTGAGACAGGCGAGGCTTGCAACGAGGCTCGAACAATTTGGCAAATAGAGAAGCGACAGACCTGACGCACCGAACACGGCCTTCGACCGGAACACCAGTTGAACAGAGCCACCGGCGATCGCCGGCGGCATTGGTATTCACAAGGTGGGTTAGGCCCTGCGCGATAGCGCCGGGCTGCCCGATTCGACAAAGGGAAATGGTCGATGACGAAAGCAAAAAAACAACTTCACACGTTTGCGCGGAGTGCCAAGCGTGGATACGAACGCACTAGACAAGGGGCACGCTGAGGTCGGCACGCTGGCCGCCTTGAAGGCGCCTCCACGTTAGCTCTCAGAGGAATCGCCTGAGCCCTTTCCTGGTTGCTGCCCTTGGTCGCGAAGTTGCTCGAGCCTACTTTCGAGGAGTTCCTTCTTAGCGGCTATCCTCGCGGCCAGCACTGAATCGACGTCCTGGTGCAGCTCCCACAACTCGTCAATGGACATATCCTGGAGCTGCTTTCGGTCAATCATTGCACTGGAACGCGTGTCTCAACGGGCTGCTTCGGCCTCGGTCTTAGGCCGGTCTATTATAGGACTCGCCGGAACGCCCTGTTATGGAGAGCCAAATACCAGTCTTGTGATTCTCAGCCGGTCAGAGCCTTGACCCACTGCTCTTCGCCTGAGCCGCCTTCGCATTCGAGGGTGACAACCGGCCCGTCGCCCCCACAGCAAGCTTGACATTTCTTGCGTTAATAAGGCTTCTTATGAGTCGTTCCGATCCCGAGATTGAGCCCTCAGCAAGTACGGGATCACCCTCAGGAGAAACGGTGAGCCAGTAAGAGACTCTCTCGTTGCGTCCGTCTATGATGATGGTCCCTTCGCCGATTAGATCATCGGTTGTTTCGTCATGCACGTCCATCGTTCACCCTCCAATCGGAGAAGCCCAGGCATCGCTCGCTTCTTGGTCGATGTACGCGGTGGGCATCCTGCCTGCTTTCGGCCACCCTGCGAACGAACCTGCTGTAGCGGTTGCCATGTTGTTTCTAGTCGGAAGCCGACAATCTGGACGCACCGTCGCGCAAATTTGGCCATGCGCAGCCGCATGCTGAAGCTGCGACGGAGCGCCTTTCGCAGCCCAACTCAATAAGCGGACTGTGCTGGTGACCTTCAATGGCGAGCCCGCGCCTGGCGGGCTCCGACTTGGTGCGCGCGAGCCTCATCTTCTGTGGCCACGGCCCTTCTCTCGATTGCCCTCCCGGAATTTGACCCTCAGGCGGATCAATCAGTCTCGCGTTTGGCCGGCCGATGCCACATCCGAGCCCGTCGTCGGACGACATCGAAGCGACGCCACCCGAGATCCAGACGGCGCGAACCCGAAATCAGCATCGCGAGAAGTCGATCTTGGCCAGCGCTTCACCCGGGTTATCGGCTTTGCCGCAGGCGCCGGACGGCTTGAGGTTGCAGTCGTCTTTCGACGGCCGGCCGTAATCCTTGGGTGGTTGGCAGTCGTCGTTGGCGTCCCTCGAGCCAGGATCGCGCTTCGCGCCATTGCCCGTGGCACCCCCGGGGCAGGCATCGTGAGCGTGCGCGGTCTCGGTCGATTTCGCACCTTCGGCGGCAAACTCGGTGGCCCCGACATCTCGCTCAGGCGCCGCTGCTGGTCTGTCGCTTGTCATTCCGACCCGAAATGGCTTCGCCGCCGCGTCAAGACGGATGAACATATCCGCTCCGTGGGTGATCTCGGGTCGGTGCGCCACGCTCACCCGCGTCATGTTTAGATGCCGAAGATTCGCATTGATTTCCTTCTCCTTCTCGGTGTCGAGATGTGCCGTGCCCTCGTCCAGAAAGAGGATCTTCGGTCGCCTATAGAGCGCACGCGCAAGTAGTACTCGCTGCTTCTGCCCGCTGGATAACGAGCTTCCCATGTCGCCGATGAGGCTGTTGTAGCTCATCGGCATTGCCATGATGTCGTCGTGGATCCCGGCAATCCGCGCGCATTCGATCATCCCCTGCAGATCGAATGTCGTATCAAAAAAGCAGATATTGTCGGCAATCGACCCCGACAGCAATTGATCCTCCTGCATCACCGCGCCAATTTGCTCGCGATAGACGCGCGCTCCGATCTGGCTCAGTGGAAGGCCGTCGATCAGAACCTCTCCGCTTGTCGGCTCGAGCAGCCCAAGCATAATCTTGACAAGGGTTGACTTGCCGCAGCCCGAGGGTCCCATGATCGTCACGAATTGTCCGGGAGCAACGCACAGATTGACGTTGTTGAGAATCAGAGGCTCTCCTTCTGCATACCGGAAGCACACGTTACGCAGTTCGATCGCGCCGCGAATCTGTCGGATATAGGACAGGTCCAGGTCGTGCCCCCGCTCGAGCGGGGTGAGCGCAATGTCGGCAAGACGCTCCAGGTGCAGTCCGAGAATGCGGACATCCACCAGCTTCTCGATCAACAGCGCTGTCCGCTCAGCGAACTGCAGCTTGTAGCTGACGAACGCGAATATCATGCCAACCGTGATGAGGTTGTCCAGTGCGAGACGAGCGGCAAGGTAGATCGTGATCACGTTCTCCAAGCCAAATATCGTGTCGTTCATGGCTTTGAAGCTGATCCTCGCCCGCCCTAGCCGCACGTTGGCATTAATATACGCAGCATAGCGGTTCAGCCACTGGCCCTCCCGCTCGTTCTCTCGGTTGAGCAACTTTAGGCTTTGCACCGCTCGCACGGTTTCGATGAAGGTGGAGTTCTCGTCTGCCTTGCTGTGAATGGCGGCTTCGCTCCGTTGTCGGAACATGCCGAAGAGAGCGAGCCGCAGGGCGGCATACAACGCGAACGCCAGCAGGACGACAAGTCCGAGCTGGACGCTGTAGGTGAACATCAACGCCAGCATCAACACCGACATGAGACCGTCGATCAGCCCCGTGATCAATCCCTCCGCGAGCACGTTGCGGATGGGTTCGATCGAGTTGAAGCGAGACAGGATGTCGCCGATGTGCCGCTTTTCGAAGAATGAGAGTGGCAAGCGCACCAAATGATGAAACAGCCGCGCGCCGATTTGAAAGCTCAACGTGTTCTGCAGAACAAGAATAATGAACGAGCGGGTCGCGGTTGACGCGACCCGTATCAGGAGAAGGAGCGCGAATCCTAGCCCGAGTACGACCAGCAGATCGACATCTCCTCTGGCGATGACCTCGTCAACGGTGAGTTGCATATAGAAAGGGGCGGCGAGTAGAAGAATTTCGATGACTACCGACAGAACTAATATTTGGGCGAGAGCATAATTGCTTCCGTTCATTCCGCTCCAGAACACCGAGAACGGCAGCCGCACTCTTTCATCCGTGCGACAGAACTTTTCAGTGGGCGAGAGTTCGAGCGCGACCCCGGTGAGGTGTCTAGACGCTTCAGTGAGGGGGAGCCATTTTTCGCCGGCTGCCGGATCGTGCACCACGATCCCTTTCCTCCTGTATGCTTTCAGAACAACGAAATGAGCCATGTCCCAATGCAGAATGGCCGGCACACGTAATTGGCAGAGGTGGCCGATCTCGATTCGCAGCGGCCGACATGCCAGTCCGAGGTGAGCTGCAATCTGCATGAGGTCGCGAAGAGTGACGCCCTTTAGGGACACCGGATGCCGGCGCCGCAGGCTGTTCAGGTCAGTTCGATGACCATGATAAGATGCTACCATGGCGAGGCATGCGAGCCCGCACTCCGTCGCCTCCGTCTGCCGGATGACTGGGAGGGATCTGCGTCCGCTGAAATTCAAAAGTCCCTGCATGCGCTACATCCTCGCGCTCAACACCGGATCGAGCAGCCACCTCATCAGGGGCCGTTGCTCAAGGATCACGTCGGCCCTCAGCAGCATGTCCGGCTGAAGCGGCATCTTGCGGCCATAGGCGTCGATGTCGGGCCGCTCGAGAGCCGCCGTCACACGGTAAGCTGGTTCCTTGAGGGTGATCGGCCCGGTCGTTTCGTTGCCGGTCAGAATCGTGTGGGAGACCTTTGTCACGCTGCCGCGGTAGGTGCCGAATTTCTGATAAGGAAATGCCTCATAAAGTATTCTTACCTGCTGGCCGGGGCGCACAAAGCCAAACGCGCGTGTCGGAAAGAACAGCTCCGCCTGCAAGTGCGCATCAAGAGGAATGATTTCGAGCTGCATATGCCTTGGATCGGCGATCTGGCCAACAGTCGCCTGCAGCGCGGACACGCGGCCACTCGTTGGCGCCCTGATAACGTAAGCCTGCCGCCCGTTCACCTCGGCCGCGCGCTGTTCGATCGAGGAGAGTTCATTACGCAGTCCTCGGATCCGCTCTGCGGCGACGGTGGGGAGTTGCTCGAGTGTATGCCGAGCGTCTGTCAATTGGGTGCGCCGTGCGGTGATCTGCTGATCCAGCGAGACCACGCTCTGCTTTTGCTCAAGGGCGGCCTGCTCGCGGCGCTTGAGCTCAATCGTTGGCAATGCGCCGCTCGCGGTTAGCTTAGCGCCCGTTGATACGAAGCTCTCGGAAAGCTTCAACCGCTCGTTTTGGATGTTCCGCTGGTCCTCGAGCTGGGCAATCTCTCCTTCAATCCCCTTGATCGTGGAAGCGAGGCGATCCTGTTCCGAGGCGGTTCGTCGATCTTCCGCATCGATTTGTCGCTCGACCACATTGCGTTGCTGCGTCAGCACTGCAAGGACGGTGGCATTGACGTCATCGCCACTGGCGGTGATTTGGGAAGTGACTACGGTCAGGAGCGGGTCACCCTCCGCAACCTCTTGCCCTTCCTTCACTTGTATCGCTTTAACGAAGCCCTGTTGTGGCACGAAAATCTTGGCTGTGCCGGAGGTCGGCGTGAGATACCCGGAGACGGTCTCCTTGCGCGCGTATTGCGCGATTGAGAGAAAGCACAGAATGAGTATGACGAGCCCCACCAGGCTCCAGCTAAGGAGCGTGCTCGATAGCGGCTGCAGCAATACGACCTCACCCCAGCTGTGGCGCTGATGCAAAAAGTCGACGGCTTCCTTGCGAAATAGAGCTGGCCGAGTCGCCATGGGCGCGCCTTGCTGTGCTCTTACTCATCAGCGCTGCGCGGAGTAGCGTTCCGCCGCAGCAAGACTGCGGGTCGATACCGGAGAACCGCTTCCCCTTATGGAGAAGCGGTTCGCCGACGCATCTTGGCTTTACCCAACAAAGATTTGGGACTGGGACTGCTTGGACAGCAGGCCCACCTGAACTTGGTTTCCGCTGAGGACATTGATGTCGCCAGTTCGGATCAGTGATCCATCATGGCACCCACAGCCGCCGGTGCCGGCGGCCACGAGGTCGAGCTCCTCATCTGACAGTTCGATAGGGTGAGCAAGATTGGTCATCTCTAGCATGTTGGCCTCCTTTCGATGTAAGTGGCGGAACATTGATGTAACTGTTGCCACGTCATCACTAGGTGCAAGACGCCAATTTGGATGCACGGCCGCGCAAATTTTGTGAGCGGCGCGCGTTTGACGCTTTGTCGCATCCTGATTTTGCAACGTCGTATGCGAGGTGACGGTGCGGTTTCGTCATAACGATTGGACGTTCGGATCTTCTTGACGGCGTGACGGAGATGCGACGCGTTTCGAACGAACGCGCGCTGGGACGCTATAGCGGAGTTCGGTCCAAGAACCGCCTTGGCTTTTGGCTGCATGATCGCTGCGCAAAGGTCTTAGACGTAGTCGGAGATGTGTGCGCTAAAGTTATGAATGCGACTTAGCGACCGTTTTTGAAGCCTCCATTTTCGAAGTCGACGAAAGGGATAACGTCGCTTCGCACGGCGACTTGCCTGGCCGACGCGCACGACGCATTACCCGCCTGCGCCGGTGACGACCGTTGGCCATTTGGCGGTCGGGAAAAGTTTGAAAACGTCGGGAACGAAGTTGATGCTGTTGACTTGAGTTCGCCGACGGTCGATTTCGTATTTTTTTAAAACGGGTTATTTAAATTAATTTTAAATGCAGGGCATTGAATGCCACGGGCAGTCCTGCAGGTGAAAGCAGTCGCGAATCTGCTTTGTGAGGGGTTACTTCGACCATGCCCCATCCATGCGCCGATGTGACGAAGGGAACGCCTCGCTCCGCCGCAGCGCGGCACGAGGGTTATTCAAATTGCGAGACGGCGCTTGATTACGAAACCGCTCTGCTGGAGTGCGCCTCCGGATCGCAGTCGGCCGTCGGCAAGATCTACGCCCGGGAGAAGGAACAGCTGCGCGCGATGGCGCACCGGATCGTGCACGACAGATCGCGTTCCGAGGACGTCATCCACGACGCATTCGCGCAGATTCTCCGATGTGCGAAAGACTTCGATCCTGCGCGAGGATCCGCCCGGGGCTGGATTTACGCGATCGTCCGCAACACAGCGCTCAAGATGCGGCAGAACGCCGGGCGCGAACTCGCGCTCGAGGATGATGCATTGAATGCCATCTGCGCGCGCGAACAGACCACTCCGAACCCTGCGTCCTGTATCCCAGACAGCATGACGCTGCGAACCATGCTCGACCAGCTTGAGCCACAGCGTCGCGCGAGCCTGCTTCTGGCGATCGTCGACGGGCGCACGCACGAGGAGATTTCCGAATGTCTGCGGGTTCCCGTCGGAACCGTCAAGGCGTGGATCCGGAGAGAGCTCGTGGCCATGCGCCGGCAGCTCGAATGAGGCGTGAACTTATTTCTTCGCCGATGCATCCACGGGTGTGCTTCGGCGACAGTAGGGGTGACCGCGTGGTGATCCCGGCAGGGCACGCGCGCGTGACCCTCGTGCCGTCGCAAAGCTGAAGCGAGGAGCGAAGCCATGTCTATCCTGAGCAGCGTTACGAGCATTCTCGGGCTCGGAAAGCTTGCGGGAACCGGCGTCCCACCCGAGGAATGCACGTCGACCAAGCCCGACGACTGCGGCGAGGGCAAGCAGTCAAAGTGGAATGACGATCGTAGGGGTAACGACGAGTATTCGAACAGCGACGGAAAGGACGATTATTCCAAGCTTAGCGGCATGGGTGCCTACCCGAAAGACGCCAAGGGCGACTACCCAGCGCACGATGGTAGCTGGAAGGACGTCAAGGACGGCGAATACCAGCCCAAGGATTATTGGGACAAGGGGGCTGACGATGGCAGCAGGGGCGACACCGATCGCAGTCCGGGTGAAGCGCTAGCCAAGTTCGACTTCTCCCATGGTGAATTCGCGGGTGATTTCAGCTCGCACGGTCCCGATCATTCGGGTGACATACAGGGCGCGCTCGCTTCGATGTCTTGCGACGATGCACTCGAATACGCCATCGATTTGATGGGCCCAACGGATCACTTCAACGTAGGGCATTTCGACACGGCGACGGATACGCCGCACGACACGAACGCCTGACATGCCGAAGAGACGCTGGCGGTGAATACTGCCGGGCGAGAGTGGTTTTGAACGAGAAAGGCGGCGGTCATGCAGCAGGTGGAAAAGCGCGAACTGTTCGAGCAAGAGCGGAAGATTTTCGAAGCCGGAGTGCAGCGCGCTGACAAGCGATCCGGATCTTTCAGTTTCTTGACCTGGTCGTTCTTCATTGCCCCGCTGATCGCCTGCGAAGAGTTCCTTGCGGCTCCGTTCAAATCCGCGCTGGCCGAGCAAGAAGACGCGACAACTGCTCAGGCAGGAGCGGGGCCGCAAGCGACGGACGACGAGCTGCCTGCGACCGATCCTGCGAAACCGGGCCCGGAGGATGAGAGGCCTAAGGGGCTGGCCGCTTCGTCGGAGACGCATGTGGCTCAGCTCGATCCGACCGGCCTCCCGGCGGAGCCGCATGAACACACGCCTAGACCGAGCACCGCTCGTGGCGACGCGATCGCCGCTGCGAACTATGGGGGTGAGGGCGGAGGTAGCGAAGATGCCGATTCCTGCAAGGACCATGCTCACACCTCGGCCGACGTTAGTAACGTCAGTTGCGTGAACTCGCCGTCAGCAGAGTCGGACGTCGGAAGCACTGAAGTGTCTGGTGGGTCAACGCTCGAATCCATTCGATCTGATTTGCTTTGCGGCTCGTCTAGCCCGTCGATCGTCAGCTCCTTTCCCCTGCTTGGAATGGTCGGTGATCTGAGCAATGACGTGGTGCTAGGGATTGCGCCGGTCGAGGCGATGGTGCCGCCGGCGCTCACGACGACGAGCGACACCGTCAGCACGCTACCGGATGGCGAGGTCTGCGCGATCGCGCCGCTCCAGGTGACGGCGCAGCCGACGCTCACGAGCCTGGCCCACACCGCGGGCACGCTGCCCAACGACGTGGCTGGAACGATTGCGGTGGTCGAAGCGGCGGTGCCGCCGGCACTCGCGACGATGACCGACACCGTCAGCACGCTGCCCAACGACGTCGCCGGCGCAATCGTGCCGGTTGAGGCGGTGCCGCCGACGCTCACGACGTTGGCGGACACCGTGGGCACTCTGCCCGACGGCATGGTTGCTACGATTGCGCCAGTCGAAGCGGCGGTGCCGCCGGCACTCGCCACGGCGACCGACACCGTGGGCACGCTGCCGAACGACGTGGTTGGTACGATTGCGGCGGCCGAGGCGGCGGTGCCGCCCGCACTCGCGACGACGACCGACACCGTCAGCACGCTGGCCAGCGACGTGGCCGGCGCAATCGCTCCGGCCGAGGCAGCGCCGTCGACGCTCACGACCTTGGCCGACACCGCGGGCACGCTGCTGCCCAACGACGTGGGTGAAACGATTGCGGCGGTCGAACCGGCGGTGCTGCCGGCGCTCACGACGGTGACCGACACCGTCAGCACGCTGCCCAACGACGCGGCCGGCGCAATCGTGCCGGTTGAGGCGGTGCCGCCGACGCTTACGAGCCTGGCCGACACCGTCAGCACGCTGCCTAGCGATGTGGCCGGCGCAATCGCGCCGGTTGAGGCGGTGCCGCCGACGCTCACGACCTTGGCCGACACTGCGGGCACGCTGCCCAACGACATGGTTGGGACGATTGCGGTGGTCGAAGCGGCGGTGCCGCCGGCACTCGCGACGATGACCGATACCGTCAGCACGCTGCCCAACGACGTGGGTGAAACGATTGCGGCGGTCGAACCGGCGGTGCTGCCGGCGCTCACGACGGTGATCGACACCGTCAGCACGCCGCCCAACGACGTCGCCGGCGCAATCGCGCCGATCGATGCGGTGCCGCCGACGCTCACGACCTTGGCCGACACCGCGGGCACGCTGCCCAACGACGTGGTTGGAACGGTGGTTGGAACGATTGCGGCGGTCGAAACGGCAGTGCCGCCGGCGCTCACGACGGTGACCGACACCGTCGGCACGCTGCCCAACGATGTCGCCGGCGCAATCCCGCCGGTCGAAGCGGCGGTGCCGCCGGCACTCGCCACGGCGACCGACACCGTGGGCACGCTGCCGAACGACGTGGTTGGTACGATTGCGGCGGCCGAGGCGGCGGTGCCGCCCGCACTCGCGACGACGACCGACACCGTCAGCACGCTGGCCAGCGACGTGGCCGGCGCAATCGCTCCGGCCGAGGCAGCGCCGTCGACGCTCACGACCTTGGCCGACACCGCGGGCACGCTGCTGCCCAACGACGTGGGTGAAACGATTGCGGCGGTCGAACCGGCGGTGCTGCCGGCGCTCACGACGATGACCGACACCGTGGGCACGCTGCCGAACGACGTGGTTGGTACGATTGCGGCGGCCGAGGCGGCGGTGCCGCCCGCACTCGCGACGACGACCGACACCGTCAGCACGCTGGCCAGCGACGTGGCCGGCGCAATCGCTCCGGCCGAGGCAGCGCCGTCGACGCTCACGACCTTGGCCGACACCGCGGGCACGCTGCTGCCCAACGACGTGGGTGAAACGATTGCGGCGGTCGAACCGGCGGTGCTGCCGGCGCTCACGACGGTGACCGACACCGTCAGCACGCTGCCCAACGACGCGGCCGGCGCAATCGTGCCGGTTGAGGCGGTGCCGCCGACGCTTACGAGCCTGGCCGACACCGTCAGCACGCTGCCTAGCGACGTGGCCGGCGCAATCGCGCCGGTTGAGGCGGTGCCGCCGACGCTCACGACCTTGGCCGACACTGCGGGCACGCTGCCCAACGACATGGTTGGGACGATTGCGGCGGTCGAAGCGGCGGTGCCGCCCGCACTCGCGACGGTGACCGACACCGTCAGTACGCTGCCCAACGACGTCGTCGGCGCAATCGCGTCGGTCGATGCGGTGCCGCCGACGCTCACGACCGTCGCCGACACCGTGAGCACGCTGAGCAACGAGGTGGTTGGCCCGACGACTGTTCCAGACAGTCAGTCGACCACGTTGCCGCAAACGGTTGCATCGGACAGCACGGGAGCTCACACCCTGGCGAGTTCAGCACCAGCCTTTGAGATCGTGGGGTTGGCAGTGGATACGGCCAACGGTGCACCTGGTGATGTATCACAGCCCACCGGTGTGGCTGGCGATGCTTTGGCGAGTGCGGCGCCGGTCGCTGACACGAGCGCGCCGGTGCTCGCCACAACAGCTGCCGCTCCGACCGATCCGGCGAGCGAGCTCTCGCATCCGGCCGACACTGCGATTATGGCTGGCGACGCTCTGGCGAGTACGGCGCCGGTCGCTGACACGGGCGAGCCCGTGCTCATCACAACGGCTGCGGCTCTGACCCATGCGACGAGCGACGTATCGCAACCGGCCGACACGGGCAGTGTGACTGCGAGTGCGGCGCCCGTCGCTGACGCGAGCGAGCCGGTGCTCACCACAACAGCTGGCGCTCTGACCAATCCGACCAGCGACGTCTCGCATCCAGTCGACACAGGCAGTGTGGCGGGCGATTCTCTTGCGGCCGTCGCTGACGCGGGCGAGCCGGTGCTCGCCACAACGGCTGCTGCGCTGACCGATGCGCCGAGCGACGTGGCGCAGCCCCCCGATACGGGCAGTGTAGCTGGGGATGCTGTGGTGAGTACGGCGCCAGTCGCTGACGCGAGCGAGCCCGTGCTCACCACAACGGCTGCCGCTCTGACCGATCCGACTAGCGACGTGTCGCATCCGGTCGATACGGGCAGTGTGGCGGGCGATGCTCTTGCGAGTGCGGCGCCGGTCGCTGACACGAGCGAGCCCGTGCTCACCACAACGGCTACTGCGCTGACCGATGCGTCGAGCGACGTGGCGCAACCGGTCGACGCGGGCAGTGTGGCGGGCGACGCTGTGGCGAGTGCGGCGCCGGTTGCTGAGGGGAGCGAGCCCGTGCTCACCACAACGGCTGCCGCCCTGACCAACCCGACTAGCGACGTGGCGCAACCGGCCGACACGGGCAGTGTGGCTGGCGATGCTGTAGTGAGTACGGTGCCGGTCGCTGACGCGAGCGAGCCCGTGCTCACCACAACGGCTGCGGCTCTGACCAATCCGACCAACGACGTGTCGCATCCGATCGACACGGGCAGTGTGGCGGGCGATTCTCTTGCGAGTGCGGCGCCGGTCGCTGACACAGGCGAGCCGGTGCTCGCCACAACGGCTGGGGCTGCGACCGATCCGCCGAGCGACGTGGCGCAACCGGCCGACACGGGCAGTGTGGCCGGCGATGCTCCAGTGAGTACGGCGCCGGTCGCTGACGCGAGCGGGCCGGTGCTCACCAGCGCCGGAGACTCGCTCAGCAACCCCACGACCGAGCCCGTAGACCCGGCCGTGCCGGACACCGGCAGCGCTCAAACGTCTGGATCGGCCGACACCCTTCTTGCGCTCGCCAGCACAGCCGACGCTCCGATCGAGAGTTCGGGATCCGTGACCGCTGCCCCGCAGAACGTCGTGACGGACACATCGAATGCTGCGGTGACGACCACTGTCGCGGGCGATGTGATCGCGTTGAACGATGCGCCACCGCCTCCGGCAGATACGCTGTTCAACGGAACCCAGTATACAGACTATGGCGTCTCGCTCAGCGGCGACATCGCGCCCCCGCAGACGGCTACGTCTCAGGCGGACGCCGTACCGGCCCAAGATATTTCGGCGCCGGTGGCTGCCGATGTCCAAAATCCCGCGCCGCCGCCTCCCGATATCGTGGATGCTACTCAGATCGATCACCTTGGAACTCACGATGCCGTCCTCTAGTGGGAGGCAAACATGGCTGCTGTCGAGACACTGGACGATCCGCAGCGCACCCACTCCAGAGCTCAACTTCGCGTCACACCCAACGGCGAGGCCCGCGACTATGTCGGACCTGTCAACGCGCTGGCCGCCTGGCGTTCGGTTGCGCGCACCAACCTGATAGCAGTCGCGGCGTTTTCGGTCGTTGTGAATCTGCTGATGCTCACGTTGCCGATTTACCTCTTTCAAATATCCGATCGCGTGCTGACGAGCCGTAGTCTCGAGACACTGCTGATGCTCTCTGCTCTCGCGCTGGCGTTCATCGGTATCCTCTCGATCGTGGACATTCTGCGTCGGCAGGTGCTGGGGCGTCTTGCGACCAAGATGGAGGCGGTGCTCGGCGGCGCCGTGTTGGCGAGCAGCATCAACAACGCCAGGGCCGGCGAGGGCGGAACGATCCAGGCGATCCGCAGCCTTCACCAGGTGCGGGGTTTCATCTCGAGCCCTATCATGCTTCTGCTGATGGACGCGCCACTCTCACCACTCTACTTCGCAGTCATATTCCTCGTTCACCGACATCTGGGCTGGATCGCAGTGGTCTCGGGCCTGGTCCTCGCACTGATTGCGCTGATCAACCAGAAAGCGACCTCGGAACGTCTGAGCGAGGCAGGGCTGCATGCCGCCGAGGCCGATGCGGCGGCCGAGTCGCTGGCGCGAAATTCGCAGGTGATCAATGCGATGGGAATGCTGAGCGAAAGCATTCTCCACTGGGGGCGCCGGCAGGCGCCGGCGCTGACGGTCCAGAGCCAGGCCCTTGACCGGAATTTCTGGATCAGCGGTGCGTCGAAGTTCGTCCGGCTCGTGGCCCAGATCACGATTCTCGGTACCGGCGCCTATCTGGCCCTCCACGCCGAGATCACCGGGGGCATGATGATCGCGGCTTCGATCATTGCCGGCCGCGCCCTGCAGCCGCTCGAAGGCTTGATCGAGGGATGGCGCAGCTGCGTGCAGGCGCGATCGGCCTATGCCCGCGTCAAGCAGGCGGTCGAGTCATTCCAGCGCGAGACGCCCAAGCTGCGCTTGCCAAGACCGCAAGGTCGCCTGAGCGTTGATCGGGTCTTGTATCTGCCGCCCGGCTCGAAGGAGCCGGTACTCAATGGTGTGTCGCTCGAGCTCGCGCCCGGAGAGTCGTTGGCCATTGTCGGACCGTCCGGATCGGGCAAGTCGACTCTCGCGCGCATTCTCGTGGGATGTCTGGTGCCGACAGCGGGAAAGGTCAGGCTGGACGGAACAGAGCTGCGCAACTGGGATCGCCGCCAGTTCGGGGAATATACCGGCTACTTGCCCCAGGAGGTCGAGCTATTTCCCGGTACCATCAAGCAGAACATCTGCCGCATGCGCGACGATTTGCCCGACGAGAGCATCTATGAGGCGGCGATGTTGTCGGGCATTCACGACATGGTCTGCCAGTTGAGGCAAGGATACGAGACCGTGCTCGACCGCAGTGGCGGGCCGCTCTCGGGAGGACAGAAGCAGCGCATCGCGCTTGCCCGGGCATTCTTCGGCAATCCGTCCCTCGTCGTGCTCGACGAGCCCAACTCGAATCTCGACGCAGCGGGCGAGCAGGCTCTGACCGAGACCCTGCAGCGCGCCAAGAGGCGGGGGGTCACCGCAGTGGTCGTAACCCTGCGCCCGGCGCTCCTGAACAGTGTTGACAAAGTGCTGATACTGCGGGCCGGACGCGCGGAAGCGTTCGGCTCTCCGAGCGAGGTGTTGCATCGCTTGGTTCGGTCGCCCGGCAGGTCCGGCGGAGATGCGCCGGAGCAGCCGCAGCGCATCGAATCCTCGGGCGGGTGATCAGCGCGGGAGGATAGCATGAGAGTAAAGGACGACATCGGTGAGTGGTACCGCGGTGTTCCGCTGAGCGCCAAATGGCCCATCTTCACCGGCCTTGCCATCCTGGTTGTCTGGCTCGGGTGTTTCGGCGTTTGGGCCGCAGTTGCCCCACTCAACAGTGCGGTCGTCGCTTCGGGCACGTTTGTGGCTACCGGGCAGAACAAGCTTGTCCAGCACTTCGAGGGCGGCATCATCCGCGAGATTGCGGTCAAGGACGGGGATGTCGTCGAGGCCAACCAGGTCCTCGTCCGCATGGACGATACCGCTGCCAACGCCAAACTGAGACGGCTGGTTTTGAAGAAGTATCGCCTGCTCGCCATGAAGGCGCGTCTAGAAGCTGAAATGAGCTCTTCGGATACTATCAAACCTCCGGCCGCATTCAGCGAGAGTGCACGTGATCCAGAAATCAAAGCGATTCTTGAGCGGCAACGTGCCGAGCTTCAGGCGCGCCGGGCCAGTCTGCTGACCGAGGAAAGCGTACTCGTGAAGCAGATCGCTGGGCTGGAGGAAAGCATCCGCGGATATCAGGCGCAAGTTCAGTCCACCAAAGAGCGTATTGGTTTGTTCGCCGAAGAGCTGAAGGACAAGAATTCGCTTCTTGGCCAGCAGTTGGTCCGCAAGTCGGATGTGCTGGCGCTGCGGCGTTCCGAGGCGGGTCTCGGGGGCGAGCTCGGCGAGTATCTCGGGCGCATCGCCGATTCGAAGGAACGGATCGCTCAAGCGAACGAGAGAATAGCGCAGCTCCATGCGACGGCGCTCCGGGATGCGATCAAAGAATTACGCGAGACCGAGGCGGATCTGGACGATGTTGAGGAGCAGATTCGCGCAGCGCAGGACGTGGTCGACCGGATCGATGTTCGTTCGCCAGTTCGGGGCATCGTGGTGAAGAACAATTTCCATACGCCGGGTGGCGTCGTTTCTCCTGGCGCGGTCATCCTTGAACTCCTACCGATCGGCAATGAGCGCATCATCGAGGCGCATGTGAACCCGAAGGACATTTCGCATGTGAGCGTAGGTCAGGAAGCGCTGGTGCGGTTGTCGGCGCTCAACCAGCGCATCACGCCCATGGTCGGGGCGAGCGTCATCTATGTGTCGGCGGACGCCCTGGCGGAGCAAGTGAAGACCGAAGCCCGTCCCGACGGTGACACGCGTCGGGAATTCTATGTCATTCGGGTGCGCCTGGACCAGGACGATATTCTCAGGCAAATGCCTGAATTCATCCCGACACCAGGGATGCCCGCGGACGTTTACATCAAGACCGGAGAGCGCACGTTTTTCGAGTACATCATGAAGCCGGTCTTCGACAGCTTCTCGCGCGCGTTCCGCGAAACCTGAAGCGAGCATTTTGGACTTTGATGCTGAGCACTCGCGGGGACGTGAACTCAAGCCTTCGTCTAAGGCTCGCTGAACGGCGCCACTTCGCTTTCGGCCGAGAGCTCTCGGTTGCGCATACTGAAGCCGCGTTCAGGTTGATGCGGGAGATTGGTCGAGGCTTTGCGCTGTAAGGGTAAATTCGTCACTGATCTTACGCGCGACGCGCCCGCCCGCTTCGCCTTGGCGCAAGGATTGGTTAGCCCGACGTGTCACCCGGACTGCCGCGCTTCTCGAGGTTCACCGCGGCCATGCCATCTTAGTCGTGGTGCCCTCTGAAGCGTCGCCTAACTGCATCCCACGCTTGAATGACTGGAAGGAGGAGCACGAAAAGAAATCTGATTGCACTCGGCGCCCTAACGCGCCGCAGGGGTGGCTCGTGGTCGTCCGATCGACGGGCCTTGTTGTTGATCGGCGCCGGGGACGGAGTTCCCCGTGACGCTCGCGCAGGAGCAACCGGCCTGCGCGAGGGCAGGACAACCACGACGAACAGAACGTTGACCAGTAGCCATATTCCCACAATGAGAAGGACAGTACGCACGAGGAACGACCATCGTTTGATCTAAGATCTGCCGAGCTTACCTCCTGTCTCATAGCCGTGACGCAGCCGACAGCACTACGCTCGCGCGGACCACTTCAGCGCAGCCCGGGCAAAGCACGGATTTGACAGCCCCTACCAAGATGCCGAGGCCGTTCGGGCCCCGAGCGCTTCGCGAGGGTCTGGGATCGGTCGCAGCCTAGTCCGGCGCAAAACTCAGGTCTGTGCGCTTTCGAACATTCATGCGCCTTCAGGTATGGTATTCCTATGCAGCATCCGGCGAGAGCCGGCCAGGGATGGTTCGGCCTTGCGAGCCGGTCGCCAAATGCCAGCGGTCGTCCTCAGCCCGCAATCCCGAAACTGCAGCTGGAGTCCTGGATTTGTTCCAGCAGGTGACCGTGGCGAGATATCGCAGGGTGAATAACCGGCGAATTCGCAGTTCGCAAAGAACCAATATCCCGTTTCGGCAGTTGACTCCGGCGTCATCCGAACAAGCAAGGTGTTTGTTTGGCCGATGAGCTTAGAAGCTGAGCCGGAACACCATGAAGGACCTCCGGCGACGATTGGAGAAGGTCCGCGCTAACGCCAGAGACTTTGCGCTGATGAGTCAGCAGGCGACGGACGTTGAAAAGCGCGAGCTGTTCAAGCGCATGGCGGATGAATTCGCTATCGAAGCTCTTGAGCTTGAGCTAATCGTGAAACAAAATGAGCCGTCGAATCCCTGCGACCAGCACGAGGTTGTGGAGTTTAAGCCGTCCTCTCAGAAGAAGCGCGGCTGACGCGGACAGAGCTAAGCCGACTGCTATATCGCGCATGCACGTCTTCGAGCGTGGCTCCGCGAGCGAGGAGGGCTGCTTACGGCGCATAGCGGAGTTTTCTCGTGAATTCCAACCGGGCTGCGCGAAAACTCCCCGCCTGTTGTCCATCCACGCAGAAGGCGAGCAACACGTTGTCGGGCGCCGTACCATAATTGGTGTAGCCCATTGACGTAGAGGATGCCGCCGGCGATCAGCGGTCCCGGTTCCGGTCCCGGTCCATCGAGCGAGCCGCCACGCGCCGACACGCCGTTTACGGTCGCATAGTCCCGCATGGTGTCGCTCATCCGCTAAGGGCGCTTAAGAGCGAGACAAACAAAAGTCGACGCCACCGGCTGCCCGGCGTTGCGGCGGTTAAGGTTGTAGCTGGCCACTGATTTTTCTCGGCCTAGCCCATTTGGGGGAGGCGCCAGGCGGCAGGGCTCCAGGACGCAAAATCGCCAGCCGGAAGATCAATAGTTGCTCCCCTCGGGGTTCGCATGACCCCGTCGTCTCTCCTACCGGAAGCGGCCATAGCAAGGCAATGAACTAAGGTCAGCCGAGCCACAAGCGGACGAACCACGCACGGATCGCTCGGGGCCGCCTCAAGCCCGCTCTCGACCACTCTTGGCTCGTTCTTGTGCTTTTGCATGAACCGGCGAAGATTGCCGGGCACCAGGGCCCGGATGCACATGGACGTCCTTGGCCGCCAGCGGTTCACCGCATTCCGAGCAGACCATCACGGGATCGAACATCCTCTTGCAGCTCTTGTGTTCGTGCAGCATCGGTCGGCCGCGCGAGTCGACCATATGCACGTTGCCCCAGTGCACGATCGACATGATGATCGGGTACAGATCCAGGCCCTTCTGGGTCAGGATGTACTCGTAACGCTTTGGTGCTTCCCGATAGGGGATTTTCCGCAGCACGCCGAAACGCACCAGCTTCTTCAGCCTGTCGGCGAGCAGATGGCGAGTAATCCCCAGCGACGCCTGGAAGTCGTCAAACCGGCGGACGCGAAGAAAACACTCGCGAAGGACGAGCAGACTCCAACGATCACCGATCACCGCGACGGTGCGGGCCAGGGAGCACGGCTCCTCTTCGAGTGCATCCCATTTCATCAACTTCCTCCGCGTTCTCCGGCTGTAGCAAAATAAATTCTAAAACAGAACTTATATGATTTCAATAGGATGCCTGTCTGGCAGGTATTGGATGACGAATATCATATTGACAGTTCTATAATAGAACTTATGGTTCGGGCGAGGTTCAAACGAGGCGGCGGTCGAACCGCTGATGCGTCGAAGGGAAGAGCGTTGCCATGGTTGCTGCGGTGAAGGTCGAGTTTCACTTCGATTTCGGAAGTCCCAACGCTTATCTCGCCGAGCTCGCGCTGCCGGAAATCGAGAAGCGTACCGGCGTCAAGTTCAACTATGTCCCGGTGCTCCTTGGCGGCGTCTACAAGGCGACGGGCAACATGTCGCCGGCGGACTCGCTGCGCGGGATCAAGAACAAGCCGGAATACAATGCGCTAGAGACCACGCGCTTTCTGCGTCGCCACAACATCACGAAGTTCACGCCGAACCCGTTCTTTCCGGTGAACACGTTGAGCTTGATGCGCGGTGTCGTCGCGGCCGAATTCGAAGGCCTGTTCGAGCCCTATTTCCGCGCGGCCTATCACCACATGTGGGTCGAGCCCAAGAAGATGGACGACCCGCAGGTGTTCCGTGAGGCGTTCCTGTCGTCTGGTCTCGACATTGACCGCATCATCGCGCGGGCCCAGCAGGATGACGTCAAGAAGAAGCTGATCGAGAACACCACGCGCGCCGTAGAGCGCGGCAGCTTCGGCTCTCCGACCTTCTTTGTCGGCGACGAAATCTATTTCGGTAAGGATAGTCTGCGCGACGTCGAAGAGGAAATCCTCGCCCAACTCGCCAGCGCGCGGCGCAAGACCGCGTGATCATAACATCGAGGCAAAACCAAAAGGCAAAAAGCCGTTTTCTCAGGGAGGGTGCCGTGGTCTCATTGACCCAAGAGACAATAGGGAGTGTGGACGGTCTGCCGAACCGGATCCATCACGTGATGGCGCCGCATGTCGCAGCAACGCCGGATCGCATGGCGCTGGTCGATGACACCGCGACGCTGACCTATCGCGAACTCAATGGAGCGGTTCAGGCCACAGCTGACACGCTGCGTACGCTTGGCATCCGCGCCGGCGACCGCGTGATGATCGTCAGCGAGAATTCGATCCCGCTCGCTTGTCTGCTGCTCGCCGCGAGCTTGCTCGATGCCTGGGCGATCGTGGTCAATCCGCGGCTGTCGCCGCGCGAGGTCGACCAGATCCGGGACCACAGCGGCGCAAGGCGGGTGTTTTTCACTGCCGGGGTATCGCAGGAAGCAGCCACCCATGCCGTTAGGTGCGATGCGCCGCTGCAGGAGCTTGGGCCGCTGCGCGATATCGGCGTGACTGCGCTGAACGCGGACACGGCGGCGGAGCCGGTCGAAGCCGATGGCGCCAAGCAAGTCGCGGTTCTCATCTACACGTCTGGCACGACGGGCACGCCCAAGGGCGTGATGCTGACCCATCGCAATCTCCTGTTCAGTGCGCGGGGCACGGCCGGCTGGCGCAAGATGACCGCGGCCGACGTGCAGTATTGCGTGCTCCCGATCTCGCACATCGTCGGGATCTCCCTGCTCACCATGACCTTGATGGTCGGCGCGAGGGTGCGCCTGGTCGCAAAATACGATCCGGCAGCCTTGGCGAAGGCGATGGCGGAGGAGGGCATCACGATCCTCAACGGTGTGCCCGCGACCTATCGGCGCCTGTTGGAGTACCGCCGCAATGCCGGCCTGCCGAAGCTCGATCGTGGCTGCCTGCGCTTGATCGCGGTTGCGGGCGCGCCGCTGGACCTCGAACTCAAGTCGCGCGTCGAGCAGGAGCTGGGCTTGCCGCTGCTCAATGGCTACGGGATCACGGAATGCTCGCCGGGCATCTCGGGCGTCCGGATCGAGTCCCCGAGGGCGGATCATGCGGTGGGGACAGTCCTGCCGGGCGTGGAGACCAAGCTCGTGGGCCGCGACGGCAAACCAGTGGCGGGAGATGCGGTCGGTGAACTCCACGTCCGCGGGCCGAACGTGATGCGCGGCTATTATCGCGCACCCGATCTGACTGCGAAGGCGATCGATCCGGATGGCTGGTTCAATACCGGCGATCTGGCTCGCTTGGAAGGCGATGTTCTCTACATCGTTGGGCGTACCAAGGAGATGATCATTCGGTCAGGATTCAACGTCTACCCGGCCGAGATCGAGGCTGTGCTGAGCACGCACGACGCGGTGGTGCAATGCGCCGTGGTCGGACGGCCGGTCGAGGGCAATGAAGAGGTTGTCGCCTTCGTGCAGCTCATCCGCGGTTCAAAGGCGACGGCGCAGGATCTCATGGCGCACATAGCTCCGCAACTCACCTCATACAAGCGACCGTCGGAAATCATCCTGATCGACGCGCTGCCGGCGACGTCGACGGGCAAGATCCTGAAGCACAAGTTGGCCGAGTCGCTGCGCAGTCCAGGCTGACGCTTTGCCTGACAAGAAGTTCTCTCGGAACGAAGGAAAAGGCCATGCAAAAGAGAAACGCCACCGCAGCCGTGATCGGTGCAGGGGACTACATCGGTGCCGAGATCGCCAAGAAATTCGCGGTCGAGGGATTTTCGATCTATGCCGGCCGCCGCAACGGCGACAAGCTGGCGCCGCTGGTCAAGGACATCGAAGCCGCCGGCGGCGAGATCCACGCCCGTTCACTCGACGCCCGCAAGGAGGAGGAGATCATCTCCTTCCTGAGCGACGCCGATAAGCACGCGCCGCTCGAAGTCTGCATCTTCAATATTGGTGCCAACGTCAATTTCCCGATTCTCGATACCACCGAGCGGGTGTTCCGCAAGGTCTGGGAAATGGCATGCTATTCCGGTTTCCTGGCGGGACGTGAGGCAGCGCGGCTGATGACGGCTCGCGGCGGCGGCAAGATCTTCTTCACCGGGGCGACCGCGTCCTTGCGCGGTGGCAGCGGTTATGCCGCCTTCGCCAGCGCGAAGTTTGGCCTGCGGGCTGTCGCGCAGGCGATGGCCCGCGAGCTCGGTCCGAAGAACATCCATGTCGCGCATCTCATCATCGACTCCGGCGTCGATACGGAATGGGTGCGCCAGCGCCGCATCGAGGCGCTTGGCCCCAACGCGCTTGACAATCCGGACCTCTTGATGCCCCCAGCGGCGGTCGCCGGCGCCTACTGGCAGCTCTACCAGCAGCCAAAGACCGCCTGGACATTTGAGCTGGAGATCCGTCCGTTCGGCGAGAAGTGGTAAGGAGCCGGTCCGATGGAGCTGGCATTGTCGCCGGAAGATGCGGCGTTTCGCGACGAGGTTCGCGCATTCATCAGGGATCATTACCCCGAGGAAATGCGCGTTCCGAACCCCGAGACCGATCTGACCAAGGAGCAGTCGCTGCTCTGGCATCGCATTCTCTACGAGAAGGGCTGGATCGCGCCGCTGTGGCCGAAGGAGTATGGCGGCCCCGGCTGGTCGATCACGCAGCGCTTCATCTTCGAACAGGAGACCTCCCGGGCGGGGACGCTGCCGCCCCTGGCGTTCAGCGTCACCATGGTCGGCCCCGTCATCTACACTTTCGGCAACGAGGCGCAGAAGAAAAAATTCCTGCCGCGGATCCTGTCCGGCGAGGATTGGTGGTGCCAGGGCTATTCGGAGCCGGGCTCCGGCTCGGACCTTGCGACCGTCAGAACCAAGGCAGTGCGCGAGGGCGATCATTATATCGTCAACGGTCACAAGACCTGGACCACGCTGGCGCAGCACGCCGACTGGATCTTCTGTCTGGTGCGGACCGATCCGAACGCGAAGCCGCAATCCGGCATCTCCTTCCTGCTGATCGACATGAAATCGCCCGGCGTCACCGTGCGGCCGATCATCACGATCGACGGCAGCCACGAGGTCAACGACGTCTTCCTCGAAAATGTCCGCGTGCCGGTCGAGAATCTGGTCGGCGAGGAGAACAAGGGCTGGACCTACGCCAAATTCCTGCTCGGCAACGAGCGCACCAGCATGGCGGGTATCGGTCGGTCGACCCGGTACATCCAGAAGCTAAAGCAGATTGTGAAAGCGGAAATACCGGCCGACGATCCCGTGCATCTCGAGTTCCTGCGCGACATCGCCCGTATCGAGCTCGACGTGCTGGCATTGGAGGCAACCGAGCTTCGCGTCGTGGCACAGATGGCGCGCGGCATCGATCCCGGTCCGGCGGCCTCGCTGTTCAAGATCCGCGGCACTGAGATATTCCAGAATATCACCGAGCTCATCCATCGCGCGATCGGCAATTACGGTCTTGCCATCCGCGAGCATCCGGTCAGCGCCAACCGTTTCATGCCGGGCCCTGAGCACGCTCATACCGCATCGGAGAAATACCTGAACTCGCGCAAGCTCAGCATCTACGGCGGATCCAACGAGATCCAGCGCAACATCATCGCCAAAGCCGTGCTCGGGCTCTAGCCACGGCGGATCGGGAGGAGCGGATGGATATTCAGTTCACGGAAGAGCAGGAATTGCTGCGATCCAGCGTGCAGCGCCTGCTGCGCGACCAGTACGATTTCGAGGCGCGGCGCAAGATCGTGGCGAGCGAGGAGGGCTTCAGCCGGACGCAATGGGAGGCCTTCGCCGAACTCGGCCTGCTCGCCGCGCCGTTCTCCGAGAACGCCGGCGGTCTCGGCGGCGGTCCGCTGTCGACCATGATCATCATGCATGAGTTCGGCCGTCACCTCGTCGTCGAGCCTTTCCTCGAGACGGTAGTGCTGGCCGGCAGCCTGATCGAACATGCCGGCACGCCCGAGCAGCAGCAGGCCTTCATCCCCGGCATCGTCGACGGCAACAAGATCTGGGCGCTGGCCTGGACGGAAAAGGTTTCCCGCTTCGACTTTGCCGATGTCACGACGACGGCGCGGCGCGAGGGCAACGACTACGTTCTGAGCGGCACGAAGACAATGGTGATCGCTGCGCCCTGGGCCGACTATCTGATCGTCTCGGCGCGGACGTCCGGCGACGACCGTGACCGCGCCGGCGTCAGCCTGTTCGTGGTCGACCGGCGTGCCGCTGGACTCGATCTCCAGAGCTTCAAGACGATCGACGGCCGCCGGGCCGCCGAGATCAGCCTGCGCGAGGTCCGCGGGCAATTGCTCGGGCGGGAAGGCAAGGGCGTTGTCTTGCTGGAAGCCGGTCGCGACCGCGCCATCGCCGCGCTCTGCGCCGAGGCGGTCGGCGCCATCGGCGAGCTGAATTCCGCGACGTTGGACTATTCGAAGACCCGCAAGCAGTTCGGCACGACCATCGGCTCCTTCCAGGTCCTCCAGCATCGCATGGTCGACATGTTCATTGCTCATCAGGAGGCGCTCTCTCTGATGCAACATCTCAGCCTGAACCTCAGCGCCGGTGATCCCGGCCTGTCGCGGCTCGCCTCCGGCGCCAAGTCGAAGATCGGCTATGCCGCTAAGTTCGTCGCTGATCAGGCGGTGCAGCTTCATGGCGGCATGGGAATGACCGACGAGTTCAATGTCGGGCACTATTTCAAGCGTATCTCCTCCATCAACATCCAGTTCGGCGATCCGGCGTTCCACGTGCTGCGCTACGCGCAGCTGGACGCGGCCGCGTAAACAGAAGGGGTCAGCATGACGATTGAAGCAGTCATCGTTTCCACCGCAAGGACGGCTGTCGGCAAGGCCTATCGCGGCGCCCTCAACAACACGGACGGTCCGACCATGGCCGGGCACGTGATCGCCGAAGCGGTGAAGCGCGCCGGCATTGCGCCCGATGAGGTGGAGGACGTCGTGATGGGCTGCGCGATGCAGCAGGGCACCATGGTGATGAACGTGGCGCGCAAGGGCGCGATCCGCGCCGGTCTGCCGGTCACCGTTGCCGGCACCACCATCGACCGGCAATGCGCGTCGGGCCTGCAGGCTATCGCGGTGGCCGCACGGTCGGTCATGCTTGACGGGGTCGAGGTCGCGATCGGCGGCGGGATTGAGTCGATCAGCCTCGTGCAGAACGAGCACATGAACAAGTTCCACGCCGTCGATGACGAGCTGATGGCGATGAAGCCTGAAATGTACATGTCAATGCTGGACACCGCGGAGGTCGTCGCCGAGCGCTACAAGATCGGCCGCGACCAGCAGGACGAATACAGCCTCGAATGTCAGCGCCGCGTCGGCGCTGCGTTGCAGGCCGGCCGTTTCAACGACGAGATCGTACCGTTCACGACGAGGATGGCGCTCGTCAACAAGGACACCAAGGAGGTCACCTACGAGCAGGTGACGCTCACCAAGGACGAAGGCCCGCGTCCGGAAACCACCGCCGAGGGCCTCGCCAGGATCAAGCCGGTGTTCGAGGGCAAGACCATCAGCGCCGGCAATGCCAGCCAGCTTTCGGACGGCGCTTCGGCCTGCGTGATCATGAGCGATAAGATCGCGGCTAGGAAGGGTCTCAAGCCGATCGGCATCTTCCGCGGCTTCGTCGCTGCCGGCGTCGAGCCGGACGAGATGGGCGTTGGCCCGGTTGCCGCGATCCCGCGGCTCCTCAAGCGCCACAACCTGAAGATCGACGACATCGATCTCTGGGAGCTCAACGAAGCATATGCGGTGCAGGTGATCTATTGCCGCGACAAGCTCGGCATCGATCCGGACAAGCTCAATGTCAATGGCGGCTCGATCGCGATCGGTCACCCCTACGGCATGACCGGCTCGCGCCTCACCGGGCACCTTCTGATAGAGGGTCGTCGGCGCAAGGCGAAATACGGCGTCGTGACCATGTGCATCGGCGGCGGCATGGGAGCCGCCGGTCTGTTCGAAATCGTCCACTGAGCGGCAAAGGCGGGGAGATCATTCGTGAAGACAGCGATCACTGAACTGTTCGGCATCCAGCATCCGATCATCCAGGGAGGCATGCACTATGTCGGCTTTGCCGAGCTGGCCGCTGCGGTATCGAATGCCGGCGGCCTTGGCATCATCACCGGCCTGACGCAGCGGACGCCGGAATTGCTGGCGAAGGAGATCGCGCGGTGTCGCGACATGACCGACAAGCCGTTCGGCGTGAACCTCACCTTCCTGCCGACCTTCTCGACGCCGCCTTATCCCGAATACATCGCAGCCATCAGGGAGGGCGGCGTCAAGGCGGTGGAGACGGCTGGCCGCAGTCCGGAACAGTACATGCCCGCGCTGAAAGCGGCGGGCATCAAGGTGATCCACAAATGCACATCGGTCCGGCACTCGCTCAAGGCCGAGAAGATCGGCTGCAACGCCGTCAGCGTCGATGGTTTCGAGTGCGGCGGGCACCCCGGCGAGGATGACATCCCGAACATGATCCTCTTGCCGCGGGCGGCCGATGCGCTGAAAATCCCGTTCGTGGCCTCGGGCGGCATGGCCGATGCGCGCAGCCTGGTCGCTGCGCTGTCGATGGGGGCCTCGGGCATGAACATGGGCACCCGCTTCGTCGCCACCAAGGAAGCGCCGGTCCACGAAAATGTGAAGCAGGCGATCGTCAAGGCGAGCGAGCTCGACACCGTGCTGGTCATGCGCGCGCTGCGCAATACCGAGCGCGTCCTCAAGAACAAAGGGGTCGCCCAGCTCGTCGAGATCGAGCGCAGCAAGGGCGCCAGCCTGACGATCGACGACATCCACGACCAGGTCGCGGGCGTCTATGCCAAGGTGATGGTTGACGGCGACATGGACGCCGGCGCCTGGAGCTGCGGGATGGTGGTCGGCCTCATCGACGACATTCCGACAGTCAAGGAGCTGATCGATCGCATCATGAGCGAAGCGGAGACGATCATTCGTCAGCGGCTGACCGGCTTCCTGGACGGCAAGGTTGAGACGGAGAAGGCGCGCGCAGTCGCCTGAACTGCGCTTCTGGGCACGGCAAGGTCGCGAGCCGGCATGACTTGCCGGCCGGACATGGAGGTCTGATCGCATGAGCGCACCTGTCTGTCTGATATCCGGCGTTGGGCCAGGCACGGGATCGGCGCTGGCGAGACGATTTGCCGAGGGAGGATATCGCCTCGCTCTTCTCGCCAGGAACGAGGAACGCCTCGCCGCGCTGGCGCAGCAATTGCCGGGCGCAAAGGCCTATCCATGCGACGTGTCCGATGCCGCGCAAGTTGAGGCCGTGGCATCCGCCGTCGAACGAGATCTGGGCAGTCCCGCCGTCGTCATCCATAACGCCGTCGGCGGGGCGTTCGGCAGGTTCAGCGAAATCGATCCGGAGATACTCAACCGCAACTTCCAGATCAACACGATGGGGCTGCTGTATCTGGCGCGGCGGTTTACCCCGGCGATGATACAGGCGGGCAGCGGCGCCGTCGTCGCGACCGGAAATACGTCGGCGTGGCGAGGCAAGCCGGGCTTTGCCGGTTTCGCTCCGACCAAGGCGGCGCAACGCATCCTTGCCGAGGCAATCGCGCGTGATCTCGGACCGCAGGGCGTCCACGTCGCCTATGTCGTCATCGATGCCGTGATCGATCTCGAATGGACGAGAAAGCGTTGGCCGGACCGGCCGGACGACTTCTTCATCAAGCCGCGAGCGATCGCGGATGAGATCTGGCACGTTGTTCACCAGGATCGCAGTGCCTGGTCGTTCAATGTGGAGATCAGGCCGTTCGGCGAAGCCTGGTGTTCGTAAGGGAATAGGCGTCGCCGATCAAATCATAACAAGCTTAGGAGGAAATGTAGATGTTGATGAGGAGATTCGTACTTGCCGTGGCCGCGCTCGCGGCATTTGCGGGGATGCCGGTTCATGCCGATACGCCCGGTGTCACGGAATCGGAGATCAAGATCGGGGCGACATTCCCGTTCAGCGGCCCCGCTTCTCCGCTCAGCAACACCGGCAAGGGCCTCATTGCGTACGTTCGCTCGATCAACGACCACGGCGGCGTCAATGGCCGCAAGATCAACCTCGTGACCTACGATGATGCCTATAGCCCGCCGAAGGCCGTCGAACAGACCAGGAAGCTGATCGAAGGTGACGAGGTGGCATTGCTGTTCAGCCCGCTAGGGACACCGGGTCTCAGCGCGACCGTCAAATATGTGAACGGCAAGAAGGTGCCACACCTCTTCGTCGTCAGCGGCGCGACCAAGTTTGCCAATTTCACCGACTTTCCGATGACGACCACGGGACTGCCGAGCTACAACACCGAAGGCAAGATCTACGCGAAGTACATCACCCGGACGGCGCCCGACGCGAAGATCGCGATCCTCTACCAGAATGATGACCTCGGCCGCGATTTCGTCGCGGCGTTCAAGGAGGCGTTAAGAGCCGATTTCGATCGGAAGGTGGTCGCCTCGCCATACGAAGTTACCGAACCCACCATTGAGACCCATGTGGTGTCACTCAAGGCCTCGGGAGCCCAGGCCTTCGTGATCGCGGGCACGCCGAAATTCACCGCCCAGGCGATCAAGAAGGCGAGCGAGATCGGCTGGTCGCCGCTCACCATCATCAACTATGTCTCGAGCTCAGTCTCCGCAACCATCCTGCCGGCCGGACCGGACAAGGCGGTCGGGGTTATCGCCGCGACCGTCACAAAGGATCCGAACGACAAGAGGTGGGCCGACGACCCGGGCATGAAATGGTATCGCGAGCACTTCGAGAAATATCTTCCCGGCTCCGACATTGGCGACAACAATTACCTGTTCGGAACCCAGCAGGGCCAGATCCTGGAGCAGGTGCTCAAGCAATGCGGCAACGACCTGTCGCGCGAGAACATCCTGAAGCAGGCGCGCAGCATCAAGGGGCTCGTGCTTCCGACGCTGATGCCCGGTATCGCGATCAACACCGGCCCGAGCAACAGTATGGCGTACACGCAGCTTCAGCTGCAACGCTGGACTGGAAGCTCCTGGGAGCAGTTCGGCAATGTTCTGAGTGCCGACCAGAACCAATCAGCACCAGAGCGCCCGTGATGATGACCCTCCGTACCGAGTCGGGGGCTTGGAGATCGATTTTCTAACTCAAAGAGTCCGCTTCGACACGGTCGGCTGACCAATTCCAGCCGAGCATTCTCGGACGTCCGAAAGATCGCGGATCAATCAGTGCAATCCAAGTTGACGGTATCACAGGCATCGCCAGGCAAGTCGTCCACAATCATCACGAGCCGGGATGCGCTGCGTTGTTTTCTTGGCTGCACGTACGGCCTCAGACCCGATCGCCTTGCGGCAGCCCGCACCAGGTGAAACATCCGGGCTTCACAGGGCTATCGGAGCTGTGGGAGGAGTGATCGAGTTGCCGCGCCGGGTCAGCGTCGATCCTCTCACGACTACCAGATAGGCCGGCGTGGCAAAGGGTGACGAGTTCCGCCCTTGTGGGCAGTCCGGACAACATCGAGTGCTGAGTTTGGCGCGCTGGCATTGGAGAACTCGATTCTCCTCAATGTGCACATGTGATCACGAACCTTGAGAGGAGTGCGAGCAACCGACGTTTAAGAAGTCCCGCTAACGGCACGCTCAAATCCTCATGCCACCAAGCCTCTCCCTTGGCGTGTTCGGCGAGTACGAAATCAAAAAAGCGCCCGGTGCCGAGCGGCGCAACGGCGAGAAGCCGTGGCCGGACCATATCGCGCGTGGGCATATCGGGAAAATTTGGAACAGGCGCCCCGAACGGTGGTTTGACGCTTTGGGAGCTTCGGCGTGCTCGAGGGAAGATCCGCAATGGCGCTCCAGACCGGCCCCGGGAATCGGCTTTTGGCGGCTTTGCCGCCTGCGGATCTCAACCTGCTTGAGCCTCACGTTCAGAAGATAGCGTTCGAATCTGACGCTGTGCTGGTGCGAACCGGAGATGAGCTCAAACAGGTCTATTTTCCCGTTAGCGGCGTCTTGGCGTTCCTGGTCGAGATGTCGGACGGACACATTGTCGCTTCCACTCTCATGGGCTCGGAAGGAGCGGTCGGCGCTCTCGCCATTCTAAGTCCCTCGCACTCGCCAGTCACGGCAACGGCCTATGTGGCCGGAGCTGCGCTGCAGATTCCTGTCCCACGGTTGCAACAAGCCTATGAGCAGAGCGGCGCCATCAAGCGTGTTCTGCGCCTCCATCTCCGCACTCAATTGTTGCAGCTTCAGAATGTGGCTGCCTGCAACGCGGTGCACCCGGTGGAATGCCGTATGGCCCGCTGGTTGCTCGAGATACATGACCGCGTCGCCAACGGCGAGATTAGATTGACCCAGGAGGCGCTCGCACAACTTCTTGGCGTGCGGCGAACGACCGTGTCTCTAACGATGCGTAAACTTCGGGCAATCGGATGCATCATATCGGAGCGGCGCGGCGTCTTGGAGGTCCACCGAACGCGGCTCGAGAACGTCGCTTGTGAGTGTTACGGTGTGATGCGCCAGAGGATCAAACGAATGTATGAGGGGGAGCTGGGCTCCCCGAATGTTTCGCATCCGCAATACTTCCCTTTCTCATGAAATCGAATGGTTTCCACGGAACAGCAGCGTTTGGCGGCACATCGAGCGGGGCAACCGTTGCCGAAGTCATCCATCGGCTTCTGACCCCCTGTGCGGGTTCTCCTCTGCAATTTTCTCGGAGCAGGCAACTGATCCTGGTGCCGCTCCGCGGAGGTGTTCTGCATCTCCGATTCCCCACTCGGGTCGGCGCGGCGGCTGATGATGTCTCGTCCATCACTTTGCCCGGTGGGGTCATTTCTGTCGGAACGACCGATTGAATGACATTGCGAGCGGCCCGACGATGTACTCGAATGCGGTTTTTTGGAAGGCGGGGATCATCATGGTCGCGGGCCGAGATACCAGGCGAATGTTCGGCAGGCGCGCCGGGCCGAACATTCGCCCAATCCATCGCCTCGCAACGTCAGACCAGATAGTCGTGATAGCTGATAAGCGTTCCCGTGTTCTTGTCTGCCTCCGTGTGGAAGCCCGCGGCATCGTACTGGCCCAACAGGGTGATGTCGGTGGTATGGACTCCGTCAGTCACCGACAGGGTTCCTCCGGTGCCGGCCTGATTTGCGACATAACTCGCGGTCGTGCCGACCCCAAACGCCACATCGAGGAGATCGAGGTGGTCATTCCCGTCAAATCCGGACACGAGCCCGCTAAAGTCGAAGGAGTCGTGGAGCACGATTGTCCCGGTGGCTCCGGCATCAAGCGTTATCTTGGTCGATGAGGCGGCTCCGAATTCGAACGTGGCTACGCCGTCCATCAAGGCGGTGCCGCCGCCAGTGACGCTGCCATTGACGGTGATGTTGGCTCCATGCGCCCACAGCAGCCCAGAATTATCGAGGTTGCTGTCGATGACCATCCCGCCGCTTCCAGTCGCCTCAAGGGTTCCGGAATTGACGATCGCGTTTGTCCCGGTATCGATATCGAGCACATTGACGCCGGTGGCGACAATCGTGCCTTTGTTGACCAGTCCCATCATCCCGTCCCCGAGGTGGCCCGCGCCGGCGATCGTGTTGTCCACATTCGTCAGCGTGACGTCGGAGGTCGTTCCGGTGATCAGGTTCTGATCGCTGTCGGACAGCGCGACCTGCCCATGCCCCTGGAGCGTGATGCCGTGTTCGATCAGTTCCAGGCTTGTCCTGTTTCCGGTCGAGTTCAACTCAATTGTACCCCTGTTGTCGATGGTGCCGCTCAACGGAAGCAACGCGCCGTCGCCTATCACCAGGCTGCCGGAATTTTCCGTAACGGGGGTTTGATCGAACATGAAATTGCTCGATGTGAGCGATGTCGGATCCAGACCTTGCAAAGTGATCGATTGGCCTTCTCCCAACTCGATCACGGCGTTGCCGCTGGCGTCGCTCACAGTATGCGCCTGAACGTCGGCGAACGAGGTGAAGGTGGCGTAATCGATCAGATCGATTTGGTCATGCATCGCGTCGAAGTTATAAACCACGTCATGACCGATCGGCTGCGCGAACACCAGCAGGTCGTTCCCGCTCGAAGCCGTCAGATGATCGTCGCTCGACACAGCAAAGATGGGTGATCCCTTCGCATAGGCTTCGACATTGTCGGCCACGGTTGCCGTTCCCGTAGTGCCATCGGTGTTCGTCCAGGTCTGCGTGACGTTCAGCACCACGGCGCCTGCGAAATCCAGCGGCGAAGTGATTGTCATCGACTGCACATCATTTGTGTGAGCAGTCCAGGTGCCATCGCCGTTGTTCGTAGCGTTACTAAGGCTCCAGCCCAAGGGCACCCCGCTGATCGTGACGGTGATGACGTCGTTGGGATCATCTGAGGGATCGCTCAGAGCCAGGTAGATGGCCTCGCCAGCAATACCGGCAGGCGCAAGGACAGTGGCGCCGCTCCCTTTCACGATCGTGACGGTGTCAGTATCGGCGAGGCCTCCTCCGTCGGTCGTTGTCATGGTCAAAGTCCGCGTGGTGTTGTTTGACCCGCCACTAAACGTCACGCCAGCCAAGGCCGCGTTGATGTCGGAGATCGAACCGGAGAACGTCATCGTTTTGGTGCCGTTGGCACCGGAACTGAATGTAAGGCCTGATGTGGTGGAGAGCGTCAAGATGCCGGTCGATGTTTGCGAAGAGCTGCCCAGTGAGAGTGAAACAGTCTCGATGCCGTTGTCGACATCATTGACTCTCAGCGTGAAAGTGGCTGTTGAGCCACCACCGCTACCGTTTCCAACGGCCTGCTGCCCCGGAACGGTGTTGACCGGCGCGTCATTGGCGCCGCTGATGGTAACGGTTAGCACCGCTGTGTCGGTTAGGCTGCCGTCAGTTACGGTGTAGTTGAAGGTGTCGGTCGTCGACTGGCCGACGTTGAGCGCCTGCACGGTTGCGTCGTTCTCGTTGACCACGTACGTGTAGCTGCCGTTAGCGTTGAGTGCCAGCGTGCCATGCGCGCCCGCCAGGCCGACGCCCAAAGTGCCGGCCGTGCCGGCCCCCTCGATGCCGCCGGTGCGGATCGCACTGACCGTCAGGCTGCCGCTGTCGACATCGGTGTCATTGGTCAGCACATTGCCACTGCCGTTGATGCCCCCCGATCCGTTCGCCGTGCCGCCTTTCTCGGTCGCTGCCGTGGCACCCGGACTGGCACTGGTGTCATTGACGGCGATCGGCGCATCATTGGTCCCAGTGATGGTCACCGTCACGGTCCCGGTGGCGGTGCCGTCCTGGCTCACCACCGTGAACTGGTCCTGCACCTGCTGGCCGGCGGAGAGCTCATTGTGGGCGCCGTTGCCGGTGTAGCTCCAGGTGCCATTGGCATCGATGTTGAAGTCGCCGTAAGTGCCGTGGACATTGCTCTGCGCCACGACGTGGGCTTCGCCAGTATCCGGATCGGTGATGGTCAGCTGGCCGGAAGTGTTCAGCGCGGCGGCAGTATTGCCTTCGGTGACGGACTTGGAGTCCGATGAGACCGTGGCCGCATCGTTGGTGCCGGTGATCGTCACCGTGACGGTGCCGGTGGCGGTGCCATCCTGGCTCACCACCGTGAACTGGTCCTGGACCTGCTGGCCGGCGGTGAGCTCGTTGTGGGCACCGTTGCCGGTGTAGCTCCAGGCCCCGTTGGCATCGATGCTGAAGTCGCCGTAGGTGCCGTGGACATTGCTCTGCGCCACGACGTGGGCTTCGCCAGTATCCGGGTCGGTGATGGTGAGCTGGCCGGAGGTGTTGAGGGCGGCGGCTGCATTGCCCTCGGTGACGGACTTGGAGTCCGAGCTGACTGTCGCCGCATCATTGGTCCCGGTGATCGTCACCGTGACGGTGCCGGTGGCGGTGCCGTCCTGGCTCACCACCGTGAACTGGTCCTGCACCTGCTGGCCGGCGGTGAGCTCATTGTGGGCGCCGTTGCCGGTGTAGCTCCAGGCGCCGTTGGCATCGATCGAGAAGTCGCCATAGGTGCCGTGCGCGTTGGTCTGCGCGATGACGTGGGCTTCGCCCGTATCCGGATCGGTGATGGTCAGCTGGCCGGAAGTGTTGAGCGCGGCGGCAGTATTGCCTTCGGTGACGGACTTGGAGTCCGAGCTGACGGTCGCGGCATCATTGGTCCCGGTGATGGTCACCGTGATGGTGCCGGTGGCGGTGCCATCCTGGCTCACCACCGTGAACTGGTCCTGCACCTGCTGGCCGGCGGTGAGCTCGTTGTGGGCGCCATTGCCGGCGTAGCTCCAGGCCCCGTTGGCATCGATCGAGAAGTCGCCGTAGCTGCCGTGAACATTGCTCTGCGCCACGACATGGGCTTCGCCAGTGTCGGGGTCGGTGATGGTGAGCTGGCCGCTGGTGTTGAGCGCAGCCGCGGTGTTGCCTTCGGT
>NZ_RDQF01000068.1 GCF_004114425.1 Bradyrhizobium vignae | reverse complement strand
GAGCCGACGTCGGACCAGCCGCACGATACCGGCACCACGGCGGCGCGCGAGGTCTTTTCCATCACCGCATAGTCGATCGAGATCGCCTTCGCCGCACCGAACGCTTCGGGCTCCAGCGTGACGAAGCCAAGATCGCGGCCGGCATTGTTGACGGCGCCGGTGACGGCGTCGACGCTGACCCTGCGATATTCGTCGAGCAGCACAGCGGCCGGGAACATGAAGTTGCCGCTGTTCCAGAGATAGCCCGAATTGACGTAGTCGGATGCCTTCACCGCGTCCGGCTTCTCGACGAAGCGCGCCACCGCATGCACCTCGCCGGAGATCGCCTCGCCCGGATTGATGTAGCCGTATTCGGTCGCCGGCCGCTCCGGCTTGACGCCGAAGGTGACGATGCGCCCGGCGCTCGCAGCCGTGAGGCCTTCGCGGCACGCCGCGACGAAGGCGGCATTGTCCTGCACCACGTGGTCGGCGGCGAGCGCGAGCACGATCGCTTCACTGGCGCGGTTCTGCGCGAACACCGCGCCGGCGGCGATCGCGGGGCCGGAATCGCGCCGCATCGGCTCGAGGATCACGTCCGCCTCGATGCCGATCTCGGCGAGCTGCTCCAGCACCATGAAGCGGTAGGCCGCATTGGTGATGACAACAGGACGATCGAACAGCGAGGGATCGGACACGCGCAGCAGCGTGTCCTGGAAGGTCGAGCGTGTGCCGAACAGCGGCAGGAATTGCTTGGGCCGCACCTCGCGCGAAGCGGGCCGCAGCCGCGTGCCGGCACCGCCGCACATGATCAGGGGGATTATGCGTTTGTCCAAAATCTGAAGCTCCAGGCCAACTTCAATTCACAAATCGTACAACATCCATAGAGCCAGAATTTCACCGTGGAAACACAAATTCGAAATAACCTTAGGAGGACCTCTGCTGCCTATTGCGCAGACCTCAGCGCTGTTAATCTAAGCTTGCATTTTCGACCCAGCCCATCTCCCTATTCTCTTCGTTTTCGAGTACGAACAGCCTACCGAACCCAGAGATTATTTATGACAAAGAAGCGAGCACTTATTACCGGCGTCACCGGGCAGGACGGCGCCTATTTGGCCGAACTTCTTCTGCAAAAGGGATACGAGGTCCACGGCATCAAACGCCGGACCTCCCTCTTCAATACGGACCGCATCGATCATCTCTATCTCGATCCGCACGAGCCCGATCCGCCCTTCCGGCTTCACTACGGCGATCTGACGGATTCCTCGAGCCTGATCCGGATCGTTGGCCAGGTGCAGCCAGACGAAATCTACAACCTCGCGGCGCAGAGCCACGTTGCCGTTTCGTTCGAAGAACCCGAATACACCGCGAATTCCGACGCCCTTGGCACTCTGCGCATCCTCGAGGCCATGCGCATTACCGGCCTGGAGAGGAAGGCGCGCTTCTATCAAGCGTCAACATCCGAACTCTATGGCTTGGTTCAGGAGATCCCGCAAAAAGAGACCACGCCGTTCTATCCACGTTCACCGTACGCGGTCGCCAAGCTCTATGCCTACTGGATCACGGTCAATTACCGCGAAGCCTATGGGATGTATGCCTGCAATGGCATCCTCTTCAACCACGAATCTCCCGTCCGCGGCGAGACCTTCGTCACCCGAAAGATCACGCGTGCTTTGGCGCGTATCCATTTGGGACTGCAGGAAAGGCTTTATCTAGGTAATCTGGATGCGCTGCGCGATTGGGGACACGCGCGTGACTATGTCGAAATGCAATGGCTGATGCTGCAGCAGGACAAGCCGGAGGATTTCGTGATTGCCACTGGGGTGCAACATTCGGTCCGAGATTTTGTCAATGTCGCAGCCAGCGAAGTCGGCATGACGATCCGCTGGGAAGGAAGCGGCATCGAAGAAAAGGGATATGACGCCAAAACCGGCAAGTGTGTGGTCTCCGTCGATCCCCGCTATTTCCGCCCCACTGAGGTCGCGACGCTTCTTGGTGACCCGTCAAAGGCAAAGCGGAAACTTGGATGGGAGCCCAAGACGTCGTTCGAAAGACTGGTTCGAGAAATGATGAAGGAAGATCTCGAATCCGCAAAGCGCGACGAACTGATCAAGCAGCACGGGTTTAGATATTATCCGCGGCACGAGTAAACAGGAAGGTTGAAGCAGCTAAGGAGTGAGCGCACGAATAGCCGCTACTCCTTTGCCTTCATCAAACGGTAGCGACGGCGAAAGGCCATTCACCCCATTAAGGCAACGAACCGGATCTCTTAGCGGAAGACCGATATTGTCGGCCGGGTTCGCGACGCCGTAATTCAATTGCAGCAGCGTGCGCAACATACCGCTGACGGACAACGGTAGACATTCAACCTGATCCATTTACCCTTTTCTGCGCAAAGTCCGTAACGAAAGTAGTCCTCAGGTCAGCTGCAGAAATTTAAATCATTCACGAGCTGATGAAAATTGATCAATTGAATACCGTTGTCCCAGAAGAAACAAGGTCCAGCGCGAATTAGCGGTTCGAATTCCCATCGACGCCAGGGTTCGGTCTTACCCGGATGGACAGACAGTTCGACAGTTCCATCAGGTAGTAGAGACGACAACAAATTGAGCCAATCGGACTCGTGCGGGTCAACCGCGCAATAATGCTCAGTTGTGCGCACTCGCGGGAAACGCCATGTGCAATAAGCATCAAGCAAATCGAGAGGACGATGCCGGAAATACAGATTTTGAGGCCTCCGCATTGCACCGATTTCGAGTCTTCCTAGAAGTGGCGCGATGACCTGCGCGACACTTGGCCATTTATGCAAATGACCATGACTGTCCACGTGGCTTATCCGAATGCCGCGATCCCGTAGACGGTATGCCTGCCAAACAAACTCCTTCTCAATGTCCGCCGCTAGAAGGCGACCGAGTAAAGCTCGGCGCCTCTGCATCATCGACGGTCGAAATTGCCCAACTTGGTCTGTCAAGGAGCTGGGGCATTTCGCCATAGCGCCATCAACGATATTAAAGTGCAGACCGAACGAGCAGGCATCGCCCGCACCTATCGCGAAGTCAATCGCGCGATCAATCTCTTTACCGCAAAGTAGCAGAGTTGCACTTGTAACGAGCCCACGCTCTATCAACTCGATAGTGGCATCAACCGTGTCGCGATCAAGCCCAAAATCATCCGCATTGATTATTAGTCGTCGCATTACCGCCCGAAGAAAGACCTTCGCCTCCATCATGCAGAACTAAGTGCAATCCAGACAGCTCCTCAAGTTGGGCGAGACGCGCAGTTGGTGGTAGGCATGCAATTTTACGGTCCCAGTCGACGATTCTAACTGCAACTAGAAACCGGTACCACAGCGCCTGGAAAGAATGATATACAACGCCCTGGTAGCCATCCAAGAAGCCGCCGAGAACAAAGAATCTATAAAAGAAGTAAAGAAAGGGCGCGAGAAGAACTGGAAGGCGATGGTAGACCTCAGACTTAAGTATTCGTTTTATGCGAGCGCTTCGCTCAAGAGATTGATTACTCGTCCGATGCTGGCGTAGTTTATATTTTTGAATCAGATACTCGACCGCCTCGCGGACCGAGTAACCGTTATGTTTGTCAATGAACAATGAAAAGTTATTAAGGTTGTGGTCGCAGAAGTGAGATTTGAATTCCACAATGTCGCCCGACTGAATTGCGACATGTTCATCCATCAAACGATTTTCAAGTCGACCGAATCCGAACCGCCAAATTCGGACCAATTTCAATGAATTGCGACCGCCGAACCGAATCCAACGTCCCATGAAGATCAGTTTGTATCTTAGCAAGATTCCACTAACTTGGGGCCGAAGCTCCGGCAATTTATTGTGCAATTCGGCAACGAGATCATCCTCGAGATATTCGTCAGCATCTAGCTTCATTACCCATTCGGTCGAGATTTTGAGATTATCAAGCCCCCAGTTAAATTGCTCAGCATGACTTATAAATTTGCGCTGATACACCTCGGCGCCGAGCTCGAGCGCTATGGTCCTCGTAGCATCCGTGGAAAATGAATCAACGACTATGACGCGGTCGGCGATGCGTTTGGCGGAGTTGATGCACCGCCTGATATGTTTTTCCTCGTTGAGAGTAAGGATTAATATTGTTAGGTTCAGTTGGTGCTCCTTCAGGAGAAATGCTTTACATTATCATCGGCAGATTCGCGCGTTCGCAAAAAAGATTGAAGGCCTCCAAGCGCGCTGTCTCCGTCCTCGTGGCGTGGGCATTTGGGAAGGCGAGACGTCGTGCAATCGTAGCGTCACGTCGCAGCTGAGTCGATACATCTATCACTGACTCATTGCCGTCAAGGCAGCCGTTGGGATAACCGAGCATTCGTCGCAAGTCTGCCACGGCCAGCCCTCAGCCTTCGTCTTGTCGGATCCGGGCGCGAGCGCCTGCACGATCGTCTCAATAACAAAATTTGGTTGGCCCAGCTACGCACGCTTTCCGAGTGAGCACCAGTTGATCACCACGAGTCGAACCACGCAAGGGCGTAATCTCAAGGCGGTGCGACTGTTCTTCGCCTCGACCGCCTCGAAGGCTTAGGGCACGGATCAGCGCATGGGCTTCGGCAGGGGCCGCGCGACGCTCTGCCGCAGACGTCCTCATTGGCGGATTCACAGCAGAGTCGTCGCCGATGCTCCGCTTCTCAGCACCCCGCTTCAAATCGCCGCAGCCTAGCAGCTGCAGGAGACGTGGCCGGCGACACTGATCCGTTAATGCTCTTAGCTTGCAGTTGCTGATGAATCGTTCCGTCATCTCGGGACCCCCGATAGATCTGGCCACGCGTATGCGATGATCTTCGCCGTGCGCGCCGCGCGTTCAGTCGGAAGCAGTCGCAGCGAACGCATGCTGAGGCCGCTAAAGCGCAAGAGGATCTGTCGAGCACCGAGGGCCCTCATCAGTTATGGGACCGGACGGCTTCCGCTACTTTGCGAGGCACAAATACTCTATCGAAGAACCGCATCCTCCACCGGCAGTGCAACGTTGTCGTTAGCGCCTGCCGACTCGCTTTCCTCTTTCCCAGTTGAGTTGGACTCGCCTGCCATGACCTCCGCCCACCGAAGAACGATAGTCCGCCGATCCCAGCGATCGAGGGCACGTTTTCGTCCTTCATCGCCGTAACGCCGGCGGAGTGCGGGCGCCTCACTGAGCTGGCAGATCGCAAGTTCCAAAGCAAATGAATCTCCCGGCGGAACCACGAGACCCGCGCCAGTCACTTCCGCCTCTAGCCCCGTACCTTCTTTGGCCATCGCGATAACCGGCCGCGCCGAGGCGAAGATCGCGCCAAGTTTAGACGGCAACACTAGGTCGGCTGCTGCCGCCTTCTGTGGAATGAGATGAAAATCGGCCGTTGCCATCAATTCATTGAAGCTCTCGTGGGGCTGAAGTTCGAGAAAATGAATATTGGAATGTCCGGCGCCCATCTGCTCGAGCCTCATCTTGTGCGGCCCCTCGCCCGCAAGAATAAAGTGAACATGCGGATGGCTTCGCTCCAATCGAATCGCAGCCTCGATAACTAGGTCAAGCCCCTGCTTATTCGACATCGTTCCGGAGTAGAGCGCAACGATATCGCCCTCGCCAAGTTTCAGCTGCTGACGGTATTTCGTCATTCGCGAACCTGGGCGAACCGCGCTGGTATCAATCCAGTTTCTGACCTCAAGCGCTTGGTTCGGAGCCAACCCCTTGATTGCTAGGCGCTGCAGCATCGCCTCAGAGATGGTTGAAACCTGATCGAACGACTTGAGGATCGCCGCTTCCGCTCTCAGCATCCCCTTGCGCAGAGAATGGTTACGCAGCAAACCAAGATCAAATGCTGCATCCACCTCGAAATCCTGGACATGGAGCCATGACTTGGCACCGACGCGGCGAGCGACGAACGATACGAAGGCAGCCGACATCAGAGACGGCGCGACCGCGACCATGACATCTGGCCGCCAAGAAAGCGCGTCAATAAGGACCGGCAGCATGCTACTCAATGCGAAAGACGCATGGTGAATCAGACGCTTCCCACCCGATGGCTGCGCAGGGACGTAAATCGGCGTGCGCGTGACGCGGACGCCATTGATATTGGTGGCCCTGAAATATGAAGCATTGAACCTCGTCGGGATCTTCCAAGTAGGATAATAAGGTGGCGCGGTGATCACCCTAACTTCGTGACCTTCGTCGACGAGGCTTTCGCAGAGCTCCGTATTATACTTCGCCACCCCAATGAGATCGGGCGCGTAGTTGATGCCGACTAGCAGAATGCGCATTGATATAATCCAACGAAAAACGATTTCAAAAAACTTGGCGAGAAGTATGGGGCTGCTCAACTCGCCCGGCTAACCGTAAAGTGACGGCCATGGCCCTGAAGGAAGTCTTCAAAAGCCGAAGCAAGCCCTTCCCGCAGCGAAGTGGTGGCGCGCCATCCAAGCACCTGAATACGTGAGCTATCTAGGAGCTTGCGCGGCGCACCATCAGGCTTGGAAGTATCGAAGATCAAACTGCCTTCGTAACCGACGACCTCGGCGATAGTCATCGCGAATTCGGCGATCGAAACCTCGTCGCCGCTCCCAACGTTAATTGGCTGGTCACTTGAATAGTGCTTCAAGAGAAAGACGCAGGCATCCGCTAGGTCCTCGACATTGAGGAATTCGCGAAGTGGCGTGCCGGTGCCCCACACGGAGACGCTGGGCGCATTGGCGAGCTTGGCTTCGTGGAAGCGCCGGATCAACGCGGCCGGGACGTGACTGTGATCCGGATGATAATTGTCGCCGCGGCCGTAGAGATTGGTCGGCATGACCGAGATGAAATCATCGCCATATTGCCGACGATACGCCTGGCACATCTTGAGGCCCGCAATCTTGGCGATCGCGTACCACTCGTTGGTGGGCTCAAGCGGCCCTGTCAGCAATTCGCTTTCGGCCATCGGCTGCTTGGCGTGCTTGGGATAGATGCAGGACGAGCCGAGGAACAGCAGGCGCCGCACACCAACCGCGTGACTCGCGCGGATCACGCTCAATTCCAGCGCAAGGTTATCGCATAGAAAGTCGACCGGGAAATTGTTGTTGGCTGCGATACCGCCGACCTTGGCAGCGGCATGAACCACGACGTCCGGGCGATTAGCCTCAAGCCATCTGAGCGTGGGTTCTTCCTTGGTCAGATCCAGCTCACGCCGATCAGCGGTCAGCACGGTGCAATTTTCCGACGCAAGCCGGCGGACGACAGCTGACCCCACCATGCCGCGGTGGCCCGCGACGAAGACACGCTTGCCCGTGAGATCGTAGGTTGAAGCCCCTGTCATCGTATCCTCTGTCAGCTTCCGGCGGGATCGCTACCGGTCGCTTTACGCAATCACGCTGCTGATGCAGCCCCGCCAATCTGCTAACACAATCTTCACCATACGACAGCCTGCCCCGGCCCAACAAAGATATTCATGGTGAACCTGCGCTGCGCGCACAAATGATCAGCACACCATGAAACAAAAACGAGCAAGGCAGCCGCATCAACTGTGCGACTGCCTTGGAAGGATTGGTGACAGGCGGCAGTCGCCGCTCGGTTTACTTCAATCTCAGTACGCCCGACGCAGGACCGGGCCGACCGGCGCGCAAACGCGGTCCATGTACCAGCCATAGGGCGTCTCGACCCGCACTAACGGACAGTGGCGCCGCGGCACATAACGGTAGGGATATGGCTGCGCCCAGAACGTGACAGGCGTCGCTTGGCTCTCACCTGTGAGCAGGGCGGCCGGCGCCGGCATCTGCATTGCGGCGCTCGCCCCGCTCGCTGCACAGAAGGTAACAGTTGCAGCCAAAAGACCTGCTCGCATCAACGTCCTAAACATCCAAAAAGCTCCTCGCCCCTGCGGATTTGATTCCGACACGCGCTTGTCAGACCCCAGCCGACCAACGTCATGGTCCGTAACGGGACTCCGCCACTAGCCCAAATAGTGAACCGAACTTTACCAAGGCCACCGGCGCAAATGCAACCGATGCGGGGGCGGCGAGGGCTTTTTGGGACCATATGGCGCGCAAGTGTGGCTTCTTAGTCCTATTTTTCCTCGTTCCAGGCGCCCGGAGCAGCGAGGTCGGGTGAACGGCGGTACACCTCCCGAAGGAACTGATAGTTGACCGTCTGAGCCAAAGGCACGTCTTCCTCGCCGAGCTTGGCGAACAGGAGGATATCCCGAAGCGTGCGCCAGCGACTTTCGTCGTAGTCGCCGATGCGGCCGCCGGTCGGCAGTACCAGCGGGCGCTGCTGCTGCAGCTCGAATTTCAGCCGCTCGGAATTCAGCCTGGCTGGGCCAGTGCCGGCGAGAACGGGCACGCTCCGTGCATAGTCCGCGTAGGTAAATTGCCATCCTCGAATGAGCCCTTGAAGGACCTCGGAGATCACGGACGGCTGGTCATGAATGAGATGATTGCTCGCGAAATAGACTTGGCCCGGGACATGAATGCCGTAGTCCTGCGGTTTGATGACGCTCAGCTTCAAGGAGCTCGGACTGGAGGGATCAGGCTGCTCGTCGACGGCGGCGATGATCGCATCCACCTCCCCGGCCCGCAGGGCTTCGAAGCTGTCGCGGTCGGGCACCTTGGTGATCTGGCTTCGGGGAAGCCCGAGCTGCGCCATCATAGCGCCGAAAACGACGTCTCCCTCGCTCGCGACGCGGTATCCGACCCGCTTTCCGACCAGATCAGCCGGCCGCCGCAATCCCGAGGCTTCGAGCGCGAAAATGGCGACAGAAGTATCCAGAAAGCTCGCAGCAAAGGCGGTCACGGGCACGCCACGCCAGCTCGCCAGGAGGAACTTCTGCCCGCTCGTCACGCCGATGGCTTGTTGGCGTGCAATAGTTTTGACAAAGTCAAGGTCTTCGGGCCAGGCCGACACCTCAATGCGGGAGGAGAAGTATCCCTGTCTGGATGCAGCGAGTTCGCCGGCAAACCGCGCGCCAGATGGCCCGTCCAGCAGGAGCTTGGTTGCGGCGACCGTGGAATCTTTCGGAGCTCGTATGGGGGGCGCATCGGGACGAAGGAGGAGAAGCGACGTTCCGATCAGTGCCACGGCAGCAAGGGCCACGGCGCGATAGCGCTTCCCTCTCGCCCGGGTTCGCCGCCGGGACTGGGTTCGAGGCAACGAGAAACTCTCTAATAGGTTTTTGAAATTTCATATATCAGTTAGGGCGAGAAAGGCTACAATGCAGCTTACGAGGTAAGGTTAATATTTCCTTCGCCTTGTTTTTTCAGCGATTTTACCCGATGCACAGCTTGTTCAGGTAATGAATTTTTAGTCAATGGTTTGGCGCGATGAAAACTCTTTCCCCTCGGCCGGTACCTGTCGCTGACCCCGCGACGGAAATTCGCGTGGTCGAGCAAGCTGCATCCATTTGTACAGGGCTTGCGCCCAGCTGGCTGCGTCCTTTGGTTGTTGAACGTTCGATCGTCGTGGTCGATGCCGCGCTGATCGTGGTCAGCGGGTTCGGCTGCTCGGTCGGCTATCACGCCATCACCGGCGGGACACTGGGGAAGGCCGACGTCTATGCGGCGGCCAGCCTGCTGGTGGCGATCAACTTCATCCTATTGACGATCGTGCAGCAGGGTTACCGCCTGAAGAACATCACGAACCTGCCCCGCACATTCCGGATGACGTTGACCACCTGGACCTTCCTGTTCGGCGCGCTGCTGGCGATCGCCTTCACGATGAAGGTCAGCGACGAGTTCTCCCGCGCTACCACGATCTCGTTCTACCTGGTCGGCCTTGCCACTCTGCTCGCCTGGAAGGCCGTGGCGGCGCGCTGGACCGCGCATGCCTTGCTGACCGGCGCCTTCGCCAACGGACGGGCGCTTCTGATCGCCGAGTTCGGCCTTGCCACCTCGTCCAACGCGGTCGAGGACCTCGGCCAGCACGGCTACCGCCTGATGCGGGTGATGGAGATCCCGGCCAAGGAGCTCGCCTCGCCCCTGCTACTCTCCTTGCTGGCCCCGCGTTTCGAAGAGCTGATCAATTACGCGCGCGAGCACCGGATCGAGCACGTCTTCCTCCTGATCAACTGGAGCCGGCAGCATGCAATCGACAGCATTCTGGACGCGCTGAAGATCCTGCCCGTGCCGGTGCATCTGGTGCCGGACCCTATCACGGCGCGCTTCCTCCGCTATCCGCTGGTCGGCACCGGCAACACCTTCACGGCCGAGCTGCGCCGCGCCCCGCTCACGTGGCGCGAACGCGCGCTCAAGCGCTCGCTGGACCTTGCCGGCGCGAGCCTTGCGCTATTCGTGTTCGCGCCGGTGATGCTGGTGACTGCGCTCCTGATCAAGCTGACCTCGCCGGGGCCGGTGCTCTTCCGTCAAACCCGCCACGGCTTCGGCGGGCGCGCGTTCAAAATCTTCAAGTTCCGCACCATGCGCGTGCTCGAGGACGGCGCGACGATCATGCAGGCGCAGAAGAACGACCCGCGAGTCACGCCAATCGGCAAATGGCTGCGCAAGACCTCGATCGACGAGCTGCCGCAGCTCCTCAACGTGCTCAAGGGTGACATGTCGCTGGTCGGCCCCCGCCCGCATGCGGCCGCCCACAACACCGAATATGAGCAGATCATCGGCAACTACGCCTTCCGCCACCACGTCAAGCCTGGCATCACCGGATGGGCCCAGGTTAATGGTTACCGCGGAGAAACCCGCACGCTCGAGCTGATGCAGAAGCGTGTGGAGCATGACCTGTGGTACATCAACAATTGGAGCTTGTGGTTGGATCTGAGAATCCTGATCACTACAGCTTTCAAAACATTTTCCTTGAGTGAGGTTTATTAAGCAAGTCTAACAACGGCGCCTAGTTGCTGCGAGAGCACATCGGGCCGATGTAGACTGAGGGGATGCCTCCTTGAAGGTGCTACCGCCCGATCAAATGACTTCCTGTGTCAGGGCCCCCTTGGCTCGTTGGAGTAAGATAATGACTGAGACGAGACGAGTCGGTGTATTCCATCCCGGCACGCAACATTCCTGGCAAACCGCGAGGGCGCTGCGGGACAGCGGCCTACTCGAATGGTACGCTACAACCATTTACTATGATCGCCGACGCTGGCCTTACAAAATAGAGGGATATCTGCCGGAGGCGCTTTCGAAAAAAGCACACCGAGAGTTTGGTCGCTTCTTTCACCCTGATCTAAACCCTCAGCAAGTTCGCACATTTGGTCTTTACCAGTGGGCAGCACGAATGGCAGCCCGTGCAGGTTGGTCGCGGTTCGCCGACATCTTGTTTTCCAAGAGCCATTCGACATTTGCCGAGAAGATGGTCGACCTAATTAAGACAAATCCTATCGATGCTGTTTGGGGGTATGACACAGCAGCGCTTGAAACTTTCGAGTTTTGCCGGCCAGAGGGAATCGATTGCATCCTCGATTGCACGATTGGGCACCCGCGCGTCTACAATCGTATCATTTCAGAGGCTTATGAAAATTATCCGGAATTCTTCTCGACACACTCGCTGATTTCAGCGAGAGAAATCGATCGAAAGGATCGAGAACTAGAATTGGCGGACCAAGTTGTTGTGGGATCTGAGTTTTGCGGAAGAACTCTGGCTGAGGGTTACCAAGGAGTCGGAGCGATTCGAGAGAAGATCAAAGTGATCGACTATTGCTTTGATGACAGATTCTTTGATCTTGGCGCCGCTCCGATCTCTCGGCCCGTTCAACACCCCATTAGTTTCATTTTTGTGGGCCAGGCTGGGCCAAGAAAAGGTCTTCATTTGCTGTTGAAGGCATTTGATCGCATACCTCGCTCGGCCGCCAGTTTAACTGTCGTCGGAAACCTCTTAGTGCCCCAAAATGTGTTCGCTCCATATGCGGAAAGGGTCAGACACGTGGGGGGGGTACCCCGAAGCGAGGTAAGAGAATTTATGACAAATGCCGACTGCATGATTTTTCCGAGTCTTTTTGAAGGATCTGCTCTTGCCGTGTATGAAGCGCTCGCATGCGGTCTTGGGATTATTCAGTCAGAGAATACAGGAATAGTGATTGATGAGAACACCGGAATTGTTCTTCCGTCCCTGACGGAAGAAGCTGTCTATAAAGCCATTATGACGGTGGTAGAGGACCCCTACACCTTGATGAGCTGGCGCACGAATTCATCAGCAAGAGCTGCGAATTACACATACTCTCAGTACAGAGATGCTGTGTGCGAAGTGCTAACTCACTGATCCTCCAAGCGCTTGATTTAGTCCGCCGCCTCAGGTTCAGCGCAAATGAAACGAGCCTTCCTGAATGGCTTCACTGTTAACGTTGCAAGTCAGATTGTAACGGCAGCGCTGCAATTCATTTCTATCCCGGTCTACATTTCTCAATGGGGCGCGCCAGCCTACGGAATTTGGCTACTTTATTTCTCCCTACCCGCATATTTGGCGGTAATGGATCTCGGTTACTCAACAGCGGCCGGAAACGATATGACCTTGGCCGTAGCAAAGCAGGACTATTTCGCCGCGAGAAGGACATTCCAGACGAGCTGGATCATAACCGCTACTTTGAGTGTTCTCATTGGGCTGATCGGAGCAATTGTTGCCTTCCTAATTTCTGTTAACGATTTTCCACAAACTGTCGATGTGCCAGGGCCTACCGCTCGAGCGATCTTCATTCTTGTGTTGTTGTACGGCTTGGGGGCCGTGCAGATGAACATGATCATTGCAGCATATCGCTCTGCACACCTTTACGCTCGTGGCGTCGCGCTCACGATGATAGTGATCGCACTGGAGTCGAGCTTCTCGTTGGCATTAACTCTCGCAGGCTATGGATTACTTGCCAGCGCGATCGCGTACACCGTCATCCGCTGGCTGTCCATTCCAGCTTGTTGGGCGGTATTGAGGTTGGGAGCTCCATGGCTATCTTTATTCCCGTTCGCTGGCACTAAAAATGAGCTTACGCGCTTGCTTCGACCAGCATTGGCGTCCCTTTCGCTTCCTTTTGGATTCGCCGTTACCCTCCAAGGAAGCATCGCAGCGATCGGCTTTTCAGTTTTGCCCGCTGCTGTCGCAGCCTTCTCAACTGTTCGCGTGGTTACCCGTACTCCTTTTCAGCTTGCCAATGCCGTCAGCAACGCCGTCATGCCAGAGTTCACATTGGCAGTTGGAAGATCGGATATCGGACGAGCGCAAGCGCTTTTCGTTCTTAACGCCACTCTACTGGTCTGCATTCTGGTGCCGGGTTGTTTAGCTCTCGCTCTCGTTGGCGTGCCACTTGTGAGGGTCTGGACCAATGGACATGTGGATCCTCCTGTTGAATTGGTTCTAGGGCTCACATTAGCTGCCGCCTTTCACGCGAGTTGGCTGTTCGTTGCCAACTTGCTGCTAGCCGTAAATCGACATCGCGTGTATGCGTCCGCCTACCCTATCGTAAGCATATTCGGAATAGTCGCTGTCCGAATTGTGGCACCTTTAGGTCTTGCCACCGTGGCCATACCGCTTGTTGCGATAGAGCTGACGATGCTGCTAATCGTTTGGTGGGAGTTTGATAAGTTTATGAGAATAGCCTGGACAGAATTGTGGAAGGGCTTCTTTGATTTGTTAGCTCAATTTCGTAAAGCCATTTGGCGCGAGCGCAGCAATGTCTGAAGCCCTTTTCTTTGCGTGGACGTCCTTCGCAGCAGCTTGGTGTATATGCGCGTATTATAGTCTCGTTATCAGGAGGGCGCCCTTTTATCATCCGATCAATTTATTTCTGGCTTACTTCCTAGTTGGATACGCCTACTCGGCTTTTGCTGATTGGTATCTCGAGCATTCGTTTCTGTGGCAATACACAGGAGTTCACCCGACGGCCTCAGACGTATACTTTACGGCATTTATCTCAAATGTGGGTCTATTTACGTTTGTCTTTGTCCCGCCACTTCTCGTTCGAGGCGTGCACACCGGCCTCGAAATGCCGCGCACGAAATTAGTCGTAGCAAATAAACATCGTTTCGCGCTCGCCGCTGTCTTCTTTACGATACTTGGGCTAATCGGCACTCGCTATACCATTCCGACAGACAATACCGTATTAGGCTATAGAGTTGCGGAAACTCTGACCGGAGAGCAGAGACTGGTCGACTTATCGGGCTATCAAACCCTCCCAAGCCACTTCTTGGTTGCTCTCCTGATGATCTGGTACTTCCGATCTGGTGTTACCAGACTGAACGTTTTAGTAACGATCCTCTATACGATAGTGCGCTTTTATCAAGGAAACGAGCGATTCGGATTTCTGGCACTCGGATTCTCACTGGTAATTGCGATTGCCGTGAGGCGCGGCATAAGATTGCCTAAGCTGCGCTATTTAGCCTTTGCGCTCGTTCTTGCCGCAGCCTTTGACATCCTGGGGACTAACCGGCTGGCCATACGAGATGTTTTGGCCGGAAATCGAACGTTCGGGGAAGTTGTGCAGGAGTATCAAACAAAAAATTCGGGTGAATTACCGCTAGCGAATCTAAGAGAGTTCGACTGTACTGCAATGGTTGTCGCGCTAGTACCTGATGCAACGGGCTTCAACTGGTTCACCCAATATCTCAGACTGTTTATCTGGCCAATTCCTCGGTATCTCTGGCCAGACAAGCCAGTCTACACCGCAAATATCGTGTGGCCTTACTATGGACGATTCTTTGGACAAACAATTTCGATGATGGGCGACGCGTATTCAAACTGCGGCCTGATGTCGCTCGTACTCGTCATGGCGCTTTATGGAATTGGCCTATCCTTTCTCTACAAGCGCGCGCAGATTACAAATTCCCCAGCTGTATTCTTGGCAAACGCCATTTTTGCCATATCAACTCCCGTGTTATTTCGTGATGGGGAAGTTGGAGCGTACCTGTTCATTTTTGCATGGCTTTTCGTAGCTTTGTGTTTTTCAAGGTTTGGGGGCCTGAGACTCGCGCGGGCCGCTAGGGAGCAGTAGCACCCGTCTCTTGCATTTGAGGTATCGGGGTTCGGTCCTTTACGAATCGGGCGGGAATTCCGGCATAGACCTTCCAAGGATCGAGATCTTTCGTAGCCACAGCTCCAAGGCCCAATACCGCCCCGTCCCCAACTCGCACGCCCGGTTGCACCGTTGCGCGCGCGCAGATCCACGCATAGCGGCCGATTGTGATTTGACTCGAGACGAGTGGAAAATGAGGCTTCATATAGTCATGCGTTGCGCCACATAGGTATGCCTCTTGTGACACGATGGCATAGGTGGCAAGACTGATCGGAGCCGGATTGTAAATTATGGCCCCATCAGCAACCCCAACGAAATCGTCGCATTTTAGATTCCAAGGCGCCCAGACCTGGGCCTTCGGATAGATCCTGCAGTCTCGTCCAAGGCTTGCTCCAAAACAGCGCAACAAGAATGCGCGCCAAGCGTGGAACGGTCGCGGAGAAGGCGCAAATAGAACTATTCTAACAGCCCCCCACAGAAATCGCAGAACCCTGTTTCGAAGCGGAAAGGATGCCCTGCGATTGATTACATCTTCCACTTAACCACTCCTGCCTGATCTATACCGGTTAGACTTCCGCTCGTTGTCATCTCGGTCTATATCTAGAATATAGTTGTTCTAGTGTTGAGACAATTTTGTCGTTCTTTTCTGCCCACTTGTTTGCTGAGGCACTGCGGCCCTTCGCAGATGCTGTTGGAAGCCCATCTCCGGAACAAATATGAAACAGTCGCTTCGGACCGCCCTTAGACAAGCCCTGCGTGGCCGCGTATTCCGTCGCACTTTGCCCGCGAAATATGGCGGCTCTAGCTTTTACGTCGCTCCGGAAAGTCAGCTCAAATACCTTCGACCCGGTATAGCCGGGTTCGATTTACTGCTCTTAGAGTGGGCAGCAGAATTCGTTCAGCTACGTAGTAAAGTCTGGGACATCGGAGCGAATGTAGGCGTGTTCACGTTTGCGGCCGCTGGCTTCGCTCGGAAAGGTGCTGTGCTTGCGCTAGAGCCAGATCCGTTCCTGGCGCATACTCTCGTTCGTTCCTGCTCGCTACCGACCAACAGCAGTTTCAATGTAGAAGTGCTGGCAGCGGCCATTTCGAGCGAGTTGGGCGTAGCGACACTCGAGATCGCGAGGGGCGGCCGAGCCTCAAACGCTCTTTCCCAGTTCGCCGGCGACCGTTCGCAATTTAAAGGTCGAGAGGCAACGGTCAACGTACCGACCTTAACCCTCGATTGGCTGCTCGACCGCTTTGGTAGACCCGACCTAGTCAAAATTGATGTTGAAGGGGCGGAGTGCGCCGTTCTCGCCGGCGCGGAGGCGCTGCTATCGGCCGCACGACCAAAAATCATAATTGAGACGGACGAGAACTCAAAAAATGAGGTTACTTCGATTCTTCAACGGCACAATTATGCTCTTTACGACGCGGAGAGCGGAGCTCCGCGGACGGAGGTACCTTGTGCGACTTTCAACACTTTAGCTATTCCGCGCTAACGGCCTCCTTCTTATCATGCTAAAATCGTTACAAGTCGGTCGAGCATTTGCCGCACTCGCGGTGCTGTCATATCACGTGGCTGTCGCATTTCGTTTGCCGAAGTACTTTGGAGTCGAGCCGTTCGGACCAATCTTCTTGCCGGGCTACTCTGGCGCGTATTTCTTCTTCGTTCTCAGCGGTTATATTATCTTTCAAGCTCACTGGCAGGATCTGGGCGTGCCCGCACGGATAATTGCGTACCTTTGGAGCCGAGCGACAAGAATCTATCCTATGTACTGGATTGCGACTCTCGCTACGCTCGTAGGGACACTCTTTGTGCCAAGCGCGCGTGAGGCCTTCAATGCGCAGCCAGCGTACCTATTCGGCGCAGTTACGCTGCTGCCTTTCGTTGAAGACAAAGCTGTCCTGCCGGTCGCTTGGACTCTCTTCCACGAAATGCTGTTCTACCTGATCTTTTCATCATTGCTCGTTTCCAAGCGCCTTGGCGTTCTCTTGATTGGCTTTTGGGGATTCGGCTGCTGCATTTCTGCGGTCTACCAAAATATTGACGGCCCCTTAGGTGTGATATTTTCTCCGATAAATCTCCTATTCTTTGTTGGAGGAGCTTCGTTCCTCGTTCTCAAGCGAAAGAAGATCTCAAAACCATTGATCATTTTTGCTTTAGGTGCTGCCCTATTCATCGCTGCTTGGAGCTACATTGCATTCTACCCGAGCGAAGCCTACGCTGGCCTACCTAACGCTACACTTGGGATTGCAAGTGGCATGATCGTCGCCGGCGCTGTCGGATATGAAACTACAATGGGGATGAGCGCGCCACGTTTTGTTCTCTTCTTGGGTGCCGCATCGTATTCAATTTATCTCACCCATTTTTTCCTTATCTCCATTTTCTGTAAAATTTTTACTCAATTCGCAAGCCAGCTTCCCGCGAGCATCTCATTCAGCCTTATAACACTTTTTAGCATTGGTATCGGATGCACGATCTATTCTCTCGTAGAGCGACCGATCCATCAATTTTTCAAAGCGCGAGTCCATCGGGCTCGTGAATTAGAGCTCCTGCCGGTCCGGAAATGAAGTCGCTACTCATTGCAGCACTGCTATGTCTCTGGGCCGATACAACGGCCTTGCAAGCGGGTGAGCATAGTCATTCTGCGCTAGGTCGGAAGGTGTTCGCACATTACATGGCGTGCTGTCCTCGTTTTGGTCACAGTAGCACAGTGGAGCAATATCAGATCGAGATACTCGCGGCTCAGTCGAGGGGCATTGATGGATTCTCAGTCATCCTTGGAGCCTGGACGAGCGAGCCATTCTATATAGACGTGGTCACACGTTTATTCGAAGCTGCAAGGCGGCTGAACACTAGCTTCAAGCTGATGCTGTCACCTGGTGCCTCTCTAAAAGTTGAGGAGGTCGCAGAGATCGTATCGCGGTTCGCCAACGAACCAGCTCTTCTGAAGCTGTCCGAATCTATCGTACTGTCCACGTATGGAGGAGACACTGATTGGTTAGAGCAGCTCCGCCAAAAACTGCAGGACCTACAAATTCGGTACGTAAATGTCGCGTTTCTTGACTATCCGGTGAAAGGAGTTTCGCGCGCCTTTTTTGGTGTTCGCGGCTTCACAAAGAACTATAACGTTTTTGAACAGGTCCTAGCCGAGAATCCCACCCTAGACGGGTACTTTTATTTTTCTGCAGGCGAGCCCCCTGATACGCTCGCACGTTCGATCATGCAGATTTCGCGCAATCTCAGGGCCCGGGGCAAAATATCTATGATGGGTGTATCGCCCTACTATCGTGGGTTGGAACCCAACAATTCTCGGGTCTTTGAGAGCGAAGGATTTTCTGGGATGGCTCGTCAATGGCGAGCCATCATCGATTCCGAGGCTGATTGGGCTGAGGTCGTTACATGGAACGACTGGGGTGAGGCGACATATGTTGCTCCATTCGGCGGACCGATGGACCAAGCTTTGTGGGAAGGACACTGGGGGCCCCTTCTCGCTCACGAGAAGTTTCTCGACGCAAGCCGCTACTACATTGAGTGGTTTAAGAAGGGCCGCGCTCCGAAAATTAGATGCGATAAGCTGTACTACTTTTATCGTCCTCATCTAAAAGACGCGATTGGATTGGTTTATCCGGACGAAGGAAAGCTCGGCAGACCGCGGGGGTGGCAGCGACTTCGGGATGCGATCTACTTTGCTGCTTTTTTTACTCGTCCTATAACTGTTTCCATCAAGAACGGTTCGAACAGCTCGATCCAACACGTCGACGCGGGTGTATCAACCTTCGAGATACCGATCCATCTCGGAGAGATTAGTATTGAAATTCAGGATCAACAAGGCATTCTCGCCAGCAAGCGCTTAGAATTTGCTGTTCTTACAGACGGCTCCGTGGGAAACTTCAACTATTTCGCCGGCGAAATGCCTATACCTAAGGGGTCAGTCACAACGTGTTGGTAGATTTCACGTCCGGCGTACGAAGCGAGCGGGATGTTGTTAGGTGCTGATACCTATCGAGCTAATGAGTCGGCAGCGATAACTTTCTTCTCCCTCAAGCGATATCGCACGGCGGGCCTCAAAAAGCTTCGCATCAACTAAGAAGCGGTACCAAAAGCCCTGAAGCACATGAAAAATGAGTCCTTCGTATCCATCAAGGAAACCCAATCGGCCGATATACCGATATACGAAGTACAGGAAGGCGCGTATCGATCTGGGGATCAAAGGATAGATCTGATCTCGAAGATAACCAGCCACTACTTGACGGCTTGAACCTCGCCCCTGTGGTTCGCTGCTGTGAATGTTCCACCGCAGTTCCTGTGCGAGCTGCTGAAGCATTTCACGAGCAGCGTACCCGTTGTGTTTCGCGATCCACCACGAAAGATCACGTAGATTTTCGTCGATCAAATCGCCTGGACAGTACTGCACAGAGCCTTCATCCACCACAGCGTGTTCATCCATCCAGCGTTGCTGGATGCGTCCTTTTCCAGTTCGCCAAATCTTCAAGGACCTCATCGGATAAAATCCGCCATGCCTGATGGGACGACCAAGAAACACAATTTGCCTATTTACAGAGAACCCCGTCGTGCGCGCGTCGGCACGGGGCAAGCGTTCCGCAAGTGAATCCGCCAAGTACTGCGAGAGATACTCGTCTGCATCGACCCGCATGATCCAATCAGTATCAATATGAAGATTATCAAGAGCCCACTGGAACTGATCTGCTTGATTAACAAACTTCCTCTGGTGAACTATCGCGCCAAGCTTTTCCGCGATCTCAACGGTTCGATCCGTCGAGAATGAGTCGACGACGTAGATTTTGCGAGCGATGTGGGAGAAGCTCTCGATGCAACGTTGCAGATGAATTTCCTCGTTGTAGGTGAGAACGATGACCGTAAGCGACGTTGAGGGAAGGCTTCCCATCAGCTACTCCCAATTGCTTCTTGCGAAGCGGTGTTCAGAGGCCAATTCACTATCATACTGATTTTCAATTGGAGGGCTATTGCGTCCCGTCTTCTAGCGCAGGATAGTTGCTCTATGGTTTTCCCCTCTGAAAAGCAAAGTCGGCCCTCCGATTCCTCGATAGCAGTCGCCGTAGTCGGCCCGTTTCCTCCGCCGCTCGGCGGCTTTAGCCAAGCTATGCTATTGATGGAAGGCTTGTTCAAGGATCATTGGGATCGGGTTATACGGCTGGATACCACACGCATTTCGACAAGTGATGGCACTCAATCTAAGTTGGCCCGGATTCTGACACGCGTTCATCTTATTTGGCGCCTCGCGCGAGTTAGAGACGACAGAGGACGCGTACTCTTTTATATGGGCGTATCCGGCGGGGCGGGTCAGCTGTCGGAGCTTCTGTACATCATAATCGCAAGACTGAAGTGGATGAGAATTGTACTCCACCATCACAGCTTTGCTTATCTGAATACCAGCTACTGGGTGTCGCGACTTCTCTTTGCTGCCGCGGGAAACTCAGCCATTCATCTAGTCCTCTGCAATCGGATGGGAGAATTGTTAAAGGCAAGATATGCCTGTGCGCAATACGAAGTCCTGTCGAACGTGGCGTTGAATCCGGTTGTGGTCCTACCCGAAAGAACGTCCCGGCCTGTGACGGCAATTGGATTTCTTTCGAATATCATGATCGAGAAGGGAATCGATCGCTTTCTCGAAATTCTCACTCAGCTGCGCGCCAGAGGTATTTTTATCATCGGTCACGTTGCTGGCCCCTTTTACGATGTGAAGAGCCAGAAGCTCGTAGAGCAGGCTGTTGCGCGGGGGCTGGTCCGCTACCACGGCCCCGTGACTGGCAAGCAAAAGGAAGATTTCTTTGAAAGCATTGATGTGTTCGTGTTTCCGACGCGATATTTAAACGAAGCAGAGCCATTCGTGGTGCTTGAGGCTTTGGCTGCAGGTGTCCCTGTAATCGCCACGGCACGCGGCTGTATACCAGCTTGGGTTGATAACAGCGTCGGACTTCTCCTTGATCCTATAGCTGAGAATTTACTCCCGGCGGTTGATCTGATCGCCTATTGGGCTGCTGCTAGCCCATTCGACTACAATCAAACCAGGAAACGAGCTGGCCAGAGGGCTAAGACGTTGAGTGCGGAAGCCCAAGCTACCAGGGTGGCAATATTGAATCGGCTCAAGGTAGAACAATAAAGTCATCAACTCATGCAGAATGCTCGTGGGATCAGCGCAAAGATCGCTCCTCTTCTTTGACGCCGGGAATTCTGATATTGCCTCCCATTCCGCCACGGGCGAGGATCTTAGATAAAGCCACCCGCGAATTCAGATCGACGTCTCTGAGCGATTCAAGCAATCGATCCTTCTCCTTCCACCCCTCCCCCGCTAAGTTGATTGCAGCATCTTCCATGAGACCGTTGCTGACCATTCCCGCGAACTCTAACAGCACCTTCTCCTGCATCGGGTGACCTAACAACGGAAAGGCCGCTAGGCCAAGCCTGTTACGTCGAAGCGCGATCCAGCCCTCCCGGGGGCCGGTCTCGTAGGATTGATTTAGATAGCCAACGTTCTTGATATCAAAGCCGTTCTGAGCGACTTCAAGGGAATAGAGCTTTAACCAAAGAAACGAGTCGGCGGGATTGATCGAAATTGAAAATCTCAACTGATCCCCGGCAATCATAATGTCGCTGTCGGCGGATTCCGCACTTCCTCGTTGCATAGCCTCCTCGGCAACTCGAACCCAAAGAAGCGCTGCGGCTCGCTCAAGATCGGGCTGCAAGACGCTTGGACGCAGCTCGCGTTTGAGCCCCGCTATTGCATCGTTCAATGGACCCGATTTGAAGTGATCATCCATGAGGATGCGTGTGCTGATGCTGCGGACCGGCGCCGCAGACCAGAACAATGGTAAAGCGACTGACGACCAGAGCGCACCGGCAAGACCGAGCAGCAGCAATAAGGCTCGCATCTCCTACCCTACGTCATCCAGCTACGCGTTATTCCACATACCCATAGCGGGCATAGTATTTTTGATAGTAATAGCGGCCGTGGTAGGATTCGTAGCGAGTGAGTAGCTTAGTATCCACCTTGTTTAGGACCACGCCGAGAAGCTTGGTACGAATCTCGGGCGCGTTTCGCAGATTGTGGCGCACCACGTCAGTCTTAGTCTTGCCCCACTCGATGACAAAAACATAGGAGTCAACGAGCGGCACGGTTACGCGCACGTCCACCACCGGCGCCATCGGCGGCATGTCAAGTACGATGTAGTCAAATTCCGAACGTAGAGACATTATGAGATCTCGCATTGGCTTGGAGGCGAGGATCTCGTTCGTGTGCAGCAGGTTCGACGTGGTGCCGGCGGTTAGGATCGTGAGCTTAGTCTGCGGATCCACTGAAACGACGTTCTTAAGCTCCATGTTGTGCACTATCACATCAACGAGGCCCGGCTGGACGTCCGAGCTGAGAGCGCGGGAGAGCGACGGGTTGCGCAGATCAGCGTCAATCAGGATAACCCGCGCGCCGCTATGTGCGATGAGCTGCGCGATATTAGTGGAGAGGGTGCTCTTGCCTTCGTTCGGCAGCGTAGAGGTCACCGCCAGCACCCGATTTTCACGCACAATGGAATTAAGATCCATGGCCACTTTCAGTGAACGTACCGCCTCCGAGAAGCGCGATAGCGGATTGTCCACGACATAGCGGAGCAGATCCGGCGGAGGCCTGTTCTTCTTGCCGATCAGCTTGCCGGTAGATTCCGTGGCGGCGACGCTCGTGCCGAGCGCCGGCACCATGGCGATGCAGTTGGTGCCGAGCTGCTCCTCAACCTGCCCCGTAGTCCGGAACACGTTATCTGTGAGCTCACGCGCGATAGCCGCGCCAAAGCTCAATAGCAGGCCGCCCAAGAGCGCCACGCTGAGAATAATAGCCGTGTCAGGAGAGCTCTTCACGAGAGGGGTAGTCGCAGCACTGATTACCCGCGCCTCGGTGATCGGAAACGATTGCTGCTGTACTGATTCCATGTAGCGCTGCAGGAAATTGTCGTACATCGCCTGGTAGGACTGCGCATTGCTCTCGAGCTCGCGCAGTTGGATCTGCGCTTGATTCGTAAGCTGCGATTCCGAGACGAGATTGGCAAGGCTCGCTTTGATGCTCTCCTCGCGCGTCACCGCGATGTCGTAGTCGCTCTTGTAGGATTCCTGGATGCGTTTCAACTCGTCGACAATGTTCTTCTTAATTTCATCCATCTGTCGGCGCAGGTTGACCGCTGCAAGGTGTTCGCGACCATATTTGGCCGACCAGATCGCCTCCTTCGATGCCATGTCGACATATTGGCCTCGCAGCTTGACGATGGTGTCATTTTTCAACGCATCGCCGACGGATGCGTCCGGAATTTCCTGCCTGAGGATGTCGTTGATGCGCTCCAGCCGCGCCTTCGCTTCTGCGGTAGCGGTACGAGCTGTGATCAGCTGAGTGTTGACCTCGGTGAGCTGCTGTTGATTCATCAGGCCCTTGCCGGTGTCGACAATGTTATTGGCGGTTTTGAAGTCGACTACCGCCTTCTGTGCCATGGAAGCCTGAGTGCGCAGCTCCTTGATGCGGTCCTGCAGCCAGACACTGGCGCGACGCGTAGCCTGGTACTTCGCCTCGAGCTGGTCGACGATATAGGTGTCCGCTATTGCATTGGCGATTCGGGCAGCTTTTTGCGCGTCCCTCGAGGTAAAGCCTATTTCCATAGCGTATGATAGACCAATACGCTTGATCGAGCGCTTGCTGGCGAAGCGCTGCAAAGCCTTTCGCGTGCGCTCGAATTCGGAAGGAACAGCCGGGTTCGAAACTAACCCGAGCATTGCGCCAAATAAGCCGCCGACCCCACTGGTGAATTCGGGATCATCAATCAGGTGCACATCGCGGATTACAGCGAGGCTGATGTTCTCGGACTTGAGAATCTCGACCTGAGTTTCCACTGTCGCAGAATCGATCGCGATGTCGCCAAGCACAGACTGCTGTTGAAACAGCTGCACCTTGCGGGTGTCGATCACCATTTGGGCGGTCGAGGTGTAGAGCGGCGCAGCCGTGAAGAGATAAAGCAGCGCCACGATCACGCAGGCCGAGACTATCGCCAGCATGGTTGGCAGCTGGCGGCGCATGATGTCGATATAGGAAGCCAGCGACATGGATGGGGAGTTGTCGGCCTCTACGAAATCCCGATCGATCTCCGAGGTCCGCTTGTTCACCTGCAACATCTATCGATTCCTGAAATCAATACGTGATCTGGTGTAAAGGAATGGAGGTTCGGCGATTGCCTTCCAAACTTCGGAGGCAAGCCTCGTGCCCTGTCGCCATACGTAAGGTAGCACAAGGCCATCTGGAGTTGAATGCCGTTGATGCAGCGCAACGCGGCTTTCACCCGACAATTCGCGTGAACGTTAACGTCCCGAACGCGAAAGCGGCGCTCGATGGCGCCGCTCTGCAAGTACACAAGGACTGGCTCAGCGTGGGCTACTCACCTGATTGACAGTGGTGCCGCCTACGGAGCCGCTGCCAGTGCCGGTACCGTTATTGCCAGTCGTATTGTTGCCGAAGACCGTAACGCCGCCGCCGCCGCCTCCTGTCGCAAAGCCTCCGGTGCCGGTCGGGCCGCCTCCGCCAGTACCGCCGCCGGCCGCGCCGCCACCGGTCGCGGCAATCGCGACGTCGCCGGTTGCGGCCTGATAGGCGGCGATCACGTCGGGATTGCCGGTGCCAGCGATCGCGGTCTGGATCTCATTGCCATAGGCCTGATCCTGCTGCGCGGCCATGCGGGCGACCTGGGCGAGGCCGGCGACGATGGCGCGCATCTGGTCCTTGGTAGTCGCGGGATCCTTGAGCAGCGTGATCAGGCCCGGCAGCGTGGTCGGATCGGAGGCGCCGAGGTCGCGCACGCGCGAGATCAGCTGCGGGCCGCCGGTCGGATATTGCTGCAACAGGCTATTTGGCGCGGCCTTGAACTCGGAAATGACGGTGGCCGGCAGCTGGCGCTGCGGCGGGTAAATGGCAGCGCTCGCGGCCGATGAGATCGTCGCGGCAAGGGCCGCGGCCGCAGCCATGCGAAGCGCAAATCTAATAACGCTCATAAATTTAACCTCCAAAGATCATGCCCTAATGTCTTGCAGGAACCTATCCGAAGAGAAAAGGACTGTCTATTTATTCTAAAGACTTCGTAAACGGCGCAACTGCTTCAAATCTAGACACTTTTTGTGAAGCGCGCCTTGTGCGGGCGGGGCTAGCGCCCCGGTTGCGGAGCGGCCCTCGCCTCGCGGTGCGGTGGCGAGCGCATCTGCCGTGGCGCGCCCGTCCCGGCTCGAGAAGGATTGCGCCAGGCCCGCGCCGAAAAGCGCAAAGAACGGAATGCTGTAGCCAGGCACCTGCAGCGTGAAGTCAAGGCACGAATGCAGCAGCGAGAGCGTTGCGGTCGCCGCGGCCGCCAGCGGGATGATGACGTCGCGCCGCCGTCCGAGCACGCCTCTCGCCAGCACCAGCAGCATGATGGCCCAGCCGACCGCCACCAGGAGCGCCATCGGGATGCCCACCTCGGAGGCAAGCTCCATTGGCGTCGAATGCGCGGCGTCCCAGACGCCGCGAATCGAGATGTTGGGACTGCGGTACGGCGGGAAGGCCCATTGGAAGGTGCCCATGCCGGTGCCGAACCAAGGATTATCGCCGATGATTTTGAGCGTCGATTTCCAAGCCTCAACGCGGCCCTCGTCCACCAGGCCCTGGCTGTCGAAGCGGCTCGAGACGCGGCCGCCGAGCAGCTGGAGCAGGCCCAGGGCAACAGCAAGACCGGAGCCCAGCGAGATCCAGATGCCGGTGCGCGGCGGCAGGTCCTTGCGCAGGAACAGCGTGAACGCGACGATCATCGCGAGCAGCGACAGGCCGACGCCGGCGCGCGAGATCGTCATGAACATCGCCATCAGGCAGATCAACAGGCACGTGAGCTGCGGCAGGATCTCTCTCGGCGGGATCGCGCGCAGGTCCAGCGACAGCCGCCGCCATTCGATGTACCGCTCCGGCAGGCGGTGGCGGACATCCTCCAGGATTAAGAGCATCCAGATCACCGCGCCCGAGCCGAAATAGGCCGCCGCCGTGTTGCGGTTGATGAAGGTGCCGGTGACGCTGCCGAGATACGCCGTCTTGTCCCGCCACAGGATCATGGTGGGCTCGATCAGGAACGAGAGCACGCCATAGAGCGCGTAGACCGCGCCGGAGATCGCGATCACCCACAGCAGGCGGCGCGCGCGCATCCGATCGGCGCCGATTGTGATGCCGAGCACGATGGCAAGGATGTTGGCAAGCGGCGCACCGAGCGCGAAGAACGCCTCGTTCTTGACGATGGACGCGGAGGGGGCGATCGGCACGCCGAGCAGATCCGAGGCCTGCTTCCAGATCGGCTGGAACGGCGCAACCCACGGATGATCGGAAAGCTGCTCATGCAGCACGTAGGCATAAGCTGCAACGATCACGCCCATGCCGGCGAGCAGCCAGAGATGCGGCGGGCGCAGATCACGCATCGGCGCGAAGAGCACCGCGATGCCGAGACACAGGCACCAGAACGCGATCGACAGATCATTGGTCGAGCCGAACGGAAACGGCGCGCCGGCGGCCACGAAGAACAGGATGAAGGCCGCGGGCAAGCTCCATGACCAGCGAATCTTGGGAAGCCAAAGGCGCATCGTGATGTCTTGCGAGACTTGCTCTTGGGCTTAGAGAAAGCAATCGATCGTATAGATCTTCAGATCGACGTTGAGGCGGCTGTTCCGGCTCTGCGCCCGGAACGCGTAGAATAGTCCAAAACTATCACTTCCCGGATCGAGTTTTATTCCGGGGGTTAATTCGTCGGGCGGGACCAGAACGCCGATGTGCCGGTTGATGGCGGAAATCTCGGTCCGCCCCTCGCCTTCGGCAAAATGCCCGCCGAGCTGGGTCACCGTGACCTTCGGCAGCCCGCGACGCTGATGGCAGACGTCCTCCTCCCAGAGCTTGGTCTGCTGCACCAGCGGCTTGCCCGGACCCTCGGGCACGACGATGTCGGGGAAGGATGGGCGCAGCATGCCGAAAAACTTGCTCTCCTTGGAGTTCGCCGAGAGGCGGACGGTGAAGGACAGCTCGCCCCGGGCGCCCTTGAGGCGCGACAGCACGGGAGCATCAGGCTCGGCGGAAACCATCACATCGATGCGGTGGCGGACGCCCATTTCAGCGCCGAGCACCGGCCCGACCGGTGCGAGGGCGAAGGCGAGCGGGACGAGAGCCAGAAGACGGCAAAATCTTCGAAAGCGCATGAAGCCCGTTGCAGGACCGCGGGGTGATCGATGACCGGCACGCCGTGCCGAGCGGCGCCTTGATCGACATCCCGGCTTCGTCGGCGCAGCAGAACCGCTTTCATTGCTAAACGAAAATGGCACCGGGACAAAGCCCGGTGCCATCGTCTTTGGTCGGTCAAGTCGGCGTCTTACGGCGCCAGCTTGACGTTGTTGCGGAAGATCAGCGTGTCGTTGGCGAGGTTCACGGCATCCGAGCCGGTCGCCATGATCACCCGCAGGTAGTTCAGGAACTTGGCAACTTCGACGTTGCGCGAGTTCGAGACGTAGATGATATCGCCGTTCTTCATCATGACCTTGGTGGCGAGGAAGAAGCCGCCGGGATCGCGGAAGTTCACGTTGAAGATGACCGGGATCGTCTCCGAGGTGTATTTGCTCACGTCGATGCCGAGCTGGGCCGCAACCTCGCGCGGCTCGCGGCGATAGAGATACACCGCAGCGGGATCGGCCTGACCATCCAACAGACCGCCGGCCTTGCCGACGGCTTCGCCGAGGTTGATGCGCCAGGCATCGAAGTTGAACTCGCCGCTCTGGCCGCTGGCGCCGAACGCAAGGAACTTCTGCTGCTCACGATAGACGTAAATGCTGTCGTCGGGGCGCACATAGACGTTGTTCTCAGGCGCCATCACGAGATTTTCGAACGGCACGGTCGCCCGCCTGCCGCCACGCTCCAGCATGACCCAGGTCTCGAAGCCCTGGCCCTTGATGCCGCCGGCGCGGGTGATCGCGTCGAGCACGCGATCCTTGGCACCCGCCGCGCTCGCCGGATAACGCGCCGGCGAGTTGACTTCGCCGAGCACGCTGATGAGCTGGGTCCGCTGCGAAGACATCGCCACGACCGCCTGCGGCTCGATCGCGCGGTTGCCGATCTTCTCGATGATCGCGCGCTGGATCTCCACCGCCGTGCGGCCCGCAGCCTTGATCTGGCCGGCATAGGGCACGGTGATGAAGCCGTCGTTGTCGACCGACTGATCCGGGATCGTCACATAGTTACCCGGACGGACGCCGGCTTCCGCCGGGATGAACAGACCGCCTGCCGCAGCTTCGAAGATGGTGACGCTGACGACGTCGCCGATGCCGAACACGATGCTGGCCGGCGGACGGCGGTCGGTGAACACGCCGGCGAGCCCCTTGGGCTCATGGGTGTGCAGGATCTTCACGGTCGCCGGATTGAGCGGCACCAGCTCGTAGGCCGGCGCGTTTTCGGTCTGGATCTTGTTGTTGACGTCGTCCGTCAGCGGTCCCGAGCCGGGATTGGTCGAGCAGGCCCCGAGCGCCAGAGCGGCGGCCAGAAACGCAGGCTTCAACACATAGTTCTTGGCAATAGATGACATGAATCGCGCCCGAGGGTCCCCAATTGACGTAAATTGGTACGGCCTAGCGGGTGGGTGCGACAAGTGTTCCCGGTGGTTAACGGAGCGATCCGTTGGCTACTGTTGCGTGCGGGCCACTGTTTGGGGCCTAGTTTAACCCTTTGTGACCATTTGTTGTATTTCGTGTGCCCGGTTGGCGGGCAATCCGCCCCAGTCAGGGACTCGATGTGTCGAGTGCGCGGCTTCTTGGGCTCGCGTCCGTCTGCTATGGCTGGGTCCGTTAAGAGTAGGAATCCGCCGTGTCTGGTCTTCTTCTGATCCCGCTGTTGGCAGGTTCGCTCCTTGGCAGCGCGGACCGCCCCTTGGAACGGGCCGATCCCTGCGCCAGCAGCGCGCGATCGTCCTGCCAGGGTGCACCCATCATTGCCGTGGCCACCCCGTCCCCCTCCTCCGTTTGGAAGTTCACCCGCACCCAAGGCACCAAGGATGGCGAGAGCTTCGCGGCGATCATGAAGACGGCGGACACGACCCAATCCGACCCGGACTTCGCGGGCCTGATCGTCCGCTGCGCACCGAAGGGCAAGATCGACGTGCTGGTGGCCTTGATCCGGCCCTTCCCGCCCCGCAGCCACCCCAAGGTCACGATCGCCGCGAGCGGCGGCGGCACGCTGACGTTCGAAGCCAGCATGGCGGCCGCAGGCGCTGCCGTGCTGCTGCCCGACGAGGTCTCCGCCTTTGCCGCCGGCAAGTGGCAGACGACGCCCTCGCTGTCCGTGGTCGTGAGGGAGAGCGACAGCGAGATCAAGGGTACGGTAGCCCTGAACGGGCTGCGGGAGGCGTACAATTCGCTGCAGGCAAATTGCAGCCAATAGGCCGAATTTAGCCATACAACTTAAGGGTCTTTTTAGGGTGGGAAACCTAGGGTCCGGAGCACGGAGAGTGTTTCGGATGACCGCGTTTTTGATTTTCAGCTTTTTGGTGGGTGCGGTGCTGGGCCAACGCTTTCGGGTCCTGGTGCTGCTGCCGTTGACCTTCGTCATGGTGCTCGCGGCCGTCCCGGTCGGCCTGCTGGCCGATCTCACGGCGCTCGAGAGCCTCAAAAGCGTGGTGTTCGCAGCCATCTCCCTGCAGGGCGGCTATCTCTTCGGGTCAGGCGCACGCTTTGGCCTTGCTGCTGCGCGCGCCGGCCGCGTGTTCCCCCGACCCGTCAAAACTCTGCGTTGATGACGCTGCGCTGAAGCTTTCGCACGCGAATGGCTGGAGCCGAGCTGTTCGCCTGGGCAGACCTTCGCTTGAAAACCCATCGCTCGCTTGTATGGTGACCTGACCGTTTCAGGATTCCGCATCGAGCGCCGTTTGTCCCTCGCTTATTTTGCCCTCATCGTTTCCATCGTTTCCGCTTCCGCTCTCGAAATCGCCGGCGCCAAAATCGGTGTACAGCTGGGGACGATGGCCGCAGCGCTAAGCTTGCTGGCCGCCGCCATGAGCACGCGAAAGGCCGATTACGAGCACTACGTCCGCGCGACGTCCTGGGGCCGCTGGATTCTGCTCGCCGTTCCGCTGTGCATCGCGGGCCAGCTCGCCCCGCTTCCGCTGAGCTTTGCGCACCCCATCTGGGCCAGCGCTCACGACGTGCTCGGCGGCCTGTCGCTCGGGCCGATCACGGCCGATATCGGCCTGACGGTGAACGCGCTGCTGCTGGCGCTTGCTGCGGTCTCGTTGCTCAGCGTCGCGATCCTGGTGGTCCGTAACCGCGGCCGTGCCGAGCTGGTCCTGTTCGTGCTGAGCGGACTAACCGCAGTCTCCGCCTTGATGTTGGACCTGCATCGGGTCTCGCCGGCGCTTGCCGGAGCCGCGCCCCATGACCTCACGACGACCCTGGCCGGCCTCGGCTTCGTGCTCAATCTGGCGGTCATGCAGCTCGCCGCTGAACGGGCGGAGACCCATCACTCGCTGCTTCGCTCGGTCGCGATCGGCCTCTGCGGTCTCGTCGGGGCCTTGGTCAGCGCCGCCGCGATCTTGGGGTTTTCAGGCACGAACAGCGCGATTGCAGCGGCCTTTGGCGTCGTGGTGATCCTGCTGATCCTCGTCATCCGCAGGCTGGACCTGTCGCCATTGGCCGCGAGCGCATTGTCGCTGGCAGCCCTGATCGGCGCATCGATCGTGCTGACCTTCCTGTTCGAGAAGAGCTCCGGACCGATCCTCCTGCGGCTCGTCCCGGAGATGGGGACCGAGACCAAGGCCGCCCTCGAGCGCATGCTGGCCGATACACGCTGGCTCGGCGCCGGCGCCGGGACCTTTGCTGCGATGGGCAGGATCTATCAGAGCGATGCCGGCGCGGTTTTGACCGCACCCTCGGCGGCCACTTCCGTCTTTGCGGGGACGGGATGGATCGGCCTCGCTGCCATGATCGCGGTGAGCCTGATCGCCTTGGTCCGCCTGTTCTTCGGTGCCCTGCAGCGCGGACGCGACTCGTTCTTTCCGGCGGCAGCCGCCGCTTGTGTTCTCTTCGCGCTCGTCCAGAGCTTCGCTGGGCCCGGATTGCTGCACCCGGCAGCAATCCTGTGTCTTTCGGTGATCGTGGGATTGGGACTGTCGCAGAGCGTCAGCCAATCCTCATCACGATAGAGCGCGGTTGATCAGACCGCGCGATCGCCGAGCGAGGCCCAGTAGTTCGGGTTCTTGGGCGACTGGATGCGGACCCAGCGATATGGCTTCTTCGACCAGGGCATGATGTGGCCGGAGAGATTGTCCAGCACGAGATCGCCGGAGAAGGTGCGCACCACGACCACGAGATGATGCTCGCCCCAGGTGGTCACGACTTCGCTCAGCAGCACCGATCGGGCCGGAAAGCCCTTGGCGATCAAATCGTGGCGTTTTGTCACAGCATAGTCGTTGCAATCGCCGCTCGCCGGATGCAGCAGCCACTTCTCGCCGCGCAACCCTTCCAGGTTGGGCTCGGGACGGATCGTAGCATTGACCCGCTGGTTGACCTCTTGCATCTGCGCCATGCGCTCGGCCGTGAGCTTCAGGCGTCCGCCCCGGAAGACGATCTGCTGCGGCCGCGGCTTGCACTCGTCCTTGTACTTCAGGCAGAACATTGTGAACGCCATCGGCGCCAGCGTCGGCTGGTCGAACTTGATGTACTGGATGGCACCGCGCAGTCCCATGGGCGCACCGACAAAGGCGGCCTCCGCGCTCCGCTGCACCCCCACGGCAACGACGATGGCGGCGGCAGCCGCCAGGAACTTTACAACTTTGCGCATGTCGCGCTCCCCGTTCTTGTTGGGGAGACGCTACGCGAGACGTCTTGAAATACGGCTCAAAGGCCGCGCAATGCTTGAATCAAAATGCGGGCCCGTTGATCAGAGACAATTAAGAATACCGATGCGTGACTTGTTCTGCTAAGAGCGGGCACGACGTTCTGCTCGTGGCGCTAGAAGCGATTCGACCGACCTGATGGGCCTTTCCAGCCGCTTTCGCAAGAAGACCAAGCCTCGGCTTCCCGACGGCGTTCGCGTCTATGCGATCGGCGACGTGCATGGCCGCGCCGATTTGCTTCAATCGCTGTTAACCGTGATCGACGTCGATCTCGCCCGCTCGGCGCCCGAACGCGCCATTCAGGTCTTCCTCGGCGACTATGTCGACCGCGGCCCGGACTCACGCGCTGTTCTTGATCTCTTGATCGAACGCTCGAAATCGCATGAGACGGTCTGTCTGAAGGGCAACCACGAGGTCTTCCTGCTCGAGGTGCTCAAGGACCCCGCCCGCCTGCAGGAGTGGCGCCACTATGGCGGCCTCTTGACGCTGGTCTCCTACGGCATCACGCCGACCATGAATCCGTCCGCGGAGCAGCAGGTCGAGCTGATCGAGGGACTGAAACGCGCGCTGCCGCCGGAGCACTTGGCCTTCCTCCAGCAACTGCCTTCGTCCTTTACCTGCGGCGACTTCTTCTTCGTCCATGCCGGCGTCAAGCCGGGCGTCGCGCTCGATCGCCAGAAGGATGAGGATCTGCTCTGGATCCGCGAGGAATTCTTGAACTCGGAGGAGCGCTTCGGCAAATATATCGTTCACGGTCATACGCCGGTCAGCGCGCCCGATATCCGTCCGAACCGCATCAACATCGACACCGGCGCCTACGCGACCGGAAACTTGACGCTGCTAACGATCCAAGGCGATAGCCTGCTCGCAATTTAATGGTCTGGCCGAACCTCGGCCCCGTCAACTCCTCCATGAACCGCATCAACCTGCTTCGCGTCATCGGCATCTGCACCGCCATCGTGCTGGCGCTTCATGCCTGCATGACGTTCTATGGCGATCTGATCCGACCGAGCTTTCGCGCCAGCGACTTGTTCTCGGGCGAGATCCCGCCCGACAAGGCCAAGCTGGCAGCCGCCGGCGGCCTGGCATCTTTCTCATGGGATGGCGATCTGCTGGCGAATTACGCAGCAGCGATGGCCGCTGGCATTCTTCACTTTCCGACGATCAACGCAGGCGGAAGGGCCAGCGAGAACAAGACGGTCCAAGCCGCGATCATCGCTGCCTTGAAAGTCTCACCGATCCGGCCCGCGCTGTGGCTCACGCTCGGCACGCTACAGGCGCAGGCCGGCGAGGCGGTCACGCCCGCCGTGAAGATGTCCTACCTGACCGGGGCTGTGCCGATCGACGTTGCCTTCTCTCGTGTCCAGACCGTAACCTCGGGCGCAGCTGCAACCGACGAAGAGGTCAGGCTGCTGGCGCAATCCGACATCCGGTCGGCGCTGGCCAATCGCTCGCGTTACGAGCCCCTGCTGATCGCGGCCTATGTGCAGGCAACTCCGCAAGGCAAGTCGCTGCTGCTCGAGACCACAGAAGTGACCGATCCCAAATTCAACGAGATCTTGCGGCGGTACTAGCTCAGCGCGCCGATTTCGGGTGAACGGGCACGAAGTCCTGATCCCGGCGCGGCTGGTCGGAACGGCCCTGATAGACGAACATGCCCTTCTTGGTCGCGACGATGTCGCCTCGCTGCAGGCTGTCGTCGCGGAGGAGACGTTCGGTCGCGACAAGATCCGGATCTTCCGGAATCGGCTTGTAGAGCTCCGGATGCTCCCGCCGCTCGCGCGAGACCTCCTTGGCCCGCCGCCGCGCCTCCTCGATCCGCTGCCGCCATTCGTCGCGCGAGACTTCCGGCTCGCTTGGTGGAAGATAGTCGTTGACCGACGGCTCCGGCTCGGTCTGAGCAAGGCATGAAAGCGGACAGGCATGGAGGACCAATCCGACAGCGGCGGCCACGGTCGCCTTGACCGGCGCGCGCCCCAGCATCCAGCGATCTGATACGGACTTGCGGCGAGTGGATCGCACTCCGATGACTCCCAAATGGGCCGAGCGGCCGCGAGGCCGCCGCAACTTCAGCTCATGAGGGCGCCAATTGCAATATTTTAAGAGCGCTGGGCGCCGTCCCATCAAAAAGCGAAAAACAACCCCATGCACAGTAGCGGACACCAGTCGAATCAATGGGTTACGCATTTCCCGAAATTCGATTTGATCCGTCGGGCAAAACAGGGCTAGGATGGCATGGTCTGGGAAAGGCCGACCGGATGGATTGGCGCACCCGAGATCCACGTCGCATGATCGGCCTAAGGGCGAACAGCTCCGTTCTAAGACCGTCGTTCTAAGACCGCATTAGGTCATTGCTGCTAACTTCGGCATCCGCTCCTGGAGTTACCGAGAATGCGTGCAAGGCCAGTATTGCTGTTGGGTGTTGCCGTTGCGGCGTCCGCCGTGCCTGGCCTCGCGGCGCACGCCAGTCCCCTCTGCATCAAGGAACGCACGCCGTTCGCCTTGTCGCACGATACGGTGAAATGGACGATGTCGATCGCCCCTGGGGCGGACTGCATCCAGGGCCTGCGTTGGTCGTACATGCAGATCTTCAAGGTATCGGTCGTGAGCGGGCCATCACGGGGACAATTGGCGGTGCTCGGATCGGGCTTCCGCTATTCGGCGGAAAACGAAACGCGCGGCAGCGACAAGTTCACACTGCTGATCTCGGGCAAGAACCGTAACGTTGCAGGGACATCGACAGTGGAGGTCGAGGTCAATCCGCAATAGCCCGCCCTGCATCCTGGTGTTCAGCGCGACTAACGGGGGCTCGAGCCGCTGCCCCGGGTTCTATTCCCGTGATAGGGCCGGGCGTATCCGCCCCTCGTCACGGGCGGCTCGATCCGGCTCGGGATATTCGGCGTCGCGTTAGGGGGCGAGGGCTGCGACGGGTTGACGATGATCACGTTGCGATTGGGCGTCGAGGGGTCATTGACGCCCTGGGCCCAGGCGCCGGCAGCAGGCCCGACAAGCGCGAGTGTGATCAAGACTAATCGTTTCATGCGGGATCTCCCGAGCAAGAACGGCAGGGAGGCGAACAGCGTTCCTTCACGGCGGCATCACGGTTCATTGCGTGACCTCAGCGAGGCACGGGTGACCTCAGCGAGGCACGGGTGACCTCACCGAGGCACAGCGATCAGCTTGCCATCCCTCCAGACCCCTTGGGCCGCCCGCCCGGCAGGAAGGCTCCCCGTCACATTCCGGACAGCGGTAGGCCGCGAGGCAGCCTGGGTGGTCTGCTTCTTCTTCTCGGGAGTCGTCACGATGCTGGAGCTGGTGGTGTTGGCCTGATCCTTGACCCCTTGCGCAGAAGCAGACTGAACCAGGAAGGCCAAGAACATGATTGCTGTCAAAATGCCGCGCATGATCACACACTGGAAGAAGGAGCTAGGCGAAATGTCACAGGTTTCTAACCAAAAGCAAGCTCTTAGAGACGATCGCGTCGGACCCTTGCAGGTCGGATCATCAAAGCGATTCATCGCGGCCGGTTGTGAGTGGCGGAGTAATTCTCCCCACTTATGGCATTTGAAAATTCCCCAGTTTTCGTGACGGCCGACCGGCCAGGGCATGCCCTGGCCGGTCGGCCGTCGCGTCGAATCGCCGACGTTCCTCCTGC
>NZ_RDQF01000067.1:10818-35937 GCF_004114425.1 Bradyrhizobium vignae | reverse complement strand
TCCAACACTCAAGAACAAACTTAACGCCTATGGGGAAGACCGGGTGCTGACCTCGCACCCGCGGTCTGCTGCGCGAAAGGATCGCGCAAAAAGACTGCACAGCAGCATACAGGTGGAGCCAATCACTCGGCCTTCCCTGCGCGATGGTCGGACGGCTTATACCGCGCTCTCCTGGGAGCCGAATTCCTTCTGGCCTCCCTCGCGCTCACGGAATTCACCAGCACCGCGCCGGTTGACGCGACTGCCGCCTCCGCAAGAGCTTGACCGTAGCAACGACGGCCAGGACCACACGGTTTTGCCGTACGCACGGTTCGTTGGCGCCACAGGGTTCGACGGCGTTGTGCACGTTGCCACCGAAATGCTGACGCGACGAACCTGACAGCGCCGCTCGTCCGCACGAAGCCTCGGGCTCACGGAGAGCAATCCGCCCTGCCCTTGACATCTCGTACACGACGCTGCTGCGTCCACCGCAAGCCCGGCTCGCGACAATGACGACCTCATGATCGCCCCTCGAGAATGAGCCGGGATGGGCGATACATACGCCAATTCCGAATTTCGGTAAAGCGGAATATCTTTGCGCGACGGGATTGACAGAGGGCGACACAGGCTACGGGCTACGGACGCCGTCTACGCGCCCCCCACGCCCGCCTCGTGCGGCGTGAACTGGTACACCGACGAGCAGAACTCGCAGGTGACGACGACCTTGTCGTCCTTGACCATGGCGGCGCGGTCGTCGGGCGAGAAGCTCTTGAGCATCGAGGCGACCGCATCTCGCGAGCAGGAGCACCGCGCATCGAGAACCTGCGGATTGAACACGCGCACGCCGCGCTCGTGGAAGAGGCGGAACAGCAGCCGCTCGCCCGAGAGCTCGGGATCGATCAGCTCGACGTCCTCGACGGTCTCGATCAGCGAGCGCGCCTCGACCCAAGCGTCGTCCTCAGTGACGCTGTGCGCCTCGGTGCCTTCGGGCGCATCGCCGGGATGCAGATCGGCCTGACGTGCGCGCTCCGGCGCCTTGGGCAGAAACTGCATCAGCATGCCGCCGGCGCGCCAGCGATGCTTGCCGCCGTCGCTACTGCGCCACTCCTCGCCGACCGCGAGACGCACGCGCGTCGGGATCTGCTCGGAACGCAGGAAATATTCGTGGGCAGCGTCTTCCAGGCTGCCGCCGTCGAGCGCGACCAGCCCCTGGTAACGACTCATGTCGGGGCCCTGGTCGATGGTCATGGCGAGATGGCCGCGGCCGAGCAGCGCGCCGGAATCCTTCGCCGTGCCCAAGCGCGAGGCATCGAAGCGGGCATAGGCGCGCAGATGGTCCGGCGACTTGTAGTCCACCACCAGGAACGACACCGGGCCGTCGGTCTGGGCCTGAAGAATGAAGCGGCCCTCGAATTTGAGCGCCGAGCCGAGCAGCGTCGTCAGCACGATGGCCTCGCCGAGCAGCTTGCCGACCGGCGCCGGATAGTCGTGCTTGGTGAGAATGTCGTCCAGCGTCGGACCAAGCCGCACCAGACGCCCGCGCACGTCGAGCGCGTCGACCTCGTAAGGCAGCACGGCGTCGTCGATTGGAACCGCCGATGGTGCGCGAACCGGGCCTTCAGGCCCGGTTTTAATGTCAGGGGATTGGGAAACCATGGCGCTTTATCTGGGGTCAGAGAGTGGGAAATGGAAGGGGGGTGAAGCGCCCCAAACTCAGTGTCGTCCCGGGCAAGCGCAAGCGCAGATCCGGCATCCATAACCACAGGATTGGATGATAGCGCGAGCCGAGAACTCCGAGTCCTCGCGGATCGGGGCTCCGCTCTAGACAACGCTGCGCGTCGTCGGGCGCTGCGCTTGTCCGGGACGACGAATAGTATTTGCGGCCGGCGAAACGCCAACCCCCGCTACTTCACCGCGTCGAAGCACCAGGCCAGAATGCCTTTCTGCGCGTGCAGGCGGTTTTCGGCCTCGTCGAACACGACCGATTGCGGGCCATCGATCACCTCGTCGGTGACCTCCTCGCCGCGATGGGCGGGCAGGCAGTGCATGAACAGCGCGTCGGGCTTGGCGAGCGACATCAGCTTGGCATTGACCTGGTAGGGCTTGAGAACGTTGTGGCGGTGCTCACCCTCCTTGTCGCCCATCGACACCCAGGTGTCGGTGACGACGCAATCGGCGCCGCGCACCGCGGCTTCCGGATCGTTGCCGAGCACGATCGGCGCGCCAGTCGCCTTGATCCAGTCGCGCATCGCCTTTTTCGGCGCGAGCTCCGGAGGCGTTGCGACGTTGAGCTGGAATTTGAAACGCTCGGCGGCATGGGCCCAGGACGCCAGCACGTTGTTGTCGTCGCCGGTCCAGGCCACGGTCTTGCCCTCGATCGGGCCGCGATGCTCCTCATAAGTCATGAGGTCGGCCATCACCTGGCACGGATGCGAGCGCCGCGTCAGGCCGTTGATGACGGGCACGGTGGCGTTGGCCGCAAGCTCCAGCAGCGCATCGTGATTGAGGATGCGGATCATGATGGCGTCGACATAGCGCGACAGCACGCGCGCGGTGTCGGCGATGGTCTCGCCGCGGCCGAGCTGCATCTCGGCGCCGGTGAGCATGATCGCCTCGCCGCCGAGCTGGCGCATGCCGACGTCGAATGAGACGCGGGTGCGGGTCGAAGGACGCTCGAAAATCATCGCCAGCGTCTTGCCTTCGAGCGGTCTCACCGGCTGATGCGCCTTCTGCTTCGCCTTCATGGCGGAAGAGGCGGCGAGCATGCTCTTGAGCTCCGACAGCGGCAGCTCGTTGATATCCAGAAAGTGCTTCGGCGACTTGCTCATCAACTTGCCACCCGCTTGGTCTGACTGGACGAGATCGCAGCGCAGGCGCGCTCCAACCGTCCGACGCTGTCCTCGATCTCCGCCTCGGTGACGATCAAGGGTGGCAGGAAGCGCACGACATTGTCGCCAGCCCCGACCGTGAGCAGTTTTTCGCCGCGCAGCGCCGCGACGAGATCGCCCGAGGGCACCACGGCCCTGATGCCGATCAGGAGGCCCTCGCCGCGCACCTCGCTGACGACATCGGGATGACGGTCGATCACGGAGGCGAGCTTCTGCTTGAGCAGCAGCGACATCTTCTGCACGTGGTCGAAGAAGCCGGGCTTGAGCATGACGTCGAGCACGGCGTTCGCAGCCGAGATCGCGAGCGGATTGCCGCCGAAGGTCGAGCCGTGCGAGCCGGGCCCCATGCCAGCGGCCGCCTCCGCGGTCGCCAGCACCGCGCCGATCGGGAAGCCGCCGCCGAGCGCCTTGGCGAGCGACATCACGTCGGGCGTGACGCCGGTGCGCCGATAGGCGAAGAGATCGCCGGTGCGGCCCATGCCGGTCTGCACCTCATCGAAGGCGAGCAATATGCCGTGCTCGTTGCAGAGCTCGCGCAGCGCCTTCAGGAAGCCGGGAGGCGCAGAACGAACGCCACCCTCGCCCTGGATCGGCTCGATCAGGATGCCGGCGGTGTGCGGGCCGATCGCCTTCCTCACGGCGTCGAGGTCGCCATGTGGCACTTGGTCGAACCCGTCCATCGGCGGACCGAAGCCCTCGAGATATTTTGCAGATCTGGTGGCGGCGAGCGTCGCCAGCGTGCGGCCGTGGAAGGCGCCCTCGAAGGTGATGATGCGGTAGCGTTCCGGATGTCCCTCGGAGAAGTGATGATGGCGCACCAGCTTGATCACGCCTTCCAGTGCCTCGGCGCCGGAATTGCAGAAGAACACGAAGTCCGCGAAGCTTTCCTTGCACAGACGCGCCGCGAGCTTCTCGCCGTCCGGGCTCTGGAACAGGTTCGACATGTGCCAGAGCTTCGTCGCCTGCTCCTGCAACGCCTTGACCAGCGCGGGATGGACATGGCCGAGCGCATTCACCGCCACGCCCGAGGTGAAATCGAGATAGCGGTCGCCATTGGCCGCGATCAGCCAGCAGCCTTCGCCGCGCTCGAAACCGAGGTCGGCCCTGGCGAAAACGGGAAGCAAATGCGGCGCGGCGCTGTCAGTCATGACGTCACTTGAATGTTGCGGACGGTGTGAGACGTGCATTGCGCAACGCACCATCGACCGGCCCCGGAAAACGAAACGTGCCGCCTTTTAAGGGCGGCACGTGAGACTATCTTATGCCTGGCAAGACGGGTGTCAATGCCGCCCGGAAAGCCTCGCGAAACGCTGAATCCGTAGTCTTGCGGTGCCGATTTTGCGGGGTTTTCACCACGGAACATGTGGAAGCGAGTCGGCGGACTCTTGCGCGGGAGTCACGCCATATTGTAGCGTTTGGACTGTCAGATACGACATCTCGTGCAGCGGTTCTGATCCCAAGAGTCCTCATGTACCGGCGTAAACGTTCGGGCGTCCTTGAGCGCGCCCGGCGAGCCTTAAGGGATTCGGGCGGCACGGGTTTTTCAAGGCTTTAGGCATTCGCTGCGAAGGCCAGAGGTTGGCAGGCGCGCAGCGAGGGAAAGGGTGCAATGACGGTTTTGACCTGGTCCGATGATCGCGTCGAGCAGCTGAAAAAGCTCTGGGAGGCCGGACTTTCGGCCAGCCAGATCGCGGCGGAGCTCGGCAATGTGACCCGCAATGCCGTGATCGGCAAAGTGCATCGGCTCGGTCTGTCCGGCCGCGCCAAGAGCCCTTCATCGGCAGCGCCCCGGCCGCGCAAGGCGCGGCCCGCGCAGCACATGATGCGGGTGACCCGCCCCGTCGCACGCGGCAACACCGCGCTGGCGCAGGCCTTCGAGGTCGAGGTGGAGGCCGAACCTGTCACCTACGACAACGTGGTGCCGATGAGCCAGCGGCTGTCGCTGCTGGAATTGAACGAGGCAACCTGCCACTGGCCGGTCGGCGATCCCTCGAGCCCGGATTTCTTCTTCTGCGGCGGCAAGGCGCTCTCCGGCCTGCCCTACTGCGCACAGCATTCGCGCGTGGCCTATCAACCCACAGCGGATCGTCGCCGCGCGCCGGCGAAGCCGGGCACGCGGTGAGTTTGTTGATCTAGCTGATTGCAACGACGGCGCCGTCACACGCTGACGGCTCAACATACCCGAAGTCGTCCCGGCAAGCGCGCCACAAGCGCGCGCAGATCCGGGACCAATAGCCACCGCAAGACGTGGTTACGGGGACTCCGAGTTACCCTTTCGCAAAACAATCACGTCCTGTCGTTATGGGTCCCGAATCTGCGCGCGACTGTCCGGGACGACACTGAGGCTATGGCAGCAGCCCGCTAAAGCAACGCCAGCAAACCCTACGTCTGCTCTGCCTTCGCGAAACGATCGTCCAGCGCATAGCCGGCGCCGCGAACGGTGCGGATCGGGTCCTGCTCGCGGCCTAGATTGAGCAGCTTGCGCAGGCGGCCGATATGGACGTCGACGGTGCGCTCGTCGATGTAGATGTCGCGGCCCCAGACACTGTCGAGCAGCTGCTCGCGCGAGAACACGCGGCCGGGATGCTCCAGGAAGAACTCCAAGAGGCGATATTCGGTCGGGCCGAGATCGATCGGCCGGCCCGAACGCGCTACGCGGCGCTTGTCGCGATCGAGCTCGATATCGCCATAGGCGAGCACGGTGGCGAGCCGCTCGGGGCTCGCGCGCCGCAAGAGGCCCTTCACGCGCGCGAGCAGCTCCGGCACCGAGAACGGCTTGACGATGTAGTCGTCGGCACCGGTCGCAAGTCCACGCACCCGCTCGCTTTCCTCGCCGCGCGCCGTGAGCATGATGATCGGCAGCTGCTTGGTCTCGGGACGGGTACGAAGCCGCCGGCACAGCTCGATGCCTGACAGGCCCGGCAGCATCCAGTCGAGCACGATCAGATCGGGAATGTGCTCCTTGAGGCGGGTGTCGGCGTCATCGCCGCGCATCACCGTCTCGACGTCATAGCCGTCGCCTTCGAGGTTGTAGCGGAGAAGCTCGGTGAGAGCTTCCTCGTCCTCAACCACCATAATGCGTGCGCCCATGTTGTCGTCGCTCCCTTAGGTATTCGGCACCGTCGTGGCGAAGGTCGTCATGTCGCCCTTCGGCCGCTTGTCGGTGATCGCCTGGCCCTCGATCATGTAGAACACGGTCTCCGCGATGTTGGTGGCGTGATCGCCGATCCGCTCGATGTTCTTGGCGCAGAACATCAGGTGGATGCAGAACGAGATGTTGCGCGGGTCCTCCATCATATAGGTGAGGAGTTCGCGGAACAGCGAGGTGCAGATGGCGTCGACCTCCTCGTCGCCCTTCCACACCGCCATCGCCGCCGGCAGATCGTGCGCGGCATAGGCGTCCAGCACCGACTTGACCTGCTGCTGCACGAGATCGGTCATGTGTTCCAGGCCGCGGAACAGCTTGAGCGGATGGAAATCCGTCTCCAGCGCGGCGACGCGCTTGCCCATGTTCTTGGCGAGGTCGCCGATGCGCTCCAGATCGGTCGCGACGCGCATGGCGCCGACGATCTCGCGCAGATCCACCGCCATCGGCTGGCGGCGGGCGATGGTGAGCACGGCGCGCTCCTCGATGCGTTTCTGCAGCGCGTCGAGCTCGGCATCGGTGGTGACGACGCGCTGCCCGAGCGTGACGTCGCGACGGATCAGCGCGTCGACGGAATCGACGATCATGCGCTCGGCGATGCCGCCCATCTCGGCGACCAGGCGGGTGAGCTCCTGGAGGTCGGTGTCGAAGGCCTTTGCGGTATGTTCAGAACCCATGTTCCGTCTCCTCAGCCGAACCGGCCGGTAATGTAATCCTGCGTGCGCCGGTCGCTCGGCGACGTGAATATCTTGCTGGTGTCGTCGAACTCGATCAACTCGCCGAGATACATGAAGGCGGTCTTGTCGGAGACACGCGCCGCCTGCTGCATGTTGTGGGTGACGATCGCGATCGTGTAGTTCTCGGACAGTTCCTGGATCAGCTCCTCGACCTTGGCGGTCGAGATCGGGTCGAGCGCCGAGCAGGGCTCGTCGAACAGGATCACCTCGGGCCGCACTGCGACTGTGCGGGCGATGCAGAGGCGCTGCTGCTGGCCGCCGGAGAGCGACAGGCCGGAGGCATTGAGCTTGTCCTTGACCTCGTTCCACAGCGCGCCGCCGCGCAGCGCCTTCTCGACGCGGTCATCCATCTCAGACTTCGAGATCTTCTCATACAGACGAATGCCGAAGGCGATGTTCTCGTAGATCGTCATCGGGAAGGGTGTCGGCTTCTGGAACACCATGCCGACCCGCGCCCGCAGCAGGTTGAGATCCAGCTTGGGGTCGAGGATGTTGGTGTGGTCGAGCAGCAGCTGGCCGGTGGCGCGCTGGCCCGGATAGAGATCGTACATCCTGTTGAAGATGCGCAGCAGGGTCGACTTGCCGCACCCAGACGGGCCGATGAACGCCGTGACACGGTTGGTGCCGAGCGCCAGGTTGATGTTCTTCAGCGCGTGGTGCTCGCCGTAGTAGAAATTCAGGTTGCGCGCGGTGACCTTGGCGGGCGCCTCGGGCAGCAGCTGCGAGCCGGGATGAACGGTCGGCGCGCTCACGGAAACAGACATTTCACTCATTTTGCAGTCCTCTCGGCGCCGATGATGCGCGCGCCAATGTTCAGGGCAAGCACGGTCAGGGTGATCAGCAGCGCGCCGCTCCAGGCGAGCTGCTTCCAGTAGGCGTAGGGGCTCTGCACGAAGTTGTTGATGGTGACCGGCAGGTTGGCCATCGTCTTGTTCAGGCCAAGGCTGAAGAACTGGTTCGACAGCGCAGTGAACAACAGCGGCGCGGTCTCGCCGGCGACGCGGGCCGTGGCGAGCAGCACGCCGGTGATGAGGCCGGAGCGCGCGGCGCGATAGGCGATCCGCTTGATCACCAGCGAGCGCGGCAGGCCCAGTGCGCTGGCGGCTTCGCGCAGCGGGTTCGGCACCAGCAGCAACATGTCTTCCGTGGTTCGCACCACGACCGGGATCACGATGACGGCGAGCGCGAGGCTGCCTGCGATCGCCGAGAAGCCGCGCATCGGCACCACCACCGCGCCGTAGATGAACAGGCCGATGATGATCGAGGGCGCCGACAAGAGGATGTCGTTGATGAAGCGGATGACCGAGGTCAGCTTGTCGTTGCGGCCGTATTCGGCAAGATAGGTGCCGGCGAACAGGCCGAGCGGCGCGCCGATGCCGACGCCGAGCACGGTCATGATCAGCGAGCCGACGATGGCGTTGAGCAGGCCGCCCTCGGTCGAGCCCGGCGGCGGCGTATTCTCGGTGAAGACCTGCAGGTTCAGGCCGGCCAGACCGTTGTAGAGCAGCGTGATCAGGATCAGCGCGAGCCAGGTGACACCGAAGGCGGCGGCGCCGATGCAGAGCCCGCGGATGACGATGTCCTTGCGGCGGCGGCGTGAATAGATCGGATTCATGTCACTTCCCCGCCTTCTTTTCCAGACGCAGCAGCATCAGCCGCGCGGCCGCGAGCACGAAGAACGTCAGCACGAACAGGAGCAAGCCGAGCAGGATCAGGCCGGACTGATGCAGGCCGTCGCTCTCGGCGAACTCGGAGGCGATCGCTGCCGAGATCGTGGTGCCCGGGGCGAAGATCGACGAGGAGATCCGGAACGAGTTGCCGATGATGAAGGTCACCGCCATGGTCTCGCCGAGCGCGCGGCCCAGCGCCAGCATGACGCCGCCGATGATGCCGACGCGGGTGTAGGGGATCACGACGCTGCGGACGACTTCCCAGGTGGTGCAGCCGACGCCATAGGCGGCTTCCTTCAAGACCGGCGGCACAGTCTTGAACACGTCGACCGAGATCGAGGTGATGAAAGGCAGCACCATGATGGCGAGGATCAGCGCGGCGTTGAACAGGCTGAGATAGGACGGAGGACCTGCGAAGATCGCGCCCAGCACGGGAACACCGTCGAACACCCGGATCATGAAGGGCTGGAAGGTGTTGGCCAGGAACGGGCCCAGCACGAAGAAGCCCCACATGCCGTAGATGATCGAGGGAATGCCGGCGAGCAGCTCGACCGCCATGCCGATCGGGCGGCGCAGCCATTGCGGGCAGAGCTCGGTGAGGAAGATGGCAATGCCGAGACCGACGGGAATCGCGATCAGCATCGCGATGAAGGAGGTGACGAGCGTACCGTACATCGGCCCGAGCGCGCCGAGCACGGGCGGATCGGCCGACGGCGCCCAGCGCTGCGTCCACAGGAAGGAGATGCCGTATTCCTTCATCGCCGGGAACGCACCGACGATCAGCGAGATGATGATGCCGCCGAGGATCAGCAGCACCGAGATGGCGGACAACCGCGTGATCCAGTAGAAGGTGACGTCGCCGAGCTTGAACGCGCTCAAGGCCTTGGCGCGGTCATACGGTCCGGCGTCGTCGATTACATCGCTCTGAACGGCCATCTCTGCCACGCCGATCCCCTGTACCAAAGAATACACGTTTTATTGGGTCTCGTGCCCCGGACGCGGTGCGAAGTGCCGCGCCGCGTCCAGGGCCCAGTTCTTGTGGGTCCCGGCTCTGCGGAGCAGCACTTGCGTGCTGCACCGCGTCCGGGACGCGAGAGGAGAGCCTCAGCTCTTGATCTCGGCAGCCCAGGTCTTCTCGATCAGCTGGACGACGCTGTCCGGCATCGGGATGTAGTCGAGCTCCTCGGCCGCCTTGTCGCCGTTCTTGAACGCCCAGCGGAAGAACTTGATGGCTTCCTGCGAGGCCGCCTTGTCGGTGGCTTCCTTGTGCATGAGGATGAAGGTCGCTGCGGTGATCGGCCAGGACTTGTCGCCGGGCTGATCGGTCAGGATGACGTAGTAGCCGGGCGCCTTGGCCCAGTCGGCGTTGGAGGCGGCCGCCTGGAAGGCTTCGACGGTCGGCTGCACCGGCTTGCCGGCCTTGTTGACGAGACCGGTGTAGGTCAGCTTGTTCTGCTTGGCATAGGCATACTCGACATAGCCGATCGAGTTCTTGGTCTGGCTGATGTTGCCCGACACGCCTTCGTTGCCTTTGGCGCCGACGCCGACCGGCCACTCGACCGCGGTGCCCTCGCCGACCTTGCTCTTCCAATCCGCGCTGGCCTTGGAGAGATAGTTGGTGAAGTTGAAGGTGGTGCCCGAGCCGTCCGAGCGGCGGACCACGGTGATCGGCTCCGACGGCAGCTTCACGTTCGGATTGAGCTTCTTGATCGCGGCGTCGTCCCACTTGGTGATCTTGCCGAGATAGATATTGGCCAGGATTTCGCCATCGAACACCATCTCGCCGGGCTTCACGCCCTCGATGTTGACGACGGGAACGATGGCGCCCATCACCATCGGCCACTGGACGAGGCCGTCCTTCTCGAGCTGCTCGGCCTTGAGCGGCGCGTCGCTGGCGCCGAAGGTCACGGTCTTGGCCTGGATCTGCTTGATGCCGCCGCCCGAGCCGATCGACTGGTAGTTCAGACCGTTGCCGGTCTCTTTTTTGTAGGCGTCAGCCCATTTCGAATAGATCGGGAACGGGAACGTCGCGCCGGCACCGGTGATATCGGCCGCAAAGGCTGCCGTCGTCGATGCGGCGACCAAGCCGGCAGCGACGACCGTTTTGAGGAAATTCATGCTGGTCTCCATACAGGGGAGCGAAGCGCCATCCGCGCCCGATCGCGCTCCCCGCACCGCCCCTTTAGGAACGGTCGGCTGTGCTTTTACGAAGGTTTCGTGACAGTTGGATGACACAATCAAGCGTTTGAAATCGCTAGAATTTCAGGCCTGCACCGAAGTCCTAGCCTGGGGAAAACAGGCCGTGAAAGTGGCGCCCTGCCTGGGCACGCTTTCGATCAGAAGCCGGCCGCGGTGGCGGTTAAGAATATGTTTCACCAGCGATAATCCGAGCCCGGTGCCGCCTTGCGAGCGGCTGTCGCCGACGTCGACCCGGTAGAAGCGCTCGGTCAACCGCGGCAGGTGCTCCGGCGCAATGCCCGGGCCGAAATCGCGGACCATGACGCGGATTTCCTGACCTCCGTCAGCGGCCGCGCTTGATGTCAGCGACACGATGACGCGTCCGCCCGAGGCCCCGTATTTGAGCGCGTTCTCGATCAGGTTCTCGAACAGGCGGAGTAGCTCCTCGCGGTCGCCCGCGATCATCACCGGCGGCTCCGGCAGATGGATCTCGACCTCGACCTGGCGCTCACGTGCCAGCGGCTCGAGCCCGTCGGCGACCTGGCGGATGATCGGCACGAGATCGACCAGGGTGTCGGGGCGGACATGGGCCGACAACTCGACCCGCGACAACGACAGGAGATCGTCGATCAAGCGCGCCATGCGGGTGGCCTGGTTGTGCATGATGCCGAGGAAGCGTTCCCGCGCCTTCGGATCGTCCTTGGCCTGGCCCTGCAGCGTGTCGATGAAGCCCGACAGCGCGGCTAGCGGCGTGCGCAGCTCGTGGCTGGCATTGGCGACGAAGTCGGCGCGCATTTCCTCGACCCGGCGCAGCGGCGTCTGATCGTGGAAGGTCATCAGCATGCACTTGTCGGCGCCCCCGAAGCTGGTCGGCACTGGCACCGGCGTGATCATGAGCTCCATCCATCGATCGACCGGAACATGGTCGAGATAGGTCGCGCGCCGCGGCTCCGTGGTCGCGATCGCCTCGCGCAGCGCCGTGATGATCTCCGGCGAGCGCAGCGCGAACTGGGCGAGCTCGTTCCGGCGCAGCGCCGGCGCGAGCTGGGCGGCGGCGGCGTTGAGGTGGATGACGCGGCCGGCGCGGTCGAGCAGCACCGCCGGATCGGGCATGCCGGCGACCACGGCGGCCACCGCCGCGCTCTCGACCGGGTTGATGCGGCTGACGTCGTCGCGGGAAGCGGCAGGATCGTGCAGCCGCCACGGGATCAGGGCAGCCGCCGCGATGCAGAGGAACACGATTGCGGCGTGCAGCGCCGACAATTCGCCGAGCGAGACCACGACGGACAGCGCCAGCGCCGCGGCGATCAGGATGATGGTCGAGTGCCGCAGCCGATCGGACCAGGGCTGGGCGGAGGGAGAAGATGGGGCATCGATCGCCACGGGACGGGCTTCTCCTGGAGGACTTGTCCTAAGGACTTGGCACCGTTCAGGCGCCGCTGTCGCTGCGCTCTCTCACATAGGCGGCTTCAGGCGCCGGGCCGGGGTCCAGCTTGAGCGCCGCCTGTTGCAGGCGCTTCGATCGCGCGCCGATGATAACTTCTCGAAACGTCAGCAAGATTACAGATAAGACGAAGGGAGACAGATAATAGAGGACGCGGAACAACAGCATGCCGCCGAGCAGCTCCTCCCGGTCCATCTGCCAGAGGCCGACCAGCATGGCGGCATCGAACACGCCGAGGCCGCCGGGCGAATGGCTGGCGAAGCCGAGCAGGGTCGCCGAGACGAAGATCACCGCGACCACGACGAAACCGAGATTGGGCTCGTCCGGGACCAGCACGTACATCGCCAGCGCGCAGAAACCGAGATCGACGATGCCGATCACGATCTGGAGCAGCGTCAGCGGCCCGCCCGGCAGCACCACGGTCCACGGGCCGCGGCCGACCACCCGCGGCTGGGTCCAGACCCAGACCACGTAGCCGACCAGGGCGACGATGATCATCAGCGCCAGCGTCCGGTTCAGCCAGGGCGGCAGCTGGTCGATCGAGGCGGCGGCCTCCGGATGGTAGGAGATGCCGAGGCCGAGCACGGCGGCATTGCCCAGCCAGAAGGTCAGGCCGGCGAGGAAGCAGATTTTTGCGACGTCGATCGCGTTCAGCCCATAGGCCGAATAGATGCGGTAGCGCACCGCGCCGCCGGTGAAGACGGACGCGCCGACATTGTGGCCGATCGAATAGCTGGTGAAGGCCGCGAGCGCGTTGATGCGATAGGGCACATGGGCATGGCCGATCGCGCGCACCGCGAACAGGTCGTAGAAGGTCAGGGTGAAATAGCCCGCGGCGACGAACAGCGCCGCCATCGCGATCTGCCTCGGCTCGGTGCTCTTGATCGCCTCGAGGACCTCGTTGAAATCGATGCCCCTCAGCATGTGATAGAGCACATAGCAAGCGATACCGATGACCGCGATGCTGATCACAACTCCAAGCTTATGCAGGATTTGCTTCTGGCGCAGAAACGTCATCGCCCTGCGTATGGGTTCCAGCATCTAGACCTCGAACAACGCTTCAGCGGCCAGGACGGCCGGAGAACAGGCGAACGACGCACAGGCACGCGGCGGCCCTTCACCGCCGGCTCCGGCATCGCGCATGCCCCCTCCCCCTCCACTAGCGCGTTTTCGGGCGAAGTGGAATTCGCCAATTCGAACAAAAACACGTGCCTTCAATATTTTAGGCAGGGTTACGGCTCCTGGGGCACGGCTTGGCGCTTTCGGCGGCAAGGCTCGACGCGAATCTCCATGGCAATCTTGCGCAGACGCCATGAAGTTTTGATGATTTCGGCCGCGCAATGTTCCGTCACGAGTTAAGCCGACGTCAATCTATGGGGCACGCCCGCCCGCTGAAGAGGATGATCGACGCGGCTGGTCACGTCAGGGTGCACGGCAACATCACGGAGTGGCCGGCGGCACGGTGCGCGAGACCACCCGGTCGCGCAACCAGGCGCCGATGGTGCAGCCGACGAGGTAGCAGGCGAACAAGACCAGCCCGAGATCGAGCCAGTAGCCGAAACGGCCGGGGACCACATGGGTGAATGAGGCAGCGACCAGGCCCGCAACCAGCGCCGCGAGCCAGCGCGCCGTCACCTTCGAGGTGCCGTTGCCGCGCTGGACCACCGAGATCCAGCCCATGCAAAAGCCCAGCAGCAGCGAGCCGATCAGCCAGCCCAGATGGAACGAGACGAGATAAGGCATCGTCACCTCACCAGAAATTCGATGCGGCGGTTCTGCGCCTTGCCTTCATCGGTGTCGTTGCCGGCGACGGGCTGCGTGCTGCCATGGCCGACCGCGGTGAAGCGGCTGGCGGGCAGGCCGGCCTTGACCAGATAATCGATCACCGCCTGCGCGCGCTTTTCCGAGAGCGCCTGGTTGAAGGAGTCCTCGCCGTCGGCGTCGGTGTGTCCGACGACCTCGATATTGGTGGTGGGGCAGCGCAGCGCCGTCTCGATGAGACGATCGAGGATGCCGGCCGAGTCAGGATCGATCTCCGCGCGCTTGGTCGCGAAGCGGATCTTGCCCTTGGTCAGGAGTTCCGAGAACAATTGCTGGCACACGGTGCCGTCGACAGGGCCTGCCGCCGGCTTCACGGTGATCTCCGGCTTGTACTGCCAGTTTTTCGGGAAGTCCTTGCCGAGGCCTGCGCGGATGTCGTTGGCGGCTCCTTCGTAGAGCGCATCGCCCGACAGCTTCACCTCGCGGTCGGAGACGACGAGCGTGCCGGTCGACAGCCGCGACAGCGCGCCGAGCGCTGCGACGACTGCCGTGCTGAAGGCGCCGGGTGCGCCGATGCTGGCCTTGAGATTGTCGACGACCTTCTCGGTGAAGAACTTTCGCGACGCGCTGGTGGCGATCGCCGCGTGGACGTTGTTGTCCGGAACGTAGCCGGTCAGCGTCACCGTCGCTGCCACCGGATCCTTGTAGGCCTGGAAGATATAGGGCGGCGCCTTGATCTCGTTGGCGGCAATCGAAAAACCCTCCGGCAGGTTCTTCAGCGCCGCTGCGATCGATTCGCGGCCGCCGAGCTCGCGCGCCATGCCCGACAGATTGACCTTGGTGTCCGTGATCGTGATCTTGCCGTCCTTGAGCTTGCCGATCTGATCCAGCAACAGCATCGCGGCGGCCTCGAACCGAGGCGGCGCGCCGCGGGCCAGCCCCATCTGGTCGGCCACCTCGACGCCGCCGACCTCCTTGCGGGCAGCCTCGGTCAGCCGCGCCTTCATCGACGGCAAGGGCGCGGAGCCCGACAGCGTCACCCGCACCACGTCGCGCTCGGCGTTCCAGACGAAGGGCTTGGCCTCGGGAACAAGGCGCGTCCGGTCGTCGACCAGCCGCACGCCCGGGACGGTTTCGACCGCCATCACGGCGTCGCGGCGACCCTCCTCGGAAAAGGCATCCGCGGCAAGGCTGACGTCGCGGCCATCGACCGCGATCCGGGTCTTGTCCAGAACGGTATCCTTCAGCGCAGCCGAACTGCGGGCCGAAAGATCGGCCTCGACCGGTAAGGTATTATTCCAGGCCGCAAATCCCCACATGACGGCCAGGGGGATCAGCCCCGGCCACCATTTGCTGGCCCAACTGAAAAGCTTCTGCATTCGACGACCCGAACTCTGGAAACGGAGACAAAACAAACCCTTGGCAGGCTGTCAAACCGGAAATGGTGCCGTACCGAAGGCCCCGGCCGGACAATCGGAATAACTTTTTCTTCAAGGGTTCTTCCGTAAGTTGAAACCGGAATGCCAGAGTCCCCCCAGCCGGTCATGAAACAATTGCGTAACAACGTCATCCGCGCCGGGCTGGGAGCACTCTATTTCAGCGGGGCACACCACCTGCTGCGCCCGCTTTTGTCGGGCATCGGCGCCATATTCATGCTGCACCATGTGCGGCCGGCCCGTGAGGCCGCGTTCCAGCCGAACAGGCATCTCGAAGTCACCCCCGAATTCCTCCGTGCGACGCTGCGCCATTTGCGCTCGCGCGACGTCGATATCGTCAGCATGGACGAACTGCATGAGCGGCTGGTGCAGGGCCGGTTCGACCGCCGCTTCGCCGCCTTCACCCTCGACGACGGCTATCGCGACAATCTGGACTACGCATTGCCGGTGCTGCGCGAATTTGACGCGCCGCTGGCGGTCTATGTCGCGAGCGATTTTGCCGAGGGCACCGGACGATTGTGGTGGACAGCACTGGAGGCCGTGATCGCCAAAGCCGAGCAGATCGAGGTCAAAATTGGCCATTCCGCGCTGCGGCTCGATGCGACGACGATTGCGGCGAAGCAGGCGGCGTTCGACCGCCTGCACGACTGGCTGCGTGCGCTGCCGGGCGAGCACGAACTGGCGCGCGAGATCGGGGCGCTGTGCACGACATACGACGTCGACATGGCAGCGCTGTGCCGCAGCCTGTGCCTGTCCTGGGCCGAGGTGAAGACATTTGCCGCCGATCCGCTGGTCACGATCGGCGCGCATAGCGTCAGCCATTGCAACCTCGCCAAGCAGGCGGAAGACATCGCCGCGCAGGAGATGGCCGTGAGCCGCGCGCGGATCGAGCAGGCGCTGGAGCGCCCCGTGTTGCATCTCGCTTATCCCTATGGCGACCGCGACGCCGCGGGGACGCGCGAATTCGCCCTTGCCGCATCCGCCGGCTTCAAGACCGCGGTGACGACGCGGCCCGGCATGCTGTTCGCGGAGAATGCCGGCCACATGACCGCGCTGCCCCGCGTCTCACTCAATGGCAACTACCAGGACACGCGGATCCTGCCGGTGCTGACCTCGGGCGCCGCGACCGCGATGTGGAACGGCTTTCGCCGGATCGCGGCGGCTTGATTCGTCCGCATACTCAGACCTCATCCTGAGGGCGCTCCGAAGGAGCGCGTCTCGAAGGATGGGCCGCCCGCATCCTTCGAGACGCGCTGACGCGCTCCTTCGGGATGAGGGCGGAGTTGGCGGCCCTTCCTTGACTCCCCTCCCGGCCCCGCTCACAACGAGCGCCAACCAAGGGAGGTACCATGTTCAACGATCTGTTCTCGCTCAAAGGCCGTGTCGCGCTGGTGACCGGCGGCTCGCGCGGCATCGGCAAGATGATCGCGGCGGGATTCCTCAGCGCCGGCGCGGCAAAGGTCTACATCACCGCGCGCAAGGCCGGCCCGTGCGAGGCGACCGCACAAGAGCTCACGGCGCAATATGACGGCGAATGCATCGCGCTGCCGATCGACATCTCCACCGTCGAAGGCTGCAACAGGCTCGCCGGCGAAATCATCAGGCTGGAGCCGAAGCTCGACATTCTCGTCAACAATGCCGGCGCCGCCTGGGGCGCGGAGTTCGACGAATTCCCCGAAAGCGGCTGGGACAAGGTCATGGACCTCAACGTCAAGTCGCTGTTCTTCCTGACCAAGGCGCTGGCGAAGCCGCTCCGCGCGGCCGCGAGCGCGGAGCGGCCGGCGAAGGTGATCAACATCGCCTCCGTCGATGGCATCTTCGTCAATCCGAGCGAGACGTATTCCTACGCTGCCAGCAAGGCGGCCGTGATCCATCTGACTCGGCGCATGGCGACGAAGCTGATCAAGGACAACATCAACGTCACCGCGATCGCGCCGGGCGCGTTCAAGTCCGACATGAACCGCGCCGCGCGCGACCATGCCGACGAGGTCGCAAAGCGCATTCCGGCGCGGCGGATCGGCAGCGACGAGGACATGGCCGGCGTCGCGATCTATCTCGCCTCGCGCGCCGGCGATTATGTGGTCGGCAACACCATCGCGGTCGACGGCGGAGTGGTGTACGCGAACGCAGGGCTGGAGATCGCAGGGTAAGCGGCAAGGACTTCGGCAAAGGCCGCGCCTTACACTCGCTGTCATGCCCCGCGAAGGCGGGGCATCCAGTACGCCGCGGCCTGTCGGCTCAATCACTGCTGCCGCGGAGTACTGGATCACCCGCTTTTGCGGGTGATGACAGTCTTCGTATGGCGCGACGGACGCGTCTCGCGAGCGGCCGTTACGACTCGATCTTCACGTACTCGAAATCGCCGGGCTTGTTGTCGATGCCGACCTTGGGCGGCGAGATCCAGGAGGCGAACTGGCCGATCTCGGTGACGGGCTGCATCAGGGAGGTGATGAAGTCGCCGTCGCTCGCCGAGGGCAGCCATTCATCCCGACGCTTCGCCCAGGTGGCCTCGTCGATCAAGATGCCGTCGGGCGTCGCGTGCACGTCTTTGAACTCGCCGATGTGGCGATGGAAGGCGACGTTGGGCAGCGTCAGCTTGAAGTCGTAGCCCGCGGTCGAGATCACCTTGTTCCAGCGCAGCATGCCCTTGATGCAATCCTGGGTGTAATCGTCGCGCAGGCGCATGTTGAGCGCGGTCAGCGCCGGCTCGTCGACCAGCTTGGCCTCGCCATTGATCAGCTTGAGCACCGGATAGGTGGAATTCTTGAGCTGGTGATCGTCGTCGATCTGGGTCTCGTGATAGCGGCCCTTGATGCCGGCGTTGAAGGCGTTGGCCGCGTTGGTCGAGACCTCCGAGCCGAACAGGTCGAGCGACAGCGTGTAGTGCAGGTTCAGCTTCTTCTGGATGGTCGGCAGATCGATCACGCCGAGCGCGCGCACCTTGGCGATGTCGGTGGGATCGCTGATGCCGGCTTGCTTCATCGCATCGCAGGTGCGCTGCACGACGCGGGTGATGCCGGTCTCGCCGACGAACATGTGATGCGCCTCTTCCGTCAGCATGAAGCGGCAGGTGCGCGACAAGGGATCGAAGCCCGACTGCGCCAGCGAGTGCAGCTGCATCTTGCCGTCGCGGTCGGTGAAATAGGTGAACATGAAGAAGGACAGCCAGTCCGGCGTCGCCTCGTTGAAGGCGCCCAGCATGCGCGGTGCATCGGCATCGCCCGAGCGGCGGCGCAGCAGATCATCCGCTTCTTCACGTCCGTCGCGGCCGAAATACTTTTGCAGCAGGTAGACCATCGCCCAGAGATGGCGGCCTTCCTCGACATTGACCTGGAACAAATTGCGCATGTCGTAGAGCGAGGGCGCGGTCTTGCCGAGATGGCGCTGCTGCTCGACGGAGGCGGGCTCGGTGTCGCCCTGGATCACGATCAGGCGGCGCAGCATGGCGCGATGCTCGCCCGGGACTTCCTGCCAGGCCGGCTCGCCATAATGCTCGCCGAACGGAACGACGCGATTCTCTTCCTGCGGAGCAAGAAGAATGCCCCAGCGATATTCGGGCATGCGCACGTAGTCGAACTTGGCCCAGCCGCGCGGATCGACCGAATAGGCCGTGCGCAAATAGACCAGCGATTCCTGGAAGCCCTCAGGGCCCATGTCGCTCCACCAGTCCATGTAACCGGGATGCCAGCCTTCCAGCGCCTTGAGCACCTGGCGGTCTTCGGCGAGGTTCACGTTGTTGGGAATCTTGGTCGAGTAGTCGACGTTCATGATGTTCATGTTCATGGCCGTGCTCCTTGCGATCTCTTCCCGTCATGCCCGGCCTTGTGCCGGGCATCCACGTTCTTGCTTCTTTGAGCCAAGGACGTGGATGGCCGGGACATTTGTGCAAAGACGCGCTTCGCGCTTCTGCCCGGCCATGACGCAGTGAAAGTCATCAAACCCGCGTCATATCGAATTTCGGCTTCTGCCCGCTGCCGTAGCGGCGCAGCGCGCCTTCCTCGCCGACCGCGTTGGGGCGCTGGAAGATCCAGTTCTGCCAGGCGGTGAGGCGCGCGAAGATTTTCGATTCCATCGTCTCGGGACCGACGAAGCGGAGGCTCGCTTCCATGCCGGTGAGACTGTCGGGCGAGAAGCTGGCGCGCTCCTCGAGGAAGACGCGGACCTCGTCATCCCAGTCGATGTCGTCGAGCGCGAAGGTGACGAGGCCGAGCTCTTCCGCCTGCTCGGCGTCGAGCGCGGTGCCGAGCGTTGCTTCCGCGCGCTCCACATCGGACGGATCGGCCTGGAAGCGTGATTGAAGCCGCGTCAGCCCATGGCTCATCGGATAGGGACCGAAGTTCATCGCCGAGAGCTCGATCGACGGCGGCGGGCGGTTGTCGCCCTGGCGCGTGCCGATCAGCATGTAGGAGCGGTCGGCGGCGAAGACGAGCTCGGCGAGCGTGCCGGCAAAGCAGGAGCCGGGCTCGACCAGCGTCACCAGCGTACGCGAGGTGACGTCGATGCGCTTCAGCACGCGCTTCCAGTAGTGCCTGATCTCGTTGACCAGCCAGTGCGCCTTGTTGGCTTCGAGGAAGGCATCGCAAGCGAGCACATGGGCGCGGTCGCCATGGCTCTTGAACACCAGCATGGCGATCTCGAGCTCGTTGATGCGCAGATGCAGAATCGCGTCATCGAGCTCGCGCGCGACCTGGAGCGGCCAGAACGAAGCCCCCTGCGCCATCATGGCGTCGATGTCGGCCGGCGGCGCGGTCTCCGGTGCCTTGATCGAGATGGTCGCGATGCGAGCAGTGCGATCGATGTCGACGGTGACGAAGCCGTAACGGATGCTGTTGTCGTCGATGATGCGCTTGAGCGGCGTCAGCGCAATGCCCTTGCCGCTGCCGGTGCGTTTCGAAGCGGCCGCAAATTCCCTGGCGCGCTCGGCGATCCTGGCTTCCAGCTTCGAGTTCGGCGCGATCTCGTCGACGAGGCGCCACTGCACGGCGCGCTTGCCTTTCACGCCTTCCTCGATGGTGCAGAAGACATCGGCGTGGTCGCGGCGCACCTTGCGCTTGTCGACCACGCGAGTGAGGCCGCCGGTGCCGGGCAGCACCGCGAGCAGCGGCACTTCGGGCAGCGCGACAGCCGACGAGCCGTCATCGGCGAGGATGATGTGGTCGGTCGCAAGCGCCAGCTCATAGCCGCCGCCGGCGGCCGAGCCGTTCACCACCGTGATGAAGCGCTGGCCGGAATTCTCCGAGGAGTCTTCCATGCCGTTACGGGTCTCGTTGGTGAACTTGCAGAAGTTGACCTTGTGGGCGTGCGTCGAGCCCGCGAGCATGCGGATGTTGGCGCCGGCACAGAACACGCGGTTCTTGGCCGAGCGCATGATGACGACCTTCACCCCGGGATGCTCGAAGCGCAGGCGCTGGATCGCGTCCGCAAGCTCGATGTCGACGCCGAGGTCGTAGGAATTGAGCTTGAGCAGGTAGCCCTCGAACAGGCCGCCATTTTCGTCGACGTCCATGGTCAGCGTCGCGACGTCGCCATCGACCGTGAGCTTCCAGTGCTTGTAGCGGGACGGTTCGGTCTGGAAATCGATGAACGTCGCGCCGCCTGCGAGGCGCCGATCTTCCCCGGCCATTGGTCATCCCTGAGCTTGATTATGGGTTTTGGTTTGAGCGTTAGATGCACAATAATGCATCTTATCGGACAAGTCTAGACCGAATCTAGGCCTTATATGCACTTTGCTTCATCTGACGCGACACCCCCAGATGCGCTTCACGCCGCCTGAAGTCCCGGATCATCCCGCAAGGCCGCCCTTGCGAACTGCGCGATCGCGTCGAGCGTGGGCCCGGGCACCTCGCGATGCGGGGAATGCGCTGCGCCCGCAATGATCGTCAGGTCGACCGGGCAATAACATTCCTCCTGCGCGATCTCGGCTTGGCGCAAGGTCCCGTATTGGTCGTCGACGCCCTGCACGACCATGACGGGTACGCGGATATAGGCGAGATATTCGGAGATATCCCAATCGCGGAATTTTGGATCGAGCCAGGCGCCGTTCCAGCCGTAGAAGGCGTTGTCGACGTCCTTGTGCCAGCGCGCCAGCTTGGTCTTGAGATCCGTGGTCTCGAACGTCGTCTTGATCGCGGCAATGGACTTGATCGAGATGTCCTCGACGATGAAATGCGGAGCGATCAGCACCAGACCGCTCAGGCGATGATCCTGATGCGCCCCGGCATAGATGGTGGCGATCGAAGCACCGTCGGAATGGCCGAGCAGGAGGCCGCGCTTGAATCCGATCGCATCGAGCAGCTTCGGCAGCACGTCCAGCGCCTCGCGCTGCATGTAGTCGAGCGGCCGCGGCAACGCGATCGGACTGGACTGCCCGTAACCGGCGCGTGAGTAAACGAAGATGCCAGCGCCGGTCGCCTGCTGCAGCTTCTCCGGGAAATCGCCCCAGAGGCCTGCCGACCCGAGGCCTTCATGCAGCATGACGATGGTGGGGGCGTCAGACGATTGCGGCGCAAGCCATTTGTATTCGAGGCTGGCGCCATCGATGCTGAGGAAGCCGGTGGGGGTGAGGTTGGTCATGGTCGAATTCCCATTCCTAGCCAATACCGAGATGCCCACCCTCCCCTGGAGGGGGAGGGTCGATTCACAGCGAGCGCAGCGAGATGTGAAGCGGGGTGGGGTGACAGCCTCTCCGCGGGTGCGGTGCCCGTTGAGAGATCACGCCACCCTGTCACGCGTCTCGCTACGCTCGATCGCGTGCCGACCCACGGGCGAGCTACGCTCGTCCCGGACCCCTCCAGGGGAGGGTAAGCGAGCGCGTTCGCCGCCAACTCACTCAATGTGCCCCTTCCCGCAGCTTGAATCGCTGGATCTTTCCGGTCGCGGTCTTCGGCAGCGAGTCCACCACTTCGATCCAGCGCGGATATTTCCACGGGCCGATCTTCTGCTTGACGTGCTCCTTGAGCATCTCCTGCAAGTCCGTCGTCGTCGCGCCCGGTCGCAGCACGACGAAGGCCTTCGGCTTCAGCAGGCCTTCCGGATCGGCCTCGGGCACGACGGCCGCTTCCAGCACCGCCGGATGCGTGATCAGCGCGCTCTCGACCTCGAAAGGCGAGACCCAGATGCCGGAGACCTTGAACATGTCGTCGGCGCGGCCGCAGAAGGTGTAGCGGCCATCCGCGTCACGAACATATTTGTCGCCGGTGCGGGTCCACGGCCCTTCAAATGTGCGGCGGCTCTTATGGCGCTGATTCCAATAACCCTCGCCAGCGGAAGGCGCATCGACCAGCAATTCGCCGACCTCGCCGTCGGCGACGTCCTGGCCGGCCTCGTTGACGAGCCGCACCGCATAGCCCGGCACCGGCTTACCTGACGTGCCGTATTTGATGTCGCCGGGCGCATTCGACAGGAAGATGTGCAGCAGCTCGGTCGAGCCGACGCCGTCGAGGATATCGACGCCGAAGCGCGCCTTCCAGCTGATGCCGACGGATTCCGGCAGCGCCTCGCCGGCGGAGGTGCAGACGCGCAGGGCCTTGCCGCCACGCTCGGCCTTCACGGTCTCGTCGTTGAGCATGGCCGCGAACAGGGTCGGCACGCCGTAGAAGATGGACGGGTTGTAGCGGTTCATCAGGTCGAACATGCGCGCCGGCGTCGGCCGCTCGCTGTTGAGGATCACGCTGGCGCCGACCGACATCGGGAAGGTCAGCGCATTGCCGAGGCCATAGGCGAAGAACAGTTTTGCCGCGGAGAGACACACGTCGCTTTCGCGGATGCCGAGCACCTGTTTCGCATAGGTGTCCGCCGTCGCCTGCAAATTCGAATGCAGATGGCGCACGCCCTTGGGCATGCCGGTCGAGCCGGACGAGTACAGCCAGAAAGCCGGTTCGTCCGCATGCGTCGCGGCGGTGGTGAACTGATCGCTCTCGCCTGAGAGCTCCTCGGCGAGCTGCTTGTGGCCGTTCTGCTTGGCGCCGGAGACCACGACATGCTCGAGATCGGGCATGCGGCCGACCACGTCCTTGATGACGGGATAGAGCGCTTCGGACACGAACAGCACCCGCGCGCGGCAGTCAGCGAGGATGTAGGCGTATTGGTCCGCGGTCAGCAGCGTGTTGAGCGGCACCGGCACGATGCCGGCGCGGATCGCGCCCAGGAACACGATCGGGAAATCGACCGTATCGAGCATGATCATCGCCACGCGCTCCTCGCGGCGGACGCCGAGCCGGCGCAGCATGTTGGCGGCGCGCCGGGTTTGTTGCTGGAGCTCGCCATAGGTGAGCCGCGAGACGGTGTCGTCGAAGGCAAGCTTGCTGCCGCGGCCCTCCTCGACGTTTCGGTCGAGCAGCCAGGTCACCGCGTTATAGGATCCCTCGCTCACGGACATCTCCCCCGAATTTAGAATTATAATTCATAGAAAGACATCACGACGGCTTGCTGTCAATGCCAGCAGGCACTATGTTTCATTAAAACGCGCCGCAGGACACCTGTAAAGAAGGCTCATGACCGAAAGTCCCGACGCCGAATCCCGCTTCCTCGAACAGCTCGGCCAGCGCGTACGCACCATGCGCGCACTGCGCGGCATGTCGCGCAAAGTGCTCGCCAAGGTATCTGGGATTTCGGAGCGCTACATTGCGCAGCTCGAAAGCGGCAAGGGCAACGTCTCCATCGTGCTGCTGCGCCGCGTCTCCGACGCGATGGGCGCACACCTCGAAGACCTGCTCCCCTCGGCCGATCCGACGCCGGACTGGCAGATGTTTCGCGACCTCCTGCGCAAGGCGACGCCGACGCAGATCGCGCAAGCAAAAGATCTGCTCGCCGGCGGCAGCGCCTCCGCGCCGCGGCGCGCGCCATTCTGCGGCATCGCGCTGATCGGCTTGCGCGGCGCCGGCAAGTCCACACTCGGCAGGATGCTGGCGAAGAAGATCGGCTGGAGCTTCGTCGAGCTCAACAAGGAGGTCGAGCAGCAGAACGGGCTCTCGGTCGCCGAGATCATCGCGCTCTACGGCCAGGAAGGCTTTCGCCGCATGGAGCAGGCGGCGCTGCAGCAGCTGCTCGCGCGCAACGAGCTGATGGTGCTGGCGACCGGCGGCGGCATCGTCTCGGAGCCTTTGACCTTCGACCAGGTCCTGACCTCGTTCTACACGATCTGGCTGAAGGCCGAGCCCCAAGAGCACATGGCGCGCGTGCGCCGCCAGGGCGACCTGCGCCCGATGGCGGATGATCGCTCGGCGATGGCGGAGCTGCGCAACATCCTGCTCAGCCGCGAGCCGCTCTATTCGCGCGCAACCGCGGTGGTGGATACGGCAGGATTGTCGGTGGATGACGCCGCAGCAAGGCTGATCGATGCGGTGCGGCCGGTGCTGCAGAAGGAAGCCCGCAGCTTCGGGCTGCGCAGCGTGGCGCTGTAGAGATGACCGACACTGACGTCACAATTTCCATGTTCGAGCGGATCGGCGGCAGCGCCACGATCGATCGTCTGGTCGACCGCTTCTACGACCGCATGGACACGCTGCCGGAGGCGCAGGTGATCCGCGCCATGCATGCGGCCGATCTCGGCCTGATCAGGGACGTGCTGAAACGCTATCTCACCGAATGGACAGGCGGCCCGCGGCTTTACTCCGTCGAGAAGGGGCATCCGAGGCTGCGCCAGCGCCATTTCGGTTTCGCCATCGGCGATGCCGAGCGCGACGCGTGGATGCTCTGCATGCGCGGCGCGCTGGAAGAAGCGGTGACAGACAGCGCGGCGCGGCGCGATCTCGATCAGGCGCTGTCCGGTCTTGCCAATTGGATGCGCAACCGGCCGTGACGTAGCCTGGGTGAGCGAAGCGACGTCCGGGGTCTTAGCTTCCCGGGTATCGCTTCGCTCACCTGGGCTACAATACGACCGA
>NZ_RDQF01000067.1:0-10808 GCF_004114425.1 Bradyrhizobium vignae | reverse complement strand
TCCGGAAAAGTGCGAAGCGGTTTTCCGGAAAGATCATGCGTAAACAACAAGCTAAAGCGCGATGACGATTCATCCAAATCTCATCGCGCTTTAGACCGACCAGTAATGCGGATGCGGATACGGCCGCGAGCGGTCGCCCCAGTCGAACGCCTCGCCGTCGAACTCGCACGGGCCGCTGCTGAGCTCCTCCAGCGTCGAGTCGATCTGGAACGCCTGCCGTCCCGGATCGTATTTCAGCGCGCTCCACTGCAGCGGATAATGATGATGGGTGCCGAGCAGCCCGCCGGTCTTGATCACGGCATAGGCGACCATTCCGCTCATCTTGTCGAGCATCAGCCGTTCGATCGTGCCGAGCTTCGTGCCGTCGCGTCCGTAGACGGCAACGTGCTCCACGCGATCACTGGGAACCATGGTATGGTGCATGGGCTCCTCCCTGTTCTCTTGTGCTGGCGACGATTATAGCACCGGTTTCGAGGCGAGGGAGGAACTACAGAAGCTGCGAGCGCACGGCCTCGGCGCCTTCCCGCAACAGCGGCAGGAAGCGGTCGATCAGTTCCTGCGCCGGCACGCGATCGACATGCGCGCCCATGTTGATGGCCGCGACGATCACGCCGTCGTAGCGGCGGACGGGGACCGAGATCGAGCGGAAATGCGGCTCGGCCTCGCGGTCGACCAGCGAATAACCCTGCGCGCGGTCGGCTGTGATGCGCGCGAGCAGCACCTTCGGGTCGGTCACCGTCTGCGGCGTCAGCGCCTCGCGCTTCATCGCATTCAGGCGCGCGGCGAGATCGGTATCGCCGAACTGCCCCAGCATGGCGCGGCCGACCGAGGTGCAGAAGGCCGGCAGGCGATAGCCGATCTCCAATCCGCCCGAGAACACCCGCGTCGGGCCGCCGCGGGCGATGAACACGACATCGTCACCATCGAGCACCGCCAGCGAGGAGATTTCCTGCGCCGCGGTCGCGATGCGGTCGAGCACGGGTTGAAGTACGGCAATGATCTGGCTCGAGCGCAAATATGATGCGGCCAACGTCAGCACATGCGGAGTCAGCGAGAACAACTTGCCATCGCCGGAGACGTAACCGCCGCGCTGAAGCGTGAACAGCATGCGCCGTGCGGTGGCGCGCGGCAGATCGGCGGCGCGGGCGAGATCGCTCAGCGTCATCGGGCCGGCCGTGGTGCCGAAGCACTGCAGCAGCCGCAGGCCGCGATCGAGGGCCTCGACGAAGTCCGTCGCGCGCTCGTCGCTCTCGCTGCGCTTCAGCTTGGGCATGGCTTCGGGATAATCCTGCAAAATAGTGCTTGCTGCCGCTCCAAGGCATGGCATAATTCGCCCATTCGTTCAATAGGCGAACAATCGCCCTCCACAAGGATACACGCGCCATGATGAGCCAGGAGCAGAACGACCTGATCACCCGCACCGGGCCGAAGGACCCCTGCGGCAAGCTGATGCGGAGCTACTGGCAGCCGGCGGCGCTGGTGGATGAGCTGGAAGGCGCGCGGCCGATCCGTCCCGTCAGGCTGCTCGGCGAGAACCTGGTGCTGTTTCGCGACGAGAGCGGACGCTATGGGCTGATCGACCGCCACTGCGCGCATCGCGGCGCCGACCTCGCCTTCGGGCGTTTGGAGCATGGCGGCCTGCGCTGTGCTTTCCATGGCTGGCTGTTCGACGCCACCGGCCAGTGCATCGAGACGCCGGCCGAGCCGAAGGATTCAAAACTCTGCCAGAACATCCGCCAGCGCTCCTATCCCGTGGTGGAGAAGAGCGGCATCCTCTGGGCTTATCTCGGCGAGGGTGCGCCGCCCGCATTCCCGGAGATCGACTGCTTCATCGCGCCGGGCAGCCATACGTTCGCGTTCAAGGGGCACATGGCCTGCAACTGGCTGCAGGCGCTGGAGGTCGGCATCGATCCCGCCCACGCCTCCTACCTGCACCGCTTCTTCGAGGACGAGGACACCTCGACCGCCTACGGCAAGCAATTCCGCGGCGCCTCGGCCGGCTCCGACCTGCCGATGACGAAGATCCTGCGCGAATACGACCGCCCGATCATCAATGTCGAGCACACCGAATATGGCCTGCGGCTGATCGCGCTGCGCGAGATCGACGCGGAGCGGACGCATGTGCGCGTCACCAACCAGCTGTTCCCGCACGGCTTCGTCATCCCCATGAGCACGGAGATGACGATCACGCAGTGGCACGTGCCCGTCGATGACGAGAACTGCTACTGGTACGCGATCTTCACCAGCTACACGAACCCGGTCGACAAGAAGAAAATGCGCGACCAGCGGCTCGAGCTCTATGAGCTGCCCGACTACAAATCGCGCAAGAACCGCAGCAACGATTACGGTTTCGATCCGCACGAGCAGCAGACCGCGACCTATACCGGCATGGGCAACGACATCAACGTGCACGACCAATGGGCGGTGGAATCGATGGGCGCGATTCAGGACCGCACCAAGGAGCATCTCGGACAGTCCGACAAGGCGATCGTGCAGTATCGCCGCCTGCTGCGGCAGGAGATCGAGAAGGTCCAGAACGGCGAGAAGCCGATGCTGTTCCTGGACGAGGCCAACGCACGCAGCATCCAGGGACCGGCGACGATGGACGGCATCGGGCCGACGCGGGGCTGGGAGACCTACTGGATGGAAGTCGACGTCAAGCGCCGCCGCGGCGCGCCCTGGACGGCGCCGGTGCCGAAGGAGATCGAAGGCAAGGTGCATCGGCTGACGGCGGCGGAGTGACGTCTATCCTCGTCATTGCGAGCCAAGCGAAGCAATCCAGTCTGTCACCGCCGGCGCATTGCTGGATTGCTTCGTCGCAAGAGCTCCTCGCACTGACGGAGAATGTGGCGCATGCTTCGCGCCTCACGACTGAAGGAGTAGCAAAGTGACTTTCGTCGCGCGCCATGCGCTGTGGTCGGATGAGCAGAAAGATGCGGCAACGCGCATGCGCCGTATCGCCGAGGAAAAGAACCTCGAGGTCATCCGCCTCGCCTTCCCCGACCAGCACGGCATTTTGCGCGGCAAGACCGTCGTCGCCGCCGAGGCGATCGCCTCGCTCGAAAGCGGCTGCTCCATCACCACGACGATGCTCGCCAAGGACACCTCGCACCGCACGGTGTTTCCGGTGTTCACGTCAGGCGGCGGCTTCGGCATGAAGGAGATGGAGGGCGCGGCCGATGTGCTGATGGTCGCCGATCCCACCACGTTTCGCGTGCTGCCATGGGCCCCGGCGACGGGCTGGGTGCTGTGCGACCTCTATTTCAACGACGGCCGCCCAGTGCCGTTCGCAACCCGCCGGCTCTACAAGAGCGTGCTCGATGAGCTCGGCACGCGTGGTTACGACTTCATCGCGGGCCTCGAAGTGGAATTCCACATCTTCAGGCTCGACGATCCGCACATGCGCGCGGAGGATGCCGGCCAGCCGGGCACACCGCCATCGGTGAGCCTGCTCAGCCACGGCTATCAATATCTCACCGAGCAGCGCTTCGATCAGATGGAGCCGGTGCTGGAGATCTTGCGGCGTGACATCGTCGCGCTTGGGCTGCCCTTGCGCTCGGTCGAGGTCGAGTTCGGACCCAGCCAGTGCGAGTTCACCTTCCAGCCGAGGAAAGGGCTGGAGCCCGCCGACAACATGGTGCTGTTCCGCTCTGCCGTGAAGCAGATCGCGCGACGCCATGGCTATCACGCCACCTTCATGTGCCGCCCAAAACTGCCGAACGTGTTCGCCAGCGGCTGGCACCTGCATCAGTCGATCGTCTCGCGCACGAGCGGCGAGAACCAATTCATGGCGAATGCGGAGGGCGAGCCGCTCAGCGCGTTCGGCCGGGCCTATCTCGCCGGCCTGCTCGACCACGCGCGCGCATCGACCGTGTTCACGACCCCGACCATCAACGGCTACAAGCGCTATCGGTCCTATTCGCTGGCCCCGGACCGCGCGATCTGGGGCCGCGACAATCGCGGCGTGATGATCCGCGTGCTCGGAGGCGCCGGCGATGCCGCAACGCGCCTGGAGAACCGCATCGGCGAGCCCGCCGCCAATCCCTATCTCTACATGGCCTCGCAGATTCTCTCAGGCCTCGACGGCGTCGACCGCAAGCTCGATCCCGGCCCCTCGGCCGACACGCCCTACGAGACCAAAGCGCCGCCATTGCCGAAAAGCTTGCGCGATGCAGTCGCCGCGCTGAAGGACGACCCGTTCTTCCGCGAGAAGCTCGGGGCTGAATTTGTCGACTATTACGCCCACATCAAGAACGCCGAGATCGATCGCTTCCTGTCTGAAGTGACCGACTGGGAGCATCGCGAATATTTCGAGATGTTTTGAGGACGATCCGCCTCACGCTTCCGTGAGACGACTTCGTCTCCCCTGTTCCGACGACATCCCGCAGCGGTCCGACGAAGCCATTTTCCGTCTCGCTCGAAAAACGGCGGAAAGACACCATGCCTAGACTGCCGCTCCATGATCAACAGCGGAGTTCGATCATGTGGGATCAATTGTTCAGCCTGATCTATCGCCTGTCCTGCAGGGCCACCCTGATCGAGATCGGCACGCATCGGCTGGCGCGTTAGCCGCCACTGAGTGCGTCGATCGAGGCTCGCGTGATCCACGAGCTGCACCGCCACGGGATTTGTTGGCAAGGGCGCACCGCCCTTTCCTGTGCCATTGCGAGCGAAGCGAAGCAATCCAGAATCTTTCCGCAGCGGCAATCTGGATTGCTTCGCTGCGCTCGCAATGACGGGGAGAGAGCGGCGCCTCAAATCCCCAGATATTTGTGCTGCAAATCCGGCGCGGCCATCAGCTCGTTCGATGTGCCGCTCCATACGGTTCTGCCGCGCTCGATGATGTAGTGGCGATCGCAGATGCGGGCGAGATGGTCGACGTTCTTGTCGACGACCAGGATCGACTGTCCCCGGTTCTTGAGCAGCGACAGGCAATTCCAGATCTCCTCGCGGATCAGGGGCGCGAGGCCCTCGGTCGCTTCGTCCAGAATCAGAAGCTTCGGGTTGGTCATCAGCGCGCGGCCGATCGCGAGCATCTGCTGCTCGCCGCCGGAAAGCTGGTTTCCCATGTTGGCGGCGCGTTCGGCCAGGCGCGGGAACAGCACGTAGATCGCGGCGAGCGTCCAGGGATTGCTGCTGCCGAAACGATCAGCCGCGGCGGCGACGAGGTTTTCGCGCACGGTGAGGTTCGGGAAGATCTGACGTCCCTCGGGAACGAGGCCGACGCCGAGCTTGGCAATTCTGTAGGACGGAAGCTGCCGCACTTCGGCGCCCGCGAAGCGAATGGTCCCGGCGCGTGCCGGGGTCAGTCCCATGATGGAGCGGATGGTCGTGGTCTTGCCCATGCCGTTGCGGCCCATCAGCGAGACCATCTCGCCCGGCTTGATCGACAGCGACAGGCCGAACAGCACCTGGGAGAGCCCGTAGCAGGTCTCGATGCCGTCGACCTCGAGCAGCGTGTCAGCCATGATGCGTCACCACATGCTGATCGCCGAGATAGGCGCGCTTGACGTCCTCGTTCTGGCGGATCGCGGCCGGATCGCCGGAGGCGATGACGCGGCCATAGACCAGCACCGAGATGCGGTCGGCGAGCGCGAACACCGCCGGCATGTCGTGCTCGACCAGCACGATCGAGACTTCTTTGCGCAGCTCCTGGAGCAGTTTGACCATGCCTTGGGATTCGGTGACGCCGAGGCCGGCCATGGGCTCGTCGAGCAGTAGCAATTTCGGCTTGCTGGCGAGCGCGACCGCAAGCTCGATCTGGCGCCGCTCGCCATGGCTGAGCTTCGACACCAGCACATCGGCGCGATGGGCGAGACCGACGCGGTCGAGCGCGGCATGGGCGGCATCGCGCAGGCCCGTCTCCTTGCGCGCATTGGCGAAGAAGCGGAACGAGGTGCCGGCATGCGCCTGCGCTGCGAGCGCGACATTGTCCGCCGCGGTGAAGTCGAGCAGCAGCGAAGTGATCTGGAACGAGCGCGCAAGGCCGAGCGCGCAGCGGCGATAGGCCGGCAAATAGGTGATGTCGCGCCCGGCCAGCGAGACGCTGCCGGAATGCGGCGCGAGATGCCCGGTGAGCTGGCTGATCAGCGTGGTCTTGCCGGCGCCGTTCGGACCGATGATGGCATGCAGCTCGCCGCTGGCGACCTCGAGCGAGACGTTGTCGGTCGCGATGATGCCGCCGAAGCGGCGCACCAGCTTTTCGACGCGGAGCAGGGGTTCAGCCACGGCCAGCCCTCCCGAGCACGCCCATGATGCCGCCGCGGCCGAACAGAACGATGAGCAGCAACAGCGGACCCATGATCAGCGCCCAATATTCGGTGATGTGCGACAGGAACTCTTCCAGCAGCAGATAGACCACCGCGCCCATCACAGGGCCGAACAGCGTTCCCATGCCGCCCAGGATCACCATCACCATGAGGTCGCCGGAACGCGTCCAGTACATCACGGCCGGGCTGACGAAATCGGTGTTGTTGGCGAGCAGCGCGCCGGCAAGGCCGCACATCGTGCCTGATATGACGAAGCAGACCAGCTGGTAGCGCTTGGCCGGAAAGCCGATCGCCTGCATGCGCTGCTCGTTGGAGCGCAGGCCCTGCACGACGAGGCCGAAGCGCGAATTGACGATGCGCCAGATCAGGAAGATGACGCCGAACAGGCAGGCGAGGCAGAGATAATAGAACTGCGTGCGGTTCGACAGGTCGATCAGCCCCGAGAAGTCGCTGCGCTTGTAGATGGTCAGGCCGTCATCACCACCGTAGCGCGCCAGCCCCGAGGCGACGTAATAGGCCATCTGCGCGAAGGCGAGCGTGATCATGATGAAATAGACGCCGCGGGTGCGCAAAGAGAGCGCGCCGATCACGAGCGCATAGATCGCGGAGGCCGCGAGCGCCACCGGAAACTGAATGAAGCCGGAACCCACGCCTTCCTGCGCAAGCATGCCGACGGCGTAGCCGCCGATGCCGAGATAGGCGGCATGACCAAAGCTCATCATGCCGCCAAAGCCCATGATGAGGTTGAGGCTCGCCGCCGCCAGCGCCAGGATGACGATGCGGGTGAACAGCGTCAGGATGAAGATGTTGCCGGACAGAGACGAATAGAGCGGCAGCAGCACGAGGCCCGCCAGCATCAGGGCCGTGACGGCCTTGCTCACGCTCAGACCTTTCATCGACGCAAGCTCTTCATCTGCGATGGGCCGGAAACAGCCCCTCCGGCCGCACCACCAGCACGATCGCCATCAAGAGATAGATCAGCATGGAGGACAGCGCCGGCGCGGCGGTGGAGGCGGCGGCGCCGCTCAGCACCTGGCGCAACAAGTTCGGCAGGAAGGCACGGCCGAGCGTGTCGATCATGCCGACGAAGATCGCGGCGAGGAACGCGCCGCGGATCGAGCCGATGCCGCCGATCACGATGATGACGAAGGCGAGGATCAGGATGTTCTCACCCATGCCGATCTGCACGGTGAGGATCGGCGCCTGCATCAGGCCGGCGAGGCCCGCGAGCGCGGCCCCCAAGCCGAACACCAGCGTGTAGAGCAACTTGATGTTGATGCCGAGCGCGCCGATCATCTCGCGGTTGGAGGCGCCGGCACGGATCAGCATGCCGATGCGGGTACGCATCACGCCGAGATAGAGCAGCAGCGCAACCAGCAGCGCCACCACGATGATGGCGAGGCGATAGGCCGGATAGTGAATGCCGGGCAGGATCGGCACCGGCACCGTGAGCCAGGCGGGCAAAGGCAGCGCCAGGCCTGCCGGGCCCCAGATCAGCCGCACGGCCTCGTTGAAGAACAGGATCAGGCCGAAGGTTGCGAGCACATGGTCGAGATGATCGCGGCCATAAAGATGCCGCAGCGCCGTCACCTCCAGCACGATACCGAGTACCAGCGTAGCCCCTAACGCCATCAGCGCGCCGAGCACGAAGCTGCCGGTCCAGGCCGCAAAGGTCGCGGCAAAGTACGCGCCCATCATGTAGAGCGAGCCGTGCGCGAGGTTGACGAGATCCATGATCCCGAACACCAGCGTCAGGCCTGCGGCGAGCAGGAACAGCAGCAGGCCGAACTGCAATCCGTTCAAGAACTGTTCGACGACGAGCAGCATCAAGACTCTTTCAGGCGCGCGCAGCGTCGCGCCGATGTTCGAACACGGTCGCCATCAGTGAAAGAGCTCCCCCTGCCTCTTCAAGGCCGAAAAATGGGTAATGGCAGTATCGTTCCGAGGCAAGAGCGATTCGACACCAAACATGCACTTTGTTGCATGCCGATGCATGCGATCGAAATCGATCGTGCAAGAATGCTGCCGTGCCGGCTGGGGCAACCTGCCGCACCCAGACCAACACCCTCTCGCCGGCGGACCGAAGAAAGGGTGCAAGTTCGTCGGAAGGCAGGGAAGTCTAAAGCGCGATGAGAATTGGATGAATCGTCATCGCGCTTTAGCTTGTTGTTTACGCATGATCTTTCCGGAAAACCGCTTCGCACTTTTCCGGATCATGCTTTAGTGCGACGTCATCTGCCGGGGGAGGTCGTCGGGCTCGGCGAGCACGCTGTTGGCCGTCGAGGCCTCCAGCGCTGCCATCCGGAACAGATAGGCGAGCGTCGCCAATCCAGAATCGTCCGCCATCTGCGCCAGCTCGAGCGCCATGTCGGACATGTAGCAGAGGTTCTCGTCCTTCGTTTGCGCCATGATCTGGCTGTCCCGCATCATGTTCGACATCTCAGGCGCTCTTTCGTTGCGCGGCGAAGCCGCAGAGGTTGGCACGGGCGATGCAGTCGATACGCGGACCGTCCTGCTGGACGACGCTCGTCATCCCGATACGGTCACGCACGATATCAAGCGACTCCTGCCGAATATCGATCGTTGCGGCCATGGTCCAGGAATTCTCGACCAGCGCCGGTAATCCCAGCGGCGTCACGACGAATCCGATGTCATGGAAGCGCGGTAGCCACCAGGTCTCCATGACGAGACAGAGCCGCTCGAGGCCCTGATCGAGACAGAACTCCTGCGCTGCCGCCATCAATTGCAGATTGAACACGCCGTCGCGGCGCTCGCGCGAAACGAAGAAGCGCGACCACTCCCAGACCAGCGGGTCCGATGGGCAACCGCGCACCGCGGCGAGATGCGGGAAGACCTCGCCCATCATCGTCGGCTTGGTGGTCGGATACAGGCGGGAGCCGCCGAGCACCCGGCCACTTTCGAGAGCCAGCAGGTAGACCGCGTCCTCATTGTCGTAGGTATCGATCTCGCGACCGTCGGGCTTGCGCAGTGCCTCCCAATTCCGCTCCTCGACAAAGATCTCGTGACGGACCCGAAAATGCTGTTCCAGGACACCCTCGTAGAGGTGCCGATTGACGGCAGAAATCACATGAATCATGAACTCCCCCATGGCTCGAAATGGGGGAAGCCTCAGCGAAAAAGGCAAAGCCGACCATTGGGAAATTTCCCAGTAGGCGACGATTTCAAGGAGTGATGATTCTGTGGCGGATCGCGATTGCGACCGCATGCGTCCGGTTGACGGCGCCGAGCTTGCGCGCGGCAGTTGCAAGGTGCTCTTCCGCCGTGCGTTGCGTGATGTTGAGGATCTCGCCGATCTCCCAGGCGGACTTGCCTTGGGAGGCCCAGGCGAGCACCTCGCGCTCGCGGGGGGTGAGCCGGGTCGACGGATGCGGCGCCGGATCAAGCAGACGGCGAATGTGATCAAAGCCGTACATCGCGATCAGATGCAACGCCGGCTTGCTGCGGGCGTTGAGATCGAGATGGACGCCACCGAGCGAGACGCCGGCCTCATAACCGGTCAAGCCGTGGATCGGCACCACGAAGCCGCGCGACATGCGGAAATCGGCGGCGCGCCGCATCACCTCCACCGCGCCCGGCTCTAGCTCCGGATCATACGGCGCTTCAGACCACTCGAAAGGGTTCACCGTCTGCCGGCATTTGCGGATCACGGGATCGACGCGATCGTAGCTCTTTTGGGTGTAGAGGCTGAACCACTCCGCCGGCCACTTCTTGGCGAGCACCATCTGGGAGAAGCGCTGATCGGGATTGGGCAGGCCCGTTACGATGATGTGTTCGAATCCGTACCGAGCGAAGGCGGTCGAGAGCGCATCCACGGCGTCCGGAATCTTCGTGTAGGCGCTAAGCCCCTCGATGAAGTCGAGCGCCTCCCGGCCATAATCCACGGCATCTGCGGCAGACATCAGTGCGTTTCCTGACCCTGGCCTCCCATATAGCATGTACATGTATTTGGGGGCTGCCCCAATTTCGCTGCTCCGTAGTTTGCCGGTGTTCCGTCTGCTGCGAAGATTTAATCTACTTGTGGAGGAAGTGAGGTCCAGTTACACCTGAACGCGTCCGAAGCGGGAAAACCACGATGGAAGACGAGGACATCGCCCTCAACAGCGTGCTCGGCCTGGAATTGAACCGCGTGTTTTTTGCCGTCCGCGAAACGGCCAACAAGCAGAAGATCATCGAGTTTGCGCGCGAGGTGCTGCAAAGCGAGCGCGCGGAGCTAGCCGAGAGCGTGTTGCCGGAAGGGCCGGCGAGCTAGAGCGCCGTTGCAACAGAAAGAGCGCGCGCCAGGAGGACGCCTCTCCATCTGAACGCGCGGATTTCGGTCGAAACGCTTTGACCGGGAAATTACTCCGCCATCGTCAGCCACGAGTCAGCGTCGCTCTTACCCTCCCCTGGAGGGGTAGGGCTATCGCATATGGGCGAGGGCGGAGAGAAGGAAGTCATTATTCCATCTGGCTTGGAGCATTTTGTGGCTGATGCGGGCAGGACCGGGCGTTGCCTGCAGGGTATTGATGGCCAGCTTGC
>NZ_RDQF01000066.1 GCF_004114425.1 Bradyrhizobium vignae | reverse complement strand
GACCCTGAAACGGCGGGGCCGGCCACCAAAAGACGGAGGTGCTGATCACGTCGACGGCTGATCGCCATCCCGCCAACTGGGGAATTTTGCGGCGCCACTTCTGAGGAGATTCCGTGCGCCGTTGACAAGCACACGCTTCCGGGTCTCAGGCGGCGCCACTTTCTTCAACTGATCCCGCTGCGCGCAAAGATCATCGACCTTCGCCTGCATCCGAGACAGCAGGGCTTCCGCCGAAGCCGTCCCTATCCCGGCCCGTTGGAGCTGGAGGATTTCTTTGCGCTGTCGTCCTATTTGCACGCGCATGCGCTCGATCTCCGAGCGGATGTATTCGAGTGTCGGCATATCCAAACCTGGGATTTGTCCCAATAGAACCAAACAAGAACAACGATTCAATGGCCTAAAAACGGCGGATCAGAAGAACTCCCACGCCGAGCAGGAAAGCTGCGGCGACGGCCGGCCAGCCGATCGCCACGATTTTCGTGCCCCAGAAGGTGATTTCGAGAGAGGTGTACATGCCGTGTCTCCACTGTTGGAAACACCCGGCGCCGGATAAGCTGATTTCTACTATTGCAGTGCAGCGAAGAGCATTTGGGGACGCCCACAAAACGAAAGGGCCGCCCCGAAGGACGGCCTCTCTGAATAGTCTCTAACCGAATGTAATCCTTAATCGGGGAGCTCTGACCATCCCCTTTATTTGATCACCGTGTCAGGATGATCTTGATCCGAATGCTTATGAGCATATTGGACCTCGTTTCCGCCGCCAGTGCACGGGCGACTAGTAGATTACGGACAGCGCTGTCCGCAGGCGTCATCAACCACAGCGAGAGGTTGTTCGCCAGAAGTTTATATTCTCGGCGCGGCGGAACTAACTCAGCCCTGCTGGACAAGCAGACCTCGCAATAGCCGGTCCCGCACCAACACTCCACTCCACCGAACGTCAGCGATAAACTCGGCAACGCTGGGCAGCTTTGTCCGGCCGACCACGGTCCACTTCGCGGCCTTGCGCATGGCAAAAAGCGGGAAGTCTTCGAGGTAGTGGCACCACCCCGCCAGCTGCAGGGTGAGCTTGGCTTGGTCTCCCGTGTAGACGTTCATCACGGCGAACATCGAGGTGATGGCCTGCTCCAGCTCGGTGCCGCGCATCTTCGCTGGCTGAAGGATCTCAGAAAGGGATTTCACTGCCTGGGCAGTGGTCAATCTCTCCTCCTCCGTCAGGACCGGCACTGCCGGCGGTCGCTTGCCCGGTATCGACGCCGCTACCAGGCTGTGTTGATCCATGATGGAGAGCGGCGGCAGCAAGCCCCTGGTCAGCGCCACCGACATTTGCTCGGCCTCCATTTGCGGTTCGCGGAGCGGCGACAGTGAGAGCGCCAAGTTGCTGGACAGTCTGATTTGCGACCGCCGCCGACGGCATTGCCGCTGGTCCAGTAGTCGGCAAACTCGTCCCACTCTCGGCTGACTCGCTGGGCATCCCATCCGAGATTACCGTGAGCCCACTCCCCCCACTCTGCTGGCGGGCAGCCGTTGCTGTTTCACAGAAACTCTTCAAGACGGACTGCAGGCGCTGATCCATGTTTGGATGCTTTCGTTGGTTGAGGGGTGTGGGGTTTATCTGTCTCTTTATCTGTCTCTTTATCTGTCTCTGCCTCTGTCTCTTGCGAGCGCGCGCGAGAGCTAGCATCTGCTAGCGAGGCACTAGCAGATGCTCCAACTTCGAGGAATCCACATTCAATCAGTGGTTTGAAGTTTGGCAGGCGAGCGAGTTGCCCGACTTTTTGAATGTATGATGAATTGTTGGGGACCTGCGTGATGCTACCAGCATGCAAACAATCGCTAGCAGCTTGCTAGCATCGTCGAGCATCACCCAATCGGGCGACGTCAAAAAGTTCATAGTGGAGCTTTATCCAAGGCGGCGTTCTGTCTCTGTAGTGTTGGAAGCGAGTCCAATTTCGGACCGTGAGTGCGGGGGGCATTCATGCACCTCTCTTTCTCTTGTTTAGCCAATGCACCGGAGGAAAATGGCTAGGGGGCAAGGGTGCATGCTCACCCCCATGCCGCGGAGTCTGCGGAGAAAAGTCGTATACAGCAAGCACCCTGCCTAGATATATTTCAGTGCTATTTCCGGCGAGACCGGACCAGCTCAATTGCGCGCTCTTCCAATTTTGTCATGACCAATATCGCTCCGACGACGGCAGCGAGCCAACTTCACCTAGCTGGTCGGCGACTCCATGGCGTCGGGATCTCCGTCAAATTTACGACGAATGGATCACTAAAAAGGGCTTCAAATCGGATTGCATACGCAGATTAGCACTCCTCGAAGACTTCTTCTCTGCTCAGACAAATTGACGATCTCAGGTGCTGCACACCAGACAACGCCATTCCTGCACCGCTGTGCCGCCGACGGTCGCTGCCATGATGGGGATCACGAAATCCTGTGAAAGATGCGTAAGCTCAAATGTTAGCATCATAGCGGTGATGGGCATCCGCATTGAGACTCCGAGGAAAGCTGTGGCGCCTACTATCGCGTAAGCCCCCTCCGGTACGGCGAAGCCTGCGAGATTCCAACCAGCGCCGAGCACGACCGAGAGCAATGCGCCGATCGCAAGGCTGGGCGTCAAGAGTCCCCCTTCGGCTCCGGCGCGCAGGGTGCCTGTCGTTGCGACGAGCTTCGCCACCAAAAGCAGCGCAGCGAGCTCCACTGTAATGTTTCCTCCCAGACCGAGCTCTGTAGGCCCCTTGCCATTGCCCGGCAGCTGCGGGAGCCAGATCGTGATCACTCCAATAACGCCAAAAATAGTGAGACACCAAGGGATCAGGCGTGCATCGTGGGGCGCATTGGCACGTGCCCATCTCGCCATTTTCGCGTACTGATGGGCAGCGACACCGATGAGCGGTCCGGCGAGCACCGACCAAACGACTAGGGCCACGCTGATCTGGTAATCTGGGATCCGATACTGGGCTACATCGCCCAGTCCAGTTCGAGCGACCACCGTGGCGATCCACGAGGTGACGATAGCAGGAATGACCACAGTAGGATGAATGCTGCGTAGGAGCACCTCCAGCACGAAGACGGTCCCGGCTAACGGGACGTTGTAGACTGCGGCGAGTCCGGCTCCAGCGCCGCAGGCGATCATGATCCGAGTTTCCCCGGCGCCGAGACCACCGCGACATGAAAACCAACCAGCTAGCAGTGCGCCGATCTCGCGCGGCGCCACTTCGCGCCCAAGCGGCGAGCCGAGTGCCACTGTCGCGATCTGCAGCAGCACATGAGCCATAGTGGTGAGAAAGGGCATGGGTGGGCCGCCCGGCGCGACGGCGTCTTTGATGCTCACCTCCTTCACGCCGAACCGGTAGACTGCCCACCAACCGCATCCGGCGACCAAGCCGCAGCTGAGTAGCGCCGCGACACGACGAGCGGGAGCAGCTGCCATGACGCCCTGCAGAAAGCTTTCGTTCCTAGTGATTCCCTCCAGGCTGTAGCCATACGCGAAATGCTGAATCAGGTGCAGCAACAGGGCAAGCGCCATGCCAGCCAGGCCGGCGCCAAGACCTGTTAAGAGGGTGACGGCCGCGAGGCACCGCAGCGACGTCCCACCGGAAGGCTCCCCTGCTGGCGTTTCGGGGCTTGCGTCGGCAGAGTCGCTCCGTGGTGCTGTAAAGAGCAGAATAGCACTTAGTCGCCGTTCTCGCATGTTTGCCCTTGTGCGAAATCTGTCTTGCCGAGGCGCCTTCTTCCGACGAGAAGAATGTAGTGCCTTCGTTGTCATTCCCCTGGCGACTGTCGTGCGAATCCGAAATTCCGGATCTATTCCATCGCATCGAAAGATCATTTGTTCGCGTGGTTCGCTTGGATCGCAGCCGCGACCAAGATCCAATGCCTGAACTTACAAGACGAGATTATCGGTGTCTGTCCGTTCGTTTGCCCGCAACTCACCGTTCAAGAGAAACTTGATCGCTGAACTCACGCTGCGTCGCTGCCGGGCTTGACAAGTTGGTGTCGGAGCCGCTGCGCTAACCAATCGTCCCTCGCATGCCGCCACGGGGGAAATCAGCCGGGCAGCATCCGGTGCATCACCCGATCGCGGTAGATGAAGACGTGAGCCAGCGCAGCCGCGACATGGATCCCGATCACGACCAGTAACGTCCATTCGGCGGCCTGATGCCAACCGTCGATGGCTCGTCCCGCCGCAGCGTTATCGGAAGCCAGCGTCGGCAGTGGCGTCAGATAGAAGAACGATATAGACCAGCCGCGATAGGACGCGAACAGCCAGCCCGAGATGGTGGTCGCAAGCACGAGCACGTACAGCACCCAGTGCACCGCCTCCGAGCTCAAACGTTGCCAGGACGGTAACGAGCTCTCGGGCGCGACGGGATGGGTGATACGCCAGGCTAGGCGGAGAGCGGTGAGAAGCAGGATCGCAAGGCCGATCGAGACGTGAAATGTCATTGCCGTGCCCGGCTGCATGCCGCGGTGAATGTCTGGCATCAGCCAGCCGATCGGATATTGAACTGCGAGCAGCGCAACGATAAGCCAGTGAAACACCTTGGCAGGCGTGCCGTAATGAAGGCGAGCAGTCATGGATTTTTCTCGCAAGATCTTGCGGAAGCGTGCCAGTTCAGGGTTGGAAGCTCCGCGCGTGCGCGAACGGATTGATCGGTCCTGGCGAGCGCGCGCTGCCGTCGGATGCCTGCCCCGGCACCGCGAATGCATAACCGAGGATGGTTTTCACCACCAGCCGGTCGGACGCCGGCGTCAACCCGTAGCCAACGCCGAAGTTCACGCCAAACTCGCCGATCTTGAAATCAGTCACCGCGAACAGCATGTGCGACTGTTCGGAGACTTTCTTGAAGTTCCCAATTTCGCCGAGATCGGCATAATACTCGAGACCGGCGAACAGATCGTCGCCGAACTTGCGGGCGACGCGCGCGGCCGGCGCAAAGTCCACCTCGCCATTCCTGCCGAATCCGACATCCACGATCGGATTGACGATCAACTCATACAGCTCGTTGCGAATGCCGAGCACGGGCCGAATCTCCAGCCCGAACCGGGTCTGCGAGAATTTCGGCATCTCGTGACTGAACTCGAAATTCACGCCGTAAAAGGAATTGCGATCTGCCGCATGCGGCACCACGAACAGTGTGCGCAGCTTGAAGGCGTCCGAGAGAAATTGTTGATTCTGGATTGAGAACGGCAAATAGAGCCCAAGCTCCCACCAGTCGGTGACTCCATAAGCGAACTCGGGCGTGCCGTTGAGGCTATGGTTGGACGGAATGCCGCCGAGAAATGGCGGGTCCTTCTGCCCGACCGCAACATAGTTGAGGTGCTGTTGGATCGTGAATTGGCCGACATCGGCAATGCCGGCATTGTAGACTTGGATCTCGTCGACGGCCTTTGCGGACTGTGACGAAACAAGCAACGCGAATGCACCGACGAGGTGCAGCGCCTTTGCTGGAATGAGCGGGGGTGGCAGTTTCATTGCGATACTTGCAGCTTAGGCCGCTCCGATCAGGATCCCAACCCCGAGCACGATCGCCCCGCCCAGCACGATCTGGAACACCGCCTGCAGGAATGGGGTGTCCATGTAGCGCGCGCGGATGTAGGCGATCGCCCAGAGCTCGAAGAAAACGACGACACTGGCGATTGCCGTTGCTATCCAGAACGCGTTGGGCCAGCTGTCAGGCACCAGGTACGGCGCGGTGTGACCGAGCCCGCCGAGCGTCGTCATCACACCACAGGTCAGCCCACGCAGCCAGGGCGAGCCACGCCCCGTGAGCGAACCGTCGTCAGAGAGCGCTTCCGCAAAGCCCATGCTGATGCCGGCGCCGATGGAGGCGGCTAGCCCCACCAGGAACGTCTGCCAGTTCTGGTGCGTGGCGAAGGCCGCGGCGAACAGCGGCGCCAGCGTTGAGACCGAACCGTCCATTAGCCCGGCAAGGCCCGGCTGCACATATTGCAGCACGAACATGCGGCGGTGCGTGCGGTCCTCTTCGGCGCGCACATCCGGCTTCAAGATCTCGCCGGTCAGTTTGACTGCAGTATGCTCGTGGCCTTTCTCGGCTTCAGCGAGGTCGCCGAGCAATCGGCGTATATTGATGTCCTTCGCCCGCTCCGCTGCCTTGGCGTAGAAGCGCTCGGCCTCGAACTCCATGGTCTCGACTTCTTTGCGGATGGCATCGAGCGGCAGGTTTTTCGTCAGCCAGATCGGGCGGCGCCGCAGAAATCCCTTTACGTCCTCGCGGCGGATCGGCGGCAAATGCGGACCAAAGCGCTGTTCGTACATTTCCAGCAGCATGTGGCGATGGCCATGCTCCTGCTCAGCCATCTCCTCGAACAGCTTTGCCGAATCCGGATACCGATCCTTCAAATCCTCCGCGAAGCTCATGTAGATGCGGCTGTCCTCCTCCTCGGCGGAGATCGCCACCGCGAGAACCTCACGCTCACTCAAATCAGCAAAGCTCTTCACATTGCACCCTGTTTAGAATCGTTCTAAACTGTATACGTGGTCATTCTTCGGGGGTCAAATCGTCGCGCTGCCGCTTCGCGATCTTGTGAGAACGTCGAGAGCGACCGCGTGACCTACATCGACGGCTCCTGCGGCACAGTTGGCCGGCGCCGCCGAGACGTCCGTGGGCATGCGCGCGGTTGCACGTCGCCGGGGCAAACGCGATCGGGACCACGACGGCCGCAACCGCGCGTCAACCCACGGCTCGCACCGGCGAGAGACGAAACCGGCATCGCACGCCGCGAGCAACTCGAGCGCCGACCAGTCGAGAGATCAGCCCGGCTTCGCGTCATGACCCCGACCAATCGATCCTGGACGAGGCTGCCAACGGCATCGGCACGGAGTTGTCCTCAGCCTCTGCCATCGCGATCCGAAGCTCTTCGGCGGTGCGGCCATTCGGGCCGCGCGCGCAACCTTCGCGAAGGATCTTGCGGCCGTAATCTCGTACACTTCTGATAGCAACGGCTTGCCATGTTCAATCGCCGCAAAGGATTTGGTAGCCGTATGCTCCTCCAAGCGCGGCGCCCAGCCCTGTCAGCAGGAACACAATCCAAAAGAGCGCGGCACGTGGAACGCGCGTGAACAACGCAAGCGCGATCGTGGTCAATAGGCCGAACGCGATGACTGGGAGAGCGCGGCCATAACCTGGTCCGCCGGGATCAACGGTCCAATCGGCCAATGCGCTTGCGAGGGTCTGAGCGATCGCCGCTATCGGCCAGAAGAACAATTCATCGACTGGACGATCGGTGAGCGCACCGAATGCTCCAGTTTTGCGGTAGCAAATCACAAACGATATCACGAGCAACGGAACGATTTGCAGGCTCGCAGCGGCATCACCAAGGCCCAAGGCTTCGTCAATTGTCCGCGCTAGCACCGCGCTGAGCACGCCCGCCGCGAACATGGCTGACCAGAAGGTCGCACGCCGAAACTGTCGTGTTGCGGCTCGCAACACGAGTGCACCACTAAAACAAAGCAGCAATGCAACAATCACACGTCCGGAGCGATGCAAGTAGATTCGGTTGAGCGCCTCGCCCAGAATCCCGCCGCCGGCCGCGGCGAGAACCCTGTTTCTCCAGAACGCAATCGTGACATCCGGAACCGCGTCGGTCCCCTCAGACGACACCCGATTGCGCGCCAGTGCTCTCTCAACTCTACTATACAATATCATTGGCAAGCCTGGTCCTCTCCACCGCTGAGGTCGAGCGACGATACATAGTCATGCTGCAATCTGCGTCTTCGCTGACGGCACCCGAGAGCGACGCTGATGCCCAAACCAGTGGCTGACCTTGTCGAGATAGATGTAGACGACCGAAGTCGTGAACAGCGTCAGCAACTGTGAGACGATCAGGCCGCCAACAATTGCGAAACCGAGAGGCTGCCTCAATTCCGAGCCCGTACCTGTGCCGACCATCAATGGGACACCTCCGAGCAGCGCGCACATCGTCGTCATAAGGATCGGACGGAATCTGATCTTGCAAGCTTCCAACGCCGATTCCTCGGCTGTGAGGCCCCTGTGACGCTCGGCGTCGAGAGCAAAGTCGATCAGCATGATGCCGTTCTTTTGCACAATGCCAATCAGGAGGATAATTCCGATCAATCCGATGACATCGAGCCCGAATCCGAATGCAGAAAGCGCCAAGAGAGCGCCCAATCCCGCAGATGGCAGCGTCGAAAGGATTGTGATCGGGTGGATCGCGCTCTCATAGAGCATACCCAGGATCAAATACACGGCGATAATCGCGGCAACGATCAGGATCGGAGTGCTCGCCAGCGACGACTGAAACGCTTGCGCGTTGCCTTGGAAGCTCGTGACAACAGTAGAGGGCATATGCAGATCGGAGGCCGCTTTCTGCACGGCAGCAACGGCGGTGCCCACCGCCGCGCCAGGTGCGAGATTGAAGCTCAGGGTGACGGAGGGAAACTGGCTCTGATGGTTGACCGCGAGCGGCGCCGCGCCGTAGCCGATCGACGCGAACTGGCTCAAGGGGACCATCGATCCCGCGGACGAGCGGACATAGATCCGGTTCAGCGCGTAAGGCCCAAGCTGGAATGACGGATCAGCCTCGAGGACGACATAATAAGTGTTCAGCGTCGTAAAGATCTGGGCGACGTGCCGTTGGCCGAAGGCATCATAAAGCGTGTTGTCCACTGCCGCCGGATCGATCCCCAGGCGCGAAGCCGCATCCCGGTCGATCTGGACTTTAAGCTGGCGGGCAGCATTCGCCTGGTCGCTGGCAACATCCGCCAGCACCGGCAACGTTTTTAACTTGGCAAACAACCTAGCGGCCCAGCTGTTGAGCTCGTCCTGGTTAACATCCGTCAGCGTGAACTGATATTGCGTTTTCGACAGCCGGCTTGCCAGATTGATGTCCTGCGTTGCCTGCATGAAGACCTGGATGCCCTTGAGCGCCTGCAGCTTGGCATCGAGCTGTCGGATAATCTCGTCTGCCGAGTATTTTCTCTGCTCCCGCGGCTTGAGGAGTACGAAAAGACGGCCGTTGTTCTCGGTAACGGTCGGACCGCCGGGCCCGATATACCCCGTTGCGTTCGCAACTGAAGGATCCTTGGAGATGATGTCAATGACGCTACGCTGCAGCTCTGCCATCTGGCTCGGCGATACGTCCGCCGAGGCCTCCGTGATGCCTGCAATCATTCCGGTATCCTGCTGGGGGAAGAATCCCTTCGGAATCGCGACGAAGAGCACGCCGGTTGCCGCGATACTGGCGAGCATCACCGCCATGGTCACGGGCTTGAAGCGCAGGGCAAGGCGCAGCACGGCCTCGTAGCCGGCCTGCATCACAACAAAACCGCGTTCGAGACCGCGCGATAAGGCACCCGGGTTGGCATCATGCGCTGAACCAAGAAGGTAGACGCACATCATCGGCGTCAGCGTGACTGAAACAATCACCGACACTGCGATGGCGACGCACACCGTCACCGCGAACTCCTGGAACATGCGGCCGATGATGCCGCCCATCAGGAGCAGCGGAATGAATACCGCAACGAGGGATATCGATATCGAAATAATCGTGAAGCCGATCTCGCCTGCGCCTTTGAGCGCGGCCTCAAGCGGCGGCATCCCCTCTTCGATATGCCGCGAAATATTCTCGATCATCACGATAGCATCGTCCACGACGAAACCCACTGCGATCGAAAGTCCCATCAGCGACAGATTGTCGAGGCTGTACTTGAGGAGGTACATCACCCCGAAAGTGCCGATCAACGATATCGGGACCGAGATGCCCGGGATGATGGTGGCCCATAGGTTGCGCAGGAACAGGAAGATCACGCCGACAACCAAGACGATGGTCAGCACAAGCGTGAACTGAACGTCGGTGACGCTGGCTCGGATCGTCTGGGTGCGGTCCGACGCGATCTGGACCTTGATATCGGACGGCAGGCTGGCAATCAGTTGCGGAAGGATATGCTTGATTTGGTCAACCGTGCTGATGACGTTCGCCCCGGGCTGGCGCTGGATCGCGAGAACGATCGAGGGCTTGTCGTTGAACCAGCCGTGCAAGGTGATGTCTTCGGCCCCGACGATCGCACGGCCAACGTCCCGAAGACGGACAGGCGCGCCATTCCGATAGGCGATAATGAGGTCCTCATAATCTTTGGCCGTCAGGACCTGATCATTGGTGGCAAGCGTATAGGATTGCTGAGCTCCATAAAGCACACCTTTCGGCTGGTTGACCGTGACGACGCCAAGGGTCGCGCGCAACTGCTCGAGATCGAGCCCTGCTGCGGCGAGCTTTGCCGGATTCACCTGAACCCGGATCGAAGGCTTTTGAGCGCCGCCGATAGTCACGAGCGACACGCCCGGGACCTGCGACAGTTTCTGCGCCAGGATGCTGTCCGCGTAATCATTGACCTTGGTCAGCGGCTCGGTATCGGACATTAGCGCGATCAGGAGCACCGGCACGTCAGCAGGATTGATCTTTCGGAAGATCGGCGGAGACGGCATGTTCTTGGGCAGTTGCCCGGACGCCGCGTTGATCGCGGCCTGCACGTCCTGAGCCGCCGCGTCGGTACTGCGGTTGACTGCGAACTGCAGCGTGATCTGGGTGTTGCCAAGGCCGCTGCTGGATGTCATTCCGGTGAGGCCCGCGATCTGACCGAACTGGCGTTCCAGGGGGGTCGCTACCGACGAGCCCATCGTCTGCGGGTCGGCACCCGGCAATTGCGCCGTAACCTGAATTGTCGGCGTATCCACGGTCGGTAATGCCGAGACTGGGAGCTTGAAGAAGGCGATCGTGCCGATCAGCGTGATCCCGATCGTCAGGAACGCGGTCGCGATGGGCTTGCGGATAAAACCGTGCGAAACATTCATGGCAGCATCCCCGCACTTGCTGTGGTGGCGTCCTGCACACGGCTGCCTTGGCTGACTGGAACGATGTCGACCGTCGTGCCCTCGCTGAGCCGATATTGGCCGGCGGTGACGACCGTCTCATCCGGGGCGAGCCCCTGTTCGATCAGCACCCTGCCCGCCCGCGAGGGTCCGGCAATAACGCTTCGTGCCGTCACCTTGTGGTCAGCCCCAACGACATAGACAAACGCACCGTTCGGGCCCTGCTGGACCGCCGTCAGCGGCACAGTTATCGCATTCTTTCGGACGGCAATCGCCAGATGCATGTTGATGAAGGCACCCGGCCAGAGCGTCCGGTTCGTATTGGGAAATGAAGCCTTCAGGCGCACGGTACCAGTCGAACTGTCGACTTGGTTGTCGATCAGCAGCAGCCTGCCATGATCGAGCTTGTGCCGGTTCGACGCGTCGTAAGCGTCGACTGCCGCCTCCCCGGACGCAATCGCCTTCTGCACGTTCGGGATTTCGGTCGAGGGCAGCGTGAAGATCACCCCGATGGGTTGCAGCTGTGTAAGAACCACAAGCCCGTTCGCATCCGACGGTTGGACGACGTTGCCGGGGTCGATGCGGCGAATCCCCGTTACGCCATCGAACGGCGCCGTGATGGTCGTGAAGCTCAATTGGGCTTCCGCAGCTTCAAGTGCAGCGCGATCAAGCTGGATGGTGCCCTCGCCCTGTGCGACCTGCGAATTCTCCGTGTCAAGCTGTTGCTGAGTGGCGAAGCCTCGATCCGCCAGCGGCTGCGTGCGCGCGAGGTTTGCCTTTGAGTTCTTCAGCGCGGCCTCGTCGCGCGCCAGTGCGGCCTTCGCCTGATCGACCTGGGCCTTGTACACACGTGGATCGATCCTGGCCAGCACCTGGCCGCGCTGTACCTCCTGCCCTTCGACAAAGTCGACGCTCTCGAGCGTGCCCTGCACCTGCGTCCGTATGACCGCAGTATTGAGCGGTGTCGCGGTGCCGAGGCCTTCAACAACGATCGGCACATCTGACTGCATTGCGCTGGCTGCGGCGACGGGAACCGCAGGCGGCGCCTTCGCAGCGCCAATGGGCTCGCCCACTGTGCTGCCAACGGCGGGGCTCGGCTGGTAGCGAAAATACGCCCCGAGCGCGATTGAGGCCAGGACCAGCCCAGCCGCGCTGCCCGCCTTGATGCGTCGCGTAAGCATGCGGTCAGACCTCGCTTCCGCTTTGGCGGCCGACCATCGCAACCAGTTCCAGCAGGAAACTTTCCGCCGCGCTCGCCATCGCCTGTTGCTTGTTTCCCGTCACCGGACTGAGCGCGATGATGCGCTGGTCGATATCAGCCCGTTGCAACTGACCAAGAAGCGCATCTCGGCAAAAACTCGGCCCGTGCTGACGCACCACAACCCGGATAGCCGCCGCGGTTCGGCCAATTGGGAATGGAAGCGGATCGCACGGGATGTCGATGGTCAGAATCCCTGCGCACTCGAGCGCGCCCTCGAGCACGAGCTCGAGGGCTTGGTGCCCCGCCTCGCCGGCGGTAAGCAGGATCAGCTGCTTCGGCCCCATCCTCTTTTGCCGGATTAGCCCTGCGACGATCTCCGGGATGTTCTTTGTGACTTTCGTCGGCAGACGAATCGTCGACCACATCGCAGACGGCGTGAGCTGCCACCAATGCGAGACATTGTCGGCCATTGCGAGCAGAACATCCGGCTCCGCCAGAAGCGCCACCATGGCTCTCGCGCCCCGTCGCAAGGGCCGGATTGAATTATTTATAGTCAAGGACATGATTGGATATTGGGGCGCGATATCATATGATTCAAATGAATTGTCCTAATTCCGCAATTCGCAGACCGAATGTGAGCTAATGCGCCTTCGTAATCTCGACCTTAACCTCCTGTTGGTGTTTGATGCCGTCCTTCGCGAACAAAGCGTCGTACGGGCAGCGGATGCGCTGGCGATCAGTCAGCCGGCTGTGAGCCATGCCCTCAACCGGCTTCGTCATGTCTTGAAGGACCACCTGTTTATCCGTACCCCCACAGGAATGGTGCCGACGCCGCGCGCGGAGCAACTCGCGCTTCCGATTCGCAAGGCACTGAACGATCTGCAACTTGCCATCGAGGGCGATACCTTCGACCCCGTCAAAACGGAGAGGCGGTTCAACATTGCGGTGAACAACTATGCCGCAGTTGTTGCTGTCGGCCCGATCATAGCCGCCGTCCGCGCGCAGGCTCCGATGTTGCGGCTTTCGTTCGTTCCGAGCGGCACCCTGAATCTCCCGGACAAGCTCGACCGCGGCGAGCTTGATGTTGTCGTCGCGGGACGGGATATCGCCGCCGAACGCTTCGCCTCTCGACTGCTGGTCGACGATCATTATGTCGCGGTGCTGAGAAGCGGCCACCCTGCCTTGCGGAAGAAGTTGACCCTCGAGGCGCTCGAGGGCGCACAGCACCTTGCGATCAGCTCCAGCGGAGAGGATCTTGACTTCATGGATCAGGCTTTCAAGCCGCGGAAGGCTGCCCGCTCCATCGCACTGGACGTCCCCTATCTCTCCGCAGGAGCCGTGCTGGTTCAGTCAAATCTCATCGCAATTCTGGGGCGCAAGCTCGCGCAGGAATTTCGTCGGGCCTATCCGATCGAAATTCGCGAGCTTCCCTTCAATGCTCCAAAACTGCGCAGCATCATGATGTGGCACCGGCGCTTTGACGACGTCCCTGCGCATCGCTGGTTGCGGGACACGATTGCCGCGGCCACCGCGACGCTCTGACATGCCCCGACGTCCATGAGTCTCCGACCACGCGAACGATGCAAGGAGCGCTGCTTCAGTAGGCAGCTCTCGCTGCGAGCGCAATGGTTGAGTTTCGGCGACGGCCGCGCGCATCTGCGCGCGACCGGCGAACCGCAGAAGCTCAGTTCTTCGGAGAATTGGCGGAAGCGTGAGCATTGGATGCGGTGGCTGAGGACGCGCGATAGCAAGACCCGCCGATCCCCTCCTTGGTCGCCCGGCATTGTTCTAGGCTCGCGAAGCCGCACGTTTTTACAGCCGAAGAGCCGCTTGTAATGCACCAGTCTTCCTTTGCGCCGGACGCAGCTTGAGCACCGGGCATTTGGGTGAGAACCAGTATTGTGCAGCAAGCCATTGCGAGCGGCCAAGTGCCAAGGCGCAGGAGCATATTCATAGTCTTCTCCGAAAGTGTTGAAGCAGATACTCACAAGAGCGAAGTACGGGCCTCGCCCACATTAAACAAATGAATTGTCCTCATCCCTCAATTCAGGAGAGGAATGTGTGCCCGTGCGGCAATGCCCGTCACGCTGATCGAACGGTCAGCCGGCGAGAGACTTGTCGATTTCTGTGATCCTCGTGATCGGTCACGACACGTTCGTCCTGATCGAAGAGGTCCTCGGGGAAAAAGCGGCACTGGGCCTGCGGTCGAGTTGCTTTCCTCATTAAAGTGAGGTCGATCTGCGAAACTGTGTTGCTCCAACGCCCAACGCACCCAGACGCAAGGACGAATGAAAGACGAATAGCTCCGCCAGTAAAAGCTCGCCGGCGAAACGCCGCTGCAAACCGAGACACTACATCCCCTGCCGCGAGGTCATCTGACCGACACCTTCGACGTTTGGATTTGTCGCAAAGCCGATGCGCGTGCGCTCTATGGATCCATTCCCAAAGACTGGCCACCAAACTTGGACGGATCGTTGTAGCTCGGCGTATCGTCGTATTGGATTCGCGGCGGCGCTGCGTAGGCTGAGCGGCGAATGGCCAAGCCGTCTGATGGTTTCGCCTGGCTACGATAAGAGGTCAGGGTATGATGCGACCGGACGTGGGACGCCGTTCCGGCGCTAACAGGGGTGCACAGACCAACAATGAGACCAAGGACCCAAACAAAACGCATTGTATCTACTCCAGCCGGCGAATTGTCTAAATGGTTGAGGGGCCTGGCGTACCCAAGCCGCTGCAGCATCACGATCGGGCGACATCGGCACGGTAGACGTCACCAAGCAACCGCAAATTCTCCTGTCCAAAAACTGCAATTTGCTGCCTGCTCTCAGACCCACAGCTAACAGCGGAAGTGCCCGGCAGCACGCCCCGCGCCGAAAGGAGCGCCGCCCACCCGGTGCGCCGTAGTAGATCCAATAGCCCTGCGACCGCGATCGCCCGCTGCGCGGGATGGAACATGGGCAACCATCCTGTTCAACAGCCTCGACAAATTGAACCTTCCACCATTCTTTCCACCTGCGCATCCTCTTTATTGACAGCAGGGTTCGTGCCAAGCAGCGGACCTTGCATGGCCTGGCCAGCTGTGCCGGATGACGGCAGTGCCGTGCCCAAGGAATTCGTTCCCGGCCTCGCAGCGCTGGTACCAAGCGCGCCTCCCATCGACATATGAGATCCCGTGGCGCCGCGGGCGAACGCTGCAGTGCCCGGAAGGAGAAGACAAAGTGCCAAGCAAGCAAGGAAGAACGGCCTCATTATTCTGCTCCGCGTGCTGAGGTGACCTGTGCTGGATCTAGGTGCCAGGCGCCCTCAAGCCACACACACAGTCCCGAGAGCACCGATGAAACGAAATACAATTTCGCACCGCACGCCGCCCGACAGATCAAGCGAGTGGCCCTCGCTCCCAACAAAACAGATCGTCTCGTCTTCTCGGAAGAGTGATGCGCGACGGCCCCGACGGTTCGCTGGAAATGCGTACATGACTTATGTGCAGAAACTCCACAAGGAAACGTCACCGACAGAGCAGCAGTTCACGCGAGGCGAGAATTCTCCGCACGAATGACACAACGGAGAACAACTATGAATGTATTCAAGACACTGTTTGCCGCGGCCCTCATCTCGACGGCGACGATCCCATCCGCGTTTGCGGCATGGTCCTTCGCGGACCAGGAGCCCGCGGCGTTTGCGTCGATGTATCCGAACCGCGATGTACTGAATGGCGGCGCCTTGACGCCAGCAGGCCGGATGGGGCTTGAACGGGCCGGTGGCGCGGCGCCCGTGTTTGCCGGCAGCCCCTATCTTCGGACTCCGCACCGTTGATCAAGTGCCGTATACCGCAAACGGGGGTGGCGCCGCAAACTGCGGCACCACCCCGGTTGCTTGGCCGGACAGCATCATTTGCGCGGCCGCTCGCGCGACAGATCATGCAGCATGTCCAGCTGGATTTGCTGGATTTCGGTCAGCCGTTGCCATTGCCGGGACATCAGGTGATCGAGCTTTTCATGGAGATGCCGGATTTCCAGCTCGGCCTTCAGGTTCACCTCATAGTCGTTTTGCGATCGCAGCCGGTCTTTCGCATCCTGCCGATTTTGGCTCATCATGATGATCGGAGCCTGTAGCGCTGCTACGCAGGAGAGGATCAGGTTGAGCAGAATGTACGGATAGGGATCGAAACGAGCCGACTCCGGAACGATCGCGTTCATGGTGATCCAAATAACGAGAGCAGCGGCGAACCACCCGATGAAGGCCCAGCTGCCGCCGAAATCGGCCAATTTATCCGCAAGGCGATCTCCGAGCGTCCTGTTCTCTTCGTACTCCGCATCGATGTTTTCGGCGATCGTGTCCTGATTGGCGAGGCTCGCGGCGACCCGGCAGTCGAGTGCAGTCAGTTCGCCATGCTCGGCCTGCAAGAGCTCCTCGATAAAGATTCTTCGGTATCGCGCCACGTCTTGGTGCCGGACCACTGCGCCTGGCCCGAGTGCCGGATGATCGCTGCGGATTCGCTCCACAAGATTTGGCGGGAGTTGGTCCAGTGAGATCCCATCGTATCGTCCTGCTTCCCTCCTAGAACGTGAACGGCAACTCCTATTTCGAGGCGGCGAGGATGCGCCAGCTTCCTGATCTTGGTCTGCCACGTCGCCCTCCGACTTGAAACTGAAGGATCGGTGTCGGTTCAGGTCCAAATGAGGACCTGCCGAAGCGATTGAATTCGCATTGGGGGGTGCACTTATTAGATCACGATACGATCAGCCGCGAACCGTTGCCGCGACGAATGCAAAAGAAGAGGCGAAGACCGCGCAGCGCCTGCGCCTCCCCTCTTGTTTTGCGCTAGGTGTTGAGGTCCGCTGCAGCACGGCGGAGATCCTGGAGAGCCGATATCGTCGCGCGCCTCACTTTGGCATAGGCGAGAGCCTCGATCTGCCGGACCCGTTCGCTCGAAATGCACAGTTCGCGGCCAAGGTGGTCAAGCGTCAAAGGCTGCTCTGCGAGCCTCCTGGCTTCGAAAACGCGCCGCTCGCGCTCTGTTAACACTCCAAGAGCGGCGCGAAGCGCTTTCGACCTTCGCATTGTCTGGTCGTGCTCAGCGACGATCTCCTCCGCGTCCGGGGCGTCGTCGACGAGCATCGCTTCCCATTCCGTTGGCCGGTCGTTGTCGCCGCTCCTGATGCTGAGCGAGAGGTCACCGGCAAGCCGGCCGTCCATTTCGACCACGTCGCGGGCGGTCACCTCAAGCCTATCTGCAATGGCCTGTGCAATTTCCGGGGTGAGAACTGCAGCCTCGCCGGCGAGCTTCCTCATCTCACCGCGCAGCCGAAAGAACAGCTTCTTTTGCGCGGCGGTGGTTCCGATCTTGACCAGCGACCACGAGCGCAGGATGTATTCATGGATAGTCGCCTTCATCCACCACAATGCGTAGCTCGAGAAGCGCGCGCCGCGCCCTGGTTGAAAACGCGAAGCAGCGATGACCAATCCCAGATTGGCCTCCGCGATCAGGTCTGCAACGGGAAGACCGTAGCCCTTGTAGCCTCGCGCCACCTTTGCAGCGAGGCGCAAATGGCTTGTGATCAGTTCATCCGTTGCACGTCGGTCGCGCCCTTCTTGCCAGCGTCGGGCAAGCTGCTGCTCCCGCGCAGGCTCGAGCAGATCAAAACGGCTGATCGCCGCGGAATAGGCGTTGAGGCATCCAACGGAGTGAGGGATCACGCCTTTTGCTGGGCTAAGGCTCACGGCGGTGTTCTGAGTCTGCATCTGCGGCTCCCGAAATTGATCCCGGCTCCTCAACGATAGGAGGCTCCCCGGCCACGCAGCCACTAAATTGAGCTTAAGAAATCTGAATTCGCTTTCAGACGACCCTAGAGAACCTTGAACTCGTATTTAATTGAGCACGCCCATCACCATTGGCATGGTGGAAGGAGGTTTCGCGCGGGTTGGCGCGGTACCGATTTCGATCAATCCCACTTCGGAGTTCGACGTGACTTTGTTCTCCCGCGGATTCGTCCGTAGACGCGTTATCTCGCTGGCCACGAGCCTCTCCGTCATGGCGACATCATTTGCCCTGGCGCAGGCTCCAAAACATCCAGGTCAGCCCCGCGACCCCAGCGACACCGACGAGCAGCAATTTCTTTTCGAGAACGATCTTGCGATGAGCAACATGAATCGCGGCATGCTCATCAAGCCGTCGGGCGATGTTGATCGCGACTTCGTTGCACTGATGATTCCGCATCATCAAGGCGCGGTCGATATGGCGCGCGCTGAGATCAAGTACGGCCACAATGGCGCTCTTCGGACGCTTGCACAGAAAATCGTGAGCCAACAGGAGCAGGAGATCTCGGCGCTACGCGGCGCATTCCCCACGCCGGTTACTTCGAATGCATCGACCAGGGTTGGCGCGGCCTCGGCTTCGCCCAACTGAGAAACCTATTGGCGCACATTCGTCCACCACCCTTCGCATTGTCGCCCGTCTCGACGATGGCACGGGGACCAAAACACGGCCGACATTTCTGAATCGCAATTTAGCAGGAGCGACAGTTTCGGTGCCTACATCAATCGCGGACACCTGACCACCTAACTTTGTTTGGGAGCGATTCGAATGCCAGCTCAGACCGACCTGCCGACGATCACGCACACCACTCACGCGCACAGCTTGGGCGCGATCGTCGACAGACTGGCATCGCCGCAAACAGACTTGTTGGACTGCGATGATGACGTGATTCGGTCTTTGCTCCAGGCCCTAAGCCTTGCTATGCGCCGCAATGATCGCCAATGTGCCGAGGCGCTTCGGCTGGCGATTGCGATCAGACGATTTGGCCTGCGGCCTACAGCGGATGAAGCGAGGGCGTCCGCCCGAGCCTCTGGACACGATCGGCAGGTGCAGGCCTTACAGAAATGGCGGCTCAAGCGGGTCCTCGACTACATCGACGCGCACCTGTCGTGCAGGATCCCTTTGGCCGATTTGGCCGCGGTTGCTGGACTCAGCCGGATGCACTTTGCCTCTCAATTCCGTGTGGCGACGGGCCTGCGGCCGCACGAATTTCTGTTGCAGCGGCGTGTTCGCAGAGCCGAGGAACTGATGAAGGACACCAGGATGAGTATTTTCGAGATCGCGCTCACGGTTGGCTTTCAGACCCAGGCGCATTTTACAACTGTCTTCAAGCGGTTCACTGGCTTCACGCCACGGCGTTGGCGCGTCATCAACGACATGCCCGAGCATGCGGCGCTTGGGCTGGCCACAACCGATCTCCTTTGAAACATCGGCGTTCGAAGCGGCAGGCGGCATATCCATTTCCATCAGGAGAGCGACGAACCAGGGCGCCTCAGGCAGCCGGCTCACGAACACCGAAGCGCTTCTCGAATCCAGCGACATTGACGATACCACGACGATGGGTGCCTTCGCCGATTTTCCTCAGGTGATTCCAGGCCTCGACCTCGAACAAGACGCTTTTCGCTTCGACACTGATAACGCGGGCAAGCGCCCGTACGTTGCAGCCAATCGGCGTCGCGGCGAGATGTCGGATATCGACTGACATGCCGACGCTGATATAACCCTGTGGCAATGCATCGGCGATCGCCAAGCCCGCCGCCATTTCCATGTGCAGGATCATCATGGGCGTCGCATAGACCTGCGGCATGCCCGGCACAAAATGCCCAACCGTCATTTCTCGGGTGACGACGACCGACGTCTCCGCGGTCATACCCACGGTCAGACCACTGTTTTGCTGCATTGTTCTACTCCTGATGAGAGTACAGATCGGCCGCGTTCCCGCGGCTGCGTTCGATGCGGACGGGGACGGCCTTGGAGGATGGCGTAAAGCTCAAACAATCATGCGCGTAGAGCGGCACGAGCGGATTTGTCTCGGGGTAGTATGCCGCACAACAGCCGTTCGGGAACGAATATCCGACTACGCGGAAGCTGCGCACCCGCCGCTCGATGCCGTCCTTCGAGACAGTCACCAGATCGACGCGATCGCCCTCCTTGAGCGCGCGCTTGTCCATTTCAAGCTCGTTGAGAAACACGACGTCGCGCTGGCCATACACACCGCGATACCGATCAGATAGCGAATATACCGTCGTATTGTACTGATCGTGGCTTCTGATTGTGCTGAGCCAGAGCGTGTCCGGATCGTCCTCGTTCGGATCCTCGTCGAGGCCCTCAAAAACCAGGAAGTTGGCCTTGCCGCTCGCCGTCGCCCAGATGCGCTCGCGCGCGCTCGACACGAGGTGGAAACCGCCCGGTACGCGGATTCGCGCATTGTAGGCCTGAAATATCGGGAACACGACCTCGATCGCATCGCGAATGCGATCATAATCGGCGACGAAGCCGTCCCAATCGACCACGGAGCGCTTCCCCAGCGTTGCGCGCGCCATGCCCGCCACAATTGCTGGCTCACTCAGCAGATGCTCGGATGCTGGCCGATTGCGCCCGGCCGAGGCATGAACCATCGACATCGAATCTTCGACGGTGATGGATTGCGGCCCGGTCGCCTGGATGTCGACCTCTGTACGGCCAAGGCAGGGCAGAATCAAAGCATCGCGGCCATGAATCAGATGGCTGCGGTTCAGCTTAGTCGAAACCTGAGCCGTGAGATCAAGCTTCGCGATAGCATCCTGTGTCAGCTGCCAATCTGGGATAGAGGTAGCAAAGTTGCCACCCATCGCGATGAGCACCTTGATATCACCGCGAACCATCGCTTCAAGCGCGGTCACGACATTATGGCCGTGGGCACGTGGCGGCTTGAAACCAAAGCGACTTTCGAGTCGATCGAGAAATTCCTGTGAAGGCGTTTCGGTAATGCCGACGGTGCGGTCGCCCTGGACGTTCGAATGACCGCGGACCGGGCAGAGACCTGCGCCTTCGCGGCCGATATGGCCCCGCAGCAGCGCCAGATTGGCCAGTTGCTGAACGGCTTGGGCGCCGCGCCGATGCTGAGTGATGCCCATCCCATAGACGATGATGGCACGCTCGGCCCTCATATAGATGCGCGCTGCGTATTCAATATCCTGGCGGGAAAGTCCTGAGGAGCGCTCGATTTCGAGCCACTGCGTCGCGTCCAGGTCACCCACCAGCGCTTCCAGCCCATTGGTGTGGCCACCAATGAAGTCCCAGTCGAGAACTGCCTGCTCTCCTTTCGCACGAGCCGCGCTGTCTTCATCGACCAGGACCTTCATGATACCTTTGATGACGGCGACGTCACCACCGACCCGTACCTGGAAAAGCCGCGAACTGATCCGCGTCGAGCTCAGTGTTGCCATTTCAAGCGCGCTCTGCGGTGCCTGAAAGCGTTCCAAAGCACGCTCACGGAACGGGTTGAAGGAGATGATCGGCGCATCACGGCGCGCCGCTTCGCGCAGATTGGTCATCATGCGCGGGCTGTTGGTTCCCGGATTCTGCCCGAAGATGAAGATGCAGTCAGTCTTATCAAAATCCTCCAACACGACGGTGCCCTTGCCGACTCCGATGGATTGCGGCAGACCCACGCTTGTCGCTTCGTGGCACATGTTGGAGCAGTCAGGAAAATTGTTGGTACCGAATTCCCGCACGAAAAGCTGATACAGAAAGGCGGCTTCGTTTGATGTGCGGCCAGAGGTGTAGAATTCCGCCTTGTTTGGGTCTGCAAGCGCATTCAAATGGCGAGCGATGATCTCGAAAGCCTTGCTCCAGCTCGTGGGAAGATAGCGGTCGCTCCCTCCATCATAGATCATCGGATGCGTAAGGCGTCCGACCATCTCCAGATCATAGTCACTCCAGGTCGACAGCTCTGTCACCGTATGGTTCGCGAAAAACTCCGGCGTGCAGCGCCTGGCGGTCGCTTCCCACGCCACGGCTTTCGCACCATTCTCGCAAAACTCGAACGAGGAGGTATGTTTCGGATCCGGCCAAGCGCAGCCTGGGCAGTCGAACCCTTCCTGCTGGTTCATGCATCCAAGCGTCGCAGCACCTTTCACCGGAATGTGCTGCTCGATCAGGTGTCCGCTGAGGGCCCTCAGTGCACCCCAGCCTCCTGCAGGATGATGGTAGAGGTGAATTGCCTTCCGTTCTGACATGGCGAGTATCTCTGATACCGATGCAGAACAGGTGGGTCCTCAATGGATCATTTCTTTCGAAAACGATCTGCTTTTTTCGGATCGCCCCGATCGACACACTCATCAACAGGTAGAAGCGCAAAACACCGTAGTGCTTTCCGGAAAACCCGTCAGTTTTCCGCCTTGGTCTCTATCGGCACTCCCCTAGCTTGTCGAAAGCAGGGCCGCTTCGGCTCTGCAAACGACCCTTTGGAGAGTATGACGATGATTTCGAGACGAGATCTACTGGCTGCATCGGCGATTGGGGCAGCTGTGACAGTGTCCGCGGCAAAGGCTGCATCCTTTGGCAATCCGGACGAACCGCCCCAGGGCGCGATCAATGCGACGGGCCCAGGAAATCTCAGTGATCCCGGCCCGCAAAGTCAGGTTCTCGGCGGTCAATTTCCTTCCGCCCAATCTCCGCCGGCAACCGATGTTGGCGGCATGCCGACGACCTGGGCCTCCTTCAACAACGCGCCGAAGCGGATTCAGAACGGAGGCTGGGCACGCGAGGTGACGGTTGCCGACTTTGCGATTTCGAAGGAGATTTCCGGCGTCAACATGCGCCTTACCGCCGGTGGCATCCGCGAGTTGCATTGGCACCAGGCCGCCGAATGGGCGATCATGACGTTTGGGAGCTGCCGCGTCACGGTGCTGGACGCGCAAGGCCGCCCCTTCGTGGCCGACGTCAAAGAGGGCGATCTCTGGTATTTCCCACCTGGCGCGCCGCACTCGTTGCAAGGCCTGGGCCCGGATGGCTGCGAGTTCGTCATCTGCTTCGATGATGGGCACGCCGACGAGTTCAACACCTTGCTAGTCAGCGACTGGTTTGCTCACACCCCGCCCGACGTCCTCGCCAAGAACTTTGGCGTGCCGGCGCAAAGCTTCGCGAAGATACCGTTGCACAATTTGTGGATCTTCCAAGGCACTGTGCCCGGCAGTCTGGCGGCCGATCGCGCGGCGATCCAAAAGGATGCGCCGGTCCCCACGCATCCCTTCATCTTCCCACTCGGATCCTCCCGTCCATTCAAAACATCCGATACGGGCACCATACAGATTGCCGACAGCACGAACTTTAAGATCTCCACCAATGTAGCGGCCGCGCTGGTCACGGTGCGCCCGGGAGCCATCAGGGAGATGCACTGGCATCCGAATGCGGACGAGTGGCAGTACTACATCAAAGGCAAGGCGCGAATGACCGTGTTCAATACCGGTCCGAGCGCGCTGACGATGGACTTCAATGCCGGCGACATCGGCTACGTCAAGCGCAACCTCGGTCACTATGTCGAGAATGTCGGCGACACGGATCTGCAGTTCGTCGGCGTGTTCCGCGCTCCCCGATACGAGGAGATATCCCTCTCCAACTGGCTCGCACATACGCCGCCCAAGCTCGTGGCGCAGCATCTCAATGTTGACGAGGCGGAGATTGCGAGATGGCCGGATAATGCGCCAGGCGTTATGCCGAAGGTCTGATGAAATAGGCCGGAGAGCAAATGGCTCGTGGGCGATACGCCCGCGAGCCATTTGCATTTCGCGTGCCGAGCGGCCGCCTACAGCGCAATCAGTAATGCTCCGGCAGGCTCTCGATCTTGCCCCTGAAAACGCGGTATCCAATCGCCACGTAAACGAGCATCAGGGGGAAGATGAAGAGGCCCTCTCCCCAGAACATGAAGGCGAGGCAGGCGCGAGGCGCCGCCGCCTCATCGACCGTGATCGCGAACGGGATCATGTAAGGCCAGAAGGACAGCGCCAAGGTTCCAAACGCCGCGCTGAAGATGATTGCAACGGCGAACAACGGCCAGCGATCGTTGCGATGAAGAATGCTGCTTGCGAGGACTGCAGCGGCAACTGCCCCGATTGCGGGAAACACAAACAGATACGGGCGCTCGAGCCAGCGATGCATGATCGGGAGATTTGAGATCAACGCGTGAGCGAAGACGACAATCAGGAAGGCCAAGACGGCAAGCGCCAGTACGGGTATTTGCCGGCGAGCCCTGTCGCGGACGCCGGAGTGGCATTTTTGGACCAACCAAGCCGCCCCCAAGAGCGCATAACCAAGACACAGCCCGATGCCGCACAGCACGGAGAAGGGGCTCAACCAACCCAAAGGGCCACCCGCATAGACTCCGCCTGTGAACTTCAAACCCTCCACCAAGGCGCCGACTGTTACGCCTTGCATGAAGCTCGCGGCAAGAGAGCCCGCGACAAAGCTGACATCCCAGATCCATCGAAACCGCTGCGCTGCTCGGTGGCGAAATTCAAACGCTACCCCGCGCAGGATCAGCCCAAGCAGCATGATCACGACCGGCAGATAAAAGGCTGATAGCAGCGTGGCATATGCGAGGGGAAAAGCACCCCACAGAATCACGCCGGCGACGACAAGCCAAGTTTCATTACCGTCCCAGACCGGCGCAACGCTGCTCAACATCGTGTCCCGATCCCCCTGGTTGCCGGCAAAGCCGAACAGCATGCCGACGCCAAGATCGAAGCCGTCGAGCAGCAGATAGATCAATATGCTTACGGCAAGAAGTGTAACCCAGAACAACACCATCTCTATTCTCCTGCGCTCGTGCAGCTTGGTTGTTAGCTTGATCCGGCCAATGACATCGGGCGATTCGGGGAGGCGCTATGCGGCGGCCTGACAGCCAGCCGCGTCGGACCGGCGCGCAGCAGTCGGTAGATATAGAATGCGCCGAACGAAAAAATGAAAATGTACACCGCGCCGAACAATAGCAGCGAAGTCATTGCCGCCGGTGCGGTCAGGAAAGGCGTCATGGCATCGGCCGTCCGCAGCAAGCCGTAGATCACCCAAGGCTGACGCCCTATCTCGGCGACGTACCATCCCGTGATGATCGCTATGTACGGAAGCGGGAAGCTGAGGAAGATTGCCCAAAGCACGAGCCGGCTTCGTCGCAAGCGGCGCTTGATGCTCAGATAAGATCCCAGCCATGCGACCGCGAGCATGATCAGCCCGCAACCGACCATGATACGGAACATCAGGAACGGTATCAGCACGGGAGGACGATCCTGCGGGCGAAAATCGGCCAGTCCCAACTCCTTCGAGGTCAGGCTCATGCTGGCGATGACGCTTCCAAGGATCGGCACCTTGACTTCGTACCTGTTGCTTTCGGTTGCTGGGTCAGGCAGTCCGATCAGCACTTCGCTTGCGGGTTGCTCGTCGTGCCAGCGGCCTTCGATGGCCGCAAACTTAGCCGGCTGATACTTGTGGACATAGTCGCCCACCAAATGACCGAACGCCAGCTGGATCGGGATCAAGAGCGCTGCGAGGAAGAGACCCATTCGCAGCATCACCCTGGATTCGGCATAATATTCGCCACGCAGCGTGTACCACGCACCGGTCGCCGCCACGCAAAATGCGCCAGTCAGATACGCCGCCAGCAGCATGTGCGGAAACCGTGACCATACGACCGAATTGAAAATGATCTCTTTCCAGTCGTTCGGCACGAAATAGCCGTTCCGGATGACGTAGCCGACCGGCACCTGCATCCAGCTATTATTGGACATGATCCAGAAGGCCGACAGCGTGGTCCCAAGTGAGACCATCGCGGTCGAGAGCAGGTAGAACCACGGGGACACGCGCTTGCGCCCGAACACGAGCACTCCGAAAAAGCTCGCTTCGAGCATGAACGCGGTAAAGGTCTCGTAGGAGAGCAGCGGTCCCTGGATCGGGCCCGACATTTTCGAAAGGACGCTCCAGTTCGTCCCGAACTGGAAAGCCATAACTAGCCCCGAGACTACGCCCATTCCGAAGGCCACACCAAACACTTTGAGCCAAAACTCAAACAGCGCTTGATAAACAGGGCGGCCCGTTCGCAAGTGCATTGCCTCAAGGATCGTCAACCAGGCAGCAAGGCCGATCGTGAATGCCGGAAAGATGATGTGGAACGAGATGGTGAAGCCAAACTGAAACCGCGAAAGCAGAAGTGCCGTAGCATCCATGTGAGCTATCCTTTCCCCACGCGGGCGAGTCATCGTTCCCGCCGTATTGCAAATAGGGGGAGCCCTAAGCGCGCCTTTTTCTGAAGCGAATGGAGTTTGCGGATTCGCACGCGGCTCGCCGCCTTTTTCACCGACCGGCCCGCCGCTCTGCGAGCGGATCAGGCCGCGATAATCCGGCGGTCAGAAAAGATGAGACGGTCGGGATGAGTAAAGATTTCAAAGCCGTCGGCGCGGGCCACCGCGACCAGCGTCACGCCGGCCTGATCGGCCGCCTGAATTGCAAGCAATGTTGGCGCCGATACCGCGACGAGGACGGGCGCGCCGAGTCTCGCGGTCTTCTGCACCATTTCGACGGAGACACGGCTGGTCAGGAGGATTGCACCGTCTGCGCCGCAGACATTCTTGCGAATAAGCGCGCCGGCAAGCTTGTCGAGCGCGTTGTGACGGCCGACATCCTCCCGCACCAGGTCGATACCGCTTCCGGGCCGCCAGAAGCCCGCGGCGTGAACGGCTCGCGTCTTCTGATTGAGCTCCTGCAAGGCCGGAAGGGCGCTCATGGCCTCCAGGAGGTCGCGCGCGTAAAATGTCGCCTCATCCGATACACGCGGCGGCGCCAGGCAGGCCTGCTCGAGACTTTCGATTCCGCACAGACCGCAACCTGCTGGCCCGGTCATCGCGCGACGGCGCGCGAGGAGCTCATCTGCCCGGTCGCTCTCCAGCCACATTCGAACTTCGATTCCGAAGTCGCTCTCGATAACCTCGATACTCGCGATCTCATTCACCCGTGCAATGATTCCCTCTGTCAAGGCGAAACCTATTCCAAAGTCCTCCAGATCGGCCGGCGTAGCCATCATCACTGCATTCGTGGATCCGCCAAAAGTCAGCGCGATCGCCCTCTCTTCCGCGACAAGCCTGAAGGACAGCGAGGGTGCACCGCCCCGCCAAACGAGCTTTGCCCTACGTTCAAGGGGATGATCGACCATGACTGCTGCAGCTCCAGATGCGCTATCCAGCAAGCTGGTCTCACAGATCAATGCCTCCTTTCACTTCAGCCTCTGGAATTTCCCTTTCGCACGACCGCGCGCTTTAAATTGTTAACTGCGACAGTTCGCCTTTTCTTCGGAAGTCGTACATCCGGCCTTCACGGAATCTACTTGTGCAGCAGGATCGGAATGACTTCGCCTTCATATTTGGCCTCCTTGTCAGGGCACACGATCTCGATTCGAGCCCCTGGACCGGCATTGATGACGAGCCGAAATCCGTGAAGCTTGACGATCGCCGCGACGAGGCTCAATCCGAGCCCCACCCCCGGCGTATTGCGCATCTTATCAGAGCGATAGAATCGCCGCAGAACCGCTTCACGCTCATGCTCGCTGATGCCGGGTCCGGAATCCGTCACGCGCACGACGGTTTGCCTGTCGTCCCTGAACAGTTCAAGGTCCACATTGCCGCCGACTGGTGTGAACTTGATTGCGTTATCGACGAGATTTGCAACGGCCTCGAAGAGCAGATCTCGGTCGCCCCAAACGTGCAGCGTGCGATTGATGTCAACGCCAAGCTTTATACCCTTGTCCTCGGCGATCGGCTCGTAGACGTCACAGACCCCCCGCAAGATTTCATGGAGCGCAACATTGCCGAATCCGGCAGAACGGCGGCTGTTCTCTATTTCCGTCAGCCGCAACAACGCGGTGATGATCGCCAGCGACTGATCGATCCCGGCAATTGCCTTGTCCACGACCCCCTGCAACTGATCCAGCGTGCTCGCATGGGCACGGCCGCGCTCCAGAGCCAGCCTAGCGCGGGTCAGCGGGGTCCGCAGATCATGGGCAATGTCGTTGCCTACGCCGGCGAGTGCGTTGATCATCGTTTCCATCTCATCGAGCATGCCGTTCACGATCGCAGCCAGTCTGGAGAACGGATCGTCAACGTTTCGATGCGGAAGACGCTCGCGCAGATCACCGGCGATAATGCGCTGAACGCGCTGGTTGACCTCTTCGACGCGCTTTTGAGCACGCACGGTCAACCAGGCTCCAGCAAACAGGCACAGGCAGAGCGCCGGCAGGAGTCCTAGCGCGAGCGCCTGCCCCACCACGCTCGATATCTCCCTAGTCTCATCAACGTTCCGCCCGATCACAAGAACGCCGCCATTTTCCAGCCGTCTGCCCACTGCGCGGACCGTGGCTTCACTGGCCGGTTCACCAACTTGCACAACTCGTGCGGCTTGCACCGAGCCATCAACCCTAAATTCCCGCGGTGTGCGTTCGAGGTTGCCGGCCACGCGATTGCCGGCAGGATCAAACAAGCCCGCGAATTGCACGCCTCTGGAGTCTTGGCCAAGATGGTCGGAGATTGCATCGATGCGGCGGGTTTGCGGCAATGTCGCTATGTAGTTGAGCTGAATGCTGACCATGCGATCGGACCGCGCGATCAGGTACCCGTCAATTTTCCAGTAGATGAAACCGAACAGCACTATCACAAAGACGGCGAACACCGCGGCCGCTGCTGAGGCCCAGCGGAATGTAGTTGAGCGTATCAACTGGAGCTGGCGCATGATCTGGCCGGTCGGTTTCGTGCGTGTCCCCGTTAGGTAAGACCCTCGCAGGGCCTACTGCTATGTCCGCAGAATGAAACCTGAACCGCGAACATTGTGAATCATCTGCGGCTCCCCGGGTCCGTCCACCTTGTGCCGCAAACGTCCCATGTGCACGTCGACGAGATTGGTAGTAGCCGGAACAAACTTGTAATTCCAGACTTCCTCGAGCAACATGGCCCGCGTCAGCACTTGATCGCTTCGCCGCATCATATACTCGAGCAGACGGAATTCACGCGGCAACAGATCGATCTTGCGCTCGCCCCGCCGCGCCGTCCGCTCGATCAGATCGAGCTCGAGAGGGCCAACTCGCAACGTTGTTTCACGGGTATCGACGGGACGACGAAGCAGCGCTTCTATCCTTGCGATGAGCTCGACGACTGCAAAGGGTTTTGTAAGATAATCGTCCCCGCCGCTTCGTAAACCCCGGACCCGATCGTCGACCGCGCCGAGCGCACTCAGCACCAGGACCGGCGTGCTGACCTGGTCCTTGCGCAGTGCCTCAATGATAGTAAGCCCGTCCATCCCGGGTAGCATGCGGTCAACGATCAGGACATCCGGATGGAGCGCACGGGCCTTGTCGAGGCCGTCAATCCCGTTGGACGCCCATTCGACCTCAAACCCGAGGTCGCTCAGTTCGGCAAGGACCTCCTCGGCCGTTCCGGCATCGTCCTCAATCAGTAGAACCTTCGTCATCAGCTCGATCCCAGCTACTCCAAGGCTTCTCCCATCCTCGCGGAAGATCATATGCTCGCTGTTGCGCAAAATCATATGTCACCGCCAAAATAGCTGCAGTGGGATGAACCGGACCGCGCCGCCACATGGCAAAAGTGGGCCCCTTCAAGCCCAAGACCGGCGTTGCGCCCTGGCCAAGCGCGGCGGCCGCGCCGGTGGGAGACATAGCTTCATTTCCGAGACGTGACCATTAAATAGCGATTTAAGGAGTTTAGCGGATGAGCGGCTGCGCCGCAGTCCGCCAAGCGCGATCTGGCTCCAGCGCCGGCGATCAGGTGCGGGACCGGCGGCCATTGAGGCTACCTCGCCCGAGCGCCGCTGTTTCCGATTTGCATGAAATAGCATCCGCACGCATAGCGGCTTGATCAATGTGCCCTGGAGCCCGCTTGCCGGACACACGTGCGCCCGCACTTTGATCCCGATTCGGTTTGTCTTTTCCAACTCACGATGCGTTGAACCGGCGTGAGCAGTTTGTGCATTTGGCTGATCCGCGATCGTTCGCATCTGCCTCAACCGGCTGCACCTGCATCCGGGTGCTGCCCTTTTTCAACGGAGAAGCCCAATGACCGATCTGAAATTACTGTCGACCGGACTGATTGCGGTAGCAATGCTTGCCACGCCCGCGATGGCTCGGGAAAGCGCTACCGCCGCCCGGCAAGCCGCCGCGGAAGCAAATGCCCCCGCAGCAGTCAACCTGAGCGAACGTGCCTGTGTTCCGGCGCCGCGTGTCGGTGCGTTCGCGACAGCGCCGTGGACCGGCAACAACGTTCCTTGCGAGCCCGGCACCGGTGTTTTCTAATCGCGGCGCCTCGGGCACCTAGCTTGGCTGCTCTTCTACGTTCGAGCGTCGGTGGAAGCGCCGTTCAGCAGCCTCCCATGAAAGCGGGCTGGAGCCCATTCCAGCCCGCTCTCTTTTGATGCTCACCGGGTGGACGACGCGGGCATCGTTTCGGCAGCGCCGGTTGCTTGCATTCATCAGAACGAGATCGCAGCGATTGCTGAAGGCGAATTTAGTGGTAGCGCGGTTAGCCGCCCCTACTCTTTTTAGCGCACGGCTTGACGATGCTGCGACAGACGTCCTGCATTGACCATCAAGTCTTTGAACGGAAAGGAGTATCAAATGAATCGAGCGATGATGATCATGGCAATCGCTGCGCTTGCCTCAACGCTGGCCGTCGGCGCGGCCGATGCACGAGGCGGCGGCGGTGGCGGTCACGGCGGCGGAGGTTTCGGCGGTGGTAGTCACGGCGGCGGATTTGGCGGAGGAGCTCACTCGGCCGGGGTCGGCGACGGCGCCCATCTTGGCGGGTTTGGCGGCGGTGCGCACATCGGAAGTACCGTTCACGGCAGCGACAGCGTTCATATCGGCGGCACCACCATAGCTGGTGGCATGGTCCGAGCTGGTGGCGATCATGTTGGGATTGGCGATCATCTCCATCCCTATGGGGGCGTCCGCTATCACGCCATGAATCGCTACGGCAGATACTGGCCCGGTTACGGCTACTACTACCCAGGTCCGGATTGCTACGACTGGTACTACCTGCACCCCAACCTGCCGTTGCCGTTAAGCTGCAGCTAATGCATGCGCGTCTCTGCCGCCCGCGAACACGTCGTTTTCGCTTGCGCTTCGCCTATTTCGTCGGTCTCAGGCGATTTCCGAAGCAGCAAGAGTACGCGTCCGAAGATCGATAGATTTCAACTCGCCCATTCGGGCTCGAATGGAGGATGCCCGTGAGGTATTGGTTGATGGCTGCCTGTCTTGCCTACGTCGCGGCCGGCGCAGCATTTGCGCAAGTTGCCGGAATGGCGACGCCGACTCCTGCAGTCGGCGCCACCTCTCCACTCGGAAGCGCGACAGGCGCGTCGATTTCCCCGGCGGGGATCGGCTTGGGCGCAACCGAGCTCGCTTCGCCTGGTATCAGCCCGGCCCCCAGCGCCACCGGCAGCATTGCCGTGCCGGCGACCGGAACGGCATGCTCGACACTCGGGCTTTCGCCAATCGACATGCCCGGCTTAGCGTCGACCTATGACGGCGGTGGAATCACGATTGCTGATTCAACACCGGCCACCGGCGCCGCGGCCGGCAACACGGCGGCATCCGTCGACATGTCGGCATCGATGCCGGCGACGACGGGGATGTCGGCGACGTCAGGCATGACACAAAGCTCCGGAATGTCGACCGCATCCGGCATTCTCGACACCGCCGGCATGTCGGGCATGTGCGGCTCCGGCTCAAACAGCATCAGCGCATCTTCGAGCCCGACCTCAACGTCTCCGACAACGCCGGGCGGCACCCCCCGAACCGGGGTGCCCCTCGGTTCAACCGAGATCACCAATCTCGGGGTCAGCTCCGCCGCGCTTTTACCGACGCCAGCCGTGCCGCTGGTGACAGGCAGCGTGGCGCCGACCGTACCGACAATCCCGACGGTTACCGATCCGATGGCGGTTTCAGCTTCGACCATGTCTGGGTGCTCATCCTCCGCGGCATCGACCTCCGCGGATTCACCGGGCAGCTGCTAAGTTCCCCCTTTTGAGAGCCACTCCATGAAGAGAACTGTCATTTTTTCTGCCGTCTCATTGACCGCAGTGATCGCCGGCGCCAGCCTCTTGTTGGCGCATATCGACCCGTTCCAGAGGGCCGCTGCAGCGCCCGCACCAGAGCCGCGAGTACCGATCGTAGCGGGGACGGTGGCGCAGCACGATGTGCCGATCTATCTGACAGGCGTTGGCACCGTCATCGCGTACAACACCGACATCGTGCGCGCCCAAATTCAGGGACAGATCATCAGTATCAATTTCACTGAAGGCCAACGGGTCCACGCCGGCGATCTGCTTGCTCAAATCGATCCGCGGCCCTATCAGGCAATGATCGATCAATATACCGCCAATCTGGAGCGAGATCAGGCGCAGCTTGCCAATGCGCAGGCCAATCAGGCCCGGTACAACCAGCTGGGCGAGAAGGGTTGGGCCACGCCTCAATTGATAGAGACGCAGAATGCGCAGGTCCGTCAACTGCAGGCCGCCATCAAAGCCGACCAGGCGCTGATCGACGCTGCAAAAGTTCAGCTCAGTTTTACACGTCTGTCGTCTCCGATCGACGGCGTCGTCGGCATTCGCCAGATCGATGTGGGCAACATCATCAGCCCGTCGACCGCGAACGGCTTGTGTGTTGTGACTCAGCTTGAGCCCATTTCGCTGATCTTCACCCTGCCTGAGACGGATCTGCCGCAGATCCAACGACAGCAGCAAAGGACCAACGCGCCTTTGACTGTTGTTGCCTACAACCAGGACAATACGATCCAGCTTGGCGAAGGCCAGCTCGGGCTCGTCAACAATGAGATCCTGCAAACCACCGGCTCGATCCAGCTCAAGGCGAACTTCCCGAACAAAGACAAGGCCCTCTGGCCCGGTGAGCTCGTCAATGCGCGCCTGCTACTCAAGACGCGACACAATGGCCTGACGGTGCCTGCCTCTGTCGTTCAGCAGGGTCCGAACGGGGCCTATGTATACGTCGTCAATTCCGACAGCACCGTGTCGATCCGCCCGATCAAGGTTGCGCAGATCAGCGATGGTCAAGCGCTGATTGATTCGGGCCTTCAGGCCAATGAGCAGGTCGTGGTCGATGGACAATACAAGTTGCAGCCGGGCACGCACGTCGTCTTGCTGCACGGCAAGGCCGCGGATGAAGCCTCCGCCCAACAGGCAATGCAGGCGCCGATCCCATGAACATATCAGCCCCCTTTATCCGGCGGCCAATCGCGACCGTCCTGCTCATGATTGGATTGCTGGCCGCTGGCCTGGTCGCCTATCCGCTGATGCCGGTCGCCGCCCTACCGAACGTCAACTATCCGACGCTGACCGTCACCGCTCAGATGCCCGGTGCTGACCCGCAGACCATGGCCTCGTCGGTCGCCTCCCCGCTTGAGCTGCAATTCGGCGAGATACCCGGACTCACGCAGATGACGTCGGCGAGCGCGCTCGGTTACGCGCAGATTACGCTGCAGTTCGACCTCAGCCGTCAGATCGACGGCGCGGTCAGCGATACGCTTTCGGCCATCAACGCGGCGAGCCCGTATCTGCCCACCGGCATGCCGTATCCACCGACTATCCGCAAGGTCAATCCGGCGGACACGCCAATTCTTGTGCTCGGCATCACATCGGACAGTCTCCCGCTGACGACCGTTGACGCTTACGCCGAAAACATCCTGCTGCAGAAGATCTCCCAGATTAAAGGCGTGGGGCTGGTTGGCATCGGCGGCCAACAAAAGGCCGCCGTTCGCATCCAGGTCGATCCGCAGGCGCTGGCCGCGCGCGGAATCAATCTGGAGGATGTACGCGCAGTCCTCGGCCAGGCGAACGTCGATCTCGCCAAAGGAACGCTCAACAGCCCGCGCCAGACCTACACACTCAACACCAACGATCAGCTGTTCAACGCCGATCAATATGCCGACCTCGTCATCGCTTACCGCAACGGCTCGCCAGTCCGCATTCGCGACATCGGACGTGCCGTCAGCGCGGGCGAGAACGATCTGATCGCAGGGTGGTACAATAACAAGCGCGCGATCATCCTTGCGGTGCAGCGCCAGCCGGGTGCGAATGTCATCGAGACGGTTCAGCGAATCAAGGCCATGATGCCAACGCTGCAGGCATCGATCCCCGCCGCGATCAAGATCAACGTCATCTCCGACCGCACCCAGACGATCCGCGCATCCGTTGAAGACGTGCAATTCACGCTTCTGCTCACAGTCGCTCTCGTCGTGATGGTCATCTTCATATTCCTTCGTAGCTTCTGGGCCACGATCATTCCCGCCGTCACCGTGCCGCTCTCGCTAGTCGGCACTTTCGCCATCCTCTATGAAATGGGGTACAGCCTCGACAATTTGTCGCTAATGGCGCTGTCGATCGCCGTAGGATTCGTGGTCGATGATGCAGTCGTCGAGATCGAGAACATCACCCGGCACATCGAGGAGGGTCTCTCCCCGTACGATGCGGCGATGAAGGGATCCGGCGAGATCGGCTTTACTGTTATGGCGATCACCGTTTCGCTGATTGCAGTCTTCATACCGCTCTTTCTGATGAGCGGTTATGTCGGATTATTGTTCCGCGAATTTGCCATGACAGTGAGTGTCGCGCTGGTTCTTTCACTCGTGATCTCGCGGACGTTGACGCCGATGATGTGCGCGTATCTGCTGAAGCCGGAAACGCACGAGCACGGCCGCCTGTACCGCTGGTCCGAGCGCGGCTTCGATCTTCTGCTCAGGGCCTACGAGGCGGGGCTCAAAGTCGTGCTGCGGCACCGCTTCGTCACTTTGATGGTCATGATCGGCACTATCGTGGTGACAGGATATCTCTACGTGATCATTCCCAAGGGCTTCTTCCCTCAACAAGATACCGGCCTAATCCTGGGTCAGTCGGAGGCCGCGCAAGACATCTCGTTCCAGGCCATGGCCGAGCGCCAGCAAGCCCTGCTCGACGCGATCACCCGCGACCCCGCCGTGGCGACGGTCGGCTCGGCGGTCGGCGCCGGCGGCGGGACCTATACCGTCAACGACGGCCGTGTTTTCATCCAGCTCAAGCCGGCGAACCAGCGCGAGCCGATCGACAAGGTGATCGCACGGCTGCGCACCAACCTTGCCAAGATTCAGGGCATTACACTCTACATGCAGCCCGCGCAGGACATCACGATTGGCGCGCGACTGAACAAAACTCAATTCCAATACACCATGAACGATGCCGATCCGGGCGAGCTCAGCCACTGGGCGGCATTGTTCCTCGACAGGATCAAGAAGCTGCCGACGGTCGCGGACGTCACGACCGACCAGCTCAGTTCCGGGCCGCTGCTCGACATCACGATCAAGCGCGAAGTCGCGTCCTCATACGGAATCCTGCCGTACACAATCGACAACACGCTCGATGACGCTTTCGGACAGCGGATCGTCTCAACCATGTACACGACGCTCCAGCAATACCACGTCGTTCTCGAGGTCAACCCGAAATTCCAGTACGGGCCCGAAGCCCTCAACGGCATCTACGTCAAATCGTCAAGCGGGCAGCAGGTACCGCTGTCGACACTTGTCGACTCCGTGGTGAAGGTCTCCCCGCTGGTCGTCAATCATCAGGGGCAATTTCCCTCAGTGACGATCTCGTTCAATCTGGCGCCCGGCGCTTCCATTGGACAAGCGGTGAGTGACATCCAGGCCATCCAGAAGGAATTGCACCCACCGTTGTCATTGCAGACGAGCTTCCAGGGCAACGCACAGGCTTTCGGCGCCTCGTTGAAGAGCACGCCCATCCTGATCGCCGCCTCGCTGTTCGTGATTTATCTGATCCTTGGCGTGCTCTATGAAAGCACGATTCATCCGATCACCATCATTTCGACGCTGCCTTCAGCAGGCGTGGGCGCGCTGCTGCTGTTGATGGCTGCGCATTTCGACCTGAGCGTGATCGCGATCGTCGGGATCATTCTGCTCATCGGCATCGTCAAAAAGAACGGCATCATGCTGATCGATTTCGCCATTCAGGCCGAGCAGGCGGACGGTCTTACGCCGGAAGAAGCGATCTACCAGGCCTGCATCAAACGCTTCCGACCTATTCTGATGACTACGATGGCGGCGCTTCTTGGCGCCGTGCCGATGATGGTCGGCACCGGCGTCGGCTCGGAGATCCGCCAGCCTCTGGGATATGCGATCGTCGGCGGACTTGCTCTGTCGCAGATCCTTACCCTGTACACCACGCCGGTCGTCTATCTCTACCTCGATCGGCTGCAGACTTGGCTGTTTGGGGCGAGACGGCGCGAGAATGCCTCGCCTGCCCCCTACCCGACGCCGGCGGAATGACCGAGCGCGGGACATTGGCGGGTAGTGTGCGGGAGGTTCTGCAAAAGCTGAGAGGCTGAAGCGGTCATGGTAAGTCCGGTGATTGCGAAGATCACCGCTCGTAGAGGAGCTTGGACCCGCCATGACCGTGACGAAGATTAGGACGG
>NZ_RDQF01000065.1 GCF_004114425.1 Bradyrhizobium vignae | reverse complement strand
GGAATCCTGAAAATGAAATTGCAAGGTTCCGATGCCCGAAGCATCAAAACCCTGCAATCCTAAAACACCCCGCAACCACAAATGCGATTCCAGCTCAATCGCTTAGCCGCTCTTCACGGATGACTAGTGAGCCGCCCCGTCTACATCGGAAGCCCGATTTGTGGGTCACTCGGCTCGATTTTCACTGCATCATGTAGTTACGATTTTGCGCGCTGCTACTCGCGCGGCGATCTCCCATGATCGGTGCTCCGGTTTTGCATCGCGTTTCCAACCCATTGATGGCATTGACCACGGTTCGCGCCGGTTTTGCAGCTAAGTGATTGTAACGCCTGACAACCGTCCAGCTTCCCAAGCTGCATACGAGGGTTCGATTCCCTTCGCCCGCTCCAATGTTTCACCGATCGTGATCTCAAGCCGGGCTCGATTGCTTCGGATTTCGCCCGCTGGTGCGAGATTCCAATATATTAGCCCCCCATTTGCCGGCGTTCGACCTTTCGCGCGCTAAGCTCCGTCGTCTTCGCGCGTACGGTCCTGGCGCCGGGGCGTTATGCGAAGAGGAGGTCATGGACCAGCAGAAACTCGACCGCGCGATCGGTCGCCGCCTGAAGACGCTGCGGACGCAGGCGGGGATGACCCTGAACGAACTCGCGGGCCGCTCCGGCGTCAGCCGGGCCATGATCGGGCGGGTGGAGCGGGCGCAGAGCAGTGCGACGGCGGCGCTGCTCGGAAGGCTCTGCGCCGCGCTCGACGTGTCGCTGAGCGATGTCGTCGCGCTGGCCGAGAAGCCACCGGAGCGGCTGGTGCGGTTCGCCGACCAGCCGCACTGGCGCGATCCCGAGAGCGGCTATCGCAGGCGGCATGCCTCGCCGACCGATGCGGCAAGCGGCATCGAGATCATCGTCGTCGACCTGCCGGCTGGCGCGCGGGTGCCGTACAGCCCCTGGGGCCGCAACGCCTTCACCCAGCAGCTGTTGATGCTGGAGGGCGTCATCGCCGTGCATATCGATGCCAAGGCGGTGCGGCTGCGTGAGGGCGATTGCCTGGATTTCGACGTGATGCGCGCCGTGATCTTCGAGAACGAAACCAAGCAGGACGCGCGCTACATCATCATCACGCGGCGCGGCGCCTCCTATGGCAAGATGTGAGACAGGAGATCCTGATGATGCAGATCCGCACCGGCGACACCCATGATCCGCGCGTCATCGCGCTGCTCGATCATCACGTTGCGGCCGCGCGGGCGCAGACCGCGCCGGGCAGCGCCCATGCGCTCGATCTCGCGGGGCTTCGCGCGCCCGAGATCGCGTTCTGGACCGGCTGGGATGGCGAGACGCTGGTCGCCACCGGTGCGTTGAAGACGCTCTCGGCTGACCACGGCGAGGTGAAGTCGATGCACACGCTTCAGACAACGCGGCGACGCGGCTTCGGCGGCCAGATGCTCCGCCACATCGTGACTGAGGCTCGTGCACGCGGCATCAGGCGTCTCAGCCTCGAGACCGGCTCCTGGGACTATTTCAAGCCGGCGCACGCGCTCTATCAGGCGCACGGCTTCATCGCCTGCGGCCCGTTCGACGGCTATGTCGAGGATCCCAACAGTCTGTTCCTGACGCTTGACCTGTCGGTGCCGGCGCGCCGGTAGATCAGGAGCGCGTCTCCTCGATCTCGTCGAGTGCGCGCTCGGGGGCGATGTCCCGGGCGGCTTCCTCCAGATCGCGGGCCCGGTCGAGGAGCTGTTCCTCGAGTTGGCGGCGACCGGGGATGGCCGGTGCTCGGTCAAAATGAGTTGCGCACCTCAAAACACCTCTGCTAGCCTTCAGCCATGGCCGAGACTCTCACCCCGTCTGCGCTGACGCTGAAGGACATCGCCCGCGAGGCCGGCGTCAGTCTCGCGACGGTTGACCGCGTCCTGCACAACAGGCCGGGGGTGCGCCCGGATACGGTCCGCCGCGTCAAGGAAGCCATTGAGCGCAATTCGTTCCAGCCGCATGTGGCCGCCGCCGAGCTCGCCCGCGGCCGCGCCCGCCGCTTCGCCTTCGTGATGCCGTCGGGGCCGAACCCGTTCATGCAGCAGATCGAAGCCTATCTCGGCGAGATGGCGGCCTGGCTCTCGGCCCGCCGCCTCAGCGTCGAGATGGTCCCGACCGACGTGTTCGATCCTTCCGTGCTCGCCGCTTCGCTGGAGGCGCTGTCGGGCGCATATGACGGCGTTGCCGTGGTGGCGCTGGACCATCCCGGTGTCCGCGCCGCGATCAACGACCTCGTCGATGCCGGTGCCAAGGTGGTGACGCTGGTTTCCGACGTGCCGTCCTCGCGCCGCCACCATTATGTCGGGATCGACAACATCGCTGCGGGCCGCACCGCCGGCGCGCTGATCGGGCGCCTGGTCGGCGGGCGGTCCGGCAAGGTCGCGATCGTCGCGGGCTCGCAGGGCCTGCGCGACCACGCCGAGCGCATCTTCGGCTTCAACCAGGTGATGGCGTCTGAATTCCCCGGCCTCGACGTGCTGCCGGTGCTGGAAGGGCGCGACGAGGACGACCGCTCGGAACAGCTGCTGGCACAGCTGCTCGGCAGGCATGCCGACATCGTCGGCCTTTATAACGTCGGCGCCGGCACGCAGGGCGTTGCCAAAGCGCTGAACGACAGGGCGTTGAACGAGGCTGGTCGCGACAAGCTGGTGTTCGTCGGGCACGACGTCACCGCGTTGACGCGCCGATTGCTGCTGCAGGGCGTGATGGACGCCGCGATCTCGCAGAACCCCGGACATGAGGCGCGCGCCGCCGTGCGCGTGCTGCTGGCGCTCGCCCGCGGCGAGCCGATCTTGCGCGAACAGGAGAAGATCAGGATCGACATCGTGATGCGGGACAATCTGCCTTAGCGGCAGGTGGATTTCGAAAAGGCCCGCTGCGGGGCAAGGCGACGCAAGATCGCGCGCCGCAGCATGCGAAAGGGAGGGTGACGTGTATCTCGGAATCGACATCGGCACATCCGGTGTGAAAGCGGTGCTCGTGAGCGAAGCCGGCGCGGTTGTCGCGACGGCGCCGCGCGAGCTTGCGCTGTCGCACCCCGCGCCGCTGTGGTCCGAGCAGGACCCCGATGCCTGGGTCGATGCGACGATCGGCGCAATCGACGATCTCGCCGCGCGCCATTCGCGCGAGGTTGCGCAGGTTCGCGGCATCGGGCTGTCAGGTCAGATGCACGGCGCGACGCTGCTTGGCGAGGACGGCCAGCCGCTGCGTCCGGCCATCCTCTGGAATGACGGTCGCTCGCAGGCCGAATGCGCAGCTCTGGAGCGGCGCTGTCCCTCGCTGCATGCGATCGCCGGCAATCTCGCGATGCCGGGCTTCACCGCGCCGAAGCTGCTGTGGGTGGCACGGCATGAGCCGGAGATATTCGACCGCATGGCAAAGGTGCTGCTGCCGAAAGCCTATGTGCGCTATCGCCTTACCGGCGAGATGGTCGAGGATATGTCGGATGCTGCCGGCACGCTGTGGCTCGACGTCGGCCTGCGCCGCTGGTCCGCGTTGCTGCTGCATGCCACCGGGCTCGACCTGCACCACATGCCCCGCCTCGTCGAGGGCAGCGCGGCGAGCGCATTGCTCGCGCCGGACTACGCGCGGCGCTGGGGCATGACCGGGAATGTCGTGGTCGCGGGCGGCGCCGGCGATAATGCGGCCAGCGCGATCGGACTCGGCGCCATTGCGCCGGGCGATGCTTTCCTGTCGCTGGGAACGTCGGGTGTCCTGTTCCGCGTCACCGATCGCTTCGCCGCCGCGCCGACATCGGCCGTGCATGCTTTCTGTCACGCGCTGCCCGGCCTGTGGCATCAGATGGGCGTGATGCTGTCGGCGGCGGCTTCGCTCGCGTGGCTGTCTGGCGTGATGGAGACGCCGGCCACAACGCTATTGGCGCCGCTCGGCGAGCGCGTCGATGCCCCGAGCCCGATCAAATTCCTGCCCTATCTCGATGGCGAGCGCACGCCGCACAACGATGCCGCCGCCAGCGGCGCCTTCATCGGCTTGCGCGGCGCGACCGGCCGGAGCCAGATCGTGCAGGCCGTGCTGGAAGGCGTCGCCTTTGCCGCGCGCGACAATCTGGCGGCGCTGAGCGCAGCGAGCGGGCGGATTGCCGAGGTCGATCTCGTCGGCGGCGGCTCGCGCTCGCCGCTGTGGGCGCAGATCTGCGCCGACGTGCTCGGCATTCCCGTCCACCGGGTCGAGGAAGGCGAGGTCGGCGCCGCGCTCGGCGCCGCGCGGCTCGGCCGGCTCGCCGTAACCGGCGAAGATCCCGCGGACGTCTGCACCCGTCCGCGGCGGCTTGCGAGCTTCACGCCCCGTGCATCTGTAACAGCGGCCTATGACGAGGCCTATCGTCGCTGGCGCGCGCTTTATCCCGCATTGAAGGAGCCTGTTTAAGTGAACCTGTCAGCCAAATTCTTCGATGCAAGCGCACCCATAGCCTTCGCTGGCAAGGATGCGGAAAGCGCGCCCGCCTTCCGCTGGTACGACAAGGATCGCCTCGTGCATGGTCGCAAGCTCGAGGATCATTTGCGCTTTGCGGTCTGTTACTGGCATTCGTTCTGCTGGCCCGGCGGCGATCCCTTCGGCGGTGAGACCTTTTTGCGGCCCTGGCACCACGGCACCGATCCGATGGCGATGGCGCGGGCCAAGGCCGATATCGCCTTCGAGCTGTTCCGCCTGCTGGACGTACCCTTCTTCACCTTCCACGACGTCGACGCCGCGCCGGAAGGCGCTTCGCTCAGCGAGTCCGTTGCCAATCTCAACGCGATCGCCGATATCTTCGAAGCGAAGATGGCCGCGGCAAAGGTCCGCCTGCTCTGGGGTACCGCGAACCTGTTCACGCATCGCCGTTACATGGCGGGCGCAGCGACCAATCCGGACCCCGACATCTTCACCTATGCCGCCGGCCAGGTCCGGGCCGCACTGGAGGTGACGCACCGGCTCGGCGGCCAGAACTATGTGTTGTGGGGCGGACGTGAGGGCTACGAGACGCTGCTCAACACCGATCTCGAGCGCGAGCTCGACCAGCTCGGCCGTTTCGTCTCGCTCGTCGTCGAGCACAAGCACAAGATCGGTTTCAAGGGCCCAATCCTGATCGAGCCGAAGCCGAAGGAGCCGACCAAGCATCAATATGATTTCGACGTCGCCACCTGCTACGGCTTTCTCGAACGTTTCGATCTCCTCAACGATGTCAAGCTCAACATCGAGCAGAACCACGCCATCCTCGCCGGCCACTCCATCCATCATGAGGTCGCGCTGGCCGAGGCGCTCGGCGTGTTCGGCTCGCTCGACATCAACCGCGGCGACGATCTGCTCGGCTGGGACACCGACCAGTTTGCGATGAACGTGCCGGAACTCGCCTTGGTGTTCCACGAGATCCTGAACCGCGGCGGCTTCACCACGGGCGGGCTCAACTTCGACGCCAAGATCCGCCGCCAGTCGATCGACCCCGATGATCTCATCCACGCCCATGTCGGCTCGATGGATGCCTGCGCGCGTGCCTTCCTCGCCGCCGCCGACATGCTCGACGCCGGCGTGCTCACCACACCGCTTGCCAGGCGCTATGAGGGCTGGGCTGGGCCTGAGGGCAGGGCCATTCTCGGCGGTCAGCGTTCGCTCGCCGATCTCGCCGACCGTGCGATGTCTCCCGGCTTCGATCCGCAGCCCCGCTCCGGCCGGCAGGAATATCTGGAATCCCTGGTCAACCGCTATGTCTGAGGAAGGCCGCTGATGACGAGAGCTGACGCGACACCGGTCCTCGAACTCACCGGCATCGGTAAGGAGTTCGGCGCGATCCGCGCGCTGCACGGCGTCGACATGCAGGTGTTCCCCGGCGAGGTGGTCGGCCTGATGGGCGACAACGGCGCCGGCAAGTCGACGCTGGTCAAGATCATCGCCGGCAATTTCCGCCCCACTCACGGCGAGATCCGCTTTACGGGCAGCGCGGTCCACTTCAACCGCCCGGTCGATGCCCGCGCCGTCGGCATCGAGGTCGTCTACCAGGATCTCGCGCTCGCCGACAATCTGACCGCCGCCGCCAACGTCTTCCTCGGCCGCGAGCTGAAGCGCAAGTTCGGACCCATCGCGCTGCTCGACCACAAGGCGATGGCGGCGCGGGCACTGGAGCTGTTCGGCGAACTGCGCTCCGAGACGCGCCCCGACGATCTCGTCAAGCAGATGTCGGGCGGCCAGCGCCAGGCGGTCGCGATCGCGCGGACACGGCTCTCCAACGCGCGGCTGGTGATGATGGACGAGCCGACCGCGGCGATCTCGGTGCGCCAGGTCGAGCAGGTGCTCGGCCTGATCCACCGGCTGAAGGAGCAGGGGGTCGCCGTCATGCTGATCTCGCACCGCATGCCCGACGTGTTCGCGGTCTGCGATCGCGTCGTCGTCATGCGCCGCGGCGAGAAGCGGGCCGACAAGCCGATCCACGAGACCTCACCGGAGGAAGTCACCGCCCTCATCACCGGCGCGAAGGAGGCGGCGTGATGGCCGTGCCCTTGGAATCACCGATCAGTTTCACCAATGTCGGCCGGATCAGATGGTGGCAGCGCGGCATCTTCGCCTCCCAGACCGGCTATGTCCTGATCGCGCTGGCGGTGCTGCTGGTGATCATGCATTTCGCCAGCCCCTATTTCTTCACCGAAGGCAACATGCAGAACGTGGCGAAGAATTTTTCCTTCATCGCCATCGCCACGCTCGGCGTCACCTTCGTGATCATCACCGGCGGCATCGACCTCTCAGTCGGCTCGATGATGTGCTTCTCCGCCATGATCACCTCGATGGTCATGACCGAGCTGTCGACGCCCGGCGGGCTCGGCGCCTCGCTGTTCGTGCACATGGCCGCCGACGGCAAGACGGTGGTCGCTAACGTACCCGGGCTGATCCTGTTGATCTCCGTGGCTGCGGGCCTCGGCGTTGCGCTGATTGCGGGTCTCGTCAACGGCTTCTGCACCGCCGTGCTGGGCCTGTCGCCCTTCGTCACCACGCTCGGCATGCTCTCGATCGTGCGCGGGCTCGGCTATGTCGTTTCCAATGGTCGCGGCAGTTTTCCGGGCGGCCCGGACGCCGACTACTTCTACGGGCTCACCTCGGGCGACGTGCTCGGCGTGCCCATGCCCTTCATCTATCTCGTGATCCTCGCGCTGGCGATGGCGGTGGTGCTCCATCACACCTCGTTCGGCCGCCATGTCTTCGCGCTCGGCGGCAACGAGAAGGCGGCGGAGCTCACCGGCATTCCGGTCGTACGGGTGAAGATCGAGGTCTATGTGATCTGCGCGCTCGCCGCGGGCTTGCAGGGCATCATCATCTCCGGTTGGCTGGGATCGGCGCCGGCCAACATGGCGACGTCCTACGAGCTCAACGTGATCGCTGCGGCCGTGATCGGCGGCGCCAACCTTGCCGGCGGCATCGGCGGCCCACTTGGCGCCATCGTCGGCTGCGTGCTGCTGGAAGTGATCCGCAACGGTCTCGTGCTGGCACAGGTCTCCTCCTACTGGCAGCAGACGCTGGTGGGCGTGATCATCATTCTGGCCGTGCTGGTCGACCGGATCCGTTCGCGGATGAGCTGACGTCATGTCATCCCGGGAAGGCAACCAAATGCCGCCTGTCCGCTTCCCGGGCACTTTCGAGGGGATGGGCACCAAACGAGGGTGGAGGAGATAATGAGGAAACTTCTGCTTGCGGGAATCGCCGTTGCGCTGATGGCGACGCCGGCATTTGCTGCGAACTACCGCTTCGTCATCGTGCCCAAGGCGATGAACAATCCGTTCTTCGACTTCGCGCGCGATGGCTGCCAGAAGCGCGCCAAGGAGCTCGGCAACATCGAGTGCATCTATAAGGGACCGGTGGAGCATGAGCCGGCGACGCAGGCCCAGATCATCCAGGACTTCATCACCCAGAAGGTCGACGGCCTCGCGATCTCGGTCGCCGACGTCGCGGCCATGACCAAGTCGATCGAGGCGGCAACCGCCGCCGGCATTCCTGTCATCACTTTTGATGCGGATGCCCCAGGCTCCAAGCGGATCGCCTATATCGGCACCAACAACAAGGAGTTCGGCTTGGCCCTCGGCAAGCAACTGCTGAAGATGCGGCCCGACGGTGGAAAGTACGCCATGGTCTCCGGTGGTCCCGGCGCCAAGAACCTCGCCGAGCGCGTCGAGGGCGTTCGCGAGGCGCTGAAGGGTTCGAAATGGACCGAAGTCGCGGGTTCCCCGACGTTCTGCAACGACGATCCGGCGCTGGCGGTCCAGCAGATGACGGACATGCGCACGGCAACGCCCGACCTCGCCGCGATCGTTCCCATCGGCGGCTGGCCGATGTTCGCCCCCGAAGGCTTCAAGGCCTTCGCTTCCCGCAACAAGAAGGACATCGATTCCGGCAAGTTCACGCTGGTCGTCGCCGACACGCTGAAGATGCAGCTCGAGCTGTTGCGTGACGGCTATGCCAATGCGCTGGTCGGCCAGCGTCCGTTCGAGATGGGCGAGAAGGCGATGGACACGCTGCTCGCGATCAAGAAGGGCGAGAAGGTGCCGGAGATCGTCTACACCGGCCTCGACCTCGTGACCAAGGACAATGTCGCGCAGATGCTGAAGTAGGAGCTCCGCCAGCCCCGTGCTCCTGCGTGCCTCCCCCGCTTGCGGTTCCCGCGAGCGGGGGAGATGATTTGGCGGTTGGAAGAAGACTCCTGGAAGGCAATGGGAATGAAAAGGTCACGGCTCGGCGCTCTCGATGTCACCTCGATCGGCCTCGGTTCCGCCCCGCTCGGCGGATTGTTCGCACCAGTCAGTGACGCCGACGCGGAGGCAACGATCGCGCGCGCCTGGTCTGCCGGCGTCCGCTTTTTCGATACCGCGCCGCTCTACGGGTTCGGCCTCGCGGAGCGGCGGCTCGGTGGATTCCTGCGGCAACAGAAGCGGGACACCTACGCCATCTCGACAAAAGTCGGCCGTCTGCTGCGCGCGCCCGATGATGGCGCCGCCGAGGATGAGCACTACAAGGGCACGCCGCGCGAGCGGCCGGTGTTCGATTTCAGCCATGACGGCGTGATGCGATCGGTTGAGGAGAGCCTGGAGCGGCTTGGGCTCGACCGCGTCGACGTCCTGCTGGTGCATGACCCCGACGACCATTATGACGAGGCCGTCGCCGGTGCCTTCCGCGCGCTGCAGCGCCTGCGCAGTGAGGGCACAGTCAAGGCGATCGGCGCCGGCATGAACCAATCGGAGATGCTGGTTCGCTTCGCCGAGGTCGTGCCGGTCGACTGCTTCCTGCTCGCCGGGCGCTACACGCTGCTCGATCAGGGCGCGCTGGAGGCGCTGTTTCCGCTCTGCCAGGCCAGGAACATCGGCATCCTGCTCGGCGGCATCTACAACAGCGGCATTCTGGCCAATCCGCGAACTGGCGCCAAGTTCAACTATCAGGATGCCGATGCGGCGCTCGTCGCGCGTGCGCTGGAGCTCGATGAACTCTGCCGCAGGCACGGCACGGAGCTGAAAGCCGCCGCGCTGCGGTTCTGCATGGCGCATCCGGCGGTGACGGTCGCCGTGCTGGGGGCGCGCAACGCCGCGGAAGTCGCCGACAACATCGCGATGTCGGAGAGGGCGGTGCCCGCCGCGTTCTGGCAGGAGTTGCGTGCACGAAAGCTCGTCGATGCGCGGGCGCCACTTCCCGGCGGGGCGTAGGACATGATCATCGACGGCCACCAGCATTTCTGGGATCCGGCGCGCGCCGATTATCCGTGGATGGCGGCGGACGAGCTGGCGCCGATCCGTCGCGCTTTCGGTCCTGCCGATCTCGCGCCATTGCTGAAAGCAAACGGCGTCGACGCCAGTATCGTGGTGCAGTGCCGCTCCGCGCTGGGGGAGACCGAGGAATTCTTGCGCATCGCGCATGTGACGCCGTCTGTGGTTGGTGTCGTCGGCTGGGCCGATCTGACCGATGGCGACCTCGGCGAAACGCTCGACGGGCTGCGCGCCTTGCCGGGCGGCGGCAAGCTGGTCGGTATCCGCCACCAGGTCCACGACGAGACCGATCCCGACTGGCTGCTCCGCGAGGACGTCCAGCGCGGCCTCACGGCCGTATTCGCCCGCGAGCTCGCTTACGATTTCCTCGTTCGTGCCCGCGAGCTGCCGGCGGCGATCGCAACCGCGCAGGCCTTTCCGCACGCGCGCTTCGTGCTCGACCACGCCGCCAAGCCACCGATCGCGGACGGTGGAAGCGACGAATGGGCCGACCGCATTGCCGCGTTAGCTGCTTGCGGCAATGTCTGGTGCAAGATCTCAGGGCTCGCGACCGAAGCGGTCTGGAGTGACTGGGATGCGGAACGGCTGTTTCCGTTCGTCGACCACTCCGCAAAATGTTTCGGCGAGGACAGGCTGATCTTCGGCTCCGACTGGCCGGTGTGCCTGCTTGCGGGAAGCTATGGCGAGATCAAGACCGCGCTGGAGGCCTGCCTGGCGCGGCTTGGCCCGCAGGTGCGGGACAAGGCGTTTGGTGTGAATGCGGCGCGGGCATATCGGCTGGTCTCGCGCGTTTAGCGCCTGAGCGCGCGCCTCGTCCCTCGAGACGGCGCTGACGCGCCTCCTCAGGATGAGGCTAAGCGGCATCCGTGTCCCGGAAGCAACCACCGCGCACTCCGTTCCTCATCCTGAGGAGCCCGCCCAAAGCGGGCGTCTCGAAGGATGGCCGCAGGGAATCCTATCTCAAATATGATCGCCCTGCGGGGAACGAGGAGGTAAGGGGCAGCGGAATTCGCCGACCCTACTCCGACATCGGCTTGTCGGAGATATCCCAGTCCTTGCCGGTGAAGGTGGAGATGAACAGCGTCTTCATCGGCGTGTAGTTCTCGGGCGTGTAGCTGTAGGTGACGCCATCGAGGAAATAGGGCGAGTGGAAACCCGCGAGCGTCGATGCCTGCTTCAGCACGTTGGCGCGGGTGAGCTCGTCGCCGCAGCGGCGCAGGATCTCGCCCATGGTCACGGCTTGGCCGTAGCCGGCGAAGGCGATGGTATTGTCGGGGTCGATGCTCGGCAGGTACTTCTTGCGCAGCTCTTCGAACGCCATCACGTCAGGGTCCTTCTCCCATTTCGGCAGGCCGACCTCCTTGTTGTAGCGGATGGCGACGATGCCGGTGCAGTTCTCCAGCCCCGCGGTATTGAGGATCGAGCGTCCAGTCGAGCCGGCCGACAACAACTGCAGTGGCTTCCAGCCGAGCTCGGCGACTTTACGAATCGACTGCGACGACGCCTTGCCGGTGGAGATGTTGTAGAAGACGTCGGCGCCCGATTTCGAGAGATTGATGAGCTGGGAATCGACGGTCGGATCGGTGAGATCGTAGGTCTGCTCCATGATCACCTGCGCGGTGCCGCCGGCATCGGCCAACACCTTCTTGAACGGCCCCAGGAAGTCGCGGCCGAAATCGTCGTTCTGGTAGAGGATGCCGATCTTCGCATTCGGCTTCACGCTGACGACGTGCCGGGCCAGGATGCGCGCCTCGGTCGGATAGAGCGGCAGGCCCGCCATCGTCCATTTGAACTCTTTCGGATTGTTCCACTTCGAGGCGCCGGTGTTGAGCAACAGCTGCGGCACGCCCTTGGAGTTCAGGTATTTGTGCACGGCGGTCTGCGGTGCGGTGCCGAGCGAGCCGTAGAGCGCCAGCACCTCCTCCTGCTCGACCAGCCGCCGCGTCGCCTCGACGCATTTCGGCGCGCTGTAGGCATCGTCCATGGTGAGAAACTTGACCTTGCGTCCGTTGATGCCGCCCTTCTCGTTCAGCATCTGGAAATAGGCCTCGCCGATGCGGCCGAGCACGCCGTAGAGCGAGCCGGGGCCGGAATGCGGCACAGTCTGCCCGATCTTGATCTCGGTGTCGCTGGCGCCCGCGTCGTATTTCTTCTCCGCAGCCCAGACGTAAGGCGCCGGCAATGCGGATGCGGCGATGGTGGCGAGCGCAGCGGCGCTGAAATCGCGCCGCGATGGATTCTTCGTCATTATTTGTTTCTCCCTAGCGAGCGCATTGTGCTGGCATCGCAGCTCGGCTCGCAAGTGGGAAGTCGCAGCTTTGCGACGCAATGACGCTCGAAATCGCTAGGCGCCAGCGCCTAGACTCAAGTTTTCTCGGCAACGACGACGAGGCCGCGCACCGGCTCGTTGTTCTCGTTGCGCGGCGAGGCCGGCTCCAAAGTCAGCAGCTTGAGATCCGCCTTGGCGATGGCACCGCGCACATATTCCGCGGAATGGGCATAGCGCAGGCCTTCGCCAAGCACGACGCCACTGCCGTCATGCGTCTCCAGCGTGAAGGCGAGCACGCCGCCTGACACGAGCACGCGCCTGGCCTCGCTCAGCACCGGTGCGAGATCGGAGAGATAGACGAACGCATCCGCGGCGACGACGAGGTTCGCGCTTGCGTCGGCCTTGCCGCGCAGCCCCTCGATCATGTCGGCGACTTCGAGCTCGGCATAGAGGTTCGTCGCGCGCGCCTCCTTGATCATGCCGGGCGACAGGTCGATGCCGATGAAATGGTCGACCTGCTTGGCGAACGCGGCGGCCGCAAGACCCGTGCCGCAGCCGAGATCGATGGTGCGCTTGAAGTAGGCGGGCTTTTTGGCGGCGACGCGCGCAGCCAGCACCGCCTTGAAGATCAGCGCGGGCGCGCGATAGCCGAGATCGTTGATCAGCGCGTGCTCGAAGCGCGGCGCGTATTGATCGAACAGCGCCTGCACATAGGCCTTCGGCATCTCCGCCATCTCCGCATCGCCGAGCCGCATCAGGTGCAGGCCGGCGCCGTGCTGGTCTTCGGGATCGGTTCGGCGCGCTTCACGGAAGGCCGCGATGGCCTTGTCGCGCTCGCCGAGCTGCTGACGGATCTCGCCAAGCGTGAACCAGGCCGAGGTGAAATCAGGCGCGAGCTCGATCGCCTGCTCCAGGAGATCCGCGGCGGCGGGCAGGTCGCCCTTGAGCTGCAGGTCGCGCGCGAACTCGAAACGGCGGTCGGCCATGAGATCGCCGGAGGTCAGGAACAGGCGCAGGGGCATGGAACTACTCGTCATTGCCGGGCTTGACCCGGCAATCCATCAATAAGAGAACTCTTTAGGAAGATGGATGCGCGGGTCCCGCCCTCACCAAGTGGTTTCGGCGGCTTGTACATCACCGGGCCGGCGAAGCCTAGCGGAGACGGCAAGCCCGCGCATGACCGCTCAATTTGGAGCGGCCCGTTCCTATATCACTCACATGCGTCCGCAAGACATCCTGCTGCCAACTGCTGCCGGCCTATGCTGCAAGCCCGGCGCCTTCCATATCGACCCTGTCCGTCCCGTGGAGCGGGCCGTGATCACCCACGGGCATTCCGACCATGCCCGCGCCGGCCATGGCGCGGTGCTGGCGACGCAGGAAACGCTCGATATGATGCGCCTACGTTATGGAGAGAATTTTGCCGGGTCGACCCAAGCGATCCGCTATGGCGAGGAGATCCGGCTCGGCGACGTCACCGTCAAGTTTCACCCGGCCGGCCATGTGCTGGGATCGGCGCAGGTCGCGGTGACGGCTAAGGACACCTGCGTCGTTGCCTCCGGTGACTACAAGGATGCGCCTGATCCGACCTGCACGCCCTTCGAGCTGGTGCCCTGCGACGTCTTCATCACCGAGGCGACGTTCGGGCTGCCGGTGTTCCGGCACGGCGATGCGAGCGACGAGGTGAAGAAGCTGCTCGCCTCGGTCGCATTGTTTCCGGAGCGCGCACACCTTGTCGGTGCCTATTCGCTCGGCAAGGCACAGCGGGTGATCGCGCTGCTCCGTGCGGCCGGCTATGACGCGCCGATCTACCTGCATGGCGCGATGGAGACGATCACGCATTACTATCAGAGCCGCGGCATCGAACTTGGCGAGTTGCGGCCGGCGAAGGGCGTGAAGAAGGCGGCGCTCGCCGGCACCATTACACTGGCGCCACCATCCGCAACGTCCGATCTCTGGACGCGCCGCTTTCCCGATCCCGTCACGGCGTTCGCCTCGGGCTGGATGCGCGTGCGTGCCCGGGCGCGGCAGCGCGGCGTGGAATTGCCGCTGGTGATCTCCGACCACGCCGATTGGGACGGCCTTACCGCGACCATCGCCGCAACTGGCGCCGGCGAGATCTGGGTCACCCACGGCCAGGAAGATGCGCTGGTGCATTGGTGCCAGAGCAAGGGCCTGAAAGCGCGGCCGCTCGATCTCGTCGGCTATGGCGACGAGGAGGAGAGCGAGACGCCCATTCAAGGCGAGGCCGAAGCATGAACCGCTTCGCCGAGCTGCTGGACCGCCTCGCCTACGAGCCCGGCCGCAACAACAAGCTGCGGCTGATCACCGGCTATTTCCGCGAAGTCGGCGATCCCGACCGCGGCTATGCGCTGGCGGCGCTGACCGGCGCACTCAGCTTCAAGCATGCCAAGCCTGGGCTGATCCGCGATCTGATCGCGGCGCGCGCCGATCCGGTGCTGTTCGGATTGAGTTACGACTATGTTGGCGATCTCTCGGAGACGGTGGCGCTGATGTGGCCGAAGGCCGCGCTGGCGGCACACAACAATCCGCCGCCTCCGACACTGACCGAAGTCGTCACCACACTGCGCACGCTCGGCAAGACCGAAATGCCGGCACAGCTGGCGCGCTGGCTCGACGAGCTCGACGAGACCGGCCGCTGGGCGCTGCTCAAGCTCGTCACTGGCGCGATGCGCATCGGCATCTCGGCGCGGCTGGCCAAGACCGCGGCCGCCGCGCTCGGCGACAAGGACCCGCACGATATCGAGCTGATCTGGCCCGGCCTTAGTCCCCCCTATCTCGACCTGTTCGCCTGGCTGGAGGGACGCGGCGAAAAACCCGTCAATCGCGATCCCGCGCCGTTCCGGCCCGTGATGCTCGCGCATGCGATCGAGGAAGGCGATTTCGCCGCGCTCGATCCCGCCGACTACATCGCCGAATGGAAATGGGACGGCATCCGCGTGCAGGCGGTCGCCGGCCGCGACGATCGGGGGCACATCACAGCGCGGCTCTATTCGCGCACCGGCGAGGACATCACCGGCAGCTTTCCGGATCTCGTGCCGTCGCTGCACCTGCCGGGCGCCATCGATGGCGAGCTTCTGATCCTGCGCGAGGGCCGCGTGCAGAGTTTCAACGTCCTGCAACAGCGGCTCAACCGCAAGGTCGTCTCGCCGAAACTGATCAAGGAGTTTCCGATTCACTTGCGCGCCTATGATCTGCTCGGCGACGACGAGAACGATCTGCGCGAGCTGCCTTTCGCGGAGCGGCGCGAACGGCTGGAGACCTTCGTCGCGAAGCTCGACGATGCCCGTATCGATCTGTCGCCCACCGTTCCCTTCGCAAGCTGGGACGCGCTCACCGCCGCACGTGCCAATCCCGCGAGCGCCGGTGCCGGCGAGGATGCCGACGCTATCGAGGGCGTCATGCTGAAGCGGCGCGATGCGCCTTATCTGCCGGGACGGCCGAAGGGGCAGTGGTGGAAGTGGAAGCGCGATCCGCACATCATCGACGCCGTGCTGATGTATGCGCAGCGCGGCCACGGTAAGCGCTCGTCCTATTATTCCGATTACACCTTCGGCGTTTGGACCGAGACCGAGAATGGCGAGGAACTGGTCCCGGTCGGAAAAGCCTATTTCGGCTTCACCGACGAGGAGCTGCTCCAGATCGACCGCTTCGTCCGCCGCAACACCACCGAAAAATTCGGTCCCGTCCGCCACGTCGTGCACGAGGGCGACAAGGGTCTGGTGCTGGAAGTCGCTTTCGAGGGATTGCAGCGCTCGCCCAGGCACAAATCCGGCGTCGCCATGCGTTTCCCCCGCATCAGCCGCCTGCGCTGGGACAAGCCGCCGCGCGAGGCCGACCGGCTGGAGACGCTGGAGCGGATGCTGAAGGCGGAGCCGGAGGAGATTGAGATATGAAACTGTGCTGGGCCGGGACTCGTTTCTCACCCGGTCGGTTGCGCCCCTTGTCCTGCTACCCCGCACTCCGTCCTCATCCTAGGAGCCCGCCTAAAACGGGCGTCTCGAAGAATGGCCGCAGGGAAACACTCGCAATCGCCCCGCGGAGAGGTGGCCCGGCGCACTGCCCGAATTAAACTCCCGTAACCCGATTGACTCCGGTTGCGGGTTCCCCATGTGCCTCGCCGTGCCTTATAATGGGGTCGAATCCGCCTTCAGGAGTTTGTGATGGTCCAAGACGTCAGAGATTTGCCGGCCGGCCGCAGCGACGGCCTGCACCGCTTTCTCGGCGGCTCGCCGCTGACCGTCGCGTTCCGCCTGGTGCTGCTCTCGATCCTGGTCGGCGTCGTGCTGGCGGCGATCGGCTTCGACCCCTGGAACATCATCCACAGCATCCGCCTCTTGTTCCAGCGTCTCTGGGATCTCGGCTTCGATGCCGTGAACTGGCTGTGGCGCTACTTCCTGCTCGGCGCGGTCATCGTGATTCCGATCTGGCTGCTCTCGCGCGTGTTCGGCGCGCCGCGCGGCCGGTAAGGTGTGATTGAGGGAGTGCGCAGCCGATGCAACTGCGTTTCGTCGGCTGCGGTGACGCTTTCGGCTCCGGTGGCAGGCTCAATACCTGCTTCCATGTCTCGGGACGCGAAGCCAACTTCCTGATTGATTGCGGCGCGTCGGCGCTGCCGGCGCTGAAGCGGCTCGAGATCGATTGCAACGAGATCGACCTGATCCTGATCACGCATTTCCACGGCGACCATTTTGCCGGGCTGCCGTTTGTCTTGCTCGACGCGCAATTCTCACGGCGGACGCGGCCGCTGACGATCGCGGGTCCGCAAGGCATTGCGTCGCGGCTTGCCCAAGTGATGGAAGCCCTGTTCGAGCATTCCTCCAAGACCAAGCAGCGCTTCGAGCTGAACGTGGTCGAACTCGCACCCGAGCAAAGCCGAAGCTTCGGCGCCGTGACGGTGACGCCCTATCCGGTCGTGCACGGCGAATCCGGCGGTCCATTCCTCGCCTATCGCGTCGCGGTCGAGGGCCGCACGCTCGCCTACAGCGCCGATACCGAATGGACGGAGACGCTCATTCCGCTGGCGCATGGCGCGGACCTTTTCATCGCTGAGGCCTACATGTACGAGAAGGTGGTCAAGAACCATCTCAGCCTGAAGACTTTGGAACAGCATTTGCCCGAAATCGGCGCCAAGCGGCTGGTCCTCACCCATATGAGTGACGACATGCTGACGCGTCTGGATGAAATCGAACACCTCGCCGCCGAAGACCGCATGGTGCTCGTGTTCTGACATGCACGCACCGGTTCATCCCAGGATAGGCTCCCGCCAGGTGTTCGCCATCGCGGGTCCCGCGATGGTCGCGAACCTCACGACGCCGCTGATCGGCGTGGTCTCGACCACCGCGATCGGCCGGCTCGACGATGCCGCACTGCTCGGCGGCGTCGCGATGGCCTCCGTCATCTTCGACTGCCTGTTCTGGCTGTTCGGCTTCCTGCGCATGAGCACGCTTGCGTTCACCGCGCAGGCGCTGGGCGCCGGCGAGACGCGCGAGCAGACCGTGATCCTGGTGCGCGGCTTCATCGTCGCGGGCCTGATCGGTGCGGCGCTGATTGCGCTGCAGCTGCCGCTGGGGGGCCTGCTGTTCGACCTGATGGGCGGCAGCGCGGGCGTGACGCAGGCTGCGAAGACCTACTTCATGATCCGGATCTGGTCCTCGCCGTTTGCCTTCGCCAATTACGTCATCCTGGGCTGGCTGGTCGGGCAGGCCCGCGCCAATCCGGCGCTCGCGCTGCAGGTCGTCATCAACCTCATCAACATGGTGGCGACGATCCTGCTGGTGCTGGTTTACGACACCGGCATCGCCGGCGCGGCGATCGCGGCGCTGCTGTCGGAGACGACAGGCTTCGTGCTGGGCGTGATCGTCTGCCGTCGCTATGCGACCGGCGGCTTCAAAGTGCCTCGCGCAACGCTGTTCGATCGCGCCAAGCTGATGCGGCTCTTGGCGGTGAATTCCGACATCATGATCCGCACCGCGGCGCTGATCGCCGTGTTCCTGTTCTTCACCGCCAAGGGCGCGCGCGCGGGCGACGTCACGCTGGCGGCGAACTCCGTGCTCAACAATTTCCTCCTGGTCAGCGCCTTCTTTCTCGACGGCCTCGCCAATGCAGCCCAGCAGCTCTGCGGCCGCACCTTTGGCGCGCGCGATCCAAAAGGCTTTGCGGATTCGATGCGGCTGGTGCTGCTCTGGGGCCTCGGCTTTGCGCTGGTCGTCGCGGTGCTGTTTGCGCTGTTCGGGCCAGCGCTGATCAATGTCATGACGGCGAGTGAGGATGTTCGCCGCGTCGCGCGCGACTTCCTGCCGTTCATCGTGCTTGCGCCCATTCCCGGTGTGTTCGCCTTCGGCTTCGACGGCATCTATGTCGGCGCGACCTGGGCGCGCGAGATGCGCAATCTGATGCTGCTATCGCTGGCGATCTTTTTCGGCGTCTGGCTGGCGCTGCAATCGTTCGGCAATGCCGGCCTGTGGAGCGCGCTGATCGCGTTCTATGTCGCCCGCGGCGGCTTGCAGGGCGCGCGCTATCCGGCGCTCTACGGGGCGACGTTTTCGAAAATCTAGCCGTCGTGTCCCGGACGCGACGCGGCATGAAATTGACGCGACGCAGAGCCGGGACCCAGCAGGTATGGGCCCCGGCTCTGCAGCGCACCGCTGAAGGAGCGCTGCGCTGCGTCCGGGGCACGAGACCGCCTCACATCCTCGGCCAGTCTTCCGCGGTGAGTGTCGCCGCATCCGCGCCGACGATCTCGGACAGCGAATCCCGCCCCGTCCGGAGCAGCGTGGAGGTCAGGTCGCGCTTGATCTCGTCGACAAGGCCGAGACCCTTATAGACCAGCGATGAGTAGAGCTGGATCAGGCTGGCGCCGGCACGGATCTTGGTCAGCGCGGCGCCGCCCGAGTCGACGCCGCCAACGCCGATCAGCGGGAATGCGCCCTCGACGCGCACATAGGTTTCCGCAACCATCCGCGTCGACAGGCGGAACAGCGGTCGGCCGGACAGGCCACCTTGCTCCTTCGCCCGCGACTCCTCACGCAACGTGCTCGGCCGCGCGATCGTGGTGTTCGAGACGATCATGCCGTCGACCCGGCGCGAGCGCGCGACCTGCACCACGTCGTCGAGCTGGGCAAGGCTCAAATCCGGCGCGATCTTGAGCAGCACCGGCGTGTCGCCGGCCTTCTGACGCACCCGCTCGCGCGCGTCGATCACGCGTACGAGCAGGTCGTCGAGCAGTGCGCCTTCCTGCAACTTGCGCAGGCCCGGCGTGTTCGGCGAAGAGACGTTGACGGTGAAATAGCTTGCGACCGGTGCAAAGGTCTCGATCAGCTTGACGTAGTCGGCGACGCGGTCCGGCGAATCCTTGTTGGCGCCGACATTGACGCCGACGATGCCGCCGTGCTGCGCGCGCGCCGCAAGCCGGCGCAGGGCTGCCTCCGCGCCGTCATTGTTGAAACCCATGCGGTTGATGATCGCCTCGTCGCGCTCGAGCCGGAACAGCCGCGGCCGCGGATTGCCTTCTTGCGGTTTCGGCGTCACCGAGCCGATCTCTACGAAGCCAAATCCGAGCCGCAGCAGCGCGTCCGGTACCTCGGCGCTCTTGTCGAAGCCCGCGGCCATGCCGATCGGATTGGGAAAGTTCAGCCCGAAGGCGCGCACCGCGAGCTTGGGATCGTCGGCACGCGGCTTGACCGGTGGCAGGAAGCGCAGGCCCTGGATCGCCAGGCGATGCGCGTCCTCGGGATCGAGCCAGCGCAGCACCGGCAGCGAAAAGGCGTCGAACGCGCGGATCACGGGGCGAGCTCCGGCACATCGTGACCACCGTCGGAGCGCATGTTGAGGTTCAATACCGCGATCACCGCGCCGAGATCGAGCTCGCCATAGAGATGCGGAAAGAGCTCGTCGTTGCGCGAACGTTCCCAGCGCAGCTCGCTGCCCAGCGCATCGCCATCGACCTCGACCAGGAACAGCGCGCGCTGTCCGAAATAGTGCTTGCGCAGGGTTTCGGGAACTTGGGCGGCGGTCGAGAAATGGATGAACCCGTCGCGCGCGTCATCCGCGCTGCCGCGGTAGACGCCCTGCCGTTCCGCCTCGCGCCAGGCCGAGGCCGGACAGATTTTGTAGATCTTGACCACCGCTTACGCAGCCTTGTTTGTTCTTTGAGTCTTTTGGGTTTTTTCGTCTCTCGCGGGTCTTCGAAACCCGGGCGCGACCGTAAAGGCCGGCCCTTCCGAACTCAAGATCTAGAGCCTTTTCCGGTCCGATGAAATCGGAAACGGCGCTCTGGATTCCTGTTTTGACGCGTTTTCGTGACGCGAACCGATAGCCATTTCGATTGAAAACGCTTTCGCCCGCTGCCCCTTGCGCGAAAAACGGAAAACCGCTTGATTTGAGGACAGTTTTCCTGAGTTGCGACGGGCTGGACCTTCCATGGTCAGACAGGCCAAAGCGCAGAGGATGCTGACTCACGGCGAGATCTGGGCCGCGCTGGATCAGCTGGCGGCGCGCGCCGGATTGTCGCCGTCCGGCCTCGCCAAGCGTGCCGGGCTCGATCCCACCACCTTCAACAGGTCCAAGCGCATTACCGCTGACGGCCGCGAGCGCTGGCCTTCGACCGAATCGATCGCAAAGGCGCTGGCCGCCGCCGACGCTTCGATCGACAGCTTTGCGAAATTGATTGAGGACGACCGCGCCGGCGACGGCCGTTCGGTGCCGCTGCTCGGCCTCGCGCAGGCCGGAACGAGCGGCGCTTTCGACGAGGCCGGCCTTCCATCCGGCAGGGGCTGGACCGAAATCGCGCTTCCCACCTCCGAGGACCGCCACACGTTTGCACTGGAGATTTCCGGCCATGCACTTGCGCCTGTCTATCGCGACGGCGACATCGTCCTGGTCTCACCCGGCGCGCCGATCCGCAAAGGCGATCGCGTGGTGGTGAGGAGCAAAGCGGGTGAGATGACGGTCGCGACGCTGAAGCGCCGCACCACAAAGGCGCTGGAGCTCGAACCGCTCGATGGGACGCAGGCCGATCGCACGATGGCGGCCGGCGATGTCGCGTGGATCGCGCGCATCCTGTGGGCAAGCCAGTGATTGTTTCCCGCCGACGTCGTGATCAGGCGACGACATCAGCCAGGCCGCGTTTTGTCTGCCGCAACCTTGCGACTCACTGCCGCTCTCGCACAGGTTGCGCCCCCTATTGCCGACCAAATTCGTCTCGAGGGGGAAGATGATGAATCACCGTCACGCATTGAAGGCCCGATCAGCTGGAAACTGGTGGGCCCTGCGTGGCGGGCGAGCTGGTCAAGCGCGGTTGGCCTTACCCCGCACGCCTATCTCGTGCACATCGGGCTCAACGCGGCTTGCCGTCTCCTGAGACACGGTCGTTCGCTGGCGGACAGCGCGCCGGCGGCGGGATTTTGCGATCAGGCCGCACTCAACAAGCACTTCAGGCGCTGCTACGGCATCACGCCCCTGCAGTTTGCACAGGCCGCGCGGGCTGGCTGACGCCGCAATTTCAGCAAATACTCCCAGGGAACATACATTTTAAGCGATGCCTGGAGGTTCCGCGATGTCCACGATCGATCATGCCGCAACGACCGGGCGCCGCCGGGTCGCCGTCGTCGGCCTGGGCAGCATTGGCGGCGTCATTGCCGGCGCGCTCGATGCGACCGGCCGGCACGACGTCACCGCCTGCGTCAGACACGGGATTGCGCGGCTGGTGGTGGAACGTCCCGACCGCACGATCGAAGCGCGGCCACGTATATTGACGGATCCGGCACAGGCCGACATCCATGACTGGGTGCTGCTGTGCACCAAGGCGCAGGATACCGCCTCGAGCTCGCCCTGGCTGCAGCGGCTCTGCGGCGCCAGCACGCATGTCGCGGTCCTGCAGAACGGCATGGGCCACACCGAACGGCTTGCGCCATTCGTCGGAGGGGCGACCGTCGTGCCGACCATCGTCTATTACAATGGTGAGCGGCTTGCGCCCGACCGCGTGCGCTACCGCCGCGCCAGCGACCATGATTTTGCGGTGAGCGATGATGCCGGTGGCCGTGCCTTCGTGGAATTGCTCGAAGGCACGGGAATGCAGATCCTGGTCAGCCCCGAATTCAAGACGATGGCCTGGCGCAAGCTGCTGCTCAACGCGATCGCCAATCCGATCACCGCGCTCACGCTGCAGCGCCAGGGCGTGTTCAGGCGCGAGGACATGGGCTCGCTGGTGCTCTCCGCCCTGGAAGAAGCCGCCGCGGTCGCGCGCGCCGACGGCGCCCGGCTCGCAGACGACGAAGCCTTGAAGCTGCGGGCAATGCTGATGACGTTCCCGCCCGATGCCGGCACCTCGATGTATTTCGACCGGCTGGCGGGGCGGCGCTCGGAGGTGGACGCGCTCACCGGCGCGGTGATCGCGGCCGGCGAGCGCCACCAGATCGCAACGCCGCTCTGCCGCGTGCTGCTGACCTTGATGCGCGCGGCCGATGCCGCGCCGATCCCTGGCCTGATGGAGAAAGCGAAGTGACCGCACCATCGAAACCGAGACTTCCGGCATTCGATCCGGCCGACGTGAGCGAGAGCAATTTCACGAGCTATCCCGAGATGCACCGGATCATGCCGTAGAGGCAGGCCGCATCTACGCGCTCCGCGCCAGCGCGCCGTCGATCATGTTCACCGCGTTCTGCACGCCGTACACGGCGACGAAGGAGCCGAAGCGCGGGCCCTTCTCCTGGCCGAGCAGCACCTGATAGAGCATGTTGAACCAGTCGAGCGTGACGCCCGGGCGGCCGTCCTTGCCCTTCTTGATCTGATCGAGGAACGGCTCGCGGCGGCCGATCTCATAGACGACGTTCTGGATGTCCTCGGCCGTGGCGTCCTGCGGCAATTGCGATAGCGCATCGCGCAGATCCTGCAATGCCGCGCGCTCGGTCTCGGTTGGTTCGCGGAACTGTTTCGTCGGCGCGACGAAGTCGCGGTAGTAGTTGATGGCATAGCCGACCATCGCATCCAGCTTCGGATGCGTCTGCGGCGTCACGCCGGGACGATAGCGGCCGATGAAACCCCACAGCGTCTCGGCGTTCTCCGCGTTCGACGACGACACCAAGGTGAGCAGCAGCTGGAAGGTGACGGGCATGTCGCCCTTCGGCGGCTTGCCGTTGTGGATGTGCCAGACCGGATTGCCGAGCTGCTGCTTGCCGTCCTGCTTCGGAAAGCCATCGAGGAACTGCTGGTAGTCGTCGACATTGCGCGGGATGACGTCGAAATACAGCCGCTTGGCCGCCTTCGGCTCGCGATACATGAACAGCGACAGCGATTCCGGCGAGGCGTAGCGCAGCCATTCGTCGATGGTGAGGCCATTGCCCTTCGACTTCGAGATCTTCTGGCCCTTCTCGTCGAGGAAGAGCTCGTAGTTGAAGCCCTCGGGCGGCGTGCCGCCGAGCGCCTTCGCGATGGCGCCGGAGAGCTTCACGGAATCGATGAGATCCTTGCCGGCCATCTCATAGTCGACGCCGAGCGCGACCCAGCGCATCGCCCAGTCGGCCTTCCACTGACATTTGACGTTGCCGCCGGTGACGGTCGTCTCGACTTCCTCGTTTGTGTCTGGATCGACATAGGTCACGGTGCCGGCCGCGACGTCGCGGCGGATCATCGGCACCTGCAGCACGACGCCCGTGGTCTTGCTGATCGGCAGGAACGGGGAGTACGTCGCGCGGCGGTCCGGCCCCAGCGTCGGCAGGATGATCGCCATGATCTTGTCGTAGGCAGCGAGCATCTTCAGCAGCGTCGCATCGAAGCGGCCGGACGTGTAGTAGTCGGTCGAGCTCGCGAACTCGTAGTCGAAGCCGAAATGATCGAGGAAGGCGCGCAAGCGCGCGTTATTGTGCGCGCCGAACGACGGGTACTCGTTGGAGAACGGATCCGGCACCCGCGTCAGCGGCTTGCCGAGATGCTCCGCCAGCATCTCCTTGTTGGGGACGTTGTCGGGCACTTTCCGAAATCCGTCCATGTCGTCGGAGAATGCCAAGAGGCGCGTCTTGATCTTGTCCTCGGTCAGCACCCGGAAGGCATGGCGCACCATCGAGGTGCGCGCGACCTCACCGAACGTGCCGATATGCGGCAGGCCCGACGGGCCGTAGCCGGTCTCGAACAGCACCTCGTCCTTCGGGCTTTTCTTCAGCCGCGCGACAATGGCCTTCGCCTGCTCGAACGGCCAGGCGTTGGACTGTTCGGCGAGCGCACGCAGGTCGCTCGGGTTCGCGGCAAGATCGATAACGGACATCAGGGGCCTCCGGGCCGCGGAAAATAGCGATTTCCGGGCAGAATGCAATTTTGTGGGCGGTGTAGCCTCTTGCACCGTCATTGCGAGCGAAGCGAAGCAATCCAGAATCTTTCCGCGGAAAACAGTCTGGATTTGCTTCGTCGCAAAGGCTCCTCGCAATGACGGCGGAGAGATCAGCGAAGAAACTAGAACGGGCTCACCGAGAAATACCGCAGCCACAGATCGGTGTAGCGGCCTTTTTCCCAGACGCGGAACATCGCCCAGTTCAAGGCCTGGCGCAGCACGTCGTTGCCCTTGCGCACGGCGATGCCGATGCCTTCGCCGAAGAAACGGCTCTCGACGAAGGGGCCGCCGGAAAAGGCACAGCAATCGCCGGAATCGGTGCCGTTGATCCAGAACGCCAGCGAGATGGCGTCGCCGAAGATGAAATCGACCTCGCCTCTGCGTAAAGCTGCGCGCATCGCGTCGTCACCGGGATAGGCATGCAGCTCGGCATCGGTGAACATCGCCTTGAGATAAGCCTCATGCGCGGAGCCGGCGATCACGCCGACCTTCTTGCCCTCGAGATATTCGGGCCGGATTTCCGGCATCACCGCATCCTTGCGCGAGACGAAGCGCGCCGGCACCCGGTAATAGGGATCGGTGAAGTCGACGCGGGCGCGCAGCTGCGGGCTCACCGCCATCGAGGCGATGATGGCGTCGCCCCGGTTGGAGGTGAGCGCATCGACCAGCGTCTCGAAACGCCGCATCTGCACCGTGCAGGTGACCTTGATCTCCTCGCACAGGCTGCGGGCGAGATCGACATTGAAGCCGGCCGGATTGCCGTCCGCGCCGGTGAAGTTGAACGGCGGATAGTCGGTCTCGGTCAGGAAGCGGATCACGGTCAGGCGCGACAGGTCCGGCCGCTCCGGTCGCCGACGTGGGTCCCAGAAGCCGGGCACGGCCTGCGGGGCTGCTTGGGGGACGGCCTGAGGGGGGGTCTGTGGCGCTGCCGGAGGCCGCTTGGCTGGCGTCTGGGCCTCGGCAGGCTGGGCTGCGAGCAGGCACGCGGCGGCGGCCAACCCCATCAGCAAGCCACGGGCAGATTTGAACGATTTCGCCTGTTGCGATGAAGCCATCGACCGGAAAGCAATGAATTTCGTTGGGATCGGAGGGCCTTATAGACCATTCGGCTGCGAAGGCGAGTGCCGATTGTGGGCTCGGTAAAGGTCCCTTGGTCGTCATGCCCGGGCTTGTCCCGGGCATCCACGAACTTGAAGCAGCTGCGGTTGGATCAGGCCCTCAGAGATACCGCTTCAAATCAGCTGCCGCCTCTTCCGGCGTTCGCTTCAGATTGAACGGCGAGACGAAGCGGCCGTCGCGATCCATCAGATAGACCAGCGCAGTGTGGTCCATGGTGTAGTCGCCGTCCTTGGACGGGACCTTCTTGGCATAAACCCGGTAGGAGGTGATCACCTTGGCTGTCTCGGCAGGATCGCCGGACAGCCCCTCGAGGTGGGGATCGAAGCTCGACAGATAATCCTTCATCGTCGCCGGTGTGTCGCGCTCGGGATCGACCGAGATGAAGACGGCATTGACCTTATCGGCGTCCTTGCCCATCGCCCGCAGCACTTCCGAGATCTCGAACAGCGAGGTTGGGCAGACGTCGGGGCAATGGGTGTAGCCGAAGAAGATCAGGGTCGGCTTGCCCTTGAGGCTCTTGTCCGTGACGGCTTTGCCGTTCTGGTCGGTCAGCTGGAACGGGCCGCCGATCGCCGCCGGCTGCGCCACCTTGCTGACCCCGCCCATGGCCCAGAACATGATCAGGAGCCCGGCAATGAGGCTTGCGGCAAAGGCAGTCGCGATCACCAGCGGACGGGTGGCGGGGCTCATGGGTGAAAAACTTCCTGTCGCAGGTCAGAAGCAGGCGGCAAAGCCGGTCCTGAGCATTTCGAAGAATACCTGGCTGCCATAGTGGAACCAGAGCGCCAGCGCGCCAATCAGGACGAGACCGCCGATTGCCGCGCCGGCCCACAGCAGCACGGATGACATCCGGCCGGCAGTGGGCGAATTGTCCGATAGTGGATGCGCGGGATGTAATGGTTGAGCCATGACAACGATCGGGACGAAGGTCCCGGTTCCCAGGCTTTCAGATAGGCCTTGCGCCGCCTGCGGGCAAGACGCTGTCAGCGGCGCAAAGGAACGCCGTCATGCTGCGACGATCAGTGGAGGAACTGGCCCCGAGCGGATTCGAGTTGCTCCGCTTGTGGGAGCGACCGGCGCGACGGCTTGGCCGTCGAGGCCTGCGCATCCAGATAACAGGGCCGGTACATGGCCTCGAGCTGCTTGCCCCTCAGGAAGAGCATGCGTGGGGTAAGCCCGCCCCGCTGGCCGATCCAGCGCCTCACCTGCGAGGGATACATCGCATAGAGCATCTGGGTTGCTTCAGGATTGGTGACGGCGCGGCCGTTGGCGCCGAAATCCCAGGCGGCGTGGAAGCCAAGCGTCGCATGCGAGGTCACGCAGATCCGGTTGTGTGGGATGGCGCCGAGGACGATGGTGCAGGCGGAAGCGCAGAGGCCGTCGATGATGACGGTCTCGCCTGATTGCCTGAGATCCTGGTATCTATCGACGTAGGTTCCAATTCGGCCGCCGCGGTCATCAGCGATCCGAACCACCGCGTGAGAAGCCCCCATGCCCGCGATCAAGAGAACCGCCGCAAGCAATCCCGTCAGAAACTTCATTGTCCCCCGCCCCAGTCGTATTCGAATCTGCGTGTCAGGTGGTGATGCACAGCTAGCGTCTGTTGTAACCAAGGTTTTGTCTAGGCAGGCCGCCCGGCGCAAAACAAATTCAAATCCAGTGTTGCGTCCGCGCTGCACTCCGCCTGTCTCTATCCCAAAGTGGAACACGTTAACGAGGTCTTACGCGCCATACCCTTGATCTCAGTTACAACCGCTGGCTTCAATCCGGGCAATTACAGGGGGGAACTCATGGAGGCGGAAACACATGGCTGAAGAAACCGACATCATCGTGGTCGGCGCGGGACTGTCGGGCCTCGTTGCCGCCACCGAAATCGCCGACGCGGGCAAGCGCGTGATCGTCGTCGAGCAGGAAGGCGAGCAATCGCTCGGCGGTCAGGCGTTCTGGTCGTTCGGCGGATTGTTCCTGGTCGATTCGCCGGAGCAGCGCCGGCTCGGCATCAAGGACTCGTTTGAGCTCGCGATGCAGGACTGGCTCGGCACCGCCGGCTTCGACCGCGACGAGGATTTCTGGCCGCGCCAATGGGCCGAGGCCTATGTGGCGTTCGCGGCCGGCGAGAAGCGCGGCTGGCTGCGCGCGATGGGCCACCGCATCTTCCCCGTGGTCGGCTGGGCCGAGCGCGGCGGCTACGACGCAATGGGCCACGGCAATTCGGTACCGCGCTTTCACGTCACCTGGGGAACCGGGCCCGGCATCGTCGAGCCGTTCGAGCGCCGCGCACGTGAGGCGACGAAGAGTGGCCGGTTGATTTTCAGGTTCCGCCATCGCGTCGATGCGCTGTCCGTCACCAATGGTACCGTGGATGGCGTCAGTGGCGCCGTGCTCGCGCCAGACGATGTCGAGCGCGGAAAGAGTTCCTCGCGCAACATCGTCGGCCAGTTTGCGCTGAAGGCGCAGGCCGTGATCGTCGCCTCCGGCGGCATCGGCGGCAATCACGAGCTGGTGCGGCAGAATTGGCCGAAGCGGCTCGGCGATCCCCCGAAGTTCATGATCTCTGGCGTGCCCGAGCATGTCGACGGCCGCATGATCGGCATCACCGAAAAGACCGGCGCGCGGCTGATCAACCGCGACCGCATGTGGCACTATGTCGAGGGCATCCAGAACTGGTCGCCGATCTGGCCGCGCCACGGCATCCGCATCCTGCCGGGTCCCTCGTCGATGTGGTTCGACGCGACCGGTACCCGATTGCCGGCGCCGCTGTTCCCGGGCTCCGACACGCTCGGCCAGCTCAAATACATCATGTCGACGGGTTATGATTATTCCTGGTTCATTCTGACCCAGAGCATCATCAAGAAGGAATTTGCGCTGTCGGGCTCGGAGCAGAACCCGGACCTGACCGGCAAGAGCTGGCGCATGACCTTGCGCCGCGCCACCAACAAGGGCGCGCCAGCGCCGGTGGAGGCGTTCAAAAGCCGTGGTGTCGACTTCATCGTACGGGACAAGCTCGAGGACCTTGTTGCGGCCATGAACGAGCTCGCCGGCAGCGATCTGCTCAAGCTCGAGCACATCAAAATGCAGATCGAGGCGCGCGACCGCGAGATCGCCAATCCTTACGTCAAGGATGCGCAGATCATGAACATCCATAATGCGCGGCGCTATATCGGAGACAAGTTGATCCGCACCGCCTCGCCGCATCGCATCCTGGATCCCGCGCAGGGGCCGCTGATCGCGGTGAAGCTCAACATCCTCACCCGCAAGACGCTGGGCGGCTTCGAGACCGATCTCGACTCCCGCGTGTTTGGGGAAGAGGGCAGGGTCATTCCGGGCCTCTACGCCGTCGGTGAAGCCGCCGGCTTCGGTGGTGGCGGCGTGCATGGCTATCGCTCGCTCGAGGGCACTTTCCTCGGCGGCTGCCTGTTCTCCGGGCGCAATGCAGGCCGTGCCGCCGCCAAGGCGGTTGGGTGACTGACAAGGCTGGCCGGTGCACGGTGGCGCACCGGCCTCAGCCGCGGCGAACCATCTCCTGCAACAGGCGTTCGGTCAGCGAGAGCTGATCGAGCCGCAGAGACAACAGCTCGTTCAGCTCGGCCATGTGGGCTCGAAGTCGCTCGGCCTCCTCCGGCCTGTCATCGAGATTTCGGATAAGGTCGCCGAGCGCCCCGAGACATTGCTGCATCGTCACGATGGCTTGCCGCAGCGAATCGCAGTCTCTCATGATGTCGGCGACCAGGCTGGTTTGGCGAAGCGGCAACGCGATGACGTTATCGACCGCCCCCGCTAGCGCTTCTTGCGTGTTTCGATCGGCCATCGCGTTCCCTCATGCATCATGGCGGGGTCTTGGTCTCTTCGGGTCAGGCCGCGCGAACCGTGGTCAGGAACTGCTCGACCTCGGAGTGCAATCGTGCGCTGTCCCTCGACAGCATTTGCGCGGAGGCAAGCACCTGGGTCGAAGCCGAACCAGTCTCCGCTGCCCCGTGCTTCACATCGCCGATGTTGGCTGCGACCTGGTTGGTACCTTGCGCCGCCTGCTGGATATTGCGGGCAATCTCCTGCGTGGCCGCTCCCTGCTCTTCGACTGCCGATGCGATCGCCGAAGAAATCTCCGAGATCCTGCCGATTGTTCCGCTGATCTCCTTGATCGCGACCACCGACTCCTGGGTGGCGGCTTGAATGTCGGCGATCTGATGACCGATCTCTCCGGTCGCCTTCGCTGTCTGCTCGGCCAGCGCCTTGACCTCGGACGCAACCACAGCAAAGCCGCGCCCCGCTTCGCCGGCTCGCGCCGCTTCGATCGTGGCGTTCAGAGCGAGCAGATTGGTCTGCCCGGCGATCGTGTTGATGAGTTCGACGACGTCGCCGATGCGGGTGGCCGCCTGCGACAGCTTGTTGACCCGATCATTGGTCCTCTGCGCCTGCTCCACCGCCGCGCCGGCAATTCTGGCGGCGTCCTGCACCTGGCGGCTGATTTCGGTCACTGACGAGCTCATCTCTTCGGTGGCGGAGGCAACCGATTGAACGTTGGTCGAGGCTTCCTCGGAGGCGGCAGAGACGACGCTCGACAGCTCCTGGGTGCTGTCCGCTGCCTTGCTCAGGGTCCGGGCCGCCGCTTCGAGCTCCGTCGCCGAGGACGACAGCGTGTTCACGATGTCGCCGACCGCGTCTTCGAACTGACCCGCGAGCCTGTGCATGTCGGCCTTGCGCTGAGCGGCAGCGCGAGCCTCCATTTGTGCCTGCTCGGCACGCAGACGGTCGGCCTCGATCATGTTGTCTTTGAACACCTGGACCGCATTGGCCATCTCGCCGACCTCGTCGGTGCGGCCCACGCAGGGAACGTTCGTGGAGGTGTCGCCGCCGGCGAGCTTGCCCATGGCAAAGGTCATCCCCCGGATCGGCGCGGCGATTGAGCGGGACGTGAACAATGCGATTGTCCCGCCAAGGCCGACTCCCGCTGCCAACAGCGTCCACAAGACCAGCTTCAGCAGCGAGATGCTCTCCTGCACGCCCAGCGTCTCCTCGGCGAGCATCCGTTTCTGATCGGACTTGATGCCTCCCGAGCGGGTGCCATCGACGCCCTTGGGTCCGTCGAGCAGGTCGAGAATCCTTGCGGCGCGCGGCGCGGCTTCGGTCACCAGCAGATGAACCGGCGCGTTCCAGTCCGGGGACTCGCGAAGCGCGAAGATCCTTTCATGGAGGGGCGCGAACTCGCTTTTCGCCTTTGCGATCCTATCGAAGGACGCCTGCTGCGAGGCGGTGAGCAGATCCTTATGCGCATTGACTCCGGCATAGCCTTTCTCAAAGGCTTCCCATGGCCTCACGAATTTATCCTTGTCGGTCTTTTCGCCCGAAAGCAGGTACATCCGGAGCTGAGCCGTGGCAGCGGCAAAATTGCCCCGCGCATCGGCCATTGCCTTGAGCAATTTCTTCCGTTCCGGCGTCGCTTCCTGTGCCTCCTCCTGATCGATCATCTTCGTGATCTCGGAGAAGATCATGTCTGCGCGCGGGCTGGCCTCGATGACCATGAGCTTGGTCGCGGGATAGGCATCAGGGGTGAAAGCGATCGCTTCGGCCTTGTCCTGCGCCGTGCGAAATTCGGCGAGCAACAGCTTGGCCTGCTCCCACTTCTGCCGGTTCTCCGGATTGGTGAACTGCGCCGCCTGCTCGTCGAATGCGGCTACTGTCCTATCCATTTCCTTCCACATCGACGCGCGATCGAGCTTGCCTTGCGGATTCCCACTGAGCAAATAGCCGCGCAAGGTGGCGAGCGTCGAATAGAGGTTGCCGATCAGCTCGGTGCTCGCCAGCGCGACGGGCGTGCGCAGATTCGTCATGCGATTGACCGTCGTGGAAATGCGCCCGACTTCGAATACGGTGTAGCCGACGGAAAGTGCGATGATGGCACAGACTGCAGCAAATCCGGCGATCAACCGGCCACCGATACGCAATCTGAAATAGGACACTGGCAAACACTCCGAAGTTATGGGCTTCAGGCCTAAAGACGTCGCATGAAAATTCCCGCGCGAACGATGCCGCAGACGGGCACGGTCGTTTGACGTGACCGGATTGGGCGATACCCCATCGTGCCGCGCATTGGCGTGCTCGGCTGGCAATGATCCCGGACAGATCGAAGCGCGCGCCGCTCGAGCAATCCGGACGATGATGCAGCGCCCCGCTACCCGCTACTACCGTCAGTTTCACGTCCTTTCGATTCTGACTTGGACGTGTGCCGACAAGGTGACCAAAATTGCTTATTGCGGCATTAAGAAAAATTTGTTCGCAAGCTCTCTCAACGCGCAAAAATTGCGCGCTACTTCCGCAGCCGGCAAGACGCAGGGCTTGCCGGCTTTTTGCGTCTCCATCGACAGAGCGCTGCGCCACCATCAAAACAGGTGCGAAGCATCTCATTCGGCCTGCGCAAATATCGATCGCCACCGCGATTGGCGGCGTGACGATCATCTTGGCCTCACGCCAGGTTTTCCGGCTCCGAAGATGAACTCGATGCCCGCGGACGAGAGCGTGTCGCGAAGGCTCGTCAATGTCTCGTCGGGCAGCCGCAAGAGACCGTTCTGCTCCTCAAGCCGGCGAATCACGGCGGCAGAAACGCCGGTTCGCGCGGCGAGCTGTTTCACCGACCAGTTCAGCATGCCGCGGGCCGCGCGCAATTGCGCACCGGTCAACCTCGACGTCGAGACGTGCTGGGCCGAGAGCCGCCCCTCGTGCACGTCCGTGGAGATTCCCAACCACTCCCGAATACCGCCATCCGCGTCCGGGACCGGCACAGCCCTGCAATGGTACCAGCGGTAGGAGCCGTCGGACTGGCGCAGTCGATGCTCGACATCGTAGGGCTGTCCCGTTTCGGCGGCGGCCGCCCAGATCCGCAAGGCCGTTTCGCGCTCCTCTTCGGGAAGCAGGTCGAGCCAGCCTTTGCCGAAAAACCGGTGTGCGTCCGGCTGGTTCTCCGCGTTCAAAAGCGCGGTAATCCGGCCATCCTGGCTGCCGACCCACAGCAGTCCGCCTGCGACCTGCGTCAGCGCCGCGTAGCGATCCGCATCCATCTTGAGAGGCTGCAGCGATCTGCGATGTTCGGTGATGTCGATGGCAACGCCGACCACGCATTCCGGCTCGCCGGCGGAGTTCAAAAAAGTCTCGGACTGGATGCGGAGCCAGCGCAGCGCACGATTCGGCCGGATGATGCGAAACTCGCCGTCGAGCAAAGACCGGTCGAACGCGAATCCGCGTGGATCGCGCTGCGGACGGCGATCCTCCGGATGAATTCGTCTCTCGATTTCCGCATAGCTGGGCGCGACGGTATGGGGATCGAGTCCCAGCAGGCCGTAAAAGCCACGCGACCACTGCATCCGGCCTTCAGCATCGCAGTGCCAGACGCCGGTCCCAAATTTTTCTTCAAAAAGACGAAGTATCTCCGAAGGGTCGAGGTAGCTCTCCAGGTGGCGCAATTCAGCCCCCCGTCGTGAAAATTAAGTCTCAACTAATAATTGCAGTCTATATTACATCGCTCGTTCACGCAGCTCAATTCGCGATTGCTGCATAATATTTATGCCATCAGGCGGTATATACATGTGGTCGACGTTCGCGCCGAAATCTTGAACTTGGTTGGCGTCGAACCGGCCAAACGCCATCGATGATACCGATCATGGCCTGGATGATACGACGCGCCTTGCACGTTGCCCTGTTCTGGTTGGCGGTGATCTGCTGCTTCTCGCCTGCATGGGCGGACACCGTCGATGTTAACGGCGTGAAGCGCTCCTACACCGCGCAATTGCCGGCGAAAAAGCCCGCACCGCTGGTGATCGTGCTGCATGGTAAGACGCAGCGTGGCGCCGACATGGTCGCGCGGACGGCCTGGCCGCAGCTTGCCAGGCGCGAGGGTCTGGCCGTTGTCTTTCCGGACGGACTCAATCACGCCTGGGCCGATGCGAGGACCAAGGCGGGGCCCGCGCTGCGCGGCCCACCCGAGGGCACCGACGACGTCGCGTTCATCACAAAACTCGTCGAGAAGCTGGTGGCCGACGGCACGGCCGACCCGAAGCGCGTTTATGTCACCGGCATCTCCAATGGCGGCGCCATGGCAATGACGCTCGCTTGCGCCCGGGCCGATCTGTTCGCGGCCGCTGCGAGCGTGATCATGAATCTCACCGATGAGGCTGCCGTCACCTGCCATCCGTCGCGGCCGCTGCCGATGCTGCTCATGAACGGCACGGCCGACCCGCTGGTGCCCTACGAGGGCGGACACGGATCGAGCTATTTTGCCGCGGACGGGTTCTGGTCGACCGAGGAGACGCTGGCGTTCTGGCGCAGGCTCAATGGCTGCGAGACCGATGATGCCGGGGTGACCGACCTGCCCGACAGGGCGCCCGCAGACCAGTCCACAGTGACACGGATCAGCTCGCGCTGCCCGACTGGGCACGACGTCGTGCTCTATCGCATCAACCATGGCGGCCACCGCATGCCCGGCTTTGCTCCGGATGCCCGCTTCCCGAAGGTCGCCAGGAGCCTGCTCGGACCGCAAAACGGCGACATCGACGGCGCCGAAACGATCTGGACGTTCTTCAGTCAGTTTCCGTGAACGACGCATGCGTGCCAGGCAATGCATGCGTGTCAGGGGTGGCTCGCCGCAAATCGCTGGGCTAGACAGGGCCGCCATTCCACCAGGAGATCCCCAATGAGCATTCAGCGTTTTGAAACCGGCCCGCGCATGAGCCAGGTCGTCGTGCACGGCAACACCGTCTATCTCGCCGGCGTCGTCGCCAACAAGGCGGCCGGCGAAAGCGTCACGAAGCAAACCCAGGACATCCTGGCGACCATCGACGGCCACCTCGCCAAGGCCGGCACCGACAAATCGAAGCTGCTGTCCGCCACGATCTACATCACCGACATGAAGACCTTCGGCGAGATGAACGCGGTGTGGGACGCCTGGGTGTCGCCCGGCAACACCCCCGCGCGCGCCACCGTCGAGGCCAAGCTGGCGGCCCCGCAATACACGGTCGAGATCATGGTGACCGCGGCGAAGTGATGTCGCGAGAACTTCACGCGCGTTGATGACCTCCGAGGTAATCGATCAACGCGCGTGAACCTTCGATAGTCGGGTCAGCCGGACAATACGGCGCCATCGAAGGAGCACATCATGACTGATCCCAACACCATCGCCTGCCGCTATGTCGAGCTCTGGAACGAACGCACGGCAGGTCGTCGCCGCGAACTGCTCAGCGAAAGCTGGACGACGGATGCGCGCTATGTCGATCCCGTGATGAAGGGTGACGGCCGCGACGGCATCGAGGCGCTGATCGCCGGCGTGCAGCAGCGCTTTCCCGATTTCAAATTCAAGCTGATCGGCGAGCCCGACGGCTACGGCGACCACATCCGCTTCTCGTGGGGACTTGGTCCTGACGGCGCCGACAGCCCGATCAAAGGCACCGATTTTGCCGTGCTGAGGGACGGGCGCATCAGCAGCGTGACCGGATTTCTGGACCAGGTGCCGACCGGGGCGTGAGACCTCTGGCCCTTCTCGCGCAGGCGGGAAGGGCCACCCCTCGACGAATCCGCTCCTGCGGCTTACCTGTCATGCCGTGCCGCCCCGTATTCTCCAAACATCGGCCGAGCCGGCCGCGCTGCTGCCGGATCGCTTCCAGGCGTGGTTCGCAGCCCGCGGCTGGTCGCCGCGCGCGCATCAATTGGCGCTGCTGGAGAAGGCGCGCGACGACCGTTCGGCGCTCTTGATTGCGCCGACCGGCGCCGGCAAGACGCTTGCGGGGTTTCTGCCGACGCTGGTGGAGCTTTCGGCGCAGCCCGCGACACGAGATGCGGGCGCGAAGAAGAGTCTCGTCTCCACCGGGCGCAACGTGCAGCGCAGCGGTGGCCTGCACACCCTGTACATCTCGCCGCTGAAGGCGCTCGCCGTCGACATCGCGCGCAATTTGGAGCGGCCGATCGCGGAGATGGCGCTGCCGATCAAGGTCGAGACCCGCACCGGCGACACGCCGGTGTCGCGGCGCCAGCGGCAGCGGCGCTATCCGCCGGACGTGTTGCTGACGACGCCCGAGCAGCTCGCGCTGCTGCTCTCCTCCGACGACGCACCGTTCCTGTTTTCCTCCCTGAAGCGCATCGTGCTCGACGAGCTGCATGCGCTGGTGACGTCCAAGCGCGGCGATCTGCTCTCGCTCGGGCTGGCGCGGCTGTGGCGCCTCGCGCCGCAAATGCGCGCGATCGGCCTGTCGGCAACCGTAGCCGAGCCGGAGCAGCTCGCGCGCTTCCTGGTGCCGCAGCCCGAAGGCCGGGAAGTCGCCGCCGATATCGTCATGGCCGGCGGTGCCGCGCCGCCCGTGGTCGAGATGCTCGATACGCGCGAGCGGCTGCCCTGGGCCGGCCACAGCGCGCGCCACGCGCTCCCCGAGATCTACGAGCTGATCAAGGCCAACAAGACCACGCTGGTCTTCGTCAACACCCGCAGCCAGGCCGAGATGCTGTTCCAGCATCTCTGGAGCATGAACGACGATGGCCTTGCCATCGCGCTGCATCACGGCTCGCTCGACGTCGCACAGCGCCGCAAGGTCGAGGACGCCATGTCGGCGGGTCGACTGCGCGGCGTGGTCTGCACCTCCTCGCTCGATCTCGGCGTCGACTGGGGCGACGTCGATCTGGTGGTCAATATCGGCGCGCCCAAGGGCTCTTCGCGCCTGATGCAGCGCATCGGCCGCGCCAATCATCGCCTCGACGAAGCCTCCCGCGCCGTGCTGGTGCCGGCCAACCGCTTCGAGGTGCTGGAATGCCGCGTCGCCATCGATGCGATCGCCGAGAATGCGCAGGACACGCCGCCCTTGCGCACGGGTGCACTCGACGTGCTGGCGCAGCACGTGCTCGGCTGCGCCTGCGGCGAGCCGTTCTTTTCCGACGAGCTCTACGACGAAGTGCGCACCGCCGCGCCTTACGCCGATCTGTCGCGGCAGGATTTCGACGACGTCGTCGATTTCGTCGCCTCCGGCGGCTACGCGCTGAAGACCTATGAGCGCTTCGCCCGCATCAAGCAGGACGAGGAAGGCCGCTGGCGCGTCGCCAATCCCAGGGTGCGGCAGAGCTACAGGCTGAATGTCGGCACCATCGTCGAGGACGACATGCTGAAGGTGCGCCTGGTGCGCTCCCGCGGCGGCGGTACGGGCTCGACCGGCGTGATCGCGCGCGGCGGCAGGCTGCTCGGTGAGATCGAGGAGGCCTTCATCGAGGGCCTCAGCCCCGGCGACACCTTCGTGTTCTCAGGCGAAGTGGTGCGCTACGAGACGCTGGTCGAGGATCAGGTCTATGTCTCGCGTGCGTACGACAAGGATCCGAAAGTGCCCTCGTATATGGGCGGCAAATTCCCGTTGTCGACCTATCTCGCCGAGCGCGTCCGCCGCCTGCTCGATGATGGCCGCGCATGGGGCGGCTTGCCGGAGCAGGTGCGCGATTGGCTGTCGCTGCAGAAGGATGTTTCGCGCGTGCCCGCAGTGCGCGAGCTCCTGGTCGAGAGCTTTCCGCGCGCCAACAAGCACTATCTCGTCTGCTATCCTTTCGAAGGCCGCCTCGCGCACCAGACCCTCGGCATGCTGCTGACGCGGCGGCTGGAGCGCGCCCGCGCGCGGCCGCTCGGCTTCGTCGCCAACGAATATGCGGTGGCGATCTGGGGACTTGGCGACCTCTCCTTCATGATCCGCAACAATCGGATCGACCTCAATGCGCTGTTCGCCCCCGACATGCTCGGCGACGATCTCGAAGCCTGGCTCGCCGAATCCGCGCTGATGAAGCGCACGTTCCGCAATTGCGCGATCATCTCCGGCCTGATCGCGCGGCGCCACACCGGCGAAGAGAAAAGCCGCCGCCAGGTGCTGTTCTCGACCGATCTCGTCTATGACGTGCTGCGCAAGCACCAGGCCGATCACGTCCTGCTCCGAGCCGCACGCGCCGATGCCGCCACGGGCCTGCTCGACCTGCGCCGCCTCGGCGACATGCTGATACGCATCCAGGGCCGCATCACGCACCGGGAACTCGACCACGTCTCTCCGCTGGCGGTCCCCGTGATGCTGGAAATCGGCCGCGAGTCAGTCTATGGCGAGGCTGCAGACGAATTGTTGGCGGAAGCTGCCGACGAACTCGTTAAGGAAGCGATGTCGTAGAGAATTTGCCGGTGAGGCGCGCAATCCCATCCACATCGTCATGCCCGGGCTTGACCCGGGCATCCACGTCTTTGCTGCCGCAAGAACGTGGATTGCCGGGCCTTCGCCGCGCCGAAGCGGCTTCGGCGGCGCAGGCGGGACAAGCCCGGCCATGACGGAGCATGTTGCGCTATCGATTACTTCGACAGGCAGACTGGATGTCGCCGGCATCGCACTCCACACCGATCTCTCCGGGGCGCTGTTCTGGGAAGAGCAGCGCCTGCTGGTCGTCTCCGACCTGCATCTGGAGAAAGGTTCGAGCTTCGCGACGCGCGGCGTGCTGCTGCCGCCTTACGATACCATCGCAACGCTCGGCCGGCTCGCTGCTGTCATCTCCCGCCATGATCCACGCATCGTCATCGCGCTTGGCGACAGTTTTCACGACCGCACCGCGCATGAGCGGCTGTCGGCGGAGGACCGCGACGCCGTCGCCGCACTCCAGACCGGCCGCGACTGGATCTGGATCTCGGGTAATCATGATCCCATCCTGCCGCGCGATCTCGGCGGCACCGTCGCCGGCGAGGTTGCGGTCGGCCCCATCACTTTTCGCCACGAGCCGACCGGGGCGGCCGGCGAGATCGCCGGCCATCTGCATCCCAAGGCGCGCGTCTCCGCGCGCGGCCGCTCGATGGAGCGCCGCTGCTTCGCCAGCGATGGGATGCGTGCCGTAATGCCCGCTTTCGGCGCCTATGCCGGCGGCCTCAGCATCCGCGACGCCGCCTTCGCCAGGATCTTTCCGGAGAACGGCTTTGTCGCCCATATCCTCGGCGACCGCCGCGTCCACGCCGTTGCGGCCTCGCGCTGCTATTGAGGAATGGGTCGCGTCCGGAACAAATTAAGAACACTTTAGCAAGTCTTTGATATATCATTGTGATTCGGCGCATGGCCGACACAATATCTAGCGTCTGTCCGACTTTGCGAGGACTACATGTCCACCATTGCCTTCGACCAGTTTGCCCTCACCCGGATCGCCGATTTCGCGCGCTCGCTGTCGCGGCTGCATCAGGCGGCACGGAGTTACGCCGTCGATGACGACCAGTTCGATCGCGAGTTCAACGCGGTGTGCCAGTCGATCTGGGGCTACACCATCGACGACATCAGCGACGATCTGTTCTCGACCGAGGACCATCTGTTTCTCGACACGCTGGACGAGGCGCATGCGCGCATCTTCGCAGCCGAGCAGGGTTACGACCTCATAGGCGAAGCGGGCATGCTGACCGATTGGTGGGGCTTTTGCTGGATGATTCTGGCCGAGAAGCGCGGCCTCCTGACGCCGGAAAACCGCGCCGCTGCGCGGGCGGCGATCGAGGAGAAATATCTGGCAGCACCGAACGTGATCGGGGTGATCATCGGGAGGTGAGTGCCGCAAACTCCGTCATTGCTGTCGATGTTCAATAATTCGCTGATTGGTCGTCCGTTAAGAAGCCGATTGCAGCGGTGAGCGGTCGCTGATGGCTGCGATGAGGGTGGCCAGGAAGAGGCACCAAAGAACCCTCAGCCAGGCGAGGATGCGGCGGAAGTTGTGACCGACGGCAG
>NZ_RDQF01000064.1 GCF_004114425.1 Bradyrhizobium vignae | reverse complement strand
CTGGGCGAAGCCTTGTCCTCGCCGAAGGTGATCGCGCTCAGCCTGATCTATTTCGGCTTTGTCGGTGCGCTCTATGGCATGCAGTTCTGGCTGCCACAGATCGTCAAAGCGTTCGGCCTCACCAACGCGCAGACCGGCTTCGTCACCGCGATCCCCTATCTGTTCGGCACCATCGCCATGATCCTGTGGGCGCGGCATTCGGATGCGAGCCGCGAGCGCGTCATGCATGTCGGCGCCCCGCTGCTGCTCACCGCCGTCGCGCTCGGCGTCTCCTCCTATCTCACCGATCCCACCCTCACGATGGTGGTGCTGACGGTGGCCGCGGTCGGCGTGTTCTGCTGCTTCGGCGTGTTCTGGACCCTGCCGACCGCCTGGCTGTCCGGCACGGCGGCGGCCGGCGCCATCGCCCTGATCAACTCGATCGGCAATCTCGCCGGCTTCGGCGGTCCCTATCTGATCGGCTGGGTCAAGGAGGCCACCGGCCAGACCTCGACCGGCCTCCTGGTGCTCGCGGTGCTGCCGTTGATCGCCGGGACCCTCGTCTTCGTCGGCGGCCACGACAGCAAGCACGAGTTCAGCGAACAGAAGCGGTGAGGGCGAAACCCACCGCTGCGTAGATCTTATGGGTGACGGGTGGTCCAGGCGCCATCCGGGCACCCGCCTGGCAACGGTCCTCTCAAACGCTCACCAGCCTTGATGATCACACTTTCCTGATGACTGACGATTATTGACTTTTATCAGTGATTAGTCGACATTCCTCTCATTCGAGATGCTAGGAGTGTCCTTCGATGTTCGTCCGGTCCGTTTTGTCGAGCTATTCCAGGCTGTTGGCAGGTGTGTCGCTGGCCCTGATGGCCGCCAGCCTCGCCGGATGCAATGATACCGTCGCCGAGAAGGCCGAGCCTCCACGGCCGGTCCTGGTCGCGACCGCGCATTATGATGCCGAAACTCCGGAGCGCAGCTTCGTCGGGACCATCAAGCCGCGGATCGAAAGCGATCTCGGCTTCCGCGTCGCCGGCAAGGTGGCAAAGCGCCTGGTCGAAGTCGGCCAGACGGTCGAGGTCGGCCAGCCGCTGGCCACCCTCGACGAGGTCGACCTGAAGCTCCAGGCCGAGCAGGCGGTAGCGGAGCAGACCGCCGCAACCGGCGTGCTGGCCCAGGCCGCTGCCGCCGAGCAGCGCGCCAAGGATCTGAAGGCGAAGGGCTGGACCACGGATGCGCAGCTGGATTCGAGCCGTGCGGCCGCCGACGAGGCCCGCGCACGCCTCGATCGCGCCGTTCGCTCGGTCGAGCTGACCAAGAATTCCCTTTCCTACGCGACGCTTGTTGCCGACGCCCGCGGCGTCGTCACCGCAACGCTGATCGAGCCCGGCCAGGTGGTCGCCGCGGGCCAGGCTTCGATCCGTGTCGCCCGCTTTGCCGAGAAGGAAGCGGTCGTCGCGATCCCTGAGACGCTGGTTGGACGCGCCAAGTCGGGCGTCGCCAGCGTCACTCTTTGGTCCGAGCCGGATAAGAAATATGCGGCCAAGCTGCGCGAGATCGCGCCGGCCGCCGACCCGGCCACGCGCACCTATCTGGCAAAGTTCTCGCTGCCCGAGGCGGACGACAAGGTCGCGCTCGGCATGACCGCGACGCTGACGCTGTCTGACGCCGCAACCGAGCGCGTCGCCCGGCTGCCCCTGTCGGCGCTGTTCAACGAAGGCGGCAAGCCGTCCTTCTTCGTTGTCGACGACAATGGCTCCGTCACCTTGAGGCCGGTCGCGGTGAAGTCCTACGAGAGCAACGACGTGCTCATCACCGGCGGTGTCGAAGAGGGCGCCAAGATCGTCGCCCTCGGCGTGCAGAAGCTCGATCCGAGCCAGCGGGTGCGGATCGTGTCGTCCCTGAGTTTCTAGTTTCCGTCATTTCGGGGCGCGCGTAGCGCGAACTACGGTGCGCAATTGCGCCCCTGAGAATCTCGAGATTCCGGGTCTGGTCCTTCGGACCATCCCGGAATGACAAGGAAATTGAATTCCGTCGTGTGAGGTGAGTTTCGGCCTTTGTCCCTAAGCAAAGGCTGAAGCGGCGAAGCGATCCAGAACCTGCCCAGCCCCCTGGATTTGCTTCGCTGCCTCGCGACGACGGTTCGAACAGAGCGGCTGTGGTTGTTTGCAACTGGATCGTCTTTCGGAGAGTGCGATGAAGCGCTTCAACCTTTCGGCCTGGGCCGTCAGCCATCCGACGCTGGTTCTCTTCCTGATGGTCGTGCTCGGCGTTGCCGGCTTCTTTTCCTATGAGAAGCTCGGCCGTGCCGAGGATCCGTTCTTCACGGTGAAGGTGGTCAACGTGTCCGTGATCTGGCCCGGCGCAACCGCGCAGGAGATGCAGACGCAGGTCGCCGATCCCATCGAGAAGAAGATCCAGGAGCTGCCCTATTTCGAGAAGGTGCAAACCTATTCCAAGCCCGCCTTCACCGCGCTCCAGGTCACCTTCCGCGACAACACGCCGCCGAAGGACGTGCCCTACCTCTTCTACCTGCTGCGCAAGAAGCTGGTCGACGTGCAGGGCCAGCTGCCCTCCGGCATTCTCGGACCCGTCGTCAACGACGAGTTCTCCGACGTCGATTCCATCCTGTACATGATGACCGGCGACGGCGCCGACTATGCCCAGCTCAAGAAGGTCTCGGAAGGATTCCGTCAGCGCCTGTTGAAGGTGCCTGGCGTGACCAAGGTCGACGTCTACGGCAACCAGGACGAGCGCATCTTCGTCGAGTTCAGCCACGCCAAGCTCGCCACGCTCGGCATCACGCCGCAGGCACTGTTCGATTCCCTTGCCAAGCAGAACAACGTGACGCCGGCCGGTACGGTCGAGACTTCGTCGCAACGCGTGCCGCTGCGCGTCACCGGCGCGCTCGACGGCGCCAAGGCCGTCGCCGAGACCCCGGTCGAGAGCAACGGCCGCGTGTTCCGTCTCGGCGATATCGCCACCGTCACCCATGGCTTCGTCGATCCGCCGAGCTTCGTCGTGCGCCAGGAAGGCAAGCCCGCGATCGGCATCGGCATCGTCACCGCCAAGGGCGCCAACATCCTCGATCTCGGCAAGGAGGTCGAGAAGGCGACCGCCGAGTTCATGAAGGCCGTGCCGCAAGGCATCGACGTCAAGCTGATCGCCGACCAGCCCAAGGTGGTCGAGCACGCCGTCGGCGAGTTCGTTCACTCCTTCATGGAGGCGCTCGTCATCGTGCTGTTCGTCTCGTTCCTGGCGCTCGGCTGGCGCACCGGCATCGTGGTCGCGCTGTCGGTGCCCTTGGTGCTCGGCATTGTCTTCATCGTCATGAACACGATGTCGCTCGACCTGCATCGCATCACGCTCGGCGCGCTGATCATCGCGCTCGGCCTGCTCGTCGACGACGCCATCATCGCGGTCGAGATGATGGTGGTGAAGATGGAGCAGGGCTGGGATCGCATGCGCGCGGCGTCCTTTGCCTGGGAATCCACTGCGTTTCCGATGCTCACGGGGACGCTGGTCACGGCCGCTGGCTTCCTCCCCATCGGCTTTGCCAATTCCGCGGTCGGCGAATATGCCGGCAGCATCTTCTGGATCGTGGCGATCGCGCTGGTCGCCTCCTGGTTCGTGGCGGTGATCTTCACGCCCTATATCGGCGTCAAGCTGCTGCCCGACATGAAGGCCCACCACCACCATGATCCGCACGCGGTCTACGAGACCCGGATGTACCGGGGCCTGCGCGCCATCGTGCAATGGTGCGTCAACCATCGCATCACCGTGGTGGCCGCGACCGTCGGCGTCTTCATTGCTTCGATCGTCGGCTTCGGCCATGTCCAGCAGCAGTTCTTCCCGCTGTCGGAGCGGCCCGAGCTGTTCCTGCAGCTGCGCCTGCCCGAGGGTACCGCCTTCAACGTCACCGAGAAGGCGGTGAAGGAGGCCGAGACGCTGCTCAAGGATGACCAGGACATCGAAACCTACACCGCCTATGTCGGCCAGGGCTCGCCGCGCTTTTGGCTGGGCCTCAACCCGCAGCTGCCGAACGAGGCCTTTGCCGAGATCGTCATCGTCGCCAAGGGCGTCGAAGCGCGCGAGCGCGTCAAGGCCAAGATCGAGAACGCGGCAGCTGACGGTTTCCTCTCCGAGGCGCGCGTGCGCGTCGACCGCTTCAACTTCGGTCCGCCGGTCGGCTTCCCCGTCCAGTTCCGCGTGATCGGCCCCGACGCCAACAAGGTGCGCGAGATCGCCTATCAGGTCCGCGATGTCATGCGGCAGAACAAGAGCGTCAAGGACGTCCAGCTCGACTGGAACGAGCAGTCTCCCTATCTCAAGCTCGTCGTCGACCAGGATCGTGCCCGCGCCATGGGACTGACCCCGCAGGACGTCTCGCAGGCACTCGCGATGCTGATCTCGGGCGCGCAGGTCACCACCGTGCGCGACGGCATCGAGAAGGTCGGCGTGGTCGCCCGTGCGATTCCCTCCGAACGCCTCGATCTCGGCGGTGTCGGTGATCTCACCATCACCTCGCGCAATGGCGTCGCTGTGCCGCTGCAGCAGATCGCCAGAATCGAGTATTCCCACGAGGAGCCGATCATGTGGCGGCGCAATCGCGACATGGCGATCACGGTGCGCTCCGACGTCGTCGACGGCGTGCAGGCGCCCGATGTCACCAACCAGATCACGCCGAAGCTGAAGGCGATCAAGGATCATCTCGAGCCGGCCTACCGGATCGAGCCGGGCGGGGCGTTCGAAGAGTCTGCCAAGGGCAATGCCTCGATCTTCATCCTCTTCCCGGTGATGGTCATGGTGATGCTGACGCTGCTGATGATCCAGCTGCAGAGCTTCTCGCGCTTGATCCTGGTGTTCCTGACCGCGCCGCTCGGCATCGTCGGTGCCTCGCTCGGCCTCAACGTTGCCAATGCCCCGTTCGGCTTCGTGGCCCTGCTCGGCCTGATCGCGCTCGCCGGCATGATCATGCGCAACACCGTGATCCTGGTCGACCAGATCGAGACCGACGTCTCCCACGGCCTGACCCGGCGCGAGGCGATCGTGGAAGCGACCGTCCGCCGCGCCCGTCCGGTGGTGTTGACGGCGCTGGCCGCCATCCTCGCCATGATCCCGCTGTCGCGCTCGGCCTTCTGGGGCCCGATGGCGATCACCATCATGGGCGGCTTGTTCGTCGCGACCTTCCTGACGCTCCTGTACCTGCCGGGTCTTTACGCCCTGTGGTTCAGGAAGAGCCTGGACGAGGCCGGCACCGCCGAACAGCCTGCCGCGCCGCAGCATGGGAGCGATGACCGGCGCGCAATTCCACTTGCTGAGGCGGCTGAATAAGTGAGATGAAGTACTGAGGAACGAGTCCTGAGAGATGACACTGGTTGCGGAACATATCGAAGGCGACACCCGGGATCGTATTCTCGAGGTGGCTGAGCGGCTGTTCCGCCAGATCGGTTACCAGAAGACCACGGTCGGCGACATCGCCAAGGAACTCCGGATGAGCCCCGCCAACGTCTATCGCTTCTTCGAATCGAAGAAGGCGATCCACCAGGCGGTGGCCCGGTCGCTGATGGGGGAGGTCGAGCTCGAGGCCCAGCGGATCGTGGCGAGGCCCGGTCCGGTCAAGGAGCGCTTCCGCGAGTTGCTCACCACCATCCACCGCATGAACACCGAGCGCTATGTCGGCGACAACAAGCTGCATGAGATGGTCGAGATCGCCATGCAGGAGGACTGGGACGTCTGCGTCTCCCACATGGAATGTATCGCCGGATTGATTGGGCAGATGATCGCGCAAGGCGTGGCCTCCGGCGAGTTCGAGGCTCCCGACCTGCAACTGGCTGCGCTCTGTTCCTGCACCGCGATGATGCGCTTTTTCCACCCGCAGATGATCGCCCAGTGCGCCACCAAGCCGGGCCCGAACATCGACCAGATGATCGATTTCGTCATCGCGGGTCTGTCCCTGCGCCACTGACGGGCGGGGCCGTTTCTTCCTATAAGCAGGCCGACCGCTCCGGGCTGACCGCCGCGTGGCGGCCCAGGACGGATCATCAAACTCCGTCATTGCGAGCGTAGCGAAGCAATCGAGGCTGTCTCCGCGGACGGATTCCGGCTTGCTTCGCTGCGCTCGCAATGACGAGCAGGGGAAAGCCAGCGTGACCGACAAAGACCTCCACTTCTACGAGCCCTCCAAGGGCCACGGCCTCAAGCACGACCCCTTCAATGCCATCATCGCGCCGCGGCCGATCGGCTGGATCTCTTCGCGCGACGCCAGGGGCCACGTCAATCTCGCGCCCTACAGCTTCTTCAACGCGTTCTGCTACGTGCCGCCGATCATCGGCTTCTCCTCTACCAACTGGAAGGACACGGTCGAGAACATGCAGCAGACCGGCGAGTTCGTCTGGAATCTGGCCACGATGGACCTGGCGAAGCACATGAATGCGACTGCGGCCCATGTCGCCCCCGAGGTCGACGAGTTCGAGGTCGCGGGCCTCACCGCTGTACCCGGCAAGCTCGTCAACGTGCCGCGCGTGGCTGAGAGCCCCGTCGCCTTCGAGTGCAAGGTGTCCGATATCGTCCGCCTCAAGGGTGCCGACGGCAGGGAGGCCGACGCGTGGCTGACCCTCGGCGAGGTCGTCGCCGTCCACATCGACAAGGCCTTGATCAAAGATGGCGTCTACCAGACCGCCGCCGCCCGGCCCATCGTTCGCGCCGGCCGCCGCGGTGACTATTTCGAGATCAAGCCGGAAAACATGTTCGAGATGGTGCGGCCGGATTAGGCCGGCTTCTCTCTCCACACGTCATTCCGGGGCGCGCCGTCAGGCGCGAACCCGGAATCCATTCATCGACCCACGCTGCCGCACGATGGATTCTCAGGTGCGCAATTGAGCACCAGAGTTCACGCTTCGCGCGCTCCGGAATGACGGCGAGAGATCGACCCCATTTCTTCTCCCGGAACTGCCGCCGCACCCTCGCCGTTATGGTTCGGGGCCGCCAGGCCGCGTCAATTTTGCAGGCGAACGCTCCACCGCGGCCAGCCAATTTCCGCTAAAATGCCCGACACCCGCGCCGATGCATGAGGTCCGCCATGAGCTTCCGCCGCGACACCCTGACAAAGCTGATCTTCTCCCGGGCGCGCGGCGTGTTGCCCGCGATGTCCGATACCGAGCGCGAGGCACTGGAGGCGGGCGACGTCTGGTGGGATGCCGATCTTTTCACCGGCAACCCTGATTGGTCGAAGCTGCTGAAGGTCCGGCAGCCGACGCTAACGGACGAGGAACGGGCCTTCCTCAATGGTCCCGTCGACGAGCTCTGCGCCATGCTCGACGAGTGGAAGATCTTCTGGGAATTGCGCGATCTGCCGCAGGACGTCTGGCACTTCGTCAAGCGCGAAAAGTTCTTCGGCATGATCATTCCGAAGGAGTTCGGAGGGCTCGGCTTCTCGCCCTACGCGCATTCGGAAGTGGTGCGCAAGATCTCGACCCGCTCGATCGCCGCGGCCGTTACCGTGATGGTGCCGAACTCGCTCGGTCCCGGCGAGCTCCTGATGCGGTTCGGCACCAGGGAGCAGCAGCAGCGCTGGCTGCCGCGCCTCGCCGACGGCCGCGACATTCCCTGCTTCGGCCTCACCAGCCCGGAAGCCGGCTCCGACGCCGCCTCCATGGTCGACACCGGCATCATCTGCAAGGGCGACTTCGAGGGGCGCGAGGTCGTCGGCCTCAGGTTGAACTGGCACAAACGCTACATCACGCTCGGTCCGGTCGCGACGCTGCTCGGCCTCGCCTTCAAGGCCTATGATCCCGATCGCCTCGTCGGCGATCAGGAAGAGCACGGCATCACCGTGGCGCTGATCCCGACCAACCTGCCCGGCGTCGAGATCGGGCAGCGCCATCTGCCCTCGATGCAGGTATTTCAGAACGGCCCGAATCGGGGCCGCGACGTGTTCATCCCGCTCGACTATGTCATCGGCGGCAAGGAGCGGCTCGGACAAGGCTGGAAGATGCTGATGACCGCGCTCGCCGCCGGCCGCGGCATCTCGCTGCCGTCGCTCTCTGCTGCGGGTGCCGCCTATGCCGCGCGCACCACCGGCGCCTATGCCCGCATCCGCGAGCAGTTCGGCATCTCGATCTCCAAGTTCGAAGGCGTCGAGGAGCCGCTCGCGCGCATTGTCGCGACTGCCTACCAACTCGATGCGGCGCGCCGGCTAACCTGCGCGGCGCTGAATGCCGGCGTTCATCCCGCCGTCATCTCCGGCATCATGAAGCTGCACGCGACCGAGCGGATGCGGGTTGCGATCGACGACGCCATGGACATCCATGGCGGCAAGGCCGTGATCGACGGTCCGCAAAACTATCTCGGCAATCTCCATCGCGCCGTGCCGGTCGGCATCACGGTGGAAGGCGCCAACATCCTGACCCGCAATCTCATCGTGTTCGGGCAGGGCGCCATCCGCGCCCATCCCTATCTGCTCGACGAAATGAATGCGCTGGCGGATGCCGATCGTGAGCGCGGGCTCACCGCGTTCGACAAGGCGTTCTGGAAGCACGCCGGCCACAGTTTCCGGACACTGTTCCGCGCCTTGGGCCGCAGCTGGACCTTTGGCGCATTCGCGCCGGCGCCCGATGCGGGCGAGGCTACGCCATTCTACCGCCAGCTCTCGCGCTATTCGGCGGCCTTTGCGCTCTGCGCCGACCTGACGCTGCTGACGCTCGGCGGCGCGCTCAAACGCAAGGAGATGCTGTCGGCCCGCTTCGGCGACATCCTGTCCGAACTTTATCTGCTCTCGGCCGCGCTGAAGCGCTGGCAAGATGAAGGCCGCCAGAAGGAAGATTTTGCCGCGTTGGAATGGTGCATGGCGACCGGCTTCAAAACCATCGAGAGCCGGCTTGCCGAAATCCTCGCCAATCTGCCCAACCGGTTCGTCGCCGGCTTCCTCAAGGTCGTGGTCCAGCCTTTCGGCGCCCGTGTGCTCGGCCCTTCCGACCGCGTCGTGCACCGATGCGCGAGCCTGGCGCTGGAGCCATCGGCGGCACGCGAGCGCCTCACGCCGGATCTGGCCCATGTCGATGACGACGGCGGCTTTGCCCGGCTGGAACGCGCGTTCAAGCTGGTCGCGAGCACGGACGCCATCGCCAAGCGCCTGCGTGCCGCGCGCGTCCGCGACTGGAAGGAGGCGGTCACAAAAGGCGTGATCACGCAAGCCGAGGGCGAGCAACTCGCCGCTGCCCGCGAAGCCGTCGCAAAGGCGATCGAGGTCGACGATTTTGCGCCGGATGTACTGTCGCCGATTTACAAGAAAACCGTCAACGTGCATCAGTTCTTCCAGGAACTCGGTGAACAGAGGGCGGCGAGCTGATGGCGCGACCGGTATTCATCGTCGACGGCAGTCGGACCCCGTTCTTGAAGGCGCGTTCGGGGCCAGGTCCGTTTACGCCGGTCGATCTCGCCGTGCAGTGCGGCCGGCCGCTCCTGGCGCGCCAGCCGTTCGTCCCTGACAGCTTCGATCAAGTCATCCTCGGCTGCGTCAACGTGATCGCGGACGAGATGAATCCCGCCCGCGTTGCCGCGCTCCGGCTCGGCATGGGCGAGGACATGGTCGCCTTCACCGTGCAGATAAATTGCGGCTCCGGCATGCAGTCGATCGACACCGCCTACCGCTACATCCGCGAAGGCCATGCCGACATGATCCTCGCCGGCGGCACCGAGGCGCTCAGCCACGCGCCGCTGGTTTGGCCAAACGCGGGCGTGCGCTGGTTTGCCGGCCTTGCCACCGCCAAGGGCGTTGCCGCGAAGATCGCCTCGGCGTTCAAGCTGCGGCCGCGCTATCTCAAGCCGATCATCGGTCTCGAGCGCGGCCTGACCGATCCCGTCACCGACCTGAACATGGGCCAGACCGCCGAGGTCGTCGGCCATCTCTTCGGCATCACGCGCGCGCAGTCCGATGCCTATGCCGCCGAGAGCCATCGCCGCCTCGCGCATGCGCAAGGCGCGGGTTTTCTCAAGGGCGAGGTCGAGACCGCCTTCTCACGCGACGGCAAGTTCTTCGACCACGATGACGGCGTGCGGCCGGACTCGACGCCCGAGTCTCTGGCAAAGCTGAGGCCGGTGTTCGAACGCCCCTGGGGGCAGGTCACCGCCGGCAATTCCTCGCAGATCACCGACGGCGCGTCCTGGATCATTCTGGCTTCCGACGCGGCGGTGGCCAAGCACAAGCTGACGCCGAAGGCCGTCATCGTCGACAGCCATTGGGCTGCGCTCGACCCCAGCATCATGGGGCTCGGTCCGGTGATGTCCGTGACGCCGCTGCTCACGCGCAACGACCTCACCATCAAGGACGTCGAGACCTGGGAGCTGAACGAGGCTTTCGCCACCCAGGTGCTCGGCTGTCTCGGCGCCTGGAACGACGACAAGTTCTGCCGCGAGATTCTCGGGCTCGACGGCGCGGCCGGTGAGATCGACCGCGATAGGCTTAATATCGACGGCGGCGCCATCTCGCTCGGCCATCCCGTCGGCACCTCCGGCAACCGCATCGTGCTGCATCTCGTCAACGCGATGAAGCGGCTCGGCACGCGGCGCGGCGTTGCCACCGAATGCATCGGCGGCGGGCTCGGCGGCGCCATGCTGATCGAGGCGGTGTGACCATGGATTCCAAGATCATGACTGCGCTTGGCGACCGGCTGCTGGAGCTCGGGCCCAAGCCGGCGGCAGACAGTCGCTACAAGCATTTCAAGTTGACGCGCGATGCCGACGGCGTCGCCTGGCTGCTGTTCGATCGCGCCGAGACGAGCGCCAACACGCTGTCCTCCGACGTGATGGAGGAGTTCGACGCCGTGCTTGCAGCGATCGAGACCGAGCGTCCCGCCGGCCTCGTCATCCGCTCGGCAAAGCCCTCCGGCTTCATTGCGGGCGCCGATGTCAACGAATTCCGCGGTGCGTCCGACCCTGGAATGGTGGAGACGCGCATCCGCGCCGCGCATGCGGTGGTCGACCATCTGGAAGCCTTGAGGCTGCCGACGGTCGCGGTCATCCACGGCTTCTGCCTCGGCGGCGGGCTCGAGGTGGCGCTGGCCTGTCAGGCGCGCATCGCCATCGACGGCGCGCGCTTCGGCTTCCCGGAGGTGATGCTCGGCCTGCATCCCGGCCTCGGCGGTACCGCGCGGTTCACCGCGCTGGTCAATCCGACCCAGTCGATGGCGCTGATGCTGACCGGCCGCACCATCGACGCGCGCCGGGCAAAATCACTCGGCCTCGTCGATGCCGTGACGCAGGAGCGGCACGTCCAGGGCGCCGTGAGGGATGCGCTGTTCGGCCGGCTCAAGCGGTCCAAGCCCGGTCTGCTCGCGCGTGCGGCCAATCTCGGAGCGATACGTGGCCTGCTGGCCAAGCGCATGCGTGCGGAGGCGGCAAAGGCCGCATCCCGCGAACATTATCCCGCGCCTTACGCGCTGATCGATCTCTGGGAGACCCATGGCGGCAGCAAGGCCGCGATGCTGAAGGCCGAGCAGGCGTCCTTCGCCAAGCTGATGGTGACGCCGACCGCGCAGAATTTGATCCGCGTGTTCTTCCTGCGCGAGCAAATGAAGAAGGCCGCAGGCTCCGGCAGCACGGTGAAGCACGTCCACGTCATCGGCGCCGGCGCCATGGGCGGGGACATCGCGGCCTGGTGTGCGGGGCAGGGGCTGCGCGTCTCGCTCGCCGACATGAAGCCGGAGCCGATCGCGGGCGCGGTCAAGCGGGCGGCCGAGCTCTACGGCAAGATCATCCGCAAGCCCACGGAGGTGCGCGACGCGCTCGACCGCCTTATCCCCGACATGGACGGTGAGGGTGTCGGTAACGCCGATCTCATCATCGAGGCAGTGCCGGAGAAGCTGGAGCTGAAGCAGAAGGTCTATGCCGGCCTCGAACCACGGATGAAGCCCGGTGCGATCCTCGCCACCAATACCTCGAGCATTCCGCTTCAGGATCTGCGCACCACGCTGGCGCGGCCGGAGCGGCTGGTCGGCCTTCACTTCTTCAATCCGGTATCGCGGCTGCAGCTGGTCGAGGTCGTCAGCCATGACGGCAACCCCCCTGAGGCGCTGAAGGAGGCGCTCGCCTTCGTCGGCGCGATCGGCCGACTGCCGCTCGCGGTGAGGACCTCACCCGGCTTCCTCGTCAACCGCGCGCTGACGCCGTACATGCTGGAAGCGATGGTGATGCTGGACGAGAAGATCGACCAGCGCCTGATCGACGCCGCGGCCGAGCAGTTCGGGATGCCGATGGGGCCGATCGAACTCGCCGATCAGGTCGGGCTCGACATCTGCCTCGACGTCGGCGACATGCTGCGCACCAAGTTCGGCGATCTCCTGCCGCCGACGCCGGCCTGGCTGCGCGAGAAGGTCGCCAAGGGCGAGCTCGGTCGCAAAGCCGGCAAGGGTTTTTACACCTGGAGGGACGGCAAGGCCGTGAAGGCGCCGCTGCCGGAGACCGGCCCGCGCGTCACCGACCAGATGATCGATCGCCTGGTGCTGCCGATGTCCAATGTCTGCATCGCGTGCTTGCGCGAAGGCATCGTCGATGATCCCGATGCGGTCGACGGCGCCATGATCTTCGGGACCGGCTATGCACCGTTCCGTGGCGGTCCGCTGAACTATGCCCGCACGCGCGGCGCGGAAAACATTGTATCCACCCTGCGTGCGCTGGCGGAGCGATTCGGCGAGCGCTTCGCGCCCGATCCGGGCTGGGACAATTTCAATTGAGCAATCTCGAGCGAGAGAGGCATGAACGAACAAGCCACGACCGGGCCGAGCGGTGATCTCTGCATCCGCACGCTGGCGATGCCCGCCGACACCAATGCCAACGGTGACATCTTCGGCGGCTGGCTGCTGAGCCAAATGGATGTCGGCGGCGGCGTGTTCGCCTCGAAGGTCGCGCGGTCGCGCACCGTGACGGTCGCGATCGAGGCGATGAATTTTCGCAAAGCGGTCTATGTCGGCGATCTCGTCTCGGTCTATGCCAATCTCGTGCGCGTCGGGCGCACCTCGCTGACCGTGCATCTCGAGGCCTGGGCATTGCGGCGCAAGGAGCTGCATCCGTTCCTCGTCACCGACGGCAATTTCACCTACGTCTCGATCGACGATCACGGCCGCCCACAGCCGATCCAGCGAAACGATCCGCCGAGCGCGACGTAGTCGCGCGCGACGCTCTGCCTCATCTCACGACGACGCGGCAAGCGCTGCCAAACGCGGCGCCCGTGCGTCATGCCCGTCGCGGCTTCGCCAAGAACCAGTCATAAAACGGATGAGGTACCAGCGTACTCAATTGGGTGTCGATTCGGGGTGGAAACGGCCTCAAATGCCTGGGAACCTTTGGGCAGGAGCACCGTTATTTGCCCGCACTGAGGAATCCACGGACCATGCCGGACAGCTACATCATCGAAGTCGATTCGCAGACCGCGGGTATCGTCGTTCGTTCTTCTGGAGGCTATCGCTTTTTCGCGTCATCCGACCGCTTCAACCGTCTCGAAGGCCAGCTCTTCCGCAACGCGCGCGAAGCAGAACGCGCCGCACGCAGGCTGGTGAATGGCGATGTAAAGGAGGCGGCGTAAGCGCCTTCCGCTGGTGATTTTGATGCGCGAAGCGTGGTCGGAATTTTTTGCCGCGCACGCCGCTGCCCTTCTCCCCTTGTGGGAGAAAGTGGCGCGAAGCGCCGGATGAGGGGTTCTATCGGCGGCCTCAAAGGCAGGTTGCCCCGCGGAAGTATACCCCTCACCCGACTCGCCGCTATGCGGCGAGCCGCCCTCTCCCACAAGGGGGCCCACAAGGGGAGAGGGTCAGAAGCGCGGTCACAGCTTCGTCGCTGCGCGCGACAAGAGCTTCCACTCGTCGCCCTGCTTCTGCCAGTTCATCAGGATGTGAAGGTTGGTGGATACTTTCTTCCCATCGGCTGCCATCTCCTGCTCGCCCAGCCAGTGGAAACGCACGATCGCTGCAGGGCCGACGACCTTGATGGTGGGATCCTTATATTCGATCGACAGGAATTTCGATTTGCCGTCCGTGGCATTGGCGATGAACGTCGCCTTGTCCTCGACCTTGCCGCTGGAATGGCTGTAGCTCAGCTCCTCCGCGCACAGCGCGCCCAGCGCTTTCGGATCGGCCGCGATCTGGGCAAGGCGGAAGGCCTCGACCTGCTTCGCCACGGCTTCCTCTTCCGCTGAAGCGGCGAGCGCCGGCATGGCGAACGCGAGCGCCGAGACGGCGAGAGTCGAGAGAGCCAGATCGCGTCGGTTGATCGTCATCGTTTCCTCCTTTTTGATCTTGGCCAGAGTGTTGCAGCCGCGCGCGGCTTTGTCGAGTGTCGCGGCATCGTCATGCACGCGCATGATTGCGCGACAGAGGCAATATTGATACCCCTTCTGTATTGATATGTTGGGTATTCGGAAAAGTGCGGAAATGATCGAGGCGAAAGAGCGAGCAATGGGGCGGGCATTGCTGTTCGATATCGACGGCACACTGGCCGACACCGATGCCCTTCATCGCGAGGCCTTCAATCGCGTGTTCGGCCCGCGCGGCCATGTCGTAGATGACGAGCGCTTCAAGCGCGAGCTCCAGGGCTTTTCCAACGTGTCGATCGGGGAGCGATTTCTGCCGGACGAAACGCCGGAACGACGGATCGCCATCCTCGACGAGAAGGAGGCGATTTTTCGCGGCCTCGTGGCGGGCCGGATCGCGCCGCTGCCGGGCCTGATGGCGCTGCTCGACCGGGCGGACGCCGCCGGCATCCCCATGGTCGCGGTGACCAACGCGCCGCGTCTCAACGCGGAGCTGCTGCTGTCGGGGCTTGGCATCACCGAGCGGTTCAAGGCGATCGTGATCGGCGACGAGCTGCCGCACGGAAAGCCGCATCCGCTGCCCTATCAGGAAGGGCTGCGCTTCGTCGGCGCCAGCGCGGCGGGCTCCATCGCGTTTGAGGACTCCCGCTCCGGCGTGCAATCGGCCGCCGCGGCCGGAATCCCGACCATCGGGATGCGCACCACGCTCGGCCATGCCGATCTCGTTGCAGCCGGCGCTATTGCGTCCGCGAGCGCCTATGACGATCCTGACCTGCTCGCGCGTGTTGCCACGGCAATGGCGTGGTGAGATTCCTGGTCGGCTAGCCGGTGGGTTCCGGCATTGACCGGAAGCGCGAACCGCCGCACCATGCATCATCCTGATTTGAGGCCGTTGCCGTGACCGGACTGACCCATCGCCAAGCCGAAATCCTCAACATCGCGCGCGCCTCCGGCCGCGTCATGGTCGACGAGCTGGCGCGCCGGTTCGAAGTCTCCGCGCAGACCATCCGCAAGGATCTCAACGATCTCTGCGAACGGAGATCGCTGACCCGCATTCATGGCGGCGCCATTATCGCCTCCGGCGTGGAGAATCTCGCCTATGAGGCGCGCCGTTTCGTCGCCGCCGACGAGAAGAAGGCGATTGGCGCTGCAGCCGCCTCGCTGATCCCGAACGGTTGCTCGCTGTTCATCAACATCGGCACCACGACGGAGGAGGTCGCGAGCGCGCTGACCTCGCACGAGGACCTCCTCGTCATCACCAACAATCTCAATGTCGCGATGCTGCTCTACCGCCATCCCCGCATCGAGGTGGTGGTGGCCGGCGGCACGGTGCGGCGCGCCGACGGCGCGGTGGTCGGCTCGACCGCGACGCAGCTGATCGGCCAGTTCAAGGTCGACTATGCCATCATCGGGGCGTCCGCGATCGACGAGGAGGGCGCGCTGCTCGACTTCGACTATCGCGAGGTTCAGGTGGCGCAGGCCATCATCGCCAATGCCCGCAGCGTCATGCTGGTCGCCGATTCCACCAAGCTGCGCCGCAGCGCGCCTGTGCGCATCGCCCACATCACCCAGATCCAGACCTTCGTGACCGACCAGGAGCTGCCCGAGCGCCTCGCCACGATCTGCCACAGCAAGGGCATCGAGGTGGTGGAGGCGCTGCCGAAGGGGGCGGATATCGACGATGCGGCCGATGCTCAGGATGCGGCATCGGAAGTCGCGCCGGTCGTGCGGCTGCGCTAAATTTAGGTGCCGCTCCACGGATTCAGCAGCGTCACGCCCGTAGGGTCGAAATCCCCCACATTGCGCGTAACGACCGTCAAGCCGTGAACAAGCGCGGTCGCAGCGATAAGGGCGTCGCGTTCGGCCCACGGGTTGGGAACATGCAGCTGGGCGCAACGCTGCGCCACGGCGGTGTCGATCGCCAGAATCCTTCCTTCGAAGCGGGCCAGAATGTGATCGTTGATCCAGGCACGCAGGACAGCACCTTGCGCCGCGTCTTTGCGCTCGATCAGACGCGCACCAAGTTCAATCTCAAGAATCGAGATGGCGGACATGAAAAAATTCGCCGCAGGCACAGCATTGGCCCAAGCGAGGACATTGCGATTGGCCTTATCCGGCCGCCTCAGTTCGGAAATGACATTGGTGTCGAGCAGAAACATCAGTCGAGATCAGCGGGCCTGGAGATGCCGACGGTCACGCGAGGCGGTTCGAAATCGAAATCCGCGTTCGCCTGTGCCAGAGCTTCGGCAAGGCTCATATGCCCGCCGCTCAGGCGCAAATAATCCTCGATCCTCAATAGGACATGGGCCGGGCGACCGCGGTCGGTAATAAAGACGGGACCCTGCGATGCGGCTTTCTTGGCGCCGCTGGTATCTTGATTGAATTGTCGGCTGGTCAGGGTGGTCACCATCGTTTGAGCCTCCAAGCCGTGGCTATGCTCCGCCTGCGGAATCTACGTAGAGATGTTGCTACATTCAAGTCCGCGAGCACGTCGGTCGGCGGGCCCACGTCAGCCTGCCGTTCAATCAAGCTGTTTGCCCCTAAATCTGCCCGTCCGGCTGCTGATTTCGCTGTCTCATTGCCGTTGAAAAAGTTCCTCTTTCACTTTCTTTCGTCTCTCTTTCGTCTTGCTTTCGTTTTGCGGTGTGATCTAATCAAAAACGAAAGTAACCGCTCGAGGAACGGGCGGTCGCCGGGGGATGCGTCTGTTGGAGCGTATTTTCGATCTCGCCATCATCGGAGGCGGTGTTAACGGTTGCGGCATCGCGCGCGACGCGGTAGGCCGCGGCAACACGGTTTTCCTGTGCGAAATGAACGATTTGGCGAGCGGAACCTCGTCCTGGTCGACCAAGCTGGTGCATGGCGGCCTGCGCTACCTCGAATATTACGAGTTTCGGCTGGTGCGCGAGGCGCTGATCGAGCGCGAGATCCTCTGGGGCATCGCGCCCCACATCATCCGCCCCCTGCGTTTCGTTCTGCCGCATCATGCAGGGCTCCGCCCCGCCTGGCTGCTGCGCCTAGGCCTCTTCCTTTATGATCACATCGGCGGCCGCCATCTGCTGCCCGCCACGCGCTCGGTCGATCTCAAGCGCGATCAGGTCGGCAAGCCGCTGATCCCGAACCGCTACAGCCGCGCCTTCGAATATTCGGACTGCTTCGTCGATGACGCCCGCCTCGTCGTGCTCAACGCGCGCGATGCCGCCGACAAGGGTGCGGAGATCCGCACTCGCACCCGCGCCACCGAGATCCGCCAGGCCGACGGCCTCTGGATCGTCAACATGGTCAACATGCTGACCGGCGAGCGTTCGCAGGTCCGGGCGCGTGCGCTGGTCAATGCCGGCGGTCCCTGGGTCGAGGACGTGCTCGGCCGCGGTGCCGGCGTCAATGCCAAGGCAAAAGTCCGCCTGGTGCAGGGCTCGCACATCGTCGTGAAAAAGCTCTACGACCACGACCGCGCCTACATGTTCCAGAACGCCGACGGCCGCATCATCTTCGTGATCCCGTACCAGGACGATTTCACGCTGATCGGCACCACCGATCGCGACTATGACGGCGATCCCGCCAAGGTGAAGGCGACGGCTGAGGAGATCGAATATCTCTGCAAGGCGGCGAGCGAATATCTGGCCAAGCCCGTGACGCCCGAGGATGTGGTTTGGACCTATTCCGGCGTGCGTCCCCTCTACGACGACGGCGCCAGCGAGGCCAAGGCCGCAACCCGCGACTACGTGTTCGAGCTCGACACGCCCGGCGGGACGCCGCTGCTGTCGATCTATGGCGGCAAGATCACGACCTATCGCCGGCTCGCCGAGGAGGCGCTGGAGCGGCTCGCGCCCTATCTTCGCAGTGCCAAGGCGCGCGAAGGGTGGACCGGCAAATGGCCGCTACCCGGCGGAGATATGGACGTCTCCGCCGTCGATGGCCTGATTGCGGAATTGCGGCGCGGCTATCCGTTCCTCAGCCACGAGCATGCCCGGCGCCTCGCGCGCGCCTATGGCACCCGTGCCATCAAGCTGCTCGGCGATGCGAAATCCGCCGCCGATCTCGGCCAGGCCTTCGGTGCGACCCTGACCGAGCGCGAGGTCCGCTATCTCATGGCCAATGAATGGGCCGTCACCGCCGAGGACATCGTCTGGCGTCGTTCCAAGCTCGGCCTGCGACTAACCGCCGACGAGATCGCGGCGCTTGACGACTGGATCAGGACCCACGCCGTGCCGCAAAGTCCTCTGCTGGAAGCGGGAGGACGCTCATGACCGTGACACTCGATCACGTGACCCGGACCGTAGATGGCGTGCCGCACATTCGGGACGTCTCGCTGACGCTGGAGAGCGGCACGCTCAACGTCCTGCTCGGGCCGACGCTGTCGGGCAAGACCTCGATCATGCGATTGCTCGCGGGCCTCGACAAGCCGACATCAGGCAAGGTGCTGGTCAATGGCAAGGACGTCACCGGCGCCGACGTGCGCCAGCGTTCGGTCGCGATGGTCTATCAGCAGTTCATCAACTACCCCTCGCTGACGGTCTACGAGAACATCGCTTCGCCCTTGCGCGTGCAGGGCAAGCCGCGCGATGAGATCGAGGCGCGCGTGGCGGAGGCGGCAAAGCTGCTGCGGCTCGAGCCATTCCTGAAGCGCACGCCGCTCCAGCTCTCCGGCGGCCAGCAGCAGCGCACCGCGATCGCCCGCGCGCTGGTCAAGGGCGCCGATCTCGTGCTGCTCGACGAGCCGCTCGCCAATCTCGACTACAAGCTGCGTGAGGAGCTGCGCGCCGAGCTGCCGCGCATCTTCGAGGCCTCCGGCGCGATCTTCGTCTATGCCACTACCGAGCCGAGCGAGGCGCTGCTGCTCGGCGGCAACACGGTGTGCATGTGGGAGGGGCAGGCGCTGCAGATGGGCGAGACCTCTAACGTTTACCGCCGGCCGCAGACCTTGCGCGTCGCGCAGGTGTTTTCGGATCCGCCGCTCAATCTCGTCGGCCTCGAGAAGGGAAATGGCATGGTCCAATACGCCGGCGGGAGTGCAGCGCCCGCGTCCGGGCTTTATGCCGGTCTGCCCGACGGCTTCTACCGCATCGGCTTCCGTGCCCATCAGCTCGGGCTCGCAAGTGGCCAGGCCGATCGCCACGCCTTCCACGCCACTGTCACGGTGACCGAGATCACCGGTTCGGAGAGTTTCGTGCATCTGACCCGCGATGGATCGAACTGGGTGGCCGTGCTGCACGGCGTGCACGAATTCGAGCCCGGCCAGACCATCCATGCCGTGCTCGATCCCAATGATGTTTTTGTGTTCGACGCGGCTGATCGCCTCGTCGCAGCACCGAGCTCCTGAGGAGGTGCGTCATGGCCCGCATTGACCTCGTCGATCTCGCCCACTCCTACGGCGGCAACGGTGCCGCGCCGGAGAGCTTTGCGCTCAAGCCCGTCACCATGACTTGGCGGCAGGGCGGCGCCTATGCGCTGCTCGGCCCGAGCGGCTGCGGCAAGACCACGCTGCTCAACGTCATTTCCGGCATCATCACGCCTTCGCGCGGAAAAATCATGTTCGACGGTGTGGACATCACACCGCTGTCAACCCAGAAGCGCAACATCGCCCAAGTGTTCCAGTTTCCGGTGATTTACGACACCATGACGGTCGGGCAGAATCTGGCGTTCCCGCTGAAGAACCGCGGCGTGCCGAAGGCCGAGATCGACCGGCGCGTCGCCGAGATCGGCCGCCTGCTCGATCTCGAACCCTATCTCAATCGCAAAGCAACTCGGCTCACGGCGGATGCCAAGCAGAAGATCTCGCTCGGCCGCGGCCTCGTCCGCTCCGATGTCGCCGCTGTGCTGTTCGACGAGCCGCTGACGGTGATCGATCCCGAGCTGAAGTGGCAGCTTCGCTCCAAGCTGAAGGCGCTGCATCGCGAGCTCGACCTCACGATGATTTACGTGACCCACGACCAGACGGAGGCGCTGACTTTCGCCGACACCGTGGTCGTCATGCATGACGGCCGCGTGGTGCAGAGCGGCACGCCGGCCGAGCTGTTCGACAAGCCGGCGCATACCTTCGTCGGCTATTTCATCGGCTCGCCCGGCATGAACATCCTGCCAGCGGAGGTGCGGGGACGCGAGGCCAGGCTCGACGGCCACGTCATCGCGCTCAACCGCAGCTACGACAACCTGCCTGCGGGAGCGAAGATCGAGATCGGCGTCCGTCCCGAATTCGTCGAGGTGGTCGCGCCCGCGCCGGGCCTGCTCACCGCGAAGATCGAGCGCATCGACGATCTCGGCCGCATCCGTTTCGCGCGTGCGCGCCTTGGGGACGCAAAGCTCGCGGCGCGCGCCCCTGGCGGCTTCACCAGTCCGGACGGCACCGCCGGGCTGAAATTCGACCCGTCGCATGTGCACGTCTATGCCGACAGCCTTCTGGTGGAGGGAGCCGCCTGATGGACAAGACCGTCAACCAAAAAGCCTGGTTCCTGGTGCTGCCGGTGTTCCTGGTCGTCGCCTTCTCGGCGGTGCTGCCGCTGATGACGGTGGTGAACTATTCGATGCAGGACACGTTCGGCAATAACCAGTTCTTCTGGAACGGCGTCGGCTGGTTCAAGGAACTGCTCGATCCCTCGACCGATCTCGGCGGCCGCTTCCTCGCCTCGCTCGGGCGTAACCTGTTTTTCTCGCTGGTGATCCTCGCCATCGAGGTGCCGCTCGGCATCGTCGTCGCGCTGTCGATGCCGCGCGAGGGCTGGACGGTCGCGGCCTGCCTCGTGATTCTCGCGCTTCCGCTCTTGATTCCGTGGAACGTGGTCGGAACCATCTGGCAGATCTTTGGCCGTCCGGACATCGGCCTGCTCGGCTATGTGCTCAACGCTGCCGGCTTCGACTATAATTACGTCTCCAACGACATCGATGCCTGGGTCACCGTCATCGTGATGGACGTCTGGCACTGGACCAGCCTCGTCGCGCTGCTCTGCTACGCTGGCCTGAAGTCGATTCCCGAAGCCTATTACCAGGCCGCGCAGATCGACGGCGCCTCGCGCTGGGCGGTGTTCAAGGCGATCCAGCTGCCCAAGATGAATCGCGTGCTGCTGATCGCCGTGCTGCTGCGCTTCATGGACAGCTTCATGATCTACACCGAGCCCTTCGTCGTCACCGGCGGCGGGCCCGGCAACTCCACGACGTTCGTGTCGATCGAGCTCGTCAAGATCGCGCTCGGCCAGTTCGACCTCGGCAAGGCCGCGGCGCTGTCGCTGGTCTACAACCTGATCATCCTGATCGTCTGCTGGATCTTCTACACCGTCATGACCAATGCCGGCGTCGAACGCAAAGTCCAGGCTTCGAGCGAGGAGGCGACGGAGCCGAAGCCTTCGGCCGCGCTCAAACCCGTGCCCGCGCTCAAGCCAAAGGAAGGAGTGGCCTGATGCATTCGATCCCCGGCCGCCGGCTCGTCATGGGGCTGTTCCTGATCTTCCTGCTGCTGCCGATCTATTGGCTCGTCAACATGAGCTTCAAGACCAACAGCGAGATCGTCTCGACGATGACGCTATGGCCGCACACCCCGACGCTGCAGCACTACAAGCGCATCTTCACCGACGAGAGCTGGTATTCCGGCTACATCAATTCGCTCGAATACGTCGTCCTCAACACCATCATCTCGATCGCTGTGGCGCTGCCTGCGGCCTATGCGTTCTCGCGCTACCGCTTCCTCGGCGACAAGCACCTGTTCTTCTGGCTGTTGTCGAACCGCATGGCGCCGGCCGCGGTCTATGCGCTGCCGTTCTTCAACCTCTATTCGGCAATCGGGCTGTTCGACACGCCCTGGGCCGTCGCGCTCGCGCACTGCATCTTCAACGTGCCGCTGGCGGTCTGGATCCTCGAAGGCTTCGTCTCCGGCGTGCCGCGCGAGATCGACGAGACCGCCTTCCTCGACGGCTATTCCTTTCCGCGCTTCTTCATCAAGATCCTGGTGCCACTGATTGCGAGCGGCATCGGCGTCGCCGCCTTCTTCTGCTTCATGTTCTCCTGGGTCGAGCTTCTGCTGGCGCGCACGCTGACCTCGGTGCAGGCCAAGCCGATCGCCGCGATCATGACGCGCACGGTCTCGGCCGCCGGCATGGACTGGGGCCTGCTCGCGGCTGCCGGCGTGCTCACCATCATCCCGGGCGCGCTGGTGATCTGGTTCGTCCGCAACTACATCGCGCGCGGCTTCGCGCTCGGCCGCGTATAAGGGGGCGACCATGGAGTCTATTGCATGGATGGCCTGGACGCTGCCGACCGCGATCTTCTTCGCCGGGCTGGCCTGCACGCTCGCGGTGATGACGTGGCTCGCTGCGGTCTATCCGGAGGCCGAGCGCATCGGCGTTCTCAGTATTCCGACCACGCGCGGCGACCGTCTGTTCATCTCGCTGATCGCGGCCGCCGTCATCCATCTCGTGTGGATCGGCCTCGTCGGGACCGATCCGATCGCCACGCTGCCGATCGGCGAGGAGGGGTTTGAAATTTCGAGCCTGTGGCTCGCAAGTGGAATTTCGCTGGCCACGGCAGTGCTTGTTTTTCGCACGGTCTGAAGCTCGCGAAGGGACGGCCAGATCCGGGGGGCAACCCGGACCTGTATAAAAGTTTGTCGCTGCAACGGAGGAACAACATGCGACAGTTTAGGAGAAGGAAAGGTCCATTGACCAAGAATAGTTTTCTGACCATGTCCAGCGCCGCTGCGATCGTAGCAGTGTCGTTCGCCGTCTCGGCGCCCGTTCGCGCCGCCGACGACGCCGTGATCCAGAAGTGGATCGCGGAATTCCAGCCCTCGACGCTGTCGAAGGAAGATCAGAAGAAGGAGCTGGAGTGGTTCGCCAAGGCCGCCGAGCCGTTCAAGGGCATGGAGATCAACGTCGTCTCCGAGACCATCACGACCCACGAATACGAGTCGCAGACGCTGGCCAAGGCGTTCTCCGAGATCACCGGCATCAAGCTCAAGCACGACCTCATCCAGGAAGGTGACGTCGTCGAGAAGCTGCAGACGCAGATGCAGTCGGGCAAGAACGTCTATGACGGCTGGATCAACGACAGCGACCTGATCGGCACGCATTTCCGCTACGGCCAGACCGTGGTGCTGTCGGATTACATGACCGGCGAGGGCAAGGACGTCACCGATCCCATGCTCGACGTCAACGACTTCATCGGCAAGTCTTTCACGACGGCTCCGGACGGCAAGCTCTACCAGCTGCCCGACCAGCAGTTCGCCAACCTCTATTGGTTCCGCTACGACTGGTTCACCAATCCGGACTACAAGGCCAAGTTCAAGGCCAAGTATGGCTACGAGCTCGGCGTGCCCGTGAACTGGTCCGCCTATGAGGACATCGCCGAGTTCTTCACCAACGACATCAAGGAGATCAACGGCGTCAAGGTCTACGGCCATATGGACTATGGCAAGAAGGACCCCTCGCTCGGATGGCGTTTCACCGACGCCTGGCTGTCGATGGCCGGCAACGGTGACAAGGGCATTCCGAACGGCCTGCCGGTCGACGAATGGGGCATCCGCATGGAAGGCTGCCGCCCGGTCGGCTCATCGGTGGAACGCGGTGGCGACACCAACGGTCCGGCCGCGGTCTACTCGATCACCAAATATCTCGAGTGGCTGAAGAAGTATGCGCCGCCGCAGGCGCAGGGCATGACCTTCTCTGAAGCCGGCCCCGTTCCGGCGCAGGGCAACATCGCCCAGCAGATGTTCTGGTACACCGCCTTCACCGCCGACATGGTGAAGCCGGGCATCGCCGTGATGAACGCGGACGGTACGCCGAAGTGGCGTATGGCGCCCTCGCCCCACGGTGCGTACTGGAAGGAAGGCATGAAGCTCGGCTACCAGGACGCCGGCTCCGCGACGCTGCTGAAGTCGACCCCGCCGGACCGCCGCAAGGCAGCCTGGCTCTATCTCCAGTTCATCGTCTCCAAGTCGGTGAGCTTGAAGAAGAGCCATGTCGGTCTCACCTTCATCCGTGAATCCGACATCTGGGACAAGTCGTTCACCGAGCGTGCGCCGAAGCTCGGCGGCCTGATCGAGTTCTACCGCTCGCCCGCCCGCGTGCAGTGGACCCCGACCGGCAACAACGTGCCCGACTATCCGAAGCTCGCGCAGCTGTGGTGGCAGAACATCGGCGATGCGTCGTCCGGTGCGAAGACGCCGCAAGCCGCGATGGATGCCCTTGCGGCTGCCCAGGACTCCGTGATGGAGCGTCTGGAGAAGTCCGGCGTGCAGGGCGCCTGCGGTCCGAAGCTGCACAAGAAGGAGAAGCCGGAGTACTGGTTCGCCAAGGCCGAGAAGGACGGCACCATCGCGCCCCAGCGCAAGCTCGCCAACGAGAAGCCGAAGGGCGAGACGGTCGACTACGACACGCTGATCAAGTCGTGGCCGGCGACCCCGCCGAAGCGCGCGGAAGCGAAGTAAGCGGCGCGCAGCGTCATCAAAATGAAAGGCCGGGAGCGATCCCGGCCTTTTTCTTTCATGCCGCATTCACTTCGCCGACCTTACTCCTTCCGCTTCACAGAATCTTCGATCATCTTCTGCACGTGTGCAAGCCAGGCGTTCCGCATCGCCTGGTCCGCAAGATCGATCTGCGTGTAACTCGACAACGTGTAGAGGTTGGCGCGGTAGAAATAGGTGAGCGAGAGGATCGACAGATAAAGATGGAAGCGGTCGCAGTCCGCCCTGAACTCGCCCCGTTCGACCCCGCTCTGGAGCACGCGCTCAAGCATGCCGAGCTGCGTATTGGCGAAGCTGCGACGGATATTGTTCTTGACGTGACGGCCCTTGAAGAGATTTTCCGTGGCGAGAATGCTCAATAGCTCCGGATGGGCCCAATAATAGTTCCAATTGAAGGCAACCAGCGCCGCCAGCGACTGGCGCGGGCTGGAAAAATCGAGGTCGAGCGCCTCTTCCGACGCGACCAGATCGGCATAGCAATGCTCGATGACCTGATGAAAGAGCTTCTCCTTGCTCTTGAAGTAATAATAGAGCATCCGGTCGTTGCTCTTGGCGGCCTTGCTGATGCGATCGACCCGCGCGCCGCCGTAGCCTTCGCGGGCAAACTCGGCGACGGCCGCACGCAGAATGGCTTCACGGGTCTGATCGGGCGCTCGCGTCCGTCGAACCGTTGAGGCCCTTTTCCGCTTGGCCGCCCGCTTGAGGCGCGGGCCGGCCAGTGTACGGGCTGGCAGCTCTGTATCGTTGGCCATTGCGTATCCCAGGGAATCACAGCCAGCAGGATGGGGCCTGCCGCTTTTTTGGCAAGCCCCGCCGATTCTTCGCCATTGACAACCATCAGCCCGTGGTATTCGCTATGTAGTAAGTACTACATACATACGCGAGTCCCAATGGCGGGAGGCTGATATGCGCATTTCGGCTGCTGCGAAGTTCGTCGGACTTATCCTGGCGGTGGCCTGCGCCCCAGGCCGGGCCGCAGAGCCACCGCCGATCAAGATCGGCGAGATCTCAAGCTATTCGGCCCTCCCGCTGGGGACCCGCGGTTATCGCCAGGGCTGGGAGCTCGCGCGCGACGAGATCAACGGGAAAGGCGGCGTGCTCGGCCGCAAGCTCGAGATCATTGCCCGCGACGACGCCGGCAAGCCGGACGTGGCCATCACCGCAGCCGGTCAGCTCGTCGACGGTGAGCAGGTCGAGCTCCTGACGGGCACGATCCTCTCCCATGTTGGCCTTGCCGTCGCCGATTTCGCCAAGCAGAAGCGGACATTCTTCCTCGCCTCGCAGCCCCTGACCGATGCTCTCATCTGGGAGAAGGGCAATCGCTATACGTTCAGGCTGCGGCCGAGCACGTATACCCAGGCCTTCATCCTGGCAAAGGAGGCGGCCAAGTTCCCCGCGCGGCGCTGGGCGACGATTGCACCGAACTACGAGTTCGGTCAGGCGGCGGTGGCGAGCTTCAAGCGCGAACTGAAGCGATTGAAGCCCGACGTCGAATTCGTCTCCGAGCAGTGGCCGCCGCTCGGCAAGATCGATGCCGGTGCAGTCGTGCAGGCAATGGCGGGGGAGAACCCGGATGCCATCTTCAATGCGACGTTCGGATCGGATCTTGTCAAGCTCGTGCGCGAGGGATCGACGCGAAATGCCTTCGCGAACCGCGCCGTGGTAAGCATTCTCTCCGGCGAGCCGGAATATCTGGCACCGCTGAAAGATGAGGCGCCGCCCGGCTGGATCGTGACCGGATATCCCTGGAGCGAGATCAAGACACCTCAGCATGACTCGTTCTTGAAGGCCTATATCGCCCGATTCAAGGAGCCGCCCAACATCGGCGCGCTCATCGGCTACACCAACACGCTGGTCCTCGCGAAGGCGATCGAGACCGCCGGCTCGACCAAGTCCGACGATCTGATCAAGGCGATGGAACATCTGAAGGTCGATACGCCGGTGGGGCCGATCGCGTTCCGTGCGATCGATCATCAATCCACCATGGGCGTCTACGTCGGCAAGCTCGCAGTGCGAGACGGCCAGGGCATAATGACCGACTGGCGCTATGTCGACGGTGCCGATTACCAGCCCGCCGACGCCGAGGTCATGGCCAAGCTCAAGAACTAGAGGTGCCGCATGAACCTGTTCGCTCCCCGCAATACCTGGTACCCGCTGACGTGGTCTCGCAACGTCACGCGCTCGCTGTCGCGCCACCGCATCCTCGGCATGGACCTTGTCGTCTATCGCAGCGAAGGGGGTGGCGTCGTTGCGCTCGACGACGCATGTCCACACCGGTTGGCGCCGCTGTCGATGGGCAAGCTCAAGGGCGATGCGATCGAGTGCGGCTATCACGGCATGACGTTCGGGGCCGACGGTCGCTGTGTCCGGATTCCGGGGCAGCCGATGATCCCGCCGAATGCACGTGTGTCGTCCTATCCGCTCAGGGAGAAGATGGGACTGGTCTGGATCTGGCCCGGCGATCCCGCACTCGCCGACCCCTCGCGGATCTATGATCTGCCGCAATACGGTCAGAACGACTGGCATGCGGCGGAAGGAGACGCTCTTCGAATCGAAACCAACTATCTCAACCTTGCCGACAATCTCTGCGATCCCGCGCATGTCAGCTTCGTCCACCTGTCGACGCTCGGCAATTCGGCCAGCGAAGACATTCCGGTGGAGCACACTTTTTCCGAGGATGGCGTGCTGGTGTGGCGGTGGATCAGGAACGCGCCGCCGATCCCGCTGTTCGCCAAGTACGGCAATTTCGCCGGCAACGTCGATCGCTGGCATTACTATGACTATATCGCGCCCTGTATCGCGGTGATCGATTTCGGCAGCGCGGATGCCGGCAAGATCGCAGATCCCATTGACCGGGACGGGGGACTGCGCATCTTCGCATGCCACTTCATCACGCCGGTCGACGACCACATCTGCATCGACCACTGGCTCCATGTGCGCAATTTTGCGCTTGACGACGGCGACGTCGATCAGCGCCTGCACGCCGATTTCCGTATCGCCTTTAACGAGGACAAGGAGATTCTGGAGCGAATCGAGAAGGTCGCGCAGGCCCGCCCCAATGCCAAGACAATCCGTCTCGCCATCGATGCCGCCCCGCAGCGCATGCGTCGCATCGTTGAACGCATGGTGGCTGCGGAGAGCGAGACGCGCGCATTGGCGTGAGCCTGCCGGCAGGCACAGGCCGGCAGCAGCCCCGGCCTTCTCGAGTGGTGAGCGGATCCTCTTGCCGCACAGTCATTGCGAGCGCAGCGAAGCAAATCCAGAGTCGTTCCGCGGATGCAGTCTGGATTGCTTCGTCGCATCAGTGCAAAATTGCTTCGCAATTTTGTCACTGCCTCCTCGCAATGACGGAGGATGGAGTGACGACGGGGCGGCTACTCCGCCGGCTCGGCCGCCAGCGTCGGATAGTCCGTATACCCCTTGGCGCCGCCGCCGTAGAACGTGGTCTTGTCCCAGTCGTTCAGGCCTGCGCCCTGCTTCAGCCGCTCGACCAGGTCGGGGTTGGAGATGAACGGCTTGCCGAAGGCGATGAGATCGGCCGCGTTCGCCTCCAGCATCTTGGTGGCGAGGTCGAAATCGTAGCCGTTGTTGGCGACGTAGGCGCCGGAGAACCGCTTGCGCAAGGAGGCATAGTCGAACGGCGCGATGTCGCGCGGGCCGCCGGTGGCGCCCTCGACGACGTGGAGATAGGCGAGCTTGAGCGCGCTGAGGCCATCGACGATGTGGTCGAAAAGCGGTTGCGGGTTGCTGTCGGAGAGATCGTTCGCCGGCGTCACCGGCGAGATGCGGATGCCGGTACGGTCGCTGCCGGCCTCAGTGGCAACAGCCCCGGCGACTTCCAGCATCAGCCGCGCGCGGTTCTCGATCGAGCCGCCATAGGCATCGGTGCGCTTGTTGGCGCCGTCCCGTGCGAACTGGTCGAGCAGATAGCCGTTGGCGCCGTGGATCTCGACGCCGTCGAAGCCGGCCTCCAGCGCGTTCTTCGTCGCACGCTTGAAGTCGTCGATAATGCCGGGAATTTCGGAAAGCTCGAGTGCGCGCGGCTCGGAGACGTCGGCGAAGCCGCCGTTGACGAAGGTCTTGCCCTTGGCGCGGATCGCGCTTGGCGCGACCGGAGCTGCGCCATTCGCCTGGAGATCGACATGCGAGATGCGGCCGACATGCCAGAGCTGGATGAAGATCTTGCCACCGCGCTCGTGGACGCGGTCGGTGACCTTGCGCCAGCCGGCGACCTGATCCTTCGAGTAGATGCCGGGCGTGTCTTGATAGCCTTGGCCCTGTTGCGAAATCTGGCTCGCTTCAGTGATCAGGAGGCCTGCGGAGGCGCGCTGGGCGTAATAGTCGGCGGCGAGTGCGCCGGGCACGAACGTGCCGGGAACGGCGCGGTTGCGCGTCAGCGGCGCCATGACCAGGCGGTTGGCCAGCGTGATCGGGCCGAGCTTGTAGGTCTCAAGCAATTTGGTCAAACGGCTCATGGGAAATGCTTCCAGGCGGTGAGAGGTCTTGAACACTTGTGCATCGCGACATCAGGCGCAAGGGATGAGCCATACGGAAAGTGCAGGCGAGCTACGCGTCAACGCCCGCGTAGCACAATTCATACGCCATTTTGGCCACGACAGTGGAATACGGCTGTCGTGGCCGTGCAATCGCAATCAGTTTGCACCCAGGAAATCGCGCTTGCCGATCTCGACGCCGTTGTGGCGCAAAATACCGTGGGCGATCGCGGCGTGGAAATAGAAGTTCGGCAGCGAGAACGAGCTCAGGAATTGCTGGCCCTTCATGGTGATGGATTTGTCGGGGCCGGCCGGGAAGGTGACGTCCCTGACATCGGCGCCTTCGAACTGCTCGGGCTTGAACGACTTCACATAGTCGATCGTCTTCGCCAGCCGCTGCTTCAATTCCGCGAAACTGGTCTCCGTGTCGGGCGTCGACGGCACCTCGCTGTGGGTCAGCCGCGCGCAGCCCTTGGTGGCGAAATCGCTGACGAGCTGGATCTGCTTCGACAGCGGCAGCATGTCCGGGAAGAGGCGGGAGCCGAGCAACACGCCGGGGTCGATCTTTTTCGCTGCACAATGCGCCTCGGCCTTGGTGAGCAGGCCGGTCAGGCTGTTCAGCATTTGCAAATAGGCGGGAACGACGGCGTCGTGGAAGGACATGTGATGCTCGCTTCGATGAGGGAAAATCTCAGGAGAAAACCTGAGTTACTCACATGGGAATGTCATGGAAAAATACAATCGCGAGAAGCGGCTTGTGCAATGCGAAAATTCTCTCCAGGTGTCATCGCCCGCGAAGACGGGCGATCCAGTAAGCCGAGACGGCAGTGATTGACCGAGAGGCCGCGGCGTACTGGATGCCCCGCCGGCCGCCTTCGCTAAAGCTTCGGCGCCCCTGGACCTTCACCCCGGCGAAGCCTTGGCGTAGCCGGGTCGCGGGGCATGAGAGAAGGGCTTAAAGCGCGATGAGATTTGGATGAATCGTCATCGCGCTTTAGCTTGTTGTTTACGCAGGATCTTTCCGGAAAACCGCTTCGCACTTTTCCGGATCATGCTTTAGCGCACCACGCCCGCCGGTTGCGCCTGCGCCGTGCTGCCGCGCATGCGGGCGAGCAGCTCTGCCGTCGGCCAGGAATCCGCCGGCAGGCCGTACTTGATCTGCATTGCCTTCACGGCCGCGCGGCTCTGCTGGCCGAGCACGCCGTCGATCTTGCCGACATTGAAGCCGGCTTGGACGAGGAGCTGCTGCAATTGCTTGAGTTCATTGAACGGCAGCTGCGCGACCGGCGCGGCAGGTTTGCGCATCGGCGGCGCGCCCGCGATGCGCGAGGCGAGATAGCCAGCCGTGGTCGAATAGATCAGCGAATTATTCCACTCCGTGTAGGCCGAGAAATTCGCGTATGCCATGAAGGCAGGACCGGTCCGTCCCATCGGCAGCAGCACGGAGGCCGGCAGGTTGTCGCTCGGCAGCGGTCGTCCGTCGGGATAGGTCACGCCCAACTGCGCCCATGTCGAGCGCGGCTCCCGCACCGTGAGATCGGTCTTCTCCCACGGCAGGTTTGGCGGCACCTTGATCTCTTCCAGCCATGGCTCGCCGCGCCGCCACTTCAATCCGTTTGCGATGTAGTTCGCGGTCGAGCCGATCACATCAGCCCTAGAGTGCAACAGGTCGCGCCGCCCGTCGCCGTCATAATCGACGGCGTAGTTGACGTAATGCACGGGCAGGAATTGGGTCTGCCCGAGCTCGCCGGCCCAGGAGCCGATCATCTCGTCGGGATGCAGATCGCCGCGGTCGATGATCTTCAGCGCGGCGATGGTCTCGTTCACGAACATCTCGGAGCGGCGGCAATCATAGGCGAGCGACACCAGTGATTTCAGCGTCGGCAGGTTGCCCATGTTGGCGCCGAAGTCGCTCTCGAGCCCCCAGAAGGCGGCGATCACGGCCGGCGGTACGCCATACTCCTTCTCGGCGCGCGCGAACGCGGCAGCGTATTGCTTGATGTGCTGCTGTCCGTTCTGCATGCGATAGGGCGCGGCCATGCGTCCGGCAAATTCAGTGAAGAGCTGGCCGAACACGCGCTGGCCGCGGTCGCGATTGACGATGCCCTGGTCGTAGACGAGATAGGGCGAAGCCTCCGCGATCGCGCGCTGCGACACGCCGGCGGCCGCCGCCTGTTGCTTCACGTCGGCCAGGAAGCGATCGAAGCTCGCGCCGTTATGGCACGAGGCCGCGCGCGGCGAGGGGGCCGTTGCTTTTGGCGCGACGGGCCTGGCGGGCGGCGGCGCGAACTGGGCGGAGGCGGGTAGTGCGAGGGCAAGCGAGACCGCGATCGTTGCGATCGCAAGGCGAGAACCAAGGCAGTTCATCGGCATCAATATCTCTGGTGCTGTCAGGGGAAGCCGCTAGGCGGCCAATACGGCGCGTTTCACCGCGAGGGGAAGGGCTGTGTCGCGAAGGAAGGTTTTCGGATAAAGGTAATCCTCGCCACGATTACCAGTTGGTTGCTTCGCGACTTCGTCATGATTCACGGAACATGTTCTTGATCTTGAATTCCTTGCGGCCGATACCGCCAGCTTCATACCAATGTATCTCAGCGAGATGGGTAGAGCCATCGCATAATCGGACTTGGGCAATACCCTTGCGCTTTCGCCAGCGTCCCTCCCGTAGATTCGCCGCAGCCGGGCAATTTCGCGATACCCGAGCCACTGGCGAAAGTTTCGACGTCGGTAATCTCGCCGAGAATTTCGAATTGCATGGCCGCGATCGTGCCCGGCCGTTCCGGCCCGGGTCAAGTGCCGCGGCTCCGCGACGCACCCGGAAACCTTGCACCCGGGCCGGGGTCATCCCCACCTGATATGTGCCGGCCTGCAGGCGTTCCAGCGGCCGCGGCCGGCCAGGAGGGACGGCCATGAACTATCTTCGTACCGCAATGCTGCTTGCAGGCCTGACCGCCCTGTTCATGGGCGTCGGCTATCTGATCGGTGGCGCCTCCGGCGCCATGATCGCGCTCGTCATTGCCGCCGCGACCAATCTCTTCACCTATTGGAACTCCGACCGCATGGTGCTCTCGATGTATGGGGCTCATGAGGTCGACCGTTCGACCGCGCCGGAGCTGGTCGGCCTCGTCGCCGAGCTCGCGGGCCGTGCAGGCTTGCCGATGCCGCGCGTGTTCCTGATGGACGAGATGCAGCCCAATGCATTCGCGACCGGCCGCAATCCTGAAAACGCCGCGGTCGCCGTCACCACCGGTCTTGTGCGCCAGCTCAGCCGCGATGAGCTCGCCGGCGTGATCGCGCACGAGCTCGCGCACATCAAGCATCACGACACGCTCTTGATGACCATCACCGCGACGATCGCCGGCGCCATCTCCATGCTCGCGCAGTTCGGCATGTTCTTCGGCGGCCACCGTGACAACAACAGCGGTCCGGGTATCGTCGGCTCGATCCTGTTGATGATCCTCGCCCCGCTCGGTGCCATGCTGGTCCAGATGGCGATCAGCCGCACCCGCGAATATGCCGCGGACAATCTCGGTGCGCGCATCGTCGGACAGCCGATGTGGCTGGCCTCCGCGCTGGTGAAGATCGAGGGTGCCGCCCACCAGGTCGCGAATTTCGAGGCCGAGCGAAATCCCGCGACCGCGCACATGTTCATCATCAATCCGCTGTCGGGCCACGGCGTGGACAATCTGTTCGCCACCCATCCCTCGACGCAGAACCGCGTTGCCGCCCTCCACCAACTCGCGGCCGAGCTCGGCACGCGCGCGGCACCGTCGGTCGGCGCCAACGAGAACTACCCGCCGCGCGGTCCCTGGGGCCACTCGTCCTCGCCTGGCCCCTCACGCGGGCCTTGGGGCTAACGGAACCGGTAGGGATTTGCGTCCGGCTTTGTGACCTGGCGCACACGGGGTCGTCCCCGCCGGTGTTAACAGTTCGGCGTGACCATTCCTTCGAAAGGGGATGCGCGGCCGGCCCTCTGCCGGCCGCCGTCGAAGATGACCAGAGCTGCCGTACCATTGCTGATCGTCCTTTGCGTGCTCGTCGGCCTGTCCACGCACATGGTCGTCAATTGCGGCGACGAAGACGATCCCGACATCTGCTCGGCCGTGATCGGCTTCTCGCCGCTGCGGGGCTCGCTGATCGCCTTCGCCTATGAGGGGCGCGGGCGGATCGCGCTGCGCCACGGCGATTTCAAGCGCGCCATCGCCGATTTCGACGAGGCCATCCATCTCAATCCCAACCGCGCCTCGCTCTATCGCGACCGGGCGCTGGCGCGCCGGCAGAACGGCGATCTCGAGCTTGCCATTGCGGATTACGACGAGGCGATCGCGCATGATCCCAAGCTCGCCGCACCCTATCACCAACGCGGTCTCGCGCTTGCCGCCACGGGCGATCTCGATCGCGCCATCCTGAGCTACAACACGGCGGTTCGCCTCGATCCCTCGGACGCACAAGCCCGCCTTGATCGGGGTCTGGCATTCCTCGCCCGAGGTCAGATCGACGACGCGCGCGCCGATTTTGAAGCCGCCCTGACGCTGCCGGCCGGCAAAGACGTCCGCGCCCGCGAGGCCGCACGTGCCAGGCTCGCCGAGCTCGCCAGCGCCGAGCCGCTCGCCGTGCCAAGGCGGTGAGAGATACCTAAAGCGGCATTCGCCGCTGCAAGCGAAGCCGGGTGAAAGGTTTCTATCCTCACGAACAGTCTGGCGAGCGGAAAGAACCCTCATCCGGCGCCATGGCCGAAGCTTCGTTTCGGCGTTCCTAAGAACGGCGGCTGAAGGCCGCCTATGCCACCTTCTCCCGCAGGGGGGAGAAAGAAAGAAAGCATCCACTACTTCGCCTTCTTGGCCTTGGCCTTCTTCGCCATTGCCTTCTTTGCCGGCTTCTCCTTCGCCGTCTTTTCCTTCACCGTCTTCTCCTTCACCGCAACCGGCGTGCTGGCGGCCAGGCGCATCGATCGGGCGTAGCTGTCGGCGACGTTGTCTGCGGACATCTGCAGGCGCTTGGCGGCGGCGGTGGCCTGCTCCATGGTGGCCTTGGCCAGCATCTTGAAGCGCTCGCCGGTCTCCTTGCCCTTGGCCTTGGCCGCAAGGCCGTTGAAGCGATCCCGCCGCTCCTTGGCGCGGGTCATCAGGCCCGTATGCAGCTGTCTGGCCAGTTGCCGGATCACGACATCCAGGTCGGCTTCCGCCATGTTCTCTTATCCCCTTCGAAAAACGATATCGATGCGGCGGGACTATGCAGATCGGGCCCCGCCTTGGCAATTCCCGCCGGCGCGTCATCCGCAGCTTCCGGCTGACAAAACAAAAAAGCCGCGCATTCCGCGCGGCTTTTGGGTGGTCTGGCTTGAGAACGCCAGGTCTGCCTCACTTCAGCGAGGCGACCGGGCCGTTCGAGGCCGCCGGCTCGGGATCGAAGCCGAACACACCGACCAGGTATTTGTAATAGTCCGGCATCTTCTCCTTGAGCGCCTCGCGCGACTTCGGATCGTGGAATTCGCTCTTTCCGGAGAGAAAGATGCTGGCGGTCACGGCGAAGAACTCCATGGGGTTCTTCATCGCATAGGATTCCTTGGGCAGCTGGTCCTTGGACTTGGCGAGGGCATAGTAGCCGATCACGCCCTTGTTGGCGTAGCCGTCCGGCAGCAGCCGCGCGTGATAGGCGTGCAGGAGCTCGTGCAGCAGCACGGCCTCCTTTTCGTAGCGCATCATGTCCGGCCGCAGCATGATCACGCCGAGCCCCGAATCGACCGCGAGATCGACGGCGTTCGGATTGGTCCAGCGCTGCTTGTCGTGGTCCCAGACCGTAAGGGTCCGGGGCGCGGTGCGTTGGATGTCCGGCGTGACCCGGCCGTAGCAGGCGGTGGCGGCGCCTTCGTCGAGGCAGGCGAGCTCGCTCGCGACGATCGGAACGGTGTGGAAGAAGCGCAGCACGCGCGGGGACAGGCCGACGCCTTCGACGACGTCGATCTGGCTCTTCAAGTTCTCGGTGAGCTTGGCGACATCCTTGCGGTCGCGGTTCTCGGAGATGTCGAACATGTAGCCGCGGTAGCTCTGGAAGCCCGGCGGCAGCGCCTGCGCTGCCTCAGCGGTCGCATCGAGCGCCCCGGCCCTGGATGGATTGGCAAACAGCGCGCCGACGATGGTTGCGGTCAGCAGCAACGCAATGCGCATGATGAACCCCCTGATGTCACTTCGCCCGGCACAATAGGCCGCCGTTGTTTGCGAAAAGTGAGTGCGGCGAGACTAAGGCACCGATGTTGAAGCGTGCTTAATCCTTGGTTGCAGATCGCGAAGGCGGATTAGGGCCGGGTTAACCAAGGAGAGCCGGCTCGAAGTGGCCATTGGCGAGGCCAGCAAACTGCTTCCCCGTCATCCCGAGGTGTGAGGCTGGCGATGCGGATGCATCGTCAGCCGAGCCTCGAAGGATGCACGGCCGGGATGCTGCATCCGGGCATCCTTGGCTCACTATGGGGGCGCTCGGCGTCGCCATAGTGAGCGCCTCAGGATGACGGGGTTTGCTGTCAGGTGTAAGCTCACAGCACCAAGCTTCAGATAGCCGGAAGGAGGATGCCATGTATGCCGCCATCCGTCAGGCCAAGGCGAAAAGCGGGAGCGCGGAAGAGCTGGCGCGCCGCATCAAGGACGGTGCCGTTCCAATCATCAGCGACGTCGACGGCTTCCGCGCCTATTATGTCGTCTATGCCGGCGACGACACGGTGACCGCGATCTCGATCTTCGACAAGTTCGAGCAGGCGGAGGAAGCGAACAGGCGCGCCATCGCCTGGATCGAGAAGGATCTCGGCCCGCTGCTCGCAGGACATGCGAGCGCGGCGGCCGGGCCGGTGATCGTGCATACGCTGGCGTGAAGTGCGGCAGTCTCGTGCCCCGGACGCAGCGCAGCAGCGCAAGAGCGCTGCTGCGCGTCCGGGGCACGAGAGCTGAATACCCTCACAACTCCCGTGCATTCGAGAAGGCGAAGCTCGACACCCGCCGCGTCGTCTCGTCCAGGATCAGCGTGCGCGTGATCGGCGGCTCGGCGCGCTGGGCGCAGTTTTCGCGCTCGCAGAGGCGGCAGTTGACGCCGATCGGTGTGCCCTCTGTCTTCTCCAGATCCATGCCGGCGGCGTAGGTCAGGCGCGCGGCGTGGCGGATCTCGCAGCCGAGGCCGATGGCAAAGCGCGGCTGCGGCAGCGGATGCGGCGCGACGGGGCGGCGCACCATCTGCGCGATCGAGAAATAGCGCGTACCGTCGGGCAGTTCGATCACCTGCTTGAGCAGGCGGTCCGGCGTGTCGAAGGTCGAGTGCACGTTCCACAGCGGGCAGGTGCCGCCGAATTTCGAGAACGGGAAGGTGCCGGAGGAGAAGCGCTTTGAGACGTTGCCGGCATTGTCGACGCGGAGCAGGAAGAACGGAATGCCGCGCGCATTCGGCCGCTGCAGGGTGGTGAGGCGGTGGCAGACCTGCTCGAAGCCGGCATTGAAGCGCTGCGCCAGCACGTGGATGTCGTAGTTGAGTGCTTCGGCGGCGGCGAGGAAGGCCGGGTAGGGCATCATCACGGCGGCCGCGAAGTAGTTGCCGAGTGTGATGCGGAACAGCCGCCGCGGCGCGTCGTCGAGCGGTCCGGCGCGGCCGATGATGGTCTCCAGATGCTGCGCACATTCGCCAAGCCCGAGCTGGAAGGCGAGCTGGAACGCGCGGCCGGGCGGGTCGACCAGCTCGGAGATCAGGAGCTGGCGGCGATGGCGATCAAAGCGCCGGAGCGTCTCGCGCATCACATCGACCGGCATGATGCGGGTCTGGATCGAATGCTTTTCGCGCAAGCGCGCGACCAGCGCCGCGTACAGCCCTTCGGCCGGCACGTTCAGCTCGTCGCGCAGATTTTCCGCGGCCTGCTCCAGCTCCGGAAAATAGTTGCGGTTGGCTTCGATCAGCTCGCGCACGCGCTCGACCGGATTGGCCTCGTAGCGCGTGCCAACGTCGCGGTCGGCCATCTGCGCGGCGGCCAGCGTCTCGCCCTGGCGGGCCTCGGTATAGGCGGCGTAGAGCCGCTGCAGCGCGTGAGTGACGCCGGGGCAGAGCTCGGCGAGGTCGCGCAGCTCCTGCTTGGGCACGTCGATCTGACGGAACAAGGGATCGGAGAAGACCTCGTTGAGCTCGGCAAAGAAGCGGTCCTCGTCCGCGGTGGCGAGGTCGCGCAAATCGAGATCATAGGTCTCGGCCAGCCGCAGCAGGATCTGCGCCGTAACCGGGCGTTGGTTGCGCTCGATCAGGTTGACATAGCTCGGCGATATCCCGAGCCCCTCGGCAATCTGGGTTTGCGACAGCCCCAATTGCTGCCGGATCCGCCGGAACCGCGGGCCGACAAAGAGTTTCTTGCCGGAATCGGCGGGCATTTCTCAGATCTCCGACGCTTCGAGGGCCAGCCCTGCTGACCAATTTTTACAAACTTTACAAAATAACATCTGTTACATGTTCTTATGTTACATGACATCACCAATAAAAAACAAGGCCTCTATACGAAGTTTCTGTTTTCACGTTTAGCTCCTGACACGCATTTCGCAATGCACTGTCAAGAATGTCGATGGCAAGCCATCGCCAGTGAAAGGATCAGGCACATGAACTACCAGCTCCGCGGCATCAACGCGCTCCAGCGCCCGGCCTCGTATCAGAGCGAGATCGAGGCGGCCCAGGCGCTTCTCGAGACCAAGCCGACCTGGAACGGCGTGACGGCCGAGGCCGTCGCCCGCATGCGCCTGCAGAACCGCTTCAAGACCGGCCTCGACGTCGCCCGCTATACCGCGGCGCTGATGCGGGCCGACATGGCCGCCTATGACAACGACCCCGCCAAGTACACGCAGTCGCTGGGGTGCTGGCACGGCTTCATCGCCCAGCAGAAGCTGATCTCGGTCAAGAAGCATTTCGGCAAGACTGATCGCACCTACCTCTATCTCTCGGGCTGGATGATCGCGGCGCTGCGCTCCGAGTTCGGTCCGCTGCCCGATCAGTCGATGCACGAGAAGACCTCGGTGCCGGCCCTGATCGAAGAGCTCTACACCTTCCTGCGTCAGGCCGATGCGCGCGAGCTCAACGACATCTTCCGCAGCCTCGACAAGGCGCGCAAGGAAGGCGACAAGATCCGTGAGAAGGAGCTGATCGAGAAGATCGACAACTTCCAGACCCATGTCGTCCCCGTCATCGCCGACATCGATGCCGGCTTCGGCAACGCCGAGGCGACCTATCTGCTCGCCAAGAAGATGATCGAGGCGGGCGCCTGCGCGCTGCAGATCGAGAACCAGGTCTCGGACGAGAAGCAGTGCGGCCACCAGGACGGCAAGGTCACCGTGCCGCATGAGGTCTTCCTGGCGAAGATCCGCGCCTGCCGCCACGCCTTCCTCGAGCTCGGCGTCGAAGACGGCATCGTCGTGACCCGCACCGACTCGCTCGGCGCCGGCCTGACGCAGCAGATCGCCGTCAGCCACAAGCCCGGCGACATCGGCGACCAGTACAACAGCTTCCTCGATTGCGAGGAGGTGACGCCGGAGAACGCCCGTAATGGCGACGTCATCATCAACCGTAACGGCAAGATGATGCGTCCGAAGCGGCTGCCCTCCAACCTCTACCAGTTCCGTCCCGGCACCGGTGCGGACCGCTGCGTGCTCGATTGCATCACCTCGCTCCAGAACGGCGCCGACCTGCTCTGGATCGAGACCGAGAAGCCGCATATCGAGCAGATCGCCAGCATGGTCGATCGCATCCGCAAGGTCGTGCCGAACGCCAAGCTCGCCTACAACAACTCGCCGTCGTTCAACTGGACCCTCAACTTCCGTTGGCAGGTCTACGACGCCTGGAAGGAAGCGGGCAAGGACGTCAGCAAGTACAACCGTGCCGAGCTGATGAAGGCGGAGTACGACGAAACTCCGCTGGCGCAGGAAGCCGACGAGCGCATCCGCACCTTCCAGGCGGATTCGGCCAAGCGCGCCGGCATCTTCCACCACCTGATCACGCTGCCGACCTATCACACGGCGGCGCTGTCCACCGACAATCTCGCCCGCGAGTATTTCGGCGAGCAGGGCATGCTGGGCTACGTCAAGAACGTCCAGCGCGCCGAGATCCGTCAGGGCATCGCCTGCGTGAAGCACCAGAACATGGCCGGCTCCGATATCGGCGACGACCACAAGGAGTACTTCGCCGGCGAAGCTGCCCTGAAGGCGGGCGGCGTCCACAACACCATGAACCAGTTCGGCTAACGAATCACGCTACTCTCGACAGGAGACTGACAATGACCAAAGGCAGCAATTTCTGGGTGATCGGCGGCGAGTTCGGTTCGATGAACTTCCACAAGCTCGTCGAAGGCTCGGCCCAGGTCAAAGGTCCCTTCAAGACCCGCAAGGAAGCCGAGGACTGCTGGCGCGAGGTCTCGGAAGAGAGCCGCCACAAGGCCGGCGTCCGCTTCTCGATCGTGGAAGAGCCGCAGCGCGCCCCGGCCGCCTGATCAGGCGGCTGCCGAGCTTACCTTAAGAAGACGTCCAAGGACGGATGGTCCCATCCAGGCCTAGCCTGGGTGGGATCGTCTGTTTTTGGCACAGGTAAACGTTGTGGGCGCCGTAAGTATCTGGAATTGTGGGCCTTTGCGGAGGGTGTGGTTGCTGATAGGTTAATGACGGACAGTCGAGGACGAGGCCGACAATGTCAGAGCCCGAGACCAGCGGGACCCATCCCGGCCAGCCACGCCCGGTGCGGCTGCGCGATGCGCTGCTGCGCGCGCGGATCGAGGCCGCCGACCGGACCGGCGTCGTCGTCGATCTCAGGGACGCCGAGGTGGCGCGGCTCGAGATCCTCAACGATGCGCTCGATCCCTTGTTCGCGCAGGTGCCGGACAAGATCGACCTGTTCGACCGCGGCATCAGCCAGGGCGATACGCCGCGACTATGGATCGACGTCGTCGCCCATATCGTGATGGGGCGCGACAAGCGGATGTACCGCTTCGTCCAGGACACCCGCTTCGGCCGCATCGTGCTTGCCGAATCACACGACACCGCTGTGATCGTCGATGCCGTTACCGACTACGTCGCGCGCCGCATGATCGAGCGCGAGCATGCGATGGCGGTCCTGCCCGAACCGCAAGCAGCGGCCGCCGAGCCGCCGCGCCGCTCACGCTTCTGGCCCTTCGTGTTCGGCTTCGTGCTCGGCGCTGCCGCCTTGTTCGGGGTCGCCGTGCTTGCGGTCTTGCGGAACTGGTGAGGCGCTCACCGTCGTCATTGCGAGGAGCCCTTGCGACGAAGATTCCATGGGGAGTGGATAGCGACCAGGTCTGAGGCCAGACTGAGGGTTGCTGAATCCATTCAACCTGGAGACGACGATGTTGCTCGATCATCCTTCCGACGGACTGGCCGCTATCCGCACG
>NZ_RDQF01000063.1 GCF_004114425.1 Bradyrhizobium vignae | reverse complement strand
TCAATCCGCTTCCACTCCGCCTCACTCAGCCAATATAGCTTTTGCCCCATCAAGCCCCCCTTCGACTCGGAGGTCTTGAATCACAACTCCGCCTCAGCGGGAATCCCTATTGAGTACAGACCCTAGATCAATCCAGCCTCCGTTTGGCGCACGAATTTGCACCGGGGTCGGCTCCTCACGCGCTCGGGCGCCTTGAGATGCTCCGGAAAGCTCTCGAACATAACAAGCGGCAGGGAGATGATGTCGCAACCGAGGACCTGGCGTGGGTTCCCGGCGGCACGTTCCGCATGGGCTCGGATCATCATTATCCGGAGGAGGCGCCCAGCCATCGCGTCACGGTCGACGGCTTCTGGATCGACCGCACGCCGGTGACAAATCGACAGTTCAAGGAATTCGTCAACGCGACCGGTTACGTGACCACGGCCCAGACGGTGCCGAATCCCAAGGACTATCCCGGTGCGCTGAAGAAGATGCTCTACGCTGGCTCGCTGGTATTCTCGCCACCGCAGCGCATCACCGACTCCAGGGATTGGAGCCAGTGGTGGAGCTTCATGAAGGGCGCCAACTGGCGCCATCCCTACGGCCCCAAGAGCAATCTTAGGGAATTGGACGATCATCCCGTCGTCCACGTCTCCTATGCAGATGCGCTCGCTTACGCGATATGGGCAGGCAAGGATCTGCCGACCGAGGCCGAGTGGGAGTTCGCCGCGCGCGGCGGGCTGGAAGGCAAGGAATTTGCCTGGGGCGATGCGCTCGCGCCAGGCGGCAGACACATGGCGAATGTCTGGCAGGGAAACTTCCCGGTCCAAAATCTCTGCGAGGACGGCTTTGAGCGCACATCGCCGGTGAACGCGTTTACGCCGAACGGCTACGGCGTTTACGACATGATCGGCAACGTCTGGGAGTGGACCTCGGATTGGTGGTCGGCCCGGCATGAGGCCGTTGCGCAAAAAGCCTGTTGCATTCCACGCAATCCGCGCTCGGGGCAGGAAAATGCGAGCTACGACCCGACCCTGCCCAACGTAAAAATCCCGCGCAAGGTCTTGAAGGGCGGCTCGCATCTTTGCGCGCCGAACTATTGCCGCCGCTACCGGCCCGCGGCCCGCCATGCCGAACCGGTCGATACATCAACAAGTCACGTCGGATTCAGATGCGTAGTCAGAAAAATGGGAGTTGACGATGGCCTCGAAGTCAAAGCGAGACTCGCTTGATCGCCGCACGGTGCTTTGAGTGGAACTGCCCTGGTCGCGGCAACTCTTGCCTCCGACGCACTGGCGCAGGCGCAGAAGGCCGCGCCTTCGCCGGCACCTGCCGCTGCACCTTCGGGCAGCAAGCCGAATATTCTCGTCATCTTCGGCGACGACATCGGCTACTGGAATATCAGTGCCTATAGCCGCGGCATGATGGGTTATCGCACACCCAACATTGATCGCATTGCGAGAGAAGGAGCGATCTTTACTGATCTGTATGCTCAGCAATCATGCACGGCGGGTCGCGCTGCGTTCCTCACGGGGCAAAGTTGCTTCCGAACAGGACTGCTCAAAGTTGGCCTTCCCGCCGCCAAGGAGGGGCTCTCAGAAAAAGACCCGACGCTTGCCGAATTGCTTAAGCCGCTCGGCTATGCGACCGGACAGTTCGGCAAGAACCACGTCGGTGATCGCAACGAATTTCTGCCCACGGTACACGGCTTCGACGAGTTCTTCGGCAACCTTTACCACCTGAACGCTGAAGACGAGCCGGAGAACCCAGACTATCCCAAGGACCCGGCGTTTCTCGCCAAGTATGGTCCGCGCGGCGTTCTCCACACATACGCGACGGACGCGGATGACCCGACTGAAGATCCGCGGTTTGGCCGGGTCGGCAAGCAGAAGATCGAAGACACCGGTCGGCTCACCAAAAAACGCCAAGAGACGGTGGATGAGGAGTTCTTGTCCGCCGCGATGGCATTCATTGAGAAGAACAGCCAGGCCAACAAACCCTTCCTATGCTGGTTCAATTCGACGCGCATGCACGTGTTCACCCACCTCAAGCCGTCGTCCAGTGGCAAGACCAGTTTGGGACTTGAGGCTGACGGGATGGTCGAGCACGACGGCATGGTCGGTCAGTTGCTCAAGCAGCTCGAAGATCTTGGCATCGCCGACAACACGATCGTACTTTATACGACCGACAATGGTGCCGAAGTCTTCTCGTGGCCGGACGGCGGCACGACTCCGTTTCACGGGGAAAAGAACGCGAGCTGGGAGGGCGGCTACCGCGTTCCCGGCATGATCCGCTGGCCCGGCGTTGTCAAACCTGGGACTGAAATCAACGAACTCATGTCCCATGAAGACTGGGTGCCGACGTTGGTAGCTGCTGCGGGTGAGCCGAACGTGAAGGAGAAGCTGCTCGCCGGGTACCAAGCTGCCGGCAAGAACTTCAAGGTCCACCTGGACGGCTATGATCAGCGTGCTCTGCTGGCCGGTAGCGGGCCAACCAAGCGTAAGGAGTTCTTCTATTGGACCGATGACGGCAACCTTGCCGCTCTTCGCTATGACCGCTGGAAGCTCCTGTTTCTGGAGCAGCGAGCGAACGGAATCGATGTGTGGCAGGATCCGCTGGTACCGCTTCGGCTCCCCAAACTCACGGACCTTCGCGCGGATCCTTTCGAGCGGGCTCAGTTCGATTCGGGCGAATATGTCACCTGGCGGCTCGAACGTGCTTTTGCCCTTGTCCCCGCGCAGGACGTGGTTGCCCAGCACCTGAAATCATATGTCGAGTTTCCGCCGCGGCAGAAGCCAGGCAGCTTTTCGCTCGATCAGGTGCTCGCAAAGCTACAGGAGGGCAGCAGCGGCAAGCGCTGACTTGAACTCCGCCGAGCTACGTCAATTTGCGGCCGTAACCCGTGGCGGCTCGGAACTCGGAGCTACGGCCTCGCGCGCCATGGCACGCGATTGAGCCGAAAGCGATGTGAAATTTATTGCGGATGGAGGACTCGATGAGCGAAACAACATTGACCCCGACGTGATACCGAGAAGAACGGCTTCTCGATCATTGACGTGACGCCGAACAAGGTGACCTTCCGCCTGTTCATGTGGCGGCTGCCGGAACCGGTGTCATCGGTCGATACGCTACAGCCAGCTTTTGTCTGCGAGGCAAGGAGGCCCATCATAACGGCCGCGACTCAGACGGATCTCATCGCGTCAGAAGAAGCGAGCTATCGGAGGGGACAGGCATGACAAGGAGTCAAAAAGGAAAACTAATCGCGCTCGGCTGTCTGTGCGCTTTTGCGCTGCTCGCCAGTCGGCCTCCCGCTTCGGCCGACGAAGGCGGCATCAGCTTCTGGCTGCCCGGAACCTTTGGGAGCCTCGCTGCAGCACCCGGCACCCCCGGTTGGGCCTGGGCCACGATCTACTATCACACCGACGTTTCGGCGGCGCCAGGAGCACAGTTTCCCCGCGGCGGCAGTCTGGATGTCGGCATCAGCGGTAAGGCCGATCTTGCTCTGTCGGTCCAAGCTACGTCTTTGCCGGCCTAGAACAGACCGCAGGGCTGGAACACTTGGCTGACGTTCGCGATCTCGCTGACGCCGGACACGACGTCGGCCAAGCCGATCGTCCGGAAATACCAGTGGGAGAGCAACAGCAAGGCACCTTCAATGAGCGCAAGCGTCTCCAACGGTCAGCGTTCCCTTCGCGTCGGCTTCCGGACGTCGATCATCACCGTGTTCATTGCGGTCGTGCTGCTGGTCGGGCTGACGCTCGTCTATTTGAGCTTCGCGCGCGTCACCGACATCACCCGGAGCGCAGCCGGCACCTTCATCGATAAGGTCGCACAGCTCGGGGCGGACCGGATCGACTCGCAGTTCAAGAATGTTCGCGATTGCCTCGATATCCTGGGCGGACTTCCCTCAGTCCAGTCCGCGGACATCGACGACAACACGAAGCTCTATGGCCTGATGGCGGCAATGCTGCGCAACAACGAGCCGCTGTTCAACCTCTATGTCGGCTACGAAGACGGCTCGTTCCTCGAGATGGACATGATCGATCGCGCTGGCCCCGCCTTCCGGTCGAGCCTGAACGCCCCGGAGGACGCGACATTCCGCCTCGTTGCGATTTCCCGGACCGGCCCGGCGGCTCACCCTGCCACCACGATGCTCCTGTCGGACAACCTCATCCCACTCGAAGAGAAGCCGGGGCCAGGCGATTACGATCCGCGGCAGCGGCGTTGGTATACCGACGCTTTCAGGAGGGAAGGCACTCTTCTCACCGGCCCTTACGTGTTTTTCGCGACAGGGCTTCCCGGCTACACGCTGCGCATTCCGCTGAAGGACGGACGGCGCGGTGTCGTCGCGGGCGACATCCTGCTCAGCCAGTCCGAGGCGCTCCTCCGGCGGCAGCAGCTCGGCTCCGGAACGGCCTTCCTGTTCAACGATGACGGACGGATCGTGGCCCATCCGGAGATGAGCAAGCTGATGACGGATTTCCGAGGTCGCGGAGACGAGCTGCCGAAGATCGAGGCGACAAATCTTGGGGGCCTCTCCCAGGCGGTGCGGGCGGCAGAGGCAGGTGGGCACGCTCACCAGTTCCTGTCGGACAAGGCGGGACGGACCTACGTTGCGGCGTTCCAGAAGGTCGAGAGCGCGGGTGCAGCCAATGTCAGGCTCGCCGTGGTCGCCCCGCTGGACGAGTTCTTCGCCGAGATCATCGCCGAACGTCGCACCCTGTTCGTCACGGCGCTTGGGTTCGTCGCCGCCATGGTGCCGCTGGCATTCTGGATCGGTTCGCTGCTGGCGCGATCGTTGCGCGAACTCGCCCGGCAGACCGACGAGATCCAGCATTTCCAGCTCACGGAGCGCCCGAAGCTTCGCTCGATGATCCAGGAGATCGACGACCTGGCCCGTTCGGTCTTCACCATGCGCACCGTGATCCGCAATTTTTCGAGCTTCGTACCAAAGCAGATCGTGCGCCAACTGATCGAATCCGGCGCATCGCTCGCGCTCGGCGGCACGCGGCGCGAGATCACCGTCTTGTTCACCGACGTGGCCGATTTCACTGCGAAGACCGAGAAGGCGGATCCGTCGCAGGTCATGATCTATACCTCGCGATATTTTGCGGCCCTGTCGGAAGTCATCATGGCCAACCAGGGCACGGTCGACAAATTCATTGGCGACGCCGTCATGGCATTTTGGAATGCACCGGCTGATGATGCAGAGCACGCCGTCAACGCTTGCCGGGCCGTGCTCGCGTGTTTGCGCAGGAACGAGCAGTTGAACGCGACGTTCGAAGCGGAGGGCTGGCCGCCCTTCGCCACGCGCTTTGGCCTGCATTCGGGCGACGCCGTCGTCGGAAACGTCGGCTCGGCCGATCGAATGAACTACACGGCTCTCGGTGCCACGATCAACCTGGCCTCGCGGCTCGAGGGGCTGAACAAGAGCTACGGCACGCGCGTGCTGGTTTCCGCGGCCGTGAAAGATCGCGCGGAAACTCACTTCGTCTTCCGCTGCGTCGATCGCATTCAGCCGAAGGGATTCGCGGAATCCTTTCCGCTATTTGAGCTCCGATGCGAGCGGACGGGCGATATCAGCTCCGAACTGGAGTTCTGCCGGCGATGGGATGCCGTCTACGCCATTGTCGAACGCCGCGATGACGCGGCCGCTCTCGGTATGGTGTCGGAGTTTCTGTCGAACCATCCCGAAGATCGCGTCGCTCAGCTTCATGCGGAGCGTCTCCGCTCGGCTGATGTCATTCCGCTGCCCCGTCAGGCGGGGAGGCATCACACATGAGCGCTGCCCTGTCACAACGCCTCGATCGGCGGCAGGTTCTGAAGCGCGCGGCAGGTGTCGCGATCGGCTCGATGCTCGCTGCGCCATCGGTGGCGCAAGCCAGAACGAAGTTGCGGCTGGGCTACCTTCACGTGGTCGCGGTCGACGGGCATATCTGGACCGGGCTGGATCGTGGCTCCTTCGACAAGCAAGGCCTCGATTTCGAGCTGCATGAGTTCAACACGGGGCCGGAGGTTTTCGAGGCCATGGCTGACGGTCGGTTGGACGTGCTGTCCGCCGGCGGCGTGATCTCCAATTATCTCGCACTCGGGCGGGGACGCGCCTTCGTCATGAACGATATCGAGGTCGCAACGGCTCAGCTCTGGGTGAGGCCAGCCCTCGGCGTCAGCACGTTCGCCGATCTCAAGGGAAAGCGGATCGCGACGACGACCAGGACCACGGCGCACATCTTCCTGGACCGGGCGCTCCGCGCCAACAACGTGGATCCGTCGCAAGTCGAGATCGTCGATCGCAACATGTCCGGCGCGGTGCGGGCCTTCATGTCCGGCGAGGTGCCGGCCGTAGCGCTCTGGGTGCCATTCAACATCACGGTCCGCGAGGAAATACCGGACGCCATCAAGCTGGTAGACGCCTCCGCCTTCTATCCCCAATCCGCCGTCCTCGGCGGATGGGTAGCGAGACCAGACTATTACGCGGACAACAAGGAGGTGCTGGTCCGGATCATCCGCGCCTGGGCGGAAGCCAACGACTACATGGTGCGCAATCCCGGGCCGGCGGCTCAGACGCTGCATGACAATCACTACAGCCAGGCGAAGCTCTCGGACGTCAGCGAGGCTTTCAAGGCCGAGAAGATGTTCACGTCGAGAGAATGGAAACGGCTCTACACGGATGGGACCGTGGTCAAATGGCTCCAGCAAGTCAGCGACTTCTTCATTGCAGAGGGCCGTATCCCCAATCCAGTCCCCGCGGCCGACTATTTCGACCCCAGCCTTTATCTGGCCGAGATCAAATGAGCCTCATCCGCCAGTCCAGCCGGCCGTCTCGCTGTTGCGGCAGGAGGCGCCAGTGATCACCAGCGATCAAATCGACTGGGCGCTGGAGCGGCTCGCCGCCACCCTAACGCAGGATTTCTCTTGAGGCTGTGTCGGAAGATCGCATGCCGGCGGCGGCCAACCACGAGTTAGCGGTCCGGCCAGAACCGGACTCGTGCAGCGCAGCAATAGTGACGCATGGTCCTAAGGCAAGACTGTGCGTGATCCCGGCAACCGGACGAACGGGGTGCGTGGAACCTATCGGAGCGACGGACGTTTTTGTCCGCGAATGAGCAGCGCCGTGCCCGGCGCAGCAAGCGCCGAGGCCGGAGGCGCAGAGCTGCGCGGATCGGAGTAATGCTCATGAGACTCACTCTTTCAGTCATCAAAGCTGACGTTGGCTCCATTGGCGGGCACACGAAACCGTCTTCACGCATGATCGCGACTGTCGAGGGCGAGGTTGCCAAGGCGATCTGCAATGGTCTGCTGATCGACGGCTTCATCTGCCACACCGGCGATGACATTGCGATCATCATGACGCACACGCGGGGTGAAGGAAGCTCCGAGGTCCATCAACTCGCCTGGAAGACGTTCCTGGCGGCCACCTCGGTCGCGAAGACCTCCGGGCTCTACGGTGCTGGCCAGGATCTTCTCGCCGACGCGCCTTCCGGGAACATTCGCGGCGCCGGCCCAGGCGTCGCCGAGCTCAGCTTCGACCACAGCCTCTCCGGCCTGCGACCCGCGGAATCCTTTATGGTGTTCGCGGCCGACAAATGCGGCCCCGGCGCCTACAACCTGCCGCTCTATCTCGCCTTTGCCGACCCCATGTACTGCGCTGGGTTGATGCTGCCTCCGATGATCCAGGGATTCCGTTTCCATATCATCGACATGGACAACACAGCCGGCGACAGCCTGCTCGAGCTCGACGCGCCCGCCGACAGCTACCACATTGCCGCCCTGCTTCGCGACAACGAGCGCTTTGGCATCGATCGCATCGTTTCTCGAACCCATGGCGAAGTCGCCGCGGCCGTTTCGGCACAGCGCCTCCACGCGATCGCAGGCAAGTACACCGGCAAGGATGATCCAGTCGCGATCGTCAGGAACCAGGGGATTTTTCCAGCTCCGGAGGAGATAATCTCGCCGTTCGCCAAAGCGCACTTCGTGGGCGGCGATGCACGCGGCTCGCATGTGATGCCGCTCATGCCGGTGCCACTCAACACCCCCGTTACCGGCATGTACTGCCTGCCGATCGTTTCTTGCGTCGGCTTTTCGATCGACAGGGAAGGCCGGTTTGCCGAGTCCTACACCGATTTCTTCGACAACCCGGCGTGGGATGAGGTCCGCCGGCGCGCCCAGCACAAGGCCATCGAGATGCGCAGCCAAGGTTGGTCTGGCGCCGCCATGCTGCCCTATTCCGAACTGGAATATGGCGGCTTCCGCGACACCGTATCCGGACTGCTGAAGCGTTTTCGACTGCGCGACGACCGCAAGCCGGAAGCGGCCGAGTAGCGACCGTCTTCAATCAGAAGCTGGAGCGTCGTTCACCGTTCAATCGACAGATGCAGTCGCTATGACGACATGCCGATCCGGGAGGTGGATATGGCCAAAAAACGCATCGGCATTCTCACGGGCGGCGGCGACGTCGCCGGCCTCAATGCAGTCATCAAGAGCGTGACTTATCGCGGCAGTGAGGACGACATCGAGGTTGTCGGTCTGCGCCGTGGTTGGGAGGCGCTCACGCACCTGAACCTCGACGACCCAAACAGCAGGTCCCACTACGTCATCCCGCTGAACCGTGAAAACACTCGAACCATCGACCGGCGCGGCGGCACCGTGCTGCACTCGAGCCGCGTCAATCCCTCCAAAATACAAAAGCTGCCCTATCATCTCGTCGGCAATGATGTTCCGGTCTCGCTGAGCACCAACGGCGGCATCGCGACAAAGACGTGGGACCTCACCAGCCGGGTGCTCGCCAACCTCTCGGGACTCGGCATCGAACACCTGATCGCCATCGGCGGCGACGACACACTCAGTTATGCGGCCAAGCTCAACGAACTCGGCGTCAAGATCATCGCCATCCCGAAGACGATGGATAATGACGTCCGCAACACCGAGTACTGCATCGGCTTCTCGACCGCGATCACCCGCGCCAGCGATGCCATCCAGCGGCAGCGCACGACAGTCGGCTCGCATGAGCGAATTGGCATTTTCCGCGTCTTTGGCCGCGATGCCGGATTTACGGCACTCTACACCGCGTATGCGACCTCGATACGATGCGTCATACCGGAGTATAAGGTCGACCTCGACAAGCTGATCCGGTTGCTCATCGAGGACAAGCGCGCCAATCCAAGCAACTACGCGCTGATCGTACTCAGCGAGGGAGCTCAGTGGGAAGGCTACAAGCTGCGGGAATACGGCGAGCCCGACGCCTACGGTCACCGCAAGAAGGCCAACGTGGCGGAATCGCTTGCCGACGAGATCAAGCAGCGCACCGGCGAGGAGACGATCATCTCCGATCTCACCTACGATTTGCGATCGGGCGATCCGGACTTCATCGACAAGCTTGTGGCCCTGACTTTCGGTAACATGGCCTACGATGCCATGCTGGAAAGCAAGACCGGCCTCATGTCGGCGCTGGTCGAGGGCCGCTACGACCTCGTGCCCATCCCTGACGCCAAGCTCGGTCCGCGCAAATTGGACGTTGCGAGCAGCTACAACACGGAGCGCTACCGCCCCATCTACGCCAACAAGCAGGGGCTGCCGATCTTTCTCAACCGCGCGTCCTAGCGCGTCGACTGGGCGCTGGAGTGGCTCGCCACCACCTGACGCAGAATCTCGAGAGCCTGCGTCGGAAGATCGCAATGCCGGTCGTGGCCGAGAACGAACGATTCCGCCGGCTGTGCGTTGAACGTCGTGGGCGATTACGAAGTGGGAGCGACAATCATGCTTCCGCGTGGCGTTTGCCTGACGGCTGCTTTAGTTGGTGTCTCGATGCTGACGGCGAGCATCAGTGCGCTCGCCCAAGGACCCGGCCAGGGACATGGAAGGGGCGGGCCACCCGGCCCAGCCGCAGCGCGGCCAGCAGCACCACCGGCCATGTCACGTCCGGCGGCGCCGCCAGCCATGGCACGTCCCGCCGCGCCGGCATTCCATCCGCCGGCCATGGCGCCACGTCCGGCGCCGCATATGGCCTCACCGCCACCTCGCCCGGCCCCGCACTTCGCTGCACCGCCGCGAGCGGCCCCGCGTGTGGCAGCGCCGCGGCCTGAATTCCATCGGGCGCCGGCCGCACCGCAACGCCCGGCCATGGCACCGCGGCCGTCACCGCACATCGCCGCCCCGTCGCGGCCCAGCGCACCGCCCGCCGCGAGCGAGCGGCTGTCGCGGCACGATCAGATCGAACAGCGCGCGCAACAGCGCCAGCAGCAAATCCAGCAGCGCCAGCAAATGGTGCAGCAGCGGCAGCGCGAGATGCTGTCGCGCCAGACGACGGAGCGTCAGGCCCGCATCGATCGCCTCCAGCAGCGCGTGCAGCAACTCCAGTCGCAGAAGCCGGAAGGGGCGCGGGCGCTGCGCGAGCAGCAACGGACACTCCAGACGCAGAACCGCTTGCTTGAACGTGAGCAGCGCGCCCAGCAGAGTGACCTGGCGCGCCAGCAGCGGCTTGGGCTCCAGGCTCCGGCCGGGCGGACGCCGGCGGCTGCGGCCGCCGTGGAGGCCGCCCAGCGCGGGCGGTTCGCGGAGCGGTTCCGCGAGCAGGCAACTGCGCAGACTCAAGCGGCGCTCGTGACCCGCGAGAGCGGCTGGGCTCCCCGGCAGGCCTGGCGTCACCGCCATCCCGCGGTGTTCGTGGCGTGGCTCGGCCCGGTGTTCTGGCCATACGCTTACTCCGACATTTTTGACTACACGTTCTGGTCCTATGCTTACGAGCCCGGCTATTGGGCCTACGCCTATGACGACTTCGTCGATACCGTATTCTGGGGCAGTGGCAGCCCCTATTCCGCCTATGCCAGCACCAATCCGTATGACTATCCGCAAGCCGGCGGCGGCTACCGCGCACGGTCGCGCGCCAGCGCGAGTCCGCAAACGCTCCAGCAATTGTGCAGCACGCCGGACAGGGGCGTCACAGCCTGGCCGCTCGCCGATATCGCGCGAGCCGTGCAGCCGACGCCGGAGCAACGCGCGCTGCTCGACGAGTTGAAGACCGCAGCGGCCAAGGCTGCCGATGTATTCAAGGATACCTGCGCGGAGACCTATGCACTTACTCCGCCCGGCCGCCTGCGCGCGATGATGAACCGCATCAGCGCGACGCTGGAAGCCGTCAAGATCGTGCGACCGGCCCTGGAGAATTTCTACAACTCGCTCAGCGACGAACAGCAGGCGCGCTTCAACGCGCTCGGCCCCAATGTCGGCGACCGCTCGTCCCAGCAGCAGGAAGCGAGTAGCGAGACCTGCGGTGATCCCAAGTCCAGCCTGACCCAATTGCCGATCCAGAGGATCGAGGCCGTACTTCACCCCGCAGGCAAGCAGAAGGACGCGCTCGACCGCCTCAGCGAAGCGACCGCGAAGGGAGTTGAAGGCCTGCAGGCTGCCTGTCCGAACGATGTGCCCCTGACGCCGGTCGGACGGCTCGAGGCGATGCAGAGCCGGCTCGAGGCCATGCTGACGGCCGCCAAGCTGGTCGAACCGGCGCTGGACGAGTTCTACGCCACGCTGAGCAGCGAGCAGAAGGCGCGCTTCAACACGCTGCAGCAGGTCGCAGGCCCGTAGGGCAGCGTCGCGCTCTGATCTCATGCGGAAATCGTCTACCGCCCAGCATCATTCGTGCTTGTGATCGCTTGAGGCTGCTCGATCTCATTCGAGCCAATGGCGTTGCATTGTTGGTAGTGAGAAGACAGCTCGAGATCAGCCAGATGATCCCAGTATTCTGCTTTTGCGAGCAGCTTCCACTTGTTCATGCTGTTGTACGCGGCCTGTTGGCGGCACAGAGAGCTCATCGCACGCAAGCGTCGCACTTTCTCCACTGCGAACCTCCCTTCGCGCCTGCTTGTTCACAAGCGCATTTGTGTGGTCAGAGCTTCGCAGATCGAATTGACGAGTGATAGTCCGGGATTCGCCGGTGAATCCATGATAGCGCAATCGTCTGACTTTTCACCGATCGGTCGCGCCAGCGAATTTAATCGCAACACTGGCTTGGCCCAGCGCATTGAATCGTAGGATCGTCCCTGGCGGCTTTCGCCGCAATAAATCACGCCGGTGCCCTCGGCAAAGCTTGCCGGCCTTGTCACGCTTACTACAACAATGGCCCCGACGGTTGCACGTCGGGGCCATTCAAGATCAACAGGCATGGGTACATCCGCCGTGCCTGCTGATCGTTGATGCCATTGATTACCGCATCCGATCTGGCACAGACTGTGGCGCGGCTGCGGCATCGGGATGATGTTATTCTGCCTGAAAGCTGATGGTCCGCATCATCATCGGTGGTACTCCGACCAGCTCGCTGCTTCGCCTGTGTTCTGGCTCGCGATGGGGCATTCGCGACCGGGTCGAGCGGGCAGCAAGTCCAACCAATGTCCGTTCTACCGTTCGATGCAGGTGCGCAGCACCTCGTTCATCGGCTTGCCCCACCAGTCGTTGGAGAAGATCTCGATCTCCGAATAGACGCATACGCGTAGTCGATTTGCGATAGCCATCGCGCTGCGCTTGATCTATCTTTTCATGAGGGGCGGAGAACGTTCGAGGAGCCCTGCGAGCAACCTCCGACCCAATGACCGATCATGGGTGGAATAGGAGGACATCATGCAGAGCATGGCCACCGAAACCTTCATCGGCAATATGCGCGGCCCGGTTATCAGGCGAATGGATGCCGACTACGACGCCGTGCGGAGCCTCTACAACGGAATGATCGACAAGAGTCCAATGATGATCGCACGGTGCGCCGACGTTGCTGATGTCGTCGCAGCGGTCAATTTTGCAAGGGACAATGATCTTCAGGTCGCGATCCGCGGAGGCGGCCACAATGGGCCGGGCCTCAGCAGTGTCGAAGACGGACTGATGATCGACATGTCGATGATGAAAGGCGTGCGGGTCGATCCCGGCGCTCGTACCGTCCGCGTCGGTCCCGGCTGCTCGCAAGGCGATGTCGACCACGCCACGCATATCTACGGGCTTGCCGTGCCGGCCGGCATTGTATCGACCACTGGGATCGCCGGCCTTACGCTCGGCGGCGGCACAGGATACCTCACCCGCAAGTATGGCCTCACCATCGACAATCTCCTTGAGGCTGATGTCGTGCTCGCCGATGGACGCATCGTCACCGCCAACAAGTCGGAGAACGCCGACCTTTATTGGGGCCTGCGCGGGGGCGGCGGCAATTTCGGCATCGTGACGAGCTTCCTGTTCCAGGCTCATCCCGTGAAGATGGTATATGCCGGTCCAATCTTCTGGAGTCTCGAAAATGCCCGGACCGTGATGCAGAAGTACAGGGATTTCCTCCGCAGCGCTCCCGAGGAGCTCGGGGCCTTTGTTGGCTTGAAGACCGTTCCGCCGATGGACCCGTTCCCGCCGGATCATCAGGGCAAGCATGCCTGCGCCATCATTGCGTGCTATAATGGTCCGGCAGAAGACGGCAAGGCGATCATAGCGGGGTTGCTCGGTGAGCTGCCCCCGCCGCTCTTCAATTGGATGGGCGAGATGCCCTATCCGGCGCTCCAGTCCATGTTCGATCCGTTCTTCCCGAAAGGTCTGCAGTGGTACTGGCGCGGCGATTTCGTGAAAGAACTGACCGACGAAGCAATTGACGCCCATATCGAGCAGGCCCGGAAAGCACCGAGCCCGCTGTCGCTCATGCATCTCTATCCGATCGATGGCGCCGTCCACCGCGTCGGCAAGAGCGACACCGCCTGGAACACGCGCGACGCGACCTGGTCGATGGTCATCGCCGGCATCGATCCCAATCCGCAAAAAGCAGGCGAAATCACGCGCTGGACCAAGGGCTATTGGGAGGCCGTGCATCCTTACTCGGCCGACGGCGGCTATGTGAATTTCATGATGGAGGATGGAGACGACAGCAGACTTAGGGCTACTTACGGTGACAACTACGACCGCCTCGTCGCCTTGAAGACCAAGTACGATCCGACGAACTTCTTCCACATGAACCAGAACATCAGACCGCTGCACTCGTAGACGATCACACCTGCTACACGGATCGGTCGCGCCTAATGACGTGTCGGAGCGCTCTGTCGCATCGAAAATCGAGGGAGCGCTCCCCTGAGTCACCGAGATCGTAATCTAAACCACCGTCTTGTGCCGCGAAATGCAGGTCCGGAGCACCTCGTCCATCGGCTTGCTCCACCAGTCGTTGGAGAAGATCTCGATCTCCGAAAAGCCGGCATAGCCCTGCGCCTCGACTGCCTGACGCACCGCTTTGATGTCGATGACGCCGTCGCCCATCATGCCGCGGTCGTTGAGGATGTCTTTGGTCGGCACCAGCCAGTCGCAGACGTGGAAGGCGAGCAATCGATCCCGGCCGGCGCGCGCGATCTGGCCCATCAGCTCCGGGTCCCACCAGATGTGATAGACGTCGAGCGCGACCCCGAGCATGCCGCTGCGGCCGGGATCGAGCCGGTCGCAGATGTCGAGCGCCTGTTTCGTGGTGTTCACGCAAGCACGGTCGGCCGCATAGGCAGGGTGCAAGGGCTCGATCGCCAGCGGCAGCTTTGCCTGTCTCGCGTAGTCGAGCATCTCGGCGAGCGCTTCCTCGACCTGCCCGCGCGCCGCGGCGATGTCCTTCGACGCCTCGCTGCCCGGCCGCGAATATTGCGGCAGGCCGCCGACGACGAGGACGATGCAGGAGGCGCCCAGCGCCTTGGCCTCGTCGACGCAGCGGCGATTGTCGTCGCGCACCTCGCCCCGGCGCGAGGCGTCCGAGGTGAACATGCCGCCGCGGCAATAGCCTGAGAGATCAAGGCCGGCATCGCGCACCGCGCGCGCGGCACGGTCGAGCCCGATGGTCGCGACCTGGTCGCGCCAGGGATCGATGGCGCGGATGCCATGCTTCGCACAGGCATCGATGATCTCGACGAGATCTCCCTGCTTGCGGACTGTCGCCGTGTTCAGCGACAGCCAGCGATGGTCGGACGAAAAGTCGCGCATCAGGGTTCGATACCGTGGGTGGCGAGCACGGTCTTCATCCGCTGCGTCGCGAGTTCGGGATTGGCGAGCAAGCCGGCCCTGTCGGCGAGACGGAACAGCTCGGCCAGATGCAACGTGGAGCGCGTGCTCTCCTGTCCCCCGACCATGGTGAAATGATCCTGATGGCCGTTGAGATACGCCATGAACACCACGCCGGTCTTGTAAAAGCGCGTCGGCGCCTTGAAGATGTGACGCGACAGCGGCACCGTCGGTCCCAGCACATCGTGGAAGCCAGCCTCGTCCCCGGCCGCCAGCCGTGACAATGCATAGGACGCCGCCGGAGCGATGGCATCGAAGATGCCGAGCAGCGCGTGCGAAAAGCCTTGGCTATCGCCGGCAATCAGCTCCGCGTAATTGAAATCGTCGCCGGTGTACATCTTGATGCGCTCGTCGAGGCGACGGCGCATGTCGATCTCGCGCTGCTTGTCGAGCAGCGAGACCTTGACGCCGTCGACCTTGGCGGCATTGCCGTTGATGATGGCGACCGCCGTGTCCATCGCCTTGTCGATATCCTTGGTGCCCCAGTATCCCGTCAGCGCCGGATCGAACATGTCGCCGAGCCAGTGGATGATGACGGGCTCACGGACTTGCGAGAGCACGCGGTCATAGACCCTGGCGTAATCCTCGGCGTTGCGCCCCAGTTTGGCCAGCGCGCGCGAGGCCATCAGGATGATGCGGCCACCGACCTTCTCGACCGCCGAGATCTGCTCCTCATAGGCGCGGATGACGTCGTCGAGACTCCTGGCATCCTCCACGGCGAGATGATCCGTGCCTGCACCGGAGAACACCAGCGCATTGCGCCGCTTGGCGGCGCCGACCGAGCGGGTGATCAGCTCCAGCGAGGTTGGCCAGTCCAGCCCCATGCCACGCTGCGCGGTGTCCATGGCTTCGGCAACGCCGAGACCGAGGTCCCAGACATGCTCGCGGAAGGCAATGGTCTTGTCCCAGTCGACGGCAACCGACAGCCAGGGATCATTGTCGGCGAAGGGATCGGCCACCGTGTGCACGGCCGAGAAGGCGATGCGGTTGAGCGGCCCCTCGAGCTTTTTGGGGAACGTGCGCGAGGCCGCGAGCCGGTAGGTCTCAAGCGAGCGATCGGCCTTCGGCAGCTTCAGCGACAATGACGACATCGGCTGGACGGGCTTGTTCATGATTTCTGACCTCTCCCCGTCATTGCGAGGAACGAAGCGACGAAGCAATCCAGACTGACTCTGCAGAAAGATCTGGATTGCTTCGCTCCGCTCGCAATGACGGCTTAGCAGATTTCTGACCTTACACTTTGATCGGGGCGACATCGACCCAGCGCCGCTCCTTCCAGCTCTTCAGCGCGCATTCGGCAAGCTGCACGCCCTTGGCGCCTTCGAGCAGCGTGAACTTGTAAGGAGCGCCCTCGTAGACGTGGCGAATGAACATTTCCCACTGTTCCTTGAAGCCGTTATCGTAGGTGACGTTATCGGGCATCTTCTGCCAGTCGCCGTAGAAATCGTGCAGCCGCTTCTCGTCGGGATTCCACACCGGACGAGGCGTCGCCTGCCGCGCCTGGATCATGCAGTCGGTGAGCCCCGCGACGGCCGAGCCCAGCGTGCCGTCGACCTGGAAGGTGACGAGGTCGTCGCGGTAGACCCGCGTCACCCAGGACATGTTGATGTGAGCGATGATGCCGCCCTCGAGCTGGAACGTCGCGTAAGCGGAATCATCCGCAGTCGCCTTGTACTTCTTGCCCTGCTCGTCGAAGCGTTCGAGGATATCGGTGTTGCCGATGCAGCTGACGCTCTGAACATTGCCGAAGAGGTTGTCGAGCACGTAGCGCCAGTGGCAGACCATATCCAGGATGATGCCGCCGCCGTCCTCGCTGCGATAATTCCAGGACGGCCGCTGCGCCTCCTGCCAGCCGCCTTCGAATACCCAATAGCCGAACTCGCCGCGTACCGACAGGATACGGCCGAAGAAGCCGGAGTCGCGCAGGAAGGCGATCTTCTTCAGGCCGGGCAGGAACAGCTTGTCCTGCACCGTGCCGTGCTTGACGCCCTTGGCGTTCGCGAGCTTCACGACCTCGACGGCTTCCTCGAAATTGGTCGCGATCGGCTTCTCGCAATAGACGTGCTTGCCGGCATTGATGGCCTGGGTCAGCAGGCCCGGCCGGGCCTGCGTGGTCGCGGCGTCGAAGAACATGGTGTCGTTCTTGTCGGCAAGCGCGGCATCGAGGTCGGTGGTCCAGCGCGTGATGTTGTAGCGCTTCGCAAGCGCCTCGACCTTCTCGGCGTTGCGGCCGACCAGGATCGGATCGGGCATGACGCGGTCGCCGTTCTTCAGGCGGACACCGCCCTGGTCGCGGATCGCCACGATCGAGCGGATCAGATGCTGGTTGAGCCCCATTCGGCCGGTGACGCCGTTCATGATGAGGCCGAGGCGTTGGGTGGTCATGCCAGATACTCCTGAAGTGATTTTGGCTGTTCGAGCGGACGGAGCGCCGACCACTCCGGATGGACCGAGGACGCAAAGCCCGTTGCGTGAAGCGATCCCGTCAGGAGATCGCCGTCGTGAATTTTGAGCCTGATGCCCTGCCCGGCGTCGGCATAGAGATCGGGATGCGCGGCCGCGAAGGCTTGCGCTTCCGCGGCCGGCGTGTCGCCGAAGCCATCGACATAGTGGTGGCCGTTGCGTTCGGCATGGGTGGCGCCGATGAACGCAGCGAGCGCGAGATCCTGCTGCACGGCGAGGCCGGCCTGACAGGTTAGATCTTCACCAGTCACGAAGAACCGCACGCCGTCCGCGCTCCATTTCGCCGCGCGTGTCGCGTTGACCACCGACTTATAGAGTCCCTTGCAGGATTTTGACGAAATGCCGCAATAGCCCAGCGCACGCGCGGCGGCGAAGGCATCGTAGGAATCGTCGGCCTCGTCGATGATGAAGCCGTGCGAGGCCAGCGGTCCCAGCGGCGATTGTCGCGTGATATCGCGCGGCATCGGCTGCTCGACATAGAGCAGGCGCGCGGCGATCGGGCGTAACGCGGCGTCATGATCGAGCCGGTCCATCAGCGCCTCCAACGCAGCGAGATCCGCATACTGCTCGTTGGCGTCGAGCGTCACCTTGGAGTCGCGCCCGAGCGTGTCGAGCTCCTTGCCGATACGCGCCAGACGCGCGGCATCGGCTGCAGGCTCGCCCGACAGCTTGAGCTTGAAGTAGCGAGCACCGGCGTTCTCGCGTGGATCGGCAACACCGCCCTCACCTTCCACCGCATCATCAAGGCCGACGGTGTGCCTGACGGCAACACGCTCCAGCGGCACACGGCCGGAGAGAAACGTCCTGATGTCCCTCTCGCTCAGATCAGGAGACAGCCGCGTATCAATGCCGGCGATATTGCCGGCCATGCCATCAAAGAAGTTGGTCGCGAGGGCGCGGAGCAGCGCATCGAGAATGGCCTTGTCGATCTCGGCGGGGCCATAAGCCGCAGCAAGCGCCGGAATGTTCTTATTCGCACACGTCGCGATCTGCGCGCCGATGCACGAGGCATGCAGATCGAAGGCGGTCTGATACAGGCTGCGCGCCAGATAGAGCCCGCGCGCAATCTCGAGCGACCGTCGCAGCCCATCTACCGTCTGCGCCGGCGACAGCTCCGGCCGCTTGTCGAACCATTTCGGCACCAGCAGCTCGGCACTGGCGCCGACCGCGCTCCCCCTGCCCTCGACCTCGATCTCGACCCGGACGAACAGCTGCGGTGTCGCGTTGATGGTGACGGCGCCGAAGCGGAACGGCCGCGCGAAATGCACGGGGCGTTCGAAAAAGGCGATGTCTCGCAGCTTCAGGCGGGGTGACATGATCGTCAGTCCAGTGCACCTTGCGAGAAGAAATGCTTGCGGATGCGTTGCACGAGCTCGGTGAAAACAGGATCGGCCATCACATCGAGCGAGCGCGGGCGCGGCAGCGGCACGTCGTAGATCGCGGCGACCGCGCCGGGACGTTCGGTCATGACCAGCACGCGGTCGGCGAGAAACACGGCCTCGGGAATCGAGTGCGTGATCAGCAGCACCGTCTTCTTCGTCTCGCGCTGGATCCGCATCAGCTCGACGTTCATGCGCTCGCGGGTCAGCGCATCGAGCGCGCCGAACGGCTCGTCCATCAGCATGATCTTGGGATCGTGTACCAGCGCACGGCAGATCGAGGCGCGTTGCTGCATCCCGCCGGAGAGTTGCCACGGCAGCTTCTTCTCGAAGCCTTCGAGGCCGACCAGCTTCAAGAGCTCCTTGGCGCGGGCGAGGTATTTGTCCCGGGCCAGGCGCTTCATGTCGATCGGCAGCATCACGTTGTTGAGGATGTTGCGCCAAGGCAAGAGCAGCGCGTTCTGGAACACGATGCCGACATTGCCGTGCGGCGTCGTGACCTTCTCACCTTCGACCAGGATCTCGCCCGTGGTCGGCGGCAGCAGGCCCGAGATCAGCTTGAGCAGCGTGGACTTGCCGCAGCCGGAGGGGCCGACCACGACGAAGAACTCGCCGTCATTGATGTGGAAGTCGAGCGGCCGCAGCGACGGCACATCGCCGTCGCGCGTCCGGTAGGTTTTGGACACGCCTGATAGATTGATACCAGACGCATCGCCGGCCCGGTCGCTCACCAATCTCAGATGCGCGGCCGGCTGCACGGCTTCGTTCATGACTGTCGCAGGTTTCACGAGCCACTCTTGGGCAGGTAATCGTTGGTGTAGAATGCCCTGGGGTTCTCCTTGGCCTTGGCATCGAGACCGCCATATTCGACCAGCAGATTGACGGTCTCGGTCATGTTCTGGTCGGTGACCTGGAACGGCCGCTTGCTCTTTGTTTCCGCGGTCCGGTAGAGCGGGATGGTCAGCTCAAATCCCTCAGTCAGCGTATCGATCTTGCCGCCCTTCGGATTGGCATCGAGGATCGATTGCGCCGCGGCCTTCGGCTCCTTCTCGGCAGCTTCGACCGCCTTGGTCGTCGCCGACATGAAGCGGCGGACGAGATCGGCATTGGCTTTCACATAGTCGGAATTGGCGATGATGCCGGAGGAAACCATGTTGATGCCGTAGTCGGCGAACTTGATCGGATAGACCTCCTTGCCGGTGGCGTCCTTGATCTTCATCGACTGGTCCATGACGTAGCCGAGCAGGAGATCGGCCTGGCCGTTGATGACGGCGTTGAGCTTGGTCTGGCCGTCGCCGGCGACGGTCTTGAAGTCGCTCTCCTTCAGGCCGGTCTTCTTCAGGAACAGTGGCCAGATCTGCGTCATGGAGTCGGCCGGCGTGATCGCCACCGTCTTACCCTTGATGTCTTCGGGCTTTTTGATGTTCTTGTCGACGAAGCCCATCGCGGACATCGGGCTGGTCTGCAGCAGCACGCCGGTCGCGACCACAGGCGCGCCCTTGATCGCCGCGCGCATCATGGTGGGCACGTCGACATAGCCGAAGTCCGCAGTCTTGGCGGCGACGGCCTGCGTGGTCGCCGCGGAGCCGCGGCCTTCCTGGATCTCGAGGTCGATGCCTTCGGCGGCATAGATGCCCTTGGCCCTGCCGTAGTAGAACGGCGCGTGCTCGCCATAGACGTACCAGTTCAGCATCAGCACGACCTTGTCGGCCGCCTGCGCCGGCACGGCTGCAAACGCCAGCAGCGCCACTGATGCAGCCCCAATCCACCGCTTCATCGTCACTCTCCCTCGTCGTTATGTTTCGGCCGTTGGTGACCGTTGCTTGAATTAAGACGCGAAAATCACGTCCTCGCGCTGGCTGACATGCCAGGGAATGACCAGCTTCTCGATCCGGTCGACCATCCAGAACAGGATCACGCCGAGCAGCGCCAGGATCACCAGCGCCGCGAACATCGTCGGCAGGTCGAACGTGCCGATCGAACGCTGCATGACGTAGCCGATGCCGGAATTGGAGCCGACGAACTCGCCGACGACGGCGCCGACCACGGCGAGCGTCACCGACACCTTGAGGCCGGAGAAGATCGCCGGCAGCGCATGCGGCAGGTTCACCGTGCGGAACACCTGGAAGCGGCTGCCCTGCATCGCGCGGGCGAGATCGACCATGTCAGGATCGACTGATTTGAAGCCCTGCACGGCCGAAACCACCACGGGGAAGAAGCCGAGCAGGAAGGCCGAGATCACCTTGGGAATGATGCCGAAACCGAACCACACCACGAACAGCGGCGCGATCGCGATCTTCGGCACGGATTGCGAGAATACCAGCAACGGATAAACGTAGCTCTCCACCGTCTTCGAGCCCGCGATCAGCATCGCGACGGGAATGCCGAACAGCGCCGACAGCAGGAAGCCGCAGACGGTCGCATAGGTGGTCGGCCAGGACTGGCGCAGCAGCTCCGGCCATTCAGTGCGCAGCACCGCGACGACGTCGGCCGGCGACGGGATCTGGTAGGCCGGGATCTTGAACAGGCGGATCGAAAGATCCCAGGCCACGACGATGAAGACCAGGAACAAGAACGGCCGAACCCAGGCCGCATTCAGCATCTTGGACACCGCACCTTGCGGCTTTGGCTCGGCCAATTTTCACTCCCGGCATTTTCTTCGTTGCGGGGAGAAATTAACCCGTTGGATAAATACTGTCCAGAGGATTCCCTGTGACGTTTGCGGCGGGTTCCGGGTGTTTGGGGAGAGTGGCGCCGGCGCTCTCCTGTCCCGGACGCGCTGCAACGCTCTTTGGCGTTGCCCCGCAAAGCCGGGATCCAGAGGCCCCGCGCTCCGCAGTTGCGTGGGCCCCGGCTCTGCAGCGCATCCCTTGCGTGCTGCGCTGCGTCCGGGGCACGAGACCGCCCACCCTCGGTGTCATTCCCCGCGAAAGCGAGAAATCCAGTACGCGGCGGCCTCTCGAGTACTGGATCGCCTTGGGCGATGACAGCGGAGGATTTGGCTACACCGTCTGCACCACGGCCGTGCGCGGGTTCGGCGCCTTCGCAATCTCGAACAGTTCTGCCGAGCGTCCCGTCAGCGCCGCGAGCACGAGGCCGACCATATGGGCCAGCCGCTCATCCTTGGCCTTCTTGTCCAAGAGATCGCGGCCGAAGATCACGCTGAGCGTCGCCGAGTTGGAGAGATAGAAGAAGCTCAGCGCCGCGATCGAGATGTAGAGCTGCACCGGGTCGACGGCGACCTGGAAGTCGCCAGACTCGACGCCGCGGCGCACCACGGTGCGGATCATCTCGACGAAGGGCGAGTGCATCGACTTGACCTTGGTCGATTTCTTCAGGTGCTTTGCGCGGGCAAGGTTCTCTGTCTGGAGCAACGACAGGAATTCCGGATTGCGCAGGAAGTAATTCCAGGTGAACTCGATCAGGCGGCGGATCGCCTCGGGCGGATCGAGATGTTCGAGATCGAGCCCGCGCTCCTCGCTGCGGATCTTGTCATAGGCGCCCTCGAGCACGGCGAGATACAGCTCGTCCTTGTTGCCGACGTGATAGTACAGCATGCGCTTGTTGGCGCCGGCCTTGGCCGCGATACGGTCGACGCGCGCGCCGGCGAGCCCATGGGCGGAAAACTCCTGCTTGGCGGCTTCGAGAATGCGCAGCCGCATCCCCTCGGGGTCGCGCTGCCATTTCAGGGGTCGCTTTGCCTTTGCTGTCGCCAAACCGGGTGCTCGCTGGGTGGTCCAGGTACGCGTGTAACACGCGCCCAGCCCGCCGCATAGAAGTGAAGCGGGCATCTGCCTCAACACCGTCATTGCGAGCGAAGCGAGGCAATCCATGCCGCCGCGGCAACAGTCTGGATTTGCTTCGTCGCAAGGGCTCCTCGCAATGACGGAGGAGAGACCGCCCTAATCCACCGGCTTCGGCGACCGTTCCAGCAGCACCGTCTGGATCCCGCACGTCCCGCTCCGCACCGTCATGATCCGCGTGCCCGGCTTGCGGCCGTTGCGCACCTCGGAGACATCGAGTCCGCTCGCGATCAGGCGGGCGCGGGTGGCGTCGATGTCGGCGACGCGCCAGCTCAGGCCCCAGAGACGGTCATGCGCGGCATCGCCGCCCGCCACGGGGCGGCGGACCACTTCGACGATGAGGTCGCCGCAGCGGAAGAACATCAGCTGTCCCCAATCCTGGTGCGAACGGTCGAGCGCGAGATCGAGCCCGAGCCGCGCGCCGTAGAGCGCGGCGGCGCGCTCGGAATCCTCGGTGGTGATGACGACGTGGTCGAGCCCGTCGATCGGCGCGATGTCGGTCGCGACCGACTTGGGACGCTCGTCGGCGAGTTCGAGGAAGAACATGCGCACGCCGCGCGTCAGCTCGGTGGCGGCGCGGGTGCGCTTCCAGCGCAGCACGGCTTCGGTGACGGCATCGCTGCTTTCGACCTCGGCGACCGGGTCCGGCCGCAAGGCCACCCGCTCCAGCCGGCGGTGCATCCTGCCGATGTCTGCGACACGAAAGCACAGGCTGGCGAGCACGCCCTCCTGGCCGTCGAGCAATGCGCGCATACGGTCGGCGGTGACGCTGAAGCCGCTCGGCGCCATCAGCTCGATGGTCATGTTGTCGAGGGTGAACAGCACCCGGTCAGCGCCCTCGCCCGAGTTCTGCCAGGCCGGCGCGCGTGCGAGCAGCGTCTGATACGCCGTCTTGGCCGCACCGATATCGCTCACGAGAACGACGATGTGATCGAGACCGGCGATCATCCTGTACCCTTCTGATCGACATGGAACCCACAAACCGAAAGACGGCGTTTGCCCGGGCTTGGCATTGGCCCGTGATGGTCGTATTCCCCCACCATGCTGACCTCAAGCGCTTCGGGGCGGTTTTGCGAATAATTTCAGCGTCCCTCCGGAGCGGAACCGGTGTTAGAGTAATTCCGCCGGCCGGGACCACAAGCGCATCACGGACAAGCAATGCAGGCTCTCTTCATCGGACAGACTTATATCGACGTCGTCTTCATCACCGACCACATGCCGACGGGCGACGAGAAGCACGTGGCCTCGGACTACGCGGTCTCCTTCGGCGGCAACGCGGTGACGGCGGCATTCTGCTGCGCCAAGCTCGGCATCGTGCCGGATCTGATCGCCACGGCAGCCAATGACTGGCTCGGGCGCATGTTCCAGGACATGTGCGCGAAGTACGGCATCTCGCTGCACGGGCGCAAGGTCAACCAGTCCTCGCTCTCCTTCATCATGCCCAAGGACGGCAAGCGCGCCATCGTCCGCTGCCGCGATGACTCGCACATCCATCCGTTTCCGATGCTCAATCTCGGCGGCTGCCGCGCGCTGCATGTCGACGGTCACCAGCCCGATGCTGCAATCCATTACGCCAAAGTGTGTCGCGAAGCCGGCATCCTGACTTCGCTCGATGGCGGCGGGCTGCGCACCAACACGCATGAACTGCTCGAATTCATCGACGTCGCGATCGTCGCCGAGCGGTTGTGCGAGCAGATGGACCTGACGCCGGAGAAGATGCTCGACTACCTCAAGGGCCGCGGCTGCAAGATCGGCGGCGTCACCATGGGCGAGAAGGGCCTGCTTTGGTACGACGAAACAGGGACGGTGCAGGTGATGCCGGCGATGCCGATCCCGCGCGAGCGCGTGATCGACACCAACGGCGCCGGCGACGTGTTCCACGGCGCCTATGTCTATTCCTACCTCGCCCATCCCGGCAAAAGCTGGCGCGAGCATTTCGATTTCGCCCGCGCCGCCTCGACCTTCAAGATCCAGCGCCTCGGCAATGAGGCCGGCCTGCCGACGCTCGTCGACATCGCCAAGGTCAGGCACGAGTTCGAGGTCAGGGTGTAGACGTCGGAAGGGTGTGTCATGGGGCGCGTCTTCGTCGCCGGCAGCATCAACATGGATGTGGTGGCGACCGCCGATCGCCATCCCAGGGTCGGCGAGACCGTCGCCGGCCGCCAGGTGCTGTATTTTCCGGGCGGCAAGGGCGCCAACCAGGCGGTCGCGGCGTCACGGCTTGGGGCGCGGACTACGCTGATCGGACGGCTGGGGACGGATTCGTTTGGACGCGAGCTGAAGGCCTTTCTCGGCGGGCAGGGCATCGATCTCGGCTATGTCGTGGAAACGGCGGAGGCGCACACCGGCACGGCCATCATCACCGTGGCCGAGGCCGACAACACCATCGTCGTCATTCCCGGGGCGAACGGGCTGGTCGGCGCTGACGACGTCGAGGTCGTGCCGCTGCTGGCCGGCGACGTCGCCGTCAGCCAGTTCGAGATTCCACTGCCGGCCATCGCCGCGTTCTTCCGGCGTGCCCGTGCCGCCGCGGCCACGACGCTGCTCAACCCCGCACCGGCGCAGCCAATGCCCCGCGAGCTGCTTGCACTCGTCGACATCCTCGTGCTGAACGAGACGGAGCTCGGCTTCCTCGCCGGCCACGAGCTCTCCGAGAGCGACGAGGCCGCACAGATCATCGCTGTGGCGCGGCAGGTCCAAGCGCGGGAGGACCAGACCATCTGCGTCACGCTCGGCAAGCGCGGCGTGCTCGCGCTGGCGGGGCGCGAGGAGATTGCCGTGCCGGGGCGCGCGGTGAAGGCGCTCGACACCACAGGCGCCGGCGATTGTTTCGTCGGCGCGCTGGCCGCGCAATTGGCCGACGATGTGTCCTTGCGCGCCGCCCTCGCCTTCGCCAACACCGCCGCCTCCATCAGCGTGCAGCGCATGGGCGCGGGGCCGTCGATGCCGACGGCGAAGGAAGTGGCGGCGGTGTTGTAGCGCTAAGCACTTATGCCAACGCGCCCTTCAGATCAAAGCTCTCGTCTGCGGCCTGCTCCGGCGTGATGGTGCGATCCATGGCCTGCAAGCGGCGGCCGAACATGTGATCGCCGGCGCGGTTGATGGATTCGATGCCGAGCAGCTTATCGCCCTTGTAGCAGAATGCGGAAAACGCCTTCTTCGCGGGATCACCGCGCAGCACAACGCGATCGTAGCCGGTCGTCAGCCCTGCGATCTGGAGCTTGTCGTCGCCCTGGTCGCTCCAGAACCAGGGATGGCTGTCATAAGGCTTCCTGTCACCGGTCAGCCGCGCCGCGAGGCAGCGGGCGTGATCGGTGGCATTCTGCACCGATTCCAGCCGCAGCGAGCCGCCGAAGCGCGGGCTTGCGAACAGCGCGCAATCGCCGATCGCCGAAATATCAGGATCAGCCGTCGCGAGATATTCGTCGACGATGATGCCGGCCGCGACCGGAAGCCCGGCCTCGGCTGCGAGCTCGATGTTCGGCAGCACGCCGACGCCGACCACGACGAGGTCGGCCGGCAGATGCCGTCCGTCGCTCAAGGAGACGCCGGTGACCTTGCCGCCCTCGGCCTCAATCGAGGTGGCCTGCACGCCGAGATGGATGCGGATGCCGGCTTCGCGGTGGCGCTCCTGAAAATACTCCGAGACCTCGGCCGTCACGGCGCGCGCCATCACGCGCGGAGCAAGCTCGAGCACGTCGACCTCGAGGCCCTTGATCCGGGCGGTGGCGGCGAATTCGAGGCCGATGAAACCGGCGCCGATGATCACGGCGCGCTTCTTCGACGGCATGACCAGCCGCAGCGCCTCGCTGTCGTCGAGGATACGCAAATATTTCACGTCGGGCAGGTTGGCATTGGGCAGATCGAGCAGGCGGTTGCGCGCGCCGGTTGCCAGCACGAGGTGGCCGTAAGGCAGCGTTTCGCCCGACGCGAGATGCAGCTTGCGCCCCGTGCGGTCGATTGAGGCGGCGCGGCCGGCGATCAGTTCGATCGTCTGGTCCTGGTAGAACTTCTCGGGGCGGAACATCAGGCTCTCCGGCCCGGCCGAACCCTTGATGTAGGCCTTGGACAAGGGCGGCCGCTGATAGGGCAGATGCGCCTCGTCGTTGATCAGGCAGATGCGCTCGGAAAAGCCCGCCTGACGCAGGGATGCCGCGACCTGATAGCCGCCATGGCCGGCCCCGACGATGATCACCGGACCGCCGGTCATCGGACAGCCCATTTCCGGAAGACACGAGCGTGACCCATGCCGTCTCCTCTCTCGCTGATTTTGGTTGCGGGCCTTACGAGGAGCCGGCGCTCGTGTCCGTCCCTTGGCGAAGGCGGGCTCATTTGAGCCTATCGGTCCGCCCGGCGCAAGAGCACCACGCGGGGATTGTCTCCCCTCGCCTTCTGCGATTTAGTTGCAGCTACGAACCTCTTGCCGGGGATTTCAAGATGCCAGCTCCCGTCTCAAAGCCCGATGATCCCGCCCTGCTGCGGATCGACGGCCCGATCGCGACCATCACGCTCAACCGGCCCGCCGCGTTCAACGCGATCAATCTTGCGATCGCGCAGAAGCTCGAACAGCTCGCGGCCTACATCGAAGGCGCGGACGACATCCGCGTCCTCGTCCTTGAAGGCGAAGGCCGCGCGTTCTGCGCCGGCGGCGATTTGCAGACGATCGGAGCTGCCGCCGAAGGGGGCACGGTGACGCCGGTGGTCGGCGAACTGCTCAAGCACTATCACGCTTTCATCGAGATCCTCCGGCGGATGCCGAAGATATCGCTGTCCAGCGTGCACGGCTCCGCCGCCGGCGCCGGCATGGGCCTCGCCTTCGTCACCGACCTCTGCATCGCCGCTGACGATGCCAAGTTCACGCCGGCCTATGCCAAGATCGGGGTGTCGCCGGACGGCGGCTCAACCGTCGGCATCGTCGGCACGGTCGGATCGCGCCGGGCGCTGCAGATCTTTCTCGCCGAGGATAATTTTACCGCGCAGCAGGCCTATGAATGGGGCCTCGTCGCCAAGACCGTTCCGGCGACCGAGCTGAAGGCGGCCACCCGACAGCTGGCCGAGCGTCTGGCGCAGAACCCGCCGGCGGCGATCGCCGGCACCAAGCAGCTGGTCTACCAGGCGGCCACCACGCCGGTGAAACAGCAGCTCGATGCCGAGGAGCACAAGATCATCATGGCCATGAATTCGGAGGCGTTCCGTACTGCGGTGAAGAAGTTCACCAGCAAGGCGAAATAGCCGCCACGCGGCCGCTGGCTCAGCCCTTCAACGGGCCATTCCTCTGCATGAAATCGAAATCGCAGCCCTCGTCGGCCTGCAAGATGGTCTCGTTGAACAGCCAGGCGTAGCCGCGCCGTGCCTCCTCGGGCGCAGCCGCCGGCTTCAAGCCAGCGCGACGCCGCTCCAGTTCGGCAGCGTCGACCAGCAGCTCGATGCTGCGCTTGCCCACATCGAGGCGGATCATGTCGCCGTTCTGCACCAGCGCGAGCGGCCCGCCGACGGCGGATTCCGGGGTGATGTGCAGCACGATGGTGCCGAACGCGGTGCCGCTCATGCGCGCGTCCGAGATGCGCACCATGTCCTTGGTGCCGCCGCGCGCGAGCTTCTTCGGAATCGGCAGATAGCCGGCTTCCGGCATGCCCGGCGCACCTTTGGGGCCGGCATTGCGCAGCACCAGCACGTCGTCGGCGGTGACGTCGAGATCGGGATCGTCGACTCGCAAGGTCATGTCCTCGACGGATTCGAACACCACCGCGCGCCCGGTATGCTGCAACAATTTCGAGCTCGCAGCCGATTGCTTGATCACTGCGCCGCGCGGCGCGAGATTGCCGTGCAGGATGGCGAGGCCGCCCTCTTTCTTGATCGGATTATTACGCGGGCGGATCGCATCCTGGCCTGGCACGTCCTCCGCATTCGCCGCGACATCGCGCAGCGTCTGGCCGGTGATGGTCTTGGCATCGAGATCGACGAGGTCGCCGAGCTGCGCGAGCAATTTCGGCACGCCGCCGGCGTGGTGGAAGTGCTCCATGTAGTGCTCGCCGGACGGCTTGAGATCGACCAGCACCGGCACCTCGCGACCGATCTGGTCGAACGCTTCGAGATCGAGCCGGTGCGGAGAGCGGTGCGCCATCGCGGTCAGATGGATCAGGCCGTTGGTCGAGCCGCCGATCGCCTGGAGCACGACCTGTGCGTTCTTGAACGATGCCGGCGTCAAGATTTCGCTCGGCTTCGGCCCCTTGGCCTTGGCCATCTGCGCGGCAACCTTGCCGCTGGCCTCCGCCAGGCGGAAGCGCTCGGCATGCGGCGCGGGAATCGTCGCGCTCATCGGCAGCGACAGGCCCATCGCCTCGATCATGCAGGCCATCGTCGAGGCCGTTCCCATCACCATGCACGTGCCGACCGATGGCGCGAGGCGGCCGTTCACCGCCTCGATCTCGGCATCGTCCATGTCGCCGGCGCGATATTTCGCCCAGAGACGGCGACAATCGGTGCAGGCGCCCAGCACCTCGCCCTTGTGATGGCCGACCACCATGGGACCGACCGGAATGACCACCGTCGGCAGGTCGGCGCTGATCGCCGCCATCACCTGCGCCGGCAGCGTCTTGTCGCAGCCGCCGATCACGATCACCGCATCCATTGGCTGGGCCCGGATCATCTCCTCGGTGTCCATCGCCATCAGGTTGCGCAGGTACATCGAGGTCGGATGCGCAAAGCTCTCGGCGATCGAGATGGTCGGGAACACGAACGGCATCGCGCCCGACAGCATCACGCCGCGCTTGGCGGCTTCGATGATCTGCGGGACGTTGCCGTGGCAGGGATTGTAGTCGCTATAGGTGTTGGTGATGCCGACGATCGGGCGCTGCAGCGCGTCGTCGGAATAGCCCATCGCCTTGATGAACGCCTTACGCAGGAACAGCGAGAAGCCGGCATCGCCATAGCTCGTCAGACCCTTGCGCAAGCCACTCGTCATCACGCCACTCCTTCTAGATCACCATCGTGGTACAGCGTGCCCCTCGATTGTCAATAAGGCCGGCCGATAGAGTTGCACCTTCCGGCTCCGGGCACCGGCTGGCACAGGAATGGATCGCGGGCGAGGCCGGGCGCTAGTCCGCAAACTTCTGCTGCAGGCGTCCATCACGGAACGCCACTGCCCCGGCCGCGTTGGAAGACCAAGCATTAGCCTCGGTCTCACCTCGGACGCGGCAGGTGACAGTCTCTCGGAACATGTCACCTCGCACGGCTGACCGAGCGGCTTGAACAATGAGGGTCTGCGGAGCGATGCGGGCCGGTTTGTTCATCGCATTGATTGCAGCGGCCTACTTTGGCGGGCAGGTCCAGGATTCTTTCGCGCAAAAGCGACTGCCGGCTTCTCCGAGCGAATCCACGAAAGTGTCTCCAAGAAAGGAAGGCACTCCCAGAAAGGAGACGGCGCGATCTGCGGACCCGTATACGGTGGGCTTCGTAACCGGCACGCCACAATGCACTGAATTCGCGCTCGCTCAGGACATTGCGACCACGCTCGCCGGCGGCCAAGAGAGCGGTCCTCAGGGCCAGGTCGCATTGCGGGTTCTGCCAATGGTGGGAAACGGCGGTGTCCGCAACGTCCTCGATGTGCTCACTCTCGCAGGCGCCGACGTGGCGATCGCGCCCGTCGCTCTGGTCGAGCGGCTCCGGCAGACAAGGACCTTCGGGGATATTTCAGACAGGCTGACCTACATTGCGCCGCTCCATATCGAAGAGTTCCATCTTCTCGCGCGGCCGGAGATCGGAAGCCTGACGGAGCTTTCGGGAAAGAGGGTCGATCTCGGGGACGACGGCAGTGCCGGCGCTATCCTCGGCCGCGAAGTGTTGAACCGTCTGGGCATCAAGATCAGTGAGACGAACTTGGGTCCGGAGGCCGCGCTGGATGGTCTGAGGAAGGGAGATCTCTCCGCCGCTCTGATCGTCTCAGGAAAACCGGTCAACTTCCTGACGCAGGTCTCGCAGCTCGACAATATTCACCTCCTGCCAATCCCCTACTTCAAGGAGCTGCTGCAACAAGATTATCTGCCATCGACGCTCCGCCATAAGGACTACCCGAATATGATCGCCGCCGAAGCAAGCGTCGACACGATCGCGATCAAATCCGCTCTCTTCGCCTACAACTGGCCGAGCGGCAGCGAGCGGTTTCGGTTGCTGGAATTCTTCGTCCAGACATTGTTCACGCGCTTTCCTGAATTTCTAACGGGCGCACATCACCCCAAATGGCGCGAGGTGAACCTGGCCGCGGAGCTCCCCGGATGGCGACGATTCCGGCCGGCAGAGCGCTGGCTCCAGCAACAATCCGGCGGCGAGGCCGCGCTTCGCAAGGCGTTCGGCCGGTTCCTCGAAGGAAAGCCGAGCGACAATCCGCCAGACCGGGAAGAATTATTCCGGGACTTCCTGCGCTGGCGAGAACGCAATCCGGATAAGTGACCAAGATTTGGCAGGCAAATGTGGGAGGTGTCGATGCGCAACGCGCTTGTGAGCGCAGCCTTGGCTGCGTTGCTCGCCTTGATCGCCGATGTGAGGCATTCTGCCGCCCAATTTGCTCCCTTCTTTCCGCCGACGCCGCAGACACTCGCACCGTCCAACGCGCCACCGGCCGACAAGGCCGAGCGCATCAGGACAGCCCCTCACCGAAGCACCAAGGCGCGCAGGAAGCACGAAACCGTTCGTCCGCCACCCAATCAGCGAAAGGTCGCCGAAAAAAACGGATACAAGCGGGTCAGCGATCTCGTGAATTTCCCAAAGTTCTTTCCGGGCCTCGGCATCATTTTCGTGAAGCCCGACACGTTGCCGCTGGGGCCGTTCCTGTGCTTCGATCGCAGGGATCGTCTGGTGGCGACCGTGTACATGGTCCCGAACAAGGACATCGACGATCACAAATCATTGGAGGGAGCGGGATCCGCAGCACCGGTTGACCACGTCAGCCTCTACTTCAACGCGGGTCACCCCGGGGTGGACGTGCCGCACTACCATGTGGTGCTCTGGCATGTGACCAAGAACCAGGAATCGCGCGTTGCAAAATGACGCGCAACTCGCGCGCGCGGTGGATCATCCGGCCGGCGACTACCGCTTAGTCCAATCGATGATCCGGCTCGGATCGGCGTCGAACTCCATGCTGCAGAACGCGCCGCCCTGGAAATAATCGCCGACCGGATCCGGCTTCAGCTTGGCCTGCTCGGCCATCGCGTGCTCGCGGAAATCCTCCGCGCGTCCCGTGGGGCGGTAGCCGAGTTCGTAGGCGCGACTGTTGTCCCACCAGGCGCGCTCGTTGAGGGAGGCGCCGTAGAAGATTTCGAAATGGATGTCGGGATGTTCGAGCCCGATGCGGCAGAGCTGCACCAAATCGTCGGGCTTGAGCCAGATCGAGAGCCGGCGCTGGTCGAGCGGCATGTCGCCGAAATTGCCGATGCGCAGGCACGTCACCTTCAGCCCGTGCTTGTCGGCGTAGAGCGCACCGACCGCCTCGCCGAACACCTTGCTGACGCCGTAGCGTCCGTCGGGGCGCGGCATGACGTCGGTGCCGATCTTGTGGTGGCGCGGATAGAAGCCGACCGCGTGGTTCGACGAGGCGAACACCACGCGCTTGACGCCTTTGCGGTAGGCCGCCTCGAACAGATTGTAGCCGCCGATGATGTTGGCCTGAAGGATTTGATCCCAGGTGCCTTCGACCGAATAGCCGCCGAAATGGATGATGCCATCGACGCCCTCGCAGATCGCCTCGCACTGCGCCAAATCCGCGAGATCCGCCGCCTTGAACTGCTCGTTCGCTCCGAGATCGGCCGGCGGCTTGATGTCGGACAGCAGGAGGTCCGGATAGATCGGCGGCAGCAATTTGCGCAGACGCGTTCCGATCCCGCCCGAAGCTCCCGTCATCAAGATGCGCATGTCGTTCCCCGTCGTTGCAACCGATTTGCGGCCGTAGATATCTGATGCTAGCAGACTTGGACAGAGGGAACGCAACAACGAGAACCGCACATGAACGATGCATCGTCCCATAACCAAGGCTGGCGCCCGGCGACCTATTACCCTGACCCCGCGATAAGAGCACTCGATCCCCGCTTCGAAAAATACTGGCTGAAGCTTTCGGCGGTGGAGCGGCTGGCGACCGGCCTGCGCTGGGCCGAAGGGCCGGTGTGGTTCGGCGACGGGCGTTATCTGCTCTGCAGCGATATTCCAAACCAGCGTATCCTCAAATGGGAGGAAGAAACTGGCGCGGTCAGCGTGTTCCGCAAACCTTCCAACTTCGCCAACGGCAACACCAGGGATCGCCAGGGCCGGCTGATCACCTGTGAGCATGGCGGCCGTCGCGTGGTGCGCACCGAATATGACGGCAGCATCACCGTGCTGATGGATCAATTCAACGGCAAGCGGTTGAACTCGCCGAACGATGTCGTCGTTAAATCGGACGGCTCGATCTGGTTCACCGACCCGACCTTCGGCCTGCTCGGCAATTACGAGGGCTACAAGGCCGAGCCCGAGATCGAGCCGAACGTCTACCGGCTCGATCCCGCGACCGGCAAGGCGACCATCGTCGCCGAGGGTGTGCTGGGGCCGAACGGGCTGTGCTTCTCGCCCGACGAGAAGATCCTCTATGTCGTGGAATCGCGTGGGGTGCCGAACCGAAAGATCCTCGCCTATGACGTCTCGCCTGAAGGCACCACGATCTCGAACAAGCGCGTTCACATCGACGCAGGTCCCGGCACGCCCGACGGCATGCGCTGCGACATCGACGGCAATCTCTGGTGCGGCTGGGGCATGGGCGATCCCGAGCTCGACGGCGTCGTCGTGTTCGCGCCCGACGGCGTCATGATCGGCCGCATCGCCCTGCCCGAACGCTGCGCCAATCTCTGCTTCGGCGGCGTCAAGCGCAACCGCCTGTTCATGGCGGCGAGCCAGTCGATCTATGCGCTGTATGTGAACACGCAGGGCGCGGTGGGGGGATAGGCTCTCCACCGTGACGGTCTCGTAGGGGGGCAAGGCGAAAAGCGTGCCCACCTTTCTTACTCGTCGCAAGAAAGATGGTGGGCACGTCACGCGAAGAGCGCGCCTTTGCCCATCTTACGAGATCCCTCTTCCGTCATTGCGAGCGAAGCGAAGCAATTCAGACTGTCTCCGCGGAAGGATTCTGGATTGCTTCGCTTCGCTCGCAACGACGAAACGAAAACGCCGGAGCGGTTTCCCGCTCCGGCGCTTTGTTCGTTCGGTCGCTAAAACTTACGCCGCGTTGAAGCCGGCGACCGCCTTCACTTCGAGGAAGTCCTCGAGGCCGTACTTGCCCCACTCGCGGCCGTTGCCGGACTGCTTGTAGCCGCCGAACGGCGCGGTGCGGTCGTTGGGTACGCCCTGGAGGTTGACGTTGCCGGCGCGGATCTGGCGCGCGACGCGCTTGGCGTCATCGACCGTCGGGCCCGAGACGTAGCCGGCGAGACCATAGGGCGTGTCGTTGGCGATGCGCACGGCGTCGGCTTCGTCCTTGGCGCCGATGATGGTCAGCACCGGCCCGAAGATTTCTTCGCGGGCGATCGTCATCTCGTTGGTGACGTCGGCGAAGATGGTCGGACGGACGTAGAAGCCCTTGTTGACGCCCTCGGGCAGGCCCGGGCCGCCGGCGACGAGCGTTGCGCCCTCGTCGATGCCCTTCTTGATCAAGGCCTGGATCTTGTCCCACTGGCCGCGATTGACGACCGGACCGATGGTGGTGCCTTCGCCGCGCGGATCGCCGGCCTTGGTCTTGTCGGCGACGGCCTTCGCGATCGCGGCGACTTCCTTCATCTTCGACAGCGGCACGATCATGCGCGAGGGCGCGTTGCAGGACTGGCCGGAGTTGTTGAACATGTGCATCACGCCGCCGGTCACTGCCTTCTGCAGGTCCGCGCCTTCGAGGATGACGTTCGGCGACTTGCCGCCGAGTTCCTGACTGACGCGCTTCACGGTGGGAGCCGCGCGCTTTGCCACGTCGATGCCGGCGCGGGTCGAGCCGGTGAAGGAGATCATGTCGATATCGGGGTGCTCGCTCATGGCGGCGCCGACCTCGGGCCCGAGACCATTGATGAGATTGAACACGCCCTTCGGCACGCCGGCCTCATGCAGGATTTCCGCGAAGATCAGCGCCGAGGTCGGGGTGAACTCCGACGGCTTCAGGATCATCGTGCAGCCGGCGGCGAGCGCAGGCGCGACCTTGCAGGCGATCTGGTTGAGCGGCCAGTTCCAGGGAGTGATCATGCCGACCACCCCGATCGGCTCGCGCAGCACCATGGCGGTGCCGACCGGCTCCTCGAAATGATAGTTCTTGAGCACGTCGAGCGTGGTCATCAGATGGCCAAGGCCAGCGCCGGCCTGCAGCTTCTCGGCCATCGGCAGCGGCGCACCCATCTCGTCGGAGACGGCGGCACCGATTTCCTTCAGACGGCCCTTGTAGATCTCGATGATTTTAGACAGCAGCGCGACGCGCTCCTCGCGGCTGGTCTGGGAGAACGTCGCAAAAGCGCGCTTGGCGGCCGCGACCGCCTTGTCGACATCGGCCTTGGAGCCCAGCGCAACCTCGTACATCGCCTCTTCCGTCGCCGGATTGATCACGGCGGTGGACTTCTTGACGGCGGGATCGACCCAGGCGCCGTCGATGTAGAATTGCATGCGATTGACCATCGTTAACCTCTTCTTGGGGGCTTGGAGGGGGCGTTTCGGCAGGCATCCTTGCACGAAAGCGCCGGCAGTTGAACCCGCCATATGCGGGGCCAGCGTTGCGGCGAGCGGAGGTTATATGAGCCGATGCGAGGCAAGCGCGGCTCGGCTCAGCGTCGCGACATTTCATGTCGCGCCTTGTCCGGGACACGAGATCAGAGCGCGTGCAAACACGCGCTTGCCCCGGACGCAGCGCGGCACTTCCCTGGCGATGCGAAGCATCGTCCAGTTCAGTGATGCGCTGCAGAGCCGGGGCCCATGCAGGCCGTTACCTCGACTACACCGCCATCTTCCGATGCAGCACCGGCGCGCCGGTGGTGAGGCTCTCGGCCGCATCGATGATGGCATTGGCATCGATACCGTAATGCCGATACAGGTCAGCGATGGTGCCGGTCTGGCCGAACTGCTCGATGCCGAGCGCCTCGACGCGATGGCCGCGGACGCTGCCGAGCCAGCCGAGCGCGGCAGGATGGCCATCGATCACGGTCACGATGCCGCAGTCGCGCGGCAGCGGCGCCAGCAGTTTCTCGATGTGGCTGAGATGCTGCAGACCGCGACGGTCGCGGCGCAATTTCCGTGCGGCGGTCCAACCGGCATGCAGCCGGTCGGCCGAGGTGATCGCGAGCAGGCCGACGTCGCGGCGGCTCTCGCCGATGAAGCCGGTCGCCTCGATGGCCTCGGGCGCGACTGCGCCGGTATAGGCGATCACGACCTCGGCATTCGGGCCCGGCTTGCGCAGCCAATAGGCGCCATCCGTGATGCCCTGCCTCAGCTCCGGCGTCATGATCCGCTGCGCCTGCTCGATGCTGCGCGTGGAGAGGCGCAAGTAAACCGAGCCGCCCTCGCCTGGATCGCGCTGCATGTGGTCAAAGCCGAAAGCCATGATCACGGCGAGCTCGTCGACGAAGGCCGGCTCGAACGAGGCGAGCCCATCCTGCGCCATGCCGATCAAGGGCGTTGCGATCGACTGATGCGCGCCGCCCTCGGGCGCGAGCGTGACGCCGGACGGCGTCGCCGCCACCATGAAGCGTGCATCCTGGTAACAGGCATAGTTCAGCGCATCGAGACCCCGCTCGATGAAGGGATCGTAGAGCGTGCCGACCGGCAGCAGGCGCTCGCCATTGATCTGGTGCGACAGGCCGAGCGCCGAGAGCATGATGAAGAGGTTCATTTCGGCAATGCCGAGCTCGAGATGCTGGCCCTTGGGCGAAGCATCCCAGTTATAGGTCGATGGAATTTTCTCGCTGCGGAATAAGTCCGCTTTCTCCGCGCGGGCGAACAGGCCGCGCCGGTTCACCCACGGGCCGAGATTGGTGGAGACGGTGACGTCGGGCGAGGTCGTGACGATACGCTTTGCCAATTCGCTGTCGCTGCGCGCGATCTCGTTCAGCACGAGGCCAAAGCCCTGCTGGGTCGACATCTGCGGCGATGGCTTGAACGTGAGTTGGGGCACCTCGACGACGGGAGCCGTCAGCCGGCGGCCGTCCTGATTGAACGGCACCCGCGCGAGGAAAGCTTCCAGTTCGGCCGCATCCTGCGTCAGCCCTTCGAACTTGTCCCATTCATGGCCGGGCCGGATGTTCTGGCTGTCGCGATACTTCTCCATCTGCGCAACGGTCATCAGGCCGGCGTGGTTGTCCTTGTGGCCCTGGAATGGCAGGCCGACGCCCTTGATGGTGTAGGCAATGAAGCAGACGGGGCGATCGTGGTCGATGGAGTCGAAAGCCTCCAGCATGCTCGCCATATCGTGCCCGCCGAGATTCGACATCAGCGCCAGCAGCTCCTCGTCGCTGCGCTTGTCGATCAGTTTGGTGATCGGGCCCTGGTCGCCGATCTCGTCATGCAGATGCTTTCGGAAGGCAGCACCGCCCTGGAAGCACAGCGCCGCATAGAGTGCGTTCGGGCAATTGTCGATCCAGCGCTTGAGCGCCTCGCCGCCTGGTTCCGCAAATGCCTCGCGCATCAGGCGGCCGTATTTCACGATCACCACGTCCCAGCCGAAATTGCGGAACATGGTCTCGAACTTTTCCCAGAGCCCCTCGCGCACGACGGCGTCGAGCGACTGGCGGTTGTAGTCGACCACCCACCAGGTGTTGCGCAGGCCGTGCTTCCAGCCCTCGGCAAGCGCTTCGAAGATGTTGCCCTCGTCCATCTCGGCATCGCCGACGAGGGCAATCATCCGCCCCTCGCGCCGATCCTTCATCCAGCCGTGTGCCTCGACGTAGTCCTGAACCAGCGAAGAGAACAGCGTCTGCGCGACGCCGAGGCCGACCGAGCCGGTGGAGAAATCGACGTCGTCGACGTCCTTGGTGCGCGAGGGATAGGACTGCGCGCCCTTGAAGCCGCGAAAGTTCTCCAGCTTCTCGCGGGTCTGGCGGCCGAACAGATACTGGATGGCGTGGAACACCGGGCTCGCATGCGGCTTCACCGCGACGCGATCCTCAGGGCGCAGCACATGGAAATACAGCGCCGACATGATGGTCGCGAGCGAGGCGGACGAGGCCTGGTGCCCCCCGACCTTGAGGCCATCCGCATTGGGACGAACGTGGTTGGCGTGGTGGATGGTCCAGGAGGACAGCCACAGCGTCTTGCGGGCGAGCGCGGTCAACGTGTCGAGACGGGCGGAATCAACGGGCATGGCGATGCTCCGGGAAATATGCACCGATCATACGCCTGCGAGCCGCGTCAAACTTCTCAATTTTTCGCGCCATAACCATCGATTTTGGGATATTTTACCAATGTAGTGCCGCAAGATGCAGGTTCCATCCCAATGCCTGAGCTCGACGCCATCGACCGCAAGATCCTCAGCCACCTCCAGAACGACAGCCGCCTGACCATGCAGGAGCTCGCGGACAAGGTCGGGCTCTCGGTCTCGCCCTGCCACCGCAGGGTCAAGCTGCTGGAGGAGCGCGGCGTCATCTCGCGCTACGTCGCGACCGTGGATCAGAAGGCGCTGGGGCTGCATGTCAGCGTCTTCATCTCGATCAAGCTGGCGCGGCAGAAGGAGGAGGACCTCAACCGCTTCGCCCGTGCCATCTCCAAATGGGACGAGGTCTTGGAGTGCTATCTGATGACCGGCAATCGCGACTATCTGCTGCGCGTCGTCGCTGCCGACCTCGCCTCCTACGAGACATTCCTGAAGACCAAGCTGACCCGGCTCGACGGCATCGCCTCGATCGAATCGAGCTTTGCGCTGAGCCAGGTGAAGTATTCGATCGCACTGCCGGTGTGATGGCCGTTGGTCACCGCTCTTGTCCGCCGAAGCCTTGGCGAAGACGGATGCGCGGGAGGGAGCGCACTGCCGCTGCGGCTACACCATCACCGCCACGGCTGCACGATGATCTTGGTGTGGGCTTCAGGGTTGGCGAGATCCGTGAAGGCTTTCGCGACGCCGTCGATGCCGACCTTCGCCGTCACCATCGCCGCCGCATCCACCTGCCCCTCGGCAATCAGCCGAAGTGACGCCGCGAATTCCTCCGGCGTGTAGCCGAGCACGTATTGCACATTGAGCTCCTTCATGATGCCGAGCATCGGCTCGCTTCTGTCGGTCTCCATGCAGACGCCGACCACGACGATGCGCGCATCGCGCGGGGCACCTTCGAACACCTGCTGGAGCAACCCGGGCACGCCGACACATTCGAAGATGATCGCGGGCTTGAGCGCCGGCTGCATGGCCTGGAACGGGGACCGCGCCGCCTTCTCGGCTTCCGACATCTGCGCGTGCTCCGCCCAGGTCGCGTAGGGCTGCGAAACTCTGGGATCGACGACGATGTCGGCACCCAGCTTTGCCGCCAGCGCGCGACGCGCCGGGGAATAATCGGCAGCGACGATCGGATGCAGGCCCCTGATCTTGAGTGCGGCGATCACCGCGAGCCCGACGGGGCCGCAGCCGATCACGAGCGGCACTTCGCCGCCGCTTATATTGGCTTTGGCGACGGCGTGGACGCCGACCGCCAGCGGCTCGGTGAGCGCGGCGTGCTCCGGCGCAAGTCCGTTGGGCACCTCGAGCAGCAGCGCTTCACTGAGCAGCATCGCCTCCGCATAGCCACCGACGTTGTCGTTGGAATAGCCGATGCCTTCGACACCCCCAGGTGTCACCAGCGCCGGCAGCGAGCAGACGTGTGTTCCCCGCTTGAGCCTGCGTGCCGTGCCGGGACCGTAATCGACGATCTCGCAGCAGAACTCGTGCCCGAACACGACGTCACGGCTAAGGTCCATCGGCTTGCGCCCGACCTTCCGCGCCATCTCGACCATGCGGGGGGCGTGCTGACGTGCATGCAAATCGGAGCCGCAGATGCCGCAGGCGAGCGTCTTGACCAGGACCTGACCATTGCCGGGTTTCGGCTCAGCCATCCGATCGACGACAATCTCTCCGTTCCTGAAAATCGCGGCGCGCATCGGGCTCCTCCCTCATCGTTGGAGCCTTTGATAGCACGAAGTGGAAACCGCGATATTGCGTCAGGCGTTCGGGGAGCGCTCTTCCAGAACCAGGAGCTGGGCGCGGCGGACGCGCTCGCGATGGGCGATGTAGAGACCGCTCGCGACGATGAAGGCCGCGCCGACGATGGTCCAGATGCTCGGCACCTCGCCGAAGATGAAGAAACCGAGAATGCTGACCCACAACAATTGCGAGTAGGAAAACGGCGCCAGCACCGAAGCATCGCCATAGCGATAGGCCAGCACGACGATCCACTGACCGGCGGTCGAGGCAACCCCGATGAAGATGCCGAGTGCGATCGCGGTCCAGGATGGCGTCACCCAGACGAACGGCACGATTGCGGTGAGGATCGCAAGGCCGGTCAGCGAGGAATAGGCCATGGTGGTGACGACGGCTTCCCGCCCGCTCATCATCCGCGTCAGGATCAGCGTGCCGGCCCAGCAGGCCGCGGAGACGACGGGGAAGAACGCCGCTGGATGAAACGCGCTGGTGCCCGGGCGCAGGATGATCAGCACGCCGACGAGGCCGAGCGCGGTCGCGAACCAGCGGCGCATGCCGACCTTCTCGCCGAGGAAGACGATCGAGAGCGCAGTGACGAACAGCGGCGCGACGAAGCCGGTGGCGGACGCCTCCGCGATCGGCAGGAAGCCGAGGCCCGTAATGAAGAACAGCGAGGAGCCGAGCAGCACCGCGCCGCGCATCACGTGCAATCCGGGACGCTCGGTGCGCATCGCGTAGTACGGCGAGGACCGCAGCATCACCGGCGTGAAGATCAGCGCGAAGGTGAGAAAGCGGATCCAGGTGATCTCGATCGAAGGCAGGCTGGTCGAGAGATATTTCGCGGCGGTGTCGGAGCAGCCGAGAAACACGGTCGAAAGCAAGATCAGTGCGATGCCCTTGAAGGGATGGTCGACGCGCGCAGGTGCGCGGCGGCCGACATGCTTCTTCTCGGGAACGGGCACGGAAATACTGTCGAGCCTTGCGGCTGCGGCTGGCGGCGGGGTCACGGCTGGAACTCGGGAAAAAAGCGAATCGAGCGCCTCTAAAAAACGACAAATGCGCCGCGTTCACAACTTCCGAAAACAGGATGCCGATATGCGCTGATCGCCGCGCGCGTCAATGCTCCATTAATAATGCGCGTTTGCTGCACTACAACATGGGCAGGCTGCGCGGCTTCGGCCCGCGCGGAAACGCCGCATCGAGCGCCGCAATCTCCTCTTTCGTCAGCACGAGATCGCCAGCCTCCGCGTTTTCCCCGGCGTGTTCCGCGGATGACGCCTTCGGGATCGCAAACACCGTAGTCGCACGGGTGAGGAAGCTCAGCGCGACCTGACGCGGCGTCGCACGACGCGCCTCCGCGATGCGCGCGAGCACCGCGCCGCCCCTGGTGTTGCTCGCCGGAAAATCGTCGTGACCGAATGGCGAATAGGCGACGACGGCCACGCCATGCTGCACGCACCACGGGATCACGGCATGCTCGATGGCGCGTTCCTTCAGATGATAGAGCACCTGATTGCAGGCGATCCGCCCTTCGCCGGAGACAGCGAGAATCTCGTCCAGATCGTCGGCATCGAAATTTGAGACGCCCCAGGATTTGACCTTGCCTGATTTCACCAGTTCCTCGAATGCCGCGACGGTGTCTTCCAGCGGATAGGAACCGCGCCAGTGCAGCAGGTAGCAATCGAGACGATCGGTCTTGAGCCGCTTCAGCGAGCGCTCGCACGCCGTGATGGTTCCCCGGCGCGAGGCGTTGCTCGGCAGCACTTTTGAAACGAGGAACACCTCATCGCGCCGGCCTGCAATCGCATCCGCAATGACGAGCTCGGCATCGCCATACATTTCGGCAGTGTCAATATGAGTCATGCCGAGATCGAGCCCGCGCTGAAGCGCCGCGATCGCGCGCTTGCGGTCGCCGTGGTCGAGATACCAGGTGCCCTGCCCGATGACGGAAACGTTGGCGCCGGTCTTGCCGAAAGGGTTTGTGTTCATGTTTATTCCTTCAGGTGCTCTAGAGACCGCTGATATCCGCGACCAGCACGCTGCCGGTCGAGGACTCCGTGATATAGAGCCGATCCTTGTTTTCGCCACCAATCGCCACATTGGTGCAATTCGGTCCCGCGCAGGACTTGATCCGCGCGATCAGTTCGCCGTTAGGCGCGAATACGAAGACGTGGCCGAGCGAAGCGTGGCCGACGAACAGCCGGCCCTTGGCATCCATGGTCATGCCATCGGGGCCGCTGGTGCCGAACAGCGAGCAGAAGCGACCGACCTTCGACACGCTGCCATCCTTCATGAACGGCATCCGCCACACCGCGTTGTCGCGCGTCATGGCGACGAACAGCACGGTCTCGGTCGGGTCGAGCACGAGGCCGTTCGGGCTGATGCCGGTGTCGATCAGGCAATCGAGCCGTCCATTCGATGCGAGCCGATAGACCCGGCCGCTGGGATCATGCAGGCCGGTCTGGCCCTGGTCGGTGAAATAAATGTCGCCATTGGACGCAAGGTGCAGGTCGTTGCAGCCGCGGAACGATTCCGAATTGCGCGCGGTCAGGATGGGCTTGACGCGCCCGGCTCTGGCATCGAGCTCCATGATGCCGTGCATGTAGTCGGCCACCAGGATGCGGCCGCCGGCTGCGATCTTCAGCCCGTTCGGCCAGCCCTCATATTCGACTACGAGCGACCAATCGCCATCGGGCGCGATACGGAAAATGCGATCGAAGGGAATGTCGACGATGTAGAGATTGCCGTCCCTGTCGAAGGATGGCCCCTCGATGAAACTGTCGGTCGGCACATTCGGTCGGTTGGCGTCGGCCCAATCTGTCCGCTCGCCCTTGCGGCGGAATTTGTCGGGCATCGCGGAAAACAGCCTGGTCTCGATCAGGCGCGGCGGCGTTTCCAGGTACATGATTGTTGTTATGGATGTTGAGGCGGAGCGCGGCAGCATAGGGCACAATCGGGGGCGCGTCGATTGGGGCGGGGCATGGCCGCCCCGCCCTCACTGTCATTCCCCGCGAAGGCGGGGAATCCAGTACGCCGCAGCTTCTCGATGACCCACTGCCGTCTCGGAGTACTGGATCACCCGGTCAAGTGTTCAGCCCGGGGACATGACCGACGGGTGTTCGGGGACATAGCCGACACATTCTCCGCTCGCCAAGTCGATGATAGCGACTTGGTGGGCGGCAAAGAAGATCCCGTATTGCGCATC
>NZ_RDQF01000062.1 GCF_004114425.1 Bradyrhizobium vignae | reverse complement strand
CGCCGAGCTGCGTAACCACTCTCGTCCAGTCCTCGTTCAGAAGCGATTCGTCTGCCATCCCGCCTTGGAATCACGTGTGATTCCAACACTCAAGAACAAACTTAACGCCTATGCGGCCTTCCCTGCGCCCTCGGCACTTTCGAGGGCGGCAGCTGAAGCAAAGCTCGGGCACGATGTGCCGCGAGAACGGGGGACCGCGTGTGCGATTTAGATTCGAGTATGAAGATGAATTGCACTCTCGTGGCCGGACGCAGCGCATCCGCGGCGATGCGCTGCAGAGCCGGGACCCATCTCTTCTGCGTCGTACCGTGTCGCCATTTGAGTCCTGGCTCTGCGCCACAACGCTTGCGCGTTGCGGCTTGTCCGGGACACGACAGGTGAGCGCGGTGTGGCCCTCCACTCCGCCATTGCGAGCGTAGCGAAGCGATCCAGACTGCCGCCGTGGAAAAGATTCTGGATTGCTTCGCTTTGCTCGCAATGACCAGGAAGTGCCCTTGCCTACTCTCCCAGCGTCGCCTCCACGAACCCGCGCGGATCATCGCAGAACTCCCGCATCACCCGGTAATGATCCGTCTGCTCCAAAGTAACCGGCTCAAGGCCGTATTTCCCGAGCCGCAACAGTTGCGCGTTGGGATAGGCCATCAGCAGCGGAGCGTGGGTCGCCATGATCACCTGGCAATTGCCGGAGAGATCCATGCGATGCAGCAGCTTGAGGAAGTCCATCTGCCGTGCCGGCGACAGCGCGGATTCCGGCTCGTCGAAGATGTAAATGCCCTGCTTCTGGCAGCGCTCCTCGAAGAACACCAGAAAACCTTCGCCGTGGGAAAAGGAGAGATAGTCGGGCGCTTCCTGAACGCTCGCACCAAACACGCCTTCCATGGCGTGCGCAGCATCCACCGCCGAGCGGTCCAGATAGCGCGCGATGGAGAAGAACGTCTCGGCACGAAAGAACCAGCCGTCGGTCACCTTTGGCACCCAGGCAGCCCGCAACGCAGAGGACAGTTCATCGCCGCTGATCTCGATGCCGCCGCCGTCGACTTCCTGAAAACCCTTGCGGCCGCCGGTGCTGGCAAAGCCGGCCAGTCCCGCGATGCCCTCGAGAATGGTCGATTTGCCGCTCCCGTTCTCGCCGACGATGATCGTGACCGCGGCGTCGAAGCTCTGGTCGAACTCATCCCTGAACACAGGAAGACAGAACGGATAAGCCTCCCAGTCCTCGACGCGCGAGCGATCGAGCCAGACGCGCCTGAGATAAGGCGCACGCAACGTGGTCTGACGGCGTCGTGTCCGGCTCATGCTCCTGCCCCCTCTCTACTCAAAACCTTAATGGAACATAACAGGAACATCAATCGCACGGAAGCGGCATCTGCGGAAGACAGCAAGCTCCGGTCGAACCTTAACCCAAGGCCTCCAGCACAAGCTCCATCGTCATCAGCACGGGATTGTCGCCCCGGACGAGACGGCCCTCCGCGATACCGCCGGTGTAGTCGATCAGGGCAACATCGACTGCCGCTTCGACCGTGTGAGACGGACCGGACTCGATCGCGCCACACGTTATTGCCAGCTCCGTGGCGAATGGCTCTGTCACGCCACCGTGGGTAAACCGCGCGCCGATGGTCGAGCCGACGCCACCGTGGATCTTTGCGCGGGCAATGCCGTGCGCGTGACAGAACGCTTCGAGACAGCCGGCAAGATCCTGGTTCGGACGGAGCCGCAGCGCAAAGGCGCGGCTCGTCGTTCGCGCGCCGGTGCTTGCAGCCGCAACCGGCCCGAACAGCTTGAAGTTGGTCTCCGGATCCGGCTCGGCGATAAACATCGCACCATCGATGCCGAAAGCCTCGACCTCGAACGGCTCGGCGACGACAGTCTCATCCGGCATCATGTGGCCGCCGCTGGTCCTGCCGTCCGCCTCGGTCCACAGTCCATGGCAATGAAAGAACGGCGCGCCGTCGCGCGTGCCGAGCGTCATGCTGCCGAGCCTCAAGCGCGTCACGCCGTTGGGCCGGTAGGTGTCGCTGTAGAACGCCGCGTTCTCGCCGGTCTTCGACAGTGCCGGCATGACATAGGCGAACGGTCCGAGTGCGCCGCGGCGAAAATTCAGCACGCCGCCGGCAAAACCCTCCTCGGCAAAGCCGCGCCGCGCGGCTTCCAGCAGCGGCAGACCCGCCTGAAGCGTGAAGGAAAAGGCGCGCCCCCTCGTCTCCACCCACTGAATACGTTCGGGAGGCGGCGCTCCAGGCTGCTTGATCCTTCGCATCTCGTCTGCTCAGCCCGCCTGCTTCTTATCCAGATCGAGCAACCCGCGCGCCTCGAGCTCATCGCGCACCATCCGCTTCGGCACCTTGCCGTAGCCGGATTTCGGCAAGGCCTCCCAGAAGAAGAAGCGCTTCGGCATCTTGTAGCGCGGCACCTTCGGCGACAGGAACGCCGCCATCTCCGCCTCGCTCACCGGCTTTGCGCCTTCGCGCGCCACGCAAACGGCAACGCCGACCTCGCCCCAGGTCGCGTCCGGCACGCCGAGCACCGCAACCTCGCCGATCGCGGGGTGCGTCAATATCTTCTCCTCGATCTCGCGCGGATAGATGTTGGAGCCGCCGGAGATATACATGTCGGAGGCGCGCCCGGTGATGTAGACGAAGCCCTCCTCATCCATGTGGCCGAGATCGCCGGTACGGAACCAGCCGTTGCGGAACGCCTTCGCATTGGCTTCCGGATTGTCGTAATAGCCGGCGAACACGGCCGGCCCGATCACGCAGATCTCGCCGCTCTGATTGGCTTTGAGCTCGCGGCCCTCGTCGTCCTGGATCGAGACCTGCATACCGGTGCGCTCGAAACCGCAGGTGCCGATCTTCGTATGCGGGCCATCCTCGAGATCATGCAGCGCGGCCGGCAGCACGGTGATGTTGCCGGTGACCTCGCCAAGGCCGAAATACTGCACGATCACCTTGCCCAGCTTCTTCAGCGCCGCCTTCTGATCCTCCCGATACATCGGCGCGCCGGCATAGATGACATGGCGCAGCGAGGAGTGATCGTATTTGTCGGCGGCGGGATGCTCGACCATCATCTTCAGGATGGTCGGCACCGTGAAGAGATTGCTGACGCGATGCGCCTCGATCAGGCGGAACGCCTCGTTGATGTCGAATTTCTCGGTCGGCAGCAGCACGGTGCGCGCGCCCCGTGCGGTCTGCATCAGCTGATGCACGCCGGCACCATGCGACAAGGGCGCCACCACCAGCGAGGCATCCTGCTCGGTCGTACCGGGCGTCAGATCGGCGAGATGATTGGTGACGACGAAACCCATCTGGCCGTGGGTCAGCACCGCCGCCTTGGAGCGGCCGGTGGTGCCGGAGGTGAAGAAGAACCAGCAGGGATCGTCGTGCTCGACGGCGACATTCTCCACGGTCGCTCCGGTATGCGAGGCGATGGCGTCAGCCACCGAGCGCTCGCCGAACGCGGCCTTGCCGTCGATGCTCCAGGTGAATTCCAGCGCGCCGTCCTTCACCGCCGCAGCGTGCTCGGGGAAATCGACATGGCACAGGAACGCCTTGGCGCCGGAGGCCTGCGCGAGATAGCTGACCTCATCCGGCATCAGACGGAAATTGGTGGGGACCCAGACCGCACCGAGCCGGAACGCGGCGAACATGGAAACGAACATCTCCTCGCCATTCTTGGAATGGACGAGGATACGGTCGCCCTTCGCAATGCCGCGCGCGGCGAGCGCCGCGGCCAGCGCCGAGACCTGCGCATCGATCTGGCGCCAGGTCCAGGACCTGTCGCCCCAGACGAAGCCGGGGCGCGCTCCATGCCGCCGCGCATTCTGGGTCAGCATATAGGCGAGATTCATGACGCGGCGGGACATGCGCAGGGGCTGCATCGGGCTTCCTCTTCGACTGGCGGCACGCGAGCCGCCCGTTCATTGCAGCCCATTTATCGCCAACGCCAGCGCCCCTGCAAGGCCAGCTGCCGCGGACCAGCCCTATGGCTGCTCGAACGCAAAGGACGTCGCCGTGATGGCCTTCGTCTTCCAGCAGGCTTGCGGACCAAATCCGCCGCAGAAGCTGCCATGCAGATCGAAGCGGACGGTGCGCGCCGCGCCGCGCTTCACAGGCGGGACCATGATCTTGTAGCCGCGGACATAGCCGTCAAACACCTCGCGCACGCTGCCATCCGGCAGCATCACCAGGATCTTCATGACGCAGCCGCCGGTTCCGCAAAAGGTCGTTTGGCGATCGCCGCATTTGGTGTCCTGGAAATCCACGATGTAGTCCTCGCGTCCATCGCCGGTCAGATCGATCTTGCGCACGGTGTTTCGCGCGAAGGTTCGCAGCCGCAATCGCAACCGTTCAGGGAATTTTAAACATGATCGGCGCAACCTTCGTCCGTCTCCGCGTACAGAGTGCCGCATCATGGTCAAAGCGCCCGCCCTCCTCCTGTTGTCGCTGGCGCTCGCCGGGTGTGCTATGGCGCCACAGACTCATCTGGCTTCCGATCCTGCCTTCAAGCCTGCGCGCTATGCCTGGGATGGCGCCGGTGAGGATCCCAATCGGCCGCACGCTGCCTCGCAGCCAACGCGGGCCGCTGCCCGTTCGGAGCGCAGCAGATCGCAAGTCGGGCTTCAGTCCTCTTCCAAGGAGTGGTGGCAGGCGCAGGACGCCACAGAGGCCGAACAGGACGCCAGGGTCAACCGCTCCCTGGTCATCTGCCAGGGCTGCCTCCGCCCGCAGCCTCAGGCCGAAGATTCCAGGCTGGCCAGAGCGACCGATTGAACCGAACGGCTTCAGATCGGAAACCACCGACCGGACCGTGCGTTACGACTTCGTGCGCGAGGCTGGCAGCTATGCAGGGGCGACGATATGAGCGACGTCATCAACAACAAAGCCCATCACCGTTATGAGCTCGAGGTGGACGGTCATCTTGCGACCGAGCACTACAAGCTCAACGGCAATGTCATCACATTCGAACATACCGACGTGCCGAAGGAGCTCGGAGGCAAAGGTGTCGGTTCGAAGCTGGTGCAAGGCGCACTCGATCAGGTCCGCGCCGACGGATTGAAGCTGATCCCACAATGCCCGTTCGTGAAGGCGTGGATCGACAAGCACCCGGACTATGCGGATCTCGTGACGCGATGAATGCACAGGCCCGCCGTCAGTAGCCGGCGGGCCTGCCGATATCTACGGCCTATTGTCCATGCTTGAGCATATCCTGGTCGGTCAGATCCCAGTCCTGCCACAGCTGGAGTATGCCGAGCAGCACCACCACCGCACCGAGGCTCGTGTGATAGATGCGGAGAAAGCCCTCACCGGAATAGCCGAGCGCATAAGGCGAGGCGATGAGCCAAAGTCCGACCAGGATCGTCGTCACCTCTTGCCAGCGCTGCAACGCGACATATTCGAGCTGGCTGAGGCCAAACACGACCAGACCGACCGCGACCGCGTTCAGGATGACCATCTCATGTCCGGTCATCGGTTGATCCTGGATGGGAAACCATGGCGAAGCCACGATGACCGCCCCAAGCAGCATCCCGCACCAGTCTTCCCATGTTCGATGAGTATCAAAGAAACCAGAGTCCGACATCGTACCCTCCTACACAAGAGGCATACGTCTGCGGCTGGCGATCATGACACTCCGAATGTCTAGCGACCCTGCCGGCCGCATTCGGGCGTATGTCCTCCGCAGGACGTGGGAACCGAGGTCCGGCTTGCAAGAGCGGTACCGAGGATTATTTGCGCTCGCCGCACCATGCTCGCAAAGCGCGATATCCATACTGCACTGCGGTCGCGGCAGTGCGCGTTTGCATATACCTCCTCTGCGCCAATCTCCCTTGATCTCACTTGGCAAGGATGGCGTCGGCCTCCTAGATCAGGAGACAATCGGCATTTCGGAGGATCCCGCATGGCGGCTTCGGTACGCGACAACAAGGACAGGAGCCGCTTCGAGCTCGATGTCGGCAGCGACATCGCCTTCGCCAACTACCGGCTGACGCCGTCGGCCGTGATCATTACCCACACCGAGACGCCGCGCGCGCTGCGCGGCCGCGGCATCGGCTCCGAGCTGGTCAGGGGCGCGCTGGACCTGATCCGGCGCGACGGCAGGAAGGTGATCGCCGGCTGCGGCTTCGTCGTCGACTATCTCGACAGGCATCCGGAGGATGCGGATCTGATCGCCTGAAAGCGAAGGGGGTCCGCGAGATGGCAGCCCCTTTTTCGCGACCCAGGCGGATCAGTGCTTGATCTCCGGCGGCAGCTTGCCGCCATTGGCGGCGAGCTTGGACATTACCTGCTTGTGCAGCCAGACGTTCATGCTGGCCGAGTCGTTCATATCGCCGCTGTAGCCCAGCTCCTTGGCGAGATCCTTGCGCGCAGCGAGGCTGGAATCGATGTCGAGCGCCTTCATGAGGTCGACGATCGAGGTACGCCATTCCAGCTTCTCGCCCTTATGCGCGGCCGCTGCCTTGTCGACGATCGCCGCCACGTCGACCGCGGCCATGGGCGCTGTGGCCGGCGCCGAAGCGCCCGGCGTCCCTGCGGGCGCGCTGGGCGAAGCCGCGCCACCGGCGGGGGCGGCGGAGACCGGCTGGCTGCCGAAGATCGCGCTCATGATTTTCCCGAAAATGCTCATGTCTGCTCCCCGAAAAGGAATCCGTTGGAAGGGCCTTGAGTGGCACTTATAGACGAAGTTACTGCGTCGCGCCCGCGAAGCTCCGCGAACGACCAGCAGCATCAGCTTATCTGCGGCGAAATGACGACAGAATGACATCGTCGTGGTTGCGCCGCGGCATTGAATTTCACCCGAGCGCGAGGGACAGGACTCGGACTTGGGAGTATGGTTGTCGTTCAGCTCGCGATGTCATCCGGAGTTCGCATCTGGTCGGGATTGCGAGATTTCAGAGAATGGCGGCCGCTTGCGCCGTTTGCTGGCGCCGGGCTCGGCTGCCTGGCAAGGGAGCTAGCGACCATGGCCACACTCTACCAAGGCAATGTCCCCACGATGGCCCAGCGCTCGGATGCGGCTGGGCCAGTGATCCGAACCATCAAATTGTCCGATCTGCACGACGCGCTCAGGCGCGGTTGGGAAGACTTCAAGGCCGTTCCGAGCCACGCCATTATCCTCTGCGTGATCTACCCGGTGCTTGGCCTCGTGCTCGCCCGCGTGGTGATGGGCTATTCGGTGCTGCCGCTGTTGTTTCCGCTGGCTGCCGGCTTCGCGCTGATCGGGCCCTTCGCGGCGCTCGGACTCTACGAGCTCTCAAGCCGGCGCGAGCGCTATGAACCGGCCAGCGCCTGGGATGCCATGGAGGTACCGCGTTCGCCCTCGTTCGGTGCGATGCTCGGCCTCGGTACGGTGCTGCTCGCCCTGTTTGTCACTTGGGTTGCGACCGCGCAGGCGATCTATGTCGCGGCGTTCGGGTACGAGGGCGTCACCGGTTTCTCGGATTTCGCGACGCGCGTGCTGACGACGCAGCAAGGCTGGTGGCTGATCGTGGTCGGCTGCGGCACCGGCTTCCTGTTCGCGCTCGCCGCGCTTTGCATCAGCGTGGTGTCGTTTCCCTTGATGCTCGACCGTCATGCCGGCGCGTTCGAGTCGATGGTGACTTCGCTGCGCGTTGTCGGAAGAAACCCGGTACCGATGGCGGCCTGGGGCCTGGTCGTGGCGGTGCTGCTCGCGCTCGGCACGATACCGGCCTTCCTCGGCCTCGCCGTGGTGATCCCCCTGCTCGGGCACGCCACGTGGCACCTCTACCGCAAGGTGATCGTGTCGGAGCCTGGGGCACGTCCGGTGCCGCCCCCGCCGCATCGTCCGCGCAAGCCGGCCGCCGACTTCCCGGCCAACCTCTTCCCTTGGCGAAACCGGACCGACGCCTGACGACATCGTGACATGCGATCCTGCCTCGGCTCGGGCAGGATCGCGCCCTGTCGCGCGCCTTGCTTTGGCCGCGGTTCCGGCCGAGATTGCGCCCCGCCGGTCAGATCGCTCCACGGAATTCATTTACCCGAATGCCCCCGACGATTTCTCGTCTCGCTCTCGCAGCCTTCGCCCTCTCCGTTTCAATCCTGTCCGCCCAGCCAGCGCTCGCCGCGGTTGCCTGCGGCTCGGGCAATTTCGACGCCTGGCTTGCGGATTTCAAAACCGACGCTGCGGCAAAAGGCATCTCGCAGCAGGCCATCGCTAGCGGGCTTGCCGGCGTGACGCTCGATCAGAGCGTGCTCAACCGCGACCGCTCGCAAAAGGTCTTCAGCCAGACCTTCGAGGAGTTTTCCGGCCGCATGGTGCCGCCACGCGTGCAGCGCGGCTCCAACATGATGAAGCAATACGGATCCGTGCTGTCGCGCATCGAGCAGGCCTACGGCGTGCCCGGCGAGGTCTTGGTTGCGATCTGGGGTCTGGAGACCGATTTCGGCGTCAACACCGGCAAGTTCGCAACGATCCGCTCGCTGGCAACGCTTGCCTATGACTGCCGTCGCTCGGAGCAGTTTCGCGCCGAGCTGATGGATGCGCTGCGCATCATCCAGCGCGGCGATCTTGCACCTGCCGACATGAAAGGCGCCTGGGCCGGCGAGCTCGGCCAAACCCAGTTCATGCCGTCGTCCTGGATGAAATACGCCGTCGATTTCGACGGCAATGGCAAGCGTGATCTCCTGCATAACGCGCCTGACGTGCTCGCCTCCACCGCCAATTATCTCGCAAGCTATGGCTGGCAGCGAGGCAAGGATTGGCAGCCAGGCAGTCCGAATTTTGCGGTGCTACAGCAGTGGAACAAGAGCGAGGTCTATTCCAAGACCGTCGCCTATTTCGCAACCCAGCTCGCTCACGCCCCCTGATGCCTCGGACAAGATGAGTAAGGCCGATCGCACGGCGACCGGCCTTCTCTCGGTGCCTTGGCTTCCGGACGTCCCTATTTGCCCGTGGTCGCCTGCATCGCCTTGTTCAGATGCGCGCCGCATGCGGCCATTTTGCCGTTGAGCAGCGCGTCCTGCGCCGCCGCGATTTCCTTCTGGGCGACGAACTTGCTGTCGCCGTCGGCCATGTTCTCGATCGCAGTCTCCGTCTTCTCCAGATTGGCCCCGCTGCAACCGCCCATGGCGTGCTTGGCGGCGTGGGACGGCGCGACCGCGAATGCGGCGGCAGCAATTGCGATAACCCCGAGTAACTTCTTCATGATGTTACTTTCCTTCTCTTGTTCTTGGGCCAGAACCAGCGACATTGCCGGAATCTGCAAGAATGACTTTCCTCTGCTTGCGGCAACTTGCCGCAATAAATTCCCCGCGAGAATTGCGTGATGTTGCGAGCCGCGCAGAGCCGCATGCGAAACTTCTGATTTTCATTACAACTTCATAATCGGAGCACCCGCTTGACGTGTGCACCGCATCAAAGGGGCGGTCAGTCTCAGTCCGAAGAGGCCAGCGCATCCGCCTTGGCTCGCAGTTCCAGGCTCGCCATTAATCTAGCCATTTCGGACTCCACCTCAGGAACAATAGAATCTTTGTTCATTTCATGAGTTCATGCGATTCGCGCATGAGAAACTTGGGCTTACAAGCTGACCCATCGTGTTGCAGATCAAGAGGGAGCAACTTATCTCAAGGTTTTATCCGCCGAACTCATGAGCGACACTGCCGAGAGGTTAATCATTTCTTGCCGACGCTATGCACCTAGCGCCTAGCTGCATCGCAACATCGGAACTTTCGCAGTGCACCACACTCACCTATATTCATTTCAACGATGAGGCCTAAAGGCAAAGGCTGAATCGAACTACAGGAGACTACCAATGCTGCTCTCGCTCATCCGCATGATCCAGGCCTTCCGGGACTATCAGCGCAATGTTGCCGAGCTGTCCCAACTCAGCGATCGCGAACTGGCCGATATCGGCCTCGATCGCTCGGACATCCCGCGCGTTGCCGCCGGTCAGTATCAGGGCTGATACCGTTCAGCCCTCCACCGGACGGACCGATAGCGCCCGCCTTGTGCGGGCGTTGTCGTATCTGGTGGCAGAAAACTCGATCTCGGCGATTCCACTCTCCGCCGAAAAGCGCTACCTGTCCGCCCATGACAGGACCTCATTCCAGTAGTGTGCACGTGATCGGCGCGGGCCTTGCCGGCTCCGAAGCCGCCTGGCAGGTCGCCAAAGCCGGTGTGCCCGTAGTGCTGCACGAGATGCGGCCGGACCGCATGACCGAGGCGCACCGCACCGACGGACTCGCCGAACTCGTCTGCTCCAATTCGTTCCGCTCGGACGATGCTGCCAGCAACGCTGTCGGCTTGCTTCATGCGGAGATGCGCCGGCTCGACTCGTTGATCATGCGCGCGGCGGACGCCAACCAGGTGCCCGCCGGCGGCGCGCTTGCGGTCGATCGCGACGGCTTCTCGGCGGCCGTGACCGAGGCACTGAATGACCATCCCCTGATCGAGATCGCACGTGGCGAGGTCGCTGGCCTGCCGCCGGCCGACTGGAGCAACGTGATCGTTGCAACCGGTCCCCTCACCTCCGCGCCGCTGGCTGACGCCATCCGCGAATTGACCGACGAGAATGCGTTGGCCTTCTTCGATGCGATCGCACCGATCGTTCATCGCGAGTCCATCGATATGTCAGTGGCCTGGTTCCAGTCGCGCTACGACAAGGTCGGCCCCGGCGGCAACGGCGCCGACTACATCAACTGCCCGATGACCAAGGAGCAGTATGACGGCTTCGTCGCCGCGCTGATCGCCGGCGAGAAGACCGAGTTCAAGGAATGGGAAACCAATACCCCCTATTTCGACGGCTGCCTGCCGATCGAGGTGATGGCGGAGCGCGGCCCCGAGACGCTGCGCCACGGTCCCATGAAGCCGGTCGGCCTCACCAATCCGCACGATCCCACGACGAAACCCTACGCGGTCGTGCAGCTGCGCCAGGACAACAAGCTCGGCACGCTCTACAACATCGTCGGCTTCCAGACGAAGCTGAAATACGGCGAGCAGCAGCGCATCTTCCGCACCATTCCCGGACTGGAGAAGGCGGAGTTCGCCCGTCTCGGCGGCCTGCATCGCAACACCTTCCTGAATTCGCCAAAGCTGCTCGATGGCCAGTTGCGCCTGCGCGCGCAGCCGCGGCTGCGCTTCGCCGGGCAGATGACGGGCTGCGAGGGCTATGTGGAGTCCGCCAGCGTCGGCTTGATCGCCGGTCTCTACGCAGCAGCGGACGCGCGCGGTGAGACGCTTGTCAGTCCGCCGGCTACGACGGCGCTCGGATCGCTGCTCGGCCACATCACCGGCGGCCATATCGAGACCATCGAGCCGGGCACGCGCTCGTTCCAGCCGATGAACATCAATTTCGGCCTGTTCCCGCCGCTCGCGACGGTGCCGGCGAAGAAGCCCGACGGCACGCGGCTGCGCGGCAGCGAGAAGACGGTGGCCAAGAAGCAGGCGCTGAGCGCACGAGCGCTCGCCGATCTCGATCGCTGGATCGCCGACCACCTGCGCATTGCCGCCGCCGCGTGAGCTTTCGATGAGCCTCCCCAAAGACGACGCCGCAGTGCTGTCGCCGCGCTGGACCGAAGGTGTGCTGCTCAAGCGAGACGTGTTCTCGACCGTCGAGCGCGGCCGCTTCCGCAGCGAAAGCGGCGAGATCGACGCGGTGCTGCGCCGGCTCGATGAGGTGCCATGGTGGTCGTTCCTGCTGGCACGCCATCTGTTCGCCCGCGAGAAGCATGCGCTGCTGCGCGCCAAAGGCCTCAACGCCGGTCCGGAGCTGCTGTGGGCCGGACGCCGCGCTCTGGTGCGCGGCTTCGTCGACGGCGTCGCACTGCATCTGGCCAAGCCGCATGGCGATCTCACCTATTTCCGCTCGGCCAAAGCCGTGCTGCGCCGGCTGCGCCGCGCCGGCATCTGCCACAACGATCTCGCCAAGGAGCAGAACTGGCTGGTCGGCCGCGACGGCAGGGCCTATGTGACCGACTTCCAGCTTGCAGCTTGCTTTAACCGCCGCGGCCGGCTCTATCGCATCCTCGCCTATGAAGACCTGCGGCATCTGCTCAAGCACAAGCGCTCCTACGCGCCGGAGGCGCTGACGCCGCGGGAGCGAAAGATACTGGCGAAGAAGTCGTTCGCCGCGAGCCTGTGGCTTGCCACCGGCAAGAAGGTCTATCGCGCCGTCACCCGCGGCCTGTTCAATTTCACCGACCGCGAGGGTGGCGGCCGCAGGCTCGTCAACGACGCGCCGGTCCTGGCCGAACTGATCCTGCGGAATCCTGCCGTGCGCGACGCCGCCATCGTCGCCTTTGCCGACCGGCGCTCCGGCGTCGGGCTCTATGCCTTCGTCGAAGCCGATCAGGCCGCGCTCGAAGGCCAGCTCCGCAGCGAGCTTGCCGCCGCCAACGGACCGAAGCCACCCGAGCACATCCAGGTCGTGCACGCCCTGCCACGCAACACCAGCGGCAAGCCGCGCACCGAGGTCCTGCAACTCGTCGCCATGAACCAGCTCGACCTGATCGAGCCGATGATGACGAACGAGCAGGACCGGGCCTTCCTCAAGGACATCCTGGAGCAGCGCAAGAACCTTCGCGACCGCTTCAATTTCGAGGCGAACCTGCCGACGAGCTAGCGCGGGGTCTGCGCCTTGAAGCGTCCACATTGGCGATGGAGAAGCGTACGGACAAGGCTGGGTTGGGAAAGATCATGGGCGCTCGGGGAGCGATAATACATCGTGTGGTTGGCGGGATGATCGCTGGCCTTCTGTTGCTGGCAGGCACGCCCGCGATGGCCGACTCGCCGGCCGAGTTGATCTCGAGCTTCCGTCTCAAGCATGGCGAGATCCGCGTCGTCCGCGATGCCACGCTCGACCGCATTGCCATGGATCAGGCCCGCGCGATGGCGGCGAAGGATGACCTGAGCCACGACGCACTCGGTCCGTTCAACCGCCGTGTCGCACCGGCGGGCGCGGGGCGCGCCGCCGAGAACATCGCCTACGGGTATGACAGTTTCGAGAAGACGTTGGGTCAGTGGATCGACTCGTCCGGGCACCGCAAGAACCTGTTGCTGCACAACGCCTCTCGCGTCGGCCTTGCGAGCGCCAAGAATGCCAGCGGCAAGCGCACCTATTGGGCCATGGTAATCGCCGGCGACTACGAGCCGAAGGGCAAGGGTAAAGGCAAGAAGGACAAGGAGCCGCTGGTTGCCGTGAAGCGCGAGGCTGCTCCGGCAAGCAAGCCCAAATCCAGCAACTGCCACATCAAGCTGCTCAGCCTCTGCATCTGAAACGAGACCGGGCCGTCTTGCTCGCAGTCTTCGACGTGTCAAATTCATGCACGAACGTCCAGTTCATGCACGAACGTCCAGGAGGCGGAGGCGCAAGTGATCGACATCGAGCGGATACGTGCTGAGACACCGGCCGCCTCGCGGCTCGTATACCTGCATAATGCCGGTGCGGCCCTGATGCCGGCGCCCGTTGTCGCGGCGATGAAGCAGCATATCGATCTCGAAAGCGATATCGGCGGTTATGCCGCTGCCGACCGTGAATCCGATCGGCTCGACGCGATCTACGGCTCGGTCGCGCGCCTGCTCAATGCCGCCCCCGATGAGATCGCACTTGTCGAGAACGCGACCGTTGCCTGGCAGATGGCGTTCTACGCGCTGCCGTTCCGCGAGGGCGACCGCATCCTGACCGCCGAGGCGGAATACGCCGCCAACTATGTCGCCTTTCTTCAGGCCGCGAAACGAACCGGCGTGACGATCGACGTCGTGCCGAGCGATTCCAGCGGCGAGCTCGACGTGCACGCGCTCGAACGCATGATCGACGAGCGCGTGAAGCTGATCGCCATCACCTGGGTGCCGACCAATGGCGGGCTGGTCAATCCCGCCGCGGCAATCGGCAAGATCGCGCGGGCGCACGGCATTCCCTATCTGCTCGACGCATGCCAGGCGGTCGGACAGATGGCGGTCGACGTCGAAGCCGTCGGCTGTGACATGCTGTCGGCGACGGGGCGCAAATTCCTGCGCGGCCCGCGCGGCACGGGCTTTCTCTACGTCCGCCGTGCGCTGCTGCAACGGCTCGAACCGCCGATGATCGACCATTTCGCAGCGCCCTGGGTCTCGCGCGATGAATATCGGCTCCGCGACGATGCGCGCCGTTTCGAGACCTGGGAGAACAATTACGCGGCCCGGCTTGGGCTCGGCGCTGCCATCGATTATGCGCTGGACATCGGCATGGATGCCATCGAGGAGCGCTGCCGGCTGCTCGCGGGCCGCCTGCGCCGCGGCCTTGCGGCCCTTCCCGGCATCACCATTCGCGACCTTGGGCGTTCGCCGGGTGCGATCGTCAGCTTCACGATGGCCGGGCACGGGGCGGACGACATTGTCGCAAGTTCCGCTACAGCCGGCATCACGATCGGCGCTTCGGATCCGTCGAGCACGCGCATCGATGCTGAGCTTCGCTCGCTGCCGCATCTCGTGCGGGCGTCACCGCATTATTACAACACGGAGGCCGAGGTCGATCGGCTGGTCGCGCATCTGGCGGACCTGACGTCACGATAGCAAAAGGAGCCGGCGCGACCGGCCGACGTGACGTCGGCCACGATCGCGCCGCCCTGACATCAAGCTCTTGTCGTCAATGCCGAGAGTTGGTCGGTATCAAAGCGGGCGCGCAAGGCGCTGATGGCTCTCGCATCCGGCGGCCCACTCGCCGTCAACTTGGCCAGTTCCTCGAAATAATGCTCGTGTCCCGGCGGGGAGACGGTCATGAGCACACGCGCGGGCTTCTCGCTCACGTTGGTGATGTTGTGAGCCACGCCCGAAGGAATGAAGAGAAAGGTCCCGGGGGTTGCCCGGACAACCTCATCCCCAACGTGCCATTCACACTCGCCTTCGAGCATGTAGAAGGTCTCTTCCTGAACACGATGCACGTGCCGGCCGGTGGCAAATCCGGCCGGAATCGTCCAGTCGAACATACTCGTGTGCCTGGTGTCCTCGCCGGTCACCAGGAAGCCCATGGGTTTGCCGCGCAGCACAACCCCTTCGGACTCGCCTGGCCTGCGGATCACGTGTTTCACGGTCATGTACCCCTCCATCGCTTGTTGCAGCCGCGATAGTGATCCAGGCCAGCCCGAAAGTGGTGAAGCCGATCGGAAAACGTTGCAAAAAACCTGCGAAATGTGCCCTTCTTCGGCGATGGCCGCGATCCTTGAATTTGGTCCCTTTCGGCTCGATGCCGAGGCGGGAATCCTGTTCCACGGGGCTGAGCCGACGGGACTCGGCCGGCGGGCCGTGCTGCTCCTCGCCCTCCTCGTCCGGCAGGCTGGCGCGCCAGTTTCGAAAGATGCCTTGATCGAGGCGGCCTGGCCCGGCCAGGCCATTGAGGACAGCAATCTGACGGTCCAGATCGCGGCGGTGCGGCGCACGCTGGCTGACATCTCCGGCGATGCACATTGGATCGAAACGTTGCCGCGCCGCGGCTATCGCTATGTCGGCCCCACCGTGACGACGTCCGATCCGGATCGCGCACAGGCAGCGCCGCAAGCGCCGCCGCTGACACTGCCCGACAGGCCGTCGATCGCGGTGCTGCCTTTCACGAACCTAAGCGGCGATGCGGAGCAGGATTATTTCGCCGACGGAATGGTCGACGACATCATCACCGGGTTGTCACGCATCAACTGGCTGTTCGTGATCGCGCGGAATTCCACATTCGCCTACAAGGGCCGTGCGGTGGACGTGAAGCAGGTCGGCCGCGAGCTTGGTGTACGCTACGTCCTGGAAGGCAGCGTCCGCAGGACAGGCACGCTGGTCCGCATCACCGGCCAGTTGATCGATGCGGCGAGCGGAATGCACGTATGGGCCGAGCGATTTGACCGCCGGTCCGAAGACGTCTTCGCCCTCCAGGATGACATTGCATTGTCGACCGTCGGTGCCATCGCGCCCAGCCTGCGGCGTGCCGAGATCAACAGGGTCAAGCGCAAGCGGCCGGACAGCCTGGATGCCTATGATCTCGTCCTGCGCGCCCAGCCGGACGTTGACTCCGGCATGCCCGCCCAGGTCACCCAGGCCCTCGTGTTGCTTGAGCGTGCGATCGCGCTCGAGCCTGCGTATGCGCTCGCGCACGGCAATGCAGCAATGTGCCATCACTGCTTGTTTCTCCGGGCCGGTCTGCAGGAAGCCAATCGCGAGGCTTCGATCCGCCACGCGCGCTCGGCCATCGTCCACGGCCAGGACGACGCACTTGCGCTCACGCTCGCGGGCTTTTCGGTCGGCATGGACGGGCACGATCGCTCCGCGGCATTCACCGCGTTCGAGGCCGCGCTCGCCATCAGCCCATCATCGGCGCTGACCTACATTCTCGGAAGTGTCGTGCTCGGCTGGGGCGGAGATTCCGACCGCGCCATCGAATGGAGCGAGCAAGGCCTGCGGCTCAGCCCGTTCGATTCCTGGGCTTTCGCCGCATTCGACGCCCAGGCGCTCGGGCACTTCCACCGCGGCCGATATGAGGAAGCGTGCCGCGCCGCTTACCGCTCGGTTCAGGCCAATCCTCGCCACAGCATCACCTATGTGCAATTGGCCGCAGCGCTGGCAAAGCTGGGACGATTGCAGGAGGCGAAGGCAGCGGCCGCGCGGGTGCTGGAGCTACACCCGACCTTCCGCTACGGCCGTCAATTTCAGGGCGTCAACTGCGCGCCGGCGCTGGCCTCCTCGCTGGGCGACGCGCTCCGCGTTGCGGGCCTTCCCGAGTAGCGCTCGGCTCGGCCTCGCGTTGCGCTCAAGCGCAGCGCGCGCTCAGTCCGGATGCGCTGAGCCGGGCCATCACCTCATCGAGATGGGCGGCATCACGGGTCTCGATGACGAGCTGCAGCAGCGTCGCCTTGGCCGGCAGGTCGGAAAAGGTCCGCTGATGCGAGACCTCGATGATGTTCGCACCCGCCTCGGCCAGCAGCGCCGCCACGGCGGCCAACTGCCCGGGCCGATCGGGAATATCGAGCGACAGTTGCGTCAACCGCCCCTCGCGCGCCAGCTCGCGGGTGAGGACGGAGGCGATCAGCCGCGTGTCGATATTGCCTCCGCTCAGCACCAGGCCGACCTTCTGGCCGACAAAGCGGGACGGATCGGACATCAGCGCGGCAAGGCCGGCGGCGCCGGCGCCCTCGACAACAGTCTTCTCGATCGAGATCAGGGTCGCGACCGCGCGCTCAAGCTCCGCTTCGCTAACGAGCGCAATGTCGTCGACAAGGCGGCGGACGATCTCGGTGGTGATCTTGCCCGGCGATTTCACCGCAATGCCCTCGGCGAGCGTATCGCCGCGCGCCGGCAGATTGCCGTCATGGATGGCGTTGTACATCGAGGGATAGAGCCAGGCCTCGACGCCCAATATCCGCAGCGACGGTTTGATCGATTTCGCGGCAATGGCAATGCCGCTGATCAACCCGCCGCCGCCGATCGGGACGACCAGCGTATCGAGCTCCGGGACCGCCTTGAGCATTTCCAGCCCGATCGTGCCCTGCCCCGCGATCACGAGCGGATCGTCATAGGGATGGACGAAGATCATGCCGTGCGCTTCACCATGGCTGCGCGCAAAGGCGGCCGCCTCTTCCAGCGTCGCGCCCGTGACCACCACCTCGGCGCCGTGATGCCTGGTGTTCTCGATCTTCACCATCGGCGTGCCGATAGGCATCACGATGGTGGCGGGAATGCCGATCCGCTTGGCGTGGTAGGCGACGCCCTGCGCGTGATTGCCCGCGGACATTGCGATCACGCCCCGCGCGCGCTCTTCCGGCGTCAGCGCGGTCAGCCGGTTGAGAGCGCCGCGCTCCTTGAACGAGGAGGTGAACTGGAGGTTCTCGAATTTGAGCCAGATGTCGCAGCCGCAGATGCTGCTCAGCGTGCGGCTGTAGTTGCAGGGCGTCTCGACGACGGCGCCCTGGATGGTCTCGGCGGCAGCGCGAATGTCTTCCGGTGCGACCGAAAGGCCGCTGACTTCGGAGGACGTGGTTTGGGACAAGTCAGCCATGGGACAGCATAGAGCATTTCGCCGGCCCAGGCGATAAGCCAGCCTCTATTTGGTAAATTCACGTGATCGCGAGGCGCGCCACAGTGTCCAGAGCGTGCGCAGCCGCGACGACGGCTGCAGCGTAAACGGGTTTCGTCCCGGACGCGAGAGGCGCTTGAGATCGGCCTGCGCCTGGCTCAGCGGTAGAAACGCCGGCCGCACGGACGGCGCCACCTGCGCCAGCAGCGACGACGACGCCGTCATATGCTGCCGGGCTTCAGCCGCAAGCTGCTCCAGCACCGCGTGGAGACTGGGTGTCTCCTTGCCGGCGAAGACATCCTGCATGCTGCAATTGTGCCTCTCGAGCACCTGTTGCGGCAAGAACAGCTGCCGGTGCGCGGCATCGCGCGGCAAATTGGCTATGACCTGCACGAGGCCCTGCGCCAGTCCGGCATGACGAGCGAGATGCTCGACCGCCTCCGATCGTGGTCCCATGATCCGGGCAGCGAGATCGAACAGCGCCGATGACGTCGCCGCCAGATACCCCTCCAGCGCGGCCATGGTCGGCATCGGGTCATTGTAGAGATCGAACTGGTGCTCGTCGGCAAGCAACGACAGCGGCTCGACGGGCAGGTCGAAATCGCCGATCGCGCGCAGCAGCTCGGCCGCCACGGGATTGCCCTCAGCGCTGCCATGGACATGGCCCGACAGCATGTCGGTCCACCATTGCAGGCGGATTTCGCCGGGCAATGGCTGGCTCACCTGGTCGCGGACGCGCACGATCTCGACATTGAAGGCATAGAGCGCCAACAACGCGCGGCGCTCGGCGGCAGGCGCGAACAGGGTCGCGGCATAGCGCGGAAAGTCATGGCTACGCACGAGATCGGCGCAGAAGGCAACGGAGTCGGGCGGCGGCGCAGCGCGGCTCATGGCACGGCGATCAGCGCGGCTGCGACGCGCCGCCGTTCGCCGATCATGATGTTGTAGGTGCGCACGGCCGGGCCGGTCTGCATCGTGTCCAACACCACCCTCACCGCCTTGAGCGCCTGGCGGAGCTCCGGCGGGGGCAGCCAGAGCCCGGTTCCGGTGCCGACGAGCAGCGTGTCGATGCTGTTGGCGGCTGCGAACACCCGATCCAGCGAGTAGCGATCGATCTTCTGGGGGTCCGTCACATCCCAGGCCCAGATCGCATCGGGCAGGCACAGCAGCGATCCTCGATGCGACATGCCGGCAAAGGCGAAGCCGCCCTTGCCATAGGCATCGATCGGCGCCGAGCGCGGGAAATGCGGAGCGTTGGGATCGCCGGCCATGAGCTTCGTCCGAATGGGCTTACTGCCCCCGCAAACTCCTGCGAGGGCATGAGGTTCGGATCATGCCTTGCTTTTCTTCGCCGGCGTAGCGGAATCGGGCGCATCCTCGCGATGCTCGCCGACGCCGAGATAGATCAGGATCGGCGCCGCAATGAAGATCGAGGTGTAGGTGCCGACCAGCACCACGCCGAACATCATCACCGCGGTGAAGCTGTGGATCGCGTGGCCGCCGAACAGCAGCAGAGCGAGCAGCGCCAGCGTCACTGTGAAGTGAGTGATGATCGAGCGCGACAGCGTCGAGTTGATGGACTCGTTGAGCAGCTGCGGCATCGGCATCTTCTTGTAGCGCCGCAGCATTTCGCGGATACGGTCATAGATGACGACGGTGTCGTTGAGCGAATAGCCGAGGATCGTCAGGAGCGCGGCTATGCTGGTCAGGTCGAAATCGACCTGGCTGATCGACATGAAGCCGATCGTCAGCACGATGTCGTGCACGTTGGCGATCATCGCGCCGAGCGCGAACTGCCATTCGAAACGGAACCAGAGATAGATCAGGATGCCAACGATGGCGAGCATCAGGCCGAGCATGCCGTAGGCCAGGAGCTCACCAGCGACACGCGGACCGAGCACCTCGGTGCGCTGAATGTCGACGCTGTCGCCGAGCGCGCCTCGAAGCTTCTGCAGGGCCGCCTGCTGTGCGGCGTCGCCACCCGGCTGTTCCGCAACGCGGATCAGCACGTTGTCGGGGCCGCCGAACTGCTGCAACTGAATTTCGCCGAGACCCAGGGCATCGAGCTTGGTGCGCATCGCCGCGATGTCGGCGGTGCCTGACCTCGCCTTCACCTCCAACAGCGTGCCGCCCTTGAAGTCGATACCGAGGTTCAGGCCATGGGTGAAGAACAGCGTGATCGCGACGATCGACAGCGCCGCCGAGATCGGGAAGCTGATGCGGCGGAAGCGCGTGAAGTCGAAATGCGTATCATCGGGGACGATGCGCAGCGACGGTAGCACGCCAAGCGCGGCGACCACGGTGAGGACGGCAATCAAGATGCCAAGCCCGATGAGAATGTAGTGATTCACGGTCTTGGCTCCTAGATCGGCACGCTCTGCGGCCGCCGCCACCGCACCCACCATGCCACGATCAGCCGGGTCAGCGTGAACGCGGTGAACACCGTGGTGATGATGCCGATGCCGAGCGTCACGGCGAAGCCGCGCACCGGGCCGGTGCCGATGTAGAACAGCACCGCGGCGGCAATGAAGGTGGTGATGTTGGAATCGAGGATGGTCGCGAGCGCGCGCTTGAAGCCGGCATCGATCGCCGAGATCGCGTTGCGTCCGCCGCGCAGCTCCTCGCGGATGCGCTCATAGATCAGCACGTTGGAGTCGACCGCGATGCCGACGGTGAGCACGATGCCGGCGATGCCGGGCAGCGTCAGCGTGGCGTTGAGCAGCGACAACAGGCCGAAGATCATGGCGACGTTGATGGCCACCGCGATGTTCGCGAACACCCCGAACAGCCGATAGGTTACGAGCATGAACACGATGACGAGGATCGAACCGACATAGGCGGCGAGCTCGCCCTTCTCGATCGAGTCCTGGCCGAGGCCCGGACCGACGGTGCGTTCCTCGACCACCGTGAGCGGCGCCGGCAGCGCGCCGGCGCGCAGGAGAATTGCGAGATCGTTGGCCGATTGCACGGTGAAGTTACCGGAGATCTGGCCTTGGCCGCCGGTGATCGGCTCGCGGATCACGGGCGCCGAGATCACCTTGTTGTCGAGCACGATGGCGAAGGGCAGTCCGACGTTCTCAGTCGTGGCCTGCGAGAACTTGCGGGCGCCCGAGGTGTTGAACTTGAAGCTGACGACCGGTTCGCCCGTGCGCTGGTCGAAGCTCGCCTGGGCGTCGGTCAGGTCACCGCCAGCGACCAGCACCTGCTTCTTGACCACGTAGGGCGTCGGCGGCGGCGATGCGCTCATCAGCAGCTCGGATTCCGGCGGCAACCTGCCCGCTTGCGCCTGATCAGGCGGCACGGAGGTGTCGACCATGCGGAATTCCATCTTCGCGGTCTTGCCCAGCAGCTCCTTCAGGCGCGTCGGGTCCTGGAGGCCGGGGACCTGCACCAGGATGCGGTCGTTGCCCTGGCGCTGGATCACGGGCTCGACGGTGCCGAGCTCGTTGACGCGGCGTTCGACGATCTGGATCGACTGCTCGATGGTCTTGCGCATGCGGTCGAGCATCGCGGCCTGCGGGATGGACAGGCGGATCACGCCGCCGCCGGCATCAGCCACCTCCAGGTCGCGCTGACCGCTGGATCCCATCAGGCCGCCCAGCGGCTGGGACAGCTCCCGCAGCTTGGCGAGTGCGGCCTGCGCATCGGCTTCCTTGGTGATGCGAACCTCGACCGCGTCGTTGCGCACCGTGACGCCGCCGGTGAAGCCGATCTTGGCATCGCGCAACGTCCGGCGAACGTCGTCGCGGATTTGGTCGAGCCGCTCCTTCTTCACGTAGCTGGAATCGACCTCGAGCAGCAGATAGGAGCCGCCCTGGAGGTCGAGGCCGAGGACGAGCCGACGCTGCGCCCAGGCGGGCCAGGTCTTGACCTGTGCCTCGGGGAAGAAGTTGGGGACCGCGCAGAGGCACACGATCAGCGCCGTCAGGATAATCCCCAGCGCCTTCCACCGCGTGAAATACAACATCGACTGGACCTGTCAGATCAGGAAACTTGAGACTCGCGGTGAAGCGCTCACTTCGCCGCGGTGTCGTCCTTGGCGCTTTCCTTCGAGCTTTCTTTGGCTGGCTCGCCCTTGGCACGCACGCCCGAGATCATCTGGCGCATCTGCCGCACGCGGACGCCGTCCGAAATCTCGAACTCGATCTGATCGTCATCGACGACCTTGGTGACCTTGCCGACGAGGCCGCCCGAGGTCACGACGGTGTCGCCGCGTCGAATGTTCTTCACGAGTTCGGCGTGATCGCGGACCTTCTTCTGCTGCGGACGCAGAATCAGGAAGTACATGATCACGAAGATCAGGGCGAACGGCAGCAGCGACATCAACATGCTGTTGGTGTCGCCGGCGCCCGCGGCCTGGGCATACGCAGGGGTAATCAGCATTCGGACGATCCTCGTGAGAACGGGGGAAGGCCGGTCAGGCCCTCAAAGGCGACCGGTTCGGTCAAATTCGCGCGGACTATAGCGGCCATTGCCCCAATTGCAACGCTGCCAGACCGCCCTTTTGGGCCACCTTGCGGCGCGCCATGAGGCCCGATAAGGCTGCGTTCTCAGGAACTTCGGACATGCCCAAAAAACCAAGCAAAAGCCCGGCCGGCAAAGGCCCCCGCACCCCTGCCAGGAAGCCCGCCCGCGTCGCGGCAAAACGCCCCACGGCAGCCCCCAAGGCTATCACCAAGACAGCCCCAGACGTCTCTCAGGAACGCATCGTCCGCGCGCTGGAGACCATTGCGGCGCACCTCTCCGCCCAAGGCAGGCCGGCAGTCGAGGCCGAGTCGTTCAAGCGGGCGGATGCCTACGTCTGGCACCCGGACGGGCGCCTTGCGGCCGTACCGCGGGTCAGCCGTGTGGAGCTGTTCCTCCTGAAGGGCGTCGACCGGATGCGTGACATCCTGATGGAGAATACCGAGCGTTTCGCCAACGGCCTGCCGGCCAATAACGCCCTGCTCTGGGGCGCCCGCGGCATGGGCAAGTCGTCGCTGGTGAAGGCAGCGCATGCCAGCATCAACGCGGAGCGCAAACCCGCCGACAAGCTCAAGCTGATCGAGATCCACCGCGAGGACATCGAAAGCCTGCCGGCGCTGATGGAGCAGCTGCGGGCCTCCTCCTTCCGCTTCATCGTGTTCTGCGACGACCTGTCCTTCGACGGCAACGATGCCTCCTACAAGTCACTCAAGGCCGTGCTCGAAGGCGGCATCGAAGGCCGGCCCGAGAACGTCATCCTCTACGCCACCTCCAATCGCCGCCATCTGCTGGCGCGCGAGATGATCGAGAACGAGCGGTCGACCGCGATCAATCCCGGCGAAGCGGTCGAGGAGAAGGTCTCACTGTCGGATCGTTTCGGCCTCTGGCTCGGCTTTCACCGCTGCAGCCAGGACGAATACCTCGCCATGGTGCGCGGTTATTGCAGCCATTTCGACATCAAGATCGACGACGAGGCGCTGGAACGCGAGGCGCTGGAATGGTCCACGACACGCGGCTCGCGCTCGGGCCGCGTCGCGTGGCAGTTCGTGCAGGAGCTTGCGGGTCGGCTGGGCGTGAAGCTGACGGCGCGGTAACGGGAGCTCTTGCCCCGCCCATAACGGTCATTCCCCGCGAAAGCGGGGAATTCAGTACGCCGCGGCCTATCGGCCAACACTAAATATCTCTGGAATACTGGGTCGCCCGGTCAGGCCGGGCGACGACACCGTTCGTGTGGAGCGGTGCGTAAGCTTCACGCCCCATTCAGGAATTGAAGCGGGTCAACCGGGTTCGATCCCTTGCGGATCTCGAAGTGGAGCTGCGGCGACGCCACCTCCCCGGATTGACCCGACTTGGCAATGACCTGGCCGCGCTTGATGGTATCGCCGCGCTTCACCAACAGCTCACTCGCATGGGCATAAGCGGTGACGTAGCCGTTGGAGTGCCGAACCAGGACCAGATTGCCGTAACCTTTCAGCTCGTTGCCGGAATAGGCGACGACGCCGTCTTCAGCCGCCTTGACCGGCGTCCCCTCGGGCACCGCGACATTGATGCCGTCATTGGACTTGCCATTCGTCTTGGCACCGTAGCTCGTGACCACCTTGCCACGGACCGGCCAACGGAAGGTCGGCAGCGCGCCGGTGGCCTCCGCAGCCTTCCCCGGCGTCTCGGCGGGCTTCTCATCGACATTGGCCGTGGCTTGAGCCAGGCGTGCGCTCTGCACGGGCGCGGCGGCCGTGGCCATCTTGGTGGCGGGCGCCGGAGCAGCCGCAACGGGCTGGAGCGTTCCGGCCACTGGAGCAGCCCCGACCGGAGCCGCGGCAGCCGGCGCCGCGACGGCCGCGGTCTTGGCGCCCGGTACGGTCAGCTTGGTGCCGAGCTTGAGTTTTGCAGACGGGTCGAGGCCGTTGGCACGGGCGAGTTCAGCCGCCGAGATGTGGTTCTTGCGGGCGATGCTGGCGAGCGTGTCGCCGGCATTGACGAAGTGGGTGCTCGACGGTGCCGCAACCGCAGCAACCGGCTTCGCCGCGGGCGCCGCCGCGATGGGCGCCGACGCGGGGGCTGCGGCCGTCGCCGGATGGGGGATGATCAGTTGCTGGCCGGGCGAGAGCGCCCGCGGGCCCTTGTAGCCATTGGCGGCAAGGATCGCCTGCGGCGTGACGTGATAGCGCTTGGCGAGCACGTCGAGCGTATCGCTGGTGCCGACGATGATCTTGGTCCCACCGGCCGGCTGGGCGGCCGCAACCGAGCGCGGCGGCACCGTGGCAGTGGTTTCGAGATGCGGCTGTGCCGGAGGCGCATAGGAGCTGACGCCGCGCCCGCCACCGGATACGCCGCCGCCTCCCGCAACCGGATAGGATTGCGGCGCGGACACCGCCGGCGGCGGCAAGGGCTGCGACTGGTAGTAACCGGGCTGTGTCTGCGGCCGCGCATATTGCGGCAGCTCACGCTGCGGCGGCGGCGCCTGCTGCACCGACCCCGTCTGTTCGGAAGCGAAGGGATTGGAGAAATTTGTCTGGGACAGTCGCGACGACATGTCGGCGCTGCACCCTGCAAAGCTGAAGGAGATCAGCGCCAGCACCGCGACCTGCGGCACGCGGCGCGAGTAAAGCAACTCGGCGACAGCGGACATGGTTACTCACTCGTACGCAACAGAACTGGTGTTTTAAGTAAACACGCGTCGAGTAAATAACGGCTTAACCCTCACAATAAGATGTTGGCGGCGCTGCCGATCCGGGATTCTACAGCTCCCGCGCCACGCCGGGCAGTGCCGGCACGAAGCGGACCTCGACGAGTTCCTTGCGCTCGATCCCGGCTTCGGTCCGGATCAGGCGGGTCAACGTCTGCACGCCCTGATGCGGGCCGACGGGGGCGATCAGGATGCCCCCGACCTCCAGCCGCCCGATCAGGTTCTCCGGAATCTGCTCCATTGCGGCGGTGACGATGATGCGATCGAACGGACCGATGTTGGGAGGCAGATTGAGACCGTCGCCAAGCATCACCTCGACATTGTGACAATCGAGCTTTTCGAGCCGGGCGCGTGCCGTGTCGGCGAGCTTGCGATAGCGCTCGACGGTCAGCACCTGGCCGGCGAGCCGCGACAGCACGGCAGCCTGGTAGCCGGAGCCAGTGCCGATTTCGAGCACCCGGTGCTGCTTCTGGAGCTGGAGCTGCTCGGTCATGTAGGCGACGACGAAAGGCTGGCTGATGGTCTGCCCGCACGCGATCGGCAGCGCGCTTTCGCGATACGCACCGTCGCGATCGGCCTCGTCGACGAAAAGCTCGCGCGGCACTTCCTCCATTGTCCGCAGCACGGCCTGATCGCTGATGCCCCGACGCCTCAGCGTCAGCTGAAACATCATCTTTTCCGGCGGGTGCTGATGCGAGGTCATTGCTGCTGCTTCGTTGATCTCGTCTGGCGGATTGCCGTACTGCACCGCAAGAATCCGAGGCGCGAATCTTGTTCCGGCTCAGGAACTCATGATAGCCTTTCGGCGCAGCATCTGACCACAACCGGGCTATCAACGCGCTAGGCTATTTGCAGGTTTGGGTTCGCCGAAACGCGCATTGCGTCGCTTATCGTTATCTGCGAACGTTCGCGAGAATGGGCAAGGACTCACCAATGACTGCGACAGGGCTTTCGGGCCGCTCTGTTTTCCTCGTCGAGGACGAGGTCATGATCAGAATGATGGTCGCGGACATGCTGGAGGAGCTCGGCTACAAGGTTGCCGCCGAGGCGGGCGACATCAGCGAGGCCATGCGACTTGCTCAATCCACCGAGTTCGACCTCGCCATTCTGGATGTCAATGTCAACGGCAAGGTCATCTCGCCAGTGGCCGATGTCATCATGGCGAAGGGTTGCCCGTTCATCTTCGCCACTGGCTACGGCTCCTCCGGCTTGCCCGAACAGTACCGCGACCGGCCGGCGCTCCAAAAGCCGTTTCAACTCGAGGCGCTCGGCAAGACCATCGAAGCCGCGCTTCGCGGCGGATAGTTCTATTTCAGCATCGCGCTCAGCTCTTCCGAAAACGCTTCGTCGGTGCGGTCGAGCCTGAGCGGAGTGACTGAGACGTAGCGCTCGCGCAGCGCTGCGAGATCGGTGCCGTCGGCGGGCGTGTCGAGCATCGCGGTGCGTTCGAATCCGATCCAGAAATAAGGGTTGCCGCGGCCGTCCTTGCGCTCGTCGATCCTGAGGAAGCCCAGATTGCGCTTGCCTTGCCGCGTGACGCGGATGCCCAGCACATCCTCCGGCGCGCAGGACGGGAAGTTGATGTTGATGACGGTGTCCTTCGGAACGCCGGCGGCGATTACCTTGCGCAGGATATCGGGCCCGAATTTGCGCGCGGTGTCCCACGGCGGCCGTTCGCGGGTTTCGACACTGAACTCCTGCGACAGTGCGAATGATGGGAGCCCTAAGATGGTGCCCTCCAACGCGCCAGCAATGGTGCCGGAATAGACGACGTCTTCGGCGACGTTGCGACCTTTGTTGACGCCGGACAGCACGACATCGGGCAGCTTGGCACCCAGGATGTGGCGGGCCCCCATGATGACGCAGTCCGTCGGTGTGCCGCGCACGGCAAAGTGCCGCGGGCCGACCTCGCGCAGGCGCAGTGGATCGTTCAGCGACAGCGAATGCGACACGCCGGACTGGTCGAGCTCGGGCGCCACCACCCAGACGTCGTCGGACAAGGCGCGCGCGATCTCCTCCACGACCTTGAGGCCGGGAGCGTGGATGCCGTCGTCATTGGTGCAGAGGATGCGCATGCGGGAGCTACGATTCCTGAAAGCGGTTCTGAGCCGTCTTATCCGGCTAGGGCCGATCAGGCAAACCGGACGATTGCGGTCCGCCGTCAGGTTCCCGATCTGGTCGTGTCAGCGACGGATACGCCATTGCGGCAGGAAGCGCGCCAGGCGGCCTTCCGCACGCAGCCGCATCGCCGGCACGACCGGACTCTCGACGGGAGTTTCGATCACGCCGAGCTCCTTGAGCTGAGCGACGAACGGGTCAGAGTCCGGTGCCTGCGGAAAGCGTTCGCGCGCCACCGTCAACGCCTTGTCGAAGTCAGCAGTATTGACGCCGGGCTTGGAGCGCCGGCTCTGCACGAGATCGTCGTCCCAGAGCCGCGCGATCTCGATGTCGAGGACGCCGCGGAGGCGCTGATCGATGGCCTGAATCCCCGCACCCGTCACGGCCCATTGTCGGCCGATCCAGAAGATATCGCGGTGCAAGGCCATGAGCGGTGAGTTCGCGTTGACGGGCGCCGGCAGGATAGCCGGCCGCCCGATCTACGCAACCCTACTCGCGCGCGATCACCTTCAGCCCGCCCATATAGGGCTGGAGCACGCTGGGGACCGCGATCGAGCCGTCCTCCTGCTGATAGGTCTCCATCACCGCGATCAACGCGCGGCCGACCGCTGTGCCGGAGCCGTTCAGCGTGTGCACGAAGCGCGGCTTGCCGTCGGGCCCGCGCGAGCGCGCATCCATGCGTCGCGCCTGGAAATCGCCGCAGACCGAGCAGCTCGAGATCTCGCGGAACATGCCGCCATCGCCCTGCCCGGGCATCCAGACCTCGATGTCATAGGTTTTCTGCGACGAAAATCCCATATCACCTGCGCAGAGCGTCATCACCCGATAATGCAGGTCGAGCTTCTGCAACACCTGCTCCGCACAGGACAGCATCCGCTCCAGCTCGTCCTTGCTTGTCTCGGGCGTCGTGATCGAGACCAGCTCGACCTTGGTGAACTGGTGCTGGCGGATCATACCTCGGGTGTCACGCCCTGCGGCACCCGCCTCCGCACGGAAGCACGGCGTCAGCGCAGTCAGCCGCATCGGCAGTTGCTTCTCGTCGAGGATGGATTCGCGCACGAGGTTAGTAAGCGACACCTCAGCGGTTGGGATTAGGCCGAGGCGTTCGGTCCTCAAACGCTCATGATCGGGCGAGGCGAGCAGCTCGCCCTTGATCGCCCAGAATTGATCGTCCTCGAATTTCGGCAATTGCCCGGTGCCGAACATCACCTCGTTGCGCACCAGCAGAGGTGGATTGATCTCGGTGTAGCCATGCTCGGTGGTGTGAAGATCGAGCATGAACTGGCCGATCGCGCGTTCGAGCCGCGCCAGCCCCTTCTTCAGCACCACGAAGCGCGCGCCGGACAGCTTTGCCGCCGCCTCGAAATCCATATAGCCGAGCGCGGTGCCGAGATCGTCATGCAGCTTGGGCGCGAAGCCGTAATTGCGCCTGTTGCCGAACACGTGGTGCTGCACGTTGCCGTGCTCGTCGACCCCATCGGGCACTTCGTCGAACGGAATGTTCGGGATCGCCGACAGCTCTTTCGTCAGCTCCTCGTCGGCGGCTTTCGCGGCCGCTTCGAGCTCGGGCATCGTGGTCTTGAGCTCTGCGACCTCAGCCATCAGCTTCGCCGCGCGCGCTTCGTCCTTCGCTTTCTTGGCGTCGCCGATTTCCTTGGAGGCAGCATTGCGCCGCGCCTGCGCCTGCTCCGAGGCCAGAATCGCCGCGCGCCGCCGCTCGTCGATCGCCAGCAGCGAGGCCGACATCGGGTTCAATCCGCGCCGTGCGATGCCGGCGTCGAAGGCTTGCGGATTGTCGCGGATCGATTTGATGTCGTGCATGGCCGTGGTCCTGGGCTTGTTGCAGGCCTGCAAATCATCGATTTGCAGGCCCGCAAATGGCTGGCTTCCCTAGCACTCTGTCATCGCCCGCGAAAGCGGGCGATCCAGTATTCCAGAGACCGGGGTGATTCTCCGAGGGGCTGCCGCGTGCTGGATACCCCGCTTTCGCGGGGAATGACGGCGGAGGGGTTGCGGGGCCCTACTCCGCCGGGTTGGCCGGCGTCGATACGTCGGTGCCGGTGGCTTGCGCCGAGGCTGCAGCCTTCTTCTCCACCATCGCCACCGCGATGATCGAGCCCTCGTACAGCGCCAGCAAGGGGATCGCCAGCGAGCACTGGCTGAGCACGTCGGGCGGCGTCAGCACGGCTGCGATCACGAAGGCGATCACGATGAAATAGCGGCGCTTCTCGCGCAGCATTTTCGAGGTGATGATGCCGATGCGGCCGAGCAGCGTCAGGATCACCGGGAGCTGGAAGGCGATCCCGAAGGCGAAGATCAGCGACATCATCAGCGACAGATATTCGCCGACCTTGGGCAAGAGCTGGATTTGCGCAGTCTCATCGCTGCCGGCCTGCTGCATGCCGAGCGAGAATCGGATCAGCATCGGCAGCACGACGAAATAGACCAGCATCGCGCCCAGCACGAAGAAGAACGGCGTCGCGACCAGATACGGCAGGAAGGCCTGCTTCTCGTGCTTGTAGAGCCCGGGCGCAACGAATTTGTAGATCTGCGTCGCGACGATCGGGAACGAGATGAAGCCGGCGCCGAACAGCGCCAGCTTCAGCTGCGTGATGAAATATTCCAGCAGCGCCGTGTAGATGAACTTGGAGTTCTCGGGCCCCGCGACCCACACGAACGGCCAGACCAGCACGTTGTAGATCTGCTTGGCGAAGAAGAAGCAGAAGATGAAGGCCACGCCAAAGCCGAGCAGCGCCTTGATCAGCCGCGAGCGCAGCTCGATCAGGTGGTCCATCAGCGGGGCTTTGCTGGCCTCGATATCGGCGTCGGTCATGACGCTTTGGCGTCCTTGATCGCCTCGGGTGGCGCGGTGTCCTGCGCGACCGGTGCCTGTTCGATCTCGCGGGTGACCGCGAGCGGCTCGTTCGCATCCGCATGTGCCTCGGCCTCCACAAAAGTCGCGGGCGTCGGCGCTTCCGGAGTAGTCGGGCTAACAGGGGGCTCGACAGCTGTGGTGGCAGGCGTCTCTGCCGGCTTGTCCAGCGCATCGACGCGCAGCGCGTCGCTGACGTCCTTCTGGAGCGAGGTCAACGGATTTAATCCCGTGGCAGCCTCCTTGACCTCGTCAAAGCTCTTCTTGAGGTCGGCCATCTCGGCCTCGCGCATCGCCTCCTGGAACTGACCCTGGAATTCGGCGGCCATCCTGCGCGCCTTGCCCATCCACTGCCCGACCATGCGCAGCACGCCCGGCAGCTCTTTCGGGCCGATGGCGATCAGGGCCACGACCCCGATGAGGACCAGTTCACTCCACCCGATGTCGAACATGAGGTCTTCCGTTCACGCGAAGCCGCAGCCGGCCCAATCCCTTGCGCGCAGGATCGGGGCCGCTACCCGGGTCTCGCGTGCTCTCTGGCTCAGACGGCCTTGCTGCCGACGTCGGATCGTGCCGCGGTCGGCGCAGCATTGTGCTCGATCGACTTGGCCGGCTCGGGCTTCTCGGCGGGCTTGTCGTCGTCCTGCATGCCCTTCTTGAACGCCTTGATGCCCTGCGCCACGTCGCCCATCAGATCCGAAATCTTGCCGCGGCCGAACAGCAGCAGGACCACTGCGATCACCAAGATCCAGTGCCAAATGCTGAGTGAACCCATCCTGCAACCCTCCAAACGCGCATGGCCGGGGACCCGGCCGATCTTCACCGAAACCTAGGCTTGGCAGGGCTCAAAAACAAGGACCAAGGCAGCGCCAATTCGCTGTCGGCGCTACGCAATTTTGCTAGTGTTAACCGGTCGCAGGGCCCCGTCGTCGAACGGGCATCACTCCTCGCTGCCGCTTTCGCTGCCACCCTCGCCGCCGCCATCATTGCCGCCTTCAGGCGTCTCGGGCTCGATCGCAGGCGCCAGCGCAAGATCGAGATCCTCGCCTGGTTCCAGCGGATCCTCGTCCTCGCGCAGAGCAGGGTCATCGGACGGCGTAGGCACGCTAAATCCGGTGGGCAGGCGCGAATCCAGAAGACCCGTGCCCTTCAGCTCTTCCAGGCCCGGCAGGTCGCCGAGCTGTTCCAGCGTGAACTGCGACAGGAACTCCTCGGTGGTTCCGAAGGTGAGCGGACGGCCCGGCGTCTTGCGACGGCCGCGCGGCTTGATCCAGCCGGTCTCCAGCAGCACGTCGAGCGTGCCCTTTGAGGTGACAACACCGCGGATCTCCTCGATCTCGGCCCGCGTCACCGGCTGGTGATAGGCGATGATCGCCAGCACCTCGATCGCGGCGCGCGACAGGCGGCGGGTCTCGGTGCTCTCCCGTGTCATCAGCCAGGCCAGATCGCCGGCGGTGCGGAACGTCCATTTGTTGGCGACGCGGACGAGGTTCACGCCACGTGAGGCATAATCGGCCCGCAATTGCTCGAGCGCGGCCTTGACGTCGACGCCCTCGGGCATGCGCTTGGCCAGCGTGGCGGTATCCAGCGGTTCACTCGAGGCGAACAGCAGCGCCTCCAGCAGCCGCAATTCTTCGGGACGTGCCTGGGATTCGTTCTCCATCGGCTCGGCCTCTTCTACCCGCACTTCAGCCAGGCTTGCCATGGCAGATTCTCCTTCTTGCACTTAAGCGACCGGCGCATCAGGCGCAGGAGCTGCGTCCGGGACCGGTTTTGGGCGCCCTTTCCGGAAATAGATCGGCGCAAATGCCTCTTTCTGGTTCAGCTCGAGCTGACCTTCGCGCACCAATTCGAGCGCGGCGGCAAAGCTCGAGGCAAACACCGTCGCGCGCTGCGTCGGATCGGCGACATGCCGGATCAGGAAGTCGTCGAGCACGCCCCAGTCATCCTGTTCGTTGAGGCTGCCGACCAGCCGCTCCAACGTGGCCCGCGCTTCGGCAAGCGACCACACCGTGCGCTTGGCCAGATGCACGCTCGCCAGCACCCGCGACTGGCGCTGCGCGGCATAGGCAGTGAGCAGGTCGTACAGCGTCGCCGTGTATTTCGGGTGCTTGATCTCGGCGATTTGCTCGGGCTCGCCGCGCGGGAAGATGTCGCGCTGCAATTGCGGCCTGTTCATGAGCCGGTTGGCGGCTTCGCGAATGGCTTCCAGCCGGCGCAGGCGATTGGCGAGCGCCGTCGCCATCTGCTCCGCGCTCGGACCTTCCGCACTCGGCGGCTCCGGCAGCAGCAGGCGCGACTTCAGGAAGGCAAGCCAGGCCGCCATGACCAGGTAGTCGGCGGCAAGCTCGAGCCGGATCTTTCGCGCGGCCTCGATGAAATGGAGATATTGGTCGGCCAGCGCCAGAATCGAGATCTTGGCGAGGTCGACCTTCTGCTGTCGCGCCAGCGCGAGCAAGAGATCGAGCGGACCCTCATAGCCCTCGACGTCCACCACCAACGCCGGCTCACCCTCGGCGAGCTCTGCGGGCCGCCCGGTTTCAAACGATAGGATTTCTGCGGTCATGCCGATGCCGTGTTTGCCCGTGCGATCAATGCGTCCAGTTCGGCGCGCGCGGCCACGCGGTCGAATGGCTGCGGCGGCTTGCGTGCGGCGAGCGCGGCATTCGCCCGCTCCAATGCTCTGCCGGACAGTTCCGGTGTCTGGCCGGCGACGTCGCGCATCTCCTCGATGTTGCCGTTGCAATGCAGGGCCACATCGCAGCCGGCCGCGAAGATAGCGCGGGTCCGTTCGGCGATATTCCCCGACAGCGCGTTCATCGACACGTCATCACTCATTAACAAACCCTGGAACCCGATTGCGCCGCGAATCACGTCAGCAATCATTGTCGCAGATGTCGTCGCCGGATGGACGGGGTCGACTACGCTAAACACAACATGTGCAGTCATGGCCATCGGCAGGTCCGATAGCGGCCTGAACGCCGCGAAATCGGTGCGTTCCAGTTCGTCCCGGGGCGTATCGACGGTCGGCAGCTTGAAATGGGTGTCGGCGGTTGCCCGGCCATGACCGGGAATGTGCTTGAGAACCGGCAGCACACCGCCCTGCTCCAGTCCCTCGGTGACCGCACGGGCAATCGCCGCGACCTTTCGCGGCTCGGTCCCGTAGGCCCGGTTGCCGATGACCGCGTCAGCGCCCGGCACCGGCACGTCAGCTAGCGGCAGGCAATCCACGGTGATGCCGAGTTCGGCAAGATCGGCCGCGATCAGGCGGGCACTGAGGCGTGCGGCAGAAAGGCCGAGCGCCGAATCAGTGTCGTACAAACTCGCGAATACAGCCCCCGGCGGATAGACCGGCCAGTGCGGCGGGCCGAGGCGCTGCACCCGTCCGCCCTCCTGATCAATCAGGACCGGAGCATCGGGCGCATTGGCCACCGCCCGCAATTCCGCAACCAATGCAGCAACTTGCGCTGGCGTCGCGATGTTGCGTTTGAAGAGAATGAAGCCCCATGGGCGTTCGGCACGGATAAACTCCCGCTCGGCGGCGGTCAGTTCCGTTCCGGATACGCCGGTAATGAAGGCCCGCGTGCTCATGACGGCCGATTAACCCTGCCCCGCGAAGGGGTCAAGGAAACGGCCGTTAATTCCTCTGGACGAAGCAGGCAGACAGGCCTGCGGACTTGAGGCTGTTGCAAGCCTGCGTCGCCTCCTCGGCCGAAGCGTAGGGACCCGCGAAGGCGCGGTAGACGATCCCCTTGCCCTTGTCGGTCAGATCGACCCGCTTGATCACCGGCGAACGGGAGCCGAGCACGCTGCCGTACTTGCTCTGGAGCACTCGATAGGACGCGGCGGCGCTGTCCTCACTTTGCTGCGAGGAGACCTGCACGATGTAGCCGCCGCCGCTGCTGCTGCTGGGCGCGATTTGCGTCGGGTTGGTGGCAGCCATCCGCTGCGGAGGCTCGGCCGTCGCTCCCGATTGCGGCGCGAGCGACAGGGGCTGGTTGACGCTGGCATTGGCCGAGGTCGGCGGATTGCGCGGCGCCGCCGGTGCAGCGGGCGCGGCAATAGGCTTCGGCGCCGTAGCCGTCGGCTTGGCGGCGGCCGATTGCGGCACGGTGCTGTCAGTCTGATCGCCCTTCACGGCCACAGTCCTGATCGGACGCGGCAAATTGTTCGGCAGCGTGCCATTGCTCGGAGTCGGCCCTGCGCTCGGCGGCGGCACGGTAGAGGGCGACACGCTCGCCACCGACGGCGGGTTCGCATTCTGGTTCAGCGGCGGGAACACCACGCGGGGCCCGCCTGCCCTGGCGTTGACGTCGACGGGCGCCTCCTCGCGCGGCACGATCTTTTCCGTGCCGTCACCGCTGACCATGCGATCCGGTACCTTGGCCGCGGAGTCCGTCGGAGCCGGCACGATCTTGGTCGGCGTGTTGTCAGCCTTGATGATCGGCGGCTCGCCGCTGCGAGGCGAGCCGATATAGGTCTTGTAGGCGAACGCCGCACTGGTGCCGACGACGGCAAGTGCGAGAATCGCCGCGACCGTCATCATGCCACCGCGCTGCTTCTTCGGCTCCTCGACTTCGGCCTCGGGATAGTCGCTTTGGTACGCGTAAGGGTCGTCTGGATAAGCCGGCTCGCGTTGATAATCCTGTTCGCCTGTCTCCAGGCGACCGTAGAGCGCATCGTCGTAGCGCGATGGATCAGGCTGCGCATACGGCTCCTGATAAGCCTGCTCCTGGTAAGCTTGGCTATGCTGCTGGTAGGCCTGATCCTGATAACCTTGATCCTGATAGGCCCGCGGCTGCTGAACATCAGGCTCGGGCGCGGCAGCCTTGGCTGAATAGCGATGCAACGGATGAACCGGGCTGACGGAGACGGAATAGTCAGGCTCCGGTGCCGGCTGCGGCTGCACGTTCGCGCGCCGCATCCATGAGGGCGGCCCGGGCGGCGGCGGCGCCTGCTCGGCGTAGTCCTGCTGACCATCTTCCTGGCGGTAATCGTCTTGATGATAGCTCTGGGCGGGCGCTGCCGGCGGGCGGGCAGTCGACTTCCCCTGCGCTGCGAACGGATCAGTCTGTCCGATCAGACGGGCAAGCTCGGCCAAGGGATCATTTTCCGCCTTCCCATAGTGATCGCCGCCGCGACCATAGTCATCGGAAGGAAACGGTCTGTCCTGATATCGTTCGGCCATCGTGATGATGCGTCCCTTCGGGAAAGCCGCGCGCCCCTCGACCAAGGCACGGCCTTCGACCCACAAGGCTTTCAACCAAGTCTAAGCGATCCGGCTTCTGCCGGTTACCCCCGAATTCCTCTTAAGTAGTTCGCCCCAAACTACCGCATCTCGTCCGGAGCATGGACGCCGAGGATGGCGAGGCCCGATGCCAGAACAGAGACGACGCCCTGAACCATCGCCAGCCGCGCCTTTGTAAGATCTGCATCATTATTGATAATGAAGCGTAAATAGGGCAAATCGCGCCCTTTCGTCCAAAGCGCATGAAATTCGCTGGCTAAATCATAGAGATAAAAGGCAATTCGGTGCGGCTCGTGGGCCGCGGCGGCCGCTTCCAGCATGCGCGGATAAATTGCGAGACGCTTGAGAAGATCGAGTTCCACGGGATCCGACAGCCGCTCGACCGCCGACTCAGCGAGCCAGGCAATGCGCTCGCCGGCATCTTCGGGCAGTTCCGGAAACACCTCGGCCCGCGCGTTGCGGAAGATCGAGTGGCCGCGGGCGTGGCCATACTGGACGTAGAACACCGGATTGTCGCGCGACTGCTCCATGACCTTGGCGAGGTCGAAGTCGAGCACCGCATCGTTCTTCCGGTAGAGCATCATGAAGCGGACGGCGTCCTGGCCGACCTCATCCACCACCTCACGCAAGGTGACGAAGTCCCCGCTCCGCTTGGACATTTTGACCGGCTCGCCATTGCGCAGCAACTTCACGAGCTGGACGATCTTGACGTCGAGCGATCCCTTGCCCGAGGTCGTCGCCTTCACCGCCGCCTGCATCCGCTTGATGTAGCCGCCATGGTCGGCGCCCCACACGTCGATCATCTCGGCGAAACCGCGGTCGAACTTGTTCTTGTGATAGGCGATGTCGGAGGCGAAGTAGGTGTAGGAATTGTCCGACTTGATCAGCGGCCGATCGACGTCGTCGCCATAGGCGGTTGCCTTGAACAGCAGCTGCTCGCGGTCTTCCCAATCCTCGACCGGCGCGCCCTTCGGTGGCGGCAGGCGGCCTTCGTAGATGTCGCCCTTGGCCTTCAGGAAGTCGATGGTCCCGGCAACCTTGTCGTTGCCGCCTTCAATCAGCGAGCGCTCGGAGAAAAACACGTCGTGGCGGATATTGAGCGCGGCGAGATCGTCCTTGATCTCATCCATCATCATCGCGATCGCCTTGGCGCGCACGGTCGGCAGCCACTCGGCCTCGGTCATCGCGAGGAGCCTGTCGCCGTGCTCTTTCGCCAGCGCCTGCCCCACAGGCTTGAGGTAGTCGCCCGGATAGAGGCCTTCGGGAACGGCACCGATGTCCTCGCCGAGCGCCTCGCGATACCTTAGGAACGCCGAACGTGCGAGCACGTCAACCTGGGCACCTGCATCGTTGATGTAATATTCTCGCGTGACGTCGTGACCGGCGAACTGGAGCAGGCTGGCCAGCGCGTCGCCGAACACCGCGCCGCGGCAATGGCCGACATGCATCGGCCCCGTCGGATTGGCCGAGACGTATTCGACATTGACCTTGGCGCCGCTGCGGATGCGGCCGTAGTCGCCGGCCTCGCGCAGCACCGTCCGCAACGCCTCAGCCCAGGCGGCGGGCTTCAGCGTCAAATTGATGAAGCCGGGACCGGCGACGTCGACCTTGGCGATCAGCGCGTCGGTGCGCAGCCGCCCGGCGATCTGCTCGGCGAGATCGCGCGGCTTTGCCTTGGCCTCTTTCGCAAGCACCATCGCAGCATTGGTCGCCATGTCGCCGTGGGAGGCATCGCGCGGCGGCTCGACCACCACGCGGGAGAAATCGATGCCCTCCGGCCAACTGGCGTCCGCCGCAAGCGCGCGGCAGGCGGCGTGCACGCGTGCGAGCACATCGGCGAACAGATGCAGGGATGAGGATGTCTGGGGCATGGGCGCCGCCTAACGCAAATCCGGGGTCGAGTCAAAAAGCCGCTGGTGCTCGGTCAGGGCGAAACGGTCGGTCATTCCGGCAATGAAATTGCCGATCCGGCGGGCCCGGTCGCCCTCATTGTCCGCCTCTGCCCCCAACAGCCATTCCGGCGGCAGCTCGGCAGGGGATTTCAGGTATTTTGCGAACAGGTCGAACAGGATCTGCTCCGCCTCTCCCATCACCCGCATCACCCGCTCGTGGCGGTACATGTGCTGGTACAGGAAGGTCTTGATGGCAGCCTCTTCCTCCGCGACCTCGGCGGGAAACGCGATCAGCGCCCGGCTCTGCTGGCGGACGTCCTGGGCCGATTGCGGCTTGACGGCGGCGAGGTTCTTCTGCGCCTCCGCAAACACCGCCCCGATCAGGTGCGAGATCAGCTCGCGCACCAGCTCGGCGCCGCGCCGGACGTCCTCCAGATCGGGATAATGCGCCGCAGTCTCGGCGATGATCTCCGCAGTCAGCGGCATCACCTTGAGATCGTCGACGTGGAACAGGCCGGCGCGCAGGCCATCATCGATGTCGTGAGCGTCATAGGCGATGTCGTCGGCGATCGCGGCGACCTGCGCTTCCAGCGAGGCAAAGCTCCACAATTCGAGGTCATAGGTCTTGACGTAGTCGGCAATCCCCACGGGAACGCCGTGCTCGCGGTAGCGCCCGATCGGGCCGCCGCTGCGGTCGGTCAGCGGGCCGTTATGCTTGACGATGCCCTCCAGCGATTCCCAGGTCAGGTTGAGTCCGTCGAACTCGGGATAGCGGTGCTCGAGCGAAGTCACCACGCGGAGCGCCTGGGCATTGTGGTCGAAGCCGCCGAACTCCTTCAGGCAGGCGTCCAACGCCCGCTCGCCAGCATGGCCGAACGGCGGGTGGCCGAGATCGTGGGCGAGCGCGAGCGTCTCGGTCAGGTCCTCGTCGAGGCCGAGTTGGCGGGCCAGCGCGCGGGCGAGTTGCGCCACCTCCAGCGAATGGGTCAGGCGGGTGCGGTAATGGTCGCCCTCGTGGAACACGAACACCTGGGTCTTGTACTTCAGGCGGCGGAACGCGGTCGAATGGATCACCCGGTCGCAATCCCGCCGGAACGGGCTGCGGGTCCGGCTCGGGGGCTCGGCGACCAGCCGGCCGCGGCTGCGATCGGGGTCGCAGGCATAGGGCGTGCGGGGGGCTGCCATTCCGACGGACACGGCGAATTTAGTCCCTATCCATTTGATTCTGCGTATGGTGGCACTTAACTATGTCAGGCGCGGGATACCAAATGAATTGGGTATGACTGCGGGACTATCGGAGACGAGTGATGACGACTGCCGTGACCATCAGCGACCGGGCCGCACGCCGGATTGGGGAGATCCTCAAGGGCGAAGGTTCTGGCGCGATGCTGCGCATCTCGGTCGAGGGCGGCGGCTGCTCCGGTTTCCAGTACAAGTTCGACATCGACCGCGCGCGGACCGACGACGATCTCGTGATCGAGCAGGACAATGCGGTGGTGCTGGTCGATTCCGCCTCGCAACCGTTCCTGGCGGGATCGCAGGTCGATTTCGTCGATGACCTGATCGGCGCCTCGTTCCGCGTCAACAATCCCAATGCCACAGCGTCCTGCGGCTGCGGGACGAGCTTCTCGGTCTGAGTGCTTACGCGCCCGTTATCTGCCTTTCCTCGTCCGTCCACTCCACGTCGCCCGGCATCGGCTCCGGCTGAAGCGGCGCGTCCTCGAACGCGAGATGGCCGTCCAGCGCGCGCAGGAGTGCCGCGATCAGCGCGGGCTTGCGCAGCGGCTTGGCAAGGAAGTCCGACATGCCCGCTTCGCGGCAGATCTTGATGTCCTCAGGGAAGGCGTTGGCGGTCAGGGCGATGATCGGCAAGAGCCGCCCGCCTTGTGCCCGGATCGCCCGGGTGGCGGCCAGTCCGTCCATATCGGGCATGCGCACGTCCATCAGCACGACATCGTAATTGTCCTGGGATGCCGCTGCGACGGCCTCGGCGCCGTCGGCGACGACGCTCAATTCGACGTCGAAGGAGCCCAGCATCTTGCTGACGACCATGCGGTTCACGGCATCGTCCTCCGCGACCAGCACCTTCAGCGGCCGGTCGAAGCCGGCGATCCGGGCTTTGAGATCGTCGGCTTCGTCGCGCCTGCCCGCCTGATCGGATGCCTGCGCATGGCTCCAGGGCAGCACCAGCGTGAAGCGGAAGGTCGAGCCCTCGCCCGGCGTCGAGGTGACGCCGATGGTGCCGCCCATCTGCTCGATGATGCGCCTGCTGATCGCAAGGCCGAGGCCGGTGCCGCCGAAGCGGCGGCTGATCGAGGCATCGGCCTGGGCGAAGTCGCTGAACAACAGGCCGAGCTTTTCCGGGGCGATGCCGATGCCGCTGTCGGTCACGGTCCATTCGACGGTCGCCAGCAGGTCGCGGCGCGCCCGGCAGATGACTGATATCGTCACCTCGCCCTCGTCGGTGAACTTCACTGCGTTGGACGCGAGGTTGAGCAACACCTGGCGGATGCGCGCGACGTCGCCGCGCAGCGTCGGCGGCAGGGTCGGATCGAGCTCGACCTTGACGGATAGCCCCTTGCCCTTGGCGCTCGCGCGCACCACGGTCGCAACCGTCTCGACCAGCGCCTGCGGGGCGAAGTCGATCACCTCGAACTGGAAGCGGCCGGCCTCGAGCTTGGACAGGTCGAGGATGTCGTTGAGGATGCGCTGGAGATTGTCGCCGGACTCGCGGATCGTGGTGACGGCCTCGCGCTGCTCCGGATCGAGTTTTGTCTCCAGCAGCATGCTGGCAAGTCCGAGCACGCCGTTCATGGGCGTGCGGATCTCGTGGCTCATCACCGCCAGGAAGTCGGACTTGGCGCGGCTCTCGGCCTCGGCCTTTTCCGCGCGCCAACGCTCGGTGACGTCGCGCCCGAAGCCGCGATAGCCGAGGAACTGGCCCTCGCGATCATAGGCCGGCTTTGCCGTGAGCGACCACAGCCGCGCCTCGCCGCCGGCCACGACCTTGAGGTTCATCTCGTGCAGCGGCTCGGCATGCTCCATCAGGCCGATGATGTTGTAGGCTGCGCTCTTGTCCCCCGGGCACAGCATCTCGAGCACGTCTGCGAAATGCGAGCCCCTGAGCAGCGGTAGCGGCAGCTGCGCGACATCCGCGAAGCGTTGGGGCACGTCGATCAGATGCCCGTCGGCATCGGTCTGCCACAGCCAGTCGCCGGCATTCTCCTGAAAATCCTTCAGCAGCAGCGAGATGATCTCGGTTTGGCGCTCGAGTTCGAGCTGGGCCTTGAGGTTGCCAAAGAACAGATTGCCTTGCGAGACGATGTTGCGCGCCATGAAAAACGCGAACAGCAGCAGGAACACCGCGGTCACGAGATACGGACCGGTGCCGCAGAGCAGCAGCGCGCCGGCGCAGGCGACGGTCATGGTGGCGAGATAGACGAGGCCCGCCCGCGGGAAGGTCGAGAGCGTGAAGGCGCCGCCCGACATCATGCCGACCATCAGGCAGGCCAGGATCAATTGACTGGTCGGCTCGGCGCGGCTGAACAGGGCCAGCGGCAGCGTGCTCCAGATCGCGGCGACGAAAAATGCCTGCCGCAGCATTTGCCGCGCCACGCGCGGCGAGGCTCCCTGGGGTGGGCTCTGATGCGACTTGTGCCACGCGCGCACCGCGAGCGAGGCGGTGGCCGCGAGCGTCATGCCCCAGATGGCGAGGAAGTCATTCCAGCCCCTGCCCCAGAGCAGGATCAGCACGATGGCGACGTTCAGCATCGTCACCGCCATCGTCACCGGGATCAGCCGCGTCACGGCGTCGATCTGCTTGGCGCGGATGCGCCGCATCTGCCGTTCGCTGAGATCGGCGGTCAGGCCGTCCTCGATCTCGAAGCCGCCGAGCCAATACAGGAACGCGCCGATCACGCCGTCACGCGGCTGAGTTCGTATCATCGACTTGTCCGGCCATCCCATCCGCGGAACCTATTGACGATCAATGGCCCACCGCCCGCTTAGACCGGGTTAATTTTGTGGGAGATTTTGCGGCGTCCTTGACGGGCGCGTTTGCAGTTTGTTCTAACCATGGCCCTTGGTCCGGAGCCTGCCGACATGCCCATCAGAGTAGCCACCTGGAACGTGAACTCGGTCCGGCAGCGGATCGATCTGCTCCTGACCTGGCTGAGAGAGAGCCAGCCCGACATCGTCTGCCTGCAGGAGATCAAATGCGTCGACGAGGCCTTTCCGCGGCTGGAGATCGAGGCGCTCGGCTACAATGTCGTCACGCATGGGCAGAAGACGTTCAACGGCGTTGCGCTGCTCTCTAAGCTCAGGTTCGACGAGACCAAGTCGGGCCTCGCCGGCGACGACGAGGACGCCCATGCGCGCTTCCTCGAGGGCGTGGTGACGCTAAAGTCTGGCGTGCTGCGCATCGCCTGTCTCTACCTGCCCAATGGCAACCCGGTCGAGACCGACAAATATCCCTACAAGCTCAAATGGATGTCGCGGCTTCTTGACTACTCGAAAGAGCGCCTCAAGGCTGAGGAGCCGCTGATCCTCGCAGGCGACTTCAACGTCATCCCGCATGCCCGCGACGTGCACAATCCGGCCGCCTGGACGGAGGACGCCCTGTTCAAGACGGAGACGCGGGAGAGCTTTCAGTCCCTGCTCGGCCTCGGCCTGACCGACGCCCTGCGGGCCGTGACCGACGAGCCCGGGCTCTACACCTTCTGGGACTATCAGGCGGGGGCCTGGCAGAAGAACCAGGGCCTTCGGATCGACCATCTCTTGCTGTCGCCGCAGGCCACAGACCGGCTCGCCAATGTCGGCATCGACAGTTATGTGCGCGGCTGGGAGAAGCCGTCGGACCACGTGCCGGTGTGGGCGGATCTGGATCTTGAGGCGGCGTGAAGCCGCCTCATCGTGGAGCTATTCCCGGCGGCCCTGCACCCACTGTTCCAGCATTTGCAGGCACATGGCGCGGTCGTCGTCGGAGGCCTTGGCGAAGGCGCGGTTGTAGCTTTCCTTGATCCAGGTCTCTTCGGCGCCTGCGCTGTCGCGCGCCAGGGTCAGCCACATCAGGCCGCGCGCGGCCTGCCGCGGCAGGCGGTCGCCGTTGAACAGCATCTGACCGAGCAGTGCCTGGGCCTGGTGCTGGCCCTTCTGCGCGGCGAGGCCAAGCCAGCGTGCACCGTAACGGAAGTCCTCGCGCGAGGCGTCCGGGGTCTTCAGGTACAGGCGGGCGAGGTCGTACTGCGCGTCCGCGTTGCCGAAATAGGATGCGGCATACGAGAACATCTCCCGCGCGCGGTCAGGATCGGCCTTGATCTTCGAATTCGGAATGCCGGCCAGATAGTAGCGGCCGAGCGCGACGAAGGCATTGGCCACGATCTGCGCCTGCGGCGCCGACGGGCTGTCCTCGGCATGCGCATTGGCGATCCGGCTGAAATATTCGAAGGCACGCAAATCGTCCTGGGCGACGCCGTCGCCGTTGGCGTACATGCGGCCGAGCTTCCACTGTGCGATGGGGTGGCCACCCTCGGCAGCATATTGCAGTGCGCTCAGCGAGGTTTCCTGGGCTGCGACCGCCGGCGGAACCTTGGCGCGCACCGCACCCGCAGCGCCCGGCAGGGTGGTCACGACCGGGATGGTCGCGTCCTTCGGATTGACCGGCGCGCCGTCGAAGGCGAACGCCGGCGCGGCCAGCGCAGCCGCCCCCAACATAAACGCAACTATGGCACGCCTAGATGTCCGCATAGCACTGTTTCTCGTGCGCGCCGCCCGGATGGGTCACTGCCCCTCCGACCGCTGGTCCAACCTGCTGAGCATATTTCCAGAGAGCACCCGACGTGTGGTTAGTCGCGCGAGCGCTCCATTTGGTCTTGCGCTGAGCGAGTTCGGCGTCGCTCAATTTTACGTTAAGGGTACCGGCGACCGCGTCGATCTCGATGATGTCGCCGTCCTCGAGCAGCCCGATCGGGCCGCCGACCGCCGCCTCCGGCCCGACATGGCCGATGCAGAAGCCGCGGGTGGCGCCGGAGAAGCGGCCGTCGGTGATGAGCGCGATCTTGCCGCCCATGCCCTGGCCGGTCAGCGCCGCAGTGGTCTGGAGCATTTCCCGCATGCCGGGACCGCCCTTCGGCCCCTCGTAGCGGATCACGATGACTTCGCCTTCGCGGTAGGTGCGGTTCTGGACCGCCTCGAACGCATCCTCCTCCCGGTCGAAGCACCTGGCCGGACCGGTGAACTGGAGGTTGGACATTCCCGCGACTTTCACGATCGCACCTTCTGGCGCCAAATTGCCCTTCAGACCGACCACACCGCCCGTCACGGTGATGGGTTTGTCTGCCGGGTGCACCACGTCCTGGTGCGGATTCCACTTCACGCTCTTGAGGTTTTCGGCGATCGTGCGGCCCGTGACGGTAAGGCAATCACCGTGCAGGAAGCCGTTGTCGAGCAGCGTCTTCATCAGAAGCGGTATGCCACCTACTTCAAACATGTCTTTGGCGACATAACGGCCGCCCGGCTTCAAATCCGCGACATATGGTGTCTTTTTGAAGATTTCGGCGACGTCGAACAGGTCGAACTTGATGCCGGCCTCGTGAGCGATCGCCGGTAGGTGCAGCGCAGCATTGGTCGAGCCGCCGGAAGCCGCGACCACGGCAGCCGCGTTTTCCAAAGCTTTGCGAGTGACGATGTCGCGCGGCCGGATATTTTGCGCGATCAGGTCCATCACCTTCTCGCCCGCGGTCATGCAGAACGCATCACGGATTTCGTAAGGCGCCGGGGCACCGGCCGAGTACGGCAGCGCGAGTCCGATCGCCTCGGAGACGGTCGCCATGGTGTTGGCGGTGAACTGCGCGCCGCAGGCGCCCGCCGACGGGCAGGCCACGCGCTCGATCTCGTCGAGGTCCTCGTCCGACATGGCGCCGACCGAGTGCTTGCCGACCGCCTCGAACATGTCCTGCACGGTGACCTGCTGCCCGCGGAAGTTGCCGGGCAGGATCGAGCCGCCATAGATGAAGATCGAGGGCACGTTGAGGCGGACCATCGCCATCATCATGCCCGGCAGCGACTTGTCGCAGCCGGCAAGGCCGACCAGCGCGTCATAGGCGTGGCCGCGCACGGTCAGTTCGACCGAATCGGCGATGCATTCGCGTGACGGCAGCGACGAGCGCATGCCGTCATGGCCCATGGCGATGCCGTCGGTGACGGTGATGGTGCAGAATTCGCGCGGGGTGCCGCCGGCCGATGCCACGCCCTTCTTCACCGCCTGGGCCTGGCGCATCAAAGCGATGTTGCAGGGAGCGGCTTCATTCCAGCACGAGGCGACGCCGACGAAGGGCTGGTGGATCTGCTCGGTCGTCAGACCCATGGCGTAGAAATAGGACCGATGCGGCGCGCGCGCAGGACCTTCCGTCACGTGACGGCTCGGCAGCCTCTGCTTGTCGGTCTTGGCGTTCATCGCAACCAGTCTTCCCCGGCCAACCCTTTCAGACCCGAAAAATCAGAGCCAAGATTTGAATCGACCTTGGGATTTTCTCGTCGCCTTCGAAGACCGCCGCCGCTACCCTTTAAAACATTAGAGTGATCTTATTCATGTTCGGGTGTGGCCAAAAAGCGGCGGCCATGCGAACCGCCGGCGGTGAGGGTTAAATCCGGGATGGGTGTTGCTCAAGAGGAACAATCGTTACCGGGAAGACACGGAGCTCGCTACCTAAATACCGCAATAGCAATGGCAATCCACAACTCAGGATCTTTCGGAAGGAATAGCACACCAGGCTTGGCCAAGGAGGCGCGCACCAACCGGCAATCGCCTCATAAACTTCAGCACTTTCGAATCGCAGACATGCCTTCGCGTCCTCGCGGCTCAATTCGCCCGAGCTTTGCGTCATCTCTCGCCGCTCTTGTCCAAGAGCAACTGTGGCGAAGTAGCCCGGCGATCGGCCGGCCTCAAGGCTGGCGCTGGCGCGCCCCCGCCTGCGGCGGCTGACGGCCTTGACCCCGTCCGCTCACCGGTCTGTTGGCTTTGCATGCG
>NZ_RDQF01000061.1 GCF_004114425.1 Bradyrhizobium vignae | reverse complement strand
GAGCGCTTGCACGCCCTGAAGACCGGCGAGCGGACGGGGTCAAGGCCGGAAGCCGCCGGAGGCGGTGGCGCGCCAGCGCCAGCCTTGAGGCCGGCCGATCGCCGGGCTACTTCAACACAGTTGCTCCTCGGGGAGCGATGCACTATTGCCCCCGTCGCCTTGCGGATCACTGATGTGCGGACCCGGTTGGGCTGCAGGCATCACCGCAGGACTTGACGCACAGACCCCGGGCGTCAGGACCACACGACTTCTCCGTCCGCGCACGTCCTCGCTGGGAATCCGAGGGGTGGCGTGTGCTCGCCCCCGAAGCCATGCGAAGACGCTGTCGGCGCCGTGTCGTTCGCGCGGAAAGGCAATTGCTCACGGTGTCCCGCCCTGCAATGTCTTCTACGCCCGACGCCGTCGCGTCCATCGCTGCCCGGCCCGCGGTTCGTGACGATCGCGATCCGCCCCTTGTCTCGGGCCAGGGTGTCTTTGCATGTACGACAAATCCGAATTTCGGTAAAGTGGAATATTTTGCCAGGTGAGGCTTGACAAGCGATGTGGCGGAATTGGTCGGCTGCGTTGCCCGACGGGCGGGCGGCCTCAGCGCGCGCCTCGTCCTTCGAAACGGCGTTTACGCGCCTCCTCAGGATGAGGCTAATTGGCGTGAGTGCCCGTTGAAACTGCTGCCGCACGCTCCGCCCTCATCCTGAGGAGCCCGCCCAAAGCAGGCGTCTCGAAGGATGGCTGCAGGGGGAAACCGGTCAAATGCGATTGCCCTTGAGGACGGGGTAGATGGGAAGTGACCGGTCCGTAGTTAAAGCAACGCTGATGACCTATATGACACACGAGCGACTTGATATGTTATTCGAGGCCAGTCCACGGAGCCAAGTCTCGTGTCGTCTGTTCTCCGATCGCCGACAGTCGAAGAGCTGCCAATGCTCTCGGCTTTGTGCATGAGGTCGAAAGCTGTGTGGGGCTATGGCGACGACTTCATGAGAGCCTGTCGCAGCGAGCTCACTATTAAAGCGTGTGAACTGCAATCAAGCTCAATCGCGGTGGCGGAAGAGAGCGGCAAAATTGTCGGCGTTGCCCAAGTCAAGATAAATGGAAGCGAGGCCGATTTATTGAAGCTGTTCGTCGAGCCGATGATGCTTCGCGGCGGCGTAGGAACAAGGCTGCTCCGCTGGGCCTCCAGTCAAGCAAAGTCGATGGGTGCTCGTCGTTTGGTGATCGAAGCCGACCCAGAGGCCGCACCTTTCTATCGACGAATGGGTGCCAAAGATTGTGGCTTTTCTCCTTCCGGCTCAATACCCGGTAGGATGCTTCCCAGACTTGTCATCGAGCTGAAACAAGTATGAGGTCGCTTGTCGGCTCCAAGCCGCCATGCAGCCCTGTGGGCTTTGATGTCGCCTTCCGACAGCAAACCGGACGCGACGAACCTATGACTCCTTCGCCGCTAGATCACCCCCACCATCCGCAGCGCCACTCCCGCCGCGCAGCTTCCCGCCAGCACGGTGAGCATCCCCAGCTTGAACCGGAAGATCGCGGTTGCCGCCGCAATCGACAGCAGCAGCGCGGGGATGTCGACGCTGGTCAGCACCGGACGGTCGAACGCGAACGGAAACGCGTGCAGCGGCACGGTCTCGCGGAACAGCGTGTGCAGGGCAAACCAGATCGAGAGGTTCAGAATCACGCCGACGACGGCGGCGGTGATCGCACTCAATGCACCGGCCAATCCCGTGTTGCCGCGCAGGCGCTCGATGTAGGGGGCGCCGACGAAGATCCAGAGGAAGCAGGGCGTGAAGGTGACCCAGGTCGCGAGCAGGCCGCCGAAAGTTGCCGCTAGCATCGGCGAGAGGCCGCCGGGATCGCGATAGGCCGCCATGAAGCCCACGAACTGCAGCACCATGATCAGCGGCCCCGGCGTGGTCTCGGCCATGCCGAGGCCGTCGAGCATCTCCTGCGGCTTGAGCCAGTGATAGTGCTCGACCGCCTGCTGGGCGACGTAGGCCAGCACCGCGTAGGCGCCGCCGAAGGTGACGAGCGACATTTTGGAGAAGAACAGCGCGATCTGGCTGAACACATTGGCTTGGCCCAAGGCCACCAGCAGCGCGATCACGGGCACCAGCCAGAGCGCGAGCCACAGCGCACTGAGGCGGATCGTGCGTGCGGTGTTGGGGCGGACGTGATCGGGCACGGCCTCGCCGAGCATGCTGTCGATCGCGGCGCCGCTGCCGCCATGGCCGTGACCGGCCGGCGCGAACTCCGGACGGCCGCTCCGCGCGCCGGCATAGCCGATGAGGCCGGCGGCGATGATGATGATCGGGAAGGGGACCGCGAAGAAGAAGATCGCGATGAAGGCCGCAGCCGCGAGCGCGATCATGATGCGGTTCTTCAGCGCACGCTTGCCGACGCGCACGACAGCTTCGACGACGATGGCCAGGACCGCGGCCTTGAGTCCGAAGAACAGCGCCTCGACGAAGCTGACATTGCCGAAGGCGGCGTAGATGTAACTCAGACCCATGATGGCGATGATGCCGGGCAGGATGAACAGTCCGCCCGCCATCAGCCCGCCGGCCGTGCGATGCATCAGCCAGCCGACATAGGTTGCGAGCTGCTGCGCCTCAGGTCCCGGCAGCAGCATGCAGTAATTCAGCGCATGCAGGAAACGCCCCTCGGAGATCCAATTCTTCTCCTCGACCAGGATACGGTGCATCACAGCGATCTGGCCCGCGGGCCCGCCAAAACTGAGGCAGGCGACGCGGAGCCAGACGCGAAAGGCCTCGTTGAAGCTGACGCCGTGGCCGGCGTCAGCTCCTGCTTGCACGTTGCGGGTATCCATTACGCCTTCACCTTGTTGGTCGGCCAGTTGTGGGTCTCGGTGGTCGCGTCGCGGCACCAGCGGTAGAAGGCATCGTAGAGCAACATGCCGGCCTCGAGCTGTTCGAGGTCGTCGTCGAACATGCGCGACAGCCCGAGCGAGGCTGCGAGCAGGCCGGGCGCCTCCGGCGCGAGCTCGGGCCGCGCGGTGTCGGCACCGCGCACCAGTGTCGCGAGGCGGAGCAGCGGCGGCGTGGCGATCCCGAACTCCTCGATCATCACGTCGAAGGTGCAGAGCTCGCCCCGGTGACTCCAGAACACATTCTCGATGTCGAAGGGGGCCGCATTGAACCGCTCCCCCACCCCGACCACCTCGGACGGCGCCACATACAGGAACATCGCGTTGGGATCGACGAAGCGGCGGATCAGCCAGGGGCAGGCGATGCGATCGACCTTCGGCCGCGCCCGCGTGACCCAGACGGTACGCCCCCTGGCATCGCGCGGCGGCAGCTTGCGGGTGTCGAGCAGCGGCAGCTTGGCCGCCTTCCAGCCCTCGAAGCCGCCCTCCAGCGTCTCGGCCCTCACGCCGAGCTGACGGAGCCAGGCCGCCGTGCCCTGCGCGAGCTTTTCGCCGCGGAAGCAGGAGACGACGGCGCGGCGGCCGGCGAATGTGCCGCCCCAGTCCGTCACATTGTCGTGGCTGAGCCTGATGGAGCCGGGGATCAGCCGCCGGTCGGCGGCGAAATCCTCCTCGGTGCGCACGTCGATCAGGACAGGCGCGTTGGCCGTGCCGATCAGCCGTGCCATTTTGTCAGATGAGATGGTCGTGAATGTAGACATGATGCGTCCTCGCAAGAAACGAACGGGACGCGATGCTTGGGCCTGTCGCCTCGTGGGGAGATCGCTCAAATCCCCATGAGACAGATTACAGCGAAACTAAGAAGCACTGTCAATCCGCGGGACGATTGGAGCTTAGAAAATTGGTTCCCACCGTCTATATTGCACGCCGACAGATCGTGAATCTTCGGGAGAATTCGATGCATTCCCATTCCATCGAACAATGGACCCATGACCACGCCTTCCTGGGCGAGAAGCACGACGAGAACGAACGGCGCACCTGGTTCGTGGTCGTGCTGACGCTGGTCATGATGGTCGGCGAGATCGTTGCCGGCTCGCTGTTCGGCTCGATGGCGCTGCTGGCCGACGGCTGGCACATGGGCACGCATGCGGCGGCGCTCGGCATTGCCGCCTTCGCCTATCGCTTCGCGCGGCGGCACCTGGGCAATGCGCATTTCACCTTCGGCACCGGCAAGTTCGGGGATCTTGCCGCCTTCGCCAGCGCCATCATCCTCGGCCTGATCGCGGTCGAGATCGCCTATGAAAGCGTGCTGCGCCTGTTCACGCCGGTGCCGATCGTCTATGGCGAGGCCATGGCGGTGGCCGCCCTCGGCTTGTGCGTCAATCTCGCGAGTGTGTGGCTGCTGCGCGATAGCCATGATCATCATCATCACGCGCATGGCCACAGCCATGCGCATGATGACCACGACGATCATGACCACGACCATGATCATCATGGCCATCATCACCATCACCACGACAACAACCTTCGCGCGGCCTATGTCCACGTCATGACCGATGCCGCGACCTCGGTGCTGGCGATCGCAGCGCTCGCCGTCGCTATGTATTCGGGCTGGGTCTGGGCCGATCCGGCCGTGGGCCTGATCGGCAGCGTCGTGATCGCGAGCTGGGCGTTCGGCCTCATCAAGTCATCGGGTGCGGTGCTGCTCGACGTGCGCGCCGACGAGAAGCTGGAGCGGGTGATCCGGGCCCGCATGGAAGTCGGCGACGATCGCGTGACTGACCTGCATCTCTGGCGGGTCGGCCCCGGCCATTGTGCCGTGCTGCTCTCGGTGGTGTCGGACAAGCCGAAGCAGCCGGCCGTCTACAAGCGGCGGCTCGCGGGGCTGAAGGGCCTCAGCCACATCACGGTCGAGGTCGAGACCTGCCTGCATTGACGGAGCGCGGAATTCTGCTGAGCGGCCGGGGTTGATCCTCGGTCGCAGCCCTGTACGGGAGGAACAATGATGCACAGGATCGCGTTCGCGGTCGCCATCGCCGCACTCGCTCTTTCCAGCCCCGGGGCGCTGGCGCAATCGGAAAAGGCCGGCGTTGAAAAGCTCTATGTGCTGAATTGCGGAGAGGGTACCGCCGGTGACATCTCGCGGTGGACGCCGGGCCTGAACGAAGGCAAGACGATGGATTTCGTCGACACCTGCTATCTGATCAAGCATGTCAAAGGCTGGTTCCTGTGGGACACCGGCATTGCCGATTCCGTCGCCGCGATGCCGAACGGTCTCGTGCCCGCCGATCCCAAAGCCGTGACCTGGCGTCGGCCGAAGACGTTGCAAGCGCAGCTCGAGCAGCTTGGCCTCAAGCCCGATGACGTCCGGGCGATGGCCGTCTCGCATACGCATCCGGATCATATCGGCAATGTCGAGCTGTTCCCGCAGGCCATGCTCTATGTGCAGAAGGCCGAATACGACTGGCCCGGCGCCGACAACGCGCCGCGCTTCAAGCCGTCGCATCCGGTCGAGTTGCTCACGGGCGACAAGGATGTCTTCGGCGACGGCAGCCTGACCATCCTATCGACGCCGGGTCACACGCCGGGTCACCAGTCGCTGCTGGTGAAACTGCCGAAAACCGGCGCGGTTCTGCTGTCTGGCGATGCCGTGCACTTCAAGGACAATTGGGACAACCGCCGCGTGCCCAGCATGAACGTCGACAAGGACCAGAGCGCGGCCTCGATGCAGAAGATCGCCGACACGCTCGCCAAGGAGAAGGCGCAGCTCTGGATCAACCACGACAAGGCCCAGCGCGACGGCCAGAAGATGGCGCCGGAGTTTTACGACTGAGGCGGATCAGCCTTTCGGCGCGGTCAACGTCGGCGGATTCGCGTCCGGCGTCTTCTTCGGCTTCAGCGTGCCGGCATAGAACGAGAGCAGCCAGACCAGGAGGACCGCGAGGAGATAGACGCCCCAGGCCTGCGGCGGCGTGGTCGCCCAGCGCAGGAGGCCTTTGAATGTGCGGGGCGGGCCGGCATCGTTGCTCATGGCTCGCTTGTGCGCGAAAGCGGCTGTGCCGTCAATCAGGCCGCGACACGGGGCGGATCAGGAACAGCGCCACAAGCGCCGAGAGGCTGAGCGCAGACGAGACGATCAGCACCTTGGCGCCCATGAGGTCGATGAGCAGGCCGAAGGCGAGCGGCGCCACGGCCTGCGCCATCCGCGCCGGGGCGCCGATGATGCCGAGGCGGTAGCCGAAATCTTTCGGGCCGAAGATCGACAGCGGCAGCGTGCCTCGCGCGATCGTCAAGATGCCGTTGCCGGAGCCGTGGAACAACGCGAAGGCGCTCGCCGCGGCGCCGCCGAAGATCGCGACGATCACGGCTCCGATCGGGTGGGTGAGGCTGGCGAGCCGCGTCGACCACAGCGGATGGAAGCGGCTGAGGAAGCCGGCCTCTAGCATGCGCGCACCAACCTGTGCCGGGCCGATCAGTGCGCCGGCCGCGATGGCCTCGGCCGGCGTTGCGCCCGTGGTCTCCAGGATGCGCGGGAAATGCGCGGCCATGGCGCCGGTGACGGTCCAGACCGCGGCGAAGATGAAGGCGAGCAGCAGCATGGTGCGGTCGAGCGGCAAATGCGGCTTCTCGGCCGTGGCCGCCGCCTGCTTGGCGCCCTTGATCGCCGGCAGCATGAAGAAGTTGAGGGGCAGGCCGATCAGGATGTTGGCCGCGGCCCAGGCGAAACAGGTGTCGCGCCAGCCGATATGGGCGATGCCCCAGGCGGTGAGCGGCCAGCCGACGGTGGAGGCGAAGCCCGCCATCAGCGTGATGCCGGTGATGGCCCTGCGCGCCTCGATGCCGTAGATGCGCCCCAAGGCGGCGAAGGCGGCGTCGTAGAGTCCCATTGCCATGCCGATGCCGAGCACGAGCCAGGCGATCGCCATCACCGCGATCGATTGCGAGAGCCCGAGGAGCACGAGGCCGGCGGCAATGGTCAGGTTCGAGGCCGACAGCACCTGACGGCCGCCGACGAGATCGATCTGCCGCCCGATGCGCGGGCCGAGCATTGCCGAGATCACCAGTGCGGCCGAAAACGCACCGAAGATCCAGTTGGAGGAGACGCCGAGGTCGCGTGCCATGGGATCAGCGAGCAGCGCCGGCAAATAGTAGCTCGAGGCCCAGGCCAGAGTCTCGGTGGTGCCGAGCGCCAGGATGATCGGAAGCTGGCGCTGGGTCATCGGCGCGTGCCTCCGATTCTGGCCGACAAAGTCTTCATCGCCGGCATTTGCCGCCCGCGTGGCGAGTGCGTCAACCGCGCCCGCGACATATTCGATCTGCAAGGGGCGCGAGCCTGCCGCGCATGTCGGGCCCTCGCGCCTTTCGCCGGTCACGAATGCACGCCATAATGGCGCATGCAAGTCACTTCGCGTCTCTCACTGATGAACTGGGTCACCAGCCAGGGGCTTACGGGCCTGCCTGAACCCGAACTGCTCCGCGGCTTCTGCGAGCGCTGCTGCGCCGAAGGGCTCGACCTGTCGCGCGGGCTGGTCTTCATCGACACGTTGCACCCGATCTACGAGGGCCGCGGCTTTCGCTGGACCGACCGGTCGAGCAACGAGAGCGACATGTTCGAATACGGTTCGACGGCCGAGGGGGATCCGAACAAGAACTGGCGGCGGTCGGTGTTCTATCATTTGCTCGAGCATGGCGAGGACGAGATGGTGATCGATCTCGCCGACGCAGCCACGCTCGATTTCTCGCAGATCGGCGACCTCGCCGAGAAGGGCCATCGGCATTTCCTCGCCTTCGTCCATCGCTTCGGCGAAAGCGGCGCGCTGGGGCAGATGGACTGTCTCTACTCCTACTGGACCACCCGGCGCGAGGACGGCTTCACGCCATCGGAGCTGGAAGCGCTGCGCGATCTCGTGCCGGTGCTGGGGCTCGCGATCAAATCGGCGCAGCAGGTCGACATCGCCCGCACGCTCGGCCGCGTCTATCTCGGCCGCGACGCCTCCGAGCAGGTCTTGCGCGGGCGCATCTCGCGCGGGGTCACCGAGCGGATCAACGCCGTGCTGTGGTATTCGGACCTGCGCGGCTCCACCGGCATCAGCGAGAGCATCGGTCCCGACGAGATCATTCCGTTCCTCAACGACTATGCGCAGGCCGTGATCGATCCGATCCACGAGGCCGGCGGCGACGTGCTGAAGCTGATCGGCGATGGCGTGCTCGCGATGTTCTGGGGCGAGGACATGGCGGATGCGCGACGGGCCGCATTACGGGCCGAGCATCTCTTCCGCAAGAACGTCGCCGCGCTGAACAAGCGGCGGGCGGCGGAGGGCCGCCCGACCACGTCAGCCTATATCGGCCTGCATGTCGGCGAGGTCTTCTACGGCAATATCGGCAGCCAGGACCGGCTCGATTTCACGGTGGTCGGCCCGACCGTCAACGAGGTCAGCCGCATCGCCTCGATGAGCCGCTCGGTCGACCGCGAGCTGCTGGCCTCATCCGAGTTCTACAAGGGCCTCGATGCCGCCGGCCGTCGCTATCTCGTCTCCACCGGCCGCTACGCGCTGCGCGGCATCGGCCGCGCGCAGGATCTCTACACGCTCGATCCAGAGGTTGAGGCGAGCGAGCCGGTGGCGGGGAGCTATGAGCGCTATCTGGCGGGTTAGGCCGGCTGCTCCAGCGCCGCTTCATCCCCCACCATGGCCGGCTGCCGATCCAGCGCCACTGCCGGTGACAGCAGGATCACCAAAGCCTGCATGCCGAAGACGGCTGCGGCGAGATAAAGGCACGCTTCCGCGCTCCAGAGGCCGCCGACGATTGCCCCTAATGCCGAGCCGAGCGGGCGGGCGCCGTAGCTCATGATGTTGATGGCGGAGACGCGGCCAAGCAGCCGCGGCGGTGTCACCGACTGGCGCAGGGTCGTGGTCGAGATCACCCACAGGATCGGCCCGGCGCCGAGCAGGAAGAAGCTCAAGGCTGCGAGCCAGGGCGAGGGGAGCAGCACCGTCAGCGCCATCACCAATGCGGCGACGAAGCCGGTGACGGGGCCGAGTCCGACCACGAGGCCGAACGCGATGCGCTTCATCACGCGCGTGGCGACCAGCGCGCCGATCACCATGCCGACGCCATACATCGTCAGCACCGTGCCGACGCCGGCGGCCGTCAGGCCGAGATGGCGCACGGCGTAGGGCACGAACACCGCGATCTGCAGGAACCAGCCGGTGTTGAAGATGAACTGGGTGATGAATACCGGCCGCAGCAGTGGATGGTGAAATACGAAGGCCGCGCCTTCGCGGATCTCCTGCAGCGGATGACGGCGCGGCGCCGGCGCGCGCGCGGGCTCGTAGATGCCGGAGAGCAGCACCACCGCGATGGCCGAGAGCGCCGCGGCAAAGCCGAAGGCTGGGCTTGCGCCCCACCATCCCACCAGCGCACCGCCGAGTGCAGGGCCGCTGGCGAAGGCGATGGTGCGCGCGAGCTCGATCCGCGCATTCGCCGCCGGCAACAAGTCGGAGCTCACCAGCGAGGGAACCAGCGCCGGCGCCGCCACGCTGTAGACGACGGTGCCGCACACGGCCGCAAAGCCGAGCAGGGCCAGCAGCGGCAAGTTGAGGGCCCCCAGCACCAGCAGCAGCACGATGGCGGCGAGCGCAGCCGCCCGCAGCGCCTCGGCACCCGCCATCAGCCAGCGGCGGGAGATGCGATCGGCGAGCACGCCGGCGGGAATGGCGAACAGGACGAAGGGCAGGGTGAGCGCGGTCTGGAGCAGGCCGGTCTGACCTTCGGCAACACCCAGCGTCAGCACGGCCACAATGGGCGCTGCGGCGAGCGCGATCTGCTCGGCCGACTGCGCCGCGAGATTCGACCAGGCGAGGCGGTTGAAGGTGTCGGGGAGGCGAGACGGCGTTGACATGGCGCATATCCTGCAAAGTCGAGTTGCTGCCAATATCCGCTCCCAGGGACGGCCAAACCCACCCGCTTCCCGACAGGGCAGCGGATAATGGCCGGACCGGAACCGCTGCGGCTAGATGCAGTTGCAAATGAGTTGCAATAAGATCGAACTTCGGTATTCTCCTCTTATGGATGCGCGATCGCCCGACCTGACCCAAACCTCGTCCCAAGACGTCGCCGGCTGGCGCGCTGACGCGCCCACCACCAAGAGCCTCGCGGAGGTCAATTCCACCGTCGCCATTCCGGTCGCCGGGCACTGGTTGCGGCGGCTGCTCGCCTTCGTCGGTCCGGGCTATCTCGTCTCGGTCGGGTACATGGATCCCGGCAATTGGGCGACCGACCTCGCCGGCGGGTCGAAGTTCGGCTACACGCTGCTCTCGGTCATCCTGCTCTCGAATTTGATGGCGATCCTGCTGCAGTCGCTGGCGGCGCGGCTCGGCATCGTCACCGACCGCGACCTCGCGCAGGCCTGCCGCGCGACCTATTCGCCGGTGGTGAACTTCCTGCTCTGGCTCGCCTGCGAGGCGGCGATCATCGCCTGCGATCTCGCCGAGGTGATCGGTACGGCGATCGCGCTCAAACTCCTGTTCGGCATTCCCCTGATCGGCGGCGCGCTTCTCGCCGCACTCGACGCCTTCCTGCTGCTGCTCCTGATGAACCGTGGCTTTCGATTCCTCGAGGCGTTCGTCATTGCGCTGCTCGCGGTGATCGCGGTCTGCTTCGTGGTCCAGATCGCGGCGGCGGCCCCGCCGGTGGCGGAGGTTCTGCGCGGCTTCGTGCCGAAGAGCGAGATCTTCACCAATTCCGACATGCTCTACATCGCGATCGGCATCATCGGCGCGACGGTGATGCCGCATAATCTCTACCTGCATTCCTCGATCGTGCAGACGCGCGCTTATGAACGCAATGACAGTGGTCGGCGCGAAGCGATCAAATGGGCAACGACGGACTCCACCGTCGCCCTGATGCTGGCGCTGTTCATCAACGCCGCGATCCTGGTCGTGGCGGCTGCGACCTTCCACAGAAGTGGCCATTCCGATGTCGCCGAGATCGGACAGGCGTTCGAGCTCTTGTCGCCGCTGCTCGGCCTCGGCATCGCCTCGACGCTGTTCGCGGTGGCGCTGCTCGCTTCGGGCCTCAACTCGACGGTGACCGCGACCCTCGCCGGCCAGATCGTGATGGAAGGCTTCCTCGATCTGCGCCTGCCGAGCTGGGCGCGTCGCCTGCTCACACGCGGCATCGCCATTGTTCCCGTGATCATCGTCACGGCGATCTACGGCGAGCGCGGCACGGCCGATCTGCTGGTGTTCAGCCAGGTCGTGCTGTCGATGCAGCTGCCCTTCGCCGTCATCCCGCTGGTCCGCTTCGTCTCCGACCGCCGCAAGATGGGCCAGTTCGCGATACCGGTATCCGTCGCCGCAATTGCCTGGATCGTCGCGGGCGTGATCGTGGTGCTGAACGTGAAGCTGCTGGCGGATACGTTTTTCGGGTGATGCTAGCCATTGGGTAGCTGTCATCGTCCGGTTCAACCGGGCGATCCAGTATTCCAGAGACGGCTGTAATTGACTCGGGACGCCGCGCCGTACCGTACTGGATGCCCCGGTCAAGCCAGGTCAAGCCGGGGCATGACGGAGAGTGTGAGGCGCCTAGTCCTGCGGCTCGGATGCTGTATCGCCCTGCGCATCGATGCGCAGCCAGCCTGAGGGCGCGAGCCGCTGCTGCGGCAGGAAGCGGGCCTTGTAGTCCATCTTCTTGGAGCCTTCGATCCAGTAGCCGAGATAGACGTAGGGCAGGCCCTGACGTCGCGCGCGCGCGATGTGGTCGAGGATCATGAAGGTGCCCATCGAGCGGCTGACCTGGCCCGGATCGAAGAACGAATAGACCATCGAGAGGCCATCGCTGAGCACGTCCGTGAGCGCCACCGCGATCAGCTCCTCGCCACGGCCGGTGAGGCCGCTGTCGGGACCGCGCTTGCGGTATTCGATGATGCGGGTCTCGACATGGCTGTCCTCGACCATCATGGCGTAGTCGAGCACGGTCATGTCGGCCATGCCGCCATGGCGGTGGCGGGCGTCGAGATAGGCGCGGAACACCGAATATTGCTCGGAGGTCGGCACCGCGCTGCGCTGCTCGCCGATGATGTCGGCATTGCGCGCCATCACCTTGCGGAAGCTGCGAGAGGGCCGGAACTCGTTGGCGATGACCCGGACCGAGACGCAGGCGCGGCACTGGTCGCAGGCAGGACGATAGGCAATCGACTGGCTGCGGCGGAAGCCGCCATGGGTCAGGAGGTCGTTGAGGTCGCCCGCACGATCTCCGACAAGGTGCGTGAACACCTTCCGCTCATGGCGGCCCGGCAGATAGGGGCACGGGGATGGCGCCGTGAGGTAAAATTGCGGGGTATCGCGAGAGTGCTGGGTCAAGGGACGTCGTGGCCTCCGAACAAGATCTCAGCATCGCGCTACCAAAGCTCCCGGTCAATCGGCCTGCGCGGCAGGACACGCTCGTCATCCTAGCAGGCACAGGTTGCCAGCTCCTCACCAGGACCTGGCGGCCTGCGACACCGGCGCGCGGATGGAATTGTTGATCACGACGGTTCCCAGCACGAAATCGTGCAGCAGGCGGCGGCGGCCGTTGAACAGGCCGACCAGCACCACGAAGGGCGACAGGAACGAGACGGTCACCCAGAACAGCACGGCGTGCGTGGCGCCGAGCACGAAATAGCCTGGTGCGCCGTACCAGGTGCGCAGTTCCAGATCCATCACGCGCATGCCGATCGTCGCCGAGGACGGACCGCCGATGCAGGCGCCGTAATACACGATCGCCCAGATCACCGAGGCGGGCCAAGCCAGCCAGAACAGTGCCCAGCCGAGGCCGAGCGTCACCAGGCCGAACAACGCAATGAAGAGGTAGCCGAGGATGACCGGCACAGAGATCACGATCATGTCGATCAGGAAGGCAAACACCCGCCGTGTCGCGACCCCGCGGAACAGTTCCGGATGCAGATCGGGATCGTAGGCGTGCGGTTGCATGGCACCATCATTGCGCCAAGTGCCGCTGTCATTTGGCGAACCCGAATAAGACATGAGCTTCTCTTTCGCTTTCGGATCTCTCACCGGCAGCAGATGGGAACAGTCCGGCCACGCGCCAAGGCTGTTGGTCTATCAATACCGCAAAATATTCCGGCGATTCGGCGGCCGCAGGCGCTTGCGCGGCGCGTGATTTGCACCATGCTGGGGCGGGCTGAGCCCTCACAGGAAGATTTCATGGGTGGTCAGGTCGAATTACGTTGCAGCTGTGGCGGGGTCCGCGCCGTGGTCACGGGCGTGTCGCCGCGGACGGTCAATCGCGTGGTCTGCTACTGCGACGACTGCCAGGCTTTCGCACACCAGCTCGGCCGCGCCGATCTGTTGAACGCGAAGGGCGGCAGCGACATTATCCAGGTCGCGCCATCGACGCTCTCGTTTGTGCAGGGTCAGAGCCGGATCGCGGGGGTGCGGCTGACCGCGAAAGGTCTCTACCGGTGGTATGCAAGCTGCTGCAACACGCCGGTCGGCAACACGCTTTCGCCCAGCGTTCCCTTTGTCGGCATCATCGCGCAGGCGTTCGAGGGCGGCACGCCGGCGGTCGACGATGTCGCCGGAGCGCCGACCGGCGCCATTCTCGGCAAGTACGCGGTCGGTGAGCCACCGGCGGGCTCGACCGGGCTTAATCTTTCTCTCATCTTGCGCGCCATCGGCAAGGTGCTGGCATGGAAGCTGCGGGGGAAGACCTGGCCGCACCCGTTCTTCAAGCGGGAGACGCGTGAGCCGATCTATCCAATTACCGTGCTGTCGCGCGAGCAACGCGAGGCGCTGCGTCTGTTATGCGGACCTCAGCCGAACGCGCAAGCGGGTTGAGTGTTGCAGCGGTAGGGTGCGCGAGCAACTCCGCCCTCATGTCCCGGACAAGCGCCGCAAAGCGGCGCGCAGAACCAGGACCTAAAGCATGATCCGGAAAAGTGCGAAGCGGTTTTCCGGAAAGATCATGCGTAAACAACAAGCTAAAGCGCGATGACGATTCATCCAAATCTCATCGCGCTTTAGAGGTCACAAGTGAGATCGCGGAGAAGAAATGGGCCCGGGCTCTGCAACGCATCACGCCGCAACTGGACCATGCTTCGCATCGCCAAGGGCGTGCTGCATTGCGTCCGGGGCACGACCTTACCCCTGCGCGCGCAGCTTCTCCGCCGCCTTGGGCGCAAAATAGCTCAGCACGCCGTCGGCGCCGGCGCGCTTGAACGCCAAAAGGCTCTCCATCATCGCGCGCTCGCCGTCGAGCCAGCCGTTGTTCGCGGCCGCCGCGATCATCGCGTATTCGCCGGAGACCTGGTAGGCGAAGGTCGGCATTGCAAACGTGTCCTTCACGCGGCGGACCACGTCGAGATAGGGCATGCCGGGCTTCACCATCACCATGTCGGCGCCCTCGGCGATATCGAGCTCGACCTCGCGCAGGGCTTCATCGGTGTTGGCGCTGTCCATCTGGTAGGTGCGCTTGTCGCCGGTGAGCGTCTTGGCCGAGCCGATGGCGTCGCGGAACGGGCCATAGAAGGCGGAGGCGTATTTGGCCGCATAGGCCATGATCTGGACGTCGAGCAGGCCGGCGCGGTCCAGCCCCTCGCGGATCGCGGCGACGCGGCCGTCCATCATGTCGGAAGGCGCGATGATGTCGCAGCCGGCTTCGGACTGCACCAGCGCCTGACGCACCAGCACGGCGACCGTCTCGTCGTTCAAAATTTTGCCGTCAGAGATCAGGCCGTCATGGCCGTGACTGGTGAAGGGATCGAGCGCGACGTCGCAGAGGATTCCGATCTCCGGAAACTCCTTCTTGATCGCGCGCACGGCCTGGCAGACCAGGTTGTTCGGATTGGTGGCTTCCGAGCCTTCCTCGTCGCGCAGGGAGGGATCGGTGTAGGGAAACAGCGCGATGCAGGGGATCGTCAGCTTCATCGCGCGCTCGGCCTCGCGCACGGCCTGATCGACGCTGAGGCGGTCGACGCCCGGCATCGAGGCAACCTGCTCGCGCTTGTTGTGGCCGTCGATCAGGAACAGCGGCCAGATCAGATCGTCGGTGGTGAGGACGTTCTCGCGCACCATCCGCCGGGCCCATTCCGCCTTGCGGTTGCGGCGCGGGCGGACGGTCAGATCGAGAGCAGGGGAGGCCGCTCCGCCATCCTTGCGCGAAACCTCGCGCAATTCGATCGGACGTCCGTATTTGATCGCCATTACTCTTCCTCCGGCTGGAATTATTCTTATACCAGCTCGCATGGTTCCCGTCACCGCGGCTTGACCTGCCGCAAGGGATGGCAGCCGATTGATTTTGTGGGGCGAAGCAGCCAGAAGGGGCCATGTCCGAGATCTCCACCCGCGATGCGACCCGCGACAGCGCCAGGGACGGCGCCCGAGACAATGCCAGAGAGAGCGCATTGTCGGTGGCGGCGATCTCATCGGAGCGCTCAGAGTCCGACGACAATGTCTGGACCCGCCGGCTCGTGCTGTTCCTGCGGGTGATGGCGCTGCTCTCGATCCTCAAGGGCCTTTATCACTGGGCGCAGGTGACTGGCTTTGTCGGCGGCGAGGATGAGGCATTCGAGAACCAGTCGATGGCCTGGCAGGCCGCGACCGTCTACTTCGCCGTGATCGAGCTTGTCGCCGCCGTCGGCCTGTGGCTCGCGACGCCCTGGGGCGCGGTGGTGTGGCTGACGACCGTGGTGTCGATGGCGGTGATCGAGTTGATGTTCCCGGGAATCTACGGCGGCAGCCTCGCCGTGGTCGGCGTCGAGGTCTTCATGCTTGCCGCGTATCTGGCGCTCGCCTGGATGGCCGCGCGCGAACGGCCGCCGTAGCCGGCCTCGCCGCTCGCACAACGGTCTCGTGCCCTGGACGCAATGCAGCGTGGCGCTCTTGCGACGTGATGCGCTGCAGAGCCGGGCCCCATCTCACCGCGGTCCCATCTTGCAACATATGGGTCCCGGCTCCGCGATGCATCGCTGCGCGCTGCATCCTGTCCGGGACATGAGAGTGTTGCGCTTGGTTGACCGTTGGTTGCCTAAAATTTGCGGTAAGTTTTCATTGACCAGCCGGTTCCGCCACAGCTGTTACGCGCTCGTTTCGAAACGGGGCGGGGCTGTTCTGGAATGCGACAACAACGGCGGACGGAGGGTGAACAGGACCTTGCGAAGGTCAACAGACGGTTGCGAAAAGTGCTTGTGGCACAGGCTTAATCCGCAATTCACTGTCTTAAATTCATGATCTCTTTATTCTCTTATTTAAGCCGATCTTCAAACGCGCCCCTTAAGTTGCACCTATCAGACGGGACACAAGTTTCGTCGAATAAGTGTCGATAAAAACGACAACAGGGGAAGTGTCATGATGAAAGCCGTCGCAACTGCGGCAGATACCGCAGAGCGCGTCTCCGGCCAGCAGGGCTCGGTGCAGTCGCTCTATCTGGAAGCTTTGACTCTGGTGGAGCGGCTGCATCGCCGGCTCCTCGACGTCATCAAGGATGAATTCGATCGCCGCGGCCGTGCGGACATCAACTCGGTGCAGGCGCTCTTGCTCTACAACATCGGCGACAAGGAGCTGACCGCGGGCGAGCTGCGCACGCGCGGTTACTATCTCGGCTCCAACGTCTCCTACAATCTGAAGAAGCTCGTCGAGCTCGGCTTCCTCGATCATCAGCGCTCGCGCGTCGATCGCCGCTCGGTGCGCATCCGCCTGACCCCGCAGGGCCAGGAAGTCCGCCGTATCGTCGAGGCGCTCTACCAGAAGCACGTCAAGACGGTCGAGCAGGTCGGCGGCATCTCCGGCGACGAGTTTGCGACGCTCAACAAGTCGCTGCACCGCCTCGAGCGGTTCTGGACCGACCAGATCCTCTATCGCCTCTGAGTCTCCAAGGGATCAAGGCCAAGCCGGCCCGCAACAAGACCGGCAAGCCTCCCGAACGTGCCTGACTTCCCCCAAGCGCGCCGGCCCGGATTTCGGACCGGCGCGTTCCATATTTTGCACCTGCGAAAAAATGTCCCGGGCACGAGGAACCAGTTCCGGGCCGGGCGCTTATCTCCTTCGGATCGGAGAAACGTCGATGCTGGTCGAGCGCGGGCTTCAGGCCACGAACGTAGAACTCGTGAGCAAGGCCTACGCCATTGCCGCGAACTTCCTTCGCCGTTCGGGCGCCATCCCCGACTCGCTGGTCACCGACGAACGCCTGCTCGGCCTCATCGTGAAGCTGCTCCAGCAAGGCGAATTCAACAAGATCAGGCTGGCGAACAAGGCAATCGCCAAGTTCCAGCAGACCGAGGCCAGAGCGGTTGCCTGATCAAGACTCCCAAATTAGCGACAAACCAGAGGGTGCCATGGAAGCCGCCGTCGACCGCATCATGCAGACCTATGACCTGCTCGCCAACCGCACCGCGGCGGCGAGTGAGGAGGCGCGGGAAAAGGTGACGAACTACCTCAATACCCTGATGGAAGCGGGCGAGACGGACCCGCACAGATTGACGGTCTGCGGTCTGACCTATTTGCGCCAGCTCGACGGCAGCGTGGACCCGGTCAAGGCGGGGTATACCGGGCTGTGAAACGACGCCGGCTCCGCCGGGTTGCCGTTTGCGAGGAATGAGGCCAAAGCGGCCCTGGTCCCCGAGGAGCGGCTCCCCGGAACCGATCTCGGGATGAGAACCTCCAATCCCCCATATCTTGCATAAATATCAGGCCCCACCCGCAAATGCTTGGCCTGTTGCGGGCGATGTGGTAGATCGCGCGTGCTTCCGACCGCCACACCAGACACGCCCGTAGCCCGCCAAAAGGCTGCGGCGGTGGAGATATTCGCAAGATGACCGCACCCAAAACCGCCTCCGCGCCCGATTCGTTTTTCACCGCCTCGCTCGAGAAGGCCGATCCGGAAATCGCCGCCGCCATCAAGGGCGAGCTCGGCCGGCAGCGCCATGAGGTCGAGCTGATCGCTTCCGAGAACATCGTCAGCCGGGCCGTGCTGGAAGCGCAGGGTTCGGTGATGACCAACAAGTACGCGGAGGGTTATCCGGGCGCGCGGTACTACGGCGGTTGTGAGTGGGTCGACGTCGCCGAGAACCTCGCGATCGATCGCGCCAAGAAGCTGTTCGGTGCCAACTTCGCCAACGTGCAGCCGAACTCCGGCAGCCAGATGAACCAGGCGGTGTTTCTGGCGCTGCTTCAGCCCGGCGACACCTTCATGGGTCTCGATCTCGCCGCCGGCGGCCATCTCACCCACGGCTCGCCCGTCAACATGAGCGGCAAGTGGTTCAAGGCCGCGCACTACACCGTGCGCCGCGAGGACCAGATCATCGACATGGATGCGGTGGCCAAGCAGGCCGAAGAGGTCAAGCCGAAGCTGATCGTCGCCGGCGGGTCGGCCTATTCGCGCGCCTGGGACTTCAAGCGTTTCCGCGAGATCGCCGACAGCGTCGGCGCCTATCTCCTGGTCGACATGGCGCACTTCGCCGGCCTCGTCGCCGGCGGCGTACATGCTTCGCCGGTGCCCTATGCCCACGTCACCACCACCACGACGCACAAGTCCCTGCGCGGTCCGCGCGGCGGCCTGATGCTGTGGAATGACGAGACGCTGACCAAGAAGCTCAACGGGGCGATTTTCCCGGGCCTCCAGGGCGGTCCCCTCATGCATGTGATCGCGGCGAAGGCGGTCGCCTTCGGCGAGGCGCTGCGTCCGGACTTCAAGGTCTATGCCAAGAACGTCGTCGAGAACGCCAAGGCGCTGGCCGAGGCGATGAAGAGCCACGGGTTCGACATCGTCTCCGGCGGCACCGACAACCATCTGATGCTGGTCGACCTCAGGCCGAAGGGCCTGAAGGGCAACGTCTCGGAGAAGGCGCTGGTCCGCGCCGCCATCACCTGCAACAAGAACGGCATTCCGTTCGATCCCGAAAAGCCGTTCGTCACCTCGGGCCTGCGGCTCGGCACGCCGGCTGCGACCACGCGCGGCTTCGGTGTCGCCGAATTCCAGCAGGTCGCCGGCATGATCGCCGAGGTCCTCAACGCGATCGCGCAGTCCTCCGACGGCAAGGCGCCGCTGGTGGAAGCTGCGATCAAGGAACGAGTCAAGGCGCTCACCGATCGGTTCCCGATCTACCAGTAAGGCAAGGCCAAGCGGATGCGCTGCCCGAACTGCAACAGTCTCGATACGCAGGTAAAGGACTCGCGTCCGACCGAGGACTCGTCCGTGATCCGCAGGCGGCGCGTGTGCGTCGCCTGCAATTTCCGCTTCACCACCTTCGAGCGCGTGCAGCTGCGCGAACTCACGGTGATCAAGCGCAACGGCCGCCGCGTGCCGTTCGACCGCGACAAGCTGATGCGCTCGGTGCAGATTTCGTTGCGCAAGCGGCAGGTCGAGCCTGAAAGGGTGGAGAAGATGGTCTCCACCATCGTGCGCGAGCTCGAGACCGGGGGCGAGGCCGAGATCTCCTCGGAGGTGATCGGCGAGACCGTGATGGAGCATCTGCGCACGCTCGACGACGTCGCCTATGTGCGCTTTGCCTCCGTCTACCGCAATTTCCGCGAGGCCAAGGATTTCGCCGACGTGCTCGGCGAGCTCTCCGGTGAGGAGGAAGCGCGGCTCGCCGCGATCCGCAAATGATCTTCCGCATCCTGGAGGATCAGTTCGCGCAGAAGGCGCGCGAGGCCAGGGATGCCGATCGGCGCTTCATGCAGCTGGCGCTGGCGCTGGGTAAGCGCGGGCAGGGGCGGACCTGGCCCAATCCGGCCGTGGGCGCCGTCATCGTCAAGGACGGGATCATCATCGGCCGCGGCTGGACGCAGCCCGGAGGACGGCCGCATGGCGAGCCTGAAGCGCTAAGGCGCGCGGGCGAGGCCGCGCGGGGCGCCACTCTCTACGTCACGCTGGAGCCGTGCTCGCATTTCGGCAAGTCGCCCCCTTGCGCCGACGCGGTGATTGCAGCGGGAATCAAGCGTGTGGTCGCGGCGATCGAGGATCCCAATCCTGAAGTCGCAGGCCAGGGCCATGCGCGCCTGCGCGCGGCCGGCATCAATGTGGATGTCGGTTTGTGCGCGGCGGAGGCCGCGTTCGATCATGCCGGCCATTTCCGTCGCATCCGCGACAGGCGCCCGCATGTGATCTTGAAGCTCGCGATCTCGCCTGACGGCAAGATCGGTGCGGCAGGCGGCAAGCCGGTCGCGATCACGGGCGAGGCCGTGCGCGATCGCGTGCACCTCTTGCGCGCGCAGAGCGATGCCATTCTGGTCGGGATCGGCACGGTGCTGGCGGACGATCCGCTTCTCACCTGCCGGCTGCCTGGCATGGCGGCGCGCTCGCCGGTGCGTATCGTGCTCGATCAGAGCCTGCGCATTCCCGCATCGAGCCGGCTCGTGCGATCCGCGCGCGAGACGCCGCTCTGGGTGGTTGGTTCCGAGCTCGCCGAGGCTGCTGCTGCCATGCGGCTTGGCGCGGCCGGTGCGCAAATGTTGCGCGTGCCTCGGGGCGGTGCGTCCGGGCTCGATCTTCCGGCCGTGCTGCATGCGCTGGCCGAGAAGGGCATCACGCGGCTGATGGTCGAGGGGGGTAGCCGTGTTGCGGCTTCGTTCATGGCGGCCGATCTCGTCGACGAGATCTGGCTGTTCCGCGGCACGGAAGCGGTGGGCGAAGGCGGCGTCGATGCGCTCGATGCATTGCCCCTGTCGAAAATCACGCAGTCGCAGGCCTACAAGGTTCATGCTAGCGAGACCTTCGGCAAGGATACTCTCACCATCTACGAGCGCGCGTAATGTTCACCGGCATTGTCACCGATATCGGCGAGATCGTCAGCTTCACGCCAACGGCGCAGGGGCAGCTGCACCGCCTGCGCATCGCCTGCCGCTACGATCAGAGCACCATCGCCGACGGTGCCTCGATCGCCTGCAACGGCGTCTGCCTGACCGTGGTTGCCTCGGGCGTTGCCGACGGCAGGGACTCTAAGCAAAGGACCTGGTTCGACGTCGATACCGCGGCCGAGACGCTGGCGCTGACGACCGCCAAGCACTGGAAGGTGGGGACGAAGCTCAATCTCGAGCGCGCGCTGAAGATCGGTGACGAACTCGGCGGCCACATCGTCGCCGGCCATGCCGACGGGATCGCCACCATCGTCAGCCGCGAGGACCTGCCTGATATGGCGCGCTTCGTGCTCTCGACGACGCGGGAGCTGGCGCGGTACATCGCCACCAAGGGCTCGATCACGCTCGACGGCGTGTCGCTCACGATCAATACGGTTGCAGACGTGACCTTTTCGGTGCTGATCATCCCGCACACGCTTGATGTCACGACCATCGGCGGCTGGAAGGCGGGCGACGAGGTCAACATCGAGGTTGACCTGATGGCCCGCTACGCGGCGCGGCTGACGGAAATGAAGTGACCGGCGCTTGCTGTCATTTCGGGTTCGGCTCTTCGAGCCGCCCCGGAATGACGGTGCCCTTTTGAACTTGGCTTACCCGCCTGCGGCGACTACATAACGCGCCGACCCAGTAGAACGGATTGAACGATGGCAGACGCGCGGCGCGCACCCCTGAAGGACCAGACCGACATTTCCGGCGCGCGCGCGCTCGTAGTCGAGGCGCGGTTCTATGACGATCTCCAGGACGCGCTGCTCGAAGGCGCGGTGGCCGAGCTGAAGGCAGCCGGCCTGACGCATGACGTCATCACGGTTCCCGGTGCGCTGGAGATCCCGGCGGCAGTCGCGATCGCGGTCGATGCCGCGGCGGCGAACGGCAAGCCCTATGACGCGGTGATCGCGCTTGGCTGCGTGATCCGCGGCGACACCATTCATTTCGAGATCGTGTCGCAGGAATCCTCGCGCGCGCTGATGGACCTCGCCGTGACGCGAAAGCTGCCGCTCGGCAACGGCATCCTCACCGTCAACAATGAGGACCAGGCCTGGGCGCGGGCGCGCGCCAGCGAGCTCAACAAGGGTGGCGACGCCGCGCGCGCGGCGCTGGCGATGCTGCGCATCAAACGCCGCCTGGCACGGGCCTGAAGCCATGGCCGACAACAGCAAGAAGCCGGCTGGCACTCCAGAGAAGAAAGCAAACCGGCGCGGCGCGGCGCGGCTCGCCGCCGTGCAGGCGCTGTACCAGATGGACATCGCCGGCGCCGGCATCAACGATATCTTCGCCGAGTTCGAGAGCCATTGGCTGGGCAACGAGGTCGAGGGCGACACGTACCTGCCGGCTGAAGCCGCGTTCTTCCGCGACGTCGTCTCCGGCGTCGTGCGCGACCAGAAGAAGCTCGATCCGCTGATCGACGAGGCGTTGTCGAAGGGCTGGCCCTTGAAGCGGATCGAAGCCATCCTGCGCGCGGTGCTGCGCGCGGGTGCCTACGAGCTCCAGCACCGCAAGGACGTGCCGGGCCGCGTCGTGGTCTCCGAATATGTCGACGTCGCCAATGCTTTCGTCGACCGCGAGGAGACGGGCATGGTCAACGCCGTGCTCGACCAGATCGGCCGCCAGTTTCGTGGTGACGAGTTCGGGCGGGGGTAATTGAGGCGATGACTTCCGCCGTAGCCGTCACCTGAGGTGCCGGAGCGAAGCGGAGGCCTCGAAGGGCGGCGGCGTGCCGCTGAGGCAACACCTCGGCCGGCCATCCTTCGAGGCTCGCAAGGGCTCGCACCTCAGAATGACGGGTCTGCTATCGTGACGCAGGACAAGAACAAAGCTTCCGGCGAAGACTCCCTCATCGCGCGCTATTTCAAGCCGCTGGCGACTGACCCCGGCGCGTTCGGGCTGGTCGATGACGCTGCGGTGCTGCCCTCATCCGGCGAGGACATCGTCGTCACCACCGACGCCGTCGTCGAGGGCGTGCATTATCTTGCCAGCGATCCGCCTGACACCATCGCGCGCAAGGCGCTGCGGGTGAACCTGTCCGATCTCGCCGCCAAGGGCGCGTTGCCGGCAGGTTTCGTGCTGACGCTGGCATTGCGCAGCAAGGAGGATGCCTGGCTCCGTCCTTTTGCGGACGCGCTGGGCGAGGACGCAAAGAATTTCGCTTGTCCTCTGCTCGGCGGCGACACGGTGTCGACGCCGGGTCCGCAGATGATCTCGATCACAGCCTTCGGCCGTGTGCCTCGGGGGCGGATGATCGGCCGTACCGGCGCAAGGCCGGGCGACCGCATCCTGGTGACAGGGACGATCGGCGATGCCGCGCTTGGCCTGGACGTGCTCAGAGGCGGCGCCGCTGCCGGCGCGCTGACATCCGATCCCGCTGCACGGGATTTTCTCATCTCACGCTATCGGGTGCCGCAGCCGCGCAACGTGCTGGCGCGAGCGGTGCGCGATCATGCGACCGCCGCGATGGACGTTTCCGACGGCCTCGCTGGTGACCTGACCAAACTCTGTGCAGCGTCCGAGGTTTCGGCTTCGGTCGATGTGACAAGCGTGCCACTCTCGGCCGTGGCAGCCGGCCTGCTCGCCGGCAACGTCGTTCGCGTCGAGACGCTGCTCGCGGGGGGCGATGACTACGAGGTGCTGTGCACCGTTCCGCCCGCGCAAAGCGACGCGCTGATTGCGGCGGGGCAAGCCATGGGCGTTGCCGTGACCGCGATCGGTACGATCGTGGAGGGGCACGAGCGGCCGCGCTTCCTGGACGGGCAGGGCCAGGAACTGCTCTTGACGCGGCTGTCCTACAGCCACTTCTAGGAATTGCGCCAAACCGGCATCTTAGTTCGCAGCACTTGGTCCTAAATACCTGCCGAGATCGGCGATTTCGGCCTTATCCGGCGTTGCACCCTCAATTTGATTTTGGCAAGCTCGCAACCGACTGGAGCCGCCCCTCAGGGCAAGGGGGCGGCTTTGTTCAAAATCAAGGCGCCGCACCGCACGACGGACAACAAAAGGCGCCGGGGGTACATCAAGGATCTGAGGCAAAAATCACATGACAGCATTATGGTTGATAGTGCTCTGCGGAGTGCTTTCCGTCGTCTACGCGATTTGGGCGACGTCTTCGGTGTTGGGCGCGGATGCGGGGTCGCCGCGCATGCAGGAGATCGCGGGCGCAGTGCGCGAAGGCGCACAGGCGTATCTGCGGCGCCAGTACACCACGATCGGTCTCGTCGGCATCGTCATCTTCGTGCTCCTTGCCTATTTCCTCGGGGTCTATGTCGCGATCGGTTTTGCCATCGGCGCGGTCCTGTCGGGAGCGGCCGGCTTCATCGGCATGAACGTCTCGGTCCGCGCCAATGTGCGCACCGCCCAGGCTGCGACGACGTCGCTTGCCGGCGGCCTCGAGCTCGCCTTCAAGGCGGGCGCCATCACCGGACTTCTGGTTGCCGGTCTCGCGCTGTTGGGCGTGACCCTCTATTTCGGCTTCCTGGTCCACTCGCTGAAGCTCGCGCCCGATAGCCGCACCGTCGTCGACGCCATGGTGGCGCTCGGCTTCGGTGCCTCGCTGATCTCGATCTTCGCCCGTCTCGGCGGCGGCATCTTCACCAAGGGTGCTGACGTCGGCGGCGACCTCGTCGGTAAGGTCGAGGCCGGCATTCCCGAGGACGATCCGCGCAACCCGGCGACCATCGCCGACAACGTCGGCGACAATGTCGGCGACTGCGCCGGCATGGCCGCCGACCTGTTCGAGACCTATGCGGTGACCGCGGTCGCCACCATGGTCCTGGCGGCGATCTTCTTCGCCAAGACGCCGATCCTCGCCAACATGATGACGCTGCCGCTCGCGATCGGCGGCATCTGCATCATCACCTCGATCATCGGCACCTTCTTCGTCAAGCTCGGGCCGAGCCAGTCGATCATGGGCGCGCTCTACAAGGGCCTGATCGCGACCGGCATCCTGTCGCTGATCGGCATCGCGCTGGTGATCTACTACCTGATCGGCTTCGGCAAGCTCGAGGGCGTCGATTACACGGGCATGGCGCTGTTCGAGTGCGGCGTGGTCGGCCTCGTCGTTACCGCGCTGATCATCTGGATCACCGAATACTACACCGGCACCGACTACCGTCCGGTGAAGTCGATTGCGCAGGCCTCGGTCACCGGCCATGGCACCAACGTGATCCAGGGTCTCGCCGTCTCGATGGAAGCGACCGCGCTGCCCGCGATCGTGATCATCGCCGGTATCCTCGTCACCTATAGCCTCGCCGGCCTGTTCGGCATCGCGATCGCGACTGCCACCATGCTGGCACTGGCCGGCATGATCGTCGCGCTCGACGCCTTCGGCCCCGTCACCGACAATGCCGGTGGCATCGCAGAAATGGCGGGCCTGCCGAAGGAGGTGCGCAAGTCGACCGACGCGCTCGATGCGGTCGGCAACACCACCAAGGCAGTGACCAAGGGTTACGCGATCGGCTCCGCCGGTCTCGGTGCCCTCGTGCTGTTCGCGGCCTACAACCAGGACCTCAAGTTCTTCGTAGCGGACAGCGCGCAGCACGCCTACTTCGCCGGCGTCAATCCGGACTTCTCGCTCAACAACCCCTATGTGGTCGTGGGCCTCTTGTTCGGCGGCCTGTTGCCGTATCTGTTCGGCGCGCTGGGCATGACCGCAGTCGGCCGTGCGGCCGGCGCGATCGTCGAGGAGGTGCGCCGTCAGTTCCGCGAGAAGCCGGGCATCATGCAGGGCACCGACAAGCCGGACTACGGCAAGGCGGTTGACCTCCTCACCCGCGCTGCGATCAAGGAGATGATCATCCCCTCGCTGCTGCCGGTGCTGTCGCCGATCGTCGTCTACTTCGTGATCTATGCGATCGCGGGCGGCGGCGCGGCCGGCAAGTCGGCCGCGTTCTCCGCCGTCGGCGCCATGCTGCTCGGCGTGATCGTGACGGGCCTGTTCGTCGCGATCTCCATGACCTCGGGCGGCGGCGCGTGGGACAACGCCAAGAAGTACATCGAGGACGGTCATTTCGGCGGCAAGGGCTCTGATGCCCACAAGTCGGCGGTGACCGGCGACACCGTCGGCGATCCCTACAAGGACACGGCGGGACCTGCGGTGAACCCGATGATCAAGATCACCAACATCGTCGCCTTGCTGCTGCTGGCGATTTTGGCGCACTGAGCGGCGGAAGCCGGAAAGACGAAACCCCGCGGCGCGAGCCGCGGGGTTTTGTTTGATGGGTTGGATGCTCTCACCTCGTCATTGCGCAATGACGAAGGAGGCAGCAGCGCTCGCGTGAACGCTATTGCACATCCATCTGCAGGCCTTCCTTCTGGATGATGCCGGCGAACTTCTTCGTCTCGGCCTCCACGAAGGCGGCGAACTGCTGCGGGGTGCCGTAGTCGGCGCGGGCGCCCATCGCGGCGATCTGCTTCTTGATGTCGTCGCGCTCCAGCATCGCCTTGACCTGGAGATTGAGCGCGTTGAGCACCTCGGGTGAGACCCCCTTCGGCAGGAACACGGAGAACCAGGACGAGACGTCGAAGTTCGCCAATTCCGGCGCGCTCTCGCGCATGGTCGGCAGGTTCGGCGCGAGGTCGCTGCGCTCGGTCGTGGTGACGCAGAGGCCGTTGAGCGTGCCGTTCTGCACCTGAGGCAGGCTCGGATAGAGATTGTCGAACAGGATCTGGATGTCGCCGGCGAGCGCCGCTTGCAGCGCGGGTCCGGCGCCGCGGAATGGGATGTGTGTCATCTTCAGGCCGGTGAGCTGGAGGAACCAGGCGCCGGTGAGGTGGGGGCTCTGGCCGACGCCGGAGGAGGCGTAGCTGAGCTTGTCCGGATTGGCCTTCAGGTACGCGATCAGCTCGGGGACCGACTTGATGCCGGTCTTCGGATGCGCCGAGACGATGTTCGGGATCCGGATCATGTTCGACACCGGCTGCAGCTGGTCCGGCTTGTAGGTGAGGTTCTTGAAGATGCTGTAGGCGATCGCGTTCGGCCCCGGGTTGCCGATCAGGATGGTGTGTCCATCCGGCTTGGCGCGCACGGCCTCAGCCGTGCCGATCGTGCCGCCGCCGCCGGAGCGGTTTTCCACGACCGCCGACTGGCCCCAGGCGGTTTGCAGATGTGCTGCAAGGAGCCGGCCCATCACGTCGGTCGAGCCGCCGGCCGCAGCCGGCACGATGAGGCGGACGTTTTCGGTGGGCTTCCAGTCGGCGAGGCTCGATCGCGGCAGGATCGCTGCGGCCGAAAGGCCGGCAGCGCCGGCGAGCACGCGACGGCGGGACAAGAAAGTGTTCTGAAATGTGTTCTGAGTTTTATTGGGCACGAATCCGCTCCCTGCTTCTTGCTTTGCTGGGACGGTACGGAACCGCTCGTGCGGCTGCAAGTCGCGCGCGACGGCAAGCGCCGCGCGGAGGGTGGCACGAAGCCGCAGAGATCGAGCCATTTACCTTGCAGCGGAATTGGTGCGCGCACGATGACGCGAACCGATATCCACCTCGCTCGAAAATATCGCGAAGCCTCAGTTGAAGCTGAGCAGCTTGAACAGCGGAGCGAGGTAGCTCATCTCCTGACCCGAGGTCGGCGTGGTGCGGCTGATGAAGTCGAAGATCTTGCCGTCCTGGAGGCCGTAATTCGCAAGCCGGCGCACGCGCCGGTTCTTGTCGAAATAGATCGCGATCACGCGCTGATCGACCACCCTCTGGTTCATGAAGGCGACCGGGCGCTCCGAGCGCTGCGAGATGTAATAGAACACTTCACCGTCGAGGGTCGCGACGGTGGAGGGCGTGCCCATCACGATCAGCACCTGGTCCTGGCTCGCACCGATCGGAATCTGCTCGAGCGCGCCGGGCGGCAGGATGTAGCCCTTCTGGAACTGTTCACCGGTGCAGCCCGCAAGGGCCAGGCCGACCACGGCCGTAGCCGCGAGCATGCGCAAGCCGTGCCAGCATGCGTGAAGGCCGCGCCGCTTGTCCGCGCGCAGGCTGGTCTCGTTCGTTGTCGTCATAGTGGAACTGATTCCGTCCCCTTGCGTCGCGCGAGGCGCTGAAGTACCGGGCTGGGCGTCTGAATGCAACACGCGCGCGCCCGCTTGCGGAAACCACAATGCTTTGGCCGTTCAATCACTTCAGGAAACCCCGGCGAACCCCATCGGACACCATTGAAGCCATCTATGGCATGATCGTGACGCAGGCGCGAGAACCCATATTTTACCGCGACTTGGGCGTGCCCGATACGGTTAACGGGCGTTTCGACCTGTTGCTGCTGCATCTCTGGCTGCTGCTGCGCCGCCTGCGCACGGCCCAGGGCGCCACCGACCTGTCCCAGGCGCTGTTCGACCGCTTCTGCGAGGATATGGATGACAATCTGCGCGAGATGGGGGTGGGCGATCAGACCGTGCCGAAGCGGATGCGGGCCTTCGGCGAGGCCTTCTACGGCCGCGTCCAGGCCTATGACCAGGCCATGGAGGACGGCGGCGAGGCGCTGGCATCGGCGATCTGCAAGAATATCTTGAATGGGACCGGCTTCGACCAGGCGCAGCGGCTTGCGGCCTATGCGCGGGCCAGTGAGGCCGATCTTGGCCGGACCGAGGAGGCTGCGCTGCTGCGCGCCGCCTTCAAGTTTCCTCCAGCACTCCCTGAGGATGTCACGCCATGAGCCGACCGAATGCCGGATCCGAGCCCGATCCCTGGCGGGCGCCCGTCATCGTTGCGCAGATCCCCGACGCCGGGCTGCATCGCGAGCTGGAGGCCTCGGCGGCCGAGCGACGGGCCATGGCGGAGGTCGCAGGCCTCCGCGAGATCCTGTCCGCCCATGCCAGCTTCGATGTCGTGCCGAAAAGCGGCGGGCGGGTCCAGGTCACGGGGCTCGTTCGCGGCCGGATCGGCCAGACCTGCGTCGTCACGCTCGATCCGATCGAGAGCGAGATCGAGGAGGAGGTGGACCTGATGTTCGCCCCCGAAGCCGAGGCGCGCCGCCTGGCCGACCTGATCGAGGAGGGACAGGATGGCGCGCCGTCTGAGGTCGCCGACCCGCCCGAGCCGATCGCTGGCGGCATCATCGACCTCGGCCGCCTCGCCACCGATGCCCTGTTCCTGGCGATCGATCCCTATCCGCGCAAGGAGGGGGCCGTGTTCGAGACGGAGGTCACCGCGCCCGATCCCGAGGACCATCCCTTCGCGGCGCTGAAGGCACTGCAGGACAAGAAGAAGGGCCAGTAGGGCATTTGCGCTTGCGGCCGCCTTGCGATCGGACCCGAGCCATTTGCCTTGATGGTTTGAAAGAACCTCTTATCTTTCTGATTTCAATGCGTTTCCTGCGAAATACGGTGTTCGCGGCCGGATCGTCCCGAATGCAAAAGGCTGGGGGCAAGAGGTTGTTTCGGGGGCACAAAACGCTATTGTCGCGCCCCGGTCCGGGTGCGGCGTGGCGCTTGGCCGATCGCCATGTCCGTGGCGAACCCATTTTGCGGCCCCGCTAGCACAGACCGCACCAGACCAGGTTTCCAGGACTTTTATGCCAAGCAAGGTTCGCATCGCGCTGGACGCCATGGGAGGCGATGTCGGCCCCGCCGTGGTCATTCCGGGCGCCGCCATCTCGCTGGGCAGGCATCGCGATACCGAGTTTCTGCTGGTCGGCGACCGCGCCAGGATCGAGCCCGAGCTCGATAAGCACCCGAAGCTGAAAGCCGCCTCCAAGATTGTCCATACCGACGTCGCCGTCAGCATGGAGGACAAGCCGAGCCAGGCGCTGCGGCGCGGCCGCAAGACCTCCTCGATGTGGCTCGCGATCGATGCGGTCAAGAAGGGCGAGGTGGATGTCGCGATCTCCGCCGGCAATACCGGCGCGCTGATGGCGATGGCGCGCTTCCATCTGCGGACGCTGCCGGGCATCGACCGGCCGGCCATCTCCGCGATCTGGCCGACCATGCGCGGCGAATCCGTCGTGCTCGACCTCGGCGCCACCCTCGGCGGCGATGCCCACCACCTGGTCTCGATGGCGGTGATGGGCGCGGCCAAGGCGAGCGTGCTGTTCAACAAGACGCGGCCGACGGTCGGGCTGCTCAATATCGGCGCCGAGGAGATCAAGGGCCACGAGGAGATCCGCGAGGCCAGCGAGATCCTGCGGGCGAGGAACCTGCCGGAGCTCGACTATATCGGCTTCGTCGAGGGCGACGGCATCGGCAAGGGGCTGGCCGACGTGATCGTCACTGAAGGTTTCAGCGGCAACATCGCGCTCAAGGCCGCCGAGGGAACCGCGCGGCAGATGGCGGAATTGCTCCGTAACGAGATGCGGCGGAGCTGGCTCTCCAAGCTCGGCTATGTGTTCGCCCGCAGCGCCTTCCAGGTCCTCCGCGACAAGATGGACCCCAACAAGTCCAATGGCGGCGTGCTGCTGGGACTGAACGGGGTGGTGGTCAAGAGCCATGGCGGAACCAACGCCGAAGGCTTTGCCTATGCGATCGATGTTGGCTATGAGATGGCTCACTACGATCTCCTGAACAAGATCAATCAGATGCTCAACCGCGAGGGTGGTGCACTCAGTTCCGTGCAGGCCGCGCAGGAGGCTGTTTCGTGACTCAAATTCGTTCGGTCGTGCTCGGCTGCGGCTCTTACTTGCCGGAGCAGGTGGTGACCAACGCCCAGTTGGCGGCGCGTATCGACACCTCCGACGAGTGGATCGTCCAGCGCACCGGCATTCGCGAGCGGCACATCGCGGCCGAGGGCGAGTTCACCTCGCACCTCGCGATCAAGGCGGCCCAGGCCGCGCTCACTGATGGCGGCGTGGACGCGCAATCGATCGAGCTCATCGTGCTCGCGACCTCGACGCCGGACAACACCTTCCCCGCGACGGCGGTCGCCGTGCAGCACGGGCTCGGCATCAACCATGGCGCGGCCTTCGATCTCCAGGCGGTGTGCTCGGGCTTCGTATTCGCGCTCGCTACCGCCGACAACTTCCTGCGTACCGGCGCCTACAAGCGCGCGCTGGTGATCGGTGCGGAGACCTTCTCGCGCATCCTCGACTGGAACGATCGCGGCACCTGCGTGCTGTTCGGCGACGGCGCCGGCGCCGTGGTGCTGGAAGCGCAGGAGCAGCCGGGCAATGCCGCGACCGATCGCGGCGTCCTGACCACTCACTTGCGCTCCGACGGCCGCCACAAGGCCAAGCTGTTCGTCGACGGCGGGCCGTCCTCGACCCAGACCGTCGGCCATCTGCGCATGGAAGGCCGCGAGGTCTTCAAGCATGCGGTCGGCATGATCACCGATGTCATCGTCGATGCCTTCAACGCGACCGGGCTCAATGCCGACAGCATCGACTGGTTCGTGCCGCACCAGGCCAACAAGCGGATCATCGATGCCTCCGCGCACAAGCTGCATATCGCGCCGGAGAAGGTGGTGCTGACGGTGGACCGCCACGGCAACACCTCGGCGGCTTCGATCCCGCTGGCGCTGTCGGTGGCTCGCAAGGACGGCCGCATCAAGAAGGGCGATCTGGTCCTGCTGGAAGCCATGGGCGGCGGCTTCACCTGGGGTTCCGCGCTGGTGCGCTGGTAAGCCACATCAGATAAAATTTTGCCGGAATCAGCGCCGATTATGAATGCGTCGGCATTGATGAGCGCTGTTGACCGTCGTATCGTAACCTCATAATTTCAGACAACAATTGTTCGCCGTGAGGTGGGGCAGGGCGATGACCGAGACCAGCAAAACCGTAACGCGAGTTGATCTTTGCGAAGCCGTCTACCAGAAGGTAGGTCTGTCGCGCACGGAGTCGTCCGCCTTCGTGGAACTCGTGCTGAAGGAGATCACCGACTGCCTGGAGAAGGGTGAGACGGTGAAATTGTCATCGTTCGGTTCCTTCATGGTGCGCAAGAAGGGTCAGCGTATCGGCCGTAACCCGAAGACTGGCACCGAGGTGCCGATCTCGCCGCGCCGCGTCATGGTGTTCAAGCCCTCGGCGATCCTGAAGCAGCGGATCAATGCCCAGCACCGCACCAACGGCGACGCCACCAAGGCACAACAGGAAGAGGCGTAACCGCCTTTCGGAAAGGACTGGCATTTGGACAAGGCGCCGGATGCGTTCCGAACCATCAGCGAAGTAGCGCAGGAACTCGACATTCCGCAGCACGTGCTGCGGTTCTGGGAGACCCGCTTCTCCCAGATCAAGCCGATGAAGCGCAGCGGCGGACGCCGCTATTACCGCCCCGACGATGTCGACCTGCTGAAGGGCATCCGCCGGCTGCTCTACGGCGAGGGCTACACCATCCGCGGGGTGCAGCGGATCCTGAAAGAGCACGGCGTCAAATCGGTGCAGGGCCTCGCCGACAGCGCGGCAGCAGTCTCGTTCGGAGCCATCGAGGACGCCATCGGGCAGAGCCTGATGGAGCCCGAGGACGAGGCGCCCATCAAGGGCATCACCGACACCGACGATGACGACTTCCAGGGCGATGAGGAGGAAGGCATCGACTTCCGCTTCACCGAGATCGACGACGAGGAGATCCTCACCACCTTCCGCAAGGGCGGCGCCGCCGCCGCACCCGCCGGCCCCAGCGCGGTGGACCGGGAGCGCTTGGGTCGGGCACTTGCCGATCTCGTCGCAGCCAAGGAGATGCTGGATCAGGCGCTGAAGGACGGGTGAAGAGCTGCTTCCCGCCGGCTTTGCGGGCAGTTCCGGGACGGTTTGGGCGGATACACCAAAATGGTGTGACGTCGCCTTGCGCAAAGCGGCGATCCTAGCTAATGGAACGACATTCGGAGCGTGGCGCAGCCCGGTTAGCGCACTAGTCTGGGAGACTAGGGGTCGGAGGTTCAAATCCTCTCGCTCCGACCATTTTTCCAAATACTTTCGATCTCGTCTCGAGACGGCCCGTTTGCAGCGGGCCGCCCGTTTACAGGCGGTTTACGCAATCCGTTCGCTCCGCGTTCTCTTCGGCTAGGAGGCCAAAGGCGGAGAGTCCACGAGATCGACACCACGCGCGTCGTCGAGACCCGCGCCGGGGCACCAAGTCCCAGCCTACATCCCAAACATGACAACGGACGGCATCGACTCCGTAAGCCGCCGCGACAGGGCACTGTACGGCTCGATCAACTAACGCATCTGGCGGGCCCTTCTGGCTGCGAGCACTACCGCTCCGAACGACCGCCACTTGCGATGGAACCGGAATAAACATATGATAATCTTATTGAAACTCAGAGTTGCGTTAATTGAAGCACATTGCACCAGGCGGGCTCCGGTGCCGCACAGTTTTCACTAGGCCTGACAAGATCGCGCTTGCTGCCATCGGGGCTATGGCAGCGTTGGCAGTTCTCTCGGGCTTACTGAACCCACAATCGGAGACAACCAAAAGCGTGTTTCGCACCCCACCCAGCTGCTATTCAATCGGCACCTCGGTAGCCCCAGGGTGTTCAGCGACGCCAAGTGACACGACGAAATAGCCCGCGGACTTTGACTTCGCGTAGTTCGAGACGGGGCGAGCTATGAGGTCCGTCGACATCGTCGGAGGGGTTCTTCTAGGGATCGAGATCATCGCTACACCAAGCGCGAGCAGAAGCCCGCTAGCTTGAGGCCGAGCCAACGATGCGATCAGCTAACGAAGCATCAAAGTCTTGCGAAGGCTGCATGCGTAGAAAACCAACCGACCCCGCTGCCTGGGGAGCCGATGCATTGATGCTCCAATTTCGGATCGAGCGAATGGCAAGTGGGTTGGCAGGATCAGCACTGTATTGGTGCCTCTTGTCATGATCTGCCGTCAGCGTGCGATCGCGATCCTCCAAGGGGAGGTCTGGGAGAGCATCTTGAATATTCGTCCTATGATGCCATCGAGCTTACGCTATCAACTCCAAAATCGGCAGTTGCCAGGTAGGGGCTAGCCAAGCGCTGGTTTTGCGGCGGCGCGCAGCTCTGGGTTTGAGCTTACGGCCAAATACCCCACCACCATCCGCGTCGTCTCGTCCACCAGGACCTTCACCCTCTTCTCCGACAGCATCTCGGCGTGGTTCAGCACCGTGTTGTGCGCGACGGCCTCGATCGTGCTGACGCAGATGAACGTCGCTAGGCCCGGATCGATCTTGCGCATCTCCTTGCGGCGGCTTCCGAGATAGGTGCGCACCAAGGTGTGGACTTCGCGGTTGAAGGCTTCGACGTCCTTCAGCTGGCCGGTGCGGGGGATCTGCTCGGCGAGGACGCGGTGGAGTTTCGGGTTGATGCGGTGGGCTTCGATTGCGACGGTGACGAGTTTTCGCACGGCTTGCTCGATCGGCATGTCGGCGACTTCAAGGAGCGCGGTGCGGACGAGGCCCATGATCTCCTCGTTGTGGCGGTCGATCACGGCGGCGACGAGCGCCTCCTTGCTCGGGAAGTATTGATAGAGCGAGCCGACGCTGACGCCGGCGATCTCGGCGATGCGGTTGGTGCTGGCTTTCTCAAAACCTTCCTTGACCAGAATGCGAGCAGTCGCCTCGACCAGCGCGTCGACGGTGGCGCGGGATCGCTCCTGCGAGGCATTTTTCCGGGGTTTTGTGGGCGGTTTGCGGGCCACGGCCTTGTGATCTGAATGCGAGTAGGAAAAGCGAGTGAATGCTCGCATTATAGCGGCAAGCGGCGGCGGGTCGGCAAGCCTGTTTGTCGCCGCCGCGAACGCGCCAGATGGGGATATGGCCATGAGCGTTGCCAGGATCGTGTCGGCCTTGCAGTTTTGCCCGGGTGGTTGCGTGTTCAGTCCACCGGCCCGGCGCGATCCCGCGCCAAGCCTGCAAAGCCGCGCCTTCAACCTGCTGCTGCGCCTTCTTCCGTTCAAGAAGCAGCTGGCATCAGCCGAAGCCGTGCAGGCCCACGTGCGGAAGCTCGCATTGGAGCCTGTAACGTTCGAGCCGACGGGGCTCGGCCGCGGCGTCGAGGCGACGCTGACGAAGATGGGCGGCTGGCCGGTCTATTACACGGCACCGTCGTCGGGCCATGAGGGGTGCAACTACGTCATGTTCCTGCATGGCGGCGGCTTCATCAATGAGATCGTGCCGGCTCATTGGCGCTTCGTCGGACAGATGACTCGGCAGGCGCGCGTTTGCTGCGTCGTGCCGATCTATCCGCTGGCGCCGCGCGCGACTGCGAAGGACGTCGTGCCGACGACGGCCGAGCTGCTGCGCATGCTGCTGGAAGACGCAGGGTCCGCAAAGGTCACGGTGGTCGGCAATTCCGCCGGCGCAGGGCTCGCGCTCGCGGCCTGCCAGTGGCTGCGCGATCGCGGCCATCGGCAGCCGAGCCGTCTGGTGCTGATCTCGCCCGCGGCCGATGCGTCGGTCAGCCGCGTGGAGCAGGTTGCGATCGCTGCGCGCGATCCGATCCAGGACATTCCGGGGATCGTCGAGGCGGGACGGCTCTATGCCGGCGAGCTCGATGTCGGCCATCCCTTCGTCAGTCCGCTCAACGGCGCCTTCCGCGCGCTGGCGCCGATGACGATCTTCTCGGGGACGCGCGATCTGCTCTACCCTGACAGCGTCGATCTCGCGGAGCGGGCGCGGACGGTGGGCGTGTCGGTCGAGCTGCATCTTTTGCGCGGCCAGCCGCATAATTATGCGTTGATGCCGACGCCGGAAGGACGGCGGGCGCGTGCAATCATCCTGCGTGAGATTGGGTAGGAATGTGGCGTGATCATCGTCACAGAGCGCGTTGCCGCGAACGGTCCGGCGCTGGCGGCGCCCGCGTGGAGGGATAAGGCGATCCCCGGGGCGTTTCCTCGTCGTCTTGCTATCCGTTTTTTGCGGGCCTTCAGGCGCGGCCCTTGATCTCGTAGTGACCTGGCACGCATTTGTAGCGCTCGAGGCGCCAGTTGGCGTGATAGATCGGATGCTCGCCCATCCATTTCGCTAAGGGGGCCTGTGCACCGACCGCACACTGCATCATCGAAATCTCGGGCGTCATGTTGCTGTCGGTCACGATTTCCTCGACGCAAGCGCCCGAGGCAGACGCACCTAGCCGGCAGAGCACCGCTACGACGGTCACGAACATTCCTGTCACCTCATTGGTTGTTTCTGACCACGAAGAGGATGCAAGCGGAGTGCCAGAGCCTGTTACACGCAAACAACACGCTGGCTTGGCCGACTCAAACCCAGCGTCCATTCCCCCGTGGTTCCCGCATTTGTCCGGCTTCGGGTTATGGCGGTGCGCCTTGAGACGCCGACCGCGCGCTCCGCGTGGTGACCGCACTGGAGTGGCCGATAATCCGTGTGCCGAAATAACTGATGCCGAATGGCATCGCCGATCCGCTTTTACCCGCGGATGCGGCGCTGCTACAGTTTTGCGCGCGCCTCGCTAAATGGCGCTGCGACGAAGAAACATACCGACAAGGGGAGGGACCGAAGTCCGATGAAGGATTTTGCTGGAAAGATCGCGGTCATCACCGGCGGCGGCACGGGGATGGGGCGCGAGCTCGCGCGGCAGCTCGTCGCCGAAGGCTGCAACGTCGCGATGTGCGACGTCTCGGAAGCGGCGATGGCCGAGACCAAGCGGTTGTGCGAGGTCGACAGGCTGCCGCAGGGCCTGCGCGTCACGACGCATGTCGCCGACGTCGCGATCGAGGATCATCTGAAGCGCTTTCGCGACGAGCTCGCGGAGCAGCAGAAGACGGACAAGATCCATCTCCTGTTCAACAATGCCGGCATCGGCGGCGGCGGCAGCCTGTTCACCAACACGCGCGAGCAGTGGGAGCGCACCTTCAACATCTGCTGGGGCGGCGTCTATCTCGGCGTGCGCACCTTCCTGCCGATGCTGGTGGCGGCGGACGAGGCCCACATCGTCAACACCGCGAGCGTCAACGGCTTCTGGGCCTCGATCGGCATGAACCAGGCGCACACAGCCTACAGCTCGGCCAAGTTCGCCGTGAAAGGATTTACCGAAGCGCTGATCAACGATCTTCGCCTGCATGCCCCGCACGTCAAATGCTCGGTGGTGATGCCCGGTCACATCGGCACCTCGATAGTCTCCAATTCGCGCAAGGTGCAGACGGGCGACGGCTCGGAGCGGCTCAGCGACGACGAGGTGGCGCTGACCCGCAAGCGCATGGCCGCGGCCGGCGTGCCGGATGCCGACAAGATGTCGGACGACGACATCCAGGCGGCGTTCGCCGAGCGCGCCCGCAGCTTCCTGGAGGATGCGCCGACGACGGCGGCGCAGGCGGCGAAGATCATTCTCGACGGCGTCAAGGCGGAGCGCTGGCGTATTCTCGTCGGCGAGGACGCCAAGCATCTCGACGAGCGGGTGCGCGCCACGCCGGAGCAGGCTTACGACCGCGCCTTCTACGAAAGTTTAACGCAAGAGGTGGGCTGGCGGCTCGGGTGAGTCGGCACTGCCGACCCACTCAAGAGAAGCGCCCAGATGTAGGTATGATGGTCGTCATGACAAGAGGTGCGCGGCTGATTTCGCGTGCCAGCTCCCGCCAATTGGTAGCCGTATGATGAATTGGAATATCGGGCATGCGACAGGGACGATCGTTCAAGCGATGGTGATCTCAAGCGAGTCTCATTTGAAGCACGGTAGCTTGGTTGCTGAACTGAAATAGTTTAGTCAATCAGGGTAACGCGACGACCAGAGCGTAGCTCACCATGATGCCCGCATGCCTCTCCGACGATTTGATCTTTTGCCCGGAGCGTGAGGACATCTCCGCTGAATTCACGCGGCTCCTCACCGCGGCGCAGGAGGGTGGCGCCACCATCGCAGAATGCCTGCTGATCGCCCGCCAGCTGAAGCGTGGCGACGATCAGTCCTGGCACCGTGAATGGAAAAAGCTCGCGCGGGCCAACCGGCACCGCGCCGAAGCCGCGTTCGCGGAAGGGCACATGGCGAGCGCGCAGCGCAACTGGCTGCGCGCGATGAACTACTACGCTGCGGCGGCGATGCCGCTCGAGGCGGCCGACGAGCGCCGCTGGGTCGCGGTGCTCGCGACGCAGGAATGCGCCCGCCGCTATCTGTCGGCACGCACGCCCCCCGGCGAAGTGGTGACGATCCCCTGGCTCGATGACCATTCGCTGCAAGGCTATTTCCTGCCTGCGCCCTCGGGTCGAGGGCCGGCCCCGACCGTGATCTGCATCGGCGAGCCCGGACACCGCAAGGAAGAGTTTCTGTTCAAGCTGGCGCCGCATGCGCGCGAGCGTGGCTTTGCAATGCTGGCGCTGGATCTGTTCGGCGATCAGCGCGACGATTATCTCGATGTGCTGCTGCGGCGCCGGGATCTCGAAAGCGCAATTCCGGCCGTGATGGACTATCTGGAGACGCGCAGCGATGTCGATGTCGGCCGCATCGCCATCGTGGCCGATGGCTGGGGCTCGTCCTTCGTGGCACGCGCGGTGTTGCAGGAGCCGCGACTGGCGGCGGCCGTTTGCGACGGCGGACTGTGGGACTTGCACGAGCGGGCCTTCTTCGCCAGCCGCTTTGCGATGAGCGACGTCAGCATCGTTCCGGTGCCCCATGCGCCGCTGATGGCCTCCAGCGCCGAATGTCCGGTGCTGATCACGCTGGGCGAGGACGGCTGGCTCAAGGCCGACCGCGCCCGCCAGATCGTGCAGACGTCGCGGCTTGGCAGCTCCGAGGTCATGCTCAAGGTGTTCACCGCCGGTGAAACCGGCGCCGCGCAGGCCCACGCGGACAATCCGAGCCTCGCCAACGAATACATCTTCGACTGGCTTGAATCCCGGCTCAGTTCGCCTCTGCGAATCTGAAGCGCTACGACCTCCCTTAGAAGTCGAGGCTGAGGCGGACGCAGGCCTTCTCGAGGCGCGACTTCAACATCGCGAGCTTGGTGGTGAATTCGGTGAGCTCGTGCTCGTCGAACTCCTGGAAGACGAATTCCTTGATCGTCTTGTACTGTTCGTTGAGGCTCGCGAGGTGCTTCTGCGTCTTCTCGGTCAGGGACAGCCGCACCACTCTTGCGTCCGTCGGCGAGGGGCGGCGGCGCAGCAGGCCTTTCTTCTCGAGCAGCTTGGATTGCGTGGTGACGAAGGACGGATCGACGTGGAGGAGCTTGGAGACGACGTTGACCGGGATGCCATCGTCCTTGTCGAGGTCGGAGATCGCCATCAGTATCAGCCATTGCGGGCCGCTGATGCCGAGCGTCCGCGCCCAGATCTGCCGCACTTCCTCCAGATACATGTTGATCGACGATATCTCCCAGGTGAAGCGCCTGATGATATCCAGGTTGGCGATCGAGCGCAGGCGCGCTCCCTCTTTCCTCGTCGCGGACACAGCGTCACTCCCGTGAACTGATCTTTCAGGCCGGTGATCGTGGGATGCCATAGTCCACGCAAGCCTGCCCCGACGCAAGTGCAGAGCAGGGTAATTTTGTCACTAAAATTACAAAGATGAGAAAGTCAGGCTATAGGCTTCGGCGGAAGTGTTGCGCCGCGGGCACAGGTTTAGCGAAACCAGAAAGCTGATCAAATAAACTATTTTGATTAGCGAAACGGCGCAGGCATATTGATGCGTGACGGTGGGGGGTACTCGATCGTCCCGTTGCAGGTGGTTCGCTCACGTCCCTCGCCTCGATTGCGGGTGTGGCCGAAAGCGCAAAGCGGCCGAGCGGATTTGAGAGACGGGGATCTTGGGGGGCCTCACGGTCCGGTCTCCGTAAAATGAGCAACTTGGAGGTTTTAAATGAAAGTGGTGAAGAGCCTTTTGCTCGGCACTGCGGCGGGTCTGATCGCCGTCGGTGGAGCCCAGGCCGCCGATCTTCCGGTCAAGGCCAAGGCGGTCGAGTACGTCAAGATCTGCACGCTCTACGGCGCGGGCTTCTACTACATCCCGGGCAGCGACACCTGCATCAAGCTGGGCGGCTATTTGCGTGCCGAAGTGGCGCTCAACGCCGGCGGCAATTACAGCGCCCAGTACAACGGCGTGTTCGCGGCCAACAACCGCCTGACCAACTACTACTCGATGCGCGCGCGTGAAGATCTCAACATCGACACCCGCACCGCGACCGAGTACGGCGTCGTCCGCACCTATTTCGACGCGGTCTTCACCTGGACGACCGGCAACTATGGCGGCACCGGTTCGGCCACGGGAGCGACCCAGTACAGCGGCACGATCGGCCTCAACGCGGCCGGCACCGGCCTCACCGGCTCGAGCGGCGGCGCCGTCAACGGCACGGACGGCGGCATCTCCGGTGGCGCGCTCGGCGTCTACTACGCCTTCATCCAGTTCGCCGGATTCACCATGGGTAAGGCGGTGTCGCAGTTCGACGCGCCCTGGATCAACTATCCCGGCAACAATTTCGACCAGCTGGTCGGCGGCAGCGGCACCACCAACGGCGTGGCGCAGTTCACCTACACGGCCGATTTCGGCCAGGGCATCACGGCCTCGTTCTCGGCGCAGGACCAGACGCAGGTCTTCCAGACCAACATCTGGAACACGGCCGGCATGTCGACCACGGGCGTGCTCGGCGGTGCCTACGGTTCGAACGACCTCGGCGGCAGCCGCTCGCCCGATCTCGTCGCGATGGTTCGCGTCGATCAAGCCTGGGGCCTGTTCCAGGCGTCGGTCGCGGCGCACGACAACCATGTCGCTTACTACGGCGCCACTGAAACCACCGGTCATCCGGAAGACAAGTGGGGCTGGGCCGTCCAGCTCGCATTGGGCATCAAGAACATCCCGACTGGCGCCGGCGACGTGATCAACATCTCGGGCGTCTACACTGAAGGCGCGAGCCGCTACAACTTCCAGGAGCTGGCCGCGACCAGCTACTCGATGTTCGGCAGCTCGAACGCGGCCTATCAGAGCATCGGCTTCGCCGGCGTGTCTGATGCGGTGTTCGCACCGGGCGGCAGCCTCGAACTGACCAAGACCTACGGTTTCCGTGGTGCCTACACCCACAACTGGAATCCGTACTGGAACACGGCGCTGTACGGCGCGTGGGCTGCGGTCAATTACAGCGGCACGGCGAAAGGCCTGATCTGCGGCAGCGCCGCGTTCGCCACCCTGACCGGCACCTGCAACCCGGACTTCAACATCGGCCAGGTCGGCGTCATCACGCGCTGGACGCCGGTGAAGAACCTGACCTTCTCGGCCGACTTCACCTACAGCCATCTCGACCAGAAGTATTCGGGCGCGATCACGACCGGAGCCCTGACCGGCGTCGCCAAGCCGGCGGCGACCTACGAGCTGAAGGACCAGGACACCTACAGCCTGCTGCTGCGCGCCCAGCGCAACTGGTAAGCTTGGGGTATCGAGCCCTTGATGAAGCCCCGGCGGGAAACCGCCGGGGCTTTTTTCCGCAATGAGGGGCGTTCGGAAAATCCGGCAGCCGTTGCGAAGCGCGAAGACGAGCCATGCGGTTCGATCGCCTCAAATTTATTTACTTACCTGAGTTACTAAGCTATATGGCTTTTGGCCAAATACGAAAGTTGCGGCTCTTAGCTTCACGCTAAGCCTCCAGAAACCTCCGGTGATGCCCCGCCGGAGGTTTTTTGTTTTTGGAGATGCTGCAGATCAACCGCGCATCGCGCGAGCGCGCGCATACGGCCGGTAGGCGAGGCGGCTGTGACCGGCGCAATAGGGCTGGCCGTCGGGCGTCGTGTTGCCGCAGAAGCAGAAATCGTCTTCGCCCGGCGTCGAGATCGGCCATCGGCAGCGGTTCTCGGACAGCTCCAGCAGCGAGCAGCGATTGGCGTCGTCGATCGGGCCTGCGACCACCGGCGCGTCGGCCTCGCCATAGATGGTGGCGAGCATCTCGTATTGCAGCCGCGGCACGGCCTTGCGCGCCCGCGCCGGCGCCAAGCCTCTGTCCTGGACCTTGCGGTCGTCGAATGTCCGGCCGCGCGTCAGATTCAGCCGCGACAGCTTGCCGATCACGGCGTTGCGGCTGACGCCGATGTCGGCGGCGATCTCGCTGCAGGAGAGGCCGGCGTCGAAGTGCCGCTTCAACAGCTCAATGCGTTCGTCGGTCCAAGTTCGTGAAGAGGCAGGCGAGAGAACAGGCATGTGTTGCGATCCCAGGTTGCAGATGTCGGCCATCCGCCCGCTCGGAGATCCGTCCGCCTCACGTCCGGCGCGCGCTCACGTCCTGCCATTGTCGCGGATCGACAGAAGCCCGTCCTTGATGGCGAGACGGATGCCTTCCTCGATCAATGTCCGCGCGACGCCGGGAACGCTGGTGCCGTGGGTGCCCTGTCTCACCAGTTTCTCCAGATAGGCGATGGTCGAGAGCGCCAGGGTTACGGGAATGCGGTCAGTCTCGGCTTTTTCGGTGGCCATGGCCCGAACGCTAGCCTCTTACTCGGGTACATAAAAGTAACGATTAAGACTCTATTTAGTTTCGGGGGTGGAAGTCAAATCAGCGCCGGGGCAGCAGCTCACCTGGTTGGAATCGCTTGGGAATCGGACACGTCGCGGCGCGCCGCAGGGAAGACCGGGCGGCGGCTCGATGTCGGCAGGTCGGGGAAGGGCGCGGCGGCTCAGCCGTGCACGATCGTCTTTTCGATCATGCAATGGATGCCCTTGGCGCCGTTGACGGTCTGGGTCACGCGCAGGTCTGCGGCCAGGCTGCACAGCGTGTAGGCATCCTCGCGCGATAGATTTCGCGTCTCGCCGAGCAGCGCGATCATGTCGCGCAGCGCACGCACCACGCATTGGTCGAGATCGGGGTCCATCGCCATGGTCATGTAGTGCGTCGGCGTCTCGGCGCGGGGGTACTCGAGCCTGAGGTCCTTGCGCAGCGTGAGGCGGAAGCGGCCCCGCAGCGCGGTCTCGATCGCGGTGACGCAGACCTCGCCGTCGCCCTGCACGCCATGGCCGTCGCCGCAGGAGAACATCGCACCTGGCACGAACACCGGCAGATACAGCGTCGCACCCGCACCGAGCTCCTTGTTGTCGAGATTGCCGCCCATTGCGCGCGGGATCAGCGAGGAGATACGGCCCCAGCTAGGTGGCGGCGATACGCCCATCACGCCGAAGAACGGTTTGAGCGGCAGGTCTAAACCCCAGGGCATGCGGCCGACCATCCGCGTCCGGTCGAGTGGGATGTTGAGGAAGCGCGTCTCGTGGAAATCGTCGGGCAGGGTGCCGGCCAGCGGCTTGATCATGTTCCAGCCCCAATCCTGCCGGAGCTGCACGTCGAGGATCTCGACCGCGAGCACGTCGCCGGGCTCGGCTCCCTCGACCGCGATCGGGCCGGTGAGGATGTGGCCCGGCAGCATGCGCTCGTTTGTGGCATGAACCTGGTGCATTTCCGGCGGAATGTGAAATTTGTCGCGATCGGGCAGCACGTCCGGACCGCCGCTGATGGTATCGACCGTCACCTCATCGCCGCTGGCAATGGTGAGGACGGGCTTGAGCGCGGCTTCGAAGAAGCCCCAATGACAGGTTTCGGGGGTGGAATGCAGGTGATGATGGGTCATATGCCGCGTCCGGTTGGTTTCATCGGCCGCGGGCTTGACCCGGCGATCGATCCTCTTTCAAGAAGATTTCTGAAGATGGCGGGGCCGGTCAAGCCCCGCACAGACAGGCAAGATGATTTCAGCGAGGCTCCCCTGTTTTTCGTTCTTTCCAAGACCCTCGGCACCGCGCTGCTGCCGATCAATCTCCTGGTCGAGCTCGGAATCCTGTCTGTCGTGCTGATGGTGACGCGCTTTGCCGCGCTCGGCCGCAAGCTTGCCGTGATCACGCTGGTGCTGCTGGCGCTCGCGGCGTTCTCGCCGCTCGGCAATCTGTTGATCTATCCGCTGGAGTCTCGCTTTCCTGCGTGGGACGCCTCGCGCGGCGCGCCCGACGGCATCATCGTGCTCGGCGGCTCGGTCGACACCGATCTGTCGGCGGCGCATCGCACGCCGGTCGTCGCGCACGCGGCCGATCGTCTGTTCGCGCCGGCCGAGCTTGCCCGCCGCTATCCGAGCGCGCGCATCGTGTTCACGGGAGGCAACGCGAACCTGGTTTCGACCGAGGCGAAGGAGGCCGACTATTCCGCGCCGATCCTGGAGAACCTCGGCATACCGAAGGAGCGCCTGATCCTCGAACGTGACTCCCGCAACACCTGGGAGAATGCGATGTTCACCAAGAAATTGGTGTCACCAAAGCCGCGCGAGCGCTGGCTGCTGGTGACGTCGGCCTTCCACATGCCGCGCTCGATGGGGATCTTCCGCAAGGCTGGATTTGACGTCGAGGCGTATCCGGTGGACTGGCGGATGGGCGGACGAGACGATTTGTTTTCCTTCACGAATATGGGTGCGGACGGACTCGGCCGAACGGAAGTGGCCATCCGCGAGTGGATCGGCCTCGTGGCCTACCGTCTGATGGGCCGAACCGGCGAGTTGCTTCCAGGACCGGGCAGGGACTAGAACGAGGGCACCAAGACAAGAACACGGCGCGCGATCGCCGGCGCGGAGGAAGCCATGCAACAGCAGAGTGCAGACAGGATCGATCTTGCCGGCCTCGTCGCCGATCTCAACAGCTTGCTGCGGCTGAAGACCAACGTGATCGGCATGAAGTTGTTCGCGACGGCCGCAGAGATGGAGGCGATCCCGAAAATCCGCCGCCCGAATGCAATTCACACCACCGATCAGATCGTCAGCATGGCGGCGCGCCTCGGCTGGACCGTCGGCATCACCGCCGACGATCTCGTAGGTAGCCAATGCCGCGCCGTGATCGGGCTCAGCCCCCAGGACGACAAATGGCTCGCCGGCGAGAACTATGGCATGGTACCGCAGAAGATGCGCGCAAGCGCCAGGAGGCGCTGGACGTGGTTCCGTTCGGACACTATCAGGCGCTCGCCGTCAGTCCGCTGGCGAGCGGCCGGCTCGATCCGCCCGACATCTGCCTCGTCTATGCAACGCCGGGGCAGATGATCATCCTGATCAACGGGCTGCAATATACCGGCTACAAGAAATTCGAGTGGGGCGTGGTCGGCGAGACCGCGTGCGCGGATTCCTGGGGGCGGGCGCTCAAGACCGGGGAGCCCAGCCTGTCCTTGCCATGCTATGCCGAACGGCGCTATGGCGGCGTGCCGGACGAGGAGATGCTGATGGCATTGAAGCCTTCGCATCTCGCCAAGGCAATTGAAGGCATGAAGGCGCTGGCCAAGAACGGCCTGCGCTATCCGATCCCGCCCTATGGCATTCAAAGTGACGTCCGTGCCGGCATGGGCGTGAGTTACGCGAAGAAGTAAAGGCCGATCATGAGCTCTGCGAAATTCGACATCGTCGTCTACGGCGCGACCGGCTTCACCGGCCAGCTCGTCGCCGAATATCTGGCGGCCCATTACAAGGACGACATGGCGCTGAAATGGGCGATGGCGGGTCGCAGCCTCGACAAGCTGAAATCGGTGCGCGACGCCATTGGCGCGCCAGCCGACACGCCGCTGATCGTGGCGGATGCGTCGGACGCGGCGTCGCTGAAGGCGATGGTGGCGCAGACCAAGTCGGTGATCACGACGGTCGGTCCCTATCAATTCTATGGCGAGGACCTGCTCGCGGCCTGCGTCGCTGCGGGTGCGGACTATTTCGATCTCTGCGGCGAGCCGGTCTGGATGCGACAGATGATCGACAAGTACGGTGCGGCGGCCGAGGCGAGCGGCGCGCGCATCGTGTTTTCCTGCGGCTATGATTCCGTGCCGTTCGAGCTCGGCACTTTCTTCGTGCAGGAAGAGGCGAGGCGTGTGTTTGGCGCGCCGGCCCCGCGCGTGAAGGGCCGCGTGCGCGACATGCGCGGCACGCTGTCCGGTGGCACCGCGGCGAGCGCGAAAGCGACCTTCGACGCCGTCGCGAAGGATCTCAGCCTCGTCGCCATCCTCAACGATCACTTCGCGCTGACGCCGGGCTTCACCGGCCCGAAACAGCCGAAGGGCAACAGGGCGACTTACGAGGAGGACCTGCAATCCTGGGCCGCTCCGTTCATGATGGCGCTGATCAACACCCGCAACGTCCATCGCTCCAACATGCTGATGGGCTTTCCGTACGGGAAGGACTTCGTCTACGACGAGATGGTCCTGACCGGTCCCGGCGAGAAGGGCGAGGCCAATGCGAAGCGCGTGATGGCGGCCAATGCCGAGAAGACCGGTCCGAACGCACCGAAGCCAGGCGAGGGGCCGTCGAAGGAGGAGCGCGAGAACGGTCTGTTCAATCTGCTCTACGTCGCGATTGCTCCCGACGGTCGCATGGTCCGCGCCGGCGTCACCGGAGACCGCGATCCCGGTTACGGCTCGACCTCGAAGATGATCTCCGAATGCGCGATCTGCCTGCTGCGCGACGCAGCAGACGTTCCGGCCGGTTTCTGGACGCCGGGCGCAGCGATGCAGCACAAGCTGATCAAGCGGCTGGTCGATCACGCCGGGCTGACGTTCGGGGTGGAAGGGTAGGTTGGCTCTCGTAGCAACCATTAGATTCGCCCGATCGCTGAGGGTAGCATGACGCCGTTTGCGGCCGTCAAGGCGTGGCCTGGCGGCAGCGGAGATGGAGTTGAGGCCAGGGCGACGGCCAGCCTTTGACGGC
>NZ_RDQF01000060.1 GCF_004114425.1 Bradyrhizobium vignae | reverse complement strand
CGACCTTGACTCGATCTGCGCGCGCCATCCTACGTGCTCCACGGTCGGGACGAAGAGCTGGCCTGCAATCGAACAAAGAGCTGAACAAACCGCCTTGACACACCAAATCCCCATGTGAGCAATCCAGTATCCCTCCGCGGAGACAGTCTGGATTGCTTCGTCGCAAGGGCTCCTCGCAATGACGATGTGGAGGTAGCGGAGCGCCAACCTATCACGGGCTGAGGGTGTGCGCGCGAAAGGAGGGAGGCTTACGCCCCCGTCACGCAATTCACCCAGAGCACCACGGCCTTCGCATCCTGCGCCGGGTTGGAGAACCGATGCGGCCGGCGGCTGGCGAAACGAAAGCTGTCACCCGTCTTCAGCGACCACGTCCGGCTGTCCACCGTCAGCATCATCTCGCCCTCGAGCACGAGCCCGGCCTCTTCACCATCATGGGTGTAGAGCTCGTCGCCGGTGGAGCCGCCGGGCTCCAGATGCACCAGGAACAGGTTGAGCTTGTTATCGGCGCTGGCCGGGCTCAGCAATTGTTTCGAGACGCCGGTGCGCCAGAGTTTCAGCTCTGGCCGCTGCAGGCCGCGGGTTACCACCTGATCGGAGGAGCCATCGCTGCTCGGGCTTGCGCCGAACAGCGCGGCGATGCCGACGCCGAGCACGTCGGCGAGCGTTGCCAGCACGCGCAGCGACGGCGACGACAGGCCGCGCTCGATCTGGCTGAGAAAACCGATCGACAGATCCGTGCGCGCCGCGACCGTCTCCAGCGAGAATTGCCTGACCCGCCTGAGATCGCGGATGCGACGGCCGACCGCGACGTCCATCGCGGGTTCGGCCGGCTTGGCGACGGCTTTGGCTCTCGCCTTCCTGGCCGGCTTTGCGGCGACCGGTTTGCGCATTCTTTTGCCACCGCTCACGTCAGACAGCCTCCTTCATGTGCATGAAAACCACTTGCATCGTTCGCGAAACTGTGACCAATTTTCATATTGGTGAAACTAGGCCGAAACGGCTGAGCCCGCAACGTCTGGTCACGACATGCGCGAGCGCCGTCACCGGCCAGACCCAAAGGGGGATGCGATGAAGCGTTTTGTCCAGGCCGCGATCGCGGCGCTCGCCATTGCCACAGCCGTGCCGGCGTCGGCGCAACAAGTGCTGAAGGTCGGTTCGACGCCGACGGGCATTCCCTTCACCTTCCTCGACACCAAGACCAACACCATCCAGGGCATCATGGTCGATCTCATCACCGAGGTCGGCAAGGACGCCGGCTTCAACGTTCAGATCGAGCCGATGCAGTTCTCGGCGCTGATCCCCTCGCTGACCTCGAGCAAGATCGACATCATCGCGGCTGCGATGTTCATAACGCCGCCGCGCAAGGAGGTCGTCGACTTCTCCGACCCGATCTACACCTACGGCGAGGGCCTCGTGGTGCCGAAGACCGACACCAAGGCTTACGCCACGCAGGACGACCTGAAGGGCGAGACGGTCGGCGCCCAGGTCGGCACCGCCTTCGTCGACGCGCTGAAGAAGACTGGTCTGTTCGCCGAGGTGAAGGCCTACGACACCATCCCCGACATCCTGCGCGACGTGAACACCGGCCGCCTCAAGGCGGGCTATGCCGACTATCCGATCCTCGCCTACAATCTGAAGCAGGGCGGCTTCCCCGAGGTGCGTCTCGTCGACGGCTATAAGCCGGTCACGGTCGGCTCGGTCGGCATCGGCGTCCGCAAGGGCGAAACTGCGCTGCTCGGCAAGATCAATGCTTCGCTGGCGAAGCTGAAAGCCAACGGCACCATCGACAAGATTCTGGATAAATGGGGCCTGAAGGCACAAGGTTGATCGTGAGCGTCTGACCGATGAAGGCTTCCCGATGAAAGGCTTCTGGCGCGACGCCGTCGAGTTCTTCCCGATCCTGTTGAACGGCGTCGCGTTGACGATCGTCGTCACGGTCGGCTCGCTGCTGCTCTCGACCGTGCTAGGGCTCGTCTGGGCGATGATGCGGGTCTCCGGCATCAAGGCGCTGTCGATGCTCAGCGCCAGCCTGATCAACGTGATCCGCGGCATCCCGATCATCGTGCTGCTGTTCTACCTCTACTTCGTGATGCCCGATCTCGGCGTCACGCTGACGGCCTTGCAGGCTGCGATCCTCGGGCTCGGCATCGCCTATTCGGCCTATCAGGCTGAGAACTTTCGCGCCGGCATCGAGGCGATCGACAAGGGCCAGATCGAGGCGGCGCAGTCGATCGGCATGGGCTGGTGGCTCACCATGCGTCGCGTGGTGCTGCCGCAGGCGGTACGTATCGTGCTGCCGCCCTACGGCAACGTCATGATCATGATGCTGAAGGATTCCTCGCAGGCCTCGACCATCACGGTCGCAGAGCTTGCGTTGCAAGGCAAGCTGATCGCCTCCTCGACCTTCAAGAACACCAGCGTGTTCACCCTGGTGGCGCTGATGTACCTCACCATGAGCATCCCCCTGATCCTGCTGGTCCGTCACTTCGAGAAGCGGGCCCGCAAGCGATGATCGAACTCAACGACGTCCACAAGAGCTTTGGCAAGGTCGAGGTGCTCAAGGGCATCACGGCGAGCGTCGAGAAGGGCGAGGTGGTCTGCATCATCGGGCCATCAGGCTCGGGCAAGTCGACCATCCTGCGCTGCATCAACGGGCTCGAAAGCTACGATCGTGGCGAGATCAGCGTCGAAGGCCTGAAGGTCGATCGCGATGCTCCGTCGATCGTGAACATCCGCACCCAGGTCTCGATGGTGTTCCAGCGCTTCAACCTATTTCCGCATCGGACGGTGCTGGAGAACGTGATTGAGGGGCCGCTCTTCGTGAAGAAGGAGCCGCGCGCCCAGGTGCTCGAGCGCGGCCGCGCTCTGCTCGCCCAGGTCGGGCTTGCCGAGAAGGCCGATGCCCATCCACCGCAACTCTCCGGCGGCCAGCAGCAGCGCGTCGCGATCGCGCGGGCGCTCGCCATGCAACCCAAGGCGATCCTGTTCGACGAGCCGACCTCGGCGCTCGATCCCGAGCTGGTCGGCGAGGTCCTCGGCGTCATGCGCAAGCTCGCCGACGACGGCATGACCATGGTCGTCGTTACCCACGAGATGGGCTTTGCCCGCGATGTCGCCGATCGCGTGCTGTTCATCGACGGCGGAGTCATCGTCGAGCAGGGCCCGGCCAAGGCGCTGCTCAACCAGCCGCAGCATTCGCGCACGCAGGACTTTTTGCGCCGCGTGCTGCATCCGCTCTGACCGGACTTCGCCATGACGCGCCTGCCTCTGCCGCCCTCGCTCTATGCCGACACCGCCGTCGCGCCGGTCGCCACGCCGCCGCTCGACGTCGACAGAAGCGTCTCCGTCGCGATCGTCGGCGGCGGCTACACCGGCCTGTCCACAGCGCTGCATCTGGCCGAGCAAGGCGTCGAGGCGCTGGTGCTTGAGGCGCAGGAACCCGGTTGGGGCGCGTCCGGCAACAATGGCGGCCACACCAATCCCGGACTGAAGCACGATCCCGATCAGATCGAAGCCGATTTCGGCGCAGATCTCGGCCGCCGCATGATCGAGTTCTCCTACGGCACGACGAACTTCACCCACGACCTGATCCGCCGCTACCAGATTCCCTGCGAGGCGCGGCAGAACGGCACGCTGCGCGCGGCTTACAATGAGGCCAGCGCCGCCGCGATCGAGAAGACCGCGCAACAATGTATCCGCCGCGGCATGCCGGTGACCTATCTGAACCGCGAGCAGCTGCGCGAGATGACCGGCACCGACCGTTACATCGGCGCGATGCTGGATACCCGCGGCGGCGATCTGCATCCCCTGAGCTACGCCCGTGGCCTCGCGCGCGCCGCGATCTCCGCGGGCGCGAAGATCCATGGCGAGACGCCGGCATTGTCACTGCGCCGCGACGGCAGGCGCTGGCGCATCGAGACGCCGCGCGCAGTGGTTCATGCCGATAAGGTCCTGCTCGCCACCAACGGCTTCACCGACGATCTCTGGCCGGCGCTCCGCCGCACCATCGTGCCGGTGTTTTCCTCGATCGCCGCGACCGCGCCGCTCTCCGACGCGGTCGCCCGTTCGATCATGCCGACGCGTCCGGTCCTCTACGAGAGCGGCCACATCACGGTCTATTACCGCATCGATCAGCAGAACCGTCTCTTGATGGGCGGCCGCGGCCCGATGCGCTGGATCAAGTCGCCGTATGACGTGGCCTATCTCATCCGTTATGCCGAGCGGCTATGGCCCCAGCTCAAAGGCGCCGCCTGGACCCATGGCTGGAACAGCCGGCTCGCCATCACCAAGGACCATTATCCCCACGTGCATGAGCCCGCGGAGAACATCCTGATCTCGCTCGGCTGCAACGGCCGCGGCGTCGCGCTCTCGACCGCGATGGGCGCGCAACTCGCGCGCCGCCTGATCGGCGGCGCCAAGGCCGAAATCGACATGCCGATCACGGGCATCAAGCCGATCCCGATGCACGCGTTCTGGCCGGTCGGCGTGACGACCGCGGTGATCGCGGGCCGGGTGCGGGACCGGCTTGGCATATGAAAAAGGCGCCGCCCGGATTCGGGCGGCGCCGTGTTGGGAGTTGCAGATTGCGTCAGCAGCGGCCCTGCTTCCACAGCCCGGGCGGGCATCCCATGCCGCGCCAGCCGACCTTGCGTCCATGCGACCAGCCGGGCGGTGTGCCATAGTGATAATGGCCCATCGCGTGACCATGGCCGTGACCGCGACCATGTCCATGTCCGCCCTTTGCAACCGCGGGGCCGGCAAACGTAACGCCGGCCGCGATGATCAGGGACGCGGCGAGCGCAAGTTTCTTCATCTTGTCCTCCACTGGGGCGAGCGCATTTGTCCATTCAATGAACGAACTGTGCGCAGGTAAGTTCCCTGCGAATGTGGAGGAGTCGTGACGCTCGTGCAGATGCGCGATCCCGTATCGGCTCAACGAGCGCTCGCATGATCTCGCGTCGATTTCTGCGCTCAGCCTTCCGCGACCGCCGCGGCCCATGGCTGAAAAATCTCGACCGCCCCATAATTCGTGTCGCCCTCGCGCATCACCACGCTCGGGCAGGCGAATTTCTGCGGCAACGTTTGCACCCGGCCTTCTTCGTAGTCGAAGCGTGCGGCCAGCGCCTTGCGTGCTTCCTCCGGAAGTCGGGCGTCTCCGATCACGATCGCGCCTTCGCTGGCGTCGATGCGCGGCTGATGGATGGCGGCGTCCAGATCCATCCTGAAATCCATCGCGAAGGAGACGAGTTGCATCACGGCGGGCAAAATGCGACGTCCGCCGGAGGCGCCGGCGGCGAGGCGTTTGCCGTCCTTCGTCTCGGCGATAACGGGCGTGTAGTTGCAAAGGCAGCGCTTGCCGGGTGCAAGCGAGTTGGTGGTACCCGGCGTCGGATCGAACCACATGATGCCGTTGTTCATGGTGATACCGGTGTGGGGTGTCACATATTTCGAGCCGAAGGACGAGAGCAGCGTCTGCGTCACCGCCGCGATGTTGCCGTGACGGTCGACGACGGAGAAATGCGTGGTGCAGGCGGGCGCCAGATATTCTGCGCCAAGCGAGCGCTTGCCGTCGGCATCGCCCATGTCCCTGAGCCGCTCGCGGAAGGCCGCCTGCAGGGCGAGCGCATATTCGACATAGGCGGCGGCATCCGGCGCGCCTGCGGGCGTCAAGCTCTGCTGCAACAGGCGCAGCGCATGCGCCATCGTCGGTCCCGCCGTGAGCTCCGGCGTCGCAAGCACCTTGCCCTCGCGATAGGGGATCGCCAGTGGCTCGCGCAGGTGGGCGTGGAATGCGGCGAGATCCTCCACCGACAGCGAGCCGCCGTCGGCCTTGATATCGGAGGCAATGCTCCTGGCGAGATCGCCCTGGTAGAAATCGCGAGGGCCGGCCTCGGCGAGATGTGACAAAGTCGCCTTCATGGTGTCCTGGGGCAGCCGTGTCTCGGATTTGATGCCCCATGGCGCGCTCGGCGGCAGACCGTCTTTCAGGTATGCGGCCGCGCTTGCGGGATAGCGCCTGAGATCCGCCGCAGAGCCAGCGATCGTCACGGTCGTCCACCAATCGACCAGCAGGCCTTCGCCGGCGAGCGCGGCAGCCGGCGCGACCAGATCCTTCCACGGCATCTTTGCGTAGCGGCGATGCGCCTCTTCCATGCCGGCGACGACGCCGGGTACCGCAATCGAGCCGGGACCATGGATGTTGCGGTCATCCTTCACCCGGGGCCAGGGAAACAGGTCGGAGGCCGCCGCGCCTTCGCCACTGAGCGGATAGTCGGCAGTGCGCAGGCTCTGCGGCGCGCACATGCCGTAGTCGATCACCTCGTAGCGATTTTCCTTCGCGCGGTAGAGCACCATCGCACCGCCGCCGCCGATACCACTATTCCAGGGCTCCAGGACGTTCAGGGCAAAGGTGGTTGCGACGATCGCGTCCACGCAGTCGCCACCCGCGGCCAGCACCTGCGCCCCGACTTCAGCAGCCCGCCGCGATTGCGAGGCGACGATGCCGCCCTTCGATTTGACTGCAGGTTTGCGGACGGTCTGGTTGAGGCTGAACTGGTGAGGCATGATCTCGTCTTGTTCTGTGTCTTGTTGGTCTGTGTCTTGGCTTCATTGCGCGACCGCGCAAACGGCGGAGCGAGCGCAGAATGACACATTGCCGCCAACGAGAACAAAGGGAGGCGCGACATGGCTGGTGTGAAATAGGCGGTATGGCGGGGCGCTGCCGTCTCCCAAACGCATCATGGCCGGGTTGAACCCGGCCATGATGGGAAAGAGACGGAAATCAGCTCGAACGCAGCGAAGGAGCGCCTAGAGCGAGCGGTCCAGCCGGCTGGCCTGATATTTGGCGCGCCATTTCGGGCCAGGCCCGCGCATGTAATGCAGCTCGGGGCGATAGGGGTTGCCCGCGACGCGGATCAGCGTCTGCCATTTGGTGGCGACGAAGCTCAGGGGCTGGCGGAACAGGCTCAAGGAAGCGAGCAACATGGTATCACCTCAATGCGGCTTGCCGAGCATGGCGGTGAAGGGGAGATCGAAAATCTCCTCACCGTCGTCATCGCTGACATGGATCACCCAATCGCGCCAGTCCTCGGCACCGGGCGTCTGGATCATCGAGTTCATGATCTGGGTGGCGCGGTCGCGCGCCTCGGTCAGATTGGCGACGGCGGCCCCGTAGTGGTCGATCAGCGTGCCCTCGGTGTTGGAGCAGTGAAAATAGACCTGGACCATGAGCGCCTCCTGTAGAAAGCGATTGGGACGGCAAATCGATACCACCCCAAGCCTTCGCGAAACATTCGGGTCGAGCCCGGTAAGGGAATTTACGGAGATTGGTCGGCACCAAGGTCGTTACAGGTTTAATCACAGGCGAGTGATGACTGGACGGCGCCGAGGCGGCATGGAACAACGTCCGCGGGAAGGTCGGGGGCGACCGTGAATCAGTTCACATTCGAGATCGGACGGCGAAATCTGCGCTTGCTTGCAGGGGTCTTGACCGCCGCGCTGCTCGGCTTAGCGCCGGCATCGTCCGAGCCGGTCAGGAAAAGTGGCTATGCGATCGGCACCGACTCCTGCGGCAGCGGCGATCTCGCCTTCCCCAGAATCGAGATCGACATGAAGGCGGGATTCTGCGCCGGCCTCGTCGCCAGCGAACAGGACCGCCTCAAATTCCCGCGCTCGATCGTCCAGGGACCTGTTCGTCGTCGCCGACATGGGCGGCTGGGGTCATGCCGACGGGCGGCTGCTGCTGCTCGATCCGCATGCGCCCCACGGGCAACGCTTCAAAGAGCTGCTGACGGGGCTCGAATATCCGTTCGGCCTCGTGATCGGTCCCGACAAAAAGCTCTATGCCTCGACCGCGGAGACGATCTTCCGTTTCGATCCGCTCGCCGACAATCCACGGAGCACGGTCGAGACCATCATCCGTCACATGCCCGGCCGCCGAATCACTTTGCCGGACGGCACGAGGCTGGACGAGAGCGCGCATCCGCTGAAGCAATTCGTGCTCGATCGGAATGGACGGCTGTTCGTCAATGTCGGCGCGCACAGCGACGACTGCATCACGCCGGCGCCGATCACCAGGCCCTGCGCTGCGGCCGAAGGCGGCTCCGCGATGGCTGCGATCTGGCTGTTCACGCCGCCACCAGGCGGCGTCTTCCCGGCATTGAAGCCTGGCGATCCCGACCCGCCGCACACCGTCTATGCGCGCGGTCTGCGCAACTCGATGGCGCTGGCGCTGCATCCGAACTTTCCGGATGCCGGCTACGCCTTCCTGCAGGGCGAGAACGGGCGCGATCTGCCCGACATCTTCAAGCCGAACGAGGAGATCAACGCGATCGAGCAGGGCAGGCACTACGGCTGGCCGTATTGCTACGATCTGTCGACGCCGAGTCCCGAATTCAGGCTCGTGCTGCAATCCGGGGTCTACAAGTCGCTCTGGACGGCCAACGCGCTCTATAAGCCGCCGCTCTCGCTGCTGCCGCCGCATGGTGCACCGCTCGCGATGCTCTACTACCACGGCGGCAAATTTCCGGAGCTTGAGGGCAAGCTGCTGGTGGGCCTGCACGGCTATCGCCCGACCGGCAGCCGCTTGCTCGTCTATGATGTCGACGATCACGGCTTCCCCAAACCTGCCCCGGCACCGGTGCGCTATCACGTCAGTTGCGCGGCTGACCCGACCCGCAGTTTCCAAACCGAGGCCGGCGAGGTCGCCGCCGCGCCGTTCGAGGAGCTGATCGCCGGCTGGCACCGCGTCAACGGCGCGCGGCCGCAAGGTGCGCCCGTCGGCATGACGGTTGCGGAGGACGGCGCGATCTGGCTGGTGGAGGACAAGAACCGGACCGTGATCCGCGTCGATCGCGCCGCGGGTGAAGCGCCGGCGCCGCTGCCCTGCGACAGCCGCAGCCCGGCGATGATCGATCAGCTCGCGGCCTTGGTCGCCAGGGATGCACGGAACAGCGCCCGGCTGACCACGCTGCGCAAGGGCCTCGTCGAGAAGCATTGCGTCGGCTGCCACTCGGATTTCGGTCTGAAGGCGGGCCAATCGGAGGCAGAGCAGGACGGCGCCGTGCTCCGTTTCATGCTGTCGCAGGATGGCTGGATCTATCCCGGCGATCCCGACGCCGGCAAGCTGCGCACGCGCCTGCGCGGCCTTGGCGCGGAGAAGCTGATGCCGCCGGGTGGCGAGAGCCTGCCGAAGACCGAGCCTGGCTACAAGCGTCTGCTGGATGCGGCGGATCTGCTCGTCGCGAAGATGGTTCCGGGCACGCGGATGCGGATCAAAGCCGGTCCGCCGCAGCGCAAGTTCTATGACAAGTCCGACAAGGAATGCGGCGAAATACCGGCCGCCAAGGTCGTTGTCGTGACACAAAGGAGCGCTGTAGACAGACCCGGCTTCAGCCGATTCTTTCGGCCGGCCGATCCCTATCTGAATGGCGAGTGCTCCGACGGCGATGGCTATTACATCCGGCAGGAATTTCTGGTGCCTGTGCAGTAGCATCCTCTTCGTCGTCGCCACGGCCCCCGCCCAGGCCGAGACCAGGCTGTTCGAAAGCGTGCAGGTGACGCCCGCCGGCGAATATACGTTCGGCATCGAAGGGCCCGCCGCCGACCTCGACGGCAACCTCTTCGTGGTCAATCTCGGCAAGCCCGGCACCATCGGCAGGCTGCCGGCGGGCGGCGCGGCGTCGGAGCCATTCACGGTGCTTCCCGAAGGCAGTGTCGGCAATGCCATCCGCTTTGCACGCGACGGCACCATGTTCATTGCCGATTACAAGAAGCACAACATCTTCGCGATCCCGAAGGGCGCGACCGAGCCCACCGTCTGGTTTCATTCCGACGAGATGAATCAGCCCAACGACATCACCATCGCGCGCGACGGCACGATCTATGCGAGCGATCCGAACTGGAAAGGCAGGGAAGGTCATATTTGGCGCATCGCGAAGCGAGCCGACGGGACGGTGCGGGGGCAGGTGATGCCGGCGCCGCGCGCGATGGGCACCACCAACGGCATCGATCTCAGCCCGGACGGCAAGACGCTCTATGTGGGCGAATCCAGCAGCGGCCAGATCTGGTCCTATGCGATCAGCGGCAACGAGCTCACTGGCGCAAGGCTCGTGAAGTCGTTTCAGCCCGACACCGTCGACGGCCTGCGCACCGACGTCGCCGGCCGCCTCTATGTCGCGCGCATTCTCAAAGGCACGATCGCGCTGATGAAGCCCAATGGCGCGGTCGAGCGGGAGATCGCGCTTCGGGCCAAGGAGCCGACCAACCTCGCCTTCGGCGGCGGTGACGGCAAGACTGTCTTCGTCACCCAGCGCCAGGGTGGCTTCATCGAATCCTTCCGCACCGACCAGCCGGGGCGCGAGCACTGCCTCCAGCGCGGGCGCTGCTAGAGCATGATCTGCTTCCGATGCAGAGCCGCGCGCACGGATGCGGCATTCTTGCTTGCATCTCGCGGCCGCGGAGATCAAGACTTTCGTGGCACGTCAAGCGAACCTGCGACCACGGAAGGCGGTTATCTCTCGAATATCCTCGGCGCGAATTTGACTTCCGTGCTGGCCGGATTCGAAGAGGCGCGGTGATGCGCGTTCTTCGTTTCTCCCCGTAAGAACGGGGAGAGGGAGGAGAAATGCGGCCCCGGAGCGTCGATCGGCCCACCTCAATGCTTGAACAAGATCTGCTCCAGCAGATCGATCCGCCTGATCCGGATGGAGCTGCCGTCGATGGCGATGATGCGGCGGTTTTGGAAGCGCTTCATCATCATCGTCACCCATTGCCGGGTCGAGCCGACCATGGCCGCGATCTGGTCATGAGTGATCTTGCGGTTGATGACGATGGTGTCGCCGTCGGCCACACCGTGCAGCTCTGACAGCGTGAGCAGGAACTGCGCCAGCCGCTCGATCACCGAGCGCGTGCCGAGGATCTGCGCCATCGAGGAATAGCACTTGCCCTTGGCGATGAGGCCGTCGATCAGCGCCAGCGCGAAGCTCGGCATGCCCTTGAGCAGCTTCTCGAGCGCGGGACCGGAGAGTGCCGTCATCTCGCACGCCTCGATGGCGATGCCGGACCACATGTGAATGCCGCCACCGGAAATCTCCGGACCGCCGATGAAATGTCCCGGCGTCCAGTAGGCGAGCGTGATCTCGCGGCCCGACGGCGCCGTGTAGTAGACCCGAACCTGCCCGCGGCGAATGATGAAGATGCCTTCGTGGCCGTCGCCCTGGCTGAACACCATCTCGCCCTGCGGCACAGTGACGGTGCGCCCGGCCGCATGCACGCGGGCCTGCTCGAATGTGGACAGGCGATCGAGGAAATGCGCCCCCGCGTTGAGCCCGTCGATCGTCTCGCTCATGAACAGTGCCGAGCTCGCGGTCTTCGCGCGCGTGTCGCGGGTTCGACGCGCGGTCTCGCGGGCGGGCCAGTCGAACGTAACGCCCGGCCGATCAACAAAAGCGCCAGGCTCTGTCGCGGCAGCTTCCTTGAGAATGGTCATCGCAATCCGTCAGCTCTCAGATGTCTCGCGAATAGGTAAGAGCGGCGGTGGTGCGATGTCCATCTCTTTGCGATCGTTCCAAATCACTTAGCAAAGCTTGATATGTGCGGCGATCGACGGCGGAATGATTCCTCTGTCGGGAACGCGGTCCTGAGAAAATCATTCACGCCATCGCGCGCGGGATTCACGATGCGCGCAGTTCACGATGGCGATGCAAGTAATTGCTTCAAGCGGTTCGCCGCGACTTCGATAGTGCAGGCTGGCATTGTCGCCGGCATCGCCGGTCTCCGAGGACAGTTCGATGATCGATTTCAGCTCTTTGAGAATGAGTGCGGCCATCTTGGCTTTGACAATCGCGATGTTCGGACCGTCACAGGCGGAGACCATCCGCGTGGCGATCGGAACGCAGGATACGACCATCAACTGCGCGACCGGCGGGCTGCTTATCCGCGAGCTCAAACTGCTGGAGCAGTTCCTGCCTCGCGACGGCAAGTACAAGGACGTCACCTACGACATCCAGTGGAAGAACTTTACCAGCGGCGCACCGCTCACCAACGAGATGGTCGCGGGCAAGCTCGACTTCGGAGCGATGGCGGATTTTCCGGGTTCGCTCAACGGCGTTGCGTTCCAGAAGGCAGGACGCCGCAGCCTGTTCATCAGCGTCTTGTCCGGTAGCACCAAGGGCAGCGGTAACGGCATCGTGGTGCCCTCGAATTCGCCGGTGCAGTCGCTCAGCGAGCTCAAGGGCAAGACAATCTCCGTTCCCTTTGCCTCGACCTCGCACGGCATGCTGCTCCGTGCCATCGAGGCCAAGGGCTGGAACCCCGAGACCGACGTCAATATCATCACGCAGGCGCCCGAGATTGCGGGACCTGCCTTGCAGGCCGGCAAGATCGAGGCGCATGCGGACTTCGTCCCGTTCGCGGAGCTGTTCCCGTGGCGCGGCTTTGCGCGCAAGATCTTCGACGGTGCACAGGCAAATGCTCCGACATTCCACGGTGGGCTGGTCGATGCCGAGTATGCCGAAAAATATCCGGAAATCGTCGTCGCCTATTTGCGCGCCGCGCTCGAAGCGGATCGCCTGATCGCGGAGGAGCCCGAGAAATACAGCGAGCTGATCGCGAAGGTGACGGGCATCGAGGCCGAGGTCGACTACCTCTTTCACGGCCCGCTCGGCCTTCAGACCCGCGACGTGACTTGGAAGGCGGAATACCGGCAGGCGGTCGCGACCTCGATCAAGACGCTGAAGCTGCTCAAGCGCGCCGACAGCGATCTCGACATCAACCAGTTCGTCACAGACAAGTTCATCCGCATCGCGGCCGCGCAGGCGGGCCGTGACTATGACGCGGAGCTGAAGAACTATGCGCAGCTCCCGCTCAGGGCCAAAGATGCAGTGACGGGAGCCGAAATCACCGACTTCAGTCGTGTCGCGCAGATCTGGGTCCGGGACGAGGCTCATGTGCGTCACTACGCCTCGCCCGAGAACGCGCTCAAGGCGCTGGCCGGCATCGAGAAGGACGGCAAGACCATCCGCGTCGTCTATGCCCAGGACCGCGAGAGCGGCATCAAGCTGTTCGCAAACCAAGCCTGGTTCGTGCGGTCGTGGAGCGGCGAGCTGAGCGCGTTCCTGCTCAAGGATGCGGCCGAGCGCTGGTCGAAGCAACATGGCGGTGCGGTGCTCGACTTCGCGGCCGCGCGCGAGTCGCTCGTTGCGAGCCGGTGAGGCCATGACCGCCGCTATCCAGGCGCGGCCTGCGGCCATCCGCTGGGTGGTCCGCGGCCTTTCGATTCTCGCCTGCATCGCGCTGTGGCAGGTCGCGTCCGCGACGCATCTCAATCTCGGGATCGTCACCTTCCGCAACGTGCCGCCGCCGCTCGAGGTCGTGCAATCCGCACTCGCTTTGTTTCGGTCGCCGAAACTGGTGCCCCATATCACCAGCAGCCTCTGGCGCGTGTTCGCAGGTTACGGAGCGGCGGTGGTGCTCGGTGTGATCTTCGGTTTCGCGATCGGCCGGTCGCGCGCCACGAGCGACCTCTTGCTGCCGCCGCTCGAATTGCTGCGGCCGATTCCGGCGGTGGCGTGGATTCCGCTGTCGATCCTGATCTTCCCGTCGTCCGAACTGTCGATGATCTACATCACCTTCATCGGCGCCTTGTTTCCGATCGTGCTGAACACCGTCCATGGCGTTGCGAATGTCGACCGTCGGCTTCTCGCCGCCGCCCGCAGCCTCGGTGCGGGGGAGCTCGCGATCCTGCGAGAGGTCGTGCTGCCGGACGCCGCGCCCAGCATCGTCACGGGCCTTGCGATCGGTATGGGTACCTCGTGGTTCTGTCTCGTCACCGCGGAGATGATCTCGGGTCAGTTCGGCATCGGCTACTACACCTGGGAAGCCTACACGCTCCAGAACTACGCCGACATCATCGTCGGTATGCTGGTCATCGGCCTGCTCGGCATGGGCTCCAGCTGGCTGCTGACGACCGCCGGCCGGCTTCTGATGCCCTGGCGCAGCCCGAAGGTGGCGCGATGAACATCCGGGTGGCGGATATCGGCACCAAGAGCGTCGGTCGCATCGACATCGCCGGCGTCTCGATTGCGCTCGGCTTCGGCGCCGAGGCAATCGAGGCCGTGAGCGGCCTCGATTTCTCCATTGCGCCGGGCGAGTTCGTCTGCATTCTCGGTCCCTCCGGCTGCGGCAAGTCCACGCTGCTCGGCGCGCTGGCCGGGCATCTGCCGGTCACGGCGGGGCAGCTGACCGTCGACGGGCAGCCGATCCAGGGGCCGAGCCCGGACCGGGGTATGGTGTTCCAGCAGCACACGCTGTTTCCCTGGAAGCGGGTGCGCGACAATGTCGCCTTCGGCCCGAAGATGCGTGGCCTTTCGAAGAAGGAACGCGACCGTGCCGCCGACGCCATCATCAAGCTGGTCGGCCTTTCCGGCTTCGAGACGTTTTACCCTGCGCAATTGTCGGGCGGCATGCAGCAACGCGTCGAGATCGCGCGGGTCCTGATCAACCAGCCGCGGGTGCTGCTGATGGACGAACCCTTCAGCGCGCTCGATGCGCAGACGCGCGGCATGATGCAGGCGGTGCTGCTCGACATCTGGAGCAAAATCCCGACGACCACGGTCTTCGTCACCCACGACATCGACGAGGCCCTCTTCCTCGCCGATCGCATCGTCGTGATGAGCGCAAGACCCGGCCGTGTCATCGAGGACGTCGTCCTGACCTTCGCACGGCCGCGCAGCCACGATCTCGTGACCGAACCCGAGTTCGTGCGGCTGAAGCGGCATGTCATGCAGCTGCTGCGCCGGCCGGAAGGCTCCGAGCCGCTGGCGCGACTGAGCCCGCTCGGCGTGCGGTCCTAAAGCGCGATGAGATTTGGATGAATCGTCATCGCGCTTTAGCTTGTTGTTTGCGCATGATCTTTCCGGAAAACCGCTTCGCACTTTTCCGGATCATGCTTTAGAGCATCCCGCTCGCAGCGAGCGCCTTGCAAACGTGCTGCATCTCGGCTTCGTCCGCTACCATGTCGAGCATAACAGTGGTCAGGCCCTTCGCCGCAAATTCCTTCAGCTTTGCACCGATCTCCTCGTAGCTGCCGACGAGATAGGGGCAGTCGGCCTGGAAGGTGAGGAACGGCAGCAGCCAATAGCCGTTATCGTGAAGCTCACCACTTTGCTCCTCGTAGAGCCGCCGCTTCCACACGGAATCGCTGCTCTCCACGGTGAGCGCGAGCAGTTCGCGATCATCGACACTGTCGCGAAAGCGCGCCCTTGCCGCCTGTCGTGCCTCCTCGCGTCCCGCGCGCGCGAAAATGCCGAAGTTCATCCCAGCCGCGTCGAGGCCGCGATCGAGATCGGGCGGCAGCATCTGCATCTTGATGCAGCCGGTCTCCTTGGCCACGCGCTGCGCCGCGTCCGACTGGCCGGCGATCAAGAATTCCGGCATAAGCTCCGCGGGCAGGCGCGGGCGAAGTTGCAGATTGCGGGCGCGATAGAATTGCCCATCGAAATTCACCGGCCGCGGGCTTGCCAGCAACTGGCGCATCAGCGCGACGAATTCACCGAGCCGAACGTAGCGATCGGCATGCGACTGGTCGTCGCCGAGGCCCTGCAGGTCGCTGACCGCCGTCCCCGTGATCATGTTGAGATAGACCTTGCGGCGGTAGAGCTGTGCGAAGGACGAGACGAATTTCGCCGCCGTGAACGGGTGCATGTAGACCGGATTGACGGCGATCAACGGCGAAGATCGCGTCGTCTCTGCCATGATGTGCTGGGCCATCGCCCAGGGTTCGACGAACACGTCGTTGCCTTCGAACAGCAGGATGCCTTCGAAGCCGTTGCGGCCGGCGAACTGCGCCACCCGCATCAGCTCGCCGACATGGGTCTTGGGATCGCGGTTGCGTGAAATCGCGGCAAAGACGCGCAGCCGCGACGGCGTCATTCGGCCGTTTCCTGGAGCGGCCAGGCATGGCGGCTGATGGGAAGGCCGCCATCAGCACGGGAGCCATCGGCGATCGCGAGGCGGTGCGAGGGCGATGGCGAGCACAGCGAGAAGCGCCAGCCGTCCGGATCGTCGGCAATGCCGGGCTTGAAGCTGATCTCGATGGCCTCGCGCGACACCTGCATCGCGAAGGCATCGAGCGGCAAATTGAGCCCGAAGCCTCTGGCCTTCAGATAGGCCTCCTTGAGCGTCCAATAGTCGAAGAAGCGCTCGATCGCCGCCGGCTCCGGCAGTCCGAGCAGCGTTTCGACCTCCTCCGGTGCAAAGAAGCGATGCGCGGTAGAAAGCGGCGCGACACGCCGCGACACGGTTTCGACGTCGATCCCGACGGCCTCATGCCGCGACACCACGCAGGCGACGCAGCCGTCGGCATGTGACAGGCTGAAATGCAGCGCTGTCGAGGTGACGGGCGCTGCGACGAAGGGGCGCCCATAACGGCCCGCGCCAAACGACCAGTCGGAGGGCGCGACGTTGGAGGCGACCTGCGACAGCGCCAGGCGCAGCATGGCATGCGCGAAGATGTATTGCCGCCGATGCCGCTCGAACATGAAGCGATCGGCCCGGGCCCGTTCGTCGATCGAGAGCAGGCGTCGGCACGCCTCGACTGCGCCCGGCGCGTCAATGGTCTCGATCAGCCCGACAAAGAGTTCGATTCTGTCGTCTGCCATCAATTGGGCCCATGGCGTCAGGCGAGGTCAAGGCCCCGGTCCTGACGGAAGAGTCAGCTGAGCAAGAATCCACGAAGAGGACCTTTCCTAACGGCCCACCCAGGCGAATTCTTGTCGATTTGCAGACCGGTTTACAGGCGCAAGCTTGTCCGAGACCCCAACTCGATAAGCGAGCGGCCCAATTTGAAAACCGGAGGCCGAAAAATGAAGCCTGAAGATTCGTGCGGCGTCCCTGCCGACTAGTCTTACTTTTTCTTCTTCTTGGCCTTCTTCGCCGCGCCCAGCATCGAAAGGCTGGCGTCGACGTCCTTCAGCGCGGACTGGAGCCTCTTCTTCTCTTCAGTCAGCAACTTCTGCAGGGCCTTGCGATCCTTGTCGCTCAGCGAGGTGCCCTTGGTAAATTTGATGAAACCCATAAACACTCCCCCGGTTGAAAATAATCGTCCAAATCAAAACGCGGGAATAATCTTGCGCGGTGACGCCAAATAATCAAGACGCAACTTGATCATTCGCAGCTTTGGCGCGTGAATCCGTACTCGTCCGGATGTAACGCGCTTAAGGCCGCCCTGCGCGCGAGTAACCGGCCGAGCGGCGCATTGGGTTGGGCGACCGCCGCCGTCAGCAGCGCGACGAGATCCTCCATCCACTCGCCGACCATTCGGCCCTCGAGCAACTCGCGCTTGTAATTGCACGAGCCTGTGATGCCGGTCGGGCGCTCCTTGAGCATCAGCGACAGCCAGGTCTGGTCGATCGGCAGCACCGGCTGGCCCTCGCGCGCGACGTTGCCGATCGATGCTGTCGCGAGATCCGGAAGATCGAGCGGCTGGCGCAGCGGATTCTGCAGCGTGAAATAGACCTGGAGCAGCGAGGCCGGATCGATCCCCTCGCGCTCCAGATGATCGGCCAGGATATTGAACGGCAGCTCCTGCCGCGCATGCGCGTCGAGCACGCTCTGGCGAATCCGCGCCAAGGCCTGCGCGAACGACAGATCCGGCGTGATCGTCGTGCGGACGATCACCGTGTTCTCGAACGGGCCGATGATTCGGTCGGTGTCCGGCTGGGCACGATTGGCCATGGCGGTCGCGACCACGATGTCGGTGCGGCCGGTCCGGGCCAGCAGCAGGACCTTGAGACCTGTGAGCAGGCACATGAACAGCGTGCAATTGTGCCGGCCGGCGAACGCCGTGAGCCGGCCGATCAGCTCACGCTCGAGGTTGATCGGATGGTGCCCTGTGGATGGGCCCGGCCTTGATTCGCGGTCAAAAAGGAGACCCGCTCCGCGTAAATTCTCCGTCCAGTCGGCAGCCTGGCGGCGTGCGGCGTCGGTGTCGCACCACCAGCGCTGCCAGCGTGCGACGGCCGAAAAGGCCGGCGGGGGGCTCTTTAGCGGCACCGACGGATATCCGGCCAGCGCCGCATAGCGGCTCGACAATTCCTCGAACAGCACGCCGATGGACCAGCCGTCGACAACGGCGTGATGCAGCGTCAGCAGCAGCACGTGATCGTCGTCGTGGAGCCGCAACAAGCGGGCGCGCAACAGCGGCGCACGCGTGATGTCGATCGGGACGTAGGTCTCCCGCTGGATCAGGAGATTGATCTTCCTGAGCTCCAGGGCCTTGCGCCGCTTGTTGTTATGAGGATGACCGTCGCCGATCGTCTCGACCGTCATGATTCGGCCGAGGGTGCGCAGCGCGGCGATGCGGCTTTCGGGCGCCTCGCCGTTCCAGCCGAACGCCGTCCGCAGCGATTCGTGCCGGCGCACGACGTCATCGATCGCCTGCGCCAGGGCGGCCGGATCGAGCGGGCCCTGGAGACGGAAGGCGAAGGGCAGGTTGAACAGCGGTAGCCCCGGCAGATTCCGCTCGATCCGCAGCATCTGGTCCTGCGCGATGGAAAGAACGGGAGGCCCGCTTGCAGCTAATCGCGGCACGCTTGCGGCAGGCTTGTGCGGCTTCGCCGCCACGGCCTCGTCGACCCGCCGAGCCAGCTCTTCGATCGTCGGCGCCTCGAAGATGGTCTTGATCGGCAGCGACGCGCCGAGCGCGCGGGCAATGCGCGCCATCGCCTGGCCAGCCAGCAGCGAATGGCCACCGAGGTCGAAGAAATTGTCGGTGACACCGAGGTCTTCGACCTTCAGCAAGTCGATCCAGATGTCGGAGAGCACCTTTTCGGTGAACCGCCGCGCCGGCACGGCCAAGCCTGGCCCGGACGTTTCCGGCTGAGCGGGCGCCAGCAGCGCGGAGCGGTCGATTTTGCCATGGGCGTTGAGCGGCACCCGATCCAGGAACAGGAAGGCGGACGGGATGGCGTGGGCCGGCAGCCTGCCTTTCAGGAACTCGCGCAGCTCGCTGGCGCTGCTCCGGCTACCGGGCTCGGCGACGATATGGGCGATCAGCCTGATATCGCCGCTCGCCTCCCGGCGCGGCTCGACGATGCCGGCGCGCACGTTTGGATGCTCGGCCAGCGCGTTCTCGATCTCCTTGAGCTCGATACGGTAGCCGCGGACCTTGACCTGATGGTCGGCGCGGCCGAGGCATTCGATCGTCCCGTCGGCGCGGCGGCGGGCAAGATCACCCGTCCGGTAGAGCCGGCCGCCGGCCTGGCGCGCGAACGGATCCGGCAGAAAGCGCTGCCGGCTTTGCGCGGGGTCATTGACGTAGCCGCGGCCGACTCCGGCGCCGCCGATGCAGAGCTCGCCGGTCACGCCGATCGGTTGCGGCTGAAGGCTTGCGTCGAGCACGTAGAGCTGGGTGTTCGGCAGCGGCGCGCCGATCGGAACGTTGGTCGCCGCGATCGCCGGCGCCTTGGTCAGGCGATGCAGGGAGACGTCGTCGGAGCATTCCGATGCACCATAGGCATTGATCAGCGGCACTCTCGGACAGCGCGCGAACCAGGCGCGGCAGAGATCAACGGGCAACGGCTCTCCGGTCGAGATCAGCAGCCGCAACCTTGCGAAGGCGCGCTGCACCTGCACCTCGTCCATGCGATCGAGAATGATGCGCAGCAGCGAAGGCACGATCTCGAGCACCGTGATGCCCTCGCGCTCGATCTCCCGCGCCAGCAGGATCGCGTCCTGCACGATCGCGTTGCCGCAGACATGGACGCGCGCGCCCACCATGGGCCCGGCGAGGAACTGCCAGACCGAGATGACGAAGCTCTGCGGTGCGGTCTGCGCGATCACGTCCCTGGCGGAGAGGCCGAGCTCGGAGATGAGTGAGGCCAGATGGTTCGACAGGCCGTGCTGCTCGACCATGACGCCCTTCGGCGCACCGGAGGAGCCGGACGTATAGACGAGATAGGCGAGGCTGGAGGCGGCGCGCCGCAGCGTGCGCGCCGGCTTGCTTGTCCCTGGTGCGATCACGTCTTCGAGCTCGGCCACCTGGATGCGCTCGACCAGCGGCTCGAGCAGGGTCTCGACCATGGCGGACTGGGCCCGCCGCGTCAGCAGCACGCGGGCGCAGCTCGATCCGAGGATCGTCGTGAGCCTTGCCGGCGGCTGGTCAGGATCGAGATTGAGGAACGCCGCGCCGACGCGCTGCACTGCGATCATTGCGGCCAGCAGGTCGGGCCCGCGCTCCGCGAGCAAGGCGACGACGCTCTCGGCGCCGACCCCCTCGCGGGCGAGCCAGCGTGCGGCCGCCTGGCTGCGGCGCGCGAGTTCGCGATAGCTCACCGACGCGCGGCCGTCCGACACCGCAACGGCGTTCGGTGTCTTCTTCGCCTGGCGGTCGAAGCATTCGCTCAAATTGCCGCGTGTGGTGAAATTGACCGGCATGCCCCGGCCTTTCGCCAGCAGCCGACGGCGTTCGGCCTCGGTCAGGAGCGGCAGGCGCGAGATCCGCTGCTCCGGATTGGCGACGACGGCTTTGAGCAGGGTCTTGAACTGGGCGGCCATGCCTTCGATCGTCGCGGTGTCGAACAGATCGGTGGCGTATTCGAAGAAGCCGGCGAAACGGCCGTCGGCCTCGACCAGCTCGAGCGTGATGTCGAAACGCGCCACCTTCGGGTCCACCTCCAGCCGCCGGGTCGACAGCCCCCGGAAGCGTGCCGCCTCGATCGAGGCGTTCTGGAGGATGAACATGATCCGGAACAGCGGATTGCCGTCGCTCCTCCGTGCGATCTGCAGCGCGCGCAGCACCTCCTCGATCGGGAGGTCCTGGTTGCGGTAGGCGTCCAGCGTGACCTGCCGCACCCGCCGCAATATCTCGCCGAAGCTCGGATCGCCGCTAAAATCGTTGCGCAGGACCAGAGTGTTGGCGAACAGCCCGATCAGGCGCTCGCTCTCGATCTGGTTGCGGTTGGCGATCAGCGAGCCGGTGGCGACATCCTCATGCGAGGTATGGCGGAACAACAGGCACTGGAAGACGGCGAGCAGCGCCATGAACGGCGTGACGCCCTGGTTCTGGCTCAGCGCGCGCAGCTGGCTCGACAGCGTTTTGGAGAATTCGAGATAGTGGCGCGCGCCGTGACCGCTCCAGACCTGCGGCCGTGGTCGGTCCGTCCGTAGCGGTAGCGTGGTGACGCCGTCGAGCTGCGCCCTCCAATACTCGAGCTGCTCCTTCGCCGCCGGCGTCCGCGCCCAGCTCTGCTGCCAGAGCGCGAAGTCGCGATACTGGAAGGCAGGCGCAGATAGTGCGGCGGGGTGCTTCTTGCGCGCCGCTGCGTAATGGATGGCGAGCTCTTCCCAGAACAGCCGCTGTGACCAGCCGTCGGTGACGAGGTGATGGACATTGACCACCAGCGCATGGCTGTTCTTGTCGAACGACAGCAGTGCGAGTTTCAGCGGTGGCTCGCGGGCAAGGTCGAACGGATGTTGCGCGAGCTTGAAGGCCTCGCGCCGAACAATTGCGGGCCGCTTCTCTGCAGGGCAGGGCTTCAGCTTGATGCGCTCGACCCGCGGCGGTGATGACAGCACAAGCTGTACCGGCTCGCCCTGGCGTTCGACGAAGACCGAGCGCAGCGCCTCATGGCGCGAGCAGACCGCAGCGAGGCTCGCAGAAAGCGCGGCGACGTCGACCGCGCCGTCGAGGAGTGCGACTTCGACGACATTGTAATTGTAGCGGGTCGGGTCGAGCCGCGAGAGCAGATACATCCGCTGCTGCTGGAACGACAGCGGCGCATCCGGATCCTCGTCGTGGCGCCAGGCGGGCAGCGCCGTCGCGCGCCGGCTTGCGGCGGTCTCGATCCGGTTCGCAAGCGCCGTGACCGTGGAGCAATCGAAGATGTCCTCGAACGAGAAGTCGACATGGTAGCGTTCGCGCAGGCGCGAGCGCATCTGAGTCACCGCGAGCGAGTCCGCACCGAGCGCGAAGACGTCCTGGTCGACGCCGACCTGCGGCAGCTCCAGGAGGCCGGCCCAGATCTCCGCGAGCTGCGTCTCCAGCGCGTTGCGCGGCAGTCGCGTCTCGCCGGCATCCGCCGTCTCCGCGATCAAGCCGGCTAGCGCATTGCGCTTGACCTTGCCGCTGGCACCTTTCGGCAGTGCCGGCACGCTGCGGATCAGGCTGGGTATCTTGTAGGCGGCAAGCCGTTTTCGTGCGAACTGGCGCAACTGGTCGGAGGTTGCCTCGGAATTCGGCCGCAACACCACGACGGCGGCGACGTTCTCGCCGAGCTTTTCGTGTGGAACGGCGAACACCCCGGCCTCCAGCACCGCGGGATGGCTGAGCAGGACCTCTTCCACCTCCAGCGGCGAGATCTTCTGACCGCCGCGGTTGATGACGTCCTTGATGCGGCCGACGATGAAGAGATAGCCATCGGCATCGAGATAACCGAGATCGCCGGTCCGGAACCAGCCGTTGCGGAACGCCGCCTGCGTCGCCGCATCGTCATTGTAGTAGCCGCGGCTCATGTTCGGACCGCGCAGCATGATCTCGCCGTGCGCGCCGCTCGCGAGCGTGCGGCCCCTCTCGTCCATGATCGCGATCTCCGGGCCGGCGGCGCGGCCGACCGATCCGACCTTGCGCAGCTCGAACGGGTTGGCCGCGATCTGCGAGGCAGCTTCCGTCATTCCGTAGGTCTCGAGTACGGGAACGCCGAACGTCGCCTCCAGCCCTTGGAGAATCGGAGGCGCGAGGGAGGCCGAGGCCGAGCGGATCACGCGCAGCGACGACGGTCGGGCGCGGTCCGGGTTCGCTTCCGCCGCGGTCAAGAGGGCGCGGTGAATGGTCGGCACCGCCGTGTACCAGGTCGGCTGCAGCTCCCGCATCCAGCCAAAGAAGGAGGATGCGTCGAAACCGTCGGTGCAGATCACGCTGGAGCCCGCGGCCAGCGCCGTGAGGAGACCGGAAATCAGGCCATGGGCATGAAACAAAGGGAGGACGTTGAGCAGGCGATCATGCGACGTGAGCGACAGCACATGGCCGGCATTGTAAGCGGACAGGCAGACATTGCGATGGGTCAGCGGCACCATCTTCGGCCGCGCCGCCGTGCCCGACGTCAACAGGATGAACGCATCGTCGTCGCCGCGCGCGGCACCGCTGGCATTCGCCGGCCCGATCGTCGGCGCGATGAACGCGCAGCCACCGAGATCGTCGATCGGCCCCGCCACGAAATCGATCACGGCGATATCGAGCGCCCTGGCGACGTCGCGGCTCGCAGAGTTCATGTCGGCCCGGGTCACGAGCGCCGTCAATTTCAATTCGCTGAAATAGCGCTGCAGCTCGTCCGCGGTCAGGTCGGGATTGACCGGGACGCAGGCGCAGGTCGAGGCGACCGCGATCAACGCCAGTGCACTGTCGGCGCCGCGCGGCAGTGCAACCGCGATGCGGCCTGCGGGGCCGATGCCGAGCTCACGCAAGCTACGGACCAGTTGCCGGACTGATCCGTCCAGCGCGCCATAGCTGAGGACCGGCCGGCCGGGGGCGAGGAGTGCGGGCGCCGCCGGTGTCTTGCGGGCGTAAAATTCGAGAAGGCCGCTGATATGCGCGAATATCTGCGTTTCGGCCGTCGTACCGGCTGATCCTTCTTCCGCTCCGGATGCAATGTCCGACAACGCCATTCCCTTTTGATCCGATTAGGCTATTCTTCCAACAAGCTAGGGAACGCGTCCAGTCCGAGGTGAAGTTTGGGTCCAAAATCTGTGGTTGAGGGACCCTGAAGCCCTTCGACGGAGTGATGGTCGGGCAGAATCACCATGCTGGAGAATGAGCCGGACACGGGATCGGAAAGCGGGCTGAAGCGCTGGCTCGAGGGTATCGGCCTCGGGCACTACACCGATCTTTTCGCGCAGCACCGTCTCGATCTCGACGTCATGCGGGACCTGACCGAATCCGATCTGGTCGAGCTTGGATTGCCGCTCGGCGATCGCAAGCGGCTCCAGCGGGCGATGGCGGCGCTGTTTCATGCGGAAACGGCGAAGGCGCCAACCGCGGCGGTCCGTCCGCAAACACGCGCGGAGGTCGGTGCCGAACGCCGCCAGCTCACCACCATGTTCTGCGACATGGTGGATTCCACCTCGCTTTCCGCGCAGTTCGATCCGGAAGACGTCCGCGACATGATCGCGGGCTTTCGCGAAACCTGCGTCCGTGTGGTCAAACATTACGAGGGCTTTGCGGCCCGTTTCGTCGGCGACGGTATCCTGGTCTATTTCGGCTATCCGACCGCACATGAGGACGATGCTGAGCGTGCGGTGCGCGCCGGGCTCGAGATCGTGCGGGCGCTGTCGACGGCTCGCGCGGTCGAGCCGCGGGGCGCGCTCAGCCATTCACCCGCTGTCCGCATCGGGATTGCGACCGGCCTCGTCGTGGTCGGCGACCTCGTCGGGCAGGGCACCGAGGAGCGCGACTCCGCGGTCGGCGAAACCGTCAATCTCGCGGCGCGGCTGCAAGCACTGGCGCCGCCCAATGGCGTCGTGATCTCCGCCTCGACGCAGTCGCTGCTGAAGGGGAAATTCGACTACCGCAATCTCGGTATCCATGCGCTCAAGGGCATCTCGGAGAAGGCGCAGGCCTGGCACGTGGTGCGCGCCACGCGGGTGGAGACCCGCTTCGCCGCCGCGATGGGCGCGCGGCTGACGCCGCTCGTCAACCGCGAGGAGGAGATTGCGCTGTTGATGGGCCGCTGGCAGCAGGCCAAGGACGGCGACGGCCAGGTCGTCGTCAAGTTCGGCGAGCCCGGCATCGGCAAGTCGCGCATCATCCAGGAAATCTTCGAGCGGATATCAGGCGACCGGCATGCGCAGGTCTCGTTCCAGTGCTCGCCCTACTACACCTCGACCGCATTCTATCCGTTCGTCGAGCAGCTCAAATTCTCCCTCGGCCTCGACCGCGAGGACGCTTCCGCGCTGTCGCTGGCGAGCCTGGAGAACGCGATCGCCGCCGCGCATGGCGACATCGAGCAGGTCGCGCCGCTGTTTGCCGCGCTGCTGTCTATACCGACCGGAGACCGGTATCCACCGCTCGACCTATCGCCGCAGCAGCAGAAGGATGCGACCGTCGCGGCGCTGGTGAACCATTTCCTCGGTCTCGCGCGCGAGATGCCGCTGGTGATCGCGTTCGAGGATCTGCACTGGATCGACCCGACCTCCCGCGAGGTGATCGACCTCCTGGCCGATCGGGTGCAGAACCGGGCGATCCTGGTCATCATCACCGCGCGCTCGGAATTCCAGCCGAGCTGGAATGCGCATTCGCACATCACCACCCTGGTCCTGAATCGACTCAGCCGGCAGCTCCGCACGACGCTGGTCGAGCGTGTTGCGGGACGCGAACTGCCCAAGGAGGTCGTCGAGGAGATCATCGTCAAGACCGACGGCGTGCCGCTGTTCCTGGAAGAGCTGACCAAGACGGTTCTCGAATCCAACCTCCTGACCGAGCGGCACGGGCGCTATGTGTTGTCGGGACAGTGGCGGCAGCTCGCAATTCCGGCGACCCTGACTGATTCGCTGATGGCGCGGCTCGACCGGATGGGACCGTTCAAGCGGATCGCGCAGATCGGCGCCACGATCGGCCGCGAATTTTCCTATGAAACCCTGCACGCCGTCGCCAATACGCCGGCCGAGCAGATCGAGGCGGCGCTCAATCATCTGGAGGAGGCGGGACTGATCATGCGCCGCGGCCATCCGCCGGACGCGATCTACTCCTTCAAGCACGTGATGATCCAGAACGCCGCGCATGCGAGCCTGCTGCACAGCGAGCGGCGCAAGCTGCATTCCCGCATCGCCCAGGTGCTCGCCGAGATGTATCCGGAGAAGACCGAACGCGAACCGGAGCTGCTCGCCTATCACCTGACCGAATCCGGCCAGAGCGAGGGCGCCGCCAGCTTTTGGCTCAAGGCCGGCAAACAGGCGGCCAAGAGTGGCGCCAATCTGGAGGCGATCGGCCATCTGCGCCGCGGCCTCAGCGTCGTTCAGGCCAACGCGCGCATGCAGGGCGCGGACGAGATGGAGCTCGAGCTGCGGATCGCGCTCGGCAACGCGCTGATTGCCGCCAAAGGCTATGCGGTGCAGGAAGTCGAGGAAAACTACATCCGTGCGCTCGAGCTGGGTCGGCAGCTCGAGGACGACGAAAAGGCCTTTGCTGCGACCCGCGGGCTCTGGGTGTGCCATTTCATCCGTGCCGATCTCACGCGCGCGCACGATCTCAGCGTCGAGCTGATGAAGTTCGCCAAGCGCGCGCGGCTGAACGAGCGAGCGCAGCCGGCACAGCAGACCGGCTATCTGATCGAGGCTCACCGCGCGATCGCGATGACCATGCTCTATCGCGGCCGCTTCGCCGCCTCGCAGCATCATCTGCATCGCTGCATCAACCTCTACAGCCCCGATCTGCATTCCGATCTGATCGAGCGGCACGGCACCGATCCCGGCGTCGTTTCGCTGTCCTATCTCGGCTACCTCCTGTGGTTCCTCGGCCGGCCCGACGCGGCGCGCCAGCACAGCGAGCAGGCGATCGCGAATGCGGAGAAGATCCGTCACCCCTTCACCCTCGCCTTCGCACTCGTATTCGGCGCGTATCTTTGCCAGCATTTGCGCGACGTCGAGGGCACGCGCGACCATGCCAACCGCGCCATGATCATTGCTACCGAGCACAATTTCCTGCACTGGAAGCAGCAGGCGGCGATCCTGCGCGGCTGGGCGCTGACGCAGCTTGGCGAGGCCGACGAAGGTCTCAGCCAGATGCGCTTCGGCCTCGACGAATACGAGGCGATGGATTCCTGGCTCGCCGGATGCTGGTTCCGCTGTCTGCTGGCGGAGGCCTATGCCAAGATCGGGATGCGCGATGCCGCCTTGCGCGCGCTCGATGGTGCGCTCGCGACGGCGAAACGGACCGGCGATCACTCCTACCTTGCCGAGGTCTATCGCCTGCAAGGCGAGATCACGCTGTCGGCTCACGACCCGGCCTCGGTACAGGAGGCCGAGGACCTGTTCGGCCTGTCGTTGGAGATCGCACGCAAGCAGGGTGCGCTGTCCTGGGAGCTTCGCACCGCCGTCAGTCTCGCGCGCCTGTCGCATGAAGCCGGCAAACGCGAGCACGCAAGTCTCCTGCTGGTGCCGATCGTGAACAAGTTCAGCGAGGGCTTTTACACCCCGGACCTGAAGAAGGCGATGCAGCTCGTCAACGAGCTCGGGGCGGGCGCGCCCATTCGCGAGCAGGCCGATCTGTGACATGAGCGATCTTGTCGCCGAGCGTGCCCGCTATGTGGAGTTGATTGCCAGGCGCGAGCGGATTTCCTCAAAGCGCCTGCTCGACGCGCTTGCCGCCGTTCCGCGAGAGGAGTTTCTGCCGAGGGGACCCTGGCGCATCAAGAGCGAGGCGGCGCGCAGCTATCGGCTGACGCCCAACGCAGATCCCGTTCATCTCTACGACAACGTACTGGTCGCGATCGACGCGCGCCGCAGGCTCGACACCGGCCTGCCGAGCCTGTGGGCGCATTTCATCGACATGCTCGACATCAGGGAGAAGGACCGTGTCGTGCAGATCGGCTGCGGACTGGGTTATTTCTCGGCCGTGCTGTCGATGATGGTCGGTCCAAAGGGCAGCGTACATGCGATCGAATGCGACGAGCGTCTCGCGGTGCGAGCGGCGAACTGCTTGCGCGGCTATGGTAACGTCAGGGTCGTCAACGGCGACGGATGCAAGGACGTCGGCAAGCCGGCCGACGTGATCATCGTGCATGCCGGCTTCCCGCACCCGCACCCACTCTGGCTTGAGGCGCTCCGTCCGCGCGGCCGCCTCCTGGTGCCGCTGACCCAGCGCGACCGCGAAGGTGCCGCCCTCAAGATCACGCGGAGGGCTAACGGCTTCGAGGCAGAGGCGATCCAGCAGATCCGGATCTTTCCCGGTCACGGCCGCGGTGTGAGCGCGCTCGACGACCGCGTCGCCGACTGGTGGCAGCGGGCCTCAGCCCTGGCACCGCTGCGCTTTCGCAGTCTCGCGCAGGGGCTGCCGTCGGATTAGTTAATGCTTCATTTCATTTTACCTTGATTCCGTTTGTGAGTTTCCAGCGGCTCCCGCCGTCGCTATGAGTGCGGTCTGATCGCCATTCGAGCGCGTTCCATGCATTCCGTTGCACTGCTGACTGCCAGCTACGCCAAGGATATCGAACGTTTTTCGCTGCTCAGCGAGAGCATCGACACTTGGCTGACGGGATACACGCGGCATTATGTTCTCGTCAACGATGAGGACGTGCCGCTGTTCGCGCGGTTCGCCTCCGACAAGCGGGTCATCGTCCCGGCCTCGCGCTATCTGCCGAAATGGCTGTTCGCGCTGCCGCCGGCGCTCCAGTTCATGAGCAAGCGCCGCGTCTGGCTGTCGCTGCTGTCGTCACCGGTGCACGGCTGGCACATCCAGCAGATCCTGAAGATCGCCGGCGTCCTCAATGCGCCGGAGCAGCGCGTCTGCATCCTGGATTCGGATAATCTGTTCTTCCGCGAATTCGACGTCGGCCAGTATGCCGGCGCCGAGCAGACGCCGCTGTTCGTCACGCGCGAGGCGATCGGCGCCGATCACCCGTTGCATGGCCTCTGGCTTCGCACCGTCGATCAGCTTCTCGGTATCAAGCAGCGCTCGTTCCCGGCGGACGATTATGTCGGCAACGCGCTGGTCTGGGACAAGGACACGGCCCGTGCGATGACCGACGCGATCAAGTCGGCGACGGGCTTGAGCTGGGCTCTGGCGCTGTGCCGGAAGAAAAAGTTCTCCGAATATCTGCTTTACGGCAACTTCGTCGCGACCTCGCCGGAACATCTGGCGAGACATCGGATCACCGAAGACAGCCTCGCAGTCTCGCACTGGGACGATACGCCCCTCGACCGCCCGGCCATCGAAGCGATGATGCGCACGGCCTCGCCCGAGCAGGTCGCGCTATGCATCCAGTCCTATTCGTCGACCTCGATCGACGACATCCGCGACGTGTTCCGTCTCTCCTCGCGCGATCGCCGAAGCCCGAGCCTGTCGCCCGAAGACATGGGAGACGCGGCCGCGTTCGAAGTGCCCAAGACGCGCTAAAGCATGATCCGGAAAAGTGCGAAGCGGTTTTCCGGAAAAATCATGCGTAAACAACAAGCTAAAGCGCGATGACGATTCATCCAAATCTCATCGCGCTTTAGTCTTCAAACGTCTTTGGTGAACTTGCTGATGACGTCCATGAACGGCTTCGGCTTGAACTCGCCGTCGAGCGGCAGCGGGCGGTTCGGCTGCTTGTCCGCGCGGGCGAAGGTGCCGTTGATCCAGCTGTAACGGTCCGAGAGGCCCCAGGTCAGGATCGAGCGCACCGGGCCGCTCGCGGAGACGGCGGTGAGCAGGTCGTCGACGCGCTTGGCCACGACGGCGTCGCGCTCCGCAGGACTTCCCGTCAGCTTCTGGTCGTCGACGTCGAGCTCGGTGATGAGCACATCGAGGCCCCAAGAGCGCAGCTCGGTGACGAATTCGGCGAGCCCGTGCGTGTCGATCTCGAGCTCGGCGTGCAGATGCGATTGCAGCCCAACCGCGTGGAGCGGAACGCCCTGATCGAGCAGGTCCATGATGAGGTTGCGATAAGCCGCCCGCTTGGCGACGAACGAGTCTTTCGCCGACTCGATGTCATATTCATTGATCGCGAGCTTGACGAAGGGGTCGGCCGCGGCCGCCGTACGGAACGCCAGGGGAATCCAGCGGCCGCCGAGATGCTGCGTCCAGAACGTGTCGCGCCTGTCTTTCGGGCTGCGGGGGTTATCCGGGATCGGCTCGTTGACGACGTCCCACGACGTCAGCTTGTCCTTGTAGTAGGAGACGACGGTACCGATGTGGTCGAGATAGGCCCGCTCGACGCCCTTGGTGTCCTTGATCCGCTTGGTCCAGTCCGGAATGTCGTGATACCAGGCCAGCGCGTGGCCGCGCATCGTCAGATCGTTGTCTCGCGCGAAATCCAGGATCGCGTCGGCGCGCTCGAAGGCGAACGTGTGGGCGTCCGGCCGCAGCATCGGCCATTTCAGCTCGAGCACCGGCACCACCTGCGTGCAATAGGTGCTGATGGCGTCACCGAGCCGCGGGTCGGCTTGCAGGTCCCAGAGCGTCGCCGCGGCGCCGAAGCCGGGACGGCGCTGGGCGCGTTTGGACGCCGGCACCGCGGACGCCGATGCGCCCGCCGCGAGGGCTGCGGCGCCGCCGAGGAGAAATTCGCGTCTGTCGAGCCTGGTCACCGCAGTCCTCATCGATCCAAGACGGCATCGTACCAAGCGGCGCCTTGCGACGCCTGGGTTTTGGCTCGTTGGGTTAACCTTGCAGTCGCAAGTCATGTTTCTTTCGATCGCCAAACCTTTCCGCTCGAGGAAGGGCAAATTTAACGCTAACGCGCGAAAGCGGCGTCAAAGCCGCATTCGCCGCCCGATCTGGAGACTTATGTGACACTCTTGCGCCATGCTGCGGCGCAGTTCGTTCGCCAAGGCCCCATCGATTAACAGCCGTCATAATCGCAAGACCGCTGCCGGTCCCGTGCTCGCATGCTGAACCGCCATTTCTCGATTTATCTCGTGGCCTACATCCTGCCGGCGGCCGTGGGCTTTTTCGCGGTCACGGCCTATACGCGGCTCGTGAGCCCGGCTGAGTACGGCGTCTATGTCGTCGGTATCAGCCTTGCGGGCATTCTGGGCGCGATCTTCTTCGCCTGGATCAAGCTGTCGGTGTCGCGCTATCAGGCGATGTCGGCGGAGGTCGATTTTCGCGGCACGGCGATGGTCGCCTTCGTCCTCACGGTCGCGGTGCTCTGTGCCACCACACCGCTGGTCTTGCTGTTTCGCAGCGACATCAGTGTCGAGCTGCTGCTCGCCAGCATGTTCGTCGCGATCATGGCCAATGCGGTCGATGTCGGCCAGGAGTTCGAGCGCGCCAAATTGCGTCCCTACCGCTTCGCGGCGATCGCGATCGTGCGCAGCGTCTCCAGCGTCGGCTTCGGCCTCGTCGGCATCTGGCTCGGCTGGGGCGGATTGGGGCTGCTCGCGGCGTTCGGTCTGGGGTCGCTCGCCGGCATCATCCTGAACCTCGCAGGCGACCGCAGCAGGATCGCGCGCTTCCAGCGCAGCCAGTTCATGCAGCTGGCCCGCTACGGTCTGCCGCTGACGTTGGCAGGATTGTCCGTTGCCGTCTATTCGGCCTGCGACCGGCTCATCGTCGCCTATTTGCTCGGCAAGGACGCTGCCGGCATCTTCGGCGTTGCCGCCGATCTGCCGCGCCAGTTCATGGTGATGATCGCATCCAGCGTCGCCGCGGCGACCGTGCCGCTGGTGTTCCGGTCATTGTCCGAGAATAGCAGCGAGACGACGCGGGAGCGGCTGACCGAAAGTCTCGAACTCCTGCTGGCCGTCGTGGCACCCGTCGCGATATGGCTCGCGCTTGCGGCGGACCAGGTCGCCGGCACGCTCGTCGGCATCGACTTCCGCGCCGGCGTCTCGGCGCTGCTGCCGACCCTGGTGCTTGCGCGGCTTTTCGGCATCGCCAATCAGTTCTACGTGCAGATCAGCTTCCAGCTTGCCGAGCGCCCCTTCATGCTGGCGGCGCAATCCTTTCTCACGCTGGTGGTCAGCGTGATCCTGATGTTCGCGCTGATCGCTCCTTACGGCCTTTACGGCGCGGCGCTGGCGACGCTGGCGACCGAGGCGATCGGCTTCCTCGTTGCCGTCGTCCTGATGCATCGGGCCCACCCGGTCCCGTTCGAGCTCAATCGCCTCGCCGGCATTGCCCTCTCCGCAGCGGTGATGGCGGCCGCGATTCTGGTTGCGCGCTCGCAAACTGGCGGCACCGGCCTCGTGTCGCTGATCATCGTGAGCCTTGCCGGCGGCTTTGCTTATGCGGTTGCGGTCTGGCTGCTGAACGTTGCGAACGTGCGAACGTTGTCGCTGCGATTTCTCCGCACGTTCAACCGCAAGGCGCTGGGCGTTTAGTTGCGCGCCGGTGGGCGTCGCCGTCACGACGCACCCCCCGCCAGCTAACCGGACATTCTGCCGCAGCGATCGGGGCCAGCTTCACGCCAGCTTCGACCGGAGGCCGCCTTCCGCCTGTGGCAGCCGTCGTATATGAGTGATTTGTCGCGGGAACATGCCGAATCTCGCCACAGACGGAACGTAAGGCGGCTGCGACTTCTTAATGCAATGATTCCAATCTGGCACGTGATCGGCACAGGCGGACTGGCATTTCGACCGAGGATGGCATGAAAAACCGACCGACGAGGGCGCAATCCACCGTGGCGATGCGGAGTTGGAGGCCTTCCGGACTCGTGGCGCTGGCCGCGGTCGTCGCATTGACGGCGGCGGCCCCGGCGACAGCCGCCAAGCAGCCGCGCCAGGTGACCGAGGCGGTGGCGCCGCGTGTGGCCGGCGAGCCGATCATGGCGATCGTGTCGATCAAGAGCCAGCAGGTCACTTTCTATGATGCCGACGGCTGGATCCTGCGCGCGCCGGTGTCGACCGGCACCACGGGCCGCGAGACGCCGGCCGGCGTGTTCGCCATCATCGAGAAGGACAAGGACCACCGCTCGACCATGTATGACGATGCCTGGATGCCGAACATGCAGCGCATCACCTGGAACGGAATCGCGCTGCATGGCGGGCCGCTGCCCGGTTATGCCGCTTCGCACGGCTGCGTGCGCATGCCGTTCGGCTTTGCCGAGAACCTGTTCGACAAGACCTATATCGGAATGCGGGTGATCATCTCGCCGTATGACACGGTCCCGACCGACTTCTCTCACCCCTCGCTGTTCGTGCCGAAGCCGGAGGCGATCGCGGCGGCGCCCAGCCGGGCCGACAAGCTCTCCGCCGAGGCCGACGAGGCCACAAGGGTGGCCGACGAGGCCAAGAAGGCTGCTTCCGCTGCCGCGAAGGAAGCTGCCTCGCTCCCTGCCGCGCTGCGCAAGCTGGAACAGCAGAAGGCCCGCGCAGATGCCGAGCTCGCCTTCGCCGACAAGACGCTCGTGAACGCCAAAACCGATCAGGCACGCGCCAAGGCCGAGGAGTTGAAGCAAAAGGCGGTGGCCAAGGCTGCCGACGCGGCGACGCAGCTCGACGCCGCCAGGGCCGCCGCGCAGCCGAAGCGCGATGCAGCGGCCGCCACCAAGGAAGCCGCGAAGGCGGCCGCGGCCAGGAAGGCCGACGCCGTCAAGGCGGCGACCGATGCAAAGCTCGCGGGTGAGCCGGTCTCGGTTTACATCAGCCGTGCGACGCAGAAGCTCTACGTGCGGCGGAACACGCACAAGCCAGCGCCCGACGGCGGCGGCGAGGTGTTCGACACCAGCATCGAGGTTCCCGTCACGATCCGCAATCCCGACCAGCCGCTCGGCACGCACATCTTCACGGCGATGGCGAAGACCGATTCGGGCCTGCGCTGGAGCGTGGTCACGATCGACAACGGCGACGACGCCCGCAATGCGCTCGACCGCATCACCATCCCGCAGGACGTGTGGGATCGCATCGGGCCGACCGCATTGCCGCGCTCCTCGATCATCATCTCCGATGAGCCGCTGAGCAGCGAGACCAATTACCGGACAGAGTTCGTCGCAGTGCTGAGCAACGAGCCGCAGGGCGGCTTCATCACGCGCAAGCCGACCGCGCCTGCCATGATCGCCAGCGATGACGGCTGGGACAACGGCGGCAACGGCTTCGGCTTCTTCTTCCAGCAGCGTGATCCCTACGTCCAGCCGGTCAATCCGCGCCCGCGCAGCCAGTACCAGTATTATCAGCCGGCGCAGCCGATGCAGCGGGGCTTTTGGTAAAGGAAGTGCTGCGTCGGCCGGCTCCGAAAGCGTCTACGTCACCGGCAGGCCCTCGCGGCGGATACCGTCCTGAGCGGGATGTAGCTGGGAGCGCAATCCGGGGCCAGTGCTTCAGGGCGCGAGCTGACCCGGATTGCGCTGCGCTTCATCCGGCTACAAACTCGGGTGCAAACTCCGGCGTTCCCGGACGACTCACGATATGAAAACCATATTGCTCAGACCCGAAAACTACACCCGCTCGCCCTGGAAGAACGGCGGCGGCATCTTCACCGACATCGCGGACGCTCATCGGGCCGATGCACGCGAGAAGAGCTGGGACAGCCTGCACTGGCGCTTTGCGTCGACGCCGATCGTGGCGCCGGGTCCCTTCTCCCATATGCCCGGCATCGATCGCTTGCAGATGGTCGTCGATGGGCGCGGGCTGGTGCTGAAGGCCCTCGGGCAGGAATTCGACGAACGTGAACCTTTTACGACCGTGCGCTTCACCGGCGAGCTCGAGATCGTGACCGAGCTCGAGGCCGGGCCCGTCGAGGTCGTGAACCTCATGGCGCGGCGCGGTGCGGCGGAGATCGATCTCATCGCGCTTAAGGAGCCCGGCGACCGGCGGCTGGCCGCCGGCACGCATCTGGTCTACGCACCTCGGGGCGAATGCCGCATCAGTCTCGACAATGAGAATATTGCGATTCCCCACAACGGCACGCTGAAAGTCGAGCTGCTCGGGCCATCGCAGCTCGCGCTCGTCTCGGGTCTGGCGGTGCTGGGGTCGATCCGGCTCCTCGGTTAGCGCCGGTCGCTGCGCACAATCCGTGCAACTGGCTAGGTTGACGCCGCCCGGCCGGAGCACGATATCTGCTTCCCCAAAGACCGCAGCCCGAGGGGCAGGATATGAACGCACCAGACAACCATGTCCCTGCGCAGGCCGACGGCGTCGTCGACTGGCTGACCACCGGCACGCGCGACGAGCGCTTCATCGACAACATCTTCGCGCAGATGTGTATCCGTCTCCAGCAGGCGGGCATTCCGGTGAAGCGCGCGACGCTTCACATCCTGATCAATCACCCGCAGTGGCTGGGGGCCCGCATGATGTGGTCCGACGGGATGCGCGAGGCGGAGATTGCGCTGGTCGACTATGACGTTCGCGAGCGGTCCGAATATATCGGAAGCGCCGCCAACGAGATCCATGACGGCGCCGCCGAGGTGCGCGAGCGGCTCGAGCAGGATTCTTCGCTCAGCCGCAAGCACGCCCTCTATGACGAGATGCGGGCCAAGGGCCTCACCGACTATGTCGCCTGGCCGCTCTACCATACGCTCGGCAAGCGGCACATCGTCACTTTCGCGACCGATCGGCCCGGCGGGTTCGACGATGCGCATGTCGCCGGCCTGAAGAAGCTGTTGCCGGTGCTGGCGCTGGTCAGCGAGATCCGCGTCAAGAACCGCCTGGCGCGCACGCTGCTGGAGACCTATGTCGGCTCTCATGCCGGCGAGTTGATCCTGGCCGGCGCCACGAGGCGCGGCAGCGGCACGACGGTGCGCGCTGCGATCATGATCTGCGACCTCAGGGATTTCACCAAGATCTCCGACAACTGGCCGCGCGACGACGTGATCGACCTGCTCAACGACTATTTCGACGCGATGTCGGAGCCGATTGCGCGGCACGGCGGCGAGATCCTCAAGTTCATCGGCGACGGACTGCTCGCCATCTTTCCGCTTCATACGCCCAACGCCTGCGCCAATCTGCTCCATGCCGTGGCCGAGGCCCGGCAGGCCATGGCCGCGCTGAACGAACGGAACAGCGCAACCGGCCGCGCGCCGCTGAACTACGGCATCGGCGTCCATGTCGGTGACGTCATGTACGGCAACATCGGATCGGCCAGCCGGCTCGATTTCACCGTGATCGGCCCGGCCGTCAACATGGCCTCCCGCCTCGAGGCGCTGACCAAGAAGCTCGGCAGGAACGTGCTGCTGTCACGCGATTTCGCCGAGCTCGTGGAGAAGGAGTTTCAGCTCGAGCATGTCGGCAGGCACGAGGTGCGCGGCTTCAGCGATCCGATCGAGCTGTTTGCGTATCAGGGCTAAGCGACCTTCCGCCCGCGGCCATTTGCGGTTCGTTCCCGTCGTGCCGGCGCCCGGCGCGTTCATCTGGCCGCTCCGGCTTTGCCTCGTGTCGTTATCCCCGAGGGCGCTCCGCAAACACGGGTGACGGCCATCGTTTGCTGTCAAGATGAAGCCTCGCTCAAGGGAGCAACGTCAAGCGCCGCCAATGGCCCGCGTAATGGTGCCACTCCCGCCGCAGGTGGCGCAGGGGGCACCGTCGATGCGACCCTTGCCATGACAGTCGGGACAGACGTCTTCGCCGGTGCCCATGGTTCCGGGCGGGGCTTCATCGCCAGGATTGAGCGTTGGCTGGATCCCGGTCCTTGAGTCCTGCGCGTTGGTCCTGGTCGTCTGCGTCTTGGTCATCTGCGCCTCCTCGAAAAGAGCGCAACGCACCTTGCCGCAGGAAGTGCCAATCGGAGCTCGCAGCGCTGCAGTCGGCGGAACCGCTCTGCCTGCTCCGCCTATGTCTCGACCGCCCCCGTGCCGGGCTGCCGCCGCTTGCTCTGCAGCCTTTCGTCACCGACGAACTGTCGTGAACAAATCGTCACGACCTCGGACTTCGCCGACGTGACGATGCAGTCCTGCCTGATGGGCGCGCCGCAGCTCGCCGCATGGATGGCGCAGCATCCGGCCGAACGTCCGGCTGCATGGCGCTGTACGATCGGCAGGCAGGGCGGGGGGCAGAGGAATTTAGGCTGCGAGCTTGGGATGCGGCGACGGCATGCGGGTTGGCAGCACTGTTGCCAGCGCCGGGTTGTGCGTCTAGGTTTTGCGCCAAGCTACGCCCAAACGGTCCTTGGCCGCTCGTTCATGCCGAAATTCCTACGCATCGGGGTCCATCAGTCGAACGTCTCCGGGTACACGTCGAAGGCGTGGTGCGTCAGGCGTGTTGGCTCGGCAGTCTTCCTGAAGTGGGGCGCCGTGGAGGTGCATGGCGCCGGCGATGGGCGCAAGGTCTATTGGTCGCGTCTGCCGCAGGAGAAGACGGTTCGTTGCGGCACTGCGCAGCGCGCGCAGGACTATACGAAGGCCGCGATCGCGCGGCGCCGCAATCATCGCTATGAGCCGCTGACCGGACCGATCGCGAACCGGCGCCCGTCCGCCGCACGCAGCGCCGAGCTCAAGCAGGCGCTCGCCACCATCCTGATCGTCGACATCGTCGGCTCCACCGCGAAGGCGGCGAAGCTCGGCGATGCGCGCTGGACCAAGGTCATGGGCCATTACTATGCTGCCGTCCGCAAGGAGTTGAAGACGTGCCGCGGCAAGGAGGTCGTGACCACCGGCGACGGCGTGCTGGCGACGTTCAGGAAACCCGCCGCCGGCATTGCTTGCGCGACCGCGATCCAGAAAGCCGTGCGCACGCTCGGCCTCGAGATCCGGGTCGGCCTGCACGCCGGCGAATACACCATCAGCGGCGGCGAAATGGTCGGCCTCGCCTTCCACATCGGCACCCGCGTCGCGGCGAAGGCGCGGGCAGGGGAGGTGCTGGTGTCGAGTGCGGTGAAGGAGCTGATGACGGCGCAGGCGGCGGCGAGCCTGAAGGATCACGGCTTGCACCGGCTGAAGGGCGTGCCGGAAAGATGGAGGCTGTGGCGGGTGGAGGGGTGAGACGGCGTGCGGCAGCCTGCAGCGCCTTCAGCTTTCGAAAGGGCGCGGTATGGATGATGCCGCAGGCGTTGGGTGGCATTGGCAATACGCTCCGACGCGACCCGGTGGAAGCGCGGCTTGCGCATCGCCCGCTCGCTGATCGGCAGCTACGTCACCTCGCTCGACATGGCCGGGTGCTCGCTCACGTTGAGCCTGCTTGATCGTACCAATTCGTCTGCGAAGCGAGGCCCCTGGTGGGATGGCCGCTCGCTGACGAGGCGCTTCTGGTCGCCGGCCCAGCCGAACTCGCGCAGTCCTCGGCGGAACGCCTCCAGGGTGCGCCAGCTAACGGTGCCCCAAGCGTTCCCCTCGGCGCGCACACTCACAGGCAGTGCAATGGCCAGCTGCGGCCTGGGTTTGCTCTTGATCAAGTTCAGTAGCGTCGCCGCCATGATCATCGTCAGGACACCACCAGCGCTGAGCGTGATCTGCATCGCAAGCCCCGCCGATATGTCGAGCAGCGCCAGGAGGCTAGCGAGCGTAAGCAGGACACCGAGGCAGAAGATTGGCAAAGAGTGCCTGCCACAGAGGATGGCGCCGCGCATTACCGCAGTCGTCAATGCTCGTCGATTGGGCGGCACCAACCATACCGCCACAACCGCTAGGGCCAAGAAATGCAACAGACGCAACGGATCGAGATTCGATTTGTCCATCTGGTAGGCCAACTTCGTCAGCCCCTGCGGGATCAATGCTTCCAGCGGCTTGATTCTCCAGCTCAATACGATGACGAGGCTGAAGACCAGATAGAGAACGGCAGGCACGAGCGCCAAAGGTGACGTTAGCCAGGGGCGCACTCTTCCGCCCGCGATTATCACCCACGCGCCAAGGACCACCAGCAGCTGCCAGGCCAGTGGATTGAAAGCCCAGTGGCCGTTTGGCCACGCCGGCAAGGACCAGCCGAACATATGCACCAGTGTATAAAGCGCCAGCGAGGCGCCGAGCGTCACGTTGGGCAGTCGGAGCAGCAACCACAGCAACGGCGCGAACAAGAGGTGGAGGAGCACGAAGATCGGCAACACATCGGTATTGACTGGGCGGTATTGCAGAATCGCCGCGTGCGCGAGCGTTGCGCCCGGCTGATCCAACAGAATGCGCGTATTGCTCTCGTCGGCAAGGCGTTCCACGCCGGCGATGTGGACTAGGGTCGCGCAGGCGAGCGTGAGCAGCAGAAACGCGACATAGATGTCCCAGCTTCGCCGCAGCGTCCGGCGGATCACGCTGCTCCATCCCTCGCGGCCCCATACCTTACCGTAGGCCAGTGCGCAGGTGACCCCTGAGACGAACATGAACACTTCCGCGGCATCGCTGAAGCCGTAGTTCCGCAGCGTCAGCCAGCTTCCAATGTTATTGGGGACATGATCAAGAAAGATGCACCAGAGCGCGATGCCGCGGCAGGCATCAATGCGCACGTCGCGGCCGTTGGCTTTCAGCTCCGACGCCACGTCCGCGGATGGCTTCAGGGTGGCGGTTCGATCATGCATTGGCTTGCCTCGTCCAGCGTGCGCGCACGCTCAAAGAGGAACGATCGAGACGGATCGAACTTGAAAAAAAAGCGCGGCCCTGCGGGTCGTGACAGCGCCGCAGTTCAAGGTTGCTTCACATCGACCTGGCAACGACAGCAATTGCGACAATGATCACATGGCCGCGCTGGGTAGAACGCTGGTGGGAGGACCGACTGTCGACATCATCTTTCAAGTGGCACAGACTGTAAATCGGCCGGAGGTCGGTACAGAGAGGTGCCTAGGTCCTATGACCAAGGTACTATCCCGAACGCGGTATTGAGACCGCATGATGAGCAATTTGTCGCTCGCGTGGACGGAGGGGCTAAGCGAGTTCCGCGCTCCATGCAGCGCGCGCTCCTTACGACTGTGTGCCGTTGCAATCATACCACACAGCAGCGCTCGGCTCCTACTCTGAGTGCCTGACGGCGAACCGCTGGACCAGAGATAGAAGATGGACGGTTTCGAAGGTGGGTGTATGATTTTTCATTGATCTCCGGGCGGTCAGAGGACGGAGAGCATTTTTATGAAAGTGCTTGTTGTTGACGATCACACATTGATTCGCGAGGCGTTGCACGCTGTCCTCAAGCAATTGAAGCGAGAAGCCGTGATATTCGAAGCTTCGAGCAGCCGAGAGGCCATGCACATCGTCGAGGAGCATCCCGATATCAGCCTCATTTTGCTTGACATCAATCTACCTGACCGCGACGGCTTCTCTGTCCTCTGCGAACTGCGCCATCGCTATGCGACCATTGCTATCATCATTCTCTCATCCTCCGATGATCACGATACGGTCAGGCGCGCTTTCAAGCTTGGCGCGCTGGGTTTCATCCCCAAAACCACGGAACGTGAGGTGATGCTCAACGCTATTGAGTTGGTGTTTTCCGGCGGAGTTTACATTCCCTCGGAGATTCTGGAGGAAACAGCGGACCCGCGGTTTGCAGATAAGCCATTGGCTCGCGGCTCGCTCAAGGGGCTTGGATTGACCGATCGTCAGATCGACGTACTTGCGCTGCTGATGAAGGGGAAAACCAACAAGGTCATTGCCAGGACGCTCAATATGGCAGTGCCGACAGTGAAGAATCACATCACGGTCGTTCTCAAGGCGCTCGGCGTAGCGACGCGCACCGAGGCCGTCATTAAGGTCGGAAAAATGGGCTGGGAGGTGCCGCCGAAATCTGATTCATGAAACTGCCCCGGTGCCTCTCCCACCATCGTGATCCCTAAGGAGCTCATGCATGACAGCACGGAGCCGCATCGGATCGACGGGCTTGTGCAGCAAAATGTACCCTCTGTCCCTGGCGTCCCGCAGAGGTTCAGCTGCGGTATCGCCGCTGACGAGAATGGCGGGAATTGGCGAGCCAAACGCCGCATTGACTTGTTCGATTGCCCGGATCCCGGTCCTACCGCTTGCGAGATGATAGTCCGAGATTATGAGATCGGGACGCTGTTCGCGCTCGGCAAGTCGGACAAGTGCAGCTTCGTCGGAGCCGGCGGCAAGTACCGAGTATCCCCATTTGCTAAGCAATCCGCCCGTTCCCTCCTGCACGATCGGAGTATCGGCAATAACAAGAATTGCCTTGCCGTCGACCGCCAAGGCGCCGGCGTGGGGTAAGACGGCGGGCGCCGCGGACCTGATGCATTGATCGACTTTCGGAACCAGGATCGCAAATCGCGAACCTCGGCCCACAGTCGAAACCAGGTCGATTTGATGGTCGAGAAGCAGACGAAGCCTGTCGACGATGGCCAGACCGAGGCCCAGTCCGCCGGACCGGTTCTGTTCTGAGGTGGGAACTTGAAAAAACTCGCGAAAGATATTCTGCTTTTGATCCTCGGGAATGCCAGGACCGGTATCGCATACTTCGATACGCAACATTTCACCGCGCCGACGACATCCGACGAGGATCCCGCCCTGCAACGTATAGCGCACCGCATTTGACACAAGATTCAGCATGATGCGTTCGAGCAGCATCGCGTCGCTTCGCACCCAGGCGTCACTTGGCCTGACGCGTAGCCGCAGCCCCTTTTTTTGCGTGGCCTGGTCAAACGCAGTCTCGATTTTCTGCAACAAGCGCCCGATCGGGAATTCGGTGATTTTGGGGGTAAGCATCCCGGCATCCAGCCTGGAAATGTCCAGGAGCGAATTGAACATTTCATCCATTTCCTTGCGGGTTGCGTCGATCCGTTCGATCGTGTTTGTCCTTTCCTCCGGTTTGAGTGGCGTCCGCAGCTGGGCGACGAACAACCCCAACGCATGTAAGGGCTGCCGCAAATCATGGCTTGCCATGGCGAGAAAGCGCGATTTGGCTGCGTTGGCGAGCTCCAGTTCCTGCGTACGCTCGGCGACCTTCTGCTCGAGTTCGACATGCGCGCGGCGCAGGTTTCCTTCCGCTTTCTCGCGGACCTTAACATCCGCGCTCAGCAGCAGGCTTGGAACGGTAATACTGATCAAGAACATCAACACGAGCAGGAATGACGCGTTGGGATCCGAAATCGCGAAGGGGCCGCCGCCCGCGTGCGTTGCCCAAATCGTGATGCCCGCAAGCACGAGAGCGACCGTTGCGGTATCGCGTGGACCGCGACGAAGCGCCGCCCATAGCATGGGCAGGATGGCCAGAAAGCCGAGTGGATCTCGGCCGGGCGTCTGCTCGATCAGGGGGCTGAAAGCAATGAGGCCGACAGCCGCTGCTGTCGCGAGGACCCCTGCCGTCTCGACAAAATCGTGCCAGTTGGAGGCTTGATGGTGGTTTGATGCCCACAGCACGGTTACGGGGGCAATGACTAGTGCGCCGGTCACGTCGCCCAGCCACCAGGTGATCCACGCGTCCGCAAAATTCTTTGGCTCGATGTATCCGAAGAGTGCCAGGCTGGTCAGTCCAATGGTGGCGCTGATCGGTGTCGCGATCACGACGCAGATCAGGGTAAACTTTGCGACAGAATTTGGTGTCGAAAACGTTTCACACCCGCCCGACCACCGATTGATGAGATACGCGCCGGCAATCGCCTCGAGAGAGTTACCGGTTGCAATCGCAATTGCGGTGGCAAGGGAGCCTGCCGTCGTCGCATTGGCGATCATCGCCGCGGCAAAAATTGCGGGCCAGGTTCGATATCCCCGCAACAACACTGCCGCCAGCGCGACACCTGTCGGCGGCCAAATTGGTGTTGCGCTGGGATGAATAGAGGCGAGGGCGAGGCCAGCCTTTGCCGAGGCGAAATAGATCAGTCCAATCACGACCAGACCACCGACGTAGCTGACGCCGCGGTATGAATCCATGTCGGGTGATCGTCGATCGGACATCGTCGGCGCCGGGACTAGGCAATTGGGTCGTTCACCATGACTGAATTTTGAAATCTTGGTCGAAGATCAAAGATCGCTAGCCCGATATGGCAGACGCCTTCAGATCGAATTGATCACCGCAGTCTGCTTTGCGGACTAACGAGACGAACCGTGCGTTCGAGGAGCATCTGGCCGACTTGCGTCAATCCCTCCTCTCAGCTCGCGGGAGACGACAGGCCGCCGTTGCGCACCGGAGGAATTCGCGGCGTCTCGTATTCACCCGACTTGTCGAGGGAGGCATCGTACGACGAAGATAGGCTCTCCGAAAGGCTGGATTTGAACTCGGACAAAGCCGCTGTGTGCGACAAAGGCCTATCTCTCGTTGGAGTCTCCTGGCTAAACCACCTGCACGATAGGTTGCCGTGGCGGACGAGACAGAGCACGGTTGTCGGACATGCTGATGGTGTCAAGGCGCTGGCTTACTCTCCCGATAGTCGCTACGCGGCAGCCAAATCTTGAATGGGAAGGCGTGAAGGCGGGCGAGTAAAACAAGTTCAGGTCGTACCTCCGTGAGAACGTGACGACCCGTCTCGCGTAGGGCGACAATCGCGAATTGAGCCCTTCTCTTGTCGTGCAGCTCTCAAGTCTCTGAATAAGGTCACACGGATGGCTAACGAACCAAGAAAGGTCGGCCGCCACTTCGTCCATGATGGTCTTCATCGCTGCGTCATAAGCCATGATGCGCACGCCACGGCTGAGCATCACGTCGAACGACCCGCTATCAAGATTCAACAAGGCAGCGGACGGCACCTCCGACCCTTGACGCGTCCTGGTTCGTTCACTAGGATAAAATTCGATAAATAATTGTTATTGTTGGATAAATTTGAAAAATGGCGAGCGACAATATAGCTGGCGTATCGGGTAGCATCCTAAAAAAGCTCTACCTGTTTCCTGGCATGGTTATCCAGTGGACCATGTACGTCTCGGTCGGATCGAAATCATACAGCCAGACGCAACAACAAACACGGTTAGCTCGCAGCCCCTTCATGACATTCGCTTACTCTTCGATGTTTTGGTTAGCTTTGGCTGCGTTTTTGCTGGGTGCTTTAGAACGGTAAAGAAGAGTCGCGTTTGCGCAGCATCATCCTCTGAGGGGGCGGCGGATACATGGATCAAAGCCGAATATTCAGATTGCTAAAGAAGAAATTCGCAAAGCAGCCCACTCAAAAAGACGAAATTACGCGCCAGCTCGAAAGAGAGAGGTCTCCGAGTTCAGCTCATGCGAATCGGAGTGCCCGCACAACTCTCTTTTTTTGCAGTAGGTTTAGCTTACCCCGACAGCAAGTACATGCTGATCGAATTCATTCCTTTAGTGCTGCTCATTCGATGGTTTGCGTTACAGAGCTTACGTGTCGCTCGGAATTCCGATGGTCGGGAAGAGAATTTCCTGGATGCCGCTGCCCGTGTCCCACGAAGAATTCGAAATGGCGTTACCGCCGACAGGATTCGCGTTATGTCAAAGACGAGATATCGCGGTGTCCGCTGGCCCTTCTCGGTTCTGATCCTCGAACAACGGTGGAAGGCGACCAACGGCCAATTCTTTCTCGTGATAGCACCTGATTTTCATTGGTGGTCGGGCGGATCTATTTGGTTCCCGTGGCACTGGAATTCTGGACGGAATGCTGAACTTCAATTCTCGCGGAGCACCACCGGGCGGCCAGATAGGGCGTTTTGTATCAAGCTTAGCTTTCCGGGAAGTCGAGAATGGAATCTGAGATTCAAAGATGAGAACGACCGAGAGCGAGCTTATCAAGCCCTTGCCTCGATCCGTGGCGGCAATAGGCCGCCGGAGAAGAGCTCCCGGAAATCAGCGGAGCCGGATGAGCCAAACAGAAAAGTCGACTACGAGAAGGCGAGAGTTGATACAAGGTCTCCAGAAAGGGCAATCGAGCAGAAGCGATGGCATGATGTTCTCCGAGTTTCTCCTGAGGCTTCTTCAGAGGAGATCACAGCCGCCTATCGCGACGCCATAAAGAAGTGCCATCCGGACAAGGTGGCAAATCTCAGCGAGCTCATAAAGAAGGCCGCAGAAGATGAGGCGGTCAGAATAAACAAGGCATACGAGGAGGCACGAAGCTCACGCGGATTCTAAAGCGATTTCGGTTTTAGGTTGGTCAGCCGAAAGCTCGGCCGGTTTCCCGACATTGCAGCGAGAGCCAGATAGAGCGGGATATTGCAGTAATGTCGTACAACGAAATCAGACTTCCCGCCGAATGGGAGCCTCACGCCTGTTGTCTGATGGCTTGGGCCATACACCGGGAATGGGGGATGTACGCCGATGCTGTCAGGCGCGAACTCCACGAGGTTGTTGTCACCATCGCCGAATATGAAACGGTTTACCTGCTGACACCGTCCGACCAAATTCCGGAGGCCAAGCGCCAGTCATTTGGACCGAACGTGGAGATCCTATCGGCTCCCGTGGACGACATCTGGATGCGCGACATTGCGCCGACGTTTGCGGTGCGGGGTGATGCAGTCGTCGCTGTTGACTGGAATTTCAATTGCTGGGGCTCAACGCGCTCCGCACGCCCTGGAGATGCTCTCGCCGGCCCCTTGGCCGCAAGACTGGGGCTGGCGACCATACGTGCACAGTTTGTCGCAGAAGGAGGAGCGTTCGTGACCGACGGCGAGGGTACCGTTATCGTGACCAAGAGCTGCCTGCTGAACGAAAACCGAAACCCACGAATTGGTCGCAGTGCGCACGAGCAAATGGAGGAAATAGAGCGTGGGTTCTCCGCCGTCGGCGGGCGCAAGATCATATGGCTTGAGGGCGACGCCGATGAACCATTTACCAGTGGCCATGCCGACGGATACCTGCTCTTCACGTCGCCCGGAGCAATTCTGGTCGAAGCGCCCGATCCAGAGATGCCCACGCCCAGAAATCGGTCAAGAGATATCGACGTGCTTCAGAGCGAATCCGACAGTCGAGGTAGCGCGATGACTGTAAACTCGATCCTTCCGCCTCGCAGGCGGCACTGGCGGTTTCGTGGCCGCTCGTTTGCTCCGTCATACCTGAACGCTTACCTGGCGAACGGCGCAGCCATTACTGGGAAGTTCGGAGACCCAGAACGGGACGAGGCGGCGCACTCCGTGTTGCAGAGATCATTTCCAGGCCGAGACATCCGGATGCTGAGCATTGACCACATTGCTCTCGGTGGTGGTGGGATTCATTGTCTGACGCAGCCGATGCCAAGCACGTCACGGAAATAAATGCGGGAAGCAAAGAATGACGCCCACGCCGATCAAACATAAATTTCGGAATCACGAAATAAACCCTGCAACGAGGTGCCTTATCATTGGAACGTTCAATCCGGATACACCCAAGAATACCGCTGACTTCTTTTACGGGACGGGAAGAAACGATCTGTGGAGCCTGTTGCCAGCAGCCTTTGGAGTAGAGGGACATCTAAAGGGTAAAAATCGCAATCCGGAACGGCTGAGGTTCACGCGGGAAAGGGGTATCGACTTCGTCGATATCATTTCAGAGGTGATGGTAGACACTGATCGCGCCCATCATCGAAAAGACAGTTACATCGGCGGACGCGTCTCGGTCTGGCGGGATGTTACGGGACTGATGGACGAGCTACCAAACCTCGAGCGAGCGTGCTTCACGAGGAAGACCTTCAACGACGTTCCCGGAATTGAGGATCATGTCAGGAAAATTGCTTCGTATTGTGATGGAAACAACGCCCGAAACAGGAGAATCGTTTTCCGGTGTCTTGTTTCACCCTCGCGCCTGGCGCCTGGAAAGGACAAGCAGAAGGAATGGAGCGCCTTTTTAATGAGAGCGCGATAATCTGAGTGTGACACGACGCAACGATATGGGCGACTGGCGCGGTGAAATCCTTGGAGGCCGCACGGTTAACCTTGGATAGGTCGTTCAGCCCCGCCCACCGAGGCAGTCCGTTGAGTTCACTTACGTGAAAATGCCCGCTGCCTTTCACGATGCCTGAGGCGCGCTTCACCTGGCCCGGCGTCATGGGCGTCCTGTTACGGGCCGCGAGCACCCTTACTTCTCTACACCCCTCGCTGCAGGTTACGCGCGGGCAGTTTTCGGACATGCTTAGGATGCTTGAGGCGAAGCGCCTCAAGGAGCTTCATTTCACCGTTGAGGACGGACAATTGGACTTCATTGGTGGGCCCGGCAGGACTCGAACCTGCAACCAGACCGTTATGAGCGGCGGAAGATCGATCGTCTTCCTTGATTTTCCGGTGCTTTCGTTCGATTCCGTTTGGGTTCGTCGCGCTTCGGTCGGAGCGTTTCTGGTGCGAAACTGGTGCGGTTCACAATCCCCGCCGAGTTTACGAAACCTGCACTTTTCTGGAATCCGTTACGATGTCGTAGCCCCTTCTCTCTGCGGGCAGAATGCCTTAGGAAGTGGCGGAGATGAGGGTGGACATGGCAAAGCAGACCGCGAAAAAGGAGGCTGGACTCAAGGGCGTATCGGCAGCCGAACGGGCACTCGCGGTATTGACCGCGTTCCGTCGCGGCGACGGTGCTTTGTCGCTGGCGGAGTTGGCCGAGCGGACCGGTCTCGTCAAGAGCACGATCCTGCGGCTTGCTTTGTCGCTGCAACAATACCGCCTGCTCGCGCGCTTGCCGGATGGATCTTATC
>NZ_RDQF01000006.1 GCF_004114425.1 Bradyrhizobium vignae | reverse complement strand
TCGCCACCTCCGATGCGGCCACCGAATCATGTCTGGCGATTCGACGGAATCCTGAAAATGAAATTGCAAGGTTCCGATGCCCGAAGCATCAAAACCCTGCAATCCTAAAACACCCCGCAACCACAAATGCGATTCCAGCTCAATCGCTTAGCCGCTCTTCACGGATGACTAGCGAAGTTTTACCGAGCGGCGCAACGTGATGCCGCGCTGGCGACCAAGTTCTTGGAAGTGGCCAACCTTATGCAACAGCCAACGGCGTTGCTAAGCCCAGCCAATGCGCTGAAAGTGTGGAATGGAAGTCGGGACATACAGCACAGCGACCTTGGTCGTGGGCGCCAAGCCGCTTAGCCACGGTAGCGACCGGCCGCCCCAATCAAACACCTTATTCAGTCGCGTCCGGCACGGCTGATCAGCCCGACGGTCGGCTCCGGGGTGACGAGGCCGTTCAAGCTCGCGGGGTGCAGCAGCGAGCCTGAAGTCTAGGTGCCGATCGAAGCCGCGCACAGACCGGCCGCCACTGCGACCGCCGAGCTCGATCCCCCCGGAGATACCACCGGAATGCCGCGATCGTCCATCAGCGCCGGCGCATAGGGGTCCTTCATGACCGCCCAGGGACGAATAGCCGGCGGGCATGTCGATCGCGAGCATGTTGGCGAACTCCATCAGGATTGAGCGCGCGTACCGCGTTGAGCTTGGGCTCGTCGCGGTCGTAGGCCTCAATGCGCGCGAGATAGGCTTTGACCAGCACCGTGGCCGTGACATGCCCAGTGGCCAGAGCATGAGCGATATCGCTCATCGACGCCTGATCGAGCCTTGGGGAGATCGGCGCCTCGGCGCTGACTGCCGCCGCGGCAGTGCCGGCATCGCGGCGGGATGGCTTCTGCACGGCTGCCTCGCCTGACGGCGCGTCGCTCACCATGAGACCCGACGATGCCATCATGCCAGTGTTTTGCCCGACGGGTCAACGTCAGGGCGCATCGCGTCGACCATCAATCACGCAACGCGCAAGCCATTGAAATGACTACACCCGGCTACTGTGCATGGGGTTGTTTTTCAGATTTTTGTTTGGAGCTGCCCTCTCCAACGAGCGGAGAGGGCACAGCAACGGACGCCGCCCTACTCCCAATACCACGTCGAGAAATCGTTCTCGAATTGCGGGACGTCCTTCCAGACGCCCTTCAGCTTCTTGCTGGTGATGGTGATGAGCTGCGGCTGGTACAGGTAGGCGGAGACGGCGTCGGTCGCGAGCATGCGTTGGGCGTCGCCGAGCAGCTTTGCGCGGGCAGCCTCGTCCGGCGTCGAGACGATCTGCTTGTAGAGCGCGTTGAACTTGTCGTTGTTGTAACCGAGATAGTAGTCCGGCTCGGTGATCTTGACGAGGTCGAATGGCTCGACATGGCTGACGATGGTGAGGTCGAAATTATGCGGACCGTTGGGCGCGAACACCTGCGACAGCCACTGCGCCCATTCGACGTTCTCGATTTTGGCGACGATGCCGACCTTGGCGAGCTGGGCGGCAGCGATCTCGCCGCCCTGCCTCGCATAGGACGGCGGCGGCAGCTTCAGCGACAATTCGAGCGGCGTGGTGACGCCGGCTTCAGTGAGCAGCTTCTTGGCCTTCTCGGGGTCGTACGGATTGATGCCTGTCGTGTCGACGTAGCCGAGCGCGCCCGGCACGTAGAAGCTGCCGATCGGCGTCCCGAAGCCGTCGACGGCGCCGTCGATCATCGCCTTGCGGTCGATCGCGGCAAGGATGGCGCGGCGGACGCGGACGTCATCCAGCGGCTTCTTGCGGTGGTTGATGGCGAGGATGGTCTTGGCCCTGGAGCCGCCGACCAGCACTGTGAAGCGTGGATCGGCCTTGAACTGTGCCAAGGCGCGCGCCGCGGCGACGCGCGGGAAGGCGTCGACGTCACCCGACAGCAGCGCCGCCACCTGCGCCGCCGGATCGGAGATGAAGCGGATCGTCACCTTGGACAACTTGACTGCGGCAGCGTTGCGGTAGTCGGCCCATTTGGTCAGAGTGATCGAAGAACCCTTCGCCCAGGCGCCAAGCTGATAAGGCCCGGTGCCAACCGGCTGCGTCACATTGGTGGCTGCGCTCTTCGGCTCGACGATCGAGCCGCTCGCCTGCCCCAGCAGGAACGGCAGATTCGGCTCGGAATATTTCACCGTGATCACGATCGTGTCGGCATCCGGTGCGTCGACCTTCTCGAAAGCCTGGAACAGGCTTTTGTCCTTGTTCGTGCTGTTCGGCGCGGCGTTGCGATCGAACGAGAATTTCACGGCCGCGGAATCGAAGGGTTCGCCGTTCTGGAATTTGACGCCCTTGCGCAGCTTGAACGTATAGGTCTTCAAATCCGGCGAAGCGGTCCAGCTCTCGGCGAGCAGCGGCGAGACCGAGCCGTCCTCGTTGATCTTGGTCAGGGTCTCATAGATGTTGTAGAGCGTGACCTCGGCAATCGCGGCGGCGGCGGCATTGGTGGGATCGAGGCCCGGCGGCTCCAGCGCCATCGCCATGACGACGCTGTCCTTCTTGCTCTGCGCCAGCGCCGGCAAAGGCGCCATGACGAGCGCAGCAGCAAATGCGACGATCGATAGTTTCCTGAACATGCGCAACTCCCCAGCCTGTTCCGTTCTCAAGCCTACGCTAATCCTGCTCCGGACATTAACCTTCCACGGCCGCCTGCGGCAACGCCATCACGGCCTCGGCCTTGTGGCAGGCGGCAAGGTGCCCCTCGCCCATCTTGCGTAACGCAGGCGGAACCTCGCGGCAATGCTGGTCGGCAAGGGTGCAGCGCGATGCATAGGGGCATCCGGCCGCTGCCGCCGATTGCGAGGCGATCGCCTGGGCCCCGCGCCGGCGCCGGCTACCCCCGGCACGCACCCGCGGCACCGCATCCAAGAGCGCCCGCGTATAGGGATGGGCGCAGCACTCGAACAGATCTTCGGGGCGCCCCTGCTCGACGATGCGGCCGAGATACATCACCGCGACTTCGTCGCAGAGATAGTCGACGACGGCGAGATCGTGGCTGATCAGGATGTAGCTGAGGCCGAACTGCTCCTGGAGGTCCTGCATCAGGTTGAGCACCTGGGCCTGCACGGAGACGTCGAGCGCGGAGACCGGCTCGTCGGCGACGATCAGCTTCGGCTGCGTGATCAGCGCACGCGCAATGGCGATGCGCTGGCGCTGGCCGCCCGAGAATTCGTGCGGATATTTGTCCATGTCGGCGTCACGCAAGCCGACCTGGCGCAGCACAGCCGCGACGCGGTCGCGGAAGGTGGTGCGGTCGGCGCCTTCCATCACGGTCAGCGGCTCGGCAACGATCCGCGCGATGGTCTGACGCGGATCAAGCGAGCCGTAAGGGTCCTGGAACACCATCTGGAAATCACGGCGGGCGCGGCGCAGTTCGTCAGCCGAGATACGATTGAGATCACGGCCGAGCAGCGCGACCTGGCCCGACGTCGGCCGCTCCAGCGCCATCACAAGGCGCGCGAAGGTGGACTTGCCGGAGCCGGATTCGCCGACGATGCCGAGGCTCTTGCCGGCCTGGACCTGCACGCTGACGCCGTTGAGCGCGCGCACCTGCCCTGGCGGGCGAAACAGGCTTTCCCGCGGCAGCGTGTAGCGCTGCTCGAGATCCCTGACATCGAGAAGCGGCGCGGTGCTCATGCGGTCAGCGCTCCGACAGGCTCAGCCATCGAGACGTCCGTCCGGATGCAGCGCACCAGATGGCCGGGGCCGACATCCACCATCGGCGGCAGTGCGGCGCGACATTGGTCAATCACGAGCGGACAGCGATCGGAAAAGGTGCAGCCGGACGGCAGATCGGCGAGCTCCGGCACCGTGCCCGAGATCGTCTTCAGCCGCGTGCCCTTGCGCGCGCCGAGCTTCGGTCGAGCGCGGAACAAGCCCTGCGTGTAGGGATGTCCCATGCGGCGGAACACCTCGTCGGTCGGCCCGCTCTCGACGACGGTGCCGCCATACATCACCATCATGCGCTGCACGTTCTCGGCGATGACGCCGAGATCGTGCGAGATGAGGATCATCGACATGCCGCGCTCCTCGACCAGATCGGCGATGAGGTCGAGGATCTGGCCCTGAATGGTGACGTCGAGCGCCGTAGTCGGCTCATCCGCGATTAGGAGGTCCGGTTCGCAGGCCAGCGCCATCGCGATGGTGATGCGCTGGCGCTGGCCGCCCGAGAACTGGTGCGGATAGGCGTCAACGCGCCGCGCGGGGTCGGGCAGCCCGACGCGGTCGAGCAAGGCGATGGTCTCGCGCCGCGCCTGCGCCGCCGAGTATTTCTTATGCCGCCGCAGCGGCTCGGCGACCTGGTTGCCGATCGTGTGCATTGGATTGAGCGCGGTCATCGGCTCCTGGAAGATCATGCTGATGCGGTTGCCGCGCAGGCGGCAATAATCGGCATCCGAGAGTCCGACGAGCTCGTCGCCGTCCAGCTTGATGCTGCCGGTGACGGCCGCGCTGTCCGGCAGCAGCCCCATCAACGACAATGCCGTGACCGACTTGCCGCAGCCGGACTCGCCGACGAGCCCGAGGGTCTCACCACGCTCGAGAGCGAAGCTGACGCCGCGCACAGCCCGTGCCGGCCCGCGGCTGGTGTTGAGGCGGACGTCGAGATTTTCGACTTCGATCAGCGGCACGTTGGAGCGTTCGTCCATCGTCATCGCTCCCGCGCCAGTCGGGGATCGAGCAGGTCGCGCAATCCGTCACCGAGGAGATTGAGACCGAGCACCGCGATGGCGATTGCAGCGCCCGGATAGACCGCGAGCATCGGCGACTGGAACAGCAGCATCTGTGCATCGTTCAACATCCGCCCCCAGGACGGCTGCGGCGGCTGCGTGCCGAGACCGAGATAGGACAGCGCGGCCTCGGCGAGAATGGCCAGCGCGAACTGGATCGTGACCTGCACGATCAGGATCGACAGGATGTTCGGCAGCACGTGCTCGATGGTGATGCGGAAGCGCCCCTTGCCCGCCGCGCGCGCGGCCAGCACGAATTCGCGCGCCCAGATCGCATTGGCGGAGCCGCGCGTCAGCCGTGTCAGCGTCGGGATCTGGAAGATGCCGATCGCAACGATCGAGGTCACCATACCGGGGCCGACGACCGCGGCGAGCATGATCGCGGACAGCACGGCGGGAAAGGCGAAGGTGAAGTCGGAAAAGCGCATGATGATCTCTTCGATCCAGCCCCGCTGGGCCGAGCCGATCAGGCCCAGCGTGACGCCGAAGGTGAGACCGATGCTGACGGCGATGACGCCGACCATGATGGTGGAGCGGGCCCCCGCCAGCAGCAGCGAGACGATGTCGCGGCCGAAGGAATCGGTGCCGAGCCAGTGCGCCGCCGAGGGCGGCTTGAGCTTTGCGGCGATATCGATCTCGTAAGGGGACCAGGGTGTCCAGACCAGAGAAAGCAGCGCAGAACCGATCACGGCAAGCACCAAGACGCCACCGAGCACGAAGCTGCGATGCCGCAGCGCCCTCCGCCAGAAGCCCGTCGCGGGGCGCGCCGGCGGGGCGGCCGTCGGCAATCCAACTGCGGTGGCGAGCGGATCACTCACAGGTCGTGGACCTTGATGCGGGGATCGATGAAGGCGTAGAGCACATCGACCACGAAGTTCACGATGACGACCATGGCCGCGAGCAGCATCACGCAGTTGCGCACCACGATGAGGTCGCGGTTGGCGATCGACTGGAAGATCAGCCGGCCGAGGCCCGGCAGGTAGAACACGTTCTCGATCACGATGGTGCCGGCGAGCAGATTGGCGAATTGCAGGCCCATCACCGTCATCACGGGGATCATGGCGTTGCGCAGCACGTGGCTCCACAGCACCTCGCGCTTGCCGAGTCCCTTCGCGCGGGCGGTGCGCACGAAGTCCTCGCGCAGCACTTCGAGGACGGCCGATCGCGTGACGCGCGCGAGGATCGCGGCCTGCACCACGGCAAGCGAGACCGCCGGCAGCAGCAGTGACTTGATTCCCGGCCAGATGCCGTCCTCCCAGCCGGCAAAGCCGCCCGCCGAGAGCCACTGCAGCCGCACAGCGAACAAGAGCACCAGCAGGATCGCGAACCAGAAGTTTGGCAGCGCGATGCCGACCTGGGTCAGCGACATCACGCCGACATCGCCGAGTTTGTTGTGGTTGGCCGCGGTGTAGATGCCGGCGGAGAGCGCCAGCGTCACGGTGATCGCCATCGCCAGGATCGCGAGCGGAATGGTCAGCACCAGCCGTTCGGCGATCAGGCTGGCGACTGGGGTGCCGTAGACATAGGAGTTCCCGAGATCGCCGACGACGAGGCCCTTGATCCATTGCAGGTAGCGAACGGCCAACGGCTGATCGAGCCCGAGCTTGACGGTGAGCGCGCGAACCGCGTCGGGCGAGGCGTCGGCGCCCATCAGCATCTGCGCGGCATTGCCGGGAAGCGCGTCGAGCACCAGGAAGATGATCAGCGACGCGCCGACCAGCGTCGCCAGCAAGGTCAACAGACGTCGGAGGACAAAGACGCTCATGCGTGCTCGGCTGCAGGGCTCACCCGCGGCACGATCAACATGTCTGGGCGCCGGACGCAAGCTCTTTGCGAGCGCACCGATGCTCTATCACCGTCACCCTGAGGTGCTCGTCCTGCAACGCAGAACGAGCCTCGAAGGGCGACGGCCCGGCTGCATCTCGGCCGTTCATCCTTCGAGGCTCCCGATGGGGCGCTCCGCGCCCCATCACTCGCACTCAGGATGACGGGAGCCACAGCGAACTGGCACATCCCTGAAGATGCAGTCTCCACGAGCTGCCCCTAGCTGGGCCAGCGGGACAGAAGGCCGCTCGAGGCCTCGAACAATGCGCTCACGCGCAGCAATTCTGCGTCCGCCCGGAAGCGGCCGACCAGTTGGAGGCCGATCGGCAGGCCGTCGCGGGCAAAGCCGCAGGGAAGGCTGATGGCGGGATGGCCGGTCATGTTGAACGGCATGGTCCAGGGGAACCAGTGCGGCCGGACGCTGTCGTAGTGCCGACCATCGATCTCGATGCTGCCGAAGAGGTCCTGCTTGATCGGCAGCGCGGTTCGGGTGAGCGTCGGCATCGCCAAGAGGTGTCCGCGCGCAAGCAGCGATTGCACGCGGCGGAACAACGCGGTGCGCGCGAACATCGCCTCCTGATAGTCGACGCCGCTGACCTCGCTGGCGAGCGCGAGCTGCTTGAGGAAGGCCTCGCTCAGTTCGTTCTTGTGCTCGGCCGCGAGCTTTGCAAAGCGCGTGCGCCAGACGGTGTGGTTGATGGCGCGCCAGATCGGCTCGATATCGAAATCATCGCCGGAGAACTCCTCGAGCTCGGCACCTAACCCCGCCAGTCGATCAAGGCTCGCCTTGAAGCTGGCGGCGACCTCAGTGGACACCGGACGGCCCGGCGGCGTCAGGCAGTACAGGATCCTCAAGCCGCGCAGGTCGCCGCGCGAGGCCGCGGTGCCGATGAAGTCAGGCACGGGGACGCCGATCGACCAGGGATCGCAGGCATCCTCGCCCGCCATCGCCTGCATCATCAGCGCGGTATCGGCCACGGTGCGGGTAGTCGGCGTGACGTAGGTCTGATTGCCGAACACATCCAGCGCCTGGCTGTGCGGGATCACGCCGTTGCTCTGCTTCAGCCCGACCACGCCGTTGCAGGCCGCCGGAATACGCGTCGAGCCGCCGCCGTCGGTCGCAATCGCCAGCGGCGCGATGCCGCTTGCCACCGCCACCGCCGCGCCGCCGCTGGATCCGCCGGACGAGCGGCAGGCGTCCCAGGCATTCCGGGTGCGGCCGAACAAAGGTGAATCGGTGAGGCACTTGCTGCCGAACTCCGGCGTCGTGGTCTTGCCGATCAGGATCGCGCCCTCGCTGCGCAGCCGCGCAACGGCGACTGCATCCTCGGTCGGCACGTTGTCCTTGAAGGGAACGGCGCCGAAGGTGGTCTTCACGCCCTTCGTGTTGACGATGTCCTTGACGGTGACGGGGATGCCATGCAGCAGGCCGAGTTCCTCGCCCGCCATTACCTTGCGCTCGGCTTCGCGCGCCGCTGCGATCGCCTCATCACCGCACAGGGTGATGAAGCAGTTCAATTCGGGTTGGAGCGCCTCGGCGCGGGCAAGCACGGCGCGGATGAGCTCGACTGTCGACAGCTTCCTCGCGACGATCAGGCTACGCAGCTCAGTTGCGGAGCGGAGACAGAGGTCGTTGCTCATGGTGGCAGGCTCGCATCAGGGTGTACAGACCTTGCCAGCGCGCAGCCCATCTGTCCATTTCGATCGGTGCATGGCCGTCGTCGATCGCGGCATCGCGAAACCTTGCGCCGACTACCACCTCCAGCTGACCTCGTGGCTCCAGGGTGGATCGGCGCCCGGACGGGTGCAAGTGAGGCCGGCGCAATTGGCCGCGAAGGACAGCGCGCGGCGAAGCTCGTCGGCACCGACGTCCTTCAAGGCTTGCCGGGCAATGCGCCCCTGCTTGTGCAGAGCGAACAACAATGCCGCCTGAAAGCTGTCGCCCGCGCCGATGGTGTCGGCGACCTCGACTTTGGGGGCGGCGACTTCGATCTGCCCCGCCCCTGCATGCCAAGCGACGGCGCCATGGTTGCCCCTGGTGACGACGACGAGGCTCGTGCCCTGCGCGAGCAGCGCGCTCGCGCGCTGCTGATAGGGCTCGTCGCCAAAGAGATAGGCGAAATCGACGTCCGACATCTTGATGAGATCAGCATGCCCAGCGAACTCCGCCATGCGGGCGAGATAGGCCGGCTTGTCCTTGACGAGATTCGGTCGGCAGTTCGGATCGAAGGAGATGGTCGAGAACGCGCGCGCATCCGCGATCAGAGCTGTGGTCTCCGCCGCGCCCCGGTCGTTGACCAGCGTGGTCGAGCCGACATGGAGAGCTTCAACCGTGTCGAGCGGAATTGTCCCGCGTCGGTACGTCCAGTTCCGCGTCGCCGTCTCGGCATCGTAGAACGCGTAGTGCGACTCGCCCGCGACGATGCGGACGAAGGCGAGCGTGGTCTGGTGATCGCTGCGGGTGGCAAGACCGAGGTCGACGCTGGAGGCGGTTGCATGATCGGCGATCATCCGCCCGAACAGGTCGGTCGAAACGCCGCCGACGAAGCCGGTCGGCGCGCCGAGCCGCGCCATACCGATCGCGACGTTGAGACAGGAGCCGCCGACGGCGGGCATAACGGCCTCGCGACCTTCCGCATTTCGCGTCGGCACGAAATCGATCAGCGCATCGCCGCAGGCAATCAGCATGTCTTTCAACCTCTCGCGACGCTGCGCATCGCCGCGCGGCTCCCCTGGTCGACCTCTCGCAGCAGCTTGTAGACCTCGCGCTTGCGGGCATGAAACGCCGCCATCTCGGGCGCGGTCGGCTCGCTCTTGCGTCCCAGCGCCGACATTTTGGCCATGGTCTGGCCGATGTTGGCATAGGCACCGCCGGCGACGGCGCCGAGCATGGCGGCGCCGAGCAGCACCGGCTCCTTCGTCTGCGGCAGCGCGACGGTAAGGCCGGTCGTGTCGGCCATGATCTGCCGCACCAGCGGACTCCGGCTGGCGCCGCCGCCCATGATCATGATGTTCGAGCGCACGCCATGAGCGGCAAAAGCCTCGATCACCTCGGCGAGCCCATAGGCAAGACCGCAGAGGCCGGCGACGAACAACCGCTCCATCGAACCGATGTCGGTGTCGAGATCGAGGCCGGCGATCACCGCGCGCGTGTCCGGGTCGGCATAGGGCGAGCGGTTACCGATGAATTCCGGCAGGACGTGGACGTCACGCGCCAGCAGCGCAGCGCGACTGGCATCGCCTGCGCGCGCGATGATTCGGCGCTCGAGGAAGTCGATGAGATCGAGGCCCTCGCTGCGCGCGACCGCGCTCACCTCGCCGAAACCGGGGTGCGACTTGAGGAGATGGTCGATCGCCGCGCCCGCCGCCGACTGGCCACCCTCGTTGAGCCAGAGGTCCGGGACCATGCCGGAATAATAAGGCCCCCACACGCCTTGCACGAAGCATGGCTCCTTCGTCGTCGCCATGATGCACGCCGACGTTCCCATGATGTAGGCGAGACGGTCGCAGACGTCGGTCACCTCGCCCGCCCCATCGCGTCCGCCGATCGCCCCGACGCCGCCGGCGTGGGCGTCGATCAGTGAGGCGCCGACCGGCGTGCCCGGTGACAGGCCGAGTTCAGCCGCGGCAGTTCGGGTCAGCCCTGCCCCAAGCCGCGTGCCGGGGGCGACGATCTCGATGCCGATGCGCGCATAATTCTCGGCGACAAAGTCGGACAGACCAATGCGCTTGAAGAATGGCGCGCTCCAGCCGCCGCCCTCGTGGGCGAGGTAGTTCCACTTGCAGGTGACCGTGCAGGTCGAACGCTGCAGCGAGCCGGTCGCGCGCCAGGTCAGGTAGTCCGCGAGATCGAAGAAATGGCCCGCTGCGTCAAAACTCGTGCGCAGATGCCGCTTCAGCCACAGCAGCTTCGGCATTTCCATCTCGGGTGAGATCGAGCCGCCGACATAGCGCAGCACCGCATCCTCGGTCTCGTTGATCAGCCGCGCCTCGGCGATGGCGCGATGGTCCATCCAGACGATGACGTTGCGCTGCCTGTCGCCGGATCCACTGACGGTGAGCGGCTCGCCATGCCGATCGAGGACAACCAAGGAACAGGTAGCGTCGAAGCCGATACCGCCGACGCTATCGGGCGTAATGCCAGCCTCCGCCATAGCCGCGCGCACCGATGCCGCGCAGGCCTCCCAAATGTCCTGTGACGACTGCTCGACGATATCGCCGGCCTCGTGCCACACCCGGATCGGATGACGCGCCATCGCGAGCAGCGTGCCAGCCTCGTCAAATACCCCTGCCCGCGTGCTCGTGGTCCCTACATCGACGCCGATATACGCTCGCGGCATTGTCGCTCCCGGTCGCTTCGTCAGTCTCGACGGGAGCCTACCAGCAAGTGTAGCCGCCATCCACCAGCACGATGCTGCCGGTCATCAGGCTCGCGGCCTCCGACGAGAGGAACAGCACGACGGAAGCGATCTCCTCGACCTGCCCCATCCGCGCCATCGGGGTTCCGCCGATCCAGGCGTCGTACATCTTGGGATTGCTCTTTACGAAGGCGTTGAGCGGCGTCTCGATGTAGGTCGGGGCCACCGCATTGACGCGGATGCCGCGCGCGCCCCATTCGGCGGCGAGCGACTTGGTCAGATGGTGCACGGCAGCCTTGGAGGCGTTGTAGAAGCACTGCTCCTGCGGCTTGTTGACGATGAAGCCGCTCATCGAGCCGACATTGACGATGGCGCCGCTTCCAGCCTTCAGCATGTGCTTGCCGAACTCGCGGCAGCACCAGAACGTGCCGTTGAGATTGACGTCGATGACGTTGAGCCAGTGCTCGTCGGTGACGGTCTCCGCGGGCGTCTCGCTGCGGGCGATGCCGGCATTGTTGACGAGGATGTCGACCTTGCCGTGGCGGGCGACGAGGTCGTTCGCGACTTCGGCCACACGGTTGGTATCGGTGACGTCCATGACCGCGGTCTCGACGTCAAGACCCTTTGCCTTCAGGCTGGCTTTCCCGCTGTCAGCGACCTTGCCGTCACGGTCGCCGATGATGACCCGGGCGCCGGCCTCGGCCAGCGCCTCGGCGCAGCCAAGGCCGATGCCCTGCCCGCCGCCGGTAATGAACGCGGTCTTGCCGTTCAGCTTGAATTTTTCCAGGTACATGATCGTCTTTCCGTTTTCTTGCCGTTTCTTGTCAGCTCCGAAGAGCGTTGCCGTTCTCGTCGAAGCGGTGGATGCGCGCGGGGTCCGGCACCAGCGATACGCGGTCACCGGCGTGCAGACTCAATTCGCCGATGTAGCGCGCCGTCAGCATGCCGAGCGCGCCGGCATCGACGTAAAGGAAGGTGTCGCTACCGAGATGCTCGGCCACTGCGATAGTGCCCTGCCAGCCGCCAGCGCCGTCGCGCTCGATTTTCAGGTGCTCCGGCCGGACGCCGATCGTCGCTGCCCCCTTGTGCAAAGCAGGCTCGCCGGTGACGAAATTCATCTTGGGCGAGCCGATGAAGCCGGCGACGAAGAGATTGGCGGGCCGCTCGTAAAGCTCCAACGGTGAGCCATATTGTTCGATCTTGCCGCCGTTGAGCACGACGATCTTGTCGGCCATGGTCATGGCTTCGACCTGGTCATGGGTGACGTAGATCGCGGTGGTGCCGAGTTGCTTCTGCAGCCGCGTCACCTCGATGCGCATCTGCACGCGCAGCGCCGCGTCGAGATTGGAGAGCGGTTCGTCGAACAGAAACGCCTTGGGCTCGCGCACGATGGCGCGGCCGATCGCGACCCGCTGGCGCTGGCCGCCGGATAGCTCGCGTGGCTTGCGATCGAGATAGGGCGTGAGGTTGAGCGTCGCGGCGGCGGCCTCGACCTTGCGGTTGATCTCGTCCTTGGCAAGGCCGGCCATCTTGAGGCCGAAACCGATATTGCCGCGCACGCTCATATGCGGATAGAGCGCGTAGGACTGGAACACCATCGACAGCCCCCGTTTTGCCGGCGGCGTGTCGACGACGTTCTTGCCGTCGATCAGGATCTTGCCGCCGCTGACGTCCTCGAGCCCCGCAATCAGCCGCAGCAGTGTGGTCTTGCCGCAGCCGGAGGGACCGACGAACACAACGAAGGACCCATCGGCGATATCGAGGTCGGCCCCCTTGATGATGTGCACCGGGCCGAAGGATTTTTGTACGCCCTGAAGTGTGATCTGACCCATGATCCCCCTCTACTTCACCGCGCCGAAGGTGAGCCCGCGCACGAGCTGCTTCTGACTGAACCAACCGAGGACGAGAATGGGTGCGATCGCCAGCGTCGAGGCCGCCGACAGCTTGGCCCAGAACAATCCTTCCGGGCTCGAATAGGAGGCGATGAACGTGGTGAGTGGCGCGGCGCTCGAGGTCGACAGATTGAGCGTCCAGAACGCCTCGTTCCAGGCCAGGATCAGGTTCAGCAGCAAGGTTGAGGCGAGTCCCGGGATCGCCATCGGGGTCAACACGTAGATGAGCTCACGGCCGATGGTGGCGCCATCCATGCGTGCGGCCTCCAGAATGTCGCGCGGAATCTCCTTGAAATAGGTGAACAGCATCCAGATGACGATCGGCAGGTTTCCGAGGCACAGGATAAAGACGAGGCCGATGCGAGAATCGAGAAGGCCGAAGGACTTGTAGATCAGGTAGATCGGCACCAGCACGCCGACCGGCGGCATCATCTTGGTCGAGAGCATCCAGAGCAGGACGTCCTTGGTACGTTTGGTCGGCGAGAACGCCATCGACCACGCCGCGGGAATGGCGATCAACAGTGCAATCAGCGTCGAGCCGCCGGCGATGATGATCGAGTTCATGGCGTGGTGCAGATAGTCGCTGCGCTCCTGCACGGTAGCGTAGTTTTCCATGGTCCAGTGGAAGAACAGGAACGATGGCGGTACCGCGAATGCCTCGAGTTCGGTCTTGAAGCTCGCCAGCCCCATCCACAGAATCGGGAAGAAGATCAGGAAGCCGAACAGCCAGGCCGCCGCCGTCGATATCGCCACCCGCCGCGTCGTCGCCATCCGTGCCATGTCAGGCCTCCAAATTGCGGCCCACGATACGGACCAGGAAGAAGGCGACGACATTGGCGATCACCACCGCGACGAGGCCGCCCGCGGAGGCGCTGCCGACGTCGAACTGGATCAACGCCTGCGAATAGATCAGGAACGCGATGTTGGTGGTTTGCAAGCCCGGCCCGCCGCCGGTGGTGACGAAGATCTCGGCGAATACGGTGAGCAGGAAGATCGTCTCGATCAGGATCACCACCGTGATGGGCCGCGCGAGGTGCGGCAGCGTGACGTAGATGAAGGTCGAGACCGCGCTGGCGCCGTCCATCTCGGCGGCTTCCTTCTGCTCCTCGTCGAGCGATTGCAGCGCCGTCAGCAGGATGAGCGTCGCGAACGGCAGCCATTGCCACGTCACGATCAGGATGACGGCAAGCAGCGGTACATCGTTGAACCAATCAATCGGCGTAAGGCCGAACAGCGAAGTGAGCCAGGCGAACAATCCCGACACCGGATGCATCAACAGGTTCTTCCAGACCAGCGCGCTCACCGTCGGCATCACGAAGAACGGGGCGATCACCATCAGCCGCACGAAATTGCGCCCGATCACGGGCTGGTCCATCAGCAGCGCCAGGGGAATGCCGAGCAGGATGGTCAGCGCCAGCACGGAGCCAACGAGCACCAGCGTATTCTGGAGCGAGGCCAGGAAAGCGGGATCGGTGAGGAAGTAGCGGAAGTTTTCCAGGCCGACGAACGATTCCGAGCCGGGGTCGAGCAGGCTGTAATGCAGTGTCGAGAAGTAGATCGTCAGGGCGAGCGGGACGATCATCCAGATGAAGAGCAGCCCGACCGCAGGTGTCAGCAGCGAGCGCGCAAGAAACTGCGTCTGCCGGGTTGCCATCCTGACTTCTCCTCTTGGGGAAGAAGGCGGCCATCCATCCGGGGACGGACGAATGGCCGCGAGTCTGAGCTCAGGAGGAAGAGCTCGGGTTCATTTGATGTAGCCGGCGCGCTTCATCTCGCGCTCGGTTGCGGATTGGGCGGCCGAGAGCGCCGCGTCGACGGTGGTGGAGCCCGCGAGCGCCGCGGAGAATTGCTGGCCCACCTGGGTGCCGATGCCCTGGAATTCTGGGATCGCGGCGTATTGCACACCCACGTAGGGAACGGGCTTCACCGTCGGCTTGTTGGGATCAGCGGCGTCGATCGAGGCCAGCGTCAGCTTGGCGAACGGCGCGACCTTCAGATAGTCGGGGTTCTGGTAGAGCGAGGTGCGCGTGCCCGGCGGCACGTTGGCCCACCCCTCCTTCGATGCCACAAGCTTGGTGTAGTCCTTGCTGGTTGCCCAGGCGATGAACTTCTCGGCGGCTTCCGTCTTCTTGGAGCCGGCGGGGATTGCGAGATTCCAGGCCCACAGCCAGTTGGCGTTCTTGCCAAGTCCGGTGTTGGGCGCGAGCGCGAAACCGACCTTGTCGGCGACCATGGAGTCCTTCGGGTTGGTGACGAAGGACGCCGCGACCGTGGCGTCGATCCACATCGCGCATTTGCCGGCGTTGAACAGTGCCAGATTCTCGTTGAAACCGTTGGAACTCGCGCCGGGCGGGCCGGCTTCCTTCATGAGATTGACGTAAGTCGTCAGCGTCGCCTTCCATTCCGGCGTGTTGAACTGCGGCTCCCACTTCTCGTCGAACCAGCGCGCGCCGTAGGAATTGGCCATCGCCGACAGGAACGCCATGTTCTCACCCCAGCCGGCCTTGCCGCGCAGGCAGATCCCGTAGACGCCAGCGCTCTTGTCCGTGAGCTTCTTGGCGGCGTCGACGACGAAATCCCAGGTCGGCTTTTCCGGCATCTTCAGGCCGGCCTTCTCGAACAGATCGGTGCGGTACATCACCATCGAGCTCTCGCCGTAGAACGGCGCGGCGTAGAGCTTGCCGTCGAACGAGACCGCATCCTTGATCTTGGGCAGGAGGTCGGCGACGTCGTAATCGGCGCCGAGATTGGCCAGCGGCACCAGCCAGCCCTTCTTGGCCCAGATCGGCACCTCGTAGGTACCGATGGTGAGGACGTCGAACTGGCCGCCCTTGGTGGCGATGTCGGTGGTGACGCGCTGGCGCAGCACGTTCTCCTCCAGCGTCACCCATTTTACGGTGATATCAGGATTCTTCTTGGTGAATTCCCCCGTCAGCCCCTGCATGCGGATCATGTCACCATTGTTGACGGTGGCGATGGTCAGGGTCGTTTCGGCCATCGCGGGGACGGCCAGCAGCAGGCAAGACGCGCCGCAGACGGCGCCCAGGACGTGTTTCACGGTGACCTCCCTAAGAGTCGCGTTTTGAGCATATGCCCACGCGTTGAGCGTATGTTCAGCCCAAGGAAGACAGTTGTCAAGCAGGCGCGCGAGCGTTCAAGCAACTTATGAGTGCTGCGGTGCGGGAGGGACGAGGTGTCGCTTCACTCATAGCCGTCATACCCCGCGAAGGCGGCGCATCCAGTACTCCGCGTCGTCTATTGATTTGCCTCAAGTGGGCCCGCGGCGTAATGGATCGTCCGCCTTCGCGGACGATGACAGCGGTGTGGGCAGAGGGACTTCCCGCCTCGTATGCACGCCGGAGGCGTAAACGCCCTATCGCTCCAAGATCGCCCTTGCTGTCGCCTCGTCCGTGATCAGCCCATTGATCAACCGCCCGTTCAGTGCCGCAGCGATCGCCGCCACTTTGGCGGCGCCAACCGCGGCGCCGATCGTCGTGGTCTTCGCCGGCACTTCCGGCGGAATGCTGGTGAGGCGCTTGTTGGTGCCGGCCTTGAGCAGGCGGCCCTTGGCATCATATGCCCAGCCCGTGATCTCGCCGATGGCCCCCAGACGCATCATCTCGAACAATTCGTCCCGGGTGACGAAACCGTCGATATGCACCTGCGCCTTCTGGTCCATCTGACCGATGCCGACGAGGCGCAAATCCGCCTTGGCCGCGACTGCCTTCACCTTCGCGATCGGCTCGATGCGCACCATCCTATTGCGCTCGTCCTCCGACGACATCAGGAACGGCAGCGGCATCGGATAGTGCCGCGCCCCGGTGCGGTCGGCGAGCCGGCCGACGGTATCGTAGAAGCTGGCCGAGCCGTCGGCGGAGATATTGCCCACCAGCGAGACGATCTGGTGATTGGGCCGGTCGATCGGCGTGACGCGCTCGACCGCGGCGCGCACGGCCCGGCCGGTGCCGAGCGCGACGATGACCGGCGTCTCCGAGCGCAGCGTCGCATCGAGCAGATTGGCGCAGCGCTCGGCGATGCCCGCATTGGCCTGCGGCGCGACAGGATCTGCCGGCACCACCTCGCAATGAACGAGCTTGAACCGCTCCTTCAGACGCGCCGCCAGCTCCATGCAGGCGGCGATCGGATGTTCGAGCCGGAAGGTGATGAGACGTTCGGCAAGGCACAGCGAGACCAGCCGCTGCGCCGAAGCGCGCGAGACCTGGAGCATCTTTGCGATCTCGTCTTGAGTGTGGCCGGCAATGAAGTAAAGCCAGCCGGCGCGCGCAGCGTCGTCGAGTTTCGACTTGTCGTTCTCGGCCGCCATGCGGGGCTCACACCTTCCAGAAATCGCTCATGCGCGCGAAGACCCGATCGGCCCCGGCGGCGGACAATATAGCGTGGCCGTCGCCGGTGCGATAATGGCCGCCGCCGACAAATCCCCAGACGGTCATTCCGGCCGCCTTGCCCGCCTGCACACCGCTGACGCTGTCCTCGATCACCAGCGTGCGTGAGGGCGGCGAGCGCATGTTCTCGGCCGCATGGAGAAAGAGATCGGGCGCCGGCTTACCGTGCCTGACCATCTGCGCGGTGTAGAGCCGATCGCCGAAATGTGCGCGAAGACCGGTGACGTCGAGCGAGAGCGATACGCGGTCGATGTCGCTGGACGAGGCCACGCAGAACGGCACGGTCAGCTCCGAGATCACCGCCTCCACCCCGGGGATCGGCTCGAGCGAGGCAGCAAACGTCTCCAGCACATGTGACTTCAATCGCGGCAGGAAGCCATCCGGCACGATCTGGCCGAGATCGCGGTAGTGCTGCTCGATCGCCTTGGTGCTGCGTCCAAGAAACAGTTCGAGCGCTTGCTCCTCGCTGAGCGCGAAACCGAACTCGGCCAGCACCTCGGACAGGCAGCGGCAGCTCAAGAGCTCGCTGTCGACGAGCACGCCGTCACAATCGAAGATGATCAGATCGGGTTTTGGCCGGCCTTGGTCCATCCGGCCATTCGATCATATACTCAGCAGGTGAGCAATAGCTCAGAAGCCGATGTTGAATCATGGGATCGCCGGGGAGATCTTCGAGGATTCCCAGCCGGCCTCTCGTTGCTCGCAATCCGTCGCCGACATCTGCCTTCCACATCAAAGACGCCGAACAGATATCTCACCGGTGCGGTTCCGACTTTGTCGCCGCACAAACAATGCATCCGGCCGGAGGCGCGTTTGCGCTATCGCAACGTCCCGCTGGTCCTTCCGCCCTAACGTGGATCAATTGAGTTCCAGGCGACGATATGAGCGATGCACAAATCGGGCCGATGACCGCGCCCCCACTATCATCGCATTCGCCATCGCGCTCCGGCGAATGGGGGTGCTATCGACGGTGGCAACGGTCTCGGCGATGAGCCTTTCGGTTGCCATCGCCGTGGTGCTCTTCACGACGCATAATCGTCGGGCGTCGCAGCCCATTCCGGCAACAGAGCGCTTCGGCTCATCGCCGTAACGCGGTAAAGTTCGCTACCGCACACGACCCAATGAGTTCGCTATGCCTGAGATCATCAATCTTGGTGGGCTGCAGCTGACTTTTCTCCGGAGCAAGGACGACACTGCCGGCGCTCTCGATCTGTTCGAGATGACCCTCCAGCCGAACGCGCGAATGCCGATCCCTCACTATCACGATCGTTGGGACGAAACGATCTATGGACTAAGCGGCGTCTCGACCTGGCGGATCGATGGAATGGACGTCGACGTGGCGCCGGGCGAGACCGCGTTCATCAAGCGCGGCGTGGTGCACGGCTTTACAAATCGTTCAGCCCGGCCGGCGACCTGCCTGTGCATACTCACCCCCGGCGCGCTTGGTCCTAAATATTTCAAGGAAATGGCGGTCCTGCTCGCCGCCGGCACGCCCGATCCGGCAAAGATGAAGGAGACGATGCTGCGCTACGGATTGGTACCAGTGCTGCAGTCTTGAGCTGTTTACGACGCAGTAGCGGGCTGGCCGCATGGAACGCAGCGGAATGCGGGACAGTCTCGCCGAGCGGACAGAACCCGGAATGCGCTTCACTCCATCCGGGCGACGACGGCCTCATCGCCGCTGGTTATAGACATCGATGCACACCGCACCGAGCAGCACCAGGCCCTTGATGACCTGTTGATAGTCGATGCCGATGCCGAGGATGGACATGCCGTTGTTCATCACGCCCATGATCATGGCGCCGACGACGGCGCCGCCGACCCGCCCCACCCCGCCATAGGCCGAGGCACCGCCGATGAAGCAGGCGGCGATGACGTCGAGCTCGAAGCCGAGGCCGGCCTTGGGCGTCGCGGTGTTGAGGCGCGCGGCGAAGACGAGGCCGGCGAGGGCGGCGAGCACGCCCATGTTGACGAAGGTCAGGAAGGTCAGCCGCTCGGTCTTGATGCCCGACAGGCTTGCCGCCTTGGCGTTGCCGCCGACCGCATAGATCTGCCGGCCGATCACGGTGCGACGGGTCACGAAACCGTAGAGCGCGATCAGCGCGGTCATGATCACCAGCACGTTGGGCAGGCCGCGATGCGATGCGATCAGATACGTGAAATAGAGCACGGCGCACGCCAGCAGGATGCTCTTGCCGAGGAAGAAAGCGTAGGGCTCGACCTCGATGCCGTGCGATTGCTCGCGCGACCTGCCCTTGGTGCTGGCGTAGACGAGACCGAGCGCGAGCACCGCCCCCATCAGCATGGACGTCGGGTGTAGCGTGCCGGCCTCGGGCAGCAGCTCCGGAATGAAGCCGGAGGACAATTTCTGGAAGGTCGGCGGGAACGGGCCTAGCGACTGGCCCTGCAACACCGCCAGCGCCAGCCCCTTGAACACCAGCATCCCCGCCAGGGTGACGATGAAGGACGGAATCTTGAAATAGGCCACCCAATAGCCTTGTGCGGCGCCAATGGCGGCACCGACCAGCAGGCAGGCGATGAAGGCAAGCGTGTAATCGACCTTGTGGGTCACCATGAGAACAGCGGCGACAGCGCCGATGAAGCCCGCGACCGAGCCGACCGAGAGGTCGATATGGCCGGTGACGATCACCAGCAGCATGCCGAGCGCCATGATGACGATGTAGCTGTTCTGGAGCACCAGATTGGTGAGGTTGAGCGGCTGCAGCAGCGTGCCGCCAGTCACGACCTGGAAGAACAGCATGATCGCGACCAGCGACATCAGCATGCCGTAGTTGCGCAAATTGTTCTTGATGAAGCTGCCGTGCCGGCGCTCCTCGGGCAGCGACACCGTCTTGTCGGTCATGGCTGCGATCCTCCCATCTCCGCGGCCGCTGGCGCGGCGTTCCCAATGCTTCGTTCGTTGCGCATGATGGCGCGCATGATCTTCTCCTGCGTCGCCTCCGATCCCCTGAACTCCCCAACAAAGGCACCGTCGTTCATGACGCAGATGCGGTCGCAGATGCCGAGCAGCTCGGGCATTTCCGAGGAGATCACCACGACGCCGCGGCCCGCTTCCGCGAGCTCGTTGATGATACAGTAAATCTCGTATTTGGCACCGACATCGATACCCCTCGTCGGCTCGTCCAGGATGAGAACCTTGGGGTCGGTCATCAGCCATTTGGACAGCACGACCTTCTGCTGATTGCCGCCGGAGAGCTGGCCGGTCTCCTGGTAGACGTCGGAGCAGCGGATCCGCATCCTGCTGCGGTAGTCGCTGGCGACCTTCAGCTCGGCGATGTCGTCGATCACGCGGCCGGGCGCGACCTGGTCGAGGCTCGCAAGCGTGATGTTCTTGCGGACATCGTCCGCGAGGATCAGGCCGAGCTGCTTGCGGTCCTCGGTGACATAGGCGAGGCCGGCGTCGATCGCCGCGGCGACGCTCGGCAGGGCCATCTCCCTGCCCTCGAGGCGGAGGCTGCCGCTGATATTGGTGCCCCAGGAACGGCCGAACAGGCTCATCGCGAATTCGGTCCGGCCGGCGCCCATCAGGCCGGCGATGCCCACGACCTCGCCGCGCCTGACACTGAAATTGACGTTCTTGATCACCTGCCGCTCGGGATGAATGGGGTGATAGACCGACCAGCTCGCGACATCGAGCACGGGCTCGCCGATCTTCACGCTGCGCTCCGGGAAACGATGCGCCATATCGCGATTGACCATGCTGCGGATGATGCGGTCTTCCTGGATCGGCTCGGCATGGCAGTCGATGCTATCGACGGTGCGGCCGTCGCGCAGTACGGTGATGTGGTCGGCGACCTTGGCGACCTCGTTCAGCTTGTGCGAGATCAGGATCGAACCGATGCCCTGCTCGCGGAACGCCTTCAGGCGTTCGAGCAGCGCGGCGCTGTCGGCCTCGTTGAGGCTCGCGGTCGGCTCGTCCAGGATCAGCATCCGCACGCGCTTGGACAGTGCTTTGGCGATTTCCACGAGCTGCTGCTTGCCGACTCCGAGATCGGTGATCAGTGTATCAGGCGATTCCCTTAGGCCGACCTGCGCCAGCAGCTCGCGCGTGCGCCGGTACACTTCGTCACGATCGATCACGCCGAGCTTCGACGGCGGATGCGACAGGAAGATGTTTTCCGCGATCGACATCAGCGGGATCAAGGCCAGTTCCTGGTGGATGATGATGATGCCGAGCGCCTCGGAATCGTTGATGTCGCGGAAACGGCGCTCCTCGCCCTCGAAGACAATTGTGCCCTCGTAGCTGCCGTGCGGATAGACGCCGCTCAGCACCTTCATCAGCGTCGACTTGCCGGCGCCGTTCTCGCCGACGAGGGCGTGGATCTGCCCGGCATGAACAGAGAAGTTGACGTCGCGCAGCGCCTGTACACCGGCAAAGCTCTTGCTGACGTTGCGCATCTCCAGCATGGCGGTCATTGGCTTTGGTGTCCCTTGCTTACTTCGCCTCTCGCCGCGCGCGGGGAGAGATTGAATGATATCACTGCATCCACATCGTCATTGCGAGCGCAGCGAAACAATCCAGACTATTTCCGCGGCGGCAGACTGGATTGCTTCGCTGCGCTCGCAATGACGGAGTGCATAGCAACCATTGCCCGTGTGGAAACCCTACTCCCCGCAAGCGGCCGCAAGCGGGGGAGAGGGGAAAGAGAGAGTCTTACTGGAACTGCGACTTCTTGTAGTAGCCGCTGTCGACCAGCACCTTCTCCCAATTGTCCTTGTACACCACGACCGGCTTGAGCAGATAGGACGGCACGGTCTTGACGCCGTTCTCATAGGTCTTGGTGTCGTTGACGGTGACCTCCTTGCCGGCAAGCGCGGCGTCGACCATGTCGGCGGTCACCTTGGCGAGGTCGCGGGTGTCCTTGAAGATGGTCGAATACTGGTCGCCGCGCAGCATGGCCTTGATCGAGGGCACTTCGGCGTCCTGGCCCGAGATAACAGGCATCGGCTGGTCGGCACTGCCATAGCCGACGCCCTTCAGCGAGGAGATGATGCCGATCGAGATGCCGTCATAAGGCGACAGTACGGCGTTGATCTTCTTGTTGCCGTAGTAGGCACTGAGCAGGTTGTCCATGCGGGCCTGCGCCGTGGCGCCGTCCCAGCGCAGGGTTGCGACCTTGTCCATGCCCATCTGGCCGGAGACGACGACGAGCTTGCCGCTGTCGATATACGGCTTCAGCACGCTCATCGCGCCGTTATAGAAGAAGTAGGCGTTGTTGTCGTCGGGCGAGCCGCCGAACAGCTCGATGTTGAAGGGACCCTTGCCTTCCTTGAGGCCGAGCCCCTTTTCGATCGACTGCGCCTGGAGCACCCCGACCTGGAAATTGTCGAAGGTCGCGTAATAGTCGACGTTCGGCGTGCCGCGGATCAGGCGGTCATAGGCGATCACGGTGATGCCCTTGGCCTTGGCTTGCTTGAGCACGTCGGACAGCGTGGTGCCGTCGATCGCGGCGATCACCAGCGCCTTGGCGCCCTTGGTCACCATGTTCTCGACCTGCGAGAGCTGGTTCGGGATGTCGTCCTCGGCATATTGCAGGTCGGTGTTGTAGCCGCGCTCTTTCAGCACCTTGACCATGTTGTTGCCATCGTCGATCCAGCGCGCCGAGGATTTGGTCGGCATGGCGATGCCGACCGTCGCCTTCTGGGCGGAGGCGGGCGCGCCTGCGGCCATCGTGGCAGCACCGGCCAGCGCCAGCGCGAGAAACGTCGTCTTCAGTTTCAACATGTTTCACTCCCTTGTGTTTCACTGTCTTCTTCGTAGCGTCGAGAACGTGGTGGTGGGCTGCCTCTGGTCTCCTATGCGAGCTTGACGTCGGGTTCCGCGCGTCCGCGCGCGGATGCCTCCAGTAGAAAAGTGCAGCCGGCTTGCGGATCGGCGGCGCGCGCGGCCGCGTCCATGTCCTGCCAGGCCGAGGTGACGAGGAGGCGCGACAGATCGGGGCCGACGAAGGCGGGACAGCTTGCCTGTATTGCGGGCACGCTCAACGAGCGTAGGCGCTCGCCTTGCGGAGAATAGACGTCGATCCGGCTCGCCCCCCAGCAGGCATTCCAGATCCTTCCATCAGCGTCGCACACTGAGCCATCAAGGCCGCCGATGCCGCTGTGGCGCAACAGCACCTCCGGCTCGCCGCGCGGCAGGCCGGTCGCAGGATTGAGCGGCACGGCATAGAGCACGTCGCGCGGAGTGTCGGTGAAATAGCCGGTGGCGCCGTCAGGCGAGAAGCAGATCGAATTTGGAATGCTGATGCCCGGAAACAGCGTCGAGATCCTCCCCCGATGGAGCGCGTAGATCGCGCCCGCCTGCGGCTCGGCCCTCTTGCCCATGGTGCCGATCCAGAACGTGCCTGATTGATGCACGCGGCAATCGTTTGAGCGCGTCGCCGGATTGTCCGTTTCGAGCGGACAGAACAGTGTCATCGCGCCGTCGGCGAGCGTTCGAATGTAGAGCCCGTCCTCCGCGACGATCAACTGGCGTTCGGCATCGATGCGTCCGAGCGCGCTCGCCATCCGGTCGAGTGCGTGGACACGAACGCCGCCGCTGCCGATCCGAGCCTCGAACAGCAGCCCTTCACGGATGTCGAACCACCAGGCCGTATCGGTGGTCACGTCATAGGTCGGACCTTCGCCGAGATGGCAAGGATGGTGCGACAGGACAGTGGTTGGCACCTGTTCCATCATGGCGACCTCGCCGAAAATCGATAAACCGTGTGATGGCGATACGTCCCGCCGGGATCAAGGCGCGGGCTCGGGAAGTCCGGCCGGTTCGGCGCATCAGGCCAGATGTGTGGCTCCAGGCACATCGCGTCCGATTGTCGGATGAGCTTGCCGCCCTTGCCCGAAATGGTGCCGTCGAGATAGTTGCCGGAATAGACCTGGAGTCCGGGCTGATCGGTGAACAGCTCCATGATGCGCCCGGAGCGCGGCGCCTCGAGCCGCGCCGCGAGCGCAAGCTTGCCATCGCGCCCGAGGCAGTAGGTGTGATCGTAGCCCCTGCCGTTTTGCAATTGCTGATCGTTCTCACGGATCCGCTCGCCGACCGGCCGGGCCCTGCGGAAGTCGAACGGCGTGCCGGCAACCGCGCGCGCCGGCTCCGGCAGCGGAATGGCGGTGGCATCAATGGCCAGGAAATGGTCTGCGGCGACGGTCAGCTCGTGATCGAGAATGGACGTTCCCGACGTCGCGCCCTCCAGGTTGAAGAAGCTGTGGTTGGTCAGGTTGACGATGGTCGTTCGGTCCGTCCGCGCCTCCATGACGAGCGACAGTTCGGCTGGACCGGTGACGCGATAGGTCACGCGCACGTCGAGCCGGCCGGGATAGTTCTCTTCGCCATGCGGGCTCGTATAAGTGAGCGTCACCGCGGGCTCGGGGCCCTCCTCGATTGCGGCAATCTCCCAGAGCTTGCGGTCGAAACCATCCAGGCCGCCGTGCAGCGCGTTGGGACCGTTGTTGACGGGAAGCTGCACCGTCTCGCCATGAAGCGAAAACTGCCCCTTGGCGATGCGGTTGGCGTAGCGGCCGACCGTGGCGCCGAAAAACTTTCGTTCGGCGAGGTAGCCGGCAAACGCGTCATGGCCGAGTACGACGTCGTCGTATCCACCTTTGGCATCCGGCGCGATCAGCGCTTGCAACACCGCGCCGTGGCTGATGATGCGCGCCTCGAAGCCGCCCTCCCCGCGCAGCACGACGCGCTCGACCCTGCGGCCATCCGGCAACGTCCCGAAAACGTCTCTCGTGACCTTTGATGCGGCCATGCTCAATCCACAAACGGTTCGACGATCGTGCGCTTGCCAAGCAGGAAGGCGTCGGCGACGAGACGAAGCGGCGTCAGGTCGACGTCGCTTGCGCCGGTCGCCGCGAGCTCGACGAAGCGCCGGTAGAGTGCGCGATATTCCTCATCGGGCGCCTCGGCAAGCACCTTGCCGTCGACAGTCATGCGCGCGCCACCGGTGGACAGAGCCAGCCGGCCCTGATCGGTTTCGACAACGATATCCCAGCTCTGCGGACCGGTCTGGCGGAAATCGAACTCGGCGGTCACAGGCAGACCGTTGATATCCGTCAGTGTCAGGTTCGCCGCGATCGGCGCCTGGCGGTTCGCCGGAAAGGCCAGCTCGGCCGCGGTGACGAACACCGGCTTTGGCAGAATCCTGGTCAGGATCGACAGCGCATTGATACCGGGATCGAACACGCCGAGACCGCCTGGCTCCCAGATCCAGCCCTGCCCGGGATGCCAGACACGGACGTCTTCCTTCCAGCTGATGTGCACGGAGGCGATGCGGCGCTCGGCGAGCCATTGCCGCGCCGGCTCGACCGCCGGCGCATAGCGCGAATGCCAGGTCGCAAACAGTGTCCGCTTCGCACCCGCCGCCATCGCGATCAGCGGATCGAGCTCGGCGACGCCGGTGCCCGGAGGCTTCTCCAGCATGACATGCTTGCCGGCGGCGAGCGCGGCTGCGGCCTGGGCGCGGCGCACCTGCGGCGGCGTGCAGAGCGACACCGCGTCGATCGGCGGACCTTTTTCCAGCAGCTCCTCGACGGTAGCGAAATGCGGCAGATCCGGAAGCGAAGCATTGCGGCTCGCCACCGCCGCGAGCGTCGCGCCCGGGGTCGCCGCGATCGCGCCGACATGCTGGTCGCGCGCGATCTTGCCGAAGCCGACGATGGCGATGCGAAGGTCTGTCACGCTTGTTCTCCAGTATCTGCCGACGGCAGCGGCTCGGCCGGTGCGGTCTCGATCACCGTGCCCTCGTGGCGGCGCATGCCGTTATGAATGACATAGATCATGGCCTCGGAGGCGGCGTCCGCATCGCCCGCGGCGATGGCATCGACGATCTTCTGATGCCAAAGCAGCACGGTGTCGCGGTCCTCCGCCTCGACCGGGGCGCTGAGCAGGAACGAGGCGCGCAGCGCGGCCTCGATGACATGCCCGATCGAGCGCATGAACAGATTGCCGGAGGCGCGCGCCACGGCCACATGAAGCGCGAGATCGGCATCGGCAAAGCCCACCGAGTCGGACGCCTCATGCCGCATGCGCTCCATGCTGCGGCGGAGCTCGGCCAGATCCTCCTCGGACCGCTGCGCCGCTGCGAGCATGGCCGCACGTGGCTCGACCGCGAGACGGATCTCGGCGAGGTCGTTGAGGAAGCGCTTGTCGATGCCGGCATCCAGGTGCCAGGCCAGCACGTCGGCATCGAACATGTTCCAGGCGCCGCGCTCGCGCACGACGGTGCCGACGCGCGCCTTGGTGGTGAGCAGCCCCTTGGCGACCAGGGTCTTGACGCTTTCGCGCAGCACCGGCCGCGACACCCCGAACATCGCGATCATCTCGGCATCACCCGGCAAGCGCGTGCCTTCCGCATAGCGGCCGGCGATGATGTCGACGCCGATCGAACGGGCCACCTCCGCATGATTGGAGTGGGCCCGCCGCGTCGGGATGACGACGATGCGTGAGGTCATGTGGCTGCTCCTGCGCTCTTCCTCACCGTCCGGCGTGCAAGCACGACCAGCCCCTGCTGCAAGGCGATGAAAGCGAACAGCAGCACGCCGGTCGCGATCTTGGTCCACCAGCTCGACAGCGTCCCGTCGAAATTGATGTAGGTCTGGATCAGGCCCTGGATCAGCACGCCGAGGAAGGTGCCGATCACCGAGCCCTGCCCGCCCGTGAGCAGCGTGCCGCCGATCACGACGGCGGCGATGGTGTCGAGCTCGACGCCGACGGCGGAGAGCGAGTAGCCGGCGCTGGTGTAGAAGGAGAAGACGATGCCGGCGATCCCTGCGAGCAGGCTCGACAGCATGTAGATCTTGATCGTCATCTTGCCGACGGCAACGCCCATCAGGCTCGCGGTCGTGCGACTACCGCCGAGCGCATAGACATTGGCGCCGAACCGGGTGAGATGCAACAGCAAGGCGCCGCCGATCACGATCGCGAGCATGATGATGGCGATGGCGGTCAGTCGCCCACCCGCGGGCATCCGTAAGGCGAAGTCCGACACGGTGGAATAGATCGGCGCGGTGATCGGCACCGATTCCGTCGACAGCAAGAAGCTTGCGCCGCGGGCGAGGAACATGCCGGCCAGCGTCACGATGAAGGGCGGCAGGTCGAAGACATGGATGACCGTGCCCATCGCAGCGCCAAAAGCGGCTGACAGCGCGAGGATGGCGACGACGGCGACCAGCGGCGGCACGCCCCAGCGCTCGATCGCCAGCGCAACGAACACGGTGGTGAAACCGATCACCGAGCCGACCGACAGATCGATCCCGCCGGAGATGATGACGAATGTCATGCCGGTCGCGACGATGCCGAGAAAGGCATTGTCGGTGAGGAGATTGCCGACGACGCGGGTGGAGGCAATGTTGGGGAATTGCACCGCGCAAGCTGCGAAGCCCGCGACGAGCACGATGGCGGTGATAAGGACGGGCGGCAGGCCTTTCATGCCTTGGTCCTCCGCAGCCGCGCGGCGATCCCGGCGAGACCGGAGAATTTCGGCGATTGCAGCAGCAGCACGGCGAGCACCACCACCGCCTTGACCAGCAGGTTGAACTCCGGCGGATAGCCCGACAACAGGATGCCGGTGTTCATGGTCTGGATGATCAGCGCGCCCAGCACTGCGAGCACGAGACTGAAGCGGCCGCCGAACAGCGAGGTGCCGCCGATCACCACGGCGAGGATCGCGTCCAGCTCGAGCCAGAGGCCGGCATTGTTGGCATCAGCCCCCATGATATCGGCCGCCGCGATCACGCCGGCGAGCGCGGCGCAGACGCCGCACCAGACATAGACGGCCAGGATCATCGCGCGGGTGCCGACACCGGCGAGCTCGCTCGCCCGTGCATTGCCGCCGGTCGCCTCGATCAGCAGCCCGAGCGCGGAGCCGCGCACGACTGCACCGGTGAGGATCAGCATGCCCAAGGCAATCACGATCGGCACTGGCAGGCCAAGCACCGACCCATTGCCGAGCCAGACAAGATCCGGCGAGGAGAACGTCACGATCCGCCCTTCGGTGATGAGCTGGGCAATGCCGCGACCCGCGACCATCAGGATGAGCGTGGCCACGATCGGCTGCATGCCGAGCACCGCGACGAGAAAGCCGTTCCAGAGGCCGCAGACGAGGCCTGCGCCGAGCGTGGCCGCCAACACCACCGGGAGGCCGTGACCGTCGGCAAGGCTCGCCGCGATCGCACCGCAGATCGCCATGACCGCGCCGACCGAGAGGTCAATGCCACGCGTCGCGATCACCAGCACCATGCCGAGCGAGAGTAGCGCTACCGGCGTGCCGCGGTTGAGCACGTCGATCAGGCTGCCGAACAGACGGCCGTCCTGGAGGCGCAGGTCGAAAAACTGCGGCGACACCACGCGATCGACTGCGAGGATGACGATCAGCGCGAGGATCTGGGCGAGGCCGCGGCGCGGCAGCAGCGCTGTCATGCTCCGGCCTCCTGCATCGCGGCGTCGTCGGCGGCGATGGCGGCGAGAATGTTGCCGACGTCGATCGCCTCGCCCGCGAGCTCTTCGACATGGGCCCGGTCGCGCAGCACGACGACGCGATCCGAATAGGTCACGATCTCATCGAGCTCCGATGAGATCACGAGCAGTGAAAGCCCATCATCGCAGAGCTCGCGGATCAGGCGGATGATTTCGGCATGCGCGCCGACATCGATGCCGCGCGTAGGTTCATCCAGGACGAGGAGCCGCGGTGATGTCGCGAGCCAGCGCGCCAGCAGCACTTTTTGCTGGTTGCCGCCGGAGAGGAGCCCCACCGGGCGTTCGGGATCTGACGGGCGGATGTCGAGCATCTTGACGTAGCGGCGCGCGATTTCATCCTGTTCGCGGCGTGACAGCGGGCGATGCAGGCCGCGCTTGGCCTGGAGCGCGAGCACGATGTTCTCGCGCACGCTGAGCTCGGCAACGATGCCGTCGGTCTTGCGCTCCTCCGGGCAATAGCCAAAACCATGGCGGACGCCGTCGCGCGGTGACTGCAACCGCACCGTCGCGCCTTCCACCCTCGCCTCTCCGCCATCGGCGCGCTCGGCACCGAACACCAGCCGCGCCGTCTCGGTGCGACCCGAGCCGAGCAATCCGGCAAGACCAACGACCTCGCCGTGGCGCAGCTCGAGATTGAAGGGCGCGATATAGCCGGCCTTGCCGTAACCCTTGAAGCTCGCGCAGATCTCGCGCGCCCCATGCTCGGTGGCGGAAGCCCGCACGCTGGTGGTCTCGGCCAGCTCGCGGCCGAGCATCATCCGGATCAATTCCAGCCGCGGCAGCGAGGCGGTCTCGCGCTCGCCGACGAGGCGGCCGTTGCGCAGCACCGTGATGCGGTCGGAGATCTCGTAGACCTGGTCGAGGAAGTGGCTGACGAAGACGATGCCGATGCCACGCTTGGCAAGCTCGCGCATGATGCCGAAGAGGATCTCGACCTCGTGGCGGTCGAGGCTCGCGGTCGGCTCGTCCAGGATCAGCACGCGCGCGGAGAGATCCACCGCGCGGGCAATCGCGGTGACATGCTGGATCGCCACCGAATAATTGCCGAGCGGCGCGGTGACGTCGATATCGAGGCCGAAATCTGCAAGCAACGCCTTGGCGCGGCGACGCATCTCGCCTTCGCGCACGATGCCGAAACGCATCGGTTGGCGGTCGAGGAACAGGTTCTGCGCCACCGAGAGGTTCGGCAGCAGATTGACCTCCTGGTAGACGGTAGCAATGCCGGCCTGGAGCGCCGCCTTGGCCGAGCGCGGCGCGACCTCTTCGCCACCGAGCCTGACAATGCCGGCATCGCGCGGGAATACGCCGGTGACGACCTTGATCAGCGTGGACTTGCCGGCGCCGTTCTCGCCGAGCAGCGCATGAATCTCACCGGCGCGGAGCGTGAAGTCGACCTCCTGCAACGCGCGCACCGCGCCAAAGCTCTTGCTGAGCCCGCGCACCTCCAGCAGCGGCGAAGCAGGATCGGAATTGTTTTCCATCGCGACGTCACTCCCACCGGCGTCCGCTGATGATGCGGACGCCAAGCCTATTCGTTCGCGCAGCGGTTTCGAAGGGGGACCGGACCGCTGGAAGCAGTCCGGCGTATTGCCCGCCTCAGTAACCGAGGCCCTTCTTGCTGTCGTAGATCTTCTGCGGATCGTCGGCGGCGGTATAGAGCTTGGACTCGGTCTGGATCCATTTCGGCGGTACCGTACCCTTGTCCTTGAACGCCGCGATGGCATCGAGCGCGGGCCCGGCCATGTTCGGCGTCAGCTCGACGGTGGCGTTGGCTTCGCCGGCGGCCATCGCCTTGAAGATGTCGGGCACCGCGTCGATCGAGACGGTGAGGATCTCCTTGCCGGGCTTGAGGCCGGCCTCCTTCATCGCCTGGATCGCGCCGACCATCATGTCGTCATTGTGCGCGTAGACGGCGCAGATCGACTTGCCGCCGCCTTCCGCCTTGATGAAGCTCTCCATCACCTCCTTGCCCTTGGCGCGGGTGAAGTCGCCGGTCTGGCTGCGCACCAGTTTCAGGTTCGCATGCTTGGCAATCGCAGTGTCGAAGCCCTTCTTGCGATTGGCGGCGACGCTGGCGCCGACCGTGCCCTGCAATTCGACGATGTTGCACGCCTTGCTGCCGACCGTCTTCGCCAGCCACTCGCCGGCGACCTCGCCTTCGTGCACGCTATCGGAGGTGACGGCGGTGAGATAGAGGTCCTTGCCGGAAGGATCGATATCGCGGTCGAGCAGCACGACCGGGATCTTGGCCTCCTTTGCTTCCTTCAGCACCGAATCCCACCCCGTCGAGACGACGGGCGCGAGGAAGATCGCATCGACGTTCTGCGCGATGAAGGAGCGGATCGCCTTGATCTGGTTCTCCTGCTTCTGCTGGGCGTCGGCGATCTTGAGATTGACCTGGCGCTTGGCGGCCTCCTGCTTGGAGACCGACGTCTCGGCCGCCCGCCAGCCGGATTCCGATCCGATCTGCGAGAAGCCGATGGTGAGCTGGCCGGCACTGGCCGGCAGCGCGAGCAGCAAGGAGGCCATGGCGCTGGCCGCAAAGAGGACTTTAGGGGTCATCAGGCGTGTCTCCCAAGATGTTTTATCCGGGGCGCCGATTGGTATCATGGCACCCTCAGGCCAGCCTGTAGGCCGACGGAGGGCACTATTTCATGGAAGATGGGTTCCGACTAGTCATATTATTTGACTATTTGGAGGAAAATGCGCGTTCGCAACGATAGGCGAATCTAAGACACGCCAAGCGCGATTTTGTTCCGGGGATGCAACGCGGAGATGAAGGAGATTGTGCGGCCGTTGGGATGAGTGAGTCTCTGCGAGGAGGGTGACAGACGAGCCCGCGACCTCTCCTCCTCGTCATTGCGAGCGCAGCGAAGCAAATCCAGAGTCGTTCCACGGACGGATTCTGGATTGCTTCGCTGCGCTCATGGAGCTCTGGGTCGCTCAAGCAGATTGACTCGTGGAGAGTCCCCTCACCCTATTGCATCTCCCCGCACGCGGGAGAGGCGAACGCCGCAGCACTAAATCAGCTTGCGCTGCGCCAGGTTCTTCATCAGCGCGCCGATACCGAAGGTCCAGGGCTCGCACTCATCGCTCGTGCGCATGCGGTTGACGAGCTTGCCGAGCTGGGGCGCTGCGATCGTGACGATGTCGTCGCGCTTGTGGGTGAAGCCCTGCCCCGGCGCGTCGCGATCCTTCACGGGTGCGAACATGGTGCCGAGGAACAGCACGAAACCATCGGGATATTGATGGATCTTGCCGATGGTCTGCGCGACGAGATCGGTCGGATCGCGGCTGATCTTGCTGATCGAGGAATGGCCGTCGAGGACGAAACCATCAGTGCCCGTCACGTTCAGGCTGATATCGAGCTTGCGCGCGTCGTCGAGCGTGAAGGTGTCGTCGAACAGGCGCAGCAGCGGACCGATGGAGCAGGACGCATTGTTGTCCTTGGCCTTCGAGAGCAGCAGCGCCGAACGGCCCTCGAAGTCGCGCAAATTGACGTCGTTGCCGAGCGCACCGCCGACGATCTTGCCGCGGCTCGAGACGAACAGCACAAGCTCCGGCTCTGGATTGTTCCAGGTCGATTTCGGATGCAGCCCGGCATCCATGCCGGTGCCGACCGAGGACAGGGTCGGCGCCTTGGTGAAGACTTCGGCATCCGGGCCGATACCGACTTCGAGATACTGGCTCCAGGCGTTCTGATCGATCAGCACCTGCTTCAGGTGCATCGCCTGGTCCGAGCCCGGCTTGAGTTTTGACAGATCGTCACCGATCAACCGCGTCACCTCTTTGCGGATCGCCTCGGCCGAGGCCGGATTACCCTTCGCGCGCTCCTCGATGACGCGTTCCAACATCGAGATCGCGAAGGTGACGCCGGCAGCTTTCAAGGTCTGGAGATCGACCGGCGCGAGCAGCCACGGCTTCTTGGAATCGCGACGATCGGGCGCCGTATTGGCAACAATGGCTTCGAGATCGCCGATGCGTTCGCCCTTGGTCGCAGCGAGCGCCTTGGCCGGATCGTCCTCCTCGCACAGCGCGCTGATGGTCGGAAATCGTGCGGTAACATCGAAGACGCCGTCGCCCCGGACGGCGACCACGGCCGGACCATTCACCTGCGGCAGCCAGACGCGGCCGGCCAATGTTCCCCGCGTGCCGTCCTCGGGGAGAAGGTCTTTCACAGTCAAACTCGTCATGGCCGGCGTCCTCGCTGTTTCTTTGGGATCGGTCGCATTTGCGGCGGCCGGTCCCATTGGCGAAGACCAATAAACGTCTGGCGCGGGAAGTCCAGAGCGGCCGCGACGAGCCGCTATGCCGCCGCCCGCGCCTCTTATGCCCCTGCTCGCGCCTTTCGCGCCGCGATCTGCTGCAGCGCCCAGCGCGCGTTCTTGCGCACATCGGGATCGGGATCGTCGGCGATGACGGCCAGGAACGCCTCGCCGTCGGGATGGGCGATCTCGCCAAGCGCCGCGGCCGCCTCTTTCCGCAAGTTCGCCTGGTCGTGGTTGACGCAATTGCCGATCGGCCGCACCGCGCGCTCGATCTTCATCTTGCCGAGGCTGCGGATCGCCTTCAGCCGCACCTGCCAGAACTCGTCGGCAAGGCAGACGGTCAGTTGATCGGCGGCCAGCGAACCGTTGATATTGAGGCCCAGCGTTTCGGCCGCCATCTCGCGCACCATCCAGTCGGCATCCTTCAACGCGCGCGTGATGGTCTCGGCCGCAGGTTTCATCTGCGAGAACGCCAGCGCGCTCACGGCGGCACGGCGCACATGAGCATCAGGGTCGTTGATCAACGCCGTTAGTGCCGGGATGGACTCCTCCAGCTTGAGAAAGCCGATCACGCCGATCGCTTGCACGCGGACGGCGGCGTCAGTGTCCTGGAGCGCTTCCAGCGCCGGCTTAAGCGTGTCCTTGCAGCGTAATTCCTTGAGCGCGCGCAGCGCGCCCATACGGACGAAGGCGTGGGCATGCTTCACCAGTGGCAGGATGATCTTGGCGCAGGCGGGATCCTTGAACTCTGCCATGCTGTCGGCCGCGGCTGCCGCAACGATCCTTTCGGGGTCGACAAGCAGCTTGACCAGTGCGCTCGCGGCCTCCGGCCCATCGAACTCCCCGAGCGCCATCGCGACCTGCTGGCGCACGCCCGCATCGGGATCTGCGACCAAGTTGGCGAGATGCGCGACCGCTGCCGGATCGCCGGAATGGCCGAGCGCGATGATGGCGACGCGGCGCTCGGCGGGATCGGCGGCCTGAAGCCGCTCGTCGGCGTCCTCTAGATCGTCGTAAGATTCGAACGGGCTCGACATGATCACCTCAACAGATACGGAATGTTGACGGTGACGGCGCCGGTCGGGCAATCGGCCTCGCAGGGCATACAGTACCAACACTCGTCATAGGCCATGTAAGCCTTGTTCGTCATCTCGCTGATGCGCAGCACGTCGAGCGGGCAGACATCGACGCACACCGTGCAGCCCTTGTCCGCGATGCATTTGGCGTCGTCGACGACCACCGGAACCGATGTCTGATAGGACGCGAGAGGCATTTGATGTCTCCTGTTGCTGCATTTCTGGTGGATCAGGCCGAGGCGCGGATGCGCTGCTTGTCGTAGAGGTCCTTCTCGTCGTCGGAGATCGGCACGACGTACGGTTCGACTGCGCGCTTCTCGCTGGTCATCTTGCCGTCGCGCTTGCTCAGCAGCGCATGACAGAACCAATTCTCGTTGTCCTTTTCCGGGAAATCCGTGCGCCAGTGATAGAGACCCCAGCGGCTCTCCTCGCGATAGAGCGAGGCGTGCGCGGCCATGTCGGCGCAGTCCATGATCGACTGCACTTCGAGGGCGCGGAGCAGCTCGTGCGCGTTGCGTGCGATCATGCGCTCCTGCATGTCCTCGCGCGCCTCGGCCAGACGGCGCATGCCGAGCTCGTATTTGCGCGTGACCTTCGGCGGCTGGAGATAATCGTTGACCAGGCGGCGCGTCTTGTACTCGATCTGGTTCGGCGGAATGCCGTCCTCGCGCTTGGTCGGCGCCATCACGCGGTCGCGCTCGACCGCGACATCGGCTGCATCGAACTCCGCAAAATCATGTCCGTCGGCGAACTCCATCGCGTCGATGCCGGCGACCGAACCGTTGGTGAAGGCGCCCAGCATGTAATTGTGCGGCACGCTCGCCATGTCGCCGGCTGCGTAAAGACCGGGAATGGTGGTGCGCGCATTGTCGTCGACGAACACGCCGGAGGCGCTGTGGCCGGAGCAGAAGCCGATCTCGGAGATGTGCATCTCGATCGACTCGCTGCGATAGTCGACGCCGCGCCCCTGCTGGAACAGGCCGCGCGTCGGACGCTCGACCTTGTGCAGCGTGGACTCGATCTCGGAGATGGTGTCGGGGTGCAGATGCTTGAGCTGGAGGAACACCGGGCCCTTGCCGGATAAGAGCTCGTTGTAGAACTCCAGCATCATCTGACCGGACCAGTAGTCGCATTCGATGAAGCGCGCGCCTTCGTTGTTCGCCGTATATGCGCCGAAGGGACCCGCGACATAGGCGCAGGCCGGGCCGTTATAGTCCTTGATCAGCGGATTGATCTGGAAGCATTCGAGGTTCGCGAGCGCCGCGCCGGCGTGATAGGCCATGGCGTAGCCGTCGCCGGAATTGGCGGCGTTCTCGTAAGTGCCGAACATGTAGCCGGAGGTCGGCAAACCGAGCCGGCCGGCCGCGCCCATGCAAAGGATCACGGCCTTGGCCTTGATCACCAGCATCTCCGCCGTGCGCGTATTGACGCTGATCGCACCGGCGATGCGGCCATCAGACGACTTCAGCAGCCGCGTTGCCATGTATCGGTTGGAGATCAAGATGCGAGCGCGGCGAAGCTGGCGGTACAGCGCCTTCTTCACGGTCTCGCCGTTCGGCATCGGCAGGACGTAGGTGCCGATATGGTGCACCTTCTTGACCGCGTAGTCGCCGTTCTCGTTCTTGAGGAAGCGGATGCCGAAGCTGTCGAGCTCTTCGATGATTTTGTAACAGTTCTGCGCGTATTTATAGACCGCCTTCTGGTCGACGATGCCGTCGTTGGCGATGGTGATTTCCTTGGTGTACTGCTCCGGCGTCGCGTAGCCGGGGATAACGGCATTGTTCAGTCCATCCATGCCCATCGAGATCGCGCCGGAGCGTTTGACGTTGGCCTTTTCGAGCAGGACGACATTGGCTTTCGGGTTCTTCAGCTTCGCCTTCAGCGCCGCCATCGGGCCGGCCGTGCCGCCGCCGATCACCAGCACATCGCAGGAAACCTCCGAAAGTCCGTCGACAATCTGATCTAGTGCCATCACTTGCTCCTGGTTCGCCGATCCGGCGCCTTTGCGTCAGATTTGTTCAGGGGACGTCCCGGCGATAGCAATTAGTTGTCGCCGGGATGCGATTTGCGGCTCAGCGCTCGACGAAGGCCTTTTCGATGACGAAATGGCCGGGCTGGCTGTGATTGCCCTCGACGAAGCCGCGTGCGGCGAACATCGCGTGCAGCTCCTCCAGCATCGCGGGGCTGCCGCACAGCATGATGCGGTCGGTCTCGATGTCGAGGCCTGGCCGCCCGATGTCGTCGAACAGTTGGTTTGAGGCGATCAGGTCGGTGATGCGGCCGCGGTTCCGGAACGGCTCGCGGGTGACGGTCGGGTAGTAGACCAGCTTGTCGCGGATCACGGGGCCGAAGAATTCGTGGCTGCGCAGGCCCGCGACGAGGTGCTCGCCATAGGCGAGTTCCGAGATCTGGCGGCAGCCATGGGCGAGCACGATCGTCTCGTAATTCTCGTAGACGTCGGGGTCCTTGATCAAGCTGGCGAAGGGCGCGAGTCCCGTGCCGGTCGAGAGCAGTAACAGGCGCTTGCCTGGCATGAGATTGCCGGTGATCAACGTGCCCGTCGCCTTGCGGCCGACCAGGATGATGTCGCCTTCTCTGATCTTCTGCAGGCGCGAGGTTAGCGGACCGTCCTGGACCTTGATCGAGAAGAATTCGAGCGCCTCCTCGTGATTGGCACTGGCCATGCTGTAGGCCCGCATCAGCGGCTTGCCTTCGACTTCGAGCCCGATCATCGCGAACTGGCCGTTCTGGAAGCGGAAGCCGGGATCTCGCGTTGCGGTGAAGCTGAACAGAGAATCGGTCCAGTGCCTGACCGACAAAACCCTTTCCCTCTGAAATGCGCTCATGATCTCTCCTTCGCCATCGGTGACGTTCAAGGTTTCCGAGAGAGGAGAGCCCGGCAATTCGGAAGTGAAATTCCCAGTCGATTAGTTGCACATTTCGCGAGCGATGACCGAAGACGAGGCAGCGAAGGCCATCGCCACGTGTCCGCACCGGCAATTAGTTGCTATTCGTGGGCGCCTGCGGCGACGTAGAGAGAAGCCGGAGATTTATCATGACCATGACCGCATTGCTGGCACCGACCGTAGCCGACTATGAAGCCAGCGCCGATCTGGCGGCGCTCCTCGTCCGCACCACGCAGAACGATGCGTTGAGCGTCACTGCCGAAACACTCCGCCTCTCCTGCAAATGCGCCCACTGCACCCGCGCCCGCTTCGACGGCCGCTTCCCGGAAGCATTTCCGGGGATTGCGATCACCGAGATTGGCGATCTCGGCTACGGACTGAACATCTCATTCTCGGACGGACATAACCGGGGGATTTACCCGAAGCCGTATTTGCTGAGCTTGGCGGGGCAGTGAAGCCGGCTGCTCGCTCCTCAAATTGACGGTCGGCTCAGTTCGCGAGCAGCTCCCGGGCGTCGATGATGTGAACATCGACACTGCCAGAACCGCGTGCGATCCGTACGCTGTGCCCGGTCCCACCGGCACGTCCTGGTTCCTCATGCTGGTTCCACAGGGCAAGCAGCATGATTTTCTTCGCCGAGCTGGACAACGCCATTCTCAGCACCCATTCGTTGCCGCGCTCCCAGGCATCGACTCCCGCCTTGGTGCTCAGCCAATTCGGCAACCCTGCACGGTCGCTCAGTTCGAGCACTGGCCGCTTCTCGAGCAGATTGAAATACCGGGTTCGCCACGCATCAAATCCATCGGTGAAAACCTGGCTGGCATAGACGTTCCGGGGCATCGGAAGGCACAGCGTGCTGTCGACATTGATCTCTCCGCAAACCTCGTGACAGATGATGTCGCTGCCCGGCGCAGCCGATGCCAATACGCGAAGCTTCCTTCCCTCCTTTTGAAGGCTCAGAAGCCGGTCCTTGATGAGCTGTCGGGCCTTATCGATCCTGTCGGGAGGGAAGCGAGGCTCGGGACGGCCCGGCTCATCGATCAAGTGCCCGGAGAAAATGACCATCTCATAGTCTTCCTTCGCAGCGGGCCGGCACAGATGCGCCTCGACAGCCGCGATCACCGCGTCGGCCAAGTTCGGGCGGAAGCCAAGGCTGTCAAACAGTTTCATCTGCCCCTTGGCAGCGTCCCAGGCAAAGAGGTGGGATTCCGAAACGCTATCGCGATAAAGTCGAGCGACGCGAGAGGCGTTCGGCTCCACCAAAAAAGCCAGATCGGCCGGGCCCATTTTGGCCCAAACGCGATCCTTGTGACCTTCCGGCAAACGCTCCAAGGCGGCATCGATGACCAGCGGCAAGAGCGCGCTGAGCTGATCGACTGACTGACGGAGCTTCTCGCGGTAGTATGAAGCCCCACCATTGCTCGGAAACGACGCTTCCCATTCTTCCGCATCTTTGGAAAGGTCCAACGCAATTTGGCCGAGCTGAAAGGCGGCGAGGCCTGACCAAAAATGATTCAAGTCCGTCAGGTAGGCGTCACGATATGCTTCATATGCCTCTCTGAGCGTCGCGCTGGTGGCGATCCTTCGTCTCTCGGCCTGATCCGGCAGCTTTTCGAAACTCAATCGCCACGACGTCTTCTTATTTCGCCCCTTCAAGGCGAGCGCTTCGGCGCGCTGCGCGGCCGTAACGCCCTGACCGAGCGACAGCACGCGAGCGATTGCAGCATCGGATGCAGCAAAGAGCTGGGGTTGATTTCGGCCTTGCGCGCGTTCTTTTCGATATCGTCGCTCGTAGATATTGGCCAATGCGAGGTTGGCAGCGACATCGTTTGGATAGACTTCAACGACCTTGACGAAGGTCGTCAGCGCTCCGTCATAGTCTTCGAGATCCCATTGCGCCTGGCCGATCATGCGAAGTGCCGGCCACTCGAAGCGGAGGCCCTCCACTTCCTTCGCAAGCAGACGCAACCAACCCATCGAGTGTGCGGCTCTCGCCCGGTCGATTTCTTCGATCAACTCGTTGGGAATGACCTGCGAGACGGCGGCCGGCTCGACTTCGGGTAAGGTCGGCAACATCTTGAAGATGGGACTGTCCGTGTCGCGCTCGCTTGCCAAGGCCTGACGAATGACCTCTGTGAGCTCGACGACCGACTCCTCCGGCTTGTCAACGGTATAGGCAAGGTAGCGATCGGTCAGGAGATCGAAGACAGGGCCATCCGCGACCGGCTTACCCTTGATCAGAATCGAACGCTTCTTTCGTAAAGCATGCCGGATTCCCAATTCGTAGAAGACGTTAGCGTTATGGATCGTGAGATCGGCAATGACGAGGTCCGCCTCGACGAGGAGCTTAAACATGTCTTCCCTGATATTGCCCGGCTCGACAATATCGCCGGTGGTGCCCCCGGCGATACCGAAGGTTCCCAGCGCGGGTGTGATCAGCCCGTCGTGGACCCGATTGAAATCGATGAGCTTTCCCGCAGAATCCGGCTTGATTCCAAATGGCCGGATCACGAAGACGCGTGTCATGCTCCCCCCCCCGTGCCGGCCTTGGTCCAGGCCGGATGATGTAAATCTCAGTTCGTCCTGACCGGCCGCTCCACAAATCCCGCCGCCAGTCCGAGGACGCGAAACTGCTCGGTGGCATCGCCCGCGCCGCGGGAGCTGCCTTCGTTGACGATGACCGCAACGGGCCGGCATGGCGGCGTCTCGGCACGGCACAGCGCGAGCGCTTCCCTCACGATCGCATCATTGGCCGCGGCGTAGGCCGCGTCACCGTCTCCGGCATCGAGCACGACGACGTCGCCCGCCTGCCCCACCTCGCCCATCACACGATCGAATAGTCCGCCCCAGTCGCCCGGGCGATCGGTTACCGACGTCTCGCGGAACCGGGCTGGCGCGAATGGCAGCACGATCCGGCGCCGAATACCCATGCGTCCGGCCTCCTCGAGCGCAATGAGATCGGCCCCGCATGCGGCCGAGCAGACCAAAGCCTCAGCCTGCTCCTGCCTAAAGACATCGGCAAGCCGCTGGCGGACCAACGGCACGGCGCCCAGCGGAAAGCGCTTCGCTTCCGCGTCCGGTGCGTCGATGCGGCGGCCCGCCAGGGCGATAACGGCCTTCTGCTGTTGGTCCTGCGGCATCACTGCTCCTTAACGGGGAGGTGGGAAATTCGGGAAATGCGTAGAGGGAAGGACGTATTTTTCGGCGTAAGCCGCTCCCACGTCGCCGATCTGATTGATGTGCTTGACCGAGTCCATCACCTGCACATCGGCGGGCGAAATCTTGGCGAGACCCAGATCCGCCAACCCCGTCGCGGTGACGTCCGGATCATACCTGACATAGGTGAACTGGGATGGAATGGTCGAAGGCAGTGGATCTTTGGGGTCGATATGCATCGCGTGACCGAACTCGCGGTCTATCGGCGCGCCATATCGGCAATCGCCGACCGTCCGACAGGCCATGTCCCAGCCGGCACTGGCCGCATTCATCAGCGCGGACGGAATGTTGCGGGCGTGGTCGAGCAGCCAAAGATCACCTGCCTTCAAGTCAGGCCGCTCGCGTGGCGCATTGCCGGTACCGACGGACACGATCAGGAGCTGGTCGCGCCCGGTGGCCCAGTTCATCTGGTAAGCTCGTGCGGTCGCCATCTGAAAGGCCAGAAACGCCGGGTTATTGTAGGTGGTCACGCCGCCGTCGACGAAGATGAAGCTGTATTCCTTGGCTGTCCCCTGCGCGAATACCACCACCTCAGGGGGAAAGAAGGTCGGCGCAGCTGTGCTGGCACGGACGAGCTGCCACAACGGTAAACCGAGGTTGCAGTCGGGACGGCTGCGGTCGTTGTAGTGGGCGCGCGGATTGTTACTGACCGGCCAGGGCGAATCTGTCGTGTGATTGCGCATCACGACCATGAGGAGGGTCTTCAGATTCGCGTCGCCGAGCTCCGCAGGCTGGTCAGTGGCCCCGTATCCAAGCTCTTTATTGATCGTCTCGCGAAGCATCTTTGCCAACGGTTCGTCGTTGTAAGCGTACTGCGCACGCTTGAGAATGCTGGACTTCTCGAACATCAGCTCACCGCTGCCCACGTAGAACTGGCGGATCTTATCCGTGGACATACCGAGTGAGATGCAGGTCGCGATGATTGCACCGGTGCTCGTGCCGCAGACGAAATCGAAATAGTCGGCGAGGACGAGCTTGTCGTTGCCGGACGCTGATCGCAGGTCTCTTTCGAGCTTGGCGAGAATCTCCACGCTCATCAGCCCGAGAATGCCGCCGCCGTCGCAGGCAAGGATTCGTTTTGGTCCGGCAGACGTCAATTTAGTTTCGACTAAATTGGCCATAAATTCCCTCCGTTTCCTCGCAATAAACTGAACTTCAATTCTGCTTCGGCCGCAGCTTTTCAACGTGCTCTTGGTATTCGTCGTATTCGTCCAAAATCGCCAGCATCAGCTCGTCCGGTGGCTTGGAGCCGAGAAACTGCAGACGACCTCTCAATGATCGTGCCGACGCGCGATCTTCGTAACGATGATCTTGAAATCGAAAGTTCCGCCATGTCCATCTCCGCGGCGGTATCAATCTGACGACTATCCTCGTCGCGCGAGGAAGGGCTGCTTCAATCAAAATGTGCGCCCGACCCGGCGCCATTCCCAATCGTTCGGTTCAGAGCAAAAAAACCTCATCAGAAACGACCGGCCAACGAATGAAATACGGATCGCGTTCGACACCCGACATGCTGACGTGTATCCACCGTGAACGCAAGCTCTAGATGTGCGGCGCGCTGTCACGATCGCGAGTTCGGCGGGCGTTCGGCGGCCCTTCCCGCCACCCTCACGGTATGCCCCCATCTGGCACGGACATTGCTCCTCTTTAGAACGATTTGAACGTTCCGGAGGAAGGTGATGTTGCAGGCGGCGAATGCGGTTCGCGGAGCTGTTCCAGTCGCGATGCGGTCTGCCGGCAGCTCCTCGCTGCTGCTCACCGAGAACCAGCAATGGATCGGCGGTCCACCACCGTTGATGGACAAGCTCTCGCCGCGCGAGCGGGAGTTGGTGCTGAAGCAGGGCCGGCGAAAAGTGCTCAACCGCGGCCAGACACTGTTCAGCCAGGGCGGCAAGCATGACGGCATCTGGCTGATCGAGAGCGGCCGCATCCGCGTGTTCTACACCTCGCCGCTCGGGCGCGAGATCACATTGGCCTACTGGCATGTCGGCAATTTCGTCGGCGGTCCCGAAGTGTTCGAGGGCACCGTGCACCAATGGTCCGGCGTTGCGTCCAGCAATTGCAGCGTCGTGCACCTGCCCGGAAAGGAACTGCGCATCCTTGCCGCAGAGATCCCCAATCTCGCGATCGGCCTGATCGAAGGCCTCACCTTCAAGGGCAAATGCTATTCGGCGCTGGCGCAGATGCTGGGAACGCGCTCCATCACGCAGCGCCTTGCGCATCTCTTGCTGCATCTCGTCGAGCTCTACGGCGTCGAGGATGCCGACGGCACCGTGATCGCGGCGGCCTTCACCCATGCCGACATCGCCCACATGGTCGGCGCCACCAGGCAATGGGTCACGATCAGCCTGAAGCGGATGCAGGAGAAGGGAATCGTCCTGACCAAGCGGTCGCAGATCGTGGTGTGCCGGACCGACGTTCTCGAGGAAATGCGCGGCCAGGCGTCGGATTGAGGCGGCAGCGACGACGATGGTCGGTGCACAGGCAAGCGGCTTTATAGTGCAGGATTGCCCAAGGAGTATGCAATCGGCTTTTCCCGGCAACTAATCGACTACCGCGGTCACTCCGGATTTGCTCTGCCTGCGCCCTCACCCAATCATGGCAACCACAGCACATCCAACCGAATGAGGATGAGAATGGTCCGCCATCTTCCCACGCTCTCGATCGCGATGCTGGTGACGTCGCTGGCGCTACTCGTCACGCAGCCGGCATCGGCGGAGACCGTCACGCTCGGCATTGGAACGCAGGACACCACGACCAACACGGTGACCGCGGGCGTCGTCATCCGCCAGTTGCATCTGCTCGAAAAATATCTGCCGAGGGACGGCAAATACGCCAACATCAAGTTCGAGCTGGAGTGGCAGAACTTCACCTCCGGGCCGCCGGTCACCAACGCGATGATGGCGAACAAGCTGCAGATCGGCATGATGGGCGACTATCCGCTGATCGTGAACGGCTTCACCTTCGAGAACAATCCGGAGAGCAAGAGCCGCCTCGTCGGCGTCGCGGCCTACAGCCTCGAGGGCTCCGGCAACGGCCTCGTCGTCCACAAGGACTCGCCCTACTACGACCTTGCCGACCTCAAGGGCAAGCTGGTCAGCGTGCCCTTCGGCTCTGCCGCGCATGGCATGGTGCTGAAGGCGATGCAGGACCGCGGCTATGCATCCGACTTCTTCCAGCTCGTGAGCCAGAGCCCGGAGGTCGGCTCGACCAATCTCCAGGAAAAGAAGATCGACGCCCACGCCGACTTCGTCCCCTTTGCCGAGTTGCTGCCGTTCCGCGGCTTTGCGCGAAAGATCTTCGACGGCGTCGAGACGAACTTGCCGACCTTCCACGGCATCGTCGTCCGCACCGATTTCGCCGAAAAATATCCGGAGGTCGTCGTTGCCTATTTCAAGGCGCTGATCGCCGCCGACCAGTGGCTGCGCGACGACCCCAAGCTGGCTGCGGAAAAAATCCAGGAATGGACCGGCATCAGCAAGGAAGTGGTCTACATCTTCCTCGGCCCCAGCGGCAACATGACCACCGATCCCACGATCAAGCCGGCTCTGATCGATGCCGCCACCGCCGATGTGAAGGTGCTGCAAAACCTCGGCCGCATGAAGGAGTTCGATCCGAAGAAGTGGGTCGACGACAGCTACATCCGCAAGGCCTATGCCGAGATGAATCTCGACTACGACGCGCAGCTTGCAAGCACGAAGAACTACGAGATCTCCGGCGAAGATTCCTTCTGCAAGAAACCGATCGCCGATCCGCGCAAGGCCGGCGAGGTCTGGGTGGACGACGCCGGCATCCTGCCGTTCTCGTCCGCCGCCTGCACGCTGGGTGCCTATGCCGACTACAAGGCCAAGGGCAAGAAGATCAACGTCGCCTACGTCTTCGACACCACGCGCGGCATCAAGCTGTTCGCCGACCAGGCCTTCTTCGCGGTCGGCAATGGCGACGTCACTCCGTTCCTGCTGAAGAAGGACGCCGAAGCCTATGCGGTCAAAATCGGCGGCAAGGTGCTCGGCTTCGACGAAGCGGTGAAGGCGGCGGTCAGCGGAGGCAAGACGTGAGCAATCCCGCCATCCTCAGACATTCCGAGGACAGCATGCCAGCCATTGCAGAGGCGGGCTCCGTGCGTGCCGTCACGCCGCCCGCAACACCGCCCTCCTTCGGCACGCTCGCGTTGCGCTGGTACCGGCTGAACCAGAGCCGGCTGCGCGCGACCGCGATCGGCCTGATTTCGCTGCTCGCCTTCCTGCTGGTCTGGCACCTGCTCACGACCTACCGCGTCGTGTTCTTCGTGCGTTTCACCAACGTGCCTTCGCCGCTCGCGGTCTATGCGAGCTTCACCAAGGCGATGCACGATCCAAAATTCCTGATGCACATCCTCTTGAGCTGCCGGCGCATCTTCATCGGTTTCTCGCTGGCGGCGATCATCGGGGTGCCGCTCGGCCTGATCATGGGCCGGTTCAAGCTGGTGCACGAGGTGATCTTCCCGGTCGCCGAGGTGCTGCGGCCGATCCCGGCGATCGCCTGGGTGCCGATGGCGATCATGCTGTGGCCGACCAACGAGCAAAGCATCGTCTTCATCACCTTCCTCGGCTCGTTCTTCCCGATCCTGGTCAACACGCTGCACGGCATGTCGCTGGTCGATCCGGTGCTGGTCCGCGCGGCGCAATGTCTCGGCGCGCGCGAGCGCTCGATCTTCCGCGAGGTATATTTCCCGGCGTCGCTGCCGCACATCTTCACCGGCCTCACTGTCGGCATGGGCGTCGCCTGGGTGTCGCTGATCGCTGCCGAAATGATCTCGGGCCAGTACGGCATCGGCTATTTCACCTGGGAGGCCTATTCGCTGGTCCAGTATGCCGACATCGCGCTCGGCATGATCGCGATCGGCGTGCTCGGCCTCGGTTCTAGCCTGTTGATCCGCGGCGCCGGACAATTGGTGATGCCGTGGAGGTCGACATGAGCGAGATGCCTGCGAACACGTCGAAGGGCCATATCGAAGTCAAGAACTTCTCCCTCGACTACGAGACCATCGAGGGATCGGTTCAGGCCGTCACCGATACGCAAATCCATGTGAAACCCGGCGAGTTCGTCTCGATCGTCGGCCCCTCCGGTTGCGGAAAATCGACGCTGCTCAACGCCGTCGCCGGCTTCCTTAAACCCACGACGGGCACCGTCACCGTCGACGGCGAGCGCGTGAACGGCCCGAGCGCCGAGCGCGGTATGGTGTTCCAGCAATATTCGCTGTTTCCCTGGAAGACGGTGCGGGAGAATGTCGAGTTCGGCCTGAAGATGCGCGGCATGCCGCGCTCCCAGCGCGAGCGCGCCGCGCGCACCCTGCTCGGGCTGGCGGGGCTGGAGGCGTTCGAGAAGCACTATCCGGAAAGGCTCTCCGGCGGCATGAAACAGCGCGTCGGCATCGTAAGAGCGCTCGCGACCGGACCGAAGGTGCTGCTGCTGGACGAGCCGTTCGGCGCGCTCGACGCGCAGACGCGCGTCATCATGCAGCAGATCCTCACCAACATGTGGCAGCGGCTGAAGATCTCAGTGCTGTTCGTCACCCACGACATCGATGAAGCCATCTTCCTGTCCGACCGCGTTTACTGCATGACCGCGCGGCCCGGCTCGATCAAGGCGGAGATTCCGATCCCGCTGGAGCGGCCGCGGCAGCAATCCATGATGATGTCGTCGGAATTTTTGGCGCTGCGCCGCGGGCTGATGTCGCTGATCCGCGAGGAAAGCCTCAAAGCGATGGGCGGCGAGATCAACGACATGGGCATGCAGGGACTCAACATCGAGCTGCACGGGCACTCGCTGGCGGACGTGATTTAGCGATCGCCCTCGACGCTTGCGCTGTTCTTCCCTTGTCCCCTTGTGGGAGAAGGTGGCGCAAAGCGCCGGATGGGGGGCTATCCGCGAATGACACGGTGAAAGAAGCGCTCGCGGAGTGAACCCCTCACCCGTCTCGCCGCTAACGCGGCGAGCCATCCTCTCCCGCAACGACCCGCAAAGGGAGAGGGTGCAGCGCGCTTGCGGCCGGATCGTCTCACTTGAACCAGTGCACCAATGCGATGCTGATCCCGAGCAGCAGCAGCAGCGAGAGCGTCACGGCTGCCGTCACTCGGCCGCCGACATTGGCGAGCACGCGCACGTCGACGCCGAGTCCGAGCGCTGCCATCGACACCACCGTGAGAAAGCCCGTGATCTTCGTCACCGGTCCGACCACAGTGGCCGGCACGATCTCGAGCGAGCGCAAGGTCGCGAGCGCGAGGAAGCCGAGGATGAACCACGGCACTAGGCGAAAGAAGCCGAGATTGGTCTTCTTGGCATCGGCCTGCCAGCGCGAGGCGACCAGCGAGAGGCCGACGACGACCGGGCCGAGCATCAGGACGCGCATCAGCTTGACCAGCGTGCCGATCTGGGTCGAGACGAGGCCGGCCGGCACCGTCGCTGCAAGCACCTGTGGCACGGCGTAGACGGTGAGACCCGCAAGGATCCCATATTGCGTGGCGGACAGCTGCAGCAGCGGGATCAGCAGCGGCAGGCCCAGCACCATCATCACACCGAGGATCGCGGTGAAGGAGATCGAGGACGCGATCTCGTCACTGTTGGCGCCGATGATCGGCGCCACGGCCGCAATCGCGGAATTGCCGCAGATCGAGTTGCCACAAGCGATCAGGATCGAGAGACGCGTCGAGAGGCCGAGCAGCCGGCTGAGGCCGAAGGAGACACAGAGCGCGACCACGACGACGGCCGCGATCGAAGCCAGCAGGGCGATGCCCGACGCAGCGATGGCGGCAAAGCTGATGGAGGCGCCAAGCAGCATGACCGCGACTTCAAGGAGCTGCTTGGCGCTGAAGGCGATGCCAGCCTGCCAGCGTGGGCCAGGCTTCCAGAAGCTGCGCAGCGCCATGCCGAGCAGGATCGCCATCACGAGCGCCTCGACATAGGGATGCTCGAACACACCCAGTTCCGCCTGCTCCAGCAGGGCCGAGACGCCGGCGACGAGAATGCAGAGGAGGATGCCCGGAATCAGCGCCGCAATGCGGCTGACGGCGGTGGCCGGCTTGGTATCGGCCGGGCTGGATGCTTGATTCTGCGACACAAATCTCTCCCGGAGGAGAAGGATTTATACGCAGCGCCACCCGATTGGGAAATAAGTTTTCGACATATCAGGGCCGAGGGAAGTTCTGTCCTCGGCCCGGAATAATCAGGCTCGGAAGATCAGGCGAGACTTAGAAGATCAGGTTCTTGGCGAGCGAGGCGACCCGGCTGAAGCCGTCATAGATGCCCGGCTCGAAGAAGGCCGCACGCGCCAGCACGATGCCCGCGACCAGCGACCAGAACAGCGTGGTGCCGGCTCGCAGCAGAAGCTTTGAGGCGCGCGACTTCGGCTGGGCGTCCGTTGCGGACACCAGCTGCTCGCCGAAGGGCTCAAATCCAGTGCGTTCCATGACCGTAGCCAATCCGTCAAATCTGACGGGAATGTCGTCGTTTCGGGCCCAAACAGCAATGGAAGCGATTGGCGTTTTTGCCCTCGAGGAGGAAATCTCCTTCCGCCGGATTACCTCGGAACAATAGTTTTCTTCTTTTGGCTTACCACGACACCGGCGCCCGGAGCTATAGGGCCAGATAACGCCGCCGGATCGCTTCGTTCGCCTTCTCGTCGACGAAGGCGGATTGAACTGGAGCGGCAACGCCAGCACCGCTTCGCAAGCGAGCGCAGGCCGTGTCTTTACGCCGCCAACCCACTCCCCACCGGCGCAAAGTCCAGTCCCAGACTCTCCGCCACCGCCTTGTTGGTGATCCGCCCGCGGTGCACGTTGAGGCCGCTGCGCAAATGCGGGTTCTCCAACACCGCGGCAAATCCCTTGTTCGCGAGCATCAAGCCGAACGGCAGCGTCGCGTTGTTCAGGGCCTGGCTCGAGGTCACCGGCACGGCGCCGGGCATGTTGGCGACGCAATAGTGTACGACACCATCGACCTCGTAGGTCGGATCGGTATGCGTGGTCGGATGCGAGGTCTCGAAGCAGCCGCCTTGGTCGATCGCGACGTCGACCAGAACGGCCCCCGGCCGCATCGATTTCAGCATGGCGCGCGTGACGAGCTTCGGCGCACTGGCGCCGGGCACCAGCACGGCACCGATCACCACGTCGGCGGCGAACACCTCTTCCTCGACCGACTCGATGGTTGAGAAACGGGTGCGCATGCGTCCGGCAAAGAGATCGTCCAGTTCGCGCAAGCGCGGAATCGAGCGGTCGATCACGGTGACTTCGGTACCGAGGCCCGCGGCCATGCGCGCAGCCTGCTTACCGACCACGCCCCCGCCGAGCACGACGACGCGTGCCGGCTGCACGCCGGGCACGCCTCCAAGCAGCACACCGCGGCCTCCGGCCGAACGCCTGAGCGCGGCGCCGGCGGCCTCGATGGCGAGGCGGCCGGCGACTTCGCTCATCGGCGCGAGCAGCGGGAGGTGGCCGGCCGCGTCGGTGACGGTTTCATATGCAATCGCGGTACAACCGGAAGCGAGCAGGCCCTTAGCTTGATCCGGATCCGGCGCAAGATGAAGATAGGTGAACAGGATCTGGTTTTCGCGGAGCTGAGCCCATTCGCTCTTCTGCGGTTCTTTCACCTTCACGATCATGTCGGATTTGGCAAAGATCTCGCGGGCGGTCTCGGCAATGGAGGCCCCTGCCCGCCGGTACACCTCGTCGGACGCGCCGATGCCGCTGCCGGCGCCGCTCTCGACCGTCACCTGGTGTCCGGCAGCGACATATTCACGGACCGCGCCTGGGGTGAGCCCGACGCGATATTCCTGCACCTTGATCTCCTTCGGGACTCCAACGCGCATCTTGATCTCCCTCGCCAATCCTTTGATTCTATTGTTGATCGTAGCGAGAGGGCCGGTTTGGTTCCGTGCAAATATCCGCTACCTTGGCGGCGCCCGTGCCGGTTTCCGGCGCGGAAACGTCTTTTGACGCTGGAAACGAAACTTTGGCCCTCGACCGGAAAGACCTTGCCATCCTCGCGGAGCTCACGACCAATGCGCGAGCCAGCCACACCGAGCTTGCCAACAAGGTCGGCCTGTCGAGCACGGCGCTAGCGCGGCGGCAGAAGGCGCTGGAGGACGAAGGCTACATCCAGGCCTACCAGGCAGCGCTCGACCTCGCCCAGTTTGGTCTCACCACCACCGTGCTGGTTCGCATTGCGCTGGAGAGCCAGAGCGACGAGGCACTGAAGGCGTTCGAGGCGGAGGTGGTGAAGTGTCCGTCCGTCGTGCGCTGCTTCCTGATGTCGGGGACCGACGACTACATCTTGATCGTGCTCGCCCGCGACATCCAGGATTTCGAGCGCATCCACCGCACCGAGCTGTCCCGCCTGCCCCGCGTCGCGCGGGTGCAATCGAGCTTCGCGCTGCGCGAGATCGTCAACCGCGCGGTGCCGACCGTGGTGTTCGGCGAAAAGCGCTGATCTCATCCCAACCATCGCGAGAACCGGCCGGGAACTAAGCATCCTGTCATCCGTTGGGCGCTATTGGCCAGCGGCGGCAACGCATCCTCGCGTCAGCATCCTTGCCCAGTTCGGCCTCTCCACAGGGAAACAGGACATGGCCGATATCACGGATCAGATCCCCGAACGCATTCCGATCAACCTTGTCGTCAATGGCGCAAGGCGCACACTCGAGGTCGCGCCGTGGACCACGCTGCTGGATGCCCTACGTGACCGTCTGGAGTTGACCGGCACCAAGAAGGGCTGCGATCACGGCCAATGCGGCGCCTGCACCGTCCTGGTCGACGGAAGACGCGTCAACTCCTGCCTGACGCTCGCCGTGATGAAGGATGGCGCTGCGATCACGACGATCGAAGGCTTGGCCAGTGACGGCACACTGCATCCCCTGCAACAGGCCTTTATCGAGCATGATGCCTTTCAATGCGGCTATTGCACGCCCGGACAGATTTGCTCTGCCGCGGGCCTGTTGGCCGAAGGTCGTGCGCGGGATGCCGACGAGATCCGGGAGCTGATGAGCGGAAATCTCTGCCGCTGCGGCGCCTACCCCAACATCGTGGCTGCGATCGAGCAGGCAATGGGCCGGTCATGAACAACGTCCAATATTCCCGCGCAAGCGACGTGCCCGACGCCATCCGCCTGCTCGCCGCCGATCCAGGCGCAAAGCTGATTGCCGGCGGCACCAACCTGATCGACCTGATGAAGGAGAATGTCGAACGACCCTCCCGGCTGATCGATATCTCCCGCCTGCCGCTCCGCGACGTCGAGGACACCGCGGACGGCGGCCTGCGCATCGGCGCCTTGGTGCCGAATTCGGATCTCGCCTACCATCCGCTGATCGAAAAGCGCTATCCCCTGCTCTCCAGCGCCATCCTGGCCGGCGCCTCCGCGCAACTGCGCAACATGGCCTCAGTCGGCGGCAATCTGATGCAGCGCACGCGCTGCGCCTACTTCTATGACACGGCGACGCCTTGCAACAAACGAAGCCCCGGCACTGGCTGCTCGGCTCTCGATGGCCTCAACCGCAACCACGCAATCCTCGGCACCAGCAAGTCCTGCATCGCGACCAACCCGTCCGACATGAGCGTGGCGCTGGCCGCGCTCGGCGCGCTCGTGCACATCGCAGGCCCCACCGGTCAGCGCACCATCGCGCTGACCGATTTCCATCGGCTGCCGGACGACAAGCCCCATCTCGATACGAATCTCGGTAGCGGCGAGATCATCACCGCAATCGAGCTGCCGCCACGCGGCTTCGCCCGGAACTACAGCTATCTGAAGATCCGCGACCGACTGTCCTACGCCTTTGCCTTGGTCTCGGTCGCGGCCGCGCTCGAACTGGAGGGCAACGCAATCAGCGAAGCCCGCCTGGCGCTTGGCGGCGTGGCCCACAAGCCCTGGCGAAGCCTCGAGGCCGAAGCGGCTTTGCACGGCCAGGCGGCAACGCCGGATCATTTTGGGCGCGCCGCCGACCTGCTGCTGCAGGGGGCAACCGCTCGTTCGCAGAACGGCTTCAAGATCGAGCTCGCGCGCCGCGCCGTTGTGCGTACGCTGATGCAGGCCGCAAGCGCCACGCCGCAATCGCAAGCTCACAAGAAGATCGCATGAGGGCTCGATGAACGCCTATGTCGGAACACCAACGTCACGCGTCGACGGCCGGGCCAAAGTCACGGGGGCAGCCAAATATGCCGGCGAATTCGCGGCAGACCACCTCCTCCATGGTTTCGTCGTCGCGGCCACCATTCCGCGCGGGCGCATCGCCCGCCTCGACACCAGCGAGGCGCTGAAGGTGAAGGGCGTGGTCGACGTGCTCACCCACGCGCATCGTCCGCCCCTCGCCGACAAGGACGACGCCTGGAAGGACGAGGTGGCTCCGGAGAAGGGCTCGCCGTTCCGGCCGCTCTATGATGACAGGATCAAGTTCAACGGCCAGCCGATCGCGCTGGTCGTGGCCGAAGACTGGGAAACCGCCAAGTTCGCCGCAACCCTCGTCCGCGTTGAATACGAGCAGGAGGCGTTTGCGACCGATCTCGAATCCGAGCGCGGCAAGGCTGCCAAAGTGGATCAGCCGCACAAGCCGCGCGGTGACGCGCCAGCAGCGCTGACGCGGGCGGCCGTCCGTCTCGAGGCGGACTATGTCATTCCGAGCGAGCATCACAACCCGATGGAGCTGTATGCGACGACGGCCGTCTGGGACGGCAACGGCAGCATTACCGTCTATGACAAGACGCAGGGTGTCCAGAACGTCCAGAAGTTTCTCTGCAGCGTTTTCGGCAAGAAGCCGGACGACATCCGCGTGCTCTCGCCCTATGTCGGAGGCGCCTTCGGCTCAGGCCTGCGGCCGCAGCACCAGGTGGTCTTGGCAACGCTTGGCGCGCTCGCGCTGAAGCGGTCTGTCCGCGTCGTCCTGACACGGCAGCAGATGTACAGCTTGGGCTACCGTCCGATGACCATCGAGCACGTTGCGCTCGGCGCAAAGCCCGACGGCACGCTCGATGCCGTCAGCCACGAGGCCATTGCCGTCACCTCGCGCTTTGAGGATTTCTCGCGCAACGATACCGGCTGGGCGGAGCAGCTCTACAAGAGCCCCAACAGCCGTCTCTCCCACAAGCTCGTCCACCTCGACGTCGCCACCCCCTGTGACATGCGCGCGCCGGGCGCGGCATCGGGCGTCTGCGCGCTCGAATGCGCCATGGACGAATTGGCCGTCGCGCTCAAGCTCGACCCGATCGAGCTGCGGCTGAAGTGCTACTCGGATCGCGACCAAAGCGAAGACCTGCCCTACACTAGCAAGCGGTTGCGCGAATGCTACGCCCGCGGCGCCGAAGCCTTCGGCTGGGGGCGGCGGAACCCCGCGCCGCGCTCCATGCGCGACGGCAAGGAGCTGGTCGGCTGGGGCATGGCGACAGGGGTGTGGGAGGCGCTGCAGATGCCCGTCGCCGCCCGCATCGTGCTGACGGCCAACGGCCATGCCGAGGTCTCCTGCGCCGCATCCGACATTGGCACCGGTACGTACACCATCGTGGCACAGGTAGCGGCCGATGCCCTCGGGCTGCCGATCGACAACATCAGCGTCCGGCTCGCCGATTCGACCTTGCCGCAAGCCCCTGTCGAGGGCGGCTCCTGGATGGCGGCGTCCAGCGCGCACGCGGTGCTGGGAGCGGCCGAAGACATTCGCCAGGAGCTGGCACGGCTCGCCAAGGCGATGCCGGGCTCGCCGCTCGCTGACCCCGTCAATGTCACGTTGGTCGACGGCATGATCGCCAGCAACGGAGCCGCCGTCTCGATTGCGGATGTCATGCGCCACAGCAAGGTCGAGCGGATCGAAAAACAGAAGCTCAACCAGTTCGTAGAAGACAAATCGTACGCCCGCAACACGCATTCGGCCGTCTTCGCCGAGGTGAAGGTCGACGAGGAGCTCGGCGTGATCCGCGTCACGCGGGTCGTGAGCGCGGTCGCGGCCGGACGCATCCTGAACACCAAGACCGGCCGCAGCCAGATCATGGGCGGCGTTGTCTGGGGCATCGGAATGGCGCTGCACGAGGAGACGGTGATGGATCACCGCTTCGGCCGCATCATGAACGCGAACATTGCCGAGTACCACATTCCCGTGAATGCCGACGTTCACGACATAGACGTCATCTTCGTCGATGAGCCCGACGAACGGATCAACAGGCTGGGCGTCAAGGGTCTCGGTGAGATCGGCATCGTCGGCGTGCCTGCGGCGATTGCGAACGCCGTCTATCACGCCACCGGCAAGCGCATCCGGCGCTTCCCAATCACGCTGGACAAGCTGATTGACTGAATCAGGGCTAAACGAAACAACAGGCCGGCGCTTTACGCATCTGACGATGTGTCCGTCCCGTTCTCCAACTCGCGTCGCTTGGATTCGAGTTCCGACTGCGGCATCTCCTCGATCCCGACGAGATCTTTCCGCGGCGCGGTGGCCCGAATGAGCTCATCGAGTTTCAACTGGAGTGCAGCACTGTCCCTGTTCTGCGTGTTCTGTATCAGGAACACCATCAGGAATGTGACGATGCTGCTGACCGTATTCATGATCAGCTGCCATGTGTCGGAGAAGCCGAAGATTGGTCCGCTAACGAGCCACGCTGCCACGGTGCAGACCGCCAATGCAAACGGCCAGGGGCGGCCGCTCCGCGTTGCAATTTCGGACGCAAACCTGGAAAACCAGTGCTCTTTTCGTCGCTGCACCAAATTCGCACCGTCGCCCGATGCGCCGACGATCCTGGTGATGGAGGCGGTGAATTGCCGCGAGGCCATCGGCTCCATCGTGTCGGACGCCATCGAGAGTAGAACACGTCCCCCCGGCAGAGGTTTCAAACGCCTCTGGGGTTGAAGCAATCGGGGTGGGTATGCTCGGCGTGGCGAACTGCGGACCTGGCCGGCCTATCATGCGGTGTCGCCAGCGCCACGGCTGCTGGTCCGACACGTCAAGGCACAGCGGTCGCTGGGTGCCCGTCCGCTGGGCCTTCACGACGGGAAATCGGCCGGTCTCACCTGGATGCGGTCGGCATGCAGGGACCAGTGATGCAAGGCCTGGTCCTTGCAAAACTTCGCTTTGGCCCGCTCTCTGGCTTCGTCCTCATCGGAGGCGTCGATCTCGAGCGTGCCCTGACACACCTCGATCTGTCGGCCATAGTCGCCGAGCACGTCCTTCATGAACCTGACGACATAAGTTGACATGGGACCTCCTACACCCCCGTCAGCCCCGGCGGCACTCTAATCCCATTTAGGCCGGTCTGGGGAAAGAGATTTTGATGCGGATCAAGGTCAGGATGCGGTTTTCTTCGCGCCGTCATTTCGGGGCGGCTCGCAGGGCCGAACCCGGAATCTCGGGATCCCGGGTTCGATTCCTCGCATTTCCCTATGCCGGCGTCACGCCAAAAGCCTGCTTGAAGCGTTCCGCATAGCGCGGCCAGACTTCGGGATTGATGATGCGCGGCGGGCGCTTGCCGTCGAGCACGTCCAGCACCTGTTCGGCGGCGATGCGGCCCATGTTCTGGCGCGCTTCGATGGTGACGCCGGCCGTGTGCGGGCTCGCCAGCACGTTATCGAACTGGAGCAGCGGATGCTCCGGCGGCGGCGGCTCCTTGGACCAGACGTCGAGGCCGGCTCCCGCGATGCGCTTGTCGCGCAGCGCCTTCAGCAAAGCGTCCTCGTCGTGGATGAAGCCACGCGCCGTGGTGATGAAATAGGCATGCGGCTGCATCAGCGCAAATTCGCGCACGCTGATCATGTTGCGGCTGCTCTTGTTCAGCGGGCAGGAGATCGAGACGAAATCGGCTCGGCGCAGCAGCTCGTCGAGCTCGACCTTCTCCCCGCCCCGCTCAGCCATCACTTCGGCCGACAAATATGGATCATAGGCCAGCACCTTCATGCCGAGCAGGCCCTTGCATAGCGCGGCGATGCGGCGGCCGACATTACCGAGGCCGATGATGCCGACGGTCTTGCCCTCGACCTCGTTGCCGACGAGCTCGTTGCGGTTGACGTCGCGTTCGCGGCGCAGACGGCGATCCGACTGGATGATGCGCTTGGATAGCGTCAGCATCATCGCCAGCGCATGCTCGGCGACCGAATGGGCGTTGCCGCCGGACTGATTGACGACGACGACGCCCGCCTCCGTGCAGGCCTCGACGTCGACGGGGTCGAAGCCCGCGCCATTGCTGGAGACCAGCAGCAAATTCGGCGTCCGCTTCAGGAAGGCGGCATCGACGTGGAAATGCGGCGCCAGCTCATCGCGCGCCGCGCCGATCTGATAGACATGGGCCGCGCTCAGGATGGGCGCATAGAAATCTTCAGGGCTTTCGTTCTCGATCCGATCGAGCCGGACGTCGGGCCGCGCCTTTAGGATGTCGATATAGATCGGATTGGCTAGGTATTTGACGTAGAACACGCGCTTGTTGTTGACGGACATCAGGCCCCTTCCGGCTCGCTCGCGGGGGAGCTTGGCAGGTCGGCGCGACGCGCTCCATCCGGTGCTTCCTCCCGTTCCTTCGTTGCCGCACTTATGACATGGCGGCGCCCTCCCCGGCAGGCCTTCTGGCGCAGATCACGGTGCTGGCTCGGACATGTTGACAATCCCGCTGCCCGCGTCAAGTTCGGCTCACCGCCGCGACGACCAGAACAATGGTCACGACCAAGAAGCATGCGCGGCCCTAGGGAGAACGCAATGGCGATTGCGGAGCAACAGACGGAGGGGACCAGCGACAGAAGCTGGCACGGCATCGTCCTGCAAACCCTGAAGAGGAACGCGGTCAGCCTCATCCCCTACGTGCCCGACCGCGTGCTGACGCCGCTGATCAAGAACCTGCACGCCGATCCCTTCTTCACCACCTTTGCCACCGCCCGCGAAGAGGAAGCGGTCGGCATCGTCTCAGGCGCGTGGATGGGCGGACGGCGCGGCGCGGTGCTGATGCAGACCTCCGGCTTCGCCACGCTCGCCAACGTGCTCGCTTCCCTCGCAGTGCCCTACCAGATCCCGCTGATCATGTTCGTGTCCGAGCGCGGGACGCTCGGCGAGTTCAACTACGGCCAGTCGCTGGTCTGCCGCACCATGCGCCCGGTGCTGGACTCGCTGGCGCTGGAGCACCACACCATCACCCGGCTGGACGAGCTCGAATTCATTGCCGACCGCTCGATCAAGCAGGCCGTCACGACGCAGGCGCCGGTGGCGCTGATCCTCAACCCGCTGCTCACGGGCGGCAAGGTCTTCGACAAGTGAGGCCGGCCATGAGCGCACGCAACACCAAGATAATGAACCGCTTCGATGTGACTTCGCGCCTGATCGCGAAGCTCCAGCACGAAGAGGCCGTGATCGGCGGCATCGGCAACACCAATTTCGATCTCTGGGCCGCCGGCCACCGCCCGCAGAATTTCTACATGCTTGGCAGCATGGGCCTCGCCTTCCCGATCGGGCTCGGCGTGGCGCTGGCGCAACCCGACCGCCGCGTCTTCGCGCTCGAAGGCGACGGCTCACTGCTGATGCAGCTCGGTGCACTGTCGACAATCGCAGCCCTGAAGCCGAAAAATCTCACGATGATCGTGATGGATAACGGCATCTACCAAATCACCGGCGCGCAGCCGACGCCCGCCGCGAATGTCGCTGACATCGTCGCAATCGCCGTTGGCTCCGGTCTCACCAACAGCGCCTGGGCCGCAGACGAGGAGGATTTCGAGCGGCTGGTCGACGATGCGATGGCTACCTCCGAGCCCAACCTGATCGCCGTCAGAATCGACGATAAGCCGGGCGTGGGTACCACCCGCCGCGACCCCGTGCAGATCCGGGAACGCTTCATGCATGGTCTCGGCGTGCGCGAACCACTTTAACATTTTGTCATCAACTACATGTCGATCTGATGGCGGGACTATTCGGCGCCTTGCAAATCTGTGCTAAGCGAGCCGGATGCCCCTTTTGGTTCGTTCCTTTGCCTGGCTGCTCGCGGCCGCCGTCACATTCGCAACCCTTAGTCCACCGGGCCTGCGGCCCCATTCCGACCTCGGTCAGGACGGCGAACATGCGCTCGCCTTCATCCTGGTGGGGCTGGCCTTCGGCCTTGCCTACCGGCGGCGGCGCCTGCTGACCGCAGCGGCTGCAGTGGTCCTGATCGGCGTGCTCGAACTGATGCAACTTTGGGCACCCGGCCGCCACGCGCGGCTCGAGGATTTTCTGGTCGACGTGCTCACCGCTTGCCTCGGCTTCGTGCTCGCGGCCGCCGCAGATTGGGCCGTCGCCCGGCTTCGGGCCGATTCGGTCCTGACGAGCGAAGGCCCCGCAGAGTGACACTCCGCAGGGCCGATATTATCGGCGTCGCAGATCAGTCGATGATCCTGACGACGCGGCGCGTGCGCGGTTCGACGATCACGCGGCGGTCGTTCACGACCGCGTAGCGATACTGGGTGTAGTTCGGCACCGGGCGCAGCACCACGGTAGGCGGCAACGGCTCGCCGACCACGACGCGCTCGCGGATCACCACGGAATCATCGCGCGGAATGCCGCCCAGAATTGCATTCGGAATTTCCAAACCTGCGCCAACGGCCGCGCCGACGGTGCCGCCGACCATCGCGCCGACCGGGCCGCCGATGTCGCCGCCCGCACGCGCGCCTTCTGCAGCGCCTTGGGCGGTGGTCGATTGAGCAAAGGCCGCGCTCGACGCCAGCAACGACGCAGCAGCCAACGTAATCGCCAGACGGGTTTTCATGTCCTTACGCCTCCAGTGATTGTTATGCACCTTCAACCCGCGGGGCCGGAGCATTGTTCCGGTTCCCCTGCGACAAAGATGCAGCACGCATCTGGAGAGTGTTACCCGGTAACAGATCAGACCGCAGCGATCTCGTACCCTGCCATCAGTTCCAACGCGCGCACCATCGCCGAATGATCCCAGGCCTTGCCGCCATGCGCGGCGCAGGACGAGAACAATTGCTGCGCCACTGCGGTGCTCGGCAGCGAGAGGCCGAGCGTCCGCGCGCCTTCGAGCGCAAGGTTGAGATCCTTCTGGTGCAGCTCGATGCGAAATCCCGGATCGAAATTGCGCTTCACCATGCGCTCGCCATGAACTTCGAGAATCCGCGACGAGGCGAAGCCGCCCATCAGCGCCTTGCGCACCAGCGCGGGGTTCGCACCAGCCTTGGATGCGAACAGAAGCGCTTCGCTCACCGCCTCGATCGTCAGCGCGACGATGATCTGGTTGGCGACTTTCGTCGTTTGACCGTCGCCATTGGCACCGACATGCGTGACGTTCTTGCCCATCTTGTCGAAGATCGGCTTCATGGTGCCAAAAGCCCGCTCCGGCCCACCGACCATGATGGTGAGGCTCGCAGCTTTCGCCCCGACCTCTCCGCCCGAGACAGGTGCGTCGAGATAGTCCGCACCGAGCGCCTCGATCTTCTTGGCGAACTCTTTCGTCGCCAGCGGGGAGATCGAGCTCATGTCGACCACGATCTTGCCCTTGGAGATGCCGCTTGCGACGCCGTCCTTGCCGAACAGCACTGCTTCGACATGCGGCGTATCCGGCACCATGATGATGACGGCATCCGCCCCCTCCGCGACCTGCTTGGCCGATTTGCAGGCGATACCGCCGGCGGAAATCAGCTCCGGCGCGATCGGCGCGAGATCATGCAGGAGAACGCGATGGCCCGCAGCCAGAAGATGGCCGGCCATCGGCCGTCCCATGGTGCCAAGTCCGATGAAGCCGATATTGGTCATGGTTTGATTTCTCACAGTTGGAGTAGCAAAGTTCATCGACGCTTCCCGCACGCGGGAGCGCACCGTCATCGCGGCCGCATCTGGACCTCAATCTCAGGTCTCAAACGTCTGCGCCGCGTGCCACGAAAGGCCTTCCAGCGTCGTTGTGCGCGGCTTGTATTCGCAGCCGATCCAGCCGCGATAACCGACCGCGTCGAGATGGCGGAACAGGAAGGGATAGTTGATCTCGCCGGTGCCGGGCTCATGGCGGCCGGGATTGTCGGCGAGCTGGATGTGGGCGATCTGGGGCATATATTCCTGCATGGTGCGGGCGAGATCGCCCTCCATGATCTGCATGTGGTAGATGTCGTACTGGATGAAGAGGTTGTTCGAGCGCACTTCCGAGATCAGCTGCACCGCCTGCTCAGTGCCATTGAGATAGAAGCCGGGAATGTCGAGCGTGTTGATCGGCTCGACCAGCAGCTTGATGTTCTCGCGCGCCAGCGTCGAGGCCGCGAAGCGCAGGTTTCCGATCAACGTTTCCTGAAGTTCGCGGGGATCAGCGTCGACAGGCGCAATACCGACGAGACAGTTGAGCTGGTCGCAATCGAGCGCCTTGGCGTAGTCGATGGCGCGGAACACGCCGTCGCGAAACTCGGCACTGCGGTCGGGCAGGATCGCGATGCCGCGTTCGCCCGCTGCCCAGTTGCCTGCGGGGAGATTGTGCAGCACCTGCGTGAGGCCATGGGCCTCGAGCTGCTCACGCAGCTGCGCCTTGTCGAAATCATAGGGGAAGAGATATTCGACTCCGGAGAAGCCCGCCGCCTTCGCTGCGGCGAAGCGGTCGAGGAACGGCATCTCGTTGAAGAGCATGGTGAGGTTGGCAGCAAACTTCGGCATGATGCTCTTCCCTATTCCGCCGGCTGCAACACGCGGGTGGCGCCGACTTCGTCGAGCGGAAGATCCAGCACTTCCTCGAACTCGACGATGTTGTCGATCTCCGTGCCCATCGCGATGTTGGTGACGCGTTCGAGAATGAACTCGACCACCACGGGCACACGGTGCTTCGCCATCAGTTCACGTGCGGTGGCGAACGCCGCCTGCGTGTCCTTCGGATCAGTCACGCGGATCGCCTTGCAGCCGAGACCTTCGGCGACCGCAACGTGGTCGACGCCGTAGACGCCGATCTCGGGCGCGTTGATGTTCTCGAAGGAGAGCTGGACGTGGTAGTCCATATCGAAGCCGCGCTGGGCCTGGCGGATCAGGCCGAGATAGGAATTGTTCACGACGACGTGGATGTAGGGCAGATTGAACTGCGCGCCGACCGCGAGCTCCTCGATCAGGAACTGGAAGTCGTAGTCTCCGGAGAGCGCGACGATGTCGCGATCCGGGCACGCCGCGCGCACGCCGAGCGCGGCCGGCAGCGTCCAACCGAGCGGACCCGCCTGCCCGGCGTTGATCCAGTTGCGCGGCTTGTAGACGCCCAAAAATTGCGCGCCGGCAATCTGCGACAGGCCGATCACGGTGACATAGGTGGTATCACGACCGAACGCCTTGTTCATCTCTTCATAGACGCGCTGCGGCTTGATCGGGACGTTGTCGAAATGGCTCTTGCGCAGCATCGTCTTCTTGCGATCGCGGCAGGCCGCAGGCCACGCCTGGCGCTCGCGGAGCCTGCCTGACCGCCGCCACTCCCTGGCGACGGTGACGAAGAGCTCGAGCGCGGCCTTGGCGTCCGAGACGATGCCGAGATCGGGATTGAACACACGCCCGATCTGGGTCGGCTCGATGTCCACGTGGACGAATTTGCGGCCCTTGGTGTAGGTCTCGACCGAACCGGTGTGGCGGTTGGCCCAGCGGTTGCCGATGCCGAGGACGAAGTCGGATTCCAGCAGCGTGGCGTTGCCGTAGCGGTGGCTGGTCTGAAGGCCGACCATGCCGGCCATCAGCACGTGGTCGTCGGGGATCGCGCCCCAACCCATCAGCGTCGGGACAACAGGCACGTTGGCGATCTCGGCGAATTCGACCAGAAGCTCGGAGGCATCGGCATTGATGATGCCGCCGCCGGCGACGATCAGCGGCCGCTCGGCGGCGTTGAGCATCTCCAGCGCCTTCTCGACCTGCTTGCGCGTCGCGGTCGGCTTGTAGACCGGCAGCGGCTCATAGGTCTCGTCGTCGAACTCGATCTCGGCAAGTTGCACGTCGAGCGGCATGTCGATCAGCACCGGTCCCGGCCGGCCCGACCGCATCACATGAAACGCCTGGCTGAATACGCGCGGCACCAATGCCGGCTCGCGCACCGTCACCGCCCATTTGGTCACGGGTTTTGCGATCGACTCGATGTCGACGGCCTGGAAGTCTTCCTTATAAAGCCGCGCCCGCGGCGCCTGCCCGGTGATGCAGAGGATCGGGATGGAATCGGCGATCGCCGAATAGAGCCCGGTGATCATGTCGGTGCCGGCCGGCCCTGACGTTCCTATGCAGACGCCGATATTGCCAGCCTTTGCCCTTGTATAGCCCTCGGCCATGTGCGAGGCGCCCTCGACATGCCGCGCCAGGATGTGGCGGATCGAGCCGCGCTTCTTCAGCGCCGAATAGAGCGGATTGATCGCAGCCCCGGGAACACCAAAGGCAGTCGAGATGCCTTCCTTCTCCAGGATACGCACGGCCGCATCGACAGCTCGCATCTTCGCCATATCGGACCTCGCTCAGGTTAAGTCAGCGAGCGAGATCATCAGATGCGCGCAAGCCGATCTCAACGAGATCGATTTTATTTTCCACGATGCGGCAGCCACGGAAAAATCGTGGCGGTCTCAATCAGTTAGATCGAGATATGTGTGAAAGCCGCTTCACTCGAACAGCGGCGCCAGTTCCATCTGCGGCACCAGCACGAGGCCCTTGTCGGTGATGCGAATTTCCGGAATGACCGATAGGGGAATCAAATTGAAGCCCATGTAGGGGATGGTGCAGCCGGCCTCGGCCCACTCTTTCTTCAGCGCTTTGACCTGTTCGGCCACTTCTGTAACGCGCTTGTCCGAGAGCAGGCCTGCGATCGGCAGCGGGACCAGCGCCCTCACCTTGCCGTCGGCCACGACGCAGACGCCGCCCTGCCGGTCCTTGATGGCGGCGATGGCGACCTGCATATCGCCCTCGTTGGTGCCGGCGACGATGATGTTGTGGCTGTCGTGCCCGACACTGGAGGCGACCGCGCCGCGCTTCAGGCCGAAATCCTTCAAAAGGCCGTAGGCGACGTTGCCGGCCGATTTGCCGTGGCGCTCGACCACCGTGACGAAACAGAGGCCGTAACGCGCGAACAGCGACGGCCAGTCCTTTGCGGGCTCGATCGCCACCTTCTCGTGGATCAAGGTGATGCCCGGCAATGCTGTCTTGATGGCGTTGATGGTGCAGGCCTTCGCGGGCAGTTCCGGCGTCAACTTCATCTTCTCCGGCAGCTTCACGGTGGCATAAGCCGCCTTCGGATATTGATAGCGCTGCGACAACACCCGATCGAGGCTATCAGTGATCTTGCCGTGCTCGACCACGAGCTCGCCGCCATACCACGTGCATTGCGGCTTGAGCTGGTCGTCCATCAGCACGAGATCGGCGCGACGGCCGCCGCCGAGGCCGCCGATTTCGCCCTCCATGTTGAAGCGCGTCGCGCCATGCAGCGAGCCCATCGACCAGGCCTGCTCCGGCGACATCCCTGCTTTCACGGCTTCACGGACCACCCAGTCGAGACCGAACAGCAGCAGATCGTCGGCGTCGCGATCATCGGTGCACACGGCGGTGCGCTTGTGCGAGGCCCCGAGCTCGGTGATGGTCCGGATCGCCTGCGGCAGCGAATGCCAGGGCGTCGTTGGCGGGCCGCCGCGCAAAAACACCCAGACGCCGGCGTCGAGCAGATCGTCGGCGATGTCGCGGTCGATTGCCTCGTGGGTGTCGGTGATGCCGGATGCCGCATAGGCCGCGACGAATTCGCGGCCATAGACGTGGCCGGATACCGGACGTCCCCGTTTCAAAGCAGCCGCGAGGATCGCATGACTGCGATCGTCGCCCATGGTCACCGGCACGAAATCCATCTTCTCGCCGAGCGCGACCGCTTCTGGCCAGCGGTCGAACAGGCCGGCGATCTTGTCCGGCGTCAGATCGCCGCCTGCAGTCTCCAGCTCGGCCGATGTCGCCGGCACCGTGCTCGGCACCGTCAGGAAGATCGAGAGCGGCGCCTCGCGCGCGTCCTCCAGCATCGCCTCGACACCGGCAACGTCCATGACATTGCCGATCTCGTGGCTGTCGCAGAAGATCGTTGTGGTGCCGTTGAGCAGCGCGGCCTCGGCATACGCGCAGGCCGTCACCATCGAGGATTCGATGTGGATGTGCGGATCGACCAGGCCCGGCGCGATGATGCCGCCAGCCGCGTCGTAGGTCGTGACGTCGCGCCATACCTTCCGTGCTGTTCCGGAAGGCTTCACCGCCGCGATACGGCCGCCTGTGATCCAGACCTCCCGCCCCGGATGGAGCCGCTCCGAATAGGTCGAGAGCACCCGCGCCCCGGTGACGACGAGATCCGGCGCGGCGCGTGCGGATGCGACATCGGCGAGACGTCGCGTCATGCTGTGCAGCGGCGCGACGGAGAAGCGGGTGAGCTTGTTCATCGGGGCTCTCGCGTGGGAATGGATAGCCCGCGATGGTTGCCGCGGTTGGCGGCGAGGGCAACTCAAATAATACAGCACCCGTGCTTACGCATTGGGCAGAGGACCCCGACGTATCGAGGCATCGGGGCCCAAACTACCACTGAGGTCAGTCGCAGATGCGGCGGCGAACCACAACATCCTCACCGAACCGGTTGACCCGGTGTTGTACGATGGTGCGGCAACCGCCGTAGTATTGGTCACCGTCGTAGTCACGGTAGTATCGGTCCGGGCCAACATAGACGCCGCCGGAACCGATGCCAAACTCAACAGCGTTTGCTGTTGTTACCGCTCCCGCAGCTAGAGCAGCCACTGCGGCGAGCGCGAGGATCATTCGCTTCATTTGGCACTCCTCTCGCAAGTGACGGAGCATTGGGCCAACGATCGGGCTCGAGATTGGTTTCGTGACGATGAGCGAACACCAATGCAGAAAATCGTCGTTCCATTACGAACAGCGCGTTCAGATCGGGAACCGGCTTGCGGCGCAGTCGCACCAATTTACGCAACTCGTTGTGGCGTTTGCCACGCGCCGAAATTGGAACCCTTATGATGTTACCCATACCCATTTTGCAATTGTCTGCGCGCGGCGCTCGGATCTAATTGAAACAGCAGAATTCGCCTTCGCATGTGCTTGGAGTTTCACTTTTGCGGTTGAGAGCTTTCGCATCTGAATTGGATTTCGAGGCGAAAAGCATATGTGAGTTCAAACAAAGTTTGAGGTTGTCGTCGTTTGCCGCTCGAAATGCGATGGGGCGGATTGTCCGCATCGGGCTGCAGTGATGCTTGTAAGCGGAGTTGGTAACCGGCTTCTGTCAGCACTGCCGACCGCGGATCTCGATCTTTTGGCACCCGATCTACAGACGGTCACTCTCGATCGGGAAGAGGTCGTCTCGCGAGTGGGGGATCATACCGAACACGTCCTCTTCCCTCACAGCGGCGCCGTTTCGGTGATGGTCGATATGGCGAATGGGCAGACGGTCGCCAGCGCCGCAATAGGGCGCGAAGGGGCAGTGGGCACTCTGTCCGTGCTGGGACCATCCCCTGCGGCCGTTACGACCATCGTTCGTGCCGCGGGGACGGCCTCGCGGATCCCCGCAGCGCGATTCCATGCCGCTTTCAGCCGGAGTCCTGCGATCCGGCACGTAGTCCAGCTTCACTTCAAGGCGGTGCTGATACAGTTTCAATTGGGCGGGGCTTGCAATGCACTGCATCCGGTCCAAGCCCGCATGGCACGCTGGCTGCTTCAACTTCACGATCGCATCAACCAAGACGTCCTGCCTCTCACGCAGGACGCGCTTTCGCAGATGTTGGGTGTGCGACGAACGACGGTGACGCTCCTGATGCGCAATCTGCGCGCTTCCGGAGCGATCAGATCTGAGCGGCGGGGCGAAATCGAGATCGACTCATCGCGGCTCGCTGCGGTGGCGTGCGAATGCCGCGACACCATGCGGCTCGAACTCGAGAAGATCTTCTCTATGAGTACAGCGCCATCTCGCGCTTTCGATCTGCCGATCCGGTAGATGAAACGGGCGATGCTCCTAGCTAGTCCTCGTTCGCCTTGAACCGCCCCAGCCCCTTGAGCACGAACGGCGCCAGCAGCGCGATCAGCGCGATACCGAGCAGCGTCGCCGAGATCGGGCTCTGCAGCAGCGTCATGGGATCGCCGAGGCTGATCGCGAGTGCGCGGCGGAGCTGGCTCTCGGCGATCGGGCCGAGGATCAGGCCAACGACGACCGGCGCAATCGGAAAATCGAACCGGCGCATCAGGAAGCCGAGCACGCCGAAGCCGGCCAGCATCGACAATTCGACGACCGAGGGCTTGGCCGCGATCGTGCCCATGGTTGCGAACACGAGGATGCCGGCATAGAGCCAAGGCTGCGGGATCGCGAGCAGCCGTACCCACAGGCCGACCAGGGGCAAGTTGAGCACCAGCAGCATCATGTTGGCGATGAACAGGCTCGCGATCAGGCCCCAGACGAGGTCAGGCCGTTCGGCGAACAGCAGCGGGCCCGGGTTGAGGCCGTATTGCTGGAAGCCCGCCAACATCATCGCGGCGGTTGCCGAGGTCGGAAGTCCCAGCGTCAACAGCGGCACCAGCGTGCCGGCGGCGGAGGCGTTGTTGGCGGCCTCAGGTCCCGCGACGCCTTCGATCGCGCCCTTGCCGAACTCTTCCGGATATTTCGTGAGACGCTTCTCGGTCGAATAAGACAGGAAGGTCGGGATCTCGGCGCCGCCGGCGGGCAGCGCGCCGATCGGGAAGCCGAACATGGTGCCGCGCAGCCACGGCTTCCACGACCGCTTCCAGTCTTCCCTGGTCATCCACAGCGAGCCGCGCACCGGCTCCAGCTTCTCCTCGGTGTGATGGCGGCGCGATGCGACGTAGAGCGCCTCGCCCACCGCGAACAAGCCGACCGCGAGCGTCGTCACCTCGACCCCGTCGAGCAATTCAGGCACGCCGAACGCAAGCCGGGCCTGGCCGGTCAGCTTGTCGATGCCGACGAGGCCGAGCGTCAGGCCGACGAACAGGCTGGTCAGGCCGCGGACCGGGGAATCGCCGAAGGTGGCCGACACCGTGACGAAGGCGACGCACATCAGCGCAAAATAATCCTCGGGGCCGAAGCGCACCGCGAAGTCGACCAGCCAGGGCGCGAGGAAAGCGAGCCCGATGGTGGCGATGGTGCCCGCGACGAAGGAGCCGATCGCAGAGGTCGCGAGCGCCGGCCCGCCGCGGCCGGCCTTGGCCATCTTGTTGCCTTCGAGCGCGGTCGCCATCGATGCGCTTTCTCCGGGCGTGTTGATGAGGATCGCGGTGGTCGAGCCGCCATACATGCCGCCATAATAGATGCCGGCGAACATGATCAGCGAGCCGCCGGGATCGAGCTTGTAGGTCACCGGCAGCAGCAGCGCGACCGTCAGGGCCGGGCCGATGCCGGGCAGCACGCCCACGGCCGTGCCGAGGAACACGCCGATCAGCGCGTAAAGCAGGTTCATCGGCTGGACGGCGACCGCCATGCCATGCGCCAGCGCGGCAAAAGTATCCATCACAGCAATCGCTCCAGCGGGCCCGCAGGCAGGCTCAGCGTCAATAGCCGGTCGAAGGCGAGATAGATCAGGGTCGACATCACGAGAGCGATGGCGCTGTCGACGAGGACCGCGCGGCGACCGAAGGCAGCGGACGTCGTCACGAACAGCGCCGAGGTCGCCAGGATGAAGCCGCCGCCAAAGCCGATGATCGCAATCAGCAGCGCGAGGCCGACGAGGATCAGAAAGACCGGCACGGGACCGGTGCTCTCACGCGGCGGCAAGTTGCCGCGCAGCGCATCGATGAAATTGCCGACCGCCAGCAGCGCAAGGCCGCTGGCGACCACGACGGGCATCGCCTCCGGCCCCATGCCGTACATCGCGGCGGATTGCAGGCCGCGCGCGTCCCAGACCAGCACCGCTGCGAGCGCCGCCAGCAACGCAGCGATAACGATGCCGGCGCGATCGACACGCCGCGGCGGCTGCGCAGAATCGCCTGATGTCATGACTTGACGAGACCGACCGATTTCAGCACGTCGGTGACGCGCACGGTTTCCTTCTTCAGGAAGTCGGCGAAGGCGTCGCCGCCGAGATAGGCGTCCTCCCAGCCCTTCTGCTTGAGGATCTCCTTCCAGGCGTCCGACTTCACCATCTTCTCGACCGCATCGCTCAAGGTCTTGCGCTGCTCCGGCGTGATGCCGGGAGGTGCGACCACCGAGCGCCAGTTGGCGATCACGAGGTCGATGCCCTGTTCCTTGAAGGTCGGGATGTCGCTGCCGGCAATGCGCTTCTCCGATGTCACGCCGATCGCGCGCAGCTTGCCGGACTTGATCTGCCCTTCATATTCGCTCAGCCCCGAGATGCCTGCGGTGACCTTGCCGCCAAGGATCGCAGCGAGCGACTCGCCGCCGCCGGAGAACGGGATGTAGTTGATCTTCTTCGCGTCGGCGCCGACGGCGCCGGCGAACAGCGCAGCCATCACATGGTCGACGCCGCCAGCCGAGCCGCCGGCGAAGGTCACCTTGGCGATATCCGCCTTCACCGCGGCGGCCAGATCCTGCCCGGTCTTGATCGGCGAGTTCGCGGGCACCACGATCACCTGGATTTCCTCGGTGAGACGCGCGATCGGCGTCACCTGTTCGAGCGTCACCGGCGACTTGTTCATGGCGAGCGCGCCCACCATGACGAAGCCGTTGACCATCATCTGGTTGCCATCGCCCTTGGCGCCATTGACGAACTGCGCGATGCCCACGCTGCCGCCCGCACCGGGAACGTTGGTGACCTGCACGCTGCGGGCGACGCCGGAGGCCACCAGCGCCTGCTGCATCGAACGCGCCGTCTGGTCCCATCCCCCGCCTGGGGCGGCCGGCGCCATCAGCTTGAGCTCGAGCTGCTGGGCAAAGGCCGGATTGGCTGCCGCCAGGGTCAACGCGACGGCTGCGCCGACAAGGCGCACGGGAAATCGAAACATGCAGGCATCTCCAGGCTCGTGCGGACTTCGCCGCATTATGTCGTTTGGTCGCATATCAACCAAAACGGCCGATGCTGTCCAGTGAGATCCCCTCAGGGTTTTGGCTAGCGGGATGCCGGGATCACCCCGCCAAGCGCGGCCGTCAATTCGGCAGCGACATCCCGGACGATCTGGCCAATCTCCGGCAAACGCTCGTCGGTGACGCGGCTGGTCATGCCGGATACGGAAATCGCGGCTAGCGGTTCGGCCAAAGCATTGTATACCACCGCGGCTACGCAGCGCAGGCCGATCTGTGCCTCCTCATCGTCGACGGCAAAGCCCTGCTTGCGGATTTTTTCAAGCTCCTTGAACAGGTCACTCGGCCGCACGATCGACTTCTCGGTCAGCCGGGGCATGCCGTGATGGCGGATGACGGCGCCGACGTCCTCGTCTGAATAGGTTGCGAGCACCGCTTTGCCGACGCCGGAGGTCACCATGGGAACGCGGCCGCCGACCTTGGTCAGCGAGCGCATGATCTCGCGGCTTTCCATGCGGGTCAGCACGATGATGAACTCATCGTCGACCACGGCGAGATTGGCGGTCTCGCGGGTGAGATCGCGCAGCTTGCGCAAGTAGGGAATCGCCTGCGCGGAAAAATTACGCCTCCGCGCAAAGCTGGCGCCAACTGTGAAGCTGCGCACGCCGACATGCCATTTCGATTCGCCACGGTCGAACTGCACGAAACGGCGGCTTTCGAGCGTTGCGAGCAGTCGGTGCACGGTGGAAGCCGACAGGCCGGTACGGATCGCAAGATCGCTGAGGCGATAACCTTCGTCGTCCTCGGCCAGCGTCTCGATGATCGACAGCGCACGATCAACGGACTGCACGCCACCGTCGCGGCCCTCTTGATCAGCCTCCGCCGGCGATCTGGGTTCGAGCGATTTGCGCCGGATCACGTTCTTGCTCATCGCGACCTGCCGCTCTGGCTGGCGTCATTCCGGGGCGCGCGTGAGCGCGAACCCGGAATCTCGAGATCCTCAGGTGCGCAAGCGCGCACCATAGTTGGACGCTTCGCGCCGCCCCGGACGACGGGAGAGACAACGCTCAGAGCAGCCCTGCCCCGCGCGCCCACTTGTACTTGGCGCCGAGGACCTCGACCGGCAGCTCGGTCGAGTAGGCGTAGGCCGGGATGCCGTGCTGGTAGAGATATTCGGCGGCTTCCTCGACCTCGACGTCGCCCGCGAGCGAGGCGACCATGGGCTTCACGAAGCCCTTGGCCTCCATCTCCTTCTTCACCTCGACCATGTTGCGGGCGAACACCATCGGTGGGGTCACGATGGTGTGCCAGTAGCCGAGGATCAGGGCGTGGATGCGCTCGTCCGACAGGCCGAGCTTCACCGTGTTGACGTAGGTGATCGGCGGCTCGCCGCCGGTGATATCCACAGGATTTCCGGCCGCACCAAACGGCGGGATGAACTTGCGGAAGGCCGCATCGAGGTCCGGGGGCATCGACATCAGCGACAAGCCGTTGTCGACGCAGGAATCCGACAGCAGCACGCCCGAGCCGCCGGCACCGGTGATGATGAGCACGTTCTCGCCCTTCGGCGTCGGCAACACCGGCACGCCGCGGGCGAATTCGAGCAGCTGGCGCAAGCTGCGCGCACGGATTACGCCGGACTGCTTGAACACGTCCTCATAGATGCGGTCGTTACCGGCGAGCGCGCCGGTGTGGGAGGACGCAGCCTTCGCACCGGCCGAGGTGCGGCCGGCCTTGAGCACGACGACCGGCTTCTTCTTGGAGACGCGCTTGGCGGCTTCCGCGAAGGCGCGGCCGTCCTTGAGGTCTTCGCAGTGCTGCGCGATCAGATTCGTGTTCGGGTCCTGCTCGAAGAAGGCGAGCAGATCGTCCTCGTCGATGTCCGACTTGTTGCCGAGGCCGACGATCGCCGAGACGCCCATCTTGGCCGAGCGCGAGAAGCCGATGATGGCCATGCCGATGCCGCCCGACTGCGACGACAGCGCCGCGTGGCCCTTGACGTCATAGGCCGTGCAGAAGGTCGCGCAGAGATTGGCCGGGGTGTAGTAGAAGCCGTAGATGTTCGGCCCCATCAAGCGGATGTCGTACTTCTTGCCGACCTCCACGATCTCGGCCTGCAGCTCCGGTGCGCCGGCTTCGGCAAAGCCCGAGGGAATCAGGACTGCGCCCGGAATCTTCTTCTCGCCGCATTCGGTGAGAGCTGCCGCCACAAACTTCGCGGGAATCGCGAACACCGCGACGTCGATCACGCCCGGCACGTCCTTGACGCTCTTGTACGCCTTATAGCCGAGGATCTCGGCGGCCTTGGGATGGATCGGATAGATCTCGCCCTTGTAGCCGCCGTTGATGAGGTTCTTCATCACGGAGTTGCCGATCTTGCCGTCCTCGGCGGAGGCGCCGACCACGGCGACCGCTTTGGGCTGCATGATGCGGTTCATCGCCGCGACGATCTCCTCAGTCGGGCGCGGCTTCGGCTTCGGCTTGTAGGCGAAATCGACGACGATGCGCACGTCCGCGGCGGTCGCGTCCTTCGGCGTCGCGAACACAGGGTTGAGGTCGAGCTCGACGATCTCCGGGAAATCGGTGACGAGCTGCGAGACCTTGACGATGACGTCGGCCAGAGCGTTGCGGTTCACCGGCTCGCTGCCGCGCACACCCTTCAGAATCTCGTGTGCCTGGATGCCGTCGAGCATCGAGAGCGCGTCTTCCTTTGTGGCAGGCGCGAGGCGGAACGTGATGTCCTTCAAGACTTCGACCAGCACGCCGCCAAGGCCGAAAGCCACCAGCTTGCCGAACGAACCGTCGGTGATCGAACCGACGATGACCTCGGTACCGCCGGCCAGCATCTGCTGCACCTGGACGCCCTCGATCTTGGCATCGGCCTTATATTTCTTCGCGTTTCCGAGAATGGTCTCGTAGGCCTTCTCGGCTTCCTCGGCCGTCTTGAGGCCGACGATAACGCCGCCGGCTTCGGTCTTGTGGAGAATGTCCGGCGAGACAATCTTCATTACGACGGGGAATCCCATCGCGGCCGCCATCTTGCCGGCTTCGCCCGCCGATTTCGCCACGCCCTCCTTCGGCACCGGAATGCCGTAGGCGTCGCAGACCAGCTTGCCTTCCGGCGCGGTCAGGCTGGTGCGGTTGTCCGCCTTGACCTGGTCAAGCACCTTGCGGACGGCATCTTTGGAATTGGACATGTGGCTTCTCCCTTGACCTCAGTTCGTTCTTTGCAAAGCGCGCGCGTGGTTTGCGGCTGCCCGTGATGCTTGCCATTCGCCGCGCTCTGTTCCATGCGACGGAACGGAGTGGCATAAAGCCCAAGACTACTCCGCCGGCTTGGATCAAAAATGGCTGGCGATGGCATTTGGTATGCCAGAAGCCAACTTGTCAAGCCGCCACGCACCTAAGAACGCCGCAAAAAATAGGCAGCTTGACATTCTGGCATGTGGTATGCCAAAAACTTTCCCGTCAATATTCCTGTAAAAGACGACTCCCACTGGAGGAGATTCGTCGTGTCACTACGGAAACCAACCAAGGCGTTGCCGAACATGGCCGAGGCAGACATCGCAATCGTTCGTATTGCCCCGGAGAGCAGCTTCAAGAACAAGGCGTATGACGCCTTGAAGGAAGCCATCCTCAAGATGGACATCTACTCGACGCCCGAGCCGGTGATGCTCGACGAGCGCGCGCTGTCCGAACGCCTCGGCGTCAGCCGCACGCCGATCCGCGAAGCCATCGCGATGCTCGAGCAGGACGGCTTCGTGAAGACGGTGCCGCGCCGCGGCATCATGGTGGTGCGCAGGACCAAGAGCGAGATCGTCGACATGATCCGCGCCTGGGCGGCGCTGGAGAGCATGGCCGCCCGCCTCATCACCACCACCGCACGCAAGAAGGACATCTCGGCGCTGCGCGACTTCTTCAAGGATTTCGGCAAGGACCGCCTGCCCGAGGATCATGTGGAGGAATACTCCAAGGCCAACATCGCCTTCCACCAGGCGCTGATCTCGCTGTCGGAATCCCCCGTGCTGGTCGACCTCACCAACGACCTGCTGCTGCACGTGCGCGGCTACCGGCAACTGACGATCGGGCGCAAGGACCGCACCGCGACCTCGCTGCCCGAGCATCTCGGCATCATCGAAGCCTTGGAAGCGCGCGATACCGAGCTCGCCGAGAAGCGCGCCCGCGATCACACCCTCGGCCTTGCCGCTTACGTCGAAGCGCACGGCCAGGAACTCTTCACTTAAGCAACGTTCACCAGAAGGGCGAACAATTCGCCCCAACGACCTTGAGACCAGGGAGACAAGGCCCATGCTGAATACCGCGACCAAGTCCGAAGCACCGGGCACCGAGCAGGAACTGACGGATGGCTTCCATCTCGTCATCGACGCGCTCAAGCTGAACGGCATCAACACCATTTATAATGTGCCGGGCATCCCGATCACGGATTTGGGCCGCATGGCGCAGGCCGCCGGTATTCGCGTGATCTCCTTCCGCCACGAGCAGAACGCCGGCTACGCCGCAGGCATCGCCGGCTATCTCACCAAGAAGCCCGGCGTTTGCCTCACGGTGTCGGCGCCCGGCTTCCTCAATGGTCTCACTGCGCTCGCCCACGCCACCACCAACTGCTACCCGATGATCCTGGTTTCGGGCTCCTCCGAGCGCGAGATCGTCGACCTCCAGCAGGGCGACTACGAAGAGATGGACCAGCTCGCGATTGCAAAGCCCCTGTGCAAGGCGGCCTATCGCGTGCTGCACGCCCAGGACATCGGCATCGGTTTCGCCCGCGCCATTCGCGCTGCGGTCTCGGGCCGTCCGGGCGGCGTCTATCTGGATCTGCCGGCAAAGCTGTTCGGGCAAGTGATGAACGCCGAGGCCGGCCGGAAGTCGCTGGTCAAGGTGATCGACGCGGCGCCCGCGCAGATCCCCTCGCCCGCTTCGGTGAAGCGCGCGCTCGACGTGCTCAAGAGCGCCAAGCGTCCGCTCATCATTCTCGGCAAGGGCGCGGCCTACGCGCAGGCCGATGAGGAGATCAAGAACTTCGTCGAGAAGAGCGGCGTGCCGTTCCTCCCGATGAGCATGGCCAAGGGCCTCCTGCCCGACACCCATCCGCAGTGCGCCGGCGCGGCCCGCTCGACCGTGCTGAAAGAGTCCGACGTCGTCATGCTGATCGGCGCGCGGCTGAACTGGCTGCTCTCGCACGGCAAGGGCAAGAGCTGGGGCGAAGCGCCGAAGAAGTTCATCCAGGTCGACATCGAGCCGAAGGAAATGGACTCCAACGTCGAGATCGTCGCGCCCGTCGTCGGCGACATCGGCTCAGTGGTCTCCGCCTTCAACCAGGCGATGGGCTCGAGCTGGACTGCACCGCCCGCCGACTGGACCAAGGCCGTCTCGACCAAGCGCGAAGAGAACGTCGCCAAGATGGCGCCGAAGCTCATGAACAACAAGTCGCCGATGGACTATCACGGCGCGCTCGGCGTCTTGAAGAACGTCATCAAGGAGTATCCCGAGGCGATCCTCGTCAATGAAGGCGCCAACACGCTCGACCTCGCTCGCGGCGTCATCGACATGTACCGCCCGCGCAAGCGCCTCGACGTCGGCACCTGGGGCGTGATGGGCATCGGCATGGGCCAGGCGATCGCGGCCGCGCTCGAGACCGGCAACCCCGTGCTGGCGGTGGAAGGCGACTCGGCGTTCGGCTTCTCCGGCATGGAGGTCGAGACGATCTGCCGCTACAACCTGCCGATCTGCGTCGTGATCTTCAACAATGACGGCATCTATCGCGGCACCGATGTCAACGGCGCCAATTCCGATCCGGCGACCACCGTGTTCGTGAAGGGCGCGCGCTACGACAAGATGATGGAAGCCTTCGGCGGCGTCGGCGTGAATGCCACCTCGCCGGATGAACTGAAGCGCGCCGTCAACGAAGCCATGAAGTCCGGCAAGCCGACGCTCATCAACGCCGTGATCGATCCGGCCGCGGGCTCGGAGAGCGGCCGCATCGGCAACCTCAATCCGCAGAGCGTTCTGCAGAAGAAAAAGTAAGTCCACCCCTTCAACCCTTACTCCCTGTGGTTAGCAGGGGCAGACAGAGTACGGAGCAACACGATGACCAAAGCGCTCACGGGCGTTCGCATTCTCGATTTTACCCACGTCCAGTCCGGACCGACCTGCACGCAGCTGCTGGCCTGGTTCGGCGCCGACGTGATCAAGGTGGAACGCCCGGGCGTGGGCGACATCACCCGAGGCCAACTGCAGGACATCCCGAACGTGGACAGCCTGTATTTCACCATGCTCAACCACAACAAGCGCTCGATCACGCTCGACACCAAGAACCCCAAGGGCAAGGAAGTCCTCACCGAGCTGATCAAGAAGTGCGACGTGCTGGTGGAGAATTTCGGCCCCGGCGTGCTCGACCGCATGGGCTTCCCCTGGGAGAAGATCCAGCAGATCAACCCGAAGATGATCGTCGCCTCGATCAAGGGCTTTGGCCCTGGCCCATACGAAGACTGCAAGGTCTATGAGAACGTCGCGCAGTGCACCGGCGGCGCCGCCTCCACGACCGGTTTCCGCGACGGCCTGCCGCTCGTCACCGGCGCGCAGATCGGCGATAGCGGCACCGGCCTGCACCTGGCGCTCGGCATCGTCACCGCGCTCTATCAGCGCACGCATTCGGGCAAGGGCCAGCGCGTCACCGCCGCGATGCAGGACGGCGTGCTCAACCTCTGCCGCGTCAAGCTGCGCGACCAGCAGCGCCTCGCCCATGGTCCGCTCAAGGAGTACAGCCAGTTCGGCGAAGGCGTGCCGTTCGGCGATGCCGTGCCGCGCGCCGGCAACGATTCCGGCGGCGGCCAGCCCGGCCGCATCCTGAAGTGCAAGGGCTGGGAGACCGATCCCAACGCCTACATCTACTTCATCACCCAGGCCCCGGTCTGGGAGAAGATCTGCGACGTCATCGGCGAGCCGACCTGGAAGACCGATCCGAACTACGCCAAGCCGGCGGCGCGCCTGCCGCGGCTCAACGAGATCTTCGCCCGCATCGAGCAGTGGACGATGACCAAGACCAAGTTCGAGGCGATGGAGATCCTCAACAAGGACGACATCCCCTGTGGCCCGATCCTGTCGATGAAGGAGATCGCCGAAGACCAGTCGCTGCGCGCGACCGGCACCGTCGTCGAGGTCGACCACCCCACCCGCGGCAAGTACATTTCGGTCGGCAACCCGATCAAGCTGTCGGATAGCCCGGCCGAAGTCACCCGCTCGCCGCTGCTCGGCGAGCACACGGACGAGATCCTGCGCTCGGTGCTCGGCTTCAGCGATCATCAGGTCGCCGACATCCACAAGTCCGGCGCGCTCGACCCGCCGCAGAAGCAGGCCGCTGAGTAAGCGACGCTTCTTCGACGCGAGACAAAGGGCCGCCTATCGAGGCGGCCCTTTTTGCATGAGAACGCCTGCCATCGCGCGCAGCAACTCAAAAAATCGAAAAACAACCCCATGCACAGTAGCCAACCACTTGGGCCAAAAGGGTTTCTGATTTTACGAAACTGCCTTTGACCCGTCGGGCAAAACAGGGGTATGATGCCAACATCCAGAGATACGGATGCCAGGCTCGCAAGGGAGCCTTGACGAGCGATTGGTCCGGTTCACCCCACACACCGGAAGGCGCAGTCATTCGCGCCAAATCGGCGGCGGGCCACAACCGGACTCATGCGACGCAGCAATGAATGTTCCTATTCGAACTTGCCAGCAGCGCTGGGCCCGCGATGCCAAGCTGCTTCTCCTGACCGGGGGCGTCCCAAATCACTGCGGCAACTGTTCCGATATATCTCAAAGACCTTGACGTTCGTGGGGTTGTCTTTCTCGGATACTGCGTACAGTACCAGCACACCGGGCTCCTTACGAATTGCAAGCTCAACGCCAAGGCCAGGCAACCGAAGATTCTGCGGACGGGAACCAAGCCATAACTCGCTCCCCGGCGATCAGTGAGCAGTGAACCCGCCGTCTACCGGCAGGCCGATGCCGATGACGAAACTGGCGGCCGGGCTGCACAGCCAGAGCACCGCCGCGGCGACCTCCTCCGGGTGACCGAGCCGTCCGATCGACTGCTGCTTCATGATCTCTGCCATTGCGTCCGACTGACCTTGCAGCATGTCAGCAACCATCGGAGTATCGATTGTCCCCGGACATACGGCATTGATCCGGATTCCGCGTGGCGCATACTCCACGCCGGCGCTCTTGGTCATGCCGAGCACGGCATGTTTGGTCCCGTGATAGGCGGCCCGCTGAGGCAAGCCGACGAGGCCTCCGAGCGAGGAGCAATTCACGATAGCACCGGAGCCCTGTTCGCGCATGACCCGAAGCTCGTGCTTCATACAGCTCCAGACACCGCGCTGGTTGACGGCGACCACCCGATCGAACTGTTCGATTGGCTCGTCAGCGGCGTCGGACGGCGGCACCTGTATCCCGGCGTTGTTGAACGCCATATCGAGCCGTTCCGTATTCGCCAACTGTCCGGTCAACGGCCGCCGCGACCTGTGCTTCGTCTGATACATCGCACCTCAATCCGAGCGCCGAGCCTCCGCCGCGAACGATCTGGTCCGCCGCTTGCGCGGCCAAGTCGCCGTCCAAATCGCAAAGCACGACTGAAGCCCCGCTCTCGGCGAACATACGCGCGGTCGTCAGCCCCATGCCCTTGGCAGCGCCTGTAATCAGCGCGACCTGGCCGTTGAAATCGTACCGGGGGTTCATCATTGCTCCTCTCCCAAAGTCAAAGCTATGCGGTGGGCGGTGTTACAGGCGCGATCGGTCCGATCACTTGCGATACTGCTCGTCGCTGACCTTCTCCATCCAGTCGACGTTCCTGCCTCCGACGGACTCCTGTATCGCAATGTGAGTCATCGCCGTCGTCCGCGATGCGCCGTGCCAATGCTTCAGTCCAGGCGGAAACCACACCACGTCCCCTGGGCGGACTTCTTCGACCGACCCGCCCTCGCGTTGCACCCAGCCCAACCCAGCAGTCACGATCAGCGTCTGTCCGAGAGGATGAGTGTGCCAGGCCGTGCGGGCGCCAGGTTCGAAGGTGACCTGTCCGGCGCTCACGCGGCCGGGGTCCGGCGCCTGAAACAGCGGATCTACGCGCACGTTCCCGGTAAACCAATCGCCCGATCCTTTCTGGGAAGGACGGGAGCCGTTTCTTTTGATGTCGATGTCCATTCCATTCCCCTTGTGCGGCTCAGTCGCGAGCGCTGACGCCCCTGTGGCTTTCACCGATGCGGCGGCGCCCGCGACTAACAATGTTCGGCGCGAGATCATTGGGTGCCTACTCAGTTCGCGCGCTTTTCGATGACGTCTTTGATCACGGGCGCAGCGGAAAACGCGTTGGGCCAGCCGGCGTAAAACGCCAAGTGCCCGAGCACCTCACCGGCCTCGTCCCGCGTCAGCCCGTTGTTCATCGCGCGGTTCAGATGGTAGGTGATCTGCGCGACCTGACCGGTAGCGATCAGGGCGCTCACTGTGATGAGGCTGCGGTCCCGGGGAGCGAGCGCCGGTCTCAGCCAGAGATCGCGGAACAACGCGTCCGTCGTGTACTGGACGAGGCTCGGCGTGATCTGCCCGAATTGCTCTCCGACCCGCGTCGCCCGCTGTTTCTCCGCCGCCTCGTCGAGCGGAAGCTGTGGCCCCGTCGCCGGCGGGAGCTGGTCGGCCCCGATGTTGCGGCTCTCGAAGACCTCCCGCACCGCGGGGATCGCATCCATCGCGTTCGCCCAGCCGGTGTAGAACGCCAGGTGCGTGATGATCTCCGATATCTCGGACGGCTTCACGCCGTTATCGAGCGCGAGCGCCAGGTAGTGCGGCAATTCAACGGTCTGGTCGCGGGCGATCAGCGCGGCCACCGTCACGATGCCGCGGTCGCGGCGGGACAGGCCCGGGCGCTTCCAGAGGTCGTCGACGACGAATTTCTGCGCATAGCTTTCGAGGGCCGGTGCAACTGCGCGGACGTCTTCGGACTTGGGCATGGCGGTTGCTCCTTCCTTGGGTGCCTGCTGCGCGGCGGCCGCGCCGGCGAACAGGCAGAGTGAGATCAAAGTGGCTGCAAGCGTTCTCATTGCGGGGATCCTTCCAGGGTCGATGGGTTCGCGATCAGCCACCAGGCGACGAGCGAAGCGCACAGCACGGTGACCGAACTGACCAGAAACAGAGCGTTCAGCCTGGACCCTGCAGCGATCAGGCCGAGCGCGGGACTGGTCAGACCCTGGGCGAGATCGAGGAACGCGGTGTAGGCGCCCATGGCGAGACCCCGGCTCTCTGCCGGCACGCGGCGGACCGCTTCGACGCCGAATCCGGGATAGACCAACGAGAAGCCGAAACCGGTGAGCGCCGCGCCGACGAGCGCCATCTCCGGACGGATGGCAAGCCAGATCAGCGCCTGGCCGACCGCTTCGATGGCGGCGCAGACCAGCGCGACTTTCGCTCCGCCGATCCTATCGGCCAGATGGCTGAAGAACACCCTCGCCAGGATGAAGGCCACCGCGTAGGCGGTGTAGGCTGCCCACCCGTTGGCCCATCCCCTTGCCGCGAACAGCAGGGCGACGAAGGTTGTCACGGCGCCGAAGCCAACGGAGCCGAGCGCCGAGCCCAGGCCCGGCACCCAGACGGCTCCAATCACTTCGACGAAAGACGCCCGCGCGTGCTTCCCAGGTGCGACCGCGGGCAGGAGAGCGACGAGAGGCAGCGCGACGAGCGGAGCCAACGTGGTCGCGAGCGAAATCGCGGCGAATCCGTAAGCCGCATACACAGCGGAGCCAGCCGGCGCGCCGATCGCGAAGGCCGCGAACATGGCCGATCCCACCCACGCGATCACCTTACCGGTGTTGCTCGAATGGGAGAGCGCGAGCCCCCAGCTCACCGCCGCGGTGATAATGAAGCTTTCCGCTCCGCCGAGCAGCGCGCGCCCCGCGAGAAGGATCACGACCGAAATCAACGGGGATCCGCTGAAGCCGAACGACAGCAGATAGAGCAGTCCTGCGGCGGCCGCCGCCAGCAGGCCTGCGATGATCCCGCGCTTGGCGCCACGAGCATCGGAGAAATGCCCCGCCCACGGTCGGGAGATCAACGATGCGGCGAACTGGCTACCGGCGACCAGACCCACCACGAAGGGGCCGAAGCCTAGCCCGTCGTGCACATGAAGAGGAAGCACCGGCATTGCCACGCCGATGATGAGGAAGCCGACGAACACCACGCCCATGATGGGCGCCAAAGTCGCTGTGACACTGGGCGCCGAAGCAGGCGCCTGCATGACAGTGACCGACATAGCTAGAGCTCCTGGCCGGTCGGGGTAGACGCGATCGCTTCACCCGCCACGCTGGTTGCTTCCGTCATCATGACGATCTCGTCCTTGCTTCCTTCCGCCATGGGATCCTTGCCTTGGGCGGCTCTTCGCCGACTGCTGACTAAACGTAGTCCTATTCCTCAAGCCTGATTAGGTGATAGATTTTGAATGAGGTAATTAGACAGGCTTATGAATGAACCGGGACGATGCCAGCGATCTCATCGCGTTCCTAGCCGTCGCCCGGGAACGTAACTTCACGCGCGCCGCGGCTAAGCTAGGCATGACGCAGTCCGCCCTAAGCCAGATCATCCGGTCTCTGGAGGAGCGGCTCGGGGTTCGATTGCTGAACCGGACGACGCGCAGCGTCACACCGACACAAGCTGGGGAACGGCTATTCCTCAGCGTCGGCCCTAAGTTTACCGACATGGATGCCGATCTCGCGGAACTGAGCAAGCTCCGCGAGAAGCCCGCCGGAACGGTCCGACTAACGGCCACTGAGTACGCAGCCGCAGAGATCCTGCTGCCGGCTCTACGGAAGCTTCTGCCCAAATACCCCGACATCAACGTCGAAGTGATCGTCGACTACGGCCTCACCAACATCGTTGCGCAGCAGGTGGATGCGGGCATCCGCCCTGGGGAACTCGTCGCCAGGGACATGGTCGCAGTGCGCGTCAGCCCCGATCTCCGGATGGCAGTCGTCGGCTCGCCCTCCTACTTCGCCGATCGCAAGAGGCCGAAGACGCCGCAAGATCTGACTCAGCACAACTGTCTCAACCTCCGCCTGCCGACACACGGCGGCAGCCTCTACGTTTGGGAGTTCGAGAAGAACGGGCGGGAGCTCAACGTCCGGGTCGATGGACAGCTTATATTCAACAGCGCCGGCCTTCTCCTGGACGGCGCGCTCAAAGGCTTTGGTCTCGCATACCTAACGGAAGGCCATGTCCAGCGTTACATATTGGAAGGTCGGCTTGTTCGGGTCTTGGCGGATTGGTGTCAGCCGTTCTCGGGTTACCACCTCTACTATCCCAGCCGGCGGCAGCCATCCCCAGCCTTCTCACTGTTGGTTGAAGCGCTCCGGTATCGAGAGAAGTAGCTGTTGCTTAGCTGCTTAAGCTGTCGTTGCGCCAGTGAGCGGAAGCGGTCGCGCGCCAGCGACCGAGTCGGCTATGGGTCAAAAACGGCCGTGACGAGCTTGCGTGGGCCCGTTCGCGTGACCATCAGGAAGCAGACTTCGCAGCGCTGCGAGTTAGGATCAGCCACGGGCCACTCACCGACGTGAGCCCGCTGTTTGCGCATCCTCTATCAGAAGCGCCGAGTCGCACCAGACGCTGCGTCTGCAATTACTTCTTGCGCGGATCGTCCGCTGGGTTGATGTAGTCGATGCCTCCAGGACCAACGAATTGAACTTGGAGAATCCCCTCCTCATTTCCGGTCCAAGCGTAGTGAGCGTGTTTAGCCGGATACACCCACAACGAGCCCGGCTTTAACGGCTCGCCTTTCTTCTCAAATTTTTCACCGTGGCTAGTCCCCACGTTGCCGCTAATGATAGTGACAACTTCGGAATAGGGGTGAGTGTGCGGCGGCATTTGAAAGTTTGGGGGAAACTTGATCCGTAAGACGACCACATCCCCTGCTTTCGTCGGGTCGCCCACGAGAGTTGCTGTCTGGACGCCCTTTGGGAAGGCCGGGTTCTCAGCCCACGTAATTGCCTCTGGCGTGACCCGCATCGGCGTGTCTTGTGCCGTCGCCGGCAGTGAGAATGCGACTAAACCTGCTATTACCAAGAGTTCCCTCATCTGAGTTCCTCCCGTTGTGAAGGTAGATCATGGCACCATTAGAAACTCCTACGCCACCACCCACGAATAGCGGGCATAGCCGGATCTACACGCTCGCCGCAAAAAGATCCCATCGTCCCGGAATGCCTTTAAGCTGATGCGATCCGCGATCAAAGAATTTCAAGCCCGCGCCAGCCACAAGATCGGTCACGACCCTCGAGACAAGGATCTCGTCAGCTCTGGATTGCGCCATGATACGAGCTGCCACATGCACAGCAATACCGCCAATATCGCGCTCCCTTATTTCGATTTCACCGGTGTGCAGACCCTCACGCAGCGGCAAACCGATTTCTCTAGAAGCGGTCCTAAGCGCAAGCGCACACCTAACAGCACGACCAGGTCCATCAAATGTCGCGAGAATGCCATCGCCGGTCGTTTTGATCAGCGTGCCGCGGTGCTTTTCGACCAAGTCTTTTGCCAGCTGATCGTGCATATCCAGTAAGTGGGTCCATCTTTGGTCGCCCATATCGGCGGCGCGACGTGTGGACTCCACGATATCCGTGAAAAGAACCGTGGCTAAAACACGCTCAATATCGGTTGATGGAATTTCGCGGTGTCCGGTGATGAACTCCTCGACATCTCCCAACAAAGTTTCGACGTCACCAAACGTCATCATGTGATCGCCGTCAGGGTATTCAATGTATTTGGCACCAGGAATTTGCTTTGCGAGATCCTGACCTGTTTCGACTGAAATCAAAGTGTCCGTTCGTCGGTGAAGCACCAACGTAGGAACTCGTACCGCTGACAGTATGGGCCTGACATCAATCGATGCGTTCATTAACGCCAGCGACCTATATGCCCCTGGACTCGCAGATAGCCTTTCAAACTTGGCAAACTGGCTAACCGCGTTTGGGTCGCGTGCACGACTTGGATTGATGAGCTTGATCAGCATGCCGGTCCCCCAAGCCTTGGCGCGCTCGGACACTATCTCTTCGTAATTGTCCATCCTTTGGGCAGGAGAGCTTGCGAACCCGGAATACAAAACTAGGTGAGAGACGCGGTCAGGGTACGTCGCGGCGAACATGATACTCATGGCTGAACCCTCGGAAATACCCAAGAGCGCCGCCCGTTTCGAGCCGATGTCATCCATGATGGCCCGAACATCATCCATTCGCTGTTCGAGCGAAGGTGCGCCTGGTACCCTGTCGGACAATCCCTGCCCTCGCTTGTCGAATGTTACGACACGGGCGAAACCTGACAGGCGACGCAGGGACGCTGTATACCCCGGCGATTCATGCATGAACTCGACATGCGAGACCATGCCGGGAACGATGATGAGATCGATCGGTCCATCGCCCATGGTTTGGTATGCGATGCTTACATCGCCACTCATCGCATAGCGCGTCAGGGGCAAATCGAAATCACTCATTGTCGAGCCCACGCAAAGATCTTCACTGCCTTTCTTATCACGAAATGACCGGTCCGGCTCATGGATTTGGCATCGCCTAATCCAAGCGTAACGCGCCGCGACTGCGCTTCAAGCCTCTTTCGAGGGGCAGCACGAAGTCGCCCTTGGGTCAATCGCGTTGGTTCTGCGCGATCAGGCCCGCGTCCGGCTTACCCCTCATTGCCGACATCAAGACGCCCGACCGAATTTGTCGCTTCGGGCCACGAGCAGACATCCGCAGGTGAAAGCCCGGTTGACCATCTCGACCCGGAAAGTCGGGAAGACCATCATCTCCGTTGTTACCGTAGCCAGGCGGGGTGGGCGGAGGTCGAGTAGCAGGAGCTCTTGCTGCGCGCTGCGGGCGAAGCTCGACGACCTCTGCCGTGACGCGAGTTACTGCGCTCCAAGATCGGCCGAGGAGTCCGCGGAACGATGAACCTCGCTATGCCGACATGGAAGCCTTCCGATTGCGTCGAGTGGCTTCCATGATATCGGCGCAAGATCGAGCGTCGACAACACTCCGTCGGCGATCTATTCTGCGGCAGATTTGCTGGTTACTTGTTTGTGGAGCTCGAACCGACCGTTGCCGATGGCGCCGGCGGAGCTTGCCGGGTGAGGCTTTGGGCCGCGATCTTCCAGTCCGAACCTTCTTTGACTAGGACCCGCATCCAATTGCCGGTGATGGTGTCGCCCGGCTTCAAATTCGGATTGTTGCTGTAGCTTACGGTAAATGTGCCGCTGGCCAGGAGTGCCTGCCCTGAGGCTAGGGAACGGACGTCGTCGACTTTGTTGGTCAAGTCGATGCCCATCTCGTGCACTTTCTTGGTCAACTCGCCCATCTGGGCGCCGGAAGTTCTGCCGTAGACGTCGATGCCAAAAGCATCGGACGTGAAGAACGATGACGCGGTCTTGTCGTCTCCCTGATTGACCGCCTGCGTCCATTTCATGACCATGGCTTCTATCGCCTGCTTCGTCTGATTGTCGGCCTGCTGCGCCCTGCTGACGGGTGCCATCGCGACAGTCAGCGCCAGGATAGTCGTGGTTATGATTGGCCTCATGTCTGCCTCCTTTTCATATCTGATCGCGACGTAAACCTCCTTCGCGAGCGCGCCTTGAAGCGCAAGCGCTTTGTCGTAGAGATCGGCGGCGGGACACTCTGAGGGATCGGCACCGCTCCTCAGAGTGGCAGCCAGGAAGAACTATAGCACGCGATCGGCCCAATCGCTCGGAAATGTACGCGTTCACATTTCATGAGCCCGACCGCTGCTCATGACCCAATGTATGTCCCGGGCTCACCTTACCATGGCACCGAACGGTGGCGCCGCTCTCTAACGGCCTCCACAACAGCCAACCGGTAGACCGTCCCGCCTTTGCGCGGGAGATCCTCAGAGGGGTCGGGCTAATGACCGGTGTGGGTCAAAGGTTGCCCTCGGTGGCTCCACGACGGCTTTCCACTTAACCCTTAAGCGGACCGTGCGGGCCCAAATGGGGAGGTCAGCCACGGGCCAGGAGCGGAATTCTTGCCGATGACGCGCTTCCGACGAAAAAAAACGAACGGACTTCGAAATCTTTGCGGCGAGAAGGGCGGTGTCGATGGGCTGGTCACCGAGAGGTTGTAAGGTCGATCATGTGAACGGCCGGATGCAAGGTTCCGAGCACCGCAACAATGACGAGGATGCCCAGTCCGAGTGCTATCTCGATCGCACTGTTATGGATCAGTTGACGAAGCGCGATGGAGGATTGTTCGTTTCCGCTGGAAGCAAGCTGCGGCGTCAACCGAAAACGGTTGGTCGCAGCGAACGCGAGCATCACTGCGAAGATCGCCAATTTGAGCGTCAGCATGCGCCCATATTCGGTGGCAACGAGCCCATGCAGCGAGCCGACCAGAATGCCAGCGTTGACAACGCCACTGAGCAGGATGATGGCCACGCTGACAATGCCCAGCGTCGAAAACCGTTCGATGGCATCGCGGGCGAGCAACATGTTTTCGCGTATCTCGGTGATCGCCAAGAAAGTGATCAGCGACACCAGGCCGCCGATCCAGGCTGCCGCGGCCACTCCATGCAGCGCATCTGCTGCCAGATGCAGATAGCCGGTCACGCCTACGGTCGAGCCGGCATGGCCGGTCCAGGCAAGGCTGCCGGCGAACCCGGTCGCCGCGGCGAGCCCCAGCCATTGTGTGGTGACCGCACGGTCACAGGCGAGGCAGGCTGCCAGGCAGAACGCAAGACCTGCGCGAATGGCCGTCACCTCGCCGAACTGGGTTTCGTTAATGACCGTCGACAGCACGTCTGCGGTCAGAGCCTCGTTGAGCGGCATGCCGCTCATCGAGGCCGCCTGCAGCAACAGCCAAATCGCGCCCGAGACCACCGCGAGGACGAGACAGACCCAAATTCCACGCCGCGTCCGGCTCCGGAACGAGATGGCCGCCGCGGCGTGGCCCCGCAAGACCGGCAGAGCGATGAAGCGGTCGAAAATAACGCTTCCGACTGTCATCGCTGTAGCCGCGAAGTGCACGGCGCGCGTCGCAATCATCGGCACTCCTGCTGCGGACCAATCCATCGCAACAGTGCTCTAGGGACCGACCTGGAAGGTAAAGCTCCCATCGGTCGTGTGGGTGTCGACGGAAAGCACATGCCAATTGACGTGGTAGGTCCCGACACCGCCGCCTTTCAGAGAGACCGATATCTGGCTGCCGTTCACGCGCGCCCTTCCCGCATCGACGCGCTGGCCGGAAGGACCGGTGACCGTCACCGAACTGAACGCCGGCTCCAGCTTCTGGGTGAAGTAGAGCGTCACCTCGCGCGGCGGACTAGCCACCTTGTTGCCGACGCGCGGCTCGGCATGATCGAGAAAGGCGTGGGCGTCTGCCTTGCCGGTCGCAAACGACAGCAATAGCGCGATGATCAGGGATGAGCGTCGCATGATCAATTCCTGGCAAACGGGCTGGCGGGTTGCACCGGCCCGCCAAAGATGGGCCTGCCGATGCCGCGGGGATCGATGTCATCGAGATAGAAGTGCAATTGGCCGATAACGCCGACATTGGTCCCGCTTTGCCGGTTGATCGGGATCAGCGCCTCGACTCCGATTTGAAAGGTATTTCCGACCCAGAGGAATCCGGGGTTGATGGTCCCTGTGGTCTTGGTACCCGACGTCAATGTGTTCGCTACCGGCGTCTGCAGCGTCGCCTCGACCAGCGGGATCAGATGATTGACGAAATCCGGCAGGCCGAGGTCGATCACCGACGATTTCAGATAGGGCATGCTGTACTGGATCGTGCCGCCCCAGTTCAGCACCCGCGGATGAAATTCGGTGTCGGCGCTGAGATTGCCGGTGTCGGGGTCGATGCTGAAGGTCGTGGTGGAGTTTCTGCCCGGGATGGCATAGCCGACCTGACCGGTGATCGCGACCGGCCGCAGCCATGACAGGGTGTCGGGCAGATCGCCGAGGCCTTTGCCGAAAAAGATCGTCGGCGTATAGGTGTTGAACGGGTCCGCACCGACGGCTGCTGCGCCCGTGCCGCCCCATTCAATGCCCAGCCCGACCGACACCACGAATTCATGCGCCGGGTCCTTGAACAGCCGGTACTTGAACAGGGTTTCGAGATTCTGAAATCCCTGCGCGCCGATCCCGGTCGGACCGCCGGGCGCTGCGAGCGAGCTGTGGGTTGCGCCGATCGAGATCGCAAAGGCCTCGGTGATCCGCTTGGAAAATTCGCCCGAGAAATCGCGCTGCCGAAACGACGGATCGTCACCGGTCTTGAAGTTCGCGACCGTTGGGAAAGACAATTCATCGTTCACACCGGGATCGTCGATACCGATTGTCGCTGGAAAGAAGCGGTTGCCGACGATTTCGTGGGCGGTGCTTCCGAAAAGGGGAACGAGCGCGATGGCGAGCCCTGGCACGGCTGCGCGCGCATGACGGATAAACATGAAAATCTCCGCAGGCGTTGATGTGCAAAGGGTTCACGGCCGGTGGCCGCGCGACTTTACGACAGGAACGGCGGAGCGCGTGCCTGGGCCCCAGAAGCGGTTCTCGAACCGGACAGGCCCGGCCCGAAATCCTGCCAGGCGACCTGGCTCGTCACGCGATCGACCACGATCGCGGCTGATGTCTGCGGGGTGTCGATCGGCGCCCCGGTCTGCAACACGCCGCAGGCGGCGCAGCCGCCATCGTGGGCGCGGTGGCCGGTCTGATCGTCCTGCCCAGTCCCTTGTGCCGAACCGCCGTGGCAGATGACCGCGCCGACAAGTGGATGGGAGCCCGCAAGGCTCGCCGCCCAGCACGCACCGATCGGTACAAAGATCTGCACCAACAGGGCAACCAGGACTATCGGTAGAAAATTCTTCAGCTGTCGGCGCATCGCTCCATCCTGCGGCAACCTATCGCAGTGAAGGGCCGCCGTCGAGCCAAGCGGCAATGCCGAGGCGCCGAAGGGAGAGAGGCTGACGATTTAGTCGAGTGTGTTGTGCGCCGGCAACGATGGGACCTCGCTTTCAGAGCTGCGCGCCCAATTCACTTGATCTCGCTGTGGACGCCCCAATTTATTTACACGACCGCTGCTGGCGTTAGCCAGAAAAGCGGCCGACCTGACACTTCTGCTTGGGGTCAATCGCGTTGGTTCTGCGCGATCAGGCCCGCGTCCGGCTTACCCCTCATTGCCGACATCAAGACGCCCGACCGAATTTGTCGCTTCGGGCCAGAAGCAGACTAACCAGCTAGTGCCAGCAAAACCATCGCTCTACCGGGGTTTTTAGTGCTGTGACGGTACGCTAGACGCATATGGCAACGATTTCTCGGTGCGCGCCGCATTAGATACCCGCGAAGGGTCTCTCCGTTCTGATGAGATGCTTGCTGAACAGAGCGACTACGCTCTGAGGCGCGGTATCATCGAAAAACCGCTTGAGATTCTGGGCGGTCTCGCCGGCGACTTCAGCACTTCGGGGAAAGAGGCCGTTTTCATAGCTGGCGAGCGCGGCTTCGATGTCATCGGGAGTGGCAACGAGCGCTTGGGCGAGTTCTGCGCCATCATACATAGCGAGGTTCGCGCCTTCGCCTGCGAAAGGGGACATCAGATGCGCCGCATCCCCAAGTAATGTTAAGCTCGGCACGCGCTCCCATCGATGTCCAACTGGGAGCGCATAGATGGGGCGAAGCACGGGATCGGTTTCGCCGTCTGTAATGAGTGCGGTCAGTTGCGAGCCCATCCTTGGAATTGCTCGGCAATATGGGCCAAGGCAGCTTTTGTGTTGCTAAAGTCGATGGACTTAATCCAATCTTCTGGCTTGTTTAAGGCCGCATAGGTGTGGAGCGTTCCGTCTGCATAGCGGTGCGCCAGGAGCATAAATTGAAGTTGTGTGGCGGGCGTGTGAATGTCTGCTACGTCTTGGTCTGCGCAGTAAGTGGGGAGAGACGATGACATCCAAGATCCCGGTTCGCTTCGTCTGGTTGCAGCTTTCGACCGGACTGCTTCTCGCCACGATCGGAATTTCATCGCCGGGTGCCGAGGAGGCAGCGGGTCCATCAGGCGAGGCCCTTTATGAGCAACGCTGCGCCTCGTGTCATGAGGGCGGCGCGGCACGGGCGCCCGACAGAAATGCGCTACGGCAGCTGAACGAGCAGCGGATCGGCTTTCAGCTCGCCTACGGGCTAATGAGCGCGCAGGGGCGAGATCTGAGCAAGGATCAGATCGGCGCCATCACTCGCTATTTGAAGGGCAACGCGCCGCCACCGGCGATCGAACTGCCCGATTCCAGCTGCCGCGATGAAGGACCCAAACTCGCTGATCCCGCGCTGCCGCGCTGGAACGGTTGGGGCGTCGACATTCGCCAGCATCGCTTCCAGCCCGCCGAGAGCGCGCTGCTTGCGGCGCACGATGTCCCCCGTCTCAAGCTGAAATGGGCTTTCGCTTTTCCCGGTGACGTCAGAGCCTTCGCGCAGCCGACGGTCTGGGGCGGCCGGCTGTTCGTCGGTAGCGCCGGCGGCAAGGTCTATGCGCTCGACGCCAGGACCGGATGTCAGCGCTGGGTGTTCGATGCAGGCTTTGGCGTCCGCAGCGCCGTCACCATCGGCGAGGACGGGCGCGGTTTCACCGCCTATTTCGGCGACCAGCGAGGGAACGTCTATGCGCTCGACGCCGAGACTGGGAAGCTAAAGTGGACCCGTCGGGTCGAGGACCATCAAGCGGCTATGATCACGGGTGCTCCGACACTTGCGGACGGCATCCTCTATGTACCGGTTTCCTCACTCGAAGAGGCGTTGGCGGCGGATCCACGGTACGGCTGCTGCAGCTTCCGCGGGCTGATCGTGGCGCTCAGCGCAGCGACGGGAGAGGTGAAATGGCGCAGCTATGTTTCGCCACCACCGGGACCGCAGGGCATCAGTTCGATGGGCGTGCAACTTTTCGGGCCATCGGGCGGCGCGATCTGGTCCGCGCCAACGGTCGACCTCCAGACGAACACGGTCTATGCGACCACTGGGGACAGCTATTCAAATCCCGCACAGGACACGTCTGACGCTTTTGTGGCGTTCGACCTCGTGAACGGAAAGCTCAAATGGTCGCGACAGATGACCGAGAGCGATGCCTACAATGTCGCATGCACCTCGCAATATCGCGCGAACTGTCCAGACAATAAGGGCCCCGATTTCGACTTCGGATCGTCGGCTATCCTGGTTGATCTCGCGGACGGCAAGCGCGCGCTGATCGCGGGGCAGAAGTCGGGCGTCGTGCATGCGCTCGATCCCGATCATGGTGGCGCGATACTGTGGCAGCGCCGGATCGGGCAGGGCTCCGCGCTTGGCGGTGTGCAATGGGGAATGGCCGTCGATGACGAGAATGTCTACGTATCAGTATCGGATGTCGGACTCGAACGCGCGGCGCCGGGCACGCCGGGTGCTCAGAAAACCATCATGGGCGGCGAGTTGAAGATGGATCCTCGCAAGGGCGGCGGACTGTTTGCTCTCAAGCTTGCCACTGGCGAGGTCGTCTGGCGCACACCGCATCCGGGCTGCAATGACAAGCCCGGCTGCAGTCCAGCCCAGTCGGCCGCGGTCACAGCAATTCCCGGCGTGGTCTTCTCGGGTGGGCTCGATGGCCACCTTCGCGCCTACAACGCCCGGACTGGCGAGATCATCTGGGACGTCGACACCGTCCAGGGCTACACGACTGTCAATGGCGCAGCCGGCCAAGGCGGCTCGCTCGACGGTCCGGGCGCAGTTATTGCTGGGGGCATGCTCTACGTCAATTCGGGCTACACCAACTACGGCACGTTGCCGGGTAACGTGCTGCTCGCGTTCTCGGTAGAAGGGAGGTAGGTGCGATATCACTTGAAGCATTCAACGACGGGAACGTGGTCGCAATCATGAGGATCATCGACCTGAAGGCTTGAGGCCGGCTTCATCGGAAATCGATTGCACCTGGATGCTTCGTTCGGTGCGTCGCCGCGCGCCGAGTGCGTCCACGAACGGGCCAGCTCTCGAGTGCCGAGTTGAAGTTGGTGCAGCGGTGCAATGAGGTGGCGTCAAGCGAGCGGTCGGGCTTGTCTGAACTGGAAAGTGCTCGGCGTGAACCTCCTGGCCACGGCGCGCGCGTTAGTCTCGCATGTTTCCAGCGCAATCTTCTGGGCGAGCATGACATCTCCGATCGGAAGCGCGCCGATCGGCATGAAGCACAACCCGTCCTGCACGCGGCCTCTTTCGTCAATCTCGCAGACGTTCACCGACGTTCCGGCGTAAATCCGGTACCGCTTCCCACTCTCGCTTCCGACAACCTCGAAGTAGCCCTTCGTCGCTAACTGCTCCTGCTGCGCAGGCGATAGCCAACGCCGCAAGAGCAGCAGCGACCGTCCCTCTGGCGTGCGTTCGGCGCCGTGCCTGATGAAGAGCATTCGCGCCGCTCTCATGCGGGAGCGGACGTGCGACGCCGCCGGCCGAAAGCCGAACATGAGCGGCTAGCCGCCGATCAATCTGGGGAAAAAGAGGGTTTCATCCGCAGTGGGGTCGAACGATCGGATCTGCGAGATCTGACCGGGACCCGTCCGGACCGCGGCGGTGAAGCCGGCATTCGTCAGCTCATAGAACCGCTGCTCCGCCTTCGCCACTTCCTGCAGGTCGCTGGGGTCGAAAGGGTGATGGCGGTCGCCGGTGCGGTCCATCACGATCTGAATCGCCATGATCGTCCTCCTCGGATTGATAATGGGCCCAAGGGATCCTATCCAGTATCCGACTAACCTGACGAACTTTCAAGACAAGACCACTTCGATCCGAAGAGCCGACTGAAAGGCGGCCAAGCGCCACGCCCCGTCGGCTCTGCCGCGCAGGGGTACCAGATCGCGCTGCCGAACAAGGCTCGAACAAAAATCCGAGCCCCCTGTCGGATCGGCGGCTTCCCGGTCGTCCTCGTGACATGAATGGGCCGTAGACGCCAAACTCGGGCCCATCAATCACCGAGGATAACAACCATGCCCAATACCGTCCGTCTGCACCGCGTGCTCGCAACCAGTCCGGAGAAAGTCTATCGCGCCTTCCTGGAGGCCGATGCGATGGCGAAATGGCTGCCGCCGAACGGCTTCACCTGCACCGTGCATCATCTCGAGCCCAAGGTCGGGGGCACGTTCAAGATGTCGTTCCGGAATTTCACCACGGGCAACGGCCATTCGTTCGGCGGCGAATATGTCGAGCTCGTGCCCGGCGAACGCCTGCGCTATACTGACAAGTTCGACGATCCCAATCTGCCGGGCGTGATCGAGGTGACCGTGATCCTGAAGAAGGTCTCGGTCGGCACCGAGGTCGAGATCACGCAGTCCGGCCTGCCCGACGTCATTCCCGTCGAGGCCTGCTATCTCGGCTGGCAGGAATCGCTGCGCAATCTGGCGCGGCTCGTCGAGCCGGAGATCAATCAGTAGCAGCCGCAACGGCCTAGCGGTCGAGTACACCTCTCCCGAAGGGTCCCGAAGGGAGAGGTGTAGCAGACCCGGCGGATCGTGCTTCGTCCAATAGTGCGCTACGCACCGCCTTTTTCAGCCCGCCGTCCGCCGTCCATCGCTCCGGATCGGGACTGTGCCCGATCAGTGCGAGCCCATAGGCGATCGATTCGAATTGGTCGCCGGACATCAGCCGCTCGTTGCCGAACCGCTCGGCGAATAGTTTTCGGACGGCAGGTACGAAGGACGTGCCACCGGTCAGGAACACCTTCTCCACCTCGCGCGCGGTGATGCCGGCTTCAGCCAGCACCTTGTCGACGGTGGCGCGCAACCGGGCGATATCGTCGGCAATCCATGTCTCGAAATTCTTGCGCGTGATGGTGGCGCCGATGTCGACGCCGCCGCCCTTGAAGCGGAAGTCCACCTCGTCCTGCGCCGACAGGGCGACCTTGGCATCGGACACCGCGCGGTACAGCGCAAAGCCGAGGTCGAGATCGACGATGGTGATGAAATCCTCGAGCAGATCCGGCTTCAGCGCGGTGCGCGCAAGCTCGCGGAGCTCGCGCAGATCGCCGTTGCTCTTCATCATCGCGAGCTGATGCCAGCGCGCGAGGTTGGTGTAGTGGCCGCTCGGGACCGGGAGCACCTTGTCGAACGAGCGGAAGCTCGAGCCCTTGCCGAGCCGCGGCGAGACGACGTGGTCGACAATGCGATAGTCGAACGTGTCGCCGGCAATGCCGATACCGGCATGGCCGAGCGGTTCGGCGCGAAGCGTGCCGCGCGCGCGGGAAAACCGCATCACCGAGAAATCGCTGGTGCCGCCGCCGAAATCGGCAACCAGCACGGTGGCATCGCGCTCCAGCCTGCGGGCGAAGGAGAACGCCGCGCCCACGGGCTCGTAGACATAGCGCGCGTGGCCGGCCCCCAAGCGCTCGAACGCGGCCCGGTAGCGCTGCATCGCCAGCGCCTCGTCGGGATTGCCGCCGGCAAAGCGCACCGGACGGCCGACCGTGATGTTCGCCGTCTCGAAGCCGAACTTCTCGCCGCCATGGCGCGCCAGCGTGCGCAGGAACGCCGCCAATATGTCCTCGAACTTGTAGCGTTGCCGGAATACCTGCGTGGTGTTGAAGCTGGAACTCGCCGCAAACGTCTTGAACGACTGCAGGAAGCGGTAGACGTGGCGCCCTTCGAGAAACTGCTCGATCGCCCACGGGCCGCCTTCGGCCTGGGCACCCGCGCCCGGCCGTTCCTCCCAGAAGCACAGGGCCGACACATAGACGCTGTGACGCTGTCCGCCCTGGTCGAACCGAATGGCCTCAACCCGGCGGTCGTCCGACGCAAGCGCGACGACCGTGTTGCTGGTCCCAAAATCGATGCCGATCGAGACGGCGGGCGAGGCGCTCGACATGAAGCACTCTGAACGTTTGATTGGAAAAGGGGGCGGACCACTAGCCGCTTTGACCTGCGCTGCCAAGGGCCGTTTTGCTGCGGCGCGGTCGGAATTCATCCTCGTCGGGCGCCGTTCCGAGCCACGGGAAACAAGGTTTTCCTGCTCCCAGAGGCCGAAATCCCTGTTTCGGCTGTCCAGCTTGCAATCTTAAGCCCGGAATGGCCGCTTTAATGGAGCATTATGTTGCGATGCGGTGGAGCACATGCTGCTATGCAATGACATGCATGGACATTGGTATCTGGTATACATAAATTACCTTTCGAAAGGAGACAGCAACTGACTGTCTCAAGAAAGGGAATTCCGATGTCCAAGACCGCTACCGTCGCTCTCGCCCCCTCCAACTCGCTGTTCGCCCGCTTCATGGCCGCGGTTGACCGCTTCCTGATGGCGAGTGCCGAGATCTCGAATCACAACGGCGACCTGCCCCGCTTCGGCCTCTAAGCCCGTGCTTTTGCGCTGCCGAGGCAGCGCGCCGGCTTCGGCACCGTCAACATTCGACTTTTGATGAATGGCCCCGCAGCACGGGGCCATTTCTACTTGTGCTGTCCCGAGTCAGAGTCGCAGCCGGACATTCCTGCGACATTTGCGCACGGTGGCCGGACCAGCGCTTGAAGCTTGGCATAATGCATACAAGAATGCCACCCCAGCGCTCGCAAAATAATTAGAGGCGCCACGGGAGGCTTTATGACGGACATGGTGCAGGCAACGGCGGCTCCAAGCGCCGCGCGCGTCAGCGATGCTTATCGCTGGGCGCAATTGGCCATCGGCGTAGGCGCGATGGTCATGATCGCCAACTATCAATACGGCTGGACGTTCTTCGTCCCCGACATCCAGAAGACGTTCGGTTGGGATCGCGCATCGATCCAGTGGGCATTCACCCTTTTCGTTTTGTTCGAGACCTGGCTCGTGCCGGTCGAAGGGTGGTTCGTCGACAAATACGGCCCGCGTATCGTCGTGCTGATCGGCGGCGTGCTCTGTGCTCTGGGCTGGGTGATCAACGCGCAGGCGACGACGCTCAACGGCTACTATCTCGGCATGATCATCGCGGGCATCGGCGCCGGCGGCGTCTACGGCACCTGCGTCGGCAACGCGCTGAAGTGGTTTCCGGACAAGCGCGGTCTTGCCGCGGGCATCACGGCGGCAGGTTTTGGTGCGGGCTCTGCGCTGACCGTCGCGCCGATTCAGGCCATGATCAAGGACAGTGGTTTCCAGACCACCTTCCTCTATTTCGGCCTCGGGCAAGGCATCATCATCTGCATCCTCGCCTTCTTCCTGCTCGCGCCCAAAGCGGGCCAGGTGCCGAACGTGGTGACGAACGCTGCACTGCTGCAATCTCGCCGCAACTATCAGCCGACCGAGGTGCTGCGTCAGCCGATCTTCTGGCTGATGTACTTCATGTTCGTGATCGTCGGCGCCGGCGGGTTGATGGTGACCGCGAACCTGAAGCCGATCGCGGTCGACTGGAAGGTCGACAGCGTCCCAGTCACCCTGATCGGCATGACCATGACCGCGGTGACGTTCGCAGCGACCATCGACCGCGTGCTCAACGGCCTGACGCGTCCATTCTTCGGCTGGATCTCCGACATGATCGGCCGCGAGAACACGATGTTCATCGCCTTCGGCATGGAAGGGATCGGCATCTGGATGCTCTACCTCTGGGGCCACGATCCGATCTGGTTCGTGCTGCTCTCGGGCTTCGTGTTCTTCGCCTGGGGTGAGATCTACTCGCTGTTCCCGTCGACCTGCACCGACACGTTCGGCGCCAAGTTCGCGACCACCAATGCCGGCCTGCTCTACACCGCGAAGGGCACCGCCGCATTGCTGGTGCCGATCGCCAACTACGTGCAGCAGACCTCGGGGCATTGGGACAACGTCTTCATCATCGCGGCCGGTGCCAACATCCTGGCCTCGCTGCTGGCGATCGTGGTGCTCAAACCATGGCGCAAGGTCGTGGTTGCGAAATCGACCCTCTGACCCGCTCCACTACAGTCACCAAGCAAGACGCCCGGCCTCACGGCCGGGCGTTTTCGTTTGGCGCCAGTATCCCAGGATACCTCTGCGCTTTGCGGAGCCGCGCATTTTGTCGAACGGGAACCAAGATAGGGCTTGCAATCTGGGATATGGTATACCAAGCTCCGCGCCGCGCTTGCGACGATAAGCCACAACATTTGCGACCCTGGGTCATCTTGCACTCCTGCGTCGCAATCAATCAGGCGCGTTGGGAGGTTCTTGATGATTTCCAGCACGGATGGCGCCGTCACAGCCGCGCCTCTTCGCACCGGTTTCCGTTGGCTCCAACTCGCGATGGGCATCGTCTGCATGGCGATGATCGCCAACCTGCAATACGGCTGGACGCTGTTCGTCGATCCGATCGATGCGACCCATCATTGGGGGCGCGCCGCCATCCAGCTCGCTTTCACCATCTTCGTCGTCACCGAGACCTGGCTGGTGCCAGTCGAGGCCTGGTTCGTCGACAAATACGGCCCGCGCATCGTGATCATGTTCGGCGGCGTGATGATCGCGCTGTCCTGGGTGCTCAACTCCTACGCCGACAGCCTCACCCTGCTCTACACTGCCGCGGTCATCGGTGGCATGGGCGCGGGCGCGGTGTACGGCACCTGCGTCGGCAACGCGCTGAAATGGTTTCCTGATCGCCGCGGCCTGGCGGCCGGCGCGACCGCCGCCGGCTTCGGCGCGGGTGCCGCACTCACGATCGTGCCGATCGCGAGCATGATCGTCTCGAGCGGCTACCAGCACGCGTTCCTCACCTTCGGCATCGGCCAGGGCCTCGTCGTGTTCGTGCTCGCCTTCTTCATCCAGCCCCCGCGGATCTCGATCCCGCCGAAGAAGAAGCAGCTCAATCTGCCGCAGACCAAGATCGACTTCACCCCGCCGCAGGTGCTGCGCACCCCTATTTTCTGGGTCATGTACCTCGTCTTCGTCATGGTCGCCTCGGGCGGCCTGATGACCGCGGCGCAGATCGCCCCGATCGCGCACGACTTCAAGATCGCGAACACGCCCGTCACACTCGCCGGCTTCCAGATGGCGGCATTGACCTTCGCGATCTCGCTCGACCGGATCTTCGACGGTTTCGGCCGCCCGTTCTTCGGTTTCGTCTCCGACACGATCGGCCGCGAGCACACCATGTTCATCGCTTTCGGCACCGCCGCGCTGATGCTCTTGACGCTATCGGCCTACGGTCACATCCCCGTCGTCTTCGTGCTGGCGACCGCAATTTACTTCGGCGTGTTCGGCGAGATCTACTCGCTGTTCCCCGCAACCTGCGGCGACACCTTCGGTGCGAAGTTCGCAACCACCAACAACGGCATGCTCTACACCGCGAAAGGCACGGCCTCCCTGCTCGTCCCGCTCGCGAGCGTGATCTCGACCGCTTATGGCTGGAAGGCCGTGTTCGTGGTGGCAGTGGCGCTGAATGCGACGGCGGCGCTGATGGCATTGTTCGTGATCAAGCCGCTGCGCCGCTCCTTCATTCTCGGCAAGGAAGCCGAGAGCACGGACACCGCGACCGGCACAGCCAAGACCGAAACGGCGTAGCCACCACAAGCCTTCGCACGAAAGAAAGGGGCGCAGCGATGCGCCCCTTTCTTTTTGGCCGCGACAAACGTCAGCATTCCTGTCGCAAGATTTTTCGGATCAGCCAAATCCAGCGCTTGACGATTGGCATTACGTATACCACACTTCTCCCAACATTCACCCAGGGAGGTTGCAATGCTGGTCGGAGACATTCTGCGCAAGAAGACGCCGCGCGTTGTCACGGTTCGTATGAACGAAACGGTGGGGATCGCGGCCAAGCTGATGCGCGCCAACAATATCAGCGCGCTGGTGGTCAAGGACGTGGTCCGCTCGGAAGGAAACACCGCGGTCGGCATGTTCACCGAGCGCGACGTGGTGCGCGCCGTCGCCGAGCACGGCGCCGGCGCCATCAACGTCAAGGTCTCCCAGCTGGTCTCGGTGCAGCAGCTCGTCTCCTGCACTTCCTCGGACACGATCGAGCACGTCCGCCACCTGATGAACCGTCATCACATTCGCCACCTGCCCGTGATCGACGATTACAGCCTCGTCTCGGTCATCAGCATGCGCGACATCGCCGCCGCGGTCGACGAGGCCGCCAACTCGACGCCGCAAGCAGCTTAAAGCGTCTCACTTCCCTGCGACTGCCGGCCCCGGCTCGGATCCATCCGAGCCGGACCGGATCATTCGTCCCAAAATTCCGCCTTACCCGCGAGGATTTCATGAAGATCTGCATCTACGGCGCCGGCGCGATCGGCGGATATCTCGGGGTTCAGCTCGCCCGCGCGGGCGCCGATGTCAGCCTGGTCGCACGCGGCGCACATCTCGCCGCCATGCGCGAGCGCGGCCTCACGCTGCTCGCCGGCGAGGAGACGCACACCGTCCATCCGCGCTGCACCGATGATCCCACCGAGCTCGGTGTGCAGGACACCATCATCGTCACGCTGAAGGCGCATTCGATCACCGGCGTGATCGAGAAGATGCAGCCGCTGCTCGGGCCCCACACCCGCATCGTCACCGCCGTCAACGGCATTCCCTATTGGTACTTCTACAAGCACGGCGGCCAATACGAGAATTCGACGCTGGAGAGCATCGACCCCGGCGGACGGCAGTGGCGCGAGTTAGGGGCCGAGCGCGCCATCGGCTGCATCGTCTATCCCGCCACCGAGATCGAAGCGCCCGGCGTGATCCGTCACGTCTACGGCAACAATTTCCCGCTCGGCGAGCCCTCCGGTGAGATCACGTCCGACGTGCAGCGCCTCGCGGACCTCTTCGTCGCCGCCGGCCTGAAGGCTCCCGTGCTCGATCGCATCCGCGACGAGATCTGGCTGAAACTCTGGGGCAATGTCTGCTTCAACCCGATCAGCGCGCTGACCCACGCCACGCTCGACGTGATCTGCACCGATCCGGCCACGCGCGCGCTGTCGCGTGCGATCATGGTGGAGACGCAAGCGATCGCCGAGACCTTCGGCGTCAAGTTCCGCGTCGACGTGGAGCGCCGCATCGAGGGCGCGCGCAAGGTCGGCGCCCACAAGACCTCGATGCTGCAGGATCTCGAGCGCGGCCGCCCGATGGAGATCGACCCGCTCGTCACCGTCGTGCAGGAGATGGGCCGCCTCACCGGCATCCCCACGCCCGCGCTCGACTCGGTGCTGGCGATGGTGACCCAGCGCGCCCGCATCGCCGGCCTCTATGACGGCATCTCGACATCATCGGATCCCCGCGCACTGGCGGTGGCGTGATGGCGGGCGAAATGAAGAAGTGGCTGCGCTTCCGCCATGCCGGCGCGACCGGCTTCGGCACGCTGACGGCATCAGGCATCAGCGTGCATGAGGGCGAGATGTTCGGCCGCCACGCCGCCACCGGCAAGATGCTGGCGCTCTCGGAGGTCGAGCTGCTCGCGCCTTGCGTGCCCAGCAAGATCGTCGCGCTCTGGAATAATTTCCACGCGCTCGCGACCAAGCTGAACCAGCCCGAGCCGCCGGAGCCGCTCTATCTGCTCAAGGCCACCACCAGCATCACCGCTCCCGGTGCCGTGATTCGCCGGCCCTCTTATTACGACGGCAAGACGACCTATGAGGGCGAGCTCGGCATCGTGATCGGCAAGACGTGCGCGCGTGTCTCACCTGGCGAAGCCGACAGCTTCATCTTCGGCTACACTTGCGTCAACGACATCACCGCCAACGATATCCTGACCCGCGACCCCACCTTCCCACAATGGGCCCGCGCCAAAGGCATCGACGATTACGGCCCGTTCGGCCCGGTCATCGCGACCGGCCTCGATGCCGCGAAACTCACGGTCCGCACCATCCTCAACGGCGCGGAGCGGCAGAACTATCCGATCTCCGACATGATCTTCACTGCGCAGCACTTGGTCAGCAGGATCTCCCACGACATGACCCTGCTGCCCGGCGACCTCATCGCGGTCGGCACCTCCGTCGGCGTCGGCGTGATGAAAGAGCCGGTCAACACGGTAACGGTTGCGATCGACGGCATCGGCGAGCTCACCAACGAGTTTCGGCTGTAGCCCCGCAGCGCAGCAAAATTGATCCCGCGCAAATCGGGCGTCGCGGCCACTGGTATCCTTCCTTGCAAGACATCGGTCTCTGACGCAAAGGGAGGACGCCATGACGAATGCCGGCAATGCACTTTTGTGGACGGCCCTGTACTTCGCTCTCTCGTTCGCGGCGATTTTCGTCGTGTGGTTCGCCGACAAGATGCGCTCGAACTTCCTCGGGAGACAATAGCCGGAGGCGCGCCGGTTCTCGTCGGCGGCGACCGTTGACGAAAAAGCAAGCGCGAGGTCGAAGACCGCATCGCCCGCATCTTCGAGGATTTCAACGCGCTCGACGCCTTGCGCATCGGCGGCATCTTCACGACGATCAAGACCAGTTTGAACCGGATCGGGTGAAGCGCGGCTGCGCAGGGGTTGAGCGCAGCGATACGGCCATCACGCCCTCCGAAACATCCCGACACATCACATCTCCGCGCGCCCGACATATGCCGCCAACATTTCCCGCGCGTGCCGCAACTTGGACGCATTCGGTCGCCCATCTGTGGAGCGTGTCTGGGGGCACGGCACAGCCGTGTTTGGACCAAACCTTCTAGGGGTATGACTGTGAAGAAGATTGCAATTGCTCTGGGTGCCACGCTTGCTCTGGTGACGGCCGCGAACGCTGCGGATCTGCCGCGCCGCCAGCCCGTGCCGGCCTATCCGGCTGAGCAGGCTCCGATCGGCAAGATGCCGATTGGCAAGAGCCCGGTTGGAAAGGCCCCGATCGGCAAGGCGCCCGGCCCGGTCGCAGCGCGCTACTGACGCGCGAGCGTAACACGCGCAAAATCCGCGTAGCGGCCGATAGTCGAGGGGGAATCGCGTGACGAACAAAGCTAATCGATCGGGATCCTGCATCCTCGCAGGGTTCGCTCTTGCGGCTATGCTCTCGTGCATGACGCCCTCGGCCTCGGCCCACGAGGCAAACAAGCGCGTTGCCGATGCGAGCGCGCTTGCTACGACCGACACCGCCTCGCGACCGGCGCCGCAATCGACGCGGCGCTCCGTCGCGCGCGCGGAGAAAGGCCCCTACTACGTCGACTTCCGCGCGCGTACCGCCGCGAGCTGGGGCCATGCCTTCGTCTGGTACGGCAAGACCAGCGAGAAGGCGGTCGAGGTCGCGGGGCTCACGCCGGCCGGCGACACGCTCGCTTACGTGCTCGGTCACATCACCTTTGTGCCGGCCGAGACCGGCGCGAGCTACGGTGATCTCGATCCGGAATATCTGACCGCGAGCTATCGGGTCTACCTGAACGAGGCCGACGCCAAGCGCGTGTTCGCCCATATCAGGGAGTTGCAGGCCAACACTCCGGTCTGGAATGCCGAGACAATGAACTGCACCGGCTTCATCAGCGACATCGCGGAGTTCATGGGATTGAAGGTCCCCCATCGTTGGCAGCGTCCGGAAAACTTCGTCAACCACCTCAAGGAAATGAATGGCGGCCGCCAGATGGTGCGGCTGTCGGCGGAGTAGCCGAAGCCCGGCAGCGCCGCCGTGATCCGATGGGTCCCGGCTCAGCCGCCGCAACGTCAAGAACGTTGCAGCGCGTCCGGGACACGAGACCTAGTCGCGCCGTCACATGCGGGCCCACCCAATTATCCGCCCCGCGGAATCACCCACATCTCCGCATGATCGCCCCACGCCGGCGCAATAGACATTTCCCGCCCCCGGCGGCATCCTCCCCGCCATCAACCGATAACAGATCGCCACACCGGCCGGGGGAAACAGATCATGTTGCAGACACGGTTCACCAAGCTCGTCGGCGTCCAGCACCCGATCGTCCAGGGCGGCATGCAATGGGTCGGACGGGCCGAGCTGGTCGCCGCGGTCGCGAATGCCGGCGCGCTCGGCTTCATCACCGCCTTGACCCAGCCGACGCCGGAGGACCTCACCAGGGAGATCGCGCGCTGCCGCGACCTCACCGACAAGCCGTTCGGCGTCAACCTCACCATCCTGCCCGCGATCAAGCCGCCGCCTTATGCCGAGTACCGCGCCGCCATCATCGAGAGCGGCATCAAGGTGGTCGAGACCGCCGGCAACAAGCCGCAGGAGCATGTCGACGAATTTAGGAAACACGGCGTCAAGGTCGTGCACAAATGCACCAGCGTCCGCCACGCGCTCTCCGCCGAACGCATGGGGGTCGACGCCATCTCGATCGACGGCTTCGAATGCGCCGGCCATCCCGGCGAGGACGACACGCCGGGCCTGATCCTGATCCCGGCTGCCGCCAACAAGATCAAGATCCCGATGATCGCCTCGGGAGGCTTTGCCGATGCTCGCGGCCTCGTCGCGGCGCTGGCGCTGGGTGCCGATGGCATCAACATGGGCACCCGCTTCATGGCCACCAAGGAAAGCCCGATCCACCAGCTCATCAAGGAGAAAATCGTCGCCAATGACGAGCGCGAGACCGAGCTGATCTTCCGCAGCATGCGCAACACCTCGCGCGTCGCCAAGAACGCGGTCTCGACCAAGGTCGTCGCAATGGAGAAGGAAGGCGCCAAGTTCGAGGACATCCGCGAACTCGTTGCGGGTGCCCGCGGCAAGATGGTCTATGCGACAGGCAATTCCGACGAAGGCATCTGGTCGGCCGGCCAAGTCCAGGGCCTGATCCAGGACATCCCGAGCTGCGCCGAGCTCATCTCTCGCATCGTGCGCGAGGCGGAGGCGATCATCCGCGGAAGGCTGGATGGAATGATTGTTCATCCGGCAGCGCAAGCTGCTGAATAGCCACGGCAAGAAGCGAGAGCAATTCATGAAAGCTTACGTCTACGGCCCTGATGGCGCTACGATTTCCGAGGTCGCTCAACCAAAACCGAAGGGCACACAGGTCCTCGTCCGCGTCCGCGCCTGCGGGCTGAACCGCGCCGACACCGGCATGCGCAAAGGCCACGCCCATGGCGCGGCCGGCGGCGTCGGCACCGTGCTCGGCATGGAATGGGCCGGCGAGGTCGCCGAGCTCGGGCCGGATGCCGAAGGCGTCAAGGTCGGCGACCGCATCATGGGCTCGGGCAGCGCGGCATTTGCCGAATACACGCTGGCCGATCACGGCCGGCTGTTCCACGCACCCTCGAACATGAATTTCGAGGAGGCCGCCACCCTCCCCGTCGCACTCGCGACCATGCACAACGCCGTCGTCACCGTCGGCGGCGTGCAACCCGGGCAAGCCGTACTGATCCAGGGCGCCAGCTCCGGCGTCGGCCTGATGGCAATGCAGATCGCAAGGCTCAAAGGCGCAAGGCTCGTGATCGGCTCGTCGACCGACGCCACCCGCCGCGGCCGGCTGAAGGAGTACGGCGCCGATCTCGCCATCGACAGCTCCGATCCGAAATGGGTCGACGAGGTCCTCAAGGCAACGAACGGCGAAGGCGTCGACCTCATCGTCGACCAGGTCTCCGGCAAGGTCGCGAACCAGAATCTCGCCGCGACGAAGATCAAGGGCCGCATCGTCAATGTCGGCCGGCTCGGCGGCACCCATGCCGACTTCAATTTCGACCTGCATGCGGCGCGCCGCATCGATTATGTCGGCGTCACCTTCCGCACCCGCACCATCGAGGAGGTCCGCGAGATCTTTGCGCAGGTCCGCAAGGACATCTGGAGCGCAGTGGAATCGCGCAAGCTGCAACTGCCGATCGATAAGGTGTTTTCGTTCGACCAGATCGATAAGGCGTTCGAGCATATGGAGGCAAACAAGCACCTGGGGAAGATCGTGGTGACAGTGTAAACGAGTGCGAAGCTCTCTCCTTGTCGTCATGGCCGGGCTTGACCCGGCCATCCACGTCTCTGCGGCATGGTACGACGAACGTGGATGCCCGGGACAAGCCCGGCATGACGGTGAGAGCGCCGGTCCCGCTTCTGCAACTCACTAGCGACTGCTCCTGTGGATCATCACTTGATGTCCCACGCTGGCCTGCTAAATCCCCGGCATGACCTCCCAGCACGACAAGACCTCGGTCGCCGCGCTCTCGATCTTCGCCAGCGGCGGCATGGCGGCGGCCAAGTTCGTGGTCGGGATCGCGATCGGCTCGCTGGCGCTGATCTCCGAGGCCCTGCATTCCTCGATCGACCTGGTGGCAACCATCATCACCTGGGCGGTGGTGCGGGTGTCCGACAAGCCCGCGGACGAGGAGCATCATTACGGCCACGGCAAGCTGGAAAGCATCTCCGCGCTGGGCGTCACTGCCCTGCTCTACGTGCTCGCCGGCGGCATCCTGGTCGAGGCCTATAGCCGGCTGCGCGAGGGAACCCCGCCGCCGACCATCTCGGCCGTACCGTTCGTGGTGCTGGTGACCGACATTGCCGTCAATCTCTGGCGCGCCCGCGCGCTGCACCGCGCCGCGCGGGAGACCAGGAGCCAGGCGCTGGCGGCGGACGCGCTCCATTTCGCCTCCGACGTCATGGGCTCGTTCGCCGTGATCGTTGGCCTGATGCTCGCCTGGCTCGGCTTCTGGTGGGGCGACGCGGCCGCGGCTGCCGCCGTCGCCGTGATGATCGCGGCTCTCGGCCTGCGCATGGCCGGCTCGACCGTGCAGACACTGGTCGATCGCGCTCCGGAGGGCGCCCAGGAGAAGGCCACCGCCGCGATCCGCGGGGTACCGGGCGTGATCGACGTCGACCGGTTGCGCGTGCGCATGGTCGGAGCGACCACGTTCATCGACACCATCGCGAAGGTGCCGCGGACCTATCCGATCGACCGCGTCGAGGACATCAAGCGCAACGCGCAGGCCGCGGTCACCAAGGCCTTCGGCGATGCCGACCTCACTTTCGCCGCGGTGCCTGTCGCGCGCGACAACGAGACCGTGCGCGACCGCATCATGGTGATCGCGCGCAATTCCGGGCTCGCCATCCATCACGTCACGGTGCACGACCTCGGCGCCAAGCTGATCGTCAGCATCGACCTCGAAGTCGACGCCGACATGCAGCTCGAGGCCGCCCACGACGTCGCCAACACGCTGGAGCGCAATATCCAGGAGGAATTCGGCGAGGACGTCGAGGTCGACGTTCACATCGAGCCGTTGGAACCGGAACTGCCGTTCGGCGTCGATGCCGCGCCTGAGAGGGTGCAGACCATCGCCGCCGCGCTGACCGAATTCGCCGGCGAAGGCGAGATCCACGACATCCATAATGTGCGCGTCCGCAACACCGACGCCGGCGAGATCGTCAATTTCCACTGCCGCGCGGCGCCATCGATGAGCGTGATCAAGGTGCACGAACGTGTGGACTCGATCGAGCGCGCATTGCGGCGCGCGTTCCCGAGCGTGAAGCGCGTCATCAGTCACGCCGAACCGCCGCGGGCGTGATGAGAATGTGTGACGAGTCACACGTTCTCGTTTCGGACTCGTTGCGCCCTGGAGTTTGCGGGCATTCGATGCACAAACTGCGTGTTGGATAAGAATAATTTCGCGTTAACGATTCGTTGACTCTCGACAGCCTGCGAAAACTGGATTCAAATCAGTGTGATTCGGAAGCAACGTGGGGCTGCTTCCGGACTTCAGTTGCAAGCAGGTTTTCAGGGGGCCGAAGGCATGGCGAGCGCAGACGCCGCGAACGCGTGCGTCCAATCCGATTCAATCAAGGGATTGGCGCAATCGATCGCGAAACCTGCCTATCACCGGCTCCTGATCGCGGAGCCGGCACTGCGCCGCGCGGTGCCGACGCTCATCATCGCCTTCCTGATCACGATCTGCCTCGGCGCGTTCGTGCAGGTGGTCGATCAGACGCGCCAGAAGCGGCTGGTGATCCGCCACGACATTTCGGCACTCGCGGACCTGCTCGCCGAGCGCATCGATCGCCTCACCTCGGTGCGGCAGGAGCGGATCAAGACCATCGAGAACCTGCCGACGCTGCTGCCCGATCTCATTCCCTCCTGGGGCACCGCCTCGGGCCGCCACGTCATCGTCACCTCGGCCGGAATCGGTCGTCGTATCCTCGCCCGCATCCCGGTCGACAGCGACCCGGTCGGCAACGACCGCCTGCTCGATGCGATCACGACCGCGCAACTGATCGCGGCGCCGCCACGCGACGGCACCATCACCGACATGACGCTGCCGAGCGGCAACGCGGCGATGGCGACCTCCCGGCAGATCAAGTCGCTCCCTGGCTTCGTCACCGTGATCCAAGAGCGCAACGAGCCGATCTGGGGTTCGGACGCCGCGCTCTCGGTGACGCTGTCGGCGACCACGGGCTTCGTCGTCCTGATCCTCGGCTTCGCCTTCCACTGGCAGTCGACCCGCGCCCGCGAGGGCGACCTCATCAACGACGCCGTGCGCGGCCGCATCGACACCGCGCTCAATCGCGGCCGCTGCGGGCTGTGGGACTGGGATCTGTCGCGCGGCAGGATTTTCTGGTCGCAGTCGATGTTCTCGATGCTCGGCCTCGACGGCCGCAACGAGCTCCTCACCTTCGGCGAGGTCAACGCGCTGGTGAAGTCCGACGACATCGACCTGTTCGAGATCGCCGATCAGCTGATTTCCGAGAAGATCGACCACATCGACCAGACCTTCCGCATGCAGCATGTCGACGGTCACTGGATCTGGCTCCGCGTCCGCTGCGAGAAGACGCGCGGGGCGACCGATTCCAGCGTGCACCTGATCGGGATCGCCGTCGACATCACCGAGCAGAAGAGCCTCGCGGAGAAGACGGTGGAAGCCGACCTCCGCCTGCGCGATGCGATCGAGACCATTCCGGAAGCCTTCGTGCTGTGGGACGCGAGCGACCGCCTGGTGCTCTGCAATTCGCACTTCCAGCGCCTGCACAAGCTGCCCGACAGCGCGGTCATCCCCGGCACCTCCTACGAGACCGTGCTCGAGGTCGGCCGCATGCCGGAGGTGCGCACCCGCCACAACGAGACGGTTGCCCAAGGTCCGGGCGCGCGCACCTTCGAGGCCCAACTCGACGACGGCAGCTGGCTGCACATCAGCGAGCGCCGCACCAAGGACGGCGGCTACGTCTCGGTCGGCACCGACATCACCCGCATCAAGGAGCACGAGCAGAAGCTGGTCGACAACGATCTGCGTCTGCGTGCCACCGTCATCGACCTCAAGCGCTCGCAGGCCGCGCTCGAGCGCCAGGCGGTCGAGCTCGCCGACCTCGCCGAGAAGTACCAGCGCGAGAAGACCCGCGCCGAGGAAGCCAACCAGACCAAGTCGAAATTCCTCGCCAACATGAGCCACGAGCTGCGCACGCCGCTCAATGCCATCATCGGCTTCTCCGAGATCATGGGCTCGGGCATGTTCGGCGAGCTCGGAAGCGAGAAGTATCAGGAATACTGCCAGGACATCCTGACCAGCGGCCACTATCTGCTCGAGGTCATCAACGACATCCTCGACATGTCCAAGATCGAAGCCGGCCGCATGAAGCTCGACATGGAAGAGCTCGACCTTTCGAAGACGCTCGCGGAATCCTTACGGGTCGTCTCTGGCCGGGCCCAGGACAAGCACCTGACGCTCGACGCCGACATCGCAAAATCCATCTCGGTGGTCGCCGACCGCCGCGCCACCAAGCAGATCATCGTCAACCTGCTCTCCAATGCCGTGAAGTTCACCCCCGACGGCGGGCGCGTCGTGGTGCGCAGCCGGCAGCTCGAGGACAGGATCGTGCTGATGATCGCCGACACCGGCATCGGCATCGCGCCGCATTCGCTGGCGCGGCTCGGCCGCCCGTTCGAGCAGGTCGAGAGCCAGCTCACCAAAACCTATCACGGCTCGGGCCTTGGCCTTGCCATCGCCCGCTCGCTGGCGCAGCTCCACGGCGGCTCGATGCGGCTGCGCTCCAAGCTCGAGGTCGGCACCGTCGTCCGCGTGGCGCTGCCGCGCGACGCGGTCAAGGCGGCGTCGGGGATATCGGCCGCGGCGTGACCGGCGGAACGAGCTTTGAATTGGGTGAATCGATGTCAGCCCAGAGCTCAGATCACCTCTCCCGAAGGGGATTACGGTCTGACCGTCTACTGCGGTCCCTGACCCGGATTGCGCTGGACGATGCTGCGCATCGCCAGGCGCAATCCGACCTCTCCCCGTTGGGGAGAGGTGGCACCCACATCGCGGACGCACTCTGTCTCATCATGCTCTACAATTGCAGCGTCGGCGCGACCTCGCGCGCGACGTTGACCAGCGCCGCGATCAGCGGCGTCATCGGATCGCGCTGCGGGATCACCATGCCGATGCTGTAATTGACCTCGGGCTCGACGATCGGAATCGAGCGGACGGTATCGGACAGGCCGAGCGTCTCGGCGAGCTTGGCCGGCATCACGCTGGCCCAGCGCCCCGTCTTCACATGCGTGAACAGCACCAGCAGCGAGTTCGAGGTCAGGGTCGGCGTCGCCTCCGCGCCGACCGAGCGCAGCGCGCGGTCGATGATGCGGCGGTTCTGCATGTCGGGCGTCAGCAGGCAGAGCGGCACCTGCCCGACCTCCTTCCACGTCACCGTCTCGCGGTCGCCGAACATCGCATCCGGTGCAGTGAGCAGGCGGTAGCTCTCGTTGTAGAGCGGAATGGTGCGCACCTTGCCTATCGGCTCGTTCTCGATATAGGTCAGCCCCGCATCGACCTCGAGATTCTCGAGCAATCCCAGCACCTCCGACGAGGTCGTCGAGCGGATGCTGAAACGCACCTCGGGATGCTTCGCGCGAAACGGCGTCGTCAGCGAGGCGACCATGCCGAGCACGGTTGGGATCGCGGCGATGCGGATCTCGCCGGAGAGCTGATGCTTCAGCCCGTTGATCTCGTCGCGCATTGCGCGGGCATCGCCCACGATCCGCCGCGCCCAGTCGAGCGCCCGCTCGCCTTCAGGGGTGAATCCCTGAAAGCGCGAGCCGCGCTGGACCAGCATCACGCCGAGAATCTCTTCGAGCTGCTTGAGCCCGGTCGACATTGTCGGTTGCGTCACGCCGCAGGCCTCGGCAGCGCGTCCGAAATGTCGCTCCTTCGCCAGCGCCAGCAATAGTTCAAGCTTGTCGATCAACCGGTCGTCCCCTCGAATTCCATCGTGGCATGCAAGCTAGCATGCCGGGCCTGCACCAACACGCAAAAACCGGCAGCCGATACGACTTTCATTACCGTTTCGTATCGATTGATTGTCGTTGCAAATCGATCCGAATTCGCAATCGCAGCACGGGACAGCTTTATTGATCTTCGAACGATTCCAACTAGTTTGCGCCGAGGGAACGCTCAGGTTGAGAACGACGAATGACAGCGATTTTTGAGCCTTGGAACGAGACGCGCGGCGCCGAAATCATCGCCGAACATGCCGATCAAGAGGGTGCGACGCTGGTCATCCTGCATGCGCTGCAGGAGGCATTCGGCTATGTGCCGGAGGCCGCCATCCCCATGGTTGCGCAGGCGCTCAATCTGTCGCGCGCCGAAGTCCATGGCGTCTTCACGTTCTATCATGATTTCCGCCACAAGCCGGCCGGCCGCCATGTGCTGAAGCTGTGCCGCGCCGAAGCCTGTCAGGCCGCGGGCGGCGATGCGCTGGCTGCGCGGGCCGAGGCGAAGCTTGGCGTCTCGCTCGGCAACACAACGGCTGACGATCGCGTCACGCTGGAGCCGATCTACTGCCTCGGCCTGTGCGCGACTGCGCCATCCGCGATGCTCGATGGCCGCCTCATCGGCCGGCTCGACCAGAAGCGCCTCGATGCGCTGGTTGCGGAGGCGCAGCGATGAGCATGCGCCTCTACGTCTCACGCGACGCCGGCGCGGTCGCCGTCGGCGCCGACGAGGTCGCCCTGGCGCTGGAGCAGGCCGCCGCCAAGCGTGGCGTGGCGATCGAGATCATCAGAACCGGCTCGCGCGGGATGTACTGGCTGGAGCCGCTGGTCGAGGTCGCGACGCCCCAGGGCCGCATCGCCTTCGGTCCTGTCACCGAGACCGACGTGCCCTCGCTGCTCGATGCGCTCGCCAGCAACACACCGCATCTCTTGCGGCTGGGCGCGACCGAGGAGATTCCCTGGCTGAAGCGCCAGACCCGCCTCACCTTCGCCCGCTGCGGCGTCATCGACCCGCGCTCGCTCGACGACTACCGCGCCCATGGCGGCTACAAGGGTTTTGAGCGCGCACTCTCGCTCGGACCTGATGCGATCCTGAACGAAGTCACCGCATCGGGCTTGCGCGGCCGCGGCGGCGCGGGCTTTCCGACCGGGATCAAGTGGAAGACGGTCGCGCAAGCCAAGGCCGACCGCAAGTTCATCGTCTGCAACGCCGACGAAGGCGACAGCGGCACCTTTGCCGACCGCATGATCATGGAAGGCGATCCCTTCCTGGTGATCGAGGGCATGACCATCGCCGGCCTCACGGTCCGCGCGAGCAAGGGCTACATCTACATCCGCAGCGAATATCCGCACGCGGTCGAGGCGATGAACGCCGCAATCGCGGCGGCCAGGCGCGGCGGCTATCTCGGCACCGACATCGGCGGCTCGAAGCAAGCCTTCGATCTCGAGGTGCGCGTCGGCGCCGGCGCCTATGTCTGCGGCGAGGAGACCTCGCTGCTGGAGAGCCTGGAAGGCCGCCGCGGCATCGTGCGCGCCAAGCCGCCGCTGCCGGCGCATCACGGCCTGTTCGGCAAGCCGACCGTGATCAACAACGTGCTGTCGTTCGCGGCCGTCCCCTTCATCCTCGCCGAGGGCGCCAAGGCCTATGCGGATTTCGGCATGGGCCGCTCGCGCGGGACGATGCCGATCCAGCTCGCCGGCAACATCCGCTACGGTGGCCTGTTCGAGACCGCCTTCGGGGTGACGCTCGGCGAGTTCGTCGACGACATCGGCGGCGGCACGTTCACGGGCCGCCCCGTGCGCGCCGTGCAGGTCGGCGGGCCGCTCGGCGCCTATTTCCCGCGCGCGCTGTTCGACACTCCATTCGACTATGAGGCTTTTGCCGCGCGCGACGGCCTGATCGGCCATGGCGGCATCGTCGTGTTCGACGACAGCGTCGACATGCGGAGGCAAGCGCGCTTCGCCATGGAATTCTGCGCCATCGAATCCTGCGGCAAGTGCACACCGTGCCGGATCGGCTCCACCCGTGGGGTCGAGACCATCGAGAAGATCATCCGGGGCGAGCGCGTCCATGAAAACCTCGCGCTGGTCGAGGACCTCTGCAACACCATGAAATTCGGCTCGCTCTGCGCACTCGGCGGCTTCACGCCTTACCCCGTGCTCAGTGCGCTGAAGCATTTCCGGGAGGATTTTGTCCCGGCGCCGACGACGCTTCAGGCCGCGGAATAGGAGAACGACGATGTCTCTGATCGAGGAAATCGACTTCGGCACGCCGGCTTCCAAATCGGAAGCGATGGTGACGCTGACCATCGATGGCAAGGAGATCTCGGTGCCCGAGGGCACCTCGATCATGCGCGCGGCGATGGAAGCCGGCCACCAGATTCCAAAGCTCTGCGCCACCGACATGGTCGACGCATTCGGCTCCTGCCGCCTCTGCCTGGTCGAGATCGAGGGCCGCGCCGGCACGCCGGCCTCCTGCACCACGCCCGTCATGCCCGGCCTCGTCGTGCACACCCAGACCGAGCGGCTCAAGAAGCTGCGCAAGGGCGTGATGGAGCTCTACATCTCCGATCATCCGCTCGATTGCCTCACCTGCGGCGCCAACGGCGATTGCGAGCTGCAGGACATGGCGGGCGCCGTGGGCCTGCGCGACGTGCGCTACGGCTATGAGGGCGAGAACCACGTCTTCGCCAAGACCCACGGCTGCGACAACGACCACTGGATGCCGAAGGACGAGTCCAGCCCGTACTTCACCTATGATCCATCCAAGTGCATCGTCTGCTCGCGCTGCGTCCGCGCCTGCGAGGAGGTGCAAGGCACCTTCGCGCTGACCATCTCCGGCCGCGGCTTCGAAAGCCGGGTTTCGCCGGGCATGAACGAGAGCTTCCTGGGCTCCGAATGCGTCTCCTGCGGCGCCTGCGTGCAGGCCTGCCCGACCGCGACGCTGACGGAAAAATCCGTGATCGAGATCGGCCAGCCCGAGCACTCGGTCGTCACCACCTGCGCCTATTGCGGCGTCGGCTGCGCCTTCAAGGCCGAAATGCGCGGCGAGGAAGTGGTGCGCATGGTGCCCTACAAGGACGGCAAGGCCAACCGCGGTCATTCCTGCGTCAAGGGCCGTTTCGCCTGGGGCTACACCAACCACGGGGAACGCATTCTCAAGCCGATGATCCGCGAAAGAATCGAGGATCCCTGGCGCGAAGTGTCCTGGGACGAGGCGTTCTCCTTTGCTGCCGCCAAGATGCGCGGCATCCAGAAGACATACGGCCGGGACGCCATCGGCGGCATCACCTCGTCCCGATGCACCAATGAAGAGACCTATCTGGTGCAGAAGCTGATCCGCGCCGGCTTCGGCAACAACAATGTCGACACCTGCGCCCGCGTCTGCCACTCGCCGACCGGCTATGGCCTCGCCACCACCTTCGGCACCTCCGCCGGCACGCAGGACTTCGACTCGGTCGAGGACACCGACGTCGTCCTGATCATCGGCGCCAACCCGGCCTCCGCACACCCCGTCTTCGCCTCGCGCCTGAAGAAGCGGCTGCGCCAGGGCGCAAAGCTGATCGTGATCGACCCGCGCCGCACCGAGATGGTGGAATCGCCGCATGTGAAGGCGCTGCACCTGCCCCTGATGCCCGGCACCAATGTCGCAGTCATGACCGCGCTGGCGCATGTCATCGTCACCGAGGGCCTCGTCAACGAAGCCTTCGTGCGCGAGCGCTGCGACTGGAGCGAGTTCGAGGAGTGGGCCGCCTTCGTCTCCCAGCCGAAGAATAGCCCGGAATCGACCGCCATCCTCACCGGCGTCGATCCCAAGGTCCTGCGCGAAGCCGCGCGCACTTACGCGACCGGCGGCAACGGCGCGATCTATTACGGTCTCGGCGTCACCGAGCACAGCCAGGGCTCGACCACCGTGATCGCGATCGCGAACCTTGCGATGGCGACCGGCAATATCGGCCGTCCGGGCGTCGGCGTGAACCCGCTGCGCGGCCAGAACAACGTGCAGGGCTCCTGCGACATGGGTTCGTTCCCGCACGAGCTGCCAGGCTATCGCCACATATCGGGCGATGCCGTGCGCGACCAGTTCGAGGCGCTGTGGAACGTCAAGCTCAACCCCGAGCCCGGCCTGCGCATCCCCAACATGTTCGATGCCGCGGTCGAAGGCACGTTCATGGGCCTTTACGTGCAAGGCGAGGACATTCTCCAGTCCGACCCGAACACTTCGCACGTGGTCGCTGCGCTGTCGGCGATGGAATGCGTCATCGTCCACGACCTCTTCCTGAACGAGACAGCGAACTATGCCCACGTCTTCCTGCCCGGCTCGAGCTTCCTCGAGAAGGACGGCACCTTCACCAATGCCGAGCGCCGCATCCAGCGCGTGCGCAAGGTGATGACGCCGAAGAACGGCATGGCCGACTGGGAGGTCACCATTGGCCTTGCCAGGGCCATGGGCTTCGAGATGAACTACAGCCATCCCTCCGAGATCATGGACGAGATCGCGGCGCTGACCCCGACCTTCGCCGGCGTCTCCTACGCCAAGCTCGACGAGCTCGGCTCAGTGCAGTGGCCCTGCAACGAGAAGGCGCCCGAGGGCACGCCGGTGATGCATATCGACGGCTTCGTCCGCGGCAAGGGCAAATTCGTCGTGACCGAGTATGTCGCGACGGACGAGCGCACCGGTCCGCGCTATCCGCTGCTGCTCACCACGGGCCGCATCCTCAGCCAATACAATGTCGGCGCGCAGACCAGGCGCACCGACAACGTTATCTGGCACAGCGAAGATCGGCTGGAGATCCACCCGCACGATGCCGAGCAGCGCGGCGTGCGCGACGGCGACTGGGTGCGGCTGAAGAGCCGCGCCGGCGAGACTACTCTGCGCGCGGAGATCACCGACCGCGTCGCGCCCGGCGTCGTCTACACCACCTTCCACCACCCGGACACGCAGGCCAACGTCATCACGACGGACTATTCGGACTGGGCGACCAACTGTCCCGAATACAAGGTCACGGCGGTGCAGGTCTCGCCCTCGAACGGCCCGTCCGATTGGCAGAAGGCCTATGACGCACAGGCGCGGCAATCCCGTCGCATCGTACCGGCCGAAGCTGCGGAGTAAGGGCATGCACGTTCCGGTCCAGGCCATCGACCGCGAGATCTGGCGTGACGGCATCGCATCAGAGGGGACGCGGCTGATCCCCGAGGAGACGCCGCTGGCGCTGACCTATAATGGCGGCACCTATGCCGTCATGATGGGGACGCCGCAGAACATGGAGGATTTCGCCGTCGGCTTCAGCCTGGACGAAGGCATCATCAAGTCGGTCGACGACATCAAATCGCTCGAGGTTGTTCGCCTCGACGACGGCATCGAGCTCAGGATGTGGCTGGCACCGGAAGATGCGGTACTCATCAGCGAGCGCCGGCGCCGCGTCGCCGGTCCTACCGGCTGCGGCATCTGCGGCATCGAGTCCATCGCTGAAGCCGTGCGGCCCGCGGCGGTCGTGCCGTGCGGTCAGACCTTCACGCCGGACCAGATCATGGCGGCGATGCAGGCCATTGCGCCGCTGCAATCGATCAACATGCAAACCCGCGCCGTTCACGCCGCTGCGTTCTGGTCCCCTGCCGGCGGCATCGTTGCGCTGCGCGAGGATGTCGGCCGCCACAACGCGCTCGACAAGCTCGCGGGCGCCCTGGCACGCAGCCGCACGGATGCGCGCGGCGGCATGATGCTGCTGACGAGCCGCGTCTCGGTCGAGATGGTGCAGAAGACCGCCGCGATCGGCGCGCCGGTGATGGTCGCCGTCTCGGCGCCGACCGCGCTCGCGGTGCGCACGGCGGAAGCTGCCGGCATCACGCTGATCGCCATCGCCCGGCAGGACGGGTTCGAAGTGTTCTCGCATGGTGACCGGGTCATCGCCCGCCATGCCCAGGAGGTTGCCGATGTCGCCTGATCGCCTGATCTACATGGCCAACCAGATCGGCAAGTTCTTCCAGAGCCAGGGGCATGACAAAGCCGTGCCGGGCATTGCCGAGCACATCAAGAAGTTCTGGGATCCGCGGATGAAGCGCGCGATCTTCGCCCATCTCGATGCCGGCGGCGCGGGACTGGAGCCGAACGTGCGCGAGGCCCTCACCTCGCTGAAACAGGCGACGTCCCTACGAGCATCCTGAAAACGCGCCGCACCTCGCTCTGCGTTTCCTTCACCCGCGCCTCCAGCGACGAGAAGTCCGGCGCATCGCCGGCGCGCGCCATGACGCGCAGGAGATCGGTGCCGGCGGTTTCCGGCTTGAAGCGCTCGCTGACGCAGAGCCGCAGGATCTGCGTCAGGTCATGATAGAGCCGCGCCGCCGCACGCAAGATCTCGGTCTCGGATTGAGCGAGCACGCCGAGCCTGCATGCGTTTTCCAGCACCTGCACGGTGCTGACGTCGAGAATGTCCGGCTTGTCGTGGGCATGCACGAGCTGGAGATATTGGGCGATGAAGTCGACGTCGATCATGCCGCCGGCGGCGTATTTGAGATCCCAGTGGTCGGCCTCCCCCTTCTCCTGGCCGATCGCGCTGCGCATGTCGGCGACGTCGTTGGCGATGATCCCGCGGTCGCGGCGGCGGGTCAGGACATCGCGGATGACGCGCTCGATCCGTTTCCGGAATTCTGGCGAAGCCGACACCACGCGCGCGCGCGTCAGCGCCATGTGCTCCCAGGTCCAGGCCTCGTTGGCCTGGTAGTCCGCGAAGGAGGCAAGGCTCGACGCCACCGGGCCGGCGCGCCCCGACGGACGAAGCCGCATGTCGATCTCGTAGAGCACGCCGTAGTTGGTCCGCGTCGTGAAAGCACTGATCAGGCGCTGGGTGAAGCGGGCAAAATAGTGCGCACCTTGCAGCGACTTCGGCCCATCCGAGTCAGGGTTCTCGCTGTCGAAATCGTAGAGCAGGATCAGGTCGAGGTCGGACGACGCCGTCATTTCGCGGCTGCCGAGCCGGCCCATCGCGATGATCGCGGTCTCCTGCCCCTTGATGCGGCCGTGCTGGGCGGCAAAGCGATCGGCGACGAGGCCATGCACCGTGTGGACGATGCCTTCGGCGACGTCTGCAAAGGCCGTGCTCGCCTGCTGCGCCGAGACGGTGCCGGACAGGATGCGCGTGCCGATCAGGAACAGGCTCTCCTGCCCGAACAGGCGCAGGCGATCGAGAAACTCCTCGTAGGAGCCGGCATCCTGCACGGTCGCGGCGAGCCGGCCCGACAATTCCAGCCTGTCGGGCATCGCGCCGAAAAAGCGGGGATCGATGAGGCCATCCATGAGCTGCGGCTGCCGTGCCAGCATCTCGCCGAGCCGCGGCGCCGCGCCCAGCACCAGCGCCACCAGCGCGACGAGATCCCGGTTCTGACTGAGCAGCGTGATCAGCCGGCCGCCGCGCTGGAGCGCCCCGAGGAAATGATCGAACGCCACGACGGCGCGATCCGGATCCTCGGCATGGGCAAGGCCGTCGATCAAGGCCGGCACGAATTCGAAGAAGGCGCTTCGCGTCGCCTCAACGCGGAACACGCGGTAGTCGCCGGTGATCCAGTCGCACACGGTTTGCGCGACGGCGGCGGGCTTCTTGAAGCCAAGCGTCGCCAGATGCTGAAGCAGGCGCGGATCGTCTGGACCCGCACCGTAGTCGAGCGCCGGCAGCTTGGCGGTGCCGGTCGGATCGTCGCCCTCGAAGAGCTTTTCGTAGTGACCCTGGACGATCTTGAGCTGGTGCAGCAGGTCGCGCGCAAAGGCTTCGCGATCCGGATAGCCGAAGAACCATGCGAAGCGCTCGACCGCTTGCTTGTCCTCGGGCAGCGTGTGGGTCTGCTCGTCGGCGATCATCTGGAGGCGATGCTCGACCCGGCGCAGGAATTCGTAAGCCGTGGTCAGCTCGTCGCGCGCAGCAAGGGTGATCCAGTTGCTGGAGGCGAGCACGTCGAGCGCCCTCAGCGTCGGCCGCACCCGCAATTCCGGATGGCGGCCGCCCGCAATCAGCTGCTGGGTCTGCGCGAAGAACTCGATCTCGCGGATGCCACCGCGCCCGACCTTGACGTTATGGCCCTCGACCGCGATCTCGCTCTGGCCGCGATAGGTCTGCATCTGCCGCTTCATGTCGTGGACGTCGGCGAGCGCGGCGAAGTCGAGATGCTTGCGCCAGACAAAGGGCGCGATCTCCGCCAGAAGCGCCTCGCCCGCCCTGGGATCGCCGGCGCAGGCCCGCGCCTTGATCATGGCGGCGCGCTCCCAGGTGCGCCCTTCCCGCTCGTAGTAATTCAGCGCGGCGTCCCGTGAGATCGCCACCTGCGTCGAGGACGGATCGGGGCGCAGCCGCAGGTCGACGCGGAAGACGTAACCATCATGGGTGCGCTGCTGCAGGATGCGCGCCATGCCCTGTGTGACCCGCACGAAAAACGGCTGCGGCTCGATATCGGGCGCCAGCGTCGTGGCATCGGGATCGAAGAAGACGATGAGATCGATGTCGCTGGAATAGTTCAGCTCGCCCGCGCCCATCTTGCCCATCGCCAGCACGATCAGCCCGCAGCCCTTTTCGGGCGCCTCGGGGTCGGGCGGTGAGAGCTTGCCACGTGCGGCTTCCTGCCGCAGCAGGTACTGGAGCGCCGCCTGGACCGAGAATACCGCGATGTCGGTCAGCGCCGCCGTCACCCGCATCACCGGCCAGACGCCGCCGATATCGCAGAGTGCTGTCAGCAGTGCTGCCTCCGCCTTCATGCGGCGAAGCAGGCGCATCACCTCGGCTTCATCGGATGCCGCGAGCACGGCGCTCCTCGCCTCCGCCATCAGCACCGCCAGGTGCACATCGGGATCGCATTCGAGCAGCCTGACCAGACGCGCGGGGTCGGCGCGCACGAGATCGAACAGATAGGGCGAGAATTCCGCGATCCCGGCCAAGATATCCCGCGCGAATGGATGAACCAGCAGGGATTCGAGACGTGCCGATTGTGCCGGCTCGAGCTCGGCCAGCCAGGTTTCGAAACGTCGTTCGTCGGTTGTGGAAGCGGCAATATGGGGAGCCTCCGCGAAGCGTGCGGCCAGCCTCTCACCATGCTTGTCCGCGTTTCCCGGCGCGGAGTGGTTCATGCCACCTTCTGTGGCACATCCTGCATCGGCGGAGCAACCCTGTCGCCGGCCCCCGCGCGCGCCGGCACGACGAGCGTGGCGACGAGCCCGGGATTGGCATCGCCCAAGCGCAATTCGCCACCGTGCAACGTCGCGACCGCTGAGGCGAGGCTGAGGCCGAGACCTGAGCCCGGCAGCGTGCGGCTGGCCTCCAGCCGCACGAATCGCTCGACGACGTGCTTGCGATCAGTTTCGGGGATGCCTGGACCACGATCGGTCACGCTGAGCAGCACCCGGTCGCCCTCGCGCCGCGCCTCGATCGTGATTTGCCTCGCGTCCATGCTGACCACGGTTCCGGCCGCTTGTGCCGCCGGCTTGCCGTATTTGATCGCGTTCTCGACGAGATTGGCGAGCGCCTGGCTGATCAGTTCGCGATTGGCATGAACCGGCGTCGGCTCGCATTTGACCTTCAGGGTCATGCCGTCTTCCTCGGCGAGCGGCTCGTAGAGCTCGTGGATGCCCTCCGCAACCTCCGCGGCATCGAAGTCGTCCATGTTGCCGCGCGCCTGTCCGGATTCTGCGCGCGCGATCATCAGAAGCGCGTTGAAGGTCCGGATCAGCCCGTCGGACTCCTCGATGGTCCGCTCCAGCGCAGCGCGATAATCGGCCTCGCAGCCTGATCTCGCCAACGCCTCTTCGGCGCGGTTGCGCAGCCGCGTCAGCGGCGTCTTGAGATCATGGGCGATGTTGTCGGAAACCTCCTTCAGACCCGCCATGAGCGCCTCGATCCGCTCGAGCATGGCGTTGAGGTTCTCGGCGAGGCGATCGATCTCGTCGCCACTGCGCCCCACGGGCAGGCGCTCGCTGAGATCTCCGGTCATGATGCGCTGCGTGGTGCCGGTCATCGCGTCGATGCGCCTCAGCACCCTGCGTGCGACGAAGATGCCGCCGCCGAGGCCGAGCACGACGACGATCAGGATCGACCATTGCGCTGCCTTGGCGACGATGCCGAACAGGCGCCGCCGTTCGGCGAGGTCGCGGCCGATCAGCAGCCGGAAGCCGTTCTCCAATTCGGTGACGCGCACCAAAGCGCGATGATCGCGATCATCGGCATCCTCGAGGCGTCGATAGGCCGTCTCCGACCAGCCGCGCGTCGCCATCACGCCGGGCGCCAGCGAGCCGACATTGCCGGCAACCGCCTGCCCCGTCGGCGTGGTCACGAGATAGAGGTTGGCACCCGGGCGTAGCGCGCGATACTCGATCGTGCGCACGAGGCTGAACATGCCGCGGCGATCGTAGATCTCGCTGATTTCCGAAGTCTCGGAATTGACCGTCTGCGTGATTTCCTCGGTGATCAGCCGCCGTGTATTCCAGGCGAAATAGCCGAGCAGCGAGGCCGCGAACATCGCGAACAGCAGCAGATAGACCAGCGTCAGCCGGAACGCCGTGGTGCGGACGAGTTTACCGAATGCCGTCACGGATCATGTATCCAAATGATAGGTGTTGCTGAGCATCACTAGCCGTCGTCTCGTGTCGAATTTGCAAGGCAATTCAAAGTCTTGCAGCTACCAGCTCCCGTCTGATATCATCCAGTATCGCCGGCCGCGCGGGGGGGAGTGGTCAAAAAACGGTAAGCGATCAGCCCATCCACCCCGCGACGATCCGTGACGGCGAGCGGTAAGCAGGGAACGGTAGGATGGCACTCAATTCCAGCCAAGTTAAATCGAAGCAACCTGGGGCCCACGCCGATGGCGGCGGGCTTTATTTGATCGTCAGGGACACCGGCGAGCGGGTTTGGGGTTTCCGGTTCACCGCGCCTGACGGCAAGCGCGCGATGATGGAGTTCGGCACCGTGGGCGACAAGCCAGGCGAGCTGACGCTGACAGCCGCGCGCGACCAGGCGCGCGAGTACCGCCTCGCGCTGAAAAAGGATGGCGTGGATCCCCGCCACAAGAAGCAGCTCGCCGCGAAGGGCGACGTGACGTTCGAGAGCTATTGGAGGGCGAAGGCGGCCGAGTGGCTGCGCGGCCGCAGCGAGCGGGATGAGGAGGTGCTGGCCTGGACGCGATCGCTGCGGGATTTGTCCAAGCTCCACGACAAGAAGCTTCACGAGATCGACACCACGCACGTCGTCGAGGCGCTCAAGCTGATCTGGTGGAAAAAGCCCGTCAGCGCCGGTCGCACGCGCGAGCGGCTGGAGCGCGTGTTGAGCGCCGCGAAGGTTGAGAAGCACCGGACTGGCGAGAACCCGGCAGCATGGCGGGACAACCTCAAGCACCTCCTGCCCTCACCGCGGAAGCTCAATCGTAAGAAGGGACATGCATCGATCAACTATGAGCGCGCGCCAGCACTGATGGCCGCGCTGGCCTACGATCCGTATCCGGTCGCGCGCTGCGTCGAGGTCGGCATCCTGTGCTGCTCGCGCAGCCAAGAGATCCGTTTGATGGAATGGGACGAGCTCAACTTCGCAAAGCGGACCTGGCTCATTCCTGCCGAGAAAATGAAGATCAAGGGCGAGGCTGATCCGAAGCCGCACCTCGTCCCGCTCACCGACGCAGCGATCGCCATCATCCAGTCGATGCCGCGTGTTGGCCGCTACGTGTTTCCGTCGAACCACGCCGATGAACATCAGCCCTTCCGCGCGAACGCATTGGTCGGCGCGATCAAGCGCGCCGGCTTCGCCGCGACGATGCACGGCATGCGAACTACCTTCCGAAACTGGGGCGCCGACGATCGAGAGCATAACTTCCGCCGCGAGGTTTTGGAGTTCTGCCTATCTCATCGGGTTGGCGACGAGGCCGAGCTATGAGAACGCCTACCGAAGAGGTTGGCTTCGCATCGTCAAGTGCAAAAATGGGTCGTATGGCTCGACCCACTTTTGCACTAGATCAAATCAGCAAACCAAACCAGTTTCGCTTCACTAGAGCGTAACTCATATCGTCAGCTGTCAAGAAAGCTCGTCTCGACATGAAAAGGTTTGGTCAAAGAAAGTCCGCGCCGCCCGCCCAGCGTGAAAAGAACGCCGTGCCGCTCGCGCAGCGTCTGGCTCTCTCACCCGAAGAGGTTAGCGCCCTCACCGGCATCGGTCTGACGTCGACGCGCCAGGCGATCAACGAGGGGGCTCTCCCCGCCAAGAAGCACGGGCGTCGTCTTCTAGTCATGCGCGACGCGATCGGCGTGTGGCTCGATCGCTTGCCCGACGCGAAATCCGCGGACGGCTCAGAAGCCGAACCCTCCTGAACGTTTGCAGCCGCGCCGTCGCAGTCTCCGGCGTGACGCAGCCGCCGCGCGGCCGGAAGTACGTCGCGCGGCACAGCGCCCCCAGGTGTCCGGAAAGCCCGCCTGGGGGCGCCTTCTCTCCCCCACCGATCGAGGACAGAGAATGACCGAACGCCTCCTCAGCCCGTACCGTCGCGCCGGCAAGTTGCTCGGCTTGGTGCGCGACCTCGCAGCTTTCTGCGCCCAACACCAACACGCCGATTTGGCTGGCGGCATGACTTTCGACGAGGCCCTCCAAATCGAGCGTCAGCTCGTCGAGGCGCTTCGCTGGGTCCAGGAGCTGGGGCCGAGCCGCGCGCCGACAGCGCGCGCGGCCGAGCCCGTGCCGGACGAAGCCGAGTTTTTCTGAGGCGCTTGCGATGGCTGATCCTATTCCCTTTAGCGGCGCTCGCGCCCGGCGGTCTGTTAAACTCCATCGGCTCGATGCCCTAGCTGACGAGGTTGGATCGATCGATACCGTCATCCAGCAGCTCGCCGGGCTTCACAAGGAGACCGGGGAGACGTGGAGTAAGTACGACAAGATCGAACGGCTCTCTGGTAAAATTGATGCATCGGTCGAACGTCTAAAGGACGCGCACGCCGCCGGTCTTCGCGCCGGCGCTGCGGCCGCACTCGCGGCGAGCAAGAGATGAGTTTCGACCGACCTCGTTGCAGGCGAGATCGTCGACACCGCCGCCGGGGGGTTTTCTTGGCTTTGCCCGGCGGCGGTCCATTTCCGGAGAAAGAACCATGACGTTCTCTGAGATGCGCGCGAAAGTGCTCCAAGCCGTGTTCAACGATCGCGATCGATCCCTTGAAGGTGCGGTCGAGAGAGCAATCCGAGCTGGCATCGAGTTCGAACGGGCCAGGGTCGTCTCAATCTTAGAAAAGGTCACGCCCCGACCGGGGCTCGAAAAGCCATTGATCATCTTGGCGTTTCAACCCTCGACCACCGTCGAGAGCGCCACCCTGTTCATGGCGACTTACCAGCCGCAAGAGGCCGACTGTCAGGCATTGCGCAAATCACTTCGCGTCATCGTCGACAACTGCGGGCCAGTGTAGCGCCGAGCTGGGAGGGCGCGCGGATCCATACGAGCTCTTGGGCAGCCCTCCAACCAAATGATAATGGTACGTGTGCCGAGAGTTTAATACACCCTATTTTGGTGGCTTTGGGGGAAACAATGGATTGGGACTGGTGGGCGTCGCACGCTACTATAGCAACGGCGAGCATCGCGTTGATAGCTAGCCTCGTGGCGATGCGAGCGATCCGAGTGCAGCGCAGTATCGCGAAGAACAGAGCGGCCGTCGACTTTTTCATCAAGACCGAGATGGATCAGCCGATGCTGACCGCCCATGCGAAGTATGAAGCGGCTGCGCTGATTTTGGCAAAGCATACCGCTAACTCAACGCTGATGGCGAGGTTTGAGGCCAGCGACGACTACGCTCACGTGAGATCGTATTTAAATATCCACGAGCTTCTCGCCGTCGGCATCAGGAAGGGCGTCATCGACGAGGACGTTGCCTACCACTTCTGGGCCGATACTCTGATCCGCCATTGCATCGAGTGCGAGGTTCTGATCAAGCGTCTAAGGCAGCGGCCTAATCACGGGGCGGCATACCTTGAGCTGACGAGCTTGCACGAGAGGTGGAGCGCAAGAGTAAACGAATGGCACAGTAAAAATCGGGTCGTCGCGATGCGCTAGGTGATGGCGCGCAATTCGGCGCGTGGGCATCGCGACGATGTCGAGCGGTTAGGCGGGGTCGCGGTGCCCCCAAAAGCAGACATCAACGATGCCCGCGTGAACGTCCACTAAGGGCCAATTCCGGACTCGAGAACAGCAAAGCGACGGCTTGGCGGGATTACTACGGCGAGCGCCGCGCCAGCTATGATAATGAGCCAATTGTAGTTGTCTAAGCAAACGATTTTCCAAACTTGCGTCCTTGAGTTGGCTGATTCCGTGCAGTGACGTAACCGTTCTCGTGAAATTCAATTTCACGAACCTTGCGAGCATATGTCAGGTATCTGTTGATAAGATCGTTGTCGTTGGGATTGAACTGAATTTGCTTTTCCATAACGGCAAGATCTTCACGCAGAGTTGCAGCGTCCAACATGAATTAAGCCTCGCTGAAGTGACACCCGCGGCGCGCAAGCATTTTGCCCTCTTAGTGCGGCTTGCCGAGCACTGTTGCGAACGGCACGTCAAAGATTTGATCGCCGTCATTATCGGTAACGTGGAGGACCCAACCGCGCCAATCTTCCGCGCTCGCTGTCATGATGAGCGACCGCACTACACGATCTGCGCGCTCGCATGCCTCCACCAAGTGGTCCACGGCCGTGCCGCTTGGATCAATCAACAAGCCGCGTGCATTGGAGTAATGGAAATAGACGTCCTTCATGTTCCGACTCCTACACAGCCGAGGGCATGGTCACCCAATAGCAGGAGAAGAAACATCAGAAAATTCAGGTCGATACCCTAAGGGGATATACGGAGAAGGCGGAAGGGGGGGCTGCTCAATTGTGTTTCCAGTTGCGCAAAGCCGTCCGACCCACGCTGTCACTCGCAAATGTCCTTAAGCAACCCACCGGAATTTCGAAAACAGGCTTCTTGCGATATGAGAACCAAGGCGTTGACCGCGCCTAGCAGCTTAGCTCAGGAGGCCAGCATGATCTCGAAGCTTTCAAGTTTGCAGAGCAGCTCACACAATGCCCCGGATCGTCCGTCCGCGAAGCAGCGATTCCTCAACTTTGACCTTGATCGATCCCGCGCCTCTCGTCGCCGTCATCGGGTCCTTTCAAGCGCCAGAAAGATAGCTGCATTGTTTCACCACGATCTTAAAGCTCGCCAGAGCCTCTACTAAAGCAAGGCCTGGCTGAGCAGGCGGAGCATTGGCAAAGAGGCGACGAAACTAGCCATGCCCCACTGTCAAGTTGACTGACCTTATCTGCCGCGCTGACGCTTGTTTCGCGCGGTCGGGACGGAGGTCTGGGTCATCAGCGGCGGTTCGCGCTAGGCCGTGCCGGGACTACCCGTGACGGCCGACCTCAAGACGGGTGCCGGGATCAGCCGCAAAGGGCCCAATAGGCGACGTCGTAGCTTGGCCCGATATGAAAGAGGCCGCCAACCGAGGCGGCCTCGGTTTGGAGAGTTCCTGATGCTAACTGCGCCTAGCTTGCTCGGCGGCACGGCGAGCGTCGATCGCGTCGAGGACGGCGAGTTGTGCCTGTTCAACCGAGGCTATGGCGTAATCGATCGCGAAACCGGCGTCTTCTTCCAGAAGCGTTGCGCGCTCCTCGGCAAGGTTGGCCTTGATATCATGCTTTGCCTGGAGCGCGTACGCCTTCAAGGTGTTCACGTCCGCGGTGATTTTTGCTTGCAGCGCTTGCCTGTCTCTGCCGGCAGACTCGCCGACCGACTTGATTTGCTGGCTCACCTTTTCGACTGCCATCTTTGCAGCCGAAAGCGCCTCTGCTTTCCGCGCTTCGATCTTGTCACGCGCTTCCTTTTGTGCGGCAGCAAAGGCAGTTTCGGTATTTTTTGCGTGCACCGACAATTCGGCGAGTTGTTCAGAAAGTGGCTTCATTTGCTCCTCCTTCAGGTAAACGCCTCCCGAGCCGGCTCGCAAGTAACGCGCTCTCGTGCGAGCCATGTTGATCTGGGTCAACTTTTCTCGGGAACGAGCAAGTAGGCGGCCGCGCGGAACGATGTCTCAATTGGGTCACAAGCGGCGGTCGTCTCTACCCCCAGCGCGTCCGTTATTCCCTAACAAGCCGACGTAAAAACGAGACCTAGAACCCGCGCGCCGGTCTCGGAGATCAATGCTAGGCTCGCGTCCAAGGGCCAGCTGCGGGAGCTGAACCACACATTCAAAGCCGCGCGTGCGGTCGATCCGTCGCTGCGCTACGTGGAATTCATGGAGGCGAAAAAGGCGGCGCTACTGGAAGCCTTGGCGAAGGGCACGAGCTCTCCCTGAGGGGAGCGGACGGCGCAGACAACTTGACGGGCCGAAAGAGATCCGGCAACGATCGGCCAAAGACACGCAAAGGTTGGGGCTCTGGCAATGAAGTTACCACCAGTCGGCTGGGCATTCTTCGGCTTAATCGTGGTCCTCGTGATCGGATATCTTCTCAATCAAGGCGTCTACGTGGGCTCCTCAATCGAAATGGTCGGCTCCTTCAATAGTGACGGACAGCCGGCCTACCGGAAGCGATGCACGTACCTCTATCTCAACGGCACGCGGGTCGAAGAGGGAATGGACAGCCGCTCGCGCGCAGGGGCGGACTGGTTTTGCGCGCCTTTGCATCCCTGAGAACAGCGAACCCAAGGCGAGCCGGCTAATCCTCAGCACAGCGAGTTCCGGGCGGCTGGTGCGCTCCAAAGTTGCTGGTTTAGCTGTTAGAACGGCGGCTTTTCCGTTGGCTTCGCGAGGTCAGTCAATAGTCTGATCGGGGCATGAAGATAATCTCGATACGCCAGCCTGGGCGGCTCTCATCATCACCGGCGGGATCGACGTCCAGTCCGGCGCGACCGTGCTCAAGGACGTCGAGAACCGCTCCTGGGCGACGACCTATCGCGGCCCGGTCCTGATCCACGCAACCCAGCGTCCGGACGCGATCCGGCCGGACGAGATCGAGAGGCGCTTCGGCGTGCGTCTCGCGTGCGAGCAGCAGCTCGGGGGCGTCATCGGCATCACCGAGATCGTCGATTGCGTCCGGCCGCATCTGAGCCGCTGGTACGCGCCGAACCACTTCGCATTCGTGCTCCACAACTCGCGACCGCTGCCCTTCGTCAGATGGAAGGGCGCGCTCTCGCTGCGCAGCGCGCCGGCGGAGCTACTGGAAGTGCTCGGATATGCGCGATCCAGCTCGCTCGCCACGATCTCCGACTAAAGTTTCTTCGCACTACAAATCGTAGTATCGCAGGCCGGAGTGTCGTTCGTAGAATTCTCCTGTGACTGCATGCGGATCTCAACTCCTCGCTACACTTCGTAGTGTCCACAGCCACAAAACGTAGTGTGGCATTTCCGTTGGCATTCTGGGGCACGCCGTTACTTCTCTTCTTGCTGCGCAAATCGCGCAGAAGGAGAATGAAATGCAACTTTGCCCGGTGCAGCAACTTGACACATCGTTACAACCAGCTCGCTGAACAATGGCGTTCGGTCGATGACGAACTAACCCGGCGTCGCATGGCGGCGCTGGTCGCCAAGGCGGAAGAGCTCACGCCGGAAAGCATAACCGGCGTGATGTTTCAGATTTCCTGTGCGCTCTCGGAGATGAACGCTATCGTTGATGGTAGTCATGCCCCGCAAATTCGTCTTGTCGCGGAGCGGCGAGTTCTTCGGCTACTTCGTCGCGCCGCATGCTTTCTCGATCAGCACAGCGACGACCTCCCGGCCGCTTGGACGCTCGCCGTTCCCGCCGCGAAGCATCACCTGCGTCACCAGCTCTCCTCCTCTGGCGGGAAGGAGGCGGCATATGTCTGAGGCTGATCGCTCTATTGATCAATGGCTTCGGCTCGCCCGAGCCATCAATCATCTCGATGATGAGCAACTTGACCGGACGATCGTCGCCATGAGGGAGGAACGGACGGGTCTTCTGGATGACATGCTCGACGGGCTGCTCGATGCGCAAGACCAGATTGCCGCCACCTCCGAGCTCAACGTTGTGCTCGCCCGAATGTCCTATGCGATGGAACGTCTGGGGTGCCACCCCGACTGAGCCGGTAAGGCGAAAAGGAGATCAAGCGAACCGGAGCGGCGGCGCTGAGCCGCCGCTCCTCGTCCGAGAGACCCGCCCATGAGAGCGAGCGACCGCCAAGCCAGATTGAAGCGAGCCAAAGAGCTCGGGCGGCTGGCGTTTGACGTGCTGAGGTTCGAGGAGCTCGTCGGCAACATGACCGTCGAAGGCGAGCAGAAGCAGTTTCGCGAATTCGCGCAGCGAGGGCTGTCCGGCTCGCTCCTGACGCCATTCAGACCGACGCGGCTCGATGAGTTTTCGCGGATCCAAATTCGGCACATCGGCCACAAGGTGCTCGAAATCCGTTGGTCAAAGGCCGGCGACTTCCGTCTCGTAACGTTCGAGCCCGGCGAGTGGGTAGAGCTGCTAGAGCATGTCGCGAACGTGTTCTGATCGCCGCGGCTCACACCTTTCCGGCATGAAAAGTTTTTAGTCGCAGCAAGTAGGTGAGCCCACTTCGCTTTAGAGCTTCCTCCTTGTCATGGTCAGCGGCAAGCGCCGAAGGTCGTCGCCGTCCAGCGCTAGGCAGTCGAAGGCGTAGAGCTGGACCTCGTCATCGTACTTGCGGGAGTGCAGGGCGTCGAAGTCGGACACACCGTCGACGCCGAGCACGACGGCCTCGCCATCGACCACGAAGCGTGTGATCCTGTTCTTGAGTGCAGCCTCCGCGATCCAGGGGAAGCGCCGGGTCCAGTCATGGCCCCCTCGCGTGATGAGCCGGACGCGCGCGCCGTCCCGCTCCACCCGAAGCCGGTACCCGTCGTACTTCACCTCGTGGATCCAGTCGGGACCCGAGGGGACGTCCTTGGCAGCGGTGGGGAGAAGAAACTCGAAAGCGGCTGGCATGGCGATCGGGAGCGCGCGTCTGCGCCGGTAATCGGCCGGTAAGCGCCACAGCCGATATAATACTAACCTATTGAAAATACTATGTTTTATCTAATGCCGTCACGGATCATGTATCCGGCGCCGCGGATCGTGTGCAGCAGCGGGCGCTCGAAGCCCTTGTCGATCTTGGAGCGCAGCCGCGAGATGTGCACGTCGATCACGTTGGTCTGCGGATCGAAATGATAGTCCCAGACGTTCTCCAAGAGCATGGTGCGGGTCACCACCTGGCCGGCATGCTTCATGAGATATTCGAGCAGGCGGAATTCGCGCGGTTGCAGGGTCAGCTCGTCCTTGCCGCGGGCGACGCGATGCGACAGCCGGTCGAGCTCGAGGTCGCCGACGCGATAAAGCGTCTCTTCGGCCGGGCCGCCGCGACGGCGCGACAGCACTTCGACGCGGGCCAGCAGCTCGGCGAAGGAATAGGGCTTTGGCAGATAGTCGTCGCCGCCGGCACGCAGGCCCTTGATGCGGTCATCGACCTGCCCGAGCGCTGAGAGAATCAGCACCGGCGTCGTGTTGCCCTTGTCGCGCAGTGCGCCGATCAGCGACAGGCCGTCGCGCTTGGGCAGCATGCGATCGACCACCAGCACGTCGTAATCGCCGTTCTCGGCCATGGCGAGGCCTTCCTCGCCGTCAGCGGCGTGGTCGGCAATGTGTCCGACTTCGCGAAACGCCTTGGCGAGGTAGTCGGCGGATTCGCGGTCGTCTTCGATGATGAGGAGGCGCATCGTGCGTTCAGCGGCGGTCAAGGAGGTCAACCTTCTCTAAACATGGCGCGAGCGGCAATCGCATGCAAGCCGAGCGGGGGAGTCTCGAAGCGGGAAAAAGGCGGGCGGTGAAGCTGGGGGGACCTCACCGCCCTAGGCCTTCCGACGGAGGGGGGCGTAATTCCACCGGAAGGTAGATGAGGGAAGCAAACGTTGCGCTGCTTCCCCGAAGGGCACCGGCGGCGGGGGCGACTGATGCCGGCGATGCCCTTCATCTCGTAGACCTCCAGAAGGCTCAGCCCTTGGCGATGGGCACGGCGACGAAGCGCGACTGGCCGCCGCTCTTCACGCGCATCAGGACGCTGTTCTTGTTGTCGGTCCGCGCCGCGTTGATGGCGTCGCGGACCTCGCCCGCGGTGGCAACGCTCTTGCCACCGACTTCGAGAATCACATCGCCTTCCTTGAAGCCGCGCTCGGCCGCGGCGCTCTTCGGATCGACTTCGGTGACGACGACGCCTTCCTTGCCGGCGCCGGCAACGGAATTTGCGGGCGCAACGGTCATGCCGAGCTTGGGCACGTCGGTGCCCTTGCTGGCACCCTTGCCGCTGTCATTATCGGTATCGGCCTTGGCCTCGACCGCGTTCGGCAACTGGCCAAGGGTGAGGTTCACGACCTTATCCTGGCCCTTGTGCAGCACGTTGAGCTTCACGGAGGCGCCGGGCGCCATGCCACCGATGGTGCGGGCAAGCTCACGGGCGTCCTTGACGGTCTCGCCGTTGACCGCGGTGATCACGTCGCCGGACTCGATGCCGGCCTTGGCGGCCGGACCGCTCGCCTGCGGCTCCGCCACCAGGGCGCCCTCAGCCTTCTTCATGCCGAGGCTGTCGGCGATATCGGACGTCACGGGCTGGATCTGCACGCCGATCCAGCCGCGGCTGACCGAGCCCTTCTCCTTGAGCTGGGCGACGACGCTCTTCACCGTGTTGGCGGGGATCGAGAACGCGATGCCCACGCTGCCGCCGGAGGGCGAGTAGATCGCGGTGTTGACGCCCATCACTTCACCATCGGTGTTGAAGGCCGGACCGCCGGAGTTGCCCTTGTTCACGGGCGCGTCGATCTGGATGAAATCGTCATAGGGACCATTGCCGAGGTCGCGGCCGCTGGCCGAAACGATGCCCGCCGTCACGGTGCCGCCGAGACCGAAGGGATTGCCGACCGCGAGCACCCAGTCGCCGATCCGCGGCTTGCCGTCGGCAAGCTTGGCGAATGGGAAGTTGGAGCTGCCCTCGACCTTGATCAGAGCGAGGTCGGTGCGCTGGTCGGTGCCGATGACCTTGGCGGTGTAGGTCTTGCCGTCATCGGTGGTGACCTCGACCTTGTCGGCGCCGTCGACCACATGGTTGTTGGTGACGGCATAGCCGTCAGCGGAGATGAAGAAGCCGGAGCCCTGGCCCTGCACGACGCGGCCGCGGCCGCCCTTCAGGCCCGGAAAACCATCGGGACCGCCGAAGCGGCGGAAGAAGCGCTCCATCGGCGAGCCCGGCTGGAACGGCGAGGAGGAATCATCACCGTCATCGTTGCTCGCGGTCTTCTCCTTGATGTTGACCTTCACCGAGATCACGGACGGCTTCACGCGCTCGACAATGTCGGCGAAACCGATCGGACGCTCGACCTTTCGGACCTCGTTGTTGACCTGCGCATGCGCCGGGCTGGAGAACAGGTCGGCCGGCGAGGTCGATGGGCTGAAGCCATAGACGGCCGCGCCGAGACCGGCGACGACCGAAGCCATCAGCGCCAGCTTGCGCGCGGAAAACACCGACCGGCGCGGCGGCCGGTACGACGGAAGGTTCGAGAGGTCGATACGATCGGTCATGCAGAAATCTCCAGGGCCTTGAATTCCTTTTGGTGCCGGATCCCAGCACCTTGCGGACTTGAAGATGGGGATTCCCGCCTTACCGTGCGCTGGCGGCGGGGTTAAACTTTTGTAATGAAGGGACGAGACAGATGCGGCAGTTTAGCACAGGCCAAAAATCGTGGTCTTACAGGAACTTAATCGAGTTCCCGTAACCAAAGCGGAAGCGCGATTTTTGGCGCTCAGCTCGCCCTGACGCTGACGATGAACGCGTCGACTTCGCGCTTCAAGGTCTCGGCCTGCTGCGACAGGTCGACCGCCGAATCCCGCGCCTCGGCGGCCATGCGGCCGGTCTCCGCGAAGGTCGAGGTGATCTGGACGATACGGTTGAAGACGTCGAGGGTGCCGCGCGCGGCATCATAGAGCACCGCGATGAAACCGGTGCCGCCGCCGATGCCCAGCAGGAACAATAATGCAGCGACACGCCGACCAGGAAGCGGATCGTCAGATTGCTCTTCGCGAACGTCGGGGGACTCAGAGTCTGGAATCAAATCTCGCGACAAGCTTCCAGACGAAGGTCAGCATAGGATGAAACACGCGGGCGACGGCCGGCCTACGTATCACTGCGCAGCTACGACGGCCTGGCTTCGTCCGACATCAATGCTGCAAGCCGCGCTTCTTCCTCAGGCGTGAGCGGCGGGGCCGGTACGTCGGCACCACTCCGCGAACGCCGGCGGATTTGCAGCCACAGCGCCAGGCCGCCGCCGATCAGCAGCGCCGGCCCGAGCAGCCACAGCAGCAGGGTCTGCCGTTCGAAGCGCGGCTTCAGCAGCACGAACTCGCCGTAGCGCGCCACCAGGAAATCGAGCACCTGCGAATTGCTGTCGCCGGCCGCAATGCGCTCGCGCACCAGAAGCCGCAAATCGCGTGCCAGCGGCGCATCGGAATCGTCGATCGACTGGTTCTGGCAGACCATGCAGCGAAGCTCGCGCGACAACTCGCGCGCGCGCGATTCCTTGGCCGGGTCCGACATGATCTCGTCGGGCTGGACAGCGTGGGCCGCTGGTGAAGCCAGCAGCATCAAGGCGATGAGCGCGGTCATCATCCGGCGCATCGGATCACTCCGCCGGCTGGAGGCGCTGCTTGGCCCGCGCCGGCTTCGGCGCGCCGACCCGCAGGCGGCGGTCGGAGAGCGAGAGCACGCCGCCAAACGCCATCAGCACCGGCCCCCACCAGATCAGGAGGACCAACGGCTTGTAATAGATGCGCACGGCGATGGCGCCTTCCGTGGCGTCGCCGAGCGAAATGTAGAGCTGGCTCGCGCCGCGCGTCAGCAATGCGGCCTCGGTGGTCGAAGAGCCGCGGGTGGTGAAGCTGCGCTTGGACGGCGTCATGACTCTGATGGCTTCGCCCTCGCGGCTGACATTGAACTCGGCGATCATCTCGCGGTAGTTCGGGCCCTGGCGTTGGAACAGCCCGTCGAGCTTCAGGTCATAGCCGGCGACATGGGCGACGTCGTTCGGCTTCATCGTCGCGATATATTCGCTGTTCCAGGTGGTCTCGCAGACGATTCCGATCAGCGCGACGCCGAGGCCGGCATGCGCAAATGCCGTGCCCCAGGCTGACCGCGGCAGGCCGCGCGCCCGGTGCAGCACCGTTGCGAACGGCAGACGAACCAGCCCAGTCCGTTCGACGAGGTCGGTGACGGCGCCGGCGATGACGAAAACGCCGAGCCCGATCGCGAGCGGCGCCAGCGCGCTGCCGCCCCGCACCCAGGCCCAGGTGATGGCAACCACGACGAGCCCGGCAACACCTGCAGCGAGCAGACGCTGCGTCACGCCCAGCAGATCGCCGCGCTTCCACGCCAGCATCGGCCCGAACGGCACCGCGAGCAGCAACAGGGCAAACAGCGGCGCGAAGGTGAGGTTATAGAAGGGTGCGCCGACCGACATCTTGAAATCGGCGAGCATCTCCATCGCCAGCGGATAGAGCGTGCCGAACAGCACGACCGCGCAAGCCACTGTGAGCAGCAAATTGTTCAGCACCAGCGCGCCCTCGCGCGAGATCGGCGCGAACAGCCCGCCCTGCTTCAGCGACGTTGCGCGGCCCGCGAACAGCGACAGGCTGCCGCCGATGAACAGGCACAGGATCAGCAGAATGAACACGCCGCGGGTCGGATCGGTGGCGAAGGCGTGCACCGAGGTGATGACGCCCGAGCGAACCAGGAAGGTGCCGAGCAGCGACAGCGAGAAGGTCAGGATCGAGAGCAGGATGGTCCAGACCTTCAGCGCATTGCGTTTCTCCATCACCAGTGCCGAATGCAGCAGCGCGGTGCCGGCGAGCCAGGGCATCAGCGAGGCGTTCTCGACCGGATCCCAGAACCACCAGCCGCCCCAGCCGAGCTCGTAATAGGCCCAGTACGAGCCCATGGCGATGCCGAGCGTCAGGAAGATCCAGGCAACCAGCGTCCAGGGCCGCACCCAGCGCGCCCAGGCCGCATCGATCCGGCCCTCCATCAATGCCGCGACGGCGAAGGAGAACGAGATCGAGAAACCGACATAGCCGAGATAGAGCATCGGCGGATGCACGGCGAGGCCGATATCCTGGAGCACGGGATTGAGATCGCGCCCCTCGATCGGCGGATTGACGATGCGCAGGAACGGATTCGAGGTCATCAGGATGAAGAGATAGAACGCGCTGGCGATCCAGGCCTGCACGGCCAGCACATGCGCGCGCAGCGACAGCGGCAGATTGTTGCCGAAGCTCGCGACCAATCCGCCGAACAGCGCGAGGATCGACACCCACAGCAGCATCGAGCCTTCATGGTTCCCCCACACGCCGGTGATCTTGTAGAGCAGCGGCTTCATCGAGTGGGAGTTCTCGTAGACGTTGGCGACGGAGAAATCCGAATTCACGTGCAGCATCACGAGCGCAACGAACGACACACCGACGAACAGGAGCTGCGCCAGCGCCGTTGAGCGCGCCACGTTCATCAGGGCAGCATCGCGCAGGCGCGCGCCGACCAGGGGCACGATGGACTGGATCAGTGCGAGCCCCAGCGCCAGCACCAGCGCGTAATGTCCGGATTCGGCGATCACCGCACCGCTCCCTGCGGATTGCCCTGCGCGGTCGTCGCCGCAGGTTTGGCGGCACCAGAAGCTTGGGGGCCGTAATCGTCCTTCCAGTGCCCCTGCTTCTTCAGGGCATCGGCGAGGTCCTTGGGCATGTAGGTCTCGTCGTGCTTGGCCAGCACGGTATCGGCCTTGAACACGCCATTGGCGTCGAGCGCGCCTTCGGCGACCACGCCCTGCCCTTCGCGGAACAGGTCGGGCAGGATGCCCTTGTAGGCGACCGGCAGCTTGGCGTTGCCGTCGGCGACCTCGAACGTCACCGCGAGATTGTCGCTGCGCTGGAGCGAGCCGGGCTGCACCAAGCCGCCGAGGCGAAACCGCTTGCCCGGTTCGATATGTTTCTCAGCGACCATGCTCGGCGTCGAGAAGAACACGATGGAGTCGCGAAGCGCGTTGAGCACCAGCGCGGCCGCGAGCGCGAGCACGGCGAGCGAGCCGCCGATGATGGTCATACGTCGCTGCTTGCGCGTCATGGCGTATCCGTTCTCCGCATCTCTCGTCGTGCATTCGTCATCCGCCGAGCCCGAGAGTCCTCAGGCCTTCGTTGAGCTGGCGCAGCCGCTCGGTGTCGCCGGCAACCGCCTGCCGGGCATCAGCCGAGGCGCCCATCGCCTTGTCTCGCTCCCCCATCACGAGATAGGCGCGCACCAGACGCAGCCACCCCTCGACATCATCACCGTTCTGCTTCAACCGCGTGGCCAGACGATCGACCATGCCGCGCACCATCGCGTTGCGATCGCCTTCGGCCATATCCTTGGAGGCAGCAATCGTCTCGTCGGACAAGGCCGGCATCGTGCCGCCGCCACCGACTCGCGCGAGCGAGGACTGCACCAGGGCACGCCACGGCGCATCCGCAGGCGCTTTCGCAAGCAGCGCGCGCCACATATTGGCCGCATCGTCCTTGCGGCCGTCCTGCTCGGCGGCGAGGCCCAGGAAGTAGTTCGCCTTGGGATCGTCGGCGTTCAACGCGCGTGCTCGCTCGAATTCGGCCTTGGCCTCGACGGTCACCACGCCGCCGGCGGCAGCCGAGATCGCTTCACCGAGATCGGACCGGCGCTCTGCGCTCTCGCCATTGTAGGTGAGCGAGTTGCGATAGGCGCGCACGGCGTCGTCGAAGCGGCCCAGCCGCTTCAGAACCGGCGCGAGCACGTTCCAGCCGCGCCCCTCGGTCGGATTCTTCTCCAGATGCTGCTCGACCTGCACGACGAGGTTCTCGAGCGACTGCGCCATGCCGGACCCGCGCTCCCGCTGCGCGAGGGGAAAGTCCTGTAGTCGGGGTGAGCCGAGCGGCATATAGACGCCGACCGCAACGAGCGGCAGGCCGGCGAACGCCAGCACGGCCGCCGCACGGCGCCATTTGAGGCTCGACGTCGGCGCGGTCGCGGGCTCGCTGGCAGCCGCCGCGAGCAGCCTGCGGCTGATCTCGACACGCGCGGCCTCGGCCTCCGGCGCCAAGATCAATCCTGCGCTGAGATCACGCTCGATCTCGGCCAACTGGTCCTTGTAGACCGCAACCTCGCTGCCCTGATCCTGCGCGCGGCTGGTGCGGCCGAGCGGCCAGAGCACGGCGAAAATCGCCGCGACCGTCATCAGCGCGAACACGAACCATAGCGTCATCTGGCAAGCTTCCGGCGGCGCACGAACCGCGCCCATAGGTGGCTTTACACCACGGCCGGACGAGGCGGCAATTGACAATTGTCAATTCGGCGCGACCGCATGCGGTCCCGAAGCGGTGAAAATCCAACGGCTTAGCCGATCTCGAAGTCGATACTTTGCGCCGCGTCCTCGCCGTGCCCGTTGAAGGCCTTCAGGAAGTATGTTCCCGGCTTGATTGCATCGGGCAATCTGATGCGCAATGCTCCGACGGGAACCCGAGATGCAACCCTCGTGATTGTCTCAGGCAGCTGCCGATCGCTTGCCTTCTCGACCAGCACCACCTTGGCCCCAACCATGAGCCTTTGATATTTGGCCACGACAACGCGGTTCTCAATTTCGATGGAGCTGATAACGGGTTTCATGCGCCCACAAATAGAAATTCCCCAGACTTGCACGGGGACCGTACGGCGCGCCAACGGCACCGTCAATCATAAATTGTGATTGCGAAGGTATGCACCTGGTCAGCCTGCGCGCGACGATTTGCGCTCGCCTGTGAGCGCGTTTTCTGCCGCGCGGCTCATCAACGAGGCGTAATCGTCTCCGAACAGCACTTGGCAGAAGCGAATCGCGGCCTGCACCTGCTGCTGCCGATAGGCGCGGACCTTGTGATCGGCGGCGCGCAATGACTGCACCAGCTGCTCGGTCGATCGTTCCACATATTGCTGGAGGTCGGAATAGGTGCGCAGCGTCACCTCGTTGATCGCAAGCTCGCTCGCATAGTTGCGGCAGGTCGCGACGAAATCGATCAGCGCCACGGTTTCCTCGACCTCGGTGCCGTCGATCCGCGCGCCCGGCGGAATGTCCTTCTCGGGGCGCTGGCGCAGGATGCGGCGAACGCGCCCGGGAACGCTGTCGATCTCGGATTGCAGCGCATTGGAGATGTCGGCCCGGATCGAGGTCAGCTGCTTGCCCCAGGCGGAATCGTTGCGCAGGTCGAGCTCGGTGCGCAGGCCGCGCACGCCGTCGTGCAGCGTCTTGAGATTGGCGGCGACATTGTCGAAATGGCCGCGCTTGATGTCCGTGCGCAGGATCGCGGCAATGCAGGACAGATCGTGCAGGGCGATCGTGACGGCGACGCCGTAAGGTGTCGCCGCGACGCGGATCTCGTCGTCCGACGCGGCAATCTTGATGGCAAGGCGGATGATCTGCCACGGCGCGGTCATCCGCTGCACGACGACCGATAAGGCGAAAGGCAGCATCTGCGGCGTCTGGAGCACCGGAATGTTGAGCGCCGAAGTCACCGAGGCGATCTGGGAATCGCCGAAGGTCCGCAAGGTGCGCGGCAGCTTCTCGTTGAGCGTCGCGATGGCGTCCCGGACCTGGAGCACCGCACCGATCGAATAGAGATCCTCGATCACGTTGGGGGGACCGACACGGGCGAGCGCCCGCGACTTGTCGCCGCCGCCCGGCCCCGTCAGCTCCATGATCGCGTCCGTGGCTACCGCCTGGAGCTTGTGCGCCAGCGCCTCGATTTGCCCGGCACCGTCAGGCGGCATACGGGCGAGCGCCGCCTCGAATTCGCTCACCTTGTCTGAAGCGCCGTCACGGCCGAGCCATTGCCAGATCGGCTGCAGCGAGGAGCGGCGGATCTGGCCGACCCGGATCGGCGTCCCCGGCTCGACCAGGAAGGGTTCCACCACTTGGAACAACAGCCGCGACAGATCGTCCGTCCGTGGCGGCGGGGCTTCCTCGGCTTCCGTCTTGCGCACGATCTTGCGCAGCTGCTCGAGCACGAGGGTTGCCACCGCCGTGTCCTGGCCGCGCTCGAGGGCGCGCTCGAACTCCCGCATCAGCAGCGCCTGCGACTGCGGCGGGAGCTGCGCGAGATATTCCCTCAGCCGCTCGATCGATGTCTGGCTCATGCGCCCGGGTAATGCACGGTAAAATGGCGGACAACGGGATGCGTCCGGGCGCAATCATAGGAGGCCGCGCCTTAAGAAGCCGTTGAGGACGTTCGCCCCAATGCCTTCATGGGCTTTGCGGATCGGGCGCGCCCGAGCCGAAAACTCCCATTGGAACAAAGGACTATATTCCGGGCAGGACCAGCACCGCCCGCAAGCCCCCGATCGGCGCAGCGCCAAGGGAGAGGCCGCCGCCATAGAGCGCGGCGAGATCGGTCACGATCGAGAGGCCGAGGCCCGATCCGGGCTTGGACTCGTCCAGCCGCTGGCCGCGCCGGGCGACCTGGGCGCGCTCCGCTTCCGACAGACCGCGGCCGTCGTCATCGACGATGATCCGCAAACGCGGCCCGGCGCCGGCCTGGTGCGGCGTCTCGACCAGAACCTCGATGAAGACGCGCGAGGCCGCCCATTTGCAGGCATTGTCGACGAGATTGCCGACCATCTCCTCGAGATCCTGCCGCTCGCCCCGGAACTTCGCGGATGGGTCGGCCTTGGCCTCGACCACGACGCCGCGGTCGCGATGGATCTTCTCCATGGTCCTCCGCAGCGCCTCGATGGCGGGCGCCACCTCCGTCACGGTCGCGACCACCGAGACCCGCGCCGCAATGCGTGCACGCTCCAGATGATGGGCAACTTGGTCGCGCATGACGTCCGCCTGCTCCATCACCTTGGTAGCGAATGGATCAGACGGGTGGGCGCCGGCCTCGTTGACGATAACCGAGAGCGGCGTCTTGATCGCATGGGCGAGATTGCCGACATGGGTGCGCGCGCGCTCGACGATCTCGCGATTGGCCTCGATCAGCGCGTTGGTCTCGCGCGCCAGCGGTGCGATCTCGACCGGGAATTCCCCCTCGAGCCGTTCGGCCCGCCCAGAGCGGATGTCGGCGATCGATTCCGAAATGCGCTTGAGCGGTGCAAGGCCGAAGCGGACCTGGAATACGGTCGTGAGCAGCAGCACGATGCCGAGCGCGGTGAAGGTGCCGCCGAGATAGTAGTCGAAGCTTCGCGTCTCATCGAAGATCTCGGTGTCGTCCCCTGCGACGCTGACGAGAAATTTGCCGTCGGCACCGAGATCGACCGGCCGTTCCACCATGCGCAGATTCTGCCCTTCGGGCCCGTCGACATAAGCGAGGCGGATGCCGGCGGCGGTGAGCTCGGCGCCCTGCTCCTCCAGCTTCGGCAGCTTCTTGTCCCAGAGCGAGCGCGAGGAGCGCACCTCCGGCTTCTCGGTGTCGGTCCGGGTGATCTGCCAGTACCAGCCGGACAACGGCAGCTCGAACAGGGGCTCGCCAAGCGACTGGAACTGACGGTCCGGCGGTTCGTCCGGGGTCGCGACTTCGGCGATCAAGGTGCGCAGATAGAGATTGAGCCGACGGTCGAAGGCGCGCTCGGTGGCGTTCTTGTAGACCGACGACAGCACCACGCCGGTGATGGCCAGGATCACCACGAGCCAAGCGGTCGCCGACAAGAACAGTCGGTTCGCAAGGGAGCTAGCGGCCATCGGAACGGTCCCGGCAGGGGCTGGAAGTCAGGTCGTCGGACGTCATGACCGGACCAAGGGCCCTGTTCGGCCTGCCGTCAAGCCCGAGAACGCCTCAGGCGCCGGACGCAGGCGGCGGGGTCAGGAGATAGCCGAGGCCGCGGACGGTCTGGATGATATCGACGTCGAGCTTCTTGCGGATGCGTCCGACAAAGACCTCGATGGTGTTGGAGTCGCGATCGAAGTCCTGGTCGTAGAGATGCTCGACCAGCTCGGTCCGGGAAACGACGCGGCCGGAATGGTGCATCAGGTAGGCCAGAAGCCGATATTCGTGCGACGTCATCTTGACGGGATTGCCCGACACGCTGACTCGTCCGGTTCGGGTATCGAGCGTGACCGGACCGCAGCTCAGCTCGCTCTGGGCATGGCCGGTGGAGCGGCGCAGCAGCGCGCGGATCCGCGCCAGCACCTCCTCCAGGTGGAACGGCTTTGCGACGTAGTCGTCGGCGCCGGCGTCGAAGCCCTGCACCTTGTCGCTCCAGCGGTCGCGTGCGGTGAGGATCAGGACCGGCATGGTGCGGCCGTTGCGGCGCCAGGCCTCCAGCACCGAGATGCCGTCCTTCTTCGGCAGGCCGATATCGAGCACCACGGCGTCATACGGCTCGTTGTCGCCGAGATAGTGCCCCTCCTCCCCGTCGAAGGCCCGATCGACGACATAGCCGGCGTCGGTCAGCGCCTTGGTGAGCTGGCGATTGAGATCGGGGTCGTCCTCGACAACGAGCAGGCGCACGCTTCTCTCCAGAAATAGACCGCACGAACACCGCTCCAGATGAGCAATTCCGGCGTGAACTGAATATGAACGCCGGGAACCGGCCGCGTTACTTTTTGGTCATATACGATTTCTCATGCACTGACGCGAGTGCGCCCGCCGCGCAGCCGGGCGAGCCGACGGCATGGCGGGCGCAATGGCCGCGTGACGCGGCGAGCCGGCCGGTTCGGGCCGTCAGGTTCTGAAGAACACGAACCAGACGACGGCAAGGATCAGGATCGCAAGTCCCGTCGAGATGGCGAGAAGCGCCGCCACCGAAGGCCCGGGTTCGCCCTGGCGCGCCTCGGTCGGAGTTTCCACGATCCGGTTCTGCTCTCGCGTGGTAGCCATGGTGACCTCAATCTGTGGCTGTCGCGCCGGTTTGCCGCGCTCCCTCGCGGCGTCGAATTGCCGGGGAGCAACGCGCGATCTCGGGCGATGTTCCGGACCATGGGCCCAACCGGCAACATGGCGCAGGCGGCGGTTAACGCCGTTGCGAGATTCCGCGCCGGCGCTTGCTATGATTCGCACCTGGGCGATGTTATCCTCAGGACTTGTCCTCTGTTGCGTCTGGAGTAGCCCATGGCCCCCCGCGCCAATTGGAAGGGTTTTTTGCGTCTGTCGCTCGTGACCTGCCCGGTCGCGCTCTATCCGGCCACTTCGGATACCGAGAAGGTCTCGTTCAACCAGATCAATCGCAAGACCGGCCACCGCATCAAGTACCTCAAGGTCGACGCCGAGACCGGCGACGAGGTGACCTCCGAGGACATCGTCAAGGGCTACAAGATCGACACCGATACCTATATCGAGGTCACCAAGGACGAGCTCGACGAGATCGCGCTGGACTCCACGCACACGATCGAGATCGACGAGTTCGTGCCCAAGACCGACATCGACAACCGCTACCTGATCCGCCCCTATTATCTCGTACCCGATGGCAAGGTCGGCCACGACGCTTATGCGGTGATCCGCGAGACCATCCGCAGCATGGACAAGGTCGCGATCGGCCGCGTGGTGTTGACCAACCGCGAGCACATCATCGCGCTGGAGCCGCTCGAGAGCGGGCTGATGGGCACGCTGCTGCGCTGCCCCTACGAGGTCCGCAGCGAAAAGGAATATTTCGACGACATCCAGGACGTGAAGCTGACGAAGGACATGCTCGACCTTGCAAAACACATCGTCGAGAAGAAGTCCGGCGCGTTCGAGCCCGAATTGTTCGAGGATCACTACGAGACCGCGCTGATAGATCTCATCAACAAGAAGCGCAGCGGCATGCCGATTACCGCGAAGGCCGCACCGAAGACGGGCGGCAACGTCATCAACCTGATGGATGCGCTGAAGAAGAGCCTCGCGAGCGAGAAGGAGGCTCCCCCTGCTGCGAAGGTCGTTAAGGAGACCGCCAAGGGCAAGAAGCCGAAGAAGCGCGTCGAGGGCCAGCGCGAGATGCTGCTTCCGATATCAGGCAAGGGCGGCAAGGACGCCGCGGCAAAGACCGCGCCCAAGGAGGCCACGAAGAAGGCCGACAAGCCGGTGCGGGCTCCGGCGCGGGCAAAGAAGGCCGGCTAGCAGCATCACACCCACGATCGCGCCGTGATGTCTCTCCTCGCCGATCGGGCGGCCTGACATGCCCTGGTCGACGGCGTTCGACGATCCCGTTCGCGTGAGCAACAAGCGCAAACTGCTCACGCTGCAAGATGCTGCGGACTACATCATGCAGCTGCCCGACGACGTCCAGCACGAGGCGCACTGGCAGACCGCGATCGAGACGTTGATCAATGCGGCCGAGACCGGTGGCGCCTGGCTGATGTTCGCCCGCATCGCCATGTTGCGGGCGCTGAATGCGGACGCCTCGCGCGGATGAGAGCGATCCGAGTATGCTTGCCGACGCATTGACGAACAGGGTCAAAAATCGGTTAAGGGGCACGATTATGTGGACACTGCGCCGGCGCAGCCGTGCGGCCGCTTGCCGATATCAATCCACTTGGACGGATCGACGGAACCTTAATTTAATGAATGCCGTCGTATGAGCGGAGGTGCGATTGCCCGGGATTTAATTCTTTTGGTGCGCACACGACTTACTCGATCTATTTGCGAGTTCGCTGACGAGGCGGCCATCCGTTCGATCGGATGAACAGGAGTTGGCAATGCGTTTGCTCAGGTCTTTCCTTGCAGATGAGAATGGCGCCACCGCCATCGAGTACAGTCTGATCGCCGCCGGGATCGCACTGGCAATCGTGGTCGCCGTGAACAACACCGGCGGCGCGCTATTGAACAGCAAGTTCAACCTGGTCAACTCGGCTATCAAATAGCGGCTGGCCCAGTCCCGCCTAACGACGCGCCGCGCTCGCCATGTCCGCCGGCCGACGGCCATGATCTGGGTCAACAGCATCAGGACGGCGAGGTCTAAGCATGGAGGCCCGACTCCCTCCTGCCGGCCTGTCCATGCATCCAGACCTTCCCGCACTCCCAACTTAAGCTGTTCGAATTCGTCGGCGACCGCTTCGGCCGCGCGGTCGCGGTGATCATAGCCGACGGAAGCCAGCCGATCGGCGACGGCATCGGGCCGATCCTCGAGGCCAACGACGTCATGGCAGTGCTCGGCAACGATAGGGCGGCGCCGGCCATGCCCGGGCGCGAGACCTGCTCGACAGCGGCGCGGCGCTGAAGCAGATGCAGAAGATCATCGACGCCCAGGGGCCCTCGACCTGCAGCAACGAGCTGGGACCGCTCAGTTTCAACGTCAGGGCGGCACATGATCCGCAATCGACTGCCTGCGTCTGAACCGTCTCGCCCGCATCGCCGGCGCATCGCTCGAGAAGGGCGCCGGCATCCGCCTGTGCCCCAGGCTGCGGCGCTTTGACGGTCCTCTGAGTGCTGATATTCTTCAGCGGAGCGGGCTCGACGAGCCATGCTGTCAATCGATCAACCAACGCTGCTAAGGATGCGGATGAGAAACGTGATGCTCTTGGCTCTCGGCCTCATGTTTGTCGCCTGGCCGCACGACAGCGCCAGAGGACAGACTACGGTCACGCCGCCGGTTTCCCTTGCTCCGCCCGCATCACCGCCAGGCGCAAGCGCCACACATTCCAGAGTTCCGCCGGCGACGTCAGGCAGAGAGGCTTCGACACCGGTGATCGGCGGGTTTCCGACGACGCCAAATGCAGCCGCCGACTACGATGGCTTCAGCGTAGGGACCCTCGACGACAATGACACCCCAAAGCAGGTGGCGCCGCCCGTGAGGGCGCGCACAGCAAAGGGCTCCAAACCCAATCTGGGCACAAGTGGGGTCACGGGGCAGTCATCAGTCGATGAGGAAGATGACGCCTTGAAACGCAAGCTGACGATCTGCCGCAACTGCAAATAAGACGTTTGTCGGGCATGGTCGAAGCCGATCGGCAAATGGCAAGCTCTTGACGGAATGGAGCGCAGCGAACTCCGGCGAGCTGCTCCGCGGATAACATCGTCCGAGATGGGGCTGCGCTCCCCCCGGGATTCGGCAACTTGTTGCATGGCAGCCCTACCGCAGCGCTAGCTGCACGCGCTTTACCGCTCCAACATTTCCTGATCCTCTCTCCTGCAATCGGTCGGATCAACCGGCCTTGCCAGGGAGAGACGCCATGAAGCTCGGCACCGCCATTGCGGAAATCATGAGGCGCGAGGGGATCGAGATCCTCTGCGGCTATCCGGTCAACCATCTCATCGAGCATGCGGCCAAGGCCGAGATCCGCCCCGTGATGGTGCGGCAGGAGCGCGTCGGCATTCACATGGCGGATGCGATCTCGCGGGTGACGTCGGGGCGCAGCATCGGCGCGTTCTGCATGCAGCATGGGCCGGGCGCCGAGAATGCGATGGGCGGCGTCGCGCAGTGCTTCGGCGAATCCGTGCCCGTGCTGGTGCTGCCGATGGGCTATCAGCGCAGGCTGTCGCATATCGAGCCGAACTTCAATTCCAGCGAGGCGATGAAGCCGTTTGCGAAATCGTCCGAGCCGATCATCCTCGCGACTGAGGTCGCCAACATTTTCCGCCGGGCCTTCACGAAACTGAAGAACGGACGCGGCGGGCCGGTCATCGTCGAAATTCCCTCGGACATGTGGAACGAGGAAGTGCCGGAGCCGCTGAACTACACGCCGGTGCTGCGCACCCGCTACGGCGCCGATCCTGTTCACGTCAAGGAAGCAGCAGGCCTGCTCGTGAATGCAAAGCGGCCGGTGATCTATGCCGGCCAGGGCGTGCACTACGCGCAGGCCTGGCCGCAGCTGAAACGGCTCGCCGAGCGGCTGGCGATCCCCGTCACCACCAGCCTCGGCGGAAAATCATCGTTTCCGGAAACGCATCCGCTCTCGCTCGGCTCGGGTGGGCTCGCCGTGCCGCGGGCAGTGCCGAAGTTTCTGAGCGAGGCCGACGTCATCTTCGGCATCGGCTGCTCCTTCACCGAGACCAATTTCGGCGTCGCGATGCCGAAGGGCAAGACCATCATCCATTCCACGCTCGATCCCAATCATCTCAACAAGGATGTGGAAGCCAAGATCGGCCTCGTCGGCGACGCCGGGCTCGTGCTCGACGCGCTGCTGGAGGAGATCGGCAAGACCGTCACCGCGGATCGCGATGCCTCGGCGGTCGCGGCCGAGATCGCGGCCTCGCACAAGGAGTGGCTGGCGAAATGGATGCCGAAGCTGGCCAGCAACGACGCGCCGCTCAGCCCCTATCGCGTACTCTGGGACTTGCAGCACACCGTCGACATCCACAACACCATCATCACGCATGACGCCGGCAGCCCGCGCGACCAGCTCTCGCCGTTCTGGAAGGCGGTCGAGCCCCTCACCTATCTCGGCTGGGGCAAGACGACGCAGCTCGGTTATGGTCTTGGGCTGGCGATGGGCGCCAAGCTGGCAAGACCCGACAAGCTCTGCATCAACGTCTGGGGCGATGCGGCGATTGGCTTCACCGGCATGGATTTCGAGACCGCGGTGCGCGAACGCATCCCGATCATGTCGATCCTGCTCAACAATTTCTCGATGGCGATCGAGTTGAAGGTGATGCCGGTCTCGACCGAAAAGTATCGCTCGACCGACATTTCAGGCGACTACGCCGCGATGGCACGCGCCTTCGGCGGCTATGGCGAGCGGGTGGAGAGGCCTGAGGACATCGTGCCCGCCATCAAGCGGGGTATCCAGAAGACAAGGGAAGGCGTGCCGGTGCTACTGGAGTTCATCACCAGCAAGGAGACCGAGGTATCACGGCCGGGGACGTGAGGTCGGCAGGGACCCCAATGGCAAGACCACTGGCGCTGGCTCCAGCCACAGAAGATGTGATAATCCGGCCCGGTGCCGCGCATGTCGCGGCATCAAGCCGGATGAGGAATGACTACCCCTTCGAACGAAATCGAGGAACTCGAGCACCGATTGCAGTCGGCCGCAGCCGAGAATGCGCAGCTGCGCAGTGAGCTTGCGATTGCACGCGATCGCCAGAGCGCAAGCGCCGAGATTTTGCGCACCATCGCGGCGTCGCCCTCCGACGCCCGGCCGGTCTTTGCGGCGATTGCGTCCAGCTCGAAGCGCCTGCTCGGCGGCTTCTCCGCCACCGTGCTTCAATTCATCGCCGACGAGCTGCATCTCGTGGCGTTCACGCCGACCAACGCGGAGGCGGACGAAAGGCTCAAGGCGTCGTTCCCGCGCAAGATCGCGGACTTCCCGACCTTTGCGCTGGTGCGTGGCGGCGAGACGATCCAGTTTCCCGACAGCGAGGCCGCCGACGTCCCGGAGCTGAACCGGGAGCTGGCGCGGCTGCGCGGCTTCCGCAGCGTGCTGTTCATGCCGCTGATGAACCGGGGCACGCCGGTCGGCATGATCAGCGTCACGCGCGCCGAGCCGGGCGCGTTCGCGGCTGACCTCGTACAACTCCTCCAGACCTTCGCCGACCAGGCCGTGATCGCGATCGAGAATGCGCAACTGTTCAACGAGACCAAAGAAACGCTCGAACGCCAGATCGCCACTGCGGAGATCCTGAAGGTGATGGCGGCCTCCCCGTCCGACGTGCAGCCGGTGTTCGAGGCCATCGCCACCAATGCCAACCGGCTGATCGGTGGCTTCTCCACCGCGGTGCTGCGCTATATCGACGGTGCCGCGCATCTTGCGGCATTCACGCCGACCGATCCGGCCGGCGATCGCGTGCTCCAGGCTTCCTTCCCGGTGCCGTTCGCACAGTTCCCGCCCTACCAGCTCGTGGCCAATGGCGCCGCCGCGCAACTTCCCGACACCGAGCTCGAGCCGGCCGCGCGCGACATCGCGCGTGCCCGAGGCTATCGCAGCATGCTGTTCACGCCGCTCATGAGCGAGGGCGAGGCCATCGGCATCATCATCGCCACGCGCCGCGCGACCGGCGCGTTCGCCGAGCATCACGTGCGGCTGCTGCAGACCTTCGCGGACCAGGCCGTGATCGCGATCAAGAATGTCAGCCTGTTCAACGCGACCAGGGAGGCACTGGAACGTCAGACCGCGACCGCCGACATCCTCAAGGTGATCGCGGCCTCACCGTCGGATGTCACGCCGGTGTTCCAGGCCATCTCCGACAGCGCCAAGGCGCTGATCGGCGGGCACTCCTCTACCGTCACTCGCGTCATTGACGGTATGCTGCATCTGGCCGCCTTCACCACCGACAACGAAGCCGGCAATGCCGATCTGCTCAGCTCCTTCCCGACGCCGCTATCTTCGTCAGGCATTCACAGCCGGGTGGCGAGGAGCGGCGAGTATGCCTTCCGCAGCGACATGCAGAACGAGCCTGATCTCACCGAGGCCATGAAGGAGCTGGCACGGACGCGTGGCTATCGCAGCATCCTGGTGGTGCCGATGCTGCGCGACGGCGTCACGATCGGCACCATCGCCGTCACGCGGCGGGAGCCCGGGCATTTCCCCGACAAGGCGATCAACCTGCTCAAGACCTTTGCCGACCAGGCCGTGATCGCGGTCGAGAACACCCGCCTGTTCAACGAGGTGCAGGACCGCACCAGCGAGCTTGCCAAATCGCTCGATGATCTGCGCGCAGCACAAGACCGGCTGATTCAGACCGAGAAGCTGGCCTCGCTCGGCCAGCTCACTGCCGGCATCGCCCATGAGATCAAGAACCCGCTCAACTTCGTCAATAATTTCGCATCGCTCTCCGCCGAGCTGACTGCGGAGCTGAACGAGGTGCTCGCGCCGGTCCCCCTCGCAGGCGATCTCCGCGCGGAGGTCGACGAGCTGACGGGGCTTCTGAAGGACAATCTGCAGAAGGTCGTGCAGCACGGCCGCCGCGCCGATTCCATCGTCAAGAACATGCTGCTGCATTCGCGCGAAGGCGGCGGCGAGCATGGGCTGAGCGACATCAACGCGCTGGTCGAGGAGAGCCTCAACCTCGCCTATCATGGCGCACGCGCCGAGAAGCCGGGATTCCACGTGACGCTGAAGCGCGAGCTCGATCCTGCGGCGGGACACGCCGAAGTGTTTCCGCAGGAGATCACCCGCGTGCTGCTGAACCTGATCTCGAACGGCTTCCACGCGGTCACCAGGCGCAAGGCGGATGTCGCCGCCGACTACGAGCCGACGGTGATCGCCGCGACGCGAGATCGCGGCGATCACATCGAGATCACCATCCGCGACAACGGTACCGGCATTCCGGACGAGGTGAAGGAGAAGATGTTCAATCCGTTCTTCACCACCAAGCCGGCCGGCGAAGGCACCGGGCTCGGGCTGTCGATGAGCCACGACATCGTCGTGAAGCAGCACGGCGGCACGATCGACGTCGCGACGGAGCCCGGCGCGTTTACGGAGTTCACGATCCGGCTGCCGCGGAAGAGCAGCTTCCCGGGCGCAAGCCGCTGAGACTTACTCGGCCATCTCGACGGATTGCTGGACCGAGGGCCCGGCCAGCGGCCGCTCCTCCATCGCGATCAGGCACAGCGCAGCGGTGGTCATCAGCGCGGTGGCGGCGCCGAACACGTAGCGGAAAGCGTGCCGCATGTCGTCGGCGGGTATCGCGACGGCGCCCGCGGCGTGATGCTCGCCGGCGAGCGGGAGGTCGGTACCGAGTGCGATGAGCAGGATCGCTGCGAACGCGGCGACCGTGAACGAGGACATCAGCGAGCGGAAGAAGTTCATCGCACCGGTAATGGTGCCGACTTGCGGACGCGCGACCGAATTCTGCAACGAGACCACGCACACCGGGAACGTCGTGCCGAGCCCAAGCGCGAACGCGGCCATCAGCAACAGCAGGCCCCAGAGCGGCAAGGTGGTGACCGTGAGCCCGAATCCGCACAGCGCGGCCCAGGACGTGCCGACGATGGCGACGCGCTTGTAGTGCTTGGCCCGCGCCATGGTGCGGCCGGCAATCGCCGCACCGCAGGTCGAGACCGCCGCGAGCGGAATCAGGGCAAGCCCCGCCTCGCTGGCGGTGAGATGATAGACCTGCTCGTAATAGAGCGGCAGCTGCACGGTGAGGCCGGTGATCGCCCCCAACCCGCAGCCGCCGGCCGTCAGCGCGAAAGGCGCCACCGATCCTGTCAGCAACGGCAGTGGCAGAAACGGCTCGTCGGCGCGCCGGGCGTGCCACACGAATGTCATCGCGAGCGCGACGGCGGCGCCCACCATCGCAAGCACGATCGGTGATAGCCAGGCATAGCGCGTACCGCCCCAGGTCAGCACCAGCATGAAGACGACGGCGGCAGCCATCAGCAGAACCCCGCCGAGCCAGTCGACCTTGCGCTTGCGGTGGAACACCGGGATCTTGCTCATCTTGGGCAGCAGCAGAGCGAGCGCGGCGGCCGCAAGCGGCAGGTTGATCCAGAAAATCATCGACCAGTGCAGATGCTCGGCGAAGACGCCGCCGATGACCGGGCCGAGGATGCCGCCGACCATCCAGACGCTGGAGAAATAGGCTTGGTATTGCCCGCGCTCGCGCGGGCTGACGACGTCGGAGATCACGGTCTGCACTACCGGCATGATGCCGCCACCGCCGAGGCCCTGAAGCCCGCGCGCCAGGATCAGCATCGGCATGTTCGGCGCGATCGCGCACAGCACCGAGCCCGCGACGAACAGGCTGAGCGAGATGATGATCATGACGCGGCGGCCGTAGATGTCGCTCAGTGTGCCGAACACCGGCGCGACCGCAGTCGAGGCGAGCAGATAGGCGGTGATCACCCAGGAAAGATTGGAGACGTCCTGAAACTGGCGTCCGATGGTCGGCAGCGCAGTCGCCACGATGGTCTGGTCCAGCGCTGCCAGAAACATGGTCAGCATCAAGCTGATGACGATGGTGCGGACCTCGTCCCGTGACAGCGGCACCGGCGGCGCGATGGACGGCGCATCATCGACGCTCAACACTTCGCTGGGAAGGCGGGACAGCTCTTCGGCGATGTCCTCAGGCAACGTTTGGACGTCGGCAGCGCTCTGCCGTTCGAACTTGTTCATCTCGATCGGACGTCATGTGGCGGCGCAACGCCGCGAAGGAATCGTTCTATGCAGCGCAATGTAGACAGCAAAGCTTTTCCCAGGCAGGCACCGCGGCGCATGGGTGCATCCCGCCCCGGGGCCATCCCGAAGACGTGATCCGATCGCGCGGCGGATCAGTCCTTCGGGCGTCGCTTCAGGCGGGCCCGTTTCGGCAAGGTCGCCGGCCATTGCACGATGTGGTCCTCGAGCTCCTCGTCCGGGACCTCTTCCTCGCTGCCCTCCACCCGGCCGCGCACGGAGACGCCGGCTTCATGCACGGTGTTGGGATCGCCCGACACCAGCGGATGCCACCAATAGAGGTCGCGCCCCTCCGCGACGAGCTTGTAGCCGCAGCTCGGCGGCAGCCAGTTCAGGGTGCGGACATTGGCCGGGGTCAGGCGGACGCAGTCCGGAACCTTGTCGGAACGATTCGGATAGTCCTTGCAGGCGCAGCTGGCACCATCGAGCAGCTTGCAGCCGATATGGGTGAAATAGATATGCCCGGTGTCCTCGTCCTCGAGCTTGTTCAGGCAGCAGCGACCGCAGCCGTCGCACAGGCTCTCCCATTCGTCCCCAGACATCTCTTCCAACGTCTTGGTTTTCCAGAAGAATCCTTCCTGGCCGGAAGGTCGTTTGGGAGCTGCGGTCATACGCCTCAACAACAATTCGAAAGAGCTACGGCAACCCCATCTAGGGCGCGCGGCGGCAAGGGTGCAAGCGAGGCCCCTTTGAAGCCCGTAAAGAACCGGGGTCAATTGGACCTGTTGTTCAAAATCCCGAGCGTGACCATTGGTTTATAGGCCACGCTCGGCTAGAAGGAACAGCAAGTCCCTCGGATGCTGGCCGGGCGCCTTGGGTTTGCCGCAACATTCCCGCAAGACGTCTCGATGCCGCCCCGGCCGGGTGCTTGAACGCTTTCGAAGCAAGCCTCAAGGGTTCTAGGTGCGCCAGATCATACCACCGCATTGGAAGCAGAGGGTCCGGAATTTCTTCCTCGACCTCGATGCGCGCATCGACTCCTCGCTGTTTTCCTCGGCCAAGGGCATCCGCGAGCTCTACGAGCGCTACTCGACCTTCATGGACCGCTTCTATGTCGGGCGCTGGAAGCGCTGGGTGTTCATCGAGCCGCTGTCTGAGGCGGCAACCCTCGGGCTCGGCGGTCTGGTCGTGATGCTCACCCTCGCCATTCCCGCCTTCCGCGAGACCGCGGACGAGGACTGGCTGAAGAAGTCCGATCTCGCGGTGACGTTCCTCGACCGCTACGGCAGCCCGATCGGCAGCCGCGGCATCAAGCACAACGACTCGATCCCGCTGGAAGATTTCCCCGACGTTCTGATCAAGGCGACGCTGGCGACCGAGGACCGCCGCTTCTACGAGCATTTCGGCATCGACATCGCCGGCACCGCGCGCGCGCTCGTCACCAACGCCCAGGCCGGCGGCGTGCGCCAGGGCGGCTCCTCGATCACCCAGCAGCTCGCCAAGAACCTGTTCCTGAGCAACGAGCGCACCATCGAGCGCAAGGTCAACGAAGCCTTCCTCGCGGTCTGGCTGGAATGGCGCCTGACCAAGAACGAGATCCTCAAGCTTTATCTCGACCGCGCCTATATGGGCGGCGGCACCTTCGGCGTCGACGGCGCGGCGCATTTCTACTTCAACAAGTCGGCGCGCGACGTGACGCTGGCGGAAGCGGCGATGCTCGCCGGCCTGTTCAAGGCGCCGACGAAATACGCCCCGCACATCAACCTGCCCGCCGCCCGCGCCCGCGCCAACGTCGTACTCGACAACCTCGTCGATGCCGGCTTCATGACCGAGGGCCAGGTGTTCGGCGCCCGCCGCAACCCGGCCTTCGCCGTCGACCGCCGCGACGAGGCATCGCCGAACTATTATCTCGACTATGCCTTCGACGAGATGCGCAAGCTGGTCGACACCTTCCCGAAGTCCTACACCGAGCGCGTCTTCGTGGTCCGCACCGCGATCGACACCAACGTGCAGAAGGCCGCCGAAGACGCGATCGAGAACCAGCTGCGCCAGTTCGGCCGCGATTATCACGCAACGCAAGCGGCGACCGTCGTCGCCGACCTCGATGGCGGCATCCGCGCCATGGTCGGCGGCCGCGACTATGGCGCCAGCCAGTTCAACCGCGCCACCGACGCCTATCGCCAGCCCGGCTCGTCGTTCAAGCCTTACGTCTACACCACGGCGCTCTTGAACGGCTTCACGCCCAACTCGATCGTGGTCGACGGCCCGGTCTGCATCGGCAATTGGTGCCCGCAGAACTATGGCCATTCCTATTCCGGCTCGGTGACGCTGACGCAGGCGATCACGCGCTCGATCAATGTCGTACCGGTGAAGCTGTCGATCGAGATCGGCCGGCGGGAGCAGCCGAAGGCGCCGAACCCGGCCAAGGTCGGCCGCGCCAAGATCGTCGAAGTCGCCCGCCGCTTCGGCATCAAGGCGCCGTTGCCCGACACGCCGTCGCTGCCGATCGGCTCGGACGAAGTCACCGTGCTCGAGCATGCCGTCGCCTACGCGACCTTCCCAAACCGCGGCAAGGCGGTGACGCCGCATACGGTGCTCGAAGTGCGTACCGGCGCCGGCGATCTCGTCTGGCGATGGGATCGCGACGGCCCGAAGCCGAAGCAGGCGATTCCGCCGAACATCGCCGCCGACATGGCGGGCATGATGAGCCACGTCGTCAGCGAAGGCACCGCGCGACGCGCGGCGCTCGACGGCATTCCGACTGCGGGCAAGACCGGCACCACCAATGCGTATCGCGACGCCTGGTTCGTCGGCTACACGGGCAATTTCACCTGTGCGGTGTGGTACGGCAACGACGACTATTCCCCGACCAACCGCATGACCGGTGGCTCGCTGCCGGCGCAGACCTGGCACGACATCATGGTCGCCGCGCATCAGGGCGTCGAGGTCCGGGAGATCCCCGGCATCGGCATGGGTCAGAAGCTGCCGCCGCAGCCTGTGAGCAACGCGCAAGCCAATGCGGCGCCGAAGGTGCTGGAGACCAAGCCCGGCCCGCCGCCGGTACTGACCAAGCGCGGCGCCGACATCCTTGTGCGCGTCGAGAAGCTGCTTGATGATGCGGCCAAGACTGCGAACAAATCGACGGCAAATGACAGCAAGCCGGCCTCGTCGACGAGCGCGCTCGCCTTCCCGCAGAATTATGCGGAAGAGAATGCCAACGCATCCGCTCCGCGCAAGAACTGATCGAAACCCGTGCGGCTGATCCTGATCACATTGACGGCGCTTCTCCTCGCGACGGTGGTCGGCTTGGGTGCGACCTGGATGACGACGACGCGCGGCACCGAGATCGGCGCACTGACCATCGGCGCCTGGACGGCGCGGCCGCGCACCGGCACTGCCGACGTCGACCCCTATTCGCGTGCCACCATCGTTCGCAACGGCGAGCTGCCGATCGGCACCGGCGACGGCGTCGCCTTCACCGCCACCACCGACGACCAGAAGAAGGCGCTCGACGGCCGCTGTGACGTCGTCGTCTCCGGCGTGACGCCGCCGGCGCGGTTCTGGACGCTGACGCTGTACGACCGCAAGGGCCATCTCGTCGCCAACTCGCTTGCCCGCTACGGCTTCACCAGCCAGGAGATCGTGCGCTCCTCCGACGGCTCGTTCGAGATCCGCATCGCCTCGCGCTCGCGCGCCGGCAACTGGCTGCCGACCGGCGGCATCGAGCGCTACGCGCTGATGCTGCGCCTCTACGACACGCCGGTCGGCGTTGCGACGCGCACCCAGCGCGATGCGCCGATGCCGAGCATCACCACGGTGGGCTGCTCATGATCCGGCTCGCGTTCACCATCATCGCCGGCGTGGTGCTGGGCCTCGTGGTCCATCTCGTCAGCGTGCTGGCGCTGCCGCGGATCGCCACGCAGGATGCCTATTCGCGGCTGACGCCGATGACGAAGGCGAACGCCGTCACCCAGCTTCCCCTCGCCGACCCCAACAATTCGCCGATGCCGTTCATGGACCCGGCCTTTGCGCTGGCGATTTGCCGCTATGACCTCTCGGGCGGGCCGATCAAGCTCACCGTGCCGGTGAGCCAGGCCTACACCTCGGTGTCGTTCTACACCCGTAACGAGATCGCCTACTACGCCATCAACGACCGCTCGGCCGGCAAGAAGGTGATCGAGCTCGACCTGATGACGGAAGCGCAGCACAACGAGCTGCCCGAGGACGAAGAGGTCACCGCAGCCGACCGCCTGATCATTGACTCTCCCAGCACCACCGGCCTGATCCTGATGAAGGCACTCGCCCCGGAGCCCGGCCTGATGCAGCAGGCGCAAGCAACGCTTGCAGCTGCGACCTGCGCGCCCCAGACCGAGCCGCCGGCCAAGGCCGAGACGCCGCGCAGCCGCCGTTGAGCGCGGCCATATCGGCGGTGCAAGACAAAAACTGCGAAAACAACCCCATGCACAGTAGCGGGGGCATTGAAATCATTACGTTCTTCGGTCGGCGATGACGAAGCCACCGGACGGACGTGTACGCTCCCTTTGACTCGTCGGGCAAAACAGGGGCATACTGGCATCATCGAGAGTTCGTCACACCCGCGCGGAGCAATCCGTCGCGGGTGTTTTCATTTGGGAGCACGGAGCAAAATCAGCAGCAGGTCATAATGTGAAGGAGCGTTTGCGATGCTCGTTAGTTCGCTCCATTTGCAGTTCGCTCCATTTGCGCTCTGTTTCCTTCAGATTGTTTGTCGCTTCGAGGCGACTAAAGCGCGATGAAATTTGGATGAATCGTCATCGCGCTTTAGCTTGTTGTTTACGCATGATCTTTCCGGAAAACCGCTTCGCACTTTTCCGGATCATGCTTTAGTGCACCACTCGGCTGCGAGCGCCGCCCCTCGGCTGCCCTTGTACCAGTGCCCCGCGCCGCTCGCGGAAATCACGTACCATTCAGGATGCCGACGATGTTCGGCCTGCTTCGTCCATGATCCAGTTGGCAAAGGCCTTCACGCGCTTGTCTCCTGTCAGCACCGGCGGCCAGCGGACAAAGTGCGCTTTGCTGGATGGCATGTCCCATTTCGACTGCAGCAGCCGGCACAATCGGCGGTCGGCCAGCGCATCATGCACCAAAAGCGATCGAGCGAGGACCACGCCCGCCCCCTCGATCGCCGCAGCGAGCGCCATACCAAGCGAGCCGAACCGCACGGCCTCAGGCACCGGCGTTCTGATCCTCAATCGCTCGAACCACACATGCCACGACCATTCGGCACCGTCGTTGCGACCGCCCGGCCCTTTATGGATCAGAGGAAGGTCGACCAGTGCTTCCGGGTTCGAGAGTTGGCGGCCCCGCGGAACTAGGCGTGGTGCTGCCACCGGAAATACTTGCTCGTCGAACAGCAATCGCTGCGTGGATGTCGCGCGCGCACCGGCTTTCGGCATCCATGAGACAAATACGTCCACATCTGCCGCCCGCGCCTGAGCTTCACTTTCCGCAACATGCAACTCGATCCCGATATCCGGGTTGGACGCAGCAAAGTTCGGCAAACGGCGCACGAGCCAATACTGCGACAGCGCCGCACCGATCCCGATCTTCAGGGTGGCCGGCCGCGAGGCCGCCCGAGATCGGGCCCTCAGGCCCGACATGTCGTCGAGCAGCCTGCCGACGTCTTCGAGCAGAGAGATGCCGGCCGCCGTCGGACACAATCCGGTGCCGGTGCGATTGAACAGCGATGCGCCGACAAATGCTTCGAGCTTCTTCAGGCGATGACTGATCGCACTCTGCGTGAGGCGCAACTCATTGGCAGCAAGCGTCATGCTGCGATGACGCGCGGCCGCCTCGAACGCCACAAGACCATCAAAGGGAGGAAGAATTCTCATGATACCGGTATGAACCAGATTCATGCTGACGTGAACCCAACAGTCCGTTCAATTCGTGGCAACATTTCCAGTCGCGATTGACCCATCCCATGTCACCACTCTCCCCGCACGGCGCTACCGCAGAAGCCGTCCTACCGTCCATGTGGCCGGCGCTTGGGCTGGGTCTGGCCGCATTCCTAACCAACTTTGACGTGACCGCTGTTGTGGTGGCTTTGCCGGCCATTGCTCGCGAGCTGCAGCTCGATATTGCTGGATATGCCTGGGTCATGGATGCTTTCAGCCTTGCATTTACGGCGTCGCTGCTGGTGGCCGGCGCGCTGGCTGACAGATATGGTCGTCGGGCAGCGATGCTGTGGGGCAACCTCATATTTGCAGTGGCGTCCATCGCGTGCGCGTCGGCCTGGAACGGCATGTCGTTGAACCTTGCGCGTGCGTTTCAAGGTATCGGAGCCGCCTTCGTGATCACGGGTGGCATCGCGCTGATTGCATCGGCCTATCCGCAGGCGAAGGCGCGGACTCGCGCTTTCGCCTGGCTCGGCGTCATGTCCGGAACTGCGATGGCATTGGGCCCCGCGCTCGGCGGCATTGTCTCGTCCTGGCTCGGATGGCGTTGGATATTCCTGGCGAATGTTCCGGCTTGCGTCTTAGTTGCCTGGGGCATCCCCCATCTTGTTGGCGAAGCAAAGGAGCCTTCACCTCGTCCGCTCGACTTCGTCGGGATGGTCATTCTGACAGCTGCCCTTTTCGTGCTGATAGAGGCTCTTCTCTACGGTCGGACTGCAAGGATGACGCTCGTGGTCGGCTGTGGCCTTGCACTCGTGCTATTTTTCGTCTTCGCCCTTCAACAAAGAAGGCGTGCGCAGCCCATCTTCGACCCAGTCGTCTTTTTGCGTCCCGCGATGGTTGGGATTGCTGTGCTTCTCGCCGCGGTTTCGATCGGGTACTGGGCCATGCTCGTCTACCTGCCGCCGTTTCTCAGCGCGTCCCTTGGCGTGAGCGCCGACACGGGCGGCATCGTCATGTTGGCGGCAACCTTGCCAATGTTGTTCGTGCCACCGCTCGGGGGCAGAATTGTAACCGCGCTCGGATGGCGATGGTATTTCACATTGGCTCTCGCGATCATGACCATCGGGAGCGCAGGTTTCGTTGCGGCGCTGACAGCCAACGGCACCCCAAATCAATGGCCAGTGATATTGGCTATGATTGTCGTCGGACTCGGCGCCGCCCTGGCACATCCTCAGTTGTCCGGTGTCGTCGTTGCCTTGGTTCCTAGTGAGCAAGCCGGCATGGCATCGGCGGTGACCATCGTCATGCGACAAGCGGGCTTTGCCGTCGGTATCGCGGCGTTTGGAGCGCTACTGAGTTCCTCGGATCGAGCAGTGGCATACTTCTGGCCCTTCGTGGGCACTGGCTTGGCGTGCGCATTGGGAACGCTGGCAGCCGTGATTTTGCTTCCACCGCGCCTTCCGGAAAGGTAGCGGAGCCGGCTTGTGGAGGTCGGCTAATGGTCTGCGATCTGCTGCGCATCATTTCCGGCGTGAGACCCCCAGCTGTCGATCAAACACATCCGAGGACGCCCTCATGTCGCATGAATACGGTCTGGGCCGTAGAAGCCGAAGTCGGCGTTGTTGACGAGCACATCGACCCCGTCCAACTCACGCAGGATGGCATCGACCGTCGCCGGATCACGGCCTCATTCGAAATATCCATTCGCAGAGATCTCGCTTTGCGCAGTCGATACTGTCGTGGGTGTGGATGGCGCCGATTCCTTGGCGAAAGCGGCGCGGCACCAGCTTGGAACAAGTCGCTTGCCCACGCCGTTTCCTCAACTGGAGAGGAAACACAGATGAAAGCAGCAACGCTTACTTTGGCGATCTTACTGGCCTGCTCGACCGGCTATGCCTCGGCCCATAGCGCCAAACGCCATCACCACCACGGGTGGTTCAATTCGATGAACATGATGCACGGCCCCGGCCGGACCGCCGCCAGAACCGACCCGAATGGGACGGCCGGCGGGCCGACGAGCGTCAGTGGCACCGGCCCGTCAAAGTTCGGGGGGCAAATCCCCGGGGCCAGCGGCGCGGCACGACAGTAGTTTCTGCGAATTGCAGTCTCAACGTACGCTGGGCTTGTCCCAGGCATAGTCGTGGCAGCTCGATCAGAATGCGGTTCTCGGGGCGACGGAAGCCGAATTGCCTTGCGTCATAACCCAAGCGCGATCTCGGCCCATTTCAACATGCGGTCGCTATTGAGGAACGCCAGCACCGCCGGCTCCAGTGACGCGGGCGCGCCCGGTCCAACCAAGGCCGTCGCGGCCACCATGTCGCAGCGCTGATTGAAGGCGAGTGAGAGCGCGGCATTGCGATGTCCCTCGATGCGATAAGCCCGGCTGCGGCCGCGCATCGCACCGACGACGATCTCTCGGCCGGCAGCGATTGGCGTTGCCTTGCCGATCAGCGCCAGGTCGCCCATTTGCTCGAGGTCGCCATCGTCGGCGATGCCGGTGGCGCAATTGCAGAAGCCGAGCTTGGCGCGAACGTAGAGCTGGACCTCGCCGCCGCAATCCTCGGCCTTGCAGCGAAACGCCTTTCCTTTCCCCCAGGGATCTGCGGCGAAAGGCCAGTCGGTTTCCGTCCACACCGGGCGGACATCGCCGGACGCCGCTGTTGCGCGGGCCGGTTCGCCGGATCGCGATATCCAGAACGCAGCGGCTGCGCAGAGCACTGCGGCGGCTGCGCTGATCGCAATAAATTTGCTTGTCAGGCGCATGGCAGCTGTCGCGGCACTTCTACTAATTCTGAGCCATGAACTTTCGCGCCGCCGCGAGGTCCTCCCGCGAGGAGTCGCCATTGCGCGCCATGTCGACGACTTTCGCGTAGTACTGGCGTGCCTTCACCGCATCACCCGCCTTCTCGGCGGCGCGAGCGGCGCCGATCGTCGCGCCGAAGCGGTTCGGCTCCTTGCGCATGGTCCTTTCGAACGCGGCCAATGCTTCCGTCGCCATGCCGCGCTCGAGCAGCATGGTTCCGTAAAGCTCGCGTGCCGGGGCAAGCGGTCCCGGCGTCACGATGGATTTCTCGGTCTTGTCTTCGGCATCGGCGGCAAGGCGCATCGCTTCCAACGCCTCCGCCTGTTTCCCTTGGGCATTGAGCTGCCAGGCCGTGGCGACCTGCCGCTGAATGTCGACGATCTCGGCCCAATAGGCGTCCTTGTCCTGCTGCAGCTTGTCGCGCAGCTCCGCCAGCTTGGCGATATCAGCCGTTGCTGCGTCTGCATTGCCGGAGCGCGCGGCGCCAAGGGCGCGGGCGAAACAGGTGATCGCATCGACATAGGCAAACCGGCTCGGCTCGACCTTCAGCGCGGCGGCGCCCTGCCAATCACCGCGCTCGACCATATAGCGCGCCTGGCTGGCCGTTATCGCGTAGGGACCGGCGCGCACGAAAGGTGCATAGCCCGTGGTCGCAACCATGTCCGCGATGACGTCGCGGGCTCGGCTGTCCTGCGCAAGCTGGAGCAGGGCGTAGACCATATAGTCGTCGGCATGCAGCTGCTCGCTGGGATCCTTGCCCTCCTTGGCAGCCTTGGCGGAACGGCTATTGGCCTCGATGGATTCGTTCCAGTAGCCGACGCGCGTGAAGATGTGCGACGGCATATGCAAAGCGTGCGGCGCCGCCGGCGCGATCTCGGAATACCGCTTGGCGGCGTCCAGGCCTTTCTCGGCGATCGCCGGATAGTCGTAGAGGTGGATCAGGTAATGGGCGACGCCGGGGTGCCGTGGCTGCCGCTTGAAGATCGGCTCCAGGATGGCCGCGCCCTTGAGCTGGTTGGCATAGGTCTTGTCGTTTGGTGAGGCCGTGACATTCAGCGTGATGGCGTAGGCGATCTGCGCCTCGTCATCGTCGGGATAGCGCGCGGCGACGGCTTCGGTTGCCTTGAGATAGGCCTGCGCGCGCTGGCCAAACGTCGTCTTTTCGTCGCCCGAATAGAAGGCCAGCAGCGCGTCGATATAGTCACGTTCGCGTTCGCTCTTGGCGCCGAGTGCCTTGGCCTTCTGCAGCGCCGCGAGGCCCTCGGCGAGGTTTTCCTTCGGGGCGGGAAAATGCGGGTTGTACAGCAGGCTCAGGGCAATGCCCCAATAGGCGATCGCGCAGTCGGGATCGGCCTGCAACGTCTCCTCGAAAATCTCCTTCGCGGGCCGGTACCAGAACGAGTGCTGATAGCGCATCCCGCGGTCAAAGCGGCGCTGCGCCACCTCGTTGCAGGAGGTCTGGAAGTGGACCTTACCAAACTGCTGGTCGGTCCCGTCCTCCGCGCGTGCCGCAGGTGTGGCGGAGATCGAGCACAGGGTCGCGATGGCGAGAAGAGAGACCGTTCTCAAGGCGAGCGCGCGCATGGGCCCCTCCGTTTCTGTTCTAATTTGGTCGGATGGCGCCGACAAAGGCCGAAGCGCCGAAGTTCGTCGTGCTGAAATGGGCGATGGCAATTGCGTGTTGGAAGGATTTGCTCATTCGCGATGCGAGTCAATAGGAGCGTTAGGGAAGCACGCCTGTCAGGCTCCATCCGCCCCGTGTGCGAAATCGTATCCTGACCGGCATTGGCCGAAACGCAGCCGTGCGGCACAGCGCGTCGGGACTCATTCAAGCTCGGGACGCGGAACTGCGGCGCCTCCCTGCATTTCCCGCGGTCTGGGTGGCTCCGATGGCAGGAGCTGTCAGGCGACAGATGGACGCAATCGCAAATCACTCGCCGCGTTGCAGTCGCAAATGTCGTGAGCTATCGATTTGAAAAACCGATCTTGAATCGGAGGTACGCATGAGCACCATCACCGGCGGCTGTCACTGCGGCGCAATCCGTTATGAGGTCCAGGGCGACGCGATGGTCCACGCGCTGTGCCACTGCCGCGATTGCCGGCTCCACGCCGGCGCCCCAGTCGTCGGCTGGACGATGTACGCGGAGGATGCCGTCAAGGTGACGAAGGGCGAGCCGAAGGTGTACCGGTCTTCGGAACATGTCCGGCGGCACTTTTGCGCCGACTGCGGAACCGGCCTGTTCTATTTCAACGCCAGCATGCCTGGTATCGTCGACATCCAGAGCGCGACTTACGATGATCCCGAGGCCGTGCCTGCGACGATGCAGATCCAGGTCGCCGAGCGGCTGCGCTGGATGAAGCGGGCGCACGAACTGCCGGCATTCGACCGCTTTGCTCCGCAACCTTAGCGGCGGAGGACGACGCCGGCTCTTTTGCGGTCATCCCCGGATTGGCAAGGCTCGTGGCGCAGGGTTCCGAGCCGATCGGCTGCGAACCGATAAAGCGCATGAATGGCCGGACCGGATCTCCGGTTGACGCGGCGCCCATAATTCCATAACTCCAGATATATGGAAATAGAAAAAGCTGTCCTGGCACTCGCCGCGCTGTCCCAACCCACCCGTCTGGAGGCGTTCCGGACGCTGGTCAGACACGAGCCTGAAGGTCTTGCGGCCGGCGACCTCGCGCGCCTGCTGGAAGTCCCGCAAAACACGCTGTCGGCGCATTTGTCGATACTGAGCCGCGCCCGCCTCGTGTCTTCGGAGCGGCACAGCCGCTCGATCATCTATCGCGCCAGTCTCGGCGAATTTCGTGATGTTGCCGTCTTCCTGCTGCGCGATTGCTGCGGCGGCCGGCCGGAAGTTTGCGAGCCTGTCGTCGAGACCCTGCAATCGTGCTGCTCACCGAAACCCAGAGGGCGAGCCCGCTGATGGACAATTTCGCTCTCTCGCGGCGCCTCGCCGCCGAAGCGCTCGGCACGGGCATTCTCGTGGCCACCGTGGTCGGCTCCGGCATCATGGCGGAAACGCTGACCAAGGACGTCGCCCTTGCGTTGCTCTGCAATAGCTTGCCGACCGGCGCCATTCTGGTTGTCCTGATCACGGTGCTCGGCCCGGTCTCAGGCGCACACTTCAATCCCGCCGTGACACTGGTCTTCACCGGCAAGCGCGAGCTGCCGGCGAACGAGGCTGCGCTCTATGTCATCGCGCAAATCGCCGGCGGCATCGCGGGGACGGTGGCGGCGCATCTGATGTTCGCCCTGCCGCTACTCGACCTCTCGACGAAAATTCGAACCGGAGGGCCGCAATGGTTCGCCGAAGCGGTGTCCGCCTTCGGGCTGGTTGCGACGATCCTGGCCGGCATCCGGTTTCAGCGGACGGCAGTGCCTTGGCTGGTGGGCCTCTATATCACCGCGGCCTATTGGTTCACGGCCTCCACCTCGTTCGCCAATCCGGCCGTGGCCATTGCGAGGTCGCTGACAAACACGTTCTCCGGCATCCGTCCCGCCGACCTGCCCGGCTTCATCCTTGCCGAGCTGTGCGGCGCCTTCGCCGGCATGCTGCTGATGAACTGGCTGCTCGGACGCTCACGCGCGTCCGCCTCAGTCGCAATCACGGAGACAACCCGATGACCGTCACCATTTATCACAACCACGCCTGCGGCACCTCGCGCAACACGCTGGCGATGATCCGGCAGAGCGGCACCGAGCCCGTCGTCGTCGAATATCTTAAGACGCCGCCGTCGCGGGACAAGCTCAAGGAGCTGATCGCGACAATGGGCATTCCGGTCCGCGCGCTGCTGCGTGAGAAAGGGACACCCTATAAGGAGCTCGGCCTGGATGACCCAAAATGGACGGACGACCAGCTGCTCGATTTCATGGTCGCCCATCCCATTCTCATCAACCGTCCGATCGTGGTGACGCCGAAGGGCACGCGCTTGTGCCGGCCGTCGGAAGCCGTGATCGATCTCCTGGACAATCCTGTCGGCCGCTTCGTCAAGGAAGACGGCGAAGTGGTCGAACCGCGCGGACGAAAGTAAGCGACTTTCGGGATCGGCAGGTCGACCACCCCCGGCACCACCGACTTGATGCGAATGTTTCGGAATTGCACCTTCGAACCATCATGATGGTCAAATGGATGCGCGCTCCGCTCTGATCCAACGAATGGATCCTTGAACTTGTCCGCACCACAGCGAGCGCTTGCGATTGTGCGGGACGGCTATCGACTCACTGCCGCTCACGATCGTCAGGATGAGTCCGCCAATCTCGACCCACTGTTTGATGATCCTGCCCGGACGGCTCAGCTCGCCCCATGTGCTCGGCTTCGTTGCCACCTTGCGCTTTCCAGTCACGGCCAATCTGGACGTCTTCGGCATCTCTCTTGTCCTGCCCCCGGGTCTGCTCGGCCTGCCGTGGCGTTTGATCCGGCAGCACCGGAGCGGCGGCCGGACCTGGCTGAGCCGGGGCCTTCTCCAATTCGGCGGCAAGCGAAGGACCAACAGTACAGGACAGCAGAACTGCCGTTGTCATTGCAAGAACGCGCATGGTTTCCTCCTCGGTTCGACGAAAGGGTCAGACCAGCACCCGAGTTCAGAAGCGATCGCAACCCTTGGCGCTGCACGGGACAACGCTCGAATAAGGCGCCTTGCTCCACGCCCATGCACTGAATTGATGCTCTGAATGACTTCGACTCCGTAAAGCACGCGCCTCGCTCGACGAGCATCATCGTCTGCAGCTCCCCTCCCTCGTAGCTCCCTCCCCTGAGCTCAACTCTTGGTGCTGGCCGTCTTGTCCAGCGCCGCACGCACGCCGCTCGCGAGCTTGATCGCATCGTCGTTGGCCCAGAAATGCATGAAGAACAGGCGCGGCTGCTCGTCCAGCATGTGGCTGTGCAACGCCGTCACGGCGATGCCATGCGATCGCAGCGCCTTGATCACCGGGTTGACCTCGTCGCCGGTCAGCACGAAGTCGCCGGTGATGGCCGCCTTGCCCGCGCCGGTCGGCTGGAAGTTGATGGCGGTCGCAACCCCCAGCGGCCCGACCGGGCTCAGCTGCATTCCCTGCTCGGTGACGGGATCACGGCGGGGCACGTTGAACTGGTAGACGCCGCCATTGGCCTGTCCCTTGACGCCGATGATCTGGTCGAGCTGCGCGGTGTCGAGATCGACGGCAGACGGCGGGGCCGCGGGAGCCGGCACGGAGAGCGGCGTCTTGCTTTCGGCGAGCGCCTCCTTGAGAGCCGTTGCGATCCTGACGGGATCGCCGTGTCCGGCCACGTGCATGTAGAACGTCGCCGGGCTCGCGCCGAGCAGATGGTTGTGCACGGCCGTGATCTCCAGCCCGTTCGCGATCATCTTCGTCATGACCGGGCTGATCTCGGATTCGAGCAGCACCAGATCGCCCATCGCCATGACGCCGCCATGGGCCGGCTTGAACGCGACCCAGCCGCCGAGCGCCAGCGCCGGCTTGATGGTCACGCCATCGAGCGTCACCGTGAGGTCGGTGCGGGGAAAACCGTAGCGATGCACATCGCCGGTGACGGCCGGCTTACGGCCGAGCGCATCATCGACTTTCTGCCAGTCGACATCCTGTGCATGAGCGGTCGCGATGAAGCAGGCGCCGATGGCCATCAGCGCCGAGATTGTCTTGCGCATTGATCTCTTCCCTTGAGCTCGAATTGGGTTTCCGGAGCCGTCTCAGTTCCGCTCCTTGATCTGGCCGCTGCTGTCGACAACGAGCCGCACCTGCTTGCCGTTCTTGATCGCCTTGGCGGTCGTTCCCTCGGCGGTCGACTTGATGTCGCTGACCTCGGTGTAGCCAGCCGCCTTGATCCTGGCGATGAGTTCGTCCTGGGTCAGCGCGCGTGCGGCCGAAGCGCCGCCCGTCAGCGCCAGAATGAGGAAAGCGTGGAGGATTGTCCGTGTGCGCATGGTCGTTCTCCTGTGTCCCCGCCCCAGGTGAAGTCCGTTTCGCAAGGTTACGCATCGACAAGTCCGGCGCGCCGCGCCGGACTGACGAGCCGAAATGATGTGTTGGATGATATCGGGGTGTCGGATGACATGCGGCGTCCCTGGTGAAGATCAGGACGCGATTCTTGGGCATGTCGCCTCACGGGGAGATCGCACATCCCCGACAGGCCGAGTAGAAGACCGGCTGGCCGAGCTGTCAACTCACCCCTTCCCGGGAATCCTCACAAAGAATTTCATGCTTCGTTTGGAACCACAGCACTCTTGAAACCGGAAGACCATGTCGATGCGGCCGGCGCCGACAGCTACGTGCTGTGCGAGATCAACGCGAGCTCGTGCTTTGCGATTCCCGAGGAGGCACCGGCCGCAATCGCGCGGACGGCAACGCATGCTCCGGACGACAGGCGTGGGTTCGGGCGCATAGCGGAGCAGCGGCAAGCTTTCGCAGATCAGATCTTCGGGAGCTTCGCCCGCTCCACCACCCCGGTCCATTTGACGATCTCGGTCTCGATCAGCGCCTTCATCTCCGCCGGCGAGCTGCCACGGACCTCGCCGCCGACAGCCGTCTCGAGACGCTGCTTGATCTCGGGGTCCCTGAGCACCTCGAGCGTCGCGGCATTGAGCGTCGCCATGATCGCAGGCGGCGTGCCCTTCGGAGCCAGGAGCCCTGCCCATGTGCGCACGTCGTAGCCCTTGATGCCGGCTTCCTGAACCGTGGGGACATCGGGCAGCAGGGCGGTGCGCGTCGGCGAGGTCACCGCGAGGCCGCGGATCGCACCACTCTGGATCTGCGGCGCCAGCAGGACGGGCGTGCCGACGATGATGGGCACTTCGCCGCCGAGCAGCGCGGTGATGGATTGCGAATCGCCGCGATACGGCACGTGCACGATCTCGACGCCGGCCGCCGCGTTCAGCAGCTCCCCGGCGAGATGATGCGTGCTGCCGAAGCCGACCGATCCGAAGCTGAGTGCACCCGGCTTCTCCTTCGCGATGGTGATGAGATCGCCGAGCGATTTTGCGGGGTAGTCGTTGCGCACGGCGATGACCAGCGCGTAATAGACCAGCGTCGAGATCATCTCGAAACTCTCGGCGGGCTGGTAGGCGAGGCTCTTGTAGGTCGCCGCGGAAATCGCATGCGCCCCGGTGACGAGACCGATCGTGTAACCGTCGGGCGCGGCCTTTGCGATCGCATCCGCCGCGATGTTGCCGCCCGCGCCGGGCTTCGCCTCGACGATGATCGGCTGCCCGAGCTTCTTCGAGAGCCCGTCGGCGATGATGCGCGACAGCGCATCGGCCGCACCGCCCGCGGCAAATCCGTGCACCAGGCGGATCGGGCGCGATGGATAGTTATCCGCCGCCGCAAGAGTGGTTGCAAGGCAACCACTCAGCAGAAAAATGGCCGCAGCAAGTCGCTTCATCCCACGCATGGATGCTTCTCCCCTTGATTGTTATGTCTTTGGCCGCAGCGCGTGCGGCGATCTCTCGTTCGAACTCAAATTCGTTAAAGTGTGAGCATGATCTATTCGGAAAACCGCTTCACACTTTTCCGGATCATGTCTAGCGCGCGAACTCCGTACATTCCGGCGAAGGCGCCATGCCCCAGACGTCGCGCGGCAGGCCGACCCAGACTTTTGGCCGCTGCGGACGATCGCGGTGCCACGGGCGCGGCTCGAAATAGCCGAGCGCCTCGTCGGTCATGCGGTCGAGATCGCAGAACAGTTCGACCAGATGGCCGTCGGGATTGCGGTGGTAGATCGCGGTGTTGTGGCCGGGGCCGTGACGAACCGGGCCCCAGAGCACGGGCAGCTTGTGCCGCGCGAGATGATCGCAGGCGCGATGCATGTGGTCCGGGCCCCGTAGCTCGAAGGCGAAATGATGCAGGTTGCGCACGGGCGCGCGAGCGAAGTTGAGCGTGTGGTGCTCGAAGCCGCTGCGCATGAAGACGAAGCGGTCCTCGATCCAGTCTGAGACCCGCAGGCCCATCACGTTCGCATAAAACTCCGAAGCGGCTTGCGGATCGGGCGTGCGCAGCGCGACATGGCCGAGCTTGGCGACGGCGAGCCCGCCGATCCGCTCCTGCGCGGGCGTCGGCGTCCAGCCCTGGATCAATTCGAAGCGCGTTCCCTCGGGGTCGCTGAAGGACAGCAGCCGGGACACGCCAGGCAGGGGATCGCTGTGAAGCTCGGGCCGCAAGCCGGCCTGCTTCAGCGCTGCGCCCAGCGCCTCGATCTGGACATCGGGGGATATCTCGAAGGCGATGCTCTGCAGCGCGGCGTCCCCTCGCTCGATCACCAGCGAGAGCTGCTCGGACTCGTTGGCGAGGAATAGGCGGCCACCATCACGGGCGACGAGGCCGAGACCGATCACGACGCGGTAATAGTCGAGCAGCCGCTCCGGATCGGGCGAGGTGAAGGTCGCGTGCCGCAACCGGGTAAAGCGTGCAATGGGCGCTTGTGTCATCGTCCACCCCCTCATGGCGTCATGATGATCTTGCCGAGCGCGGAGCCCTGCTCCAGCAGCGTATGCGCCTTCCTGACCTCGTCGAGCTTCAGCACCGCCGAGATCGCCGGCTTGATCGCATTGCGGCTCAGCGCCTCGATCACGCTGCGCATCAGGGCGCGGCGGCCGTCGCGATCATGGTCGTAGATGTGGAAGGAGAAGCAGCGCACGGCCGGACAGATGTCGAGATGGTTGCGCATCGCCGCCATCAGATTCTCTTCCGGCAATCCGGCGAAGGCATTGTACGACAGCAGCGTGCCCCATTTGCCGAGCGCGCCGAGATAGGCGGTGAACTCCGGCCCACAGACATGATCGAGCACGAGGCCGACGCCCTCGCCTTTCGTCAATTCGCGCGTCCGCGCCACCACATCCTCGCTGCGGTAGAAGACGATGTGATCGGCGCCGTTCGCCTTCGCGAACGCGGCCTTCTCCTCGGTCGAGACCGTACCGATCACGGTCATCTCCGCGAGCTTTGCCAGTTGCACAAGCGCGGTGCCGACGCCGCCGGCAGCCCCGATCACCAGCACGCTTTTGGGCGCGCGCGGATGGCGGCACTCGTGCAGCAGCGCGTAGGCGACCTGGTAGTTCGACAGGCACACGGCGGCTTGCAGATCGACATGGTCGGGCAGCGGGTGGATGGCATCTGCGGGTGCGACCACATAATCGGCGTAGCAGCCGCCGCGCTGAGACAGGTCGCGCGCGCTCAGCAGTACCTTCTGGCCGATCGCAAAGCCCTCGACATCACGGCCGAGGGCAGAAATGCGGCCGGCGACGTCGTTGCCGGGATTGGCCGGCAATGGCGGCATCCATTTGTAGACGCCGCGCCGGATCAGCGCGTCGGGCTGCCCGACCCCGAACGCCTCGGCCCGGATCTGCACCTGGCCTGCGCCCGGCACGGGCACTGGAAGCTCGACCACCTCAAGTGCATCCGGCCCGCCCGGCTGACGCACCAGCACTGCCCTCATTTGTTTATGCTCCCCAGATCATATTTTCGAAAATCATACCGTTTACGAAAATTATTGCAAGATGGTCGTTGCCGCGGCATCTTGAGCCATCGATTCATTGGCAGGCCCATGCCCGACAGCGCCATTCGCCCCCGCAAGGAATTCGGCAAGACCATCGCCGCCGACATCACCCATCGGCTGCGCGAGGAGATCATCGCCTGCGGCCTCGCGCCGGGCGAGCCGCTGCGCTTCGACGTGCTGCGCGAACGCTTTGGCGCGAGCTTTACGACGCTGCGTGAGGCGCTGACGGCGCTGGCCGCCGAAGGCCTGGTTGACGCCCAGGAGCAGCGCGGTTTCCGCGTCGCGCCGGTCAGCCGCCAGGATCTGGTGGAGGTCACCGATGCCCGCGTCCTGATCGAGGTGGAATTGATCCGCCGCTCGATCGAGCGCGGCGACGATGACTGGGAAATCGCTGTCATCTCGACGCTGCATCGCCTGAAGCGGATCGAGCAGCGCGATCCCGAACATCCCTTGCGCGATCCCGAATGGAAGATCGCCCATCGCCAGTTCCATCAGGCGCTGGTCTCCGCCTGCGGCTCGGCGACGCTGCTCGCCATTCGCGCCGAGCTGTTCGATCGCGCCGAGCGCTACCGGCACCTCTCGGCCAATTTCCGGCCTCGCCCGCGCGACAAGGCCGGCGAGCACCAGGCCATCATGCAGGCCGCGATCTCGCGCAATGCCGATCTCGCCGTGCAATTGATCGAGGCGCATATCCGCTCGACCTCCGACAACGTCGCGACGTACGCCGGCCATCTGCTCGACGCCGAATAGGGGCGGGTAGCATTTCCGCGCTCCGGGCTTGCGTCGCGGATAATTTTCGAAAATAATGCGTCTCATCGAAAATCAAAACCTTGGGACGGAACCATGAAGCTGCTGTCGTTCTTGGACGGAAATCGGGAAAGCTGGGGCGCCGTTGTCGAAAATGGCGTGGTGGATCTCAGCCGCGCCCTGCCCCAGTACCCCACGCTCGCCGACTTCCTTGGCAGCGACGACTACGCACGCCGTGCGGCCATCGTCGCCGGGCACAAGCCGACCCTCGCGCTCGGCGATATCAAATACCTGCCGGTGATCCCGCGGCCGGAGAAGATCGTCTGCGCGGTGCGCAACTATCTCGACCACCACAATGAGGCGGTGGCGTTCGGCATGAAGCGCGAGATCACCGAGTTTCCGCCGATCTTCCTGCGGGTCTGGCGCTCGCAGGTCGCGCACAACGCGCCGGTGATCCGGCCCAAGGTCTCCGACAATTTCGACTGGGAGGGCGAGCTCGCCGTCGTCATTGGCAAGGGTGGCCGCCACATCAGCCAGGCCGACGCCTGGAATCACGTCGCGGGCTACTCGATCTACAACGACGTCAGCGTGCGCGACTGGCAGCGCCACGCGCAGCAGATCGCCTCGGGCAAGAACTTCGTCGGCACCGGCCCGTTCGGGCCGTGGCTGGTTACTCCTGACGAGATCGGCGATCCCACCAAGCTGAAGCTGGAGACCCGCGTCAACGGCGCGACCGTGCAGTCCTCCGACACCTCGATGCTGATCTTCTCGATCCCGCGGCTGATCGAATATTGCTCGACCATCTTCGACCTCGTGCCCGGCGACGTCATCGCCACCGGCACGCCCGCCGGCGTCGGCTTCACCCGCAAACCGCCGATCTTCCTCAAGCCCGGCGACGTGGTCGAGGTCGAGATCGAGAACATCGGCGTGCTCCGCAATCCCGTCGTGGACGAGGCATAAGACGCGGCATGTCCCACGACACTCGCAAGACCGCGCTCAGCGTCGAGACCGTCTGGCACGAGCGCGGCCCGCGGCTGGAGAAGCCGCTGCTGGTCGGGACGGCCATAGCAGTCGTTCGCAATCCCTTCGCTGGTCACTATGAGCCTGATCTGATGCCGTTCCAGGCGTCCTTGCGTGAGCTCGGACGCGAGCTCGCATCCGGGCTGATCGCGCAGCTCGGCGGCGCCCAGCGCATCGAAGCCTATGGCAAGGTCATTATCGTCGGCGAGGACGGCGAGCTCGAGCACGGCGCCGTCTGGCACGAAGCCGGCGGCCACGGCATGCGCGAAGTGCTGGGACAGCCCAAGGCGATCGTGCCGGCGGCGAAGACCATCGGCGGCGCAGGCACGCGCCTGATGGTGCCGCTCGGTCACATCCATGCCGCCTATGTCCGCAGCCATTTCGGCACCGCCGAGATGACGCTGTGGGATGCACCACGGCGTGACGAGATCGCTTTCGGCCTCGTGATGGCGACCGGCGGCCGCCCCCACGCCCGCATCGGCGGCCTCAAGGCGTCGGAGATTTCCGTGCACGACGGGCAGCGCTGACGCGCCGCCCGTCTCCGCCTCACAGGAAACCGGTCGAGATCCACGGGATCGCCGCGACGATCAGCGTGCCGATCAGCAAGGCGACGATATAGCCGACGATCGGCTTGATGCCCTCGTCGGGACTGATGCGGCTGATGGCGCAGGCCGCGTAATAGCCGACGCCGAACGGCGGTGCGAACAGGCCGATGCCCATGGCGAGCACGACGACCATGGCGTAGTGCACCTCATGCACGCCGACCTGGCGGGCGATCGGAAACAGCAGCGGCCCGAACAGCACGATGGCCGGGATGCCCTCGAGCACGCTGCCGAGAATGACGAAGGCGAGGATGGTCACACCGAGGAAGACAGGTGTTCCGCCCGGCAGCGCCGTCATGAACTTTGCGAGCGAGGCCGAAAAGCCCGATTGCGTCAGCGCCCACGCCATCCCGGTCGCGGCGCCGATGATCAACAGGATCGCGCCGGATAGCGACGCGGTCTCCACCAGCATCGGATAGAGCCGGCGCCAGGAGAACTGACGATAGATCAGCAGTCCGGTGAGAACCGCGTAGACGATTCCGATCGTCGACACCTCGGTCGCGGTCGCGACGCCCTCGACCACCGCGGCGCGGATGACGAAGGGCAGTGCCATCGCCGGAATGGCGATGACGAAGGCGCGGCCGATCTCCCTCCACGTCGCCCGCTTCACATGCGACAGGTCCTCGCCCCGGTATCGCCACCACACCACGGTGCAGAGGCCGATGGCGAGCACGATGCCGGGCAGCAGGCCGCCGGTGAACAGGGCGGCGATCGACACCCCAGTGACCGAGCCGATGGTGATCAGCACCAGCGACGGCGGAATGGTCTCGGTCTGGGCGCCGGTTGCCGCGAGCAGCGCGACGAGATCGCCGGGCTTGGCGCCGCGCTTGGTGATCTCGGGAAACAACACGGGCGCCACGGCGGCCATGTCCGCCGCCTTCGAGCCCGAGATGCCCGACACCAGATACATCGCTCCGACCAGCACGTAATGCAGACCGCCGCGCACGTGCCCGAGCAGGCTGGCGAGGAAGCCGACCATGGCGCGCGCCATGCCGGTCATTTCGATCAGCAGGCCGAGGAACACGAAGAGCGGCACCGCAAGCAGGATCAGATGGCTCATGCCTTCGTCCATGCGTCCGATGATGACGACATCGGGCGTGTTCGTCGTCAGCGCGAGATAGCCGACGGTCGCAAGTCCAAAGGCGAACGCGATCGGCACCGCCGCCAGCACCATGGCGCCGACGATGACCACGAAGAAGATCAGCAGGTTCAGGTTGCCGAGCGGCTTGAGCACCGGTGCGACGAGAACGAGCGCGGCGATGATGCCGGCGACGAGCGCGACGGCTGCGAGCAGGCTGCGCAAGCCCGAGATGCGGACGAGCCGCAGGACAGCCGCGATCAGCATCAATCCGATTCCGACGGGTAACGCCGCCGCCCGCCAGCTGTTGACGATCTCGAGCGCCGGCGTGGTGACGAACACCTCGTCGGCCGCGAATTCGTAAGCCGGGTGGATCACCAGCAGCAGGAACGCCAGTGATGCCGCGGCGGCAACGACGTCCAGGAATGCGCGTGCGTCGGGACTGAGCATGCCGATGATGGCCGTCATCCGCATGTGCTCACCGCGCTGGAACGCGATCACCGATCCCAGCATGGCGAGCCACAGGAACAAGATGCCGGCGAGCTCGTCCGCCCAGATGATCGGGGCGTGAAACACATATCGTCCGACGATGCCGGCCGACAGCACGACGATCTCGGCCAGCACCAGCAGTGCAGCCGGGATCGCAACCACATGACCAAGCGCCTTGTTGGCCCTGACGGCCCATAGGCGCACACCGGATTGAGGTTCCGCGACAGCGGCGCCTTCGTCGATGCTCGGCGTATGGTTGCGCGCCGTCATGACAGCTTGCCCGCCGCCTTCTCGAGTTGCGCCCAAGCCTCCTCGCCGAACTTGCCCTTCCAATCGGAGTAGAAGCTCGTCTTGGCGAGTGCCTGCCGGAACGCACCACGGTCGACTTCGATGAACTGCATGCCCTTGGCGGTGAGGTCCGCGCGCAGCGATTCGCTCAGCTTCGCGATATCGGCGCGCTCGTCTTTGGCCGAACGGTCGAACTCGCGCGTCACGATCGCCTGCACGTCCTTGGGCAGCTTCTCGAAGGCACGCTTGTTGCCGAGGATCCAGTAATTGTCCCAGACATGCCCGGTCAGGGAGCAGGTTTTCTGCACCTCGTAGAGCCGGGCGGTCGCGATGATCGGCAGGGGGTTTTCCTGACCGTCGACCACTTTGGTCTGGAGCGCGGAGTAGACCTCGTTGAAGTTGATCGGCGCGGGACCGGCCCCGAGCGCCTGGAACAGCGATGTCAGATTGGGGGCGGCCGGCACGCGCAGCTTGAAGTTCTTGAGGTCCTCGGGCGTCCTGATCTCGCGGCCGGACGAGGTGACGTGGCGGAAGCCGTTATCCCAGGGGCTCGATACCGCCATGATCGGCGTCCTCGCGATCTGCGCGCGGATGTAGGCGCCGAGCTCGCCATCCATCGCCTTCCAGACCGCATCATAGCTGGTGAAGAGAAAACCGAGATTGACGATGCCCGCGGCCGGGACCAGCGTCGCCAGGATCAGCGACGACAGGTTGAAGAACTCGACGCCACCGTTGCGGACCTGGGTGAGCAGGTCGGTATCGGAGCCGAGCTGGTTGGCCGGGAACAGATTGATCTCGAGCCGGCCGCTCGTTGCCTCGCGAATGCGGTCGGCAGCTTCCTTGGCGCGGATATTGACGGGATGCGTCGGATCCTGACCGGTCGCGAGCTTGTAGGTGAATTCGGCGGCCGAAGCGGGACGCGTGAGAATGGCGCACAACGGCACGGCCGCGCCGGCGAGGAGCAGCTTGCGACGGGTGAGGGTGATTGGTTTCCGCGGAATCATCTATTCCTCCTGTTGAGCTTGGATTGTTCTGCAGCGATGGCTTTCGCCACTGCCGTGGCTGCCGGCCGGCCCTCGGTGCACCGGCATTGGACGGCAGCTGTCCCTCTCCACAGCAGCGCTGCGAAGCATGTTGGCCTGGTCGATGGTGAACGGTGGCTGCGGGCTAGCGCAGCCACTCCTTGATCTGCCGCGTCACTTCGGCGGTCGAGATGCCGTAGCGATCATGCAGCGTCGGCAGCGCGCCGGCGGCGAGAAACTCGTCCGGAAGTCCGATCTGGCGGAATGCCGGATGAACGCCCGAACGCATCAGGAGCGAGGCCACGGCCTCGCCGAGACCGCCGATCACGGTGTGGTTCTCGGCGACGACGACGAGGCGGCCGGGCCTGCCGGCCTCGTGCAGGATCGCCTCGGTGTCGAGCGGCTTGATCGTCGGCACGTGCAGGACAGCCGCGTTGACGCGGTCATCCGACAAGGCCTGCGCCGCCTCCAGCGCGCGCATGGTCATGATGCCCGAGGAGATGATGAGGACGTCGCCGCCATCGCGCAGCAGCGCGGCCTTGCCGAGCTCGAAGCGATAGTTGTACTCGTCGAGCACCAGCGGCACCTGTCCGCGCAGCAGCCGCATATAGACCGGTCCACGATGAGCAGCGACCGCCGGCACGATCTGCTCGATCTCGTGCGCATCGCAGGGATCAATCACCGTCATGTTGGGCATCGCACGGAACAACGCGAGGTCCTCGGCCGCCTGATGGCTCGGTCCGTAGCCCGAGGTCAGGCCGGGCAGCGCGCAGGCGATCTTCACGTTGCGGTCTTCTTCCGCGATGGTCTGGTGGATGAAATCGTAGGCCCGGCGCGAGGCGAACACCGCATAGGTTGTCGCGAATGGCATGAAGCCTTCGGCCGCGAGTCCGGAGGCTGCGCCGAACAGGAGCTGCTCGGCCATGCCCATCTGGTAGTAACGATCGGGAAAGGCCTGCGCGAAGATGTGCAGGTCGGTGTATTTGCCGAGATCGGCGGTCATGCCGACCACGTCCTCGCGGCTGCGGGCGAGTTCGACGAGCGCGTGGCCGAAGGGAGCGGGCTTGGTGCGCTGCCCTTCCGCCGCGATCGAAGCGATCATCGCAGAGGTGGTCAGGCGCGGCTTGGCCGAAGAGCTCGATCCGGCGGATTTCATGGCTGCTCTCCCGCGTTCAGTTCAGACAGCGCGAGCTGCCATTCATGCGGCTCGACGCGGATGAAATGATTCTTCTCACGCTGCTCCAGGAAGGGAACGCCCTTGCCCATCAAGGTGTCGGCGACGATCATGCGGGGCTTCGGCTCGGCATGTGCCATCGCGGCATCGAAAGCACCCACCACGGCGGCGAGATCATTGCCATCGACGCGCTGCACGAACCAGCCGAACGCTTCGAGCTTGTCGACCAGCGGTTCGAAGCCGAGCATCTGCTTGGAGGGACCATCAGCCTGCTGATTATTGACGTCGACGATTGCGATCAGATTGTCGAGCTTGTGATGGGCCGCCGACATGATGGCCTCCCATTTGGAGCCCTCGTCGAGCTCGCCGTCCGAGAACAGCGTGTAGATGCGCGCCGCGGATTTCTTGCGCTTCAACCCGAGCGCCATTCCGACGGCGATGCCGAGCCCAAGGCCGAGCGAGCCGCCGGACATCTCCATGCCCGGGGTGTAAGAGGCCATGCCCGACATCGGCAGACGGCTCTCGTCGAAGCCGTAGGTTTCCAGCTCCGCCTCGGGGATGATCCCGGCCTCGATCAGCGCCGCATAAAGTGCGATCGCATAATGTCCGTTCGAGAGCAGGAAGCGGTCGCGCTCCTCCCAGGCGGGATCTTCGGGCCGAAAGCGCATCGCGTGAAAATAGGCGACCGCCAGCACGTCGGCGATGTCGAGCGCCTGCGCAATATAGCCCTGGCCCTGAACCTCGCCCATGAGCAGGGCATTGCGGCGGATGTTGCGGGCGCGCTGTGCCAGCGTCAGCGCATTTGCGAGTGTCGGTGTTGCCATGTGTCTCCCCTCCTCGCTCAGTGGATCAGCATGCCGCCGTTGACGTCAATGACCGCGCCGGTGACGTAGGCCGACAGATCGGAGGCGAGGAAAGTGTAGATGCCGGCTACGTCGGCGGCCTCGCCCAGCCGTCCGAGCGGTATGCCCTCGAGGATCTTCGCCCGCATCTCGTCCGTGAGCTTGCCTGCGGTGATGTCGGTGCCGATCAGGCCGGGCGTCACGCAATTGACGCGGATGCCGTCGGGCCCGAACTCGCGCGCCATCGCCTTGGCGAGCCCGAGCACGCCGGCCTTGGCCGCCGAATAATGCGGCCCGCCGAAGATGCCGCCGCCGCGCTGGGCGGAGACGGAGGACATGCAGGCGATCGATCCGCTTCTGCGCTTCTGCATGTGCGGGATCACGGCCTGCGACAGGAACAGGATGCCCTTGAGGTTGACGTCCTGGATGCGGTCCCAATCTTCCGGCGTGATGTCGAGAAGCTTCACCGGCTGGGTCACGCCGGCGTTGTTGATGAGGATGTCGATCCGGCCGAACTTTCCGATGACCGCCTCGACGGCCTTGATACAGGCGTCCTTGTCAGTGACGTTGCAGGCGAGGCCGAGATGCGGCTGGCCATTGACGGGTTCGAGGTTGCGCGCTGCGTCTTCCGCCGCCGAACCATCGATGTCGAGAATGGCGACCCGGGCGCCTTCGGCGGCAAAGCGCCGGGCCGTGGCAAGGCCGATGCCCCGCGGCGAAGCCGCGCCGGTGATGATTGCAGTCTTGCCGCGAAGCAGCATCTGATCCTCCCTGAAGGCTGTGCCGAGGCTCCCGAGGGGCGCCATTGTTCTTGACCGGTTGATAATGCCCCTGCCCGCTTTCCGACAAACGCGCTGTTGTCTTGCATGGGTGAATTTGGTTCACTCGTCGGATGCTGCTATCCAGCATCCCGATATCCGCTGTCCGCGCTTTCGAGGCGGCTGCGCGCACCGGCTCGTTCCGCGATGCGGCGAACGAGCTTCATCTGACGCCGAGCGCGGTGAGCCACGCTATTCGCAAGCTCGAAAGCGCGATGGGCACGATATTGTTCGAACGCAGTGCCCGCGCGGTCCGCCTGACGCCAGCGGGCGAGAACCTGATGCGCCATGCCGGCGCCGCTTTCGATAATTTGCGCCGCGGCATCGAGGAGGTCGCCGGCCGCGGCCCGCAATTGCTGAGGGTGCACTGCGCACCGAGCTTTGCCGCCCAGTGGCTCGCTCCGCGCCTCGCCCGCTTCATGGCCGCCGAACCCAAGCTCGAGGTACGCCTCGCCGCCAACACCGAATATGCCCGGTTCAGCAACGACGATTTCGACATCGACATCGTGTATGGACAGCCGAGAGCCGAGGGGGTCGAAGTCATTCCGCTCGGCGAAGAGACCGTGACGCCGCTCTGTACGCCCGCACTGGCGAAGAAAATCCGCAAGCCGAAGGACCTGTTCGATCAGGTCCTGATCCGCTCGGAAGTGAAGCAGGTGCAGTGGCATCAATGGTTCACCGCCAACGGGCTCGAAGCGCCGGCGATTCACGGCATGCGCTTCGATCGCAGCTTCCTGGCGATCGCAATGGCGTCGAGCGGCCTCGGCGTGACGCTGGAATCAACCCGGCTGGCCGAACAGGAAATCGCGACCAGGCGATTGGTCGCCCCCCTCGCCGGACGCTCGGTCGATATCCGCTATGTTGGCCATCATCTCGTCTTTCCGCGTGCAAGCCGGCAGCGGCGGCCCGTCCGCGTTTTCGCCGCGTGGATCACGCGTGAGATTGGAGCCGGCGGCTCCCTTTGACCGGCGCTTGATACTGTGCATCGGTGGCAGACGCGCAGGCAGGACCGGTCAGCCCTTCGAGACGACCGCGCGTCCGTAAGGCGGCTGTGCCTGGACCGGCGGATTGGCGGTTTGGGCGGCGAGTTCGCCGATCAGTCGGTCGGCATCGGCGGCCATGCCGTCGGGGGCCTGGATCACCAGGCGTTCCAGCGCCCAGCGGTAGGACGAGATGCGCTGCTCCAGGCATTGCTGCACCCACTGGATGATCAGCGAGTTCTCCTGCATGCGCGCGACCGCGTCGTCCCTCTCCCTCGGCGACAGCGCAGAGACGCGCGCCATGCTGGCATTGCGTTTCCTGTCGAGATCGATGACGCGGATCGCGCTGGCAAAAAACGGCTCGAAGCGGGTGATGTCGTTGCGGACGTCCTCGATCAGCTGCGCATAGCGCGAGGAATGCGAGCGGTGCGGCTCGTCGATCAGCGTGCGGCCGTACATGGTACGGTCGAACACGATCTTCTGCCGCCAGGGCGAGGGCAGCGGCTTGTAGTCGCCGAACACGCTCTTCCAGGCGGGCCGAGACAACGGCGGCTCGATCATGGGATAAGCGAGGTCGCGCAGCTGGCGCTCTTCGTCGGTGAGCTGGAATTGCGAGGGCGTCACGCCGACGCTGGAGGTGACCTCCGCGCCCAGCCAGCGATGCATGTCGTCGCTGCGCATGTCGGCGCGGGTGCGGCCGAAATCACCGCCGCTGCACGCGCCGAGAGTCGCTGCGAGCAGCGCGAGCAGGACGGCCGACAGCACAGGCCGGATCTGGCGGATGGAGTCCGGCATCGCATGAAACCGGATGTCAGCGACGGCGGCGACGGCGCCCCGGCGCTGCGCCCTGCTCCGGCCCGCGATCGCCGCTGGTTTCGTCCGCCTCACGCTCGATGCGGATCACGGGAAGGATCAGGACCGTTCCCATGTCCACGCGCGGAGCGACATCCCCCGACGAGCCCACCCGGCGACCGGCCGGAAATTCGATGATGGTCCCCATGCCAGCTCTCTTCAATTGCCGCGCGACCGAACGCGCCCCTGCAACATGCATTCATTAAGATCAGCTCATGGTTAACGGGGTGTAAACGCGTCCCGTGGACCGTAACCGCACGGACGGGCGCGCCGTCCCGTTGCGGCACGACAACGCCTCAAATTGCAGGGCCGGCTTCACGCCTCGTTTTCCTTAACGAGGCTTTAAAAGAACTTGCGCTAGGCTCGCCCCAAGTATCTTTCCCGAGTTGCGTACGCCTCCATGACCAAGTCGCTGTTTCCCGGATTCGACGGGCTGATGACCCTGTCCCGTCGCGAAGGTGTCGATGTCCGTCCGACGCTGCTGCGCGTGCTGACCGACCTTTATGTCCAGACCAGCACCCACAGCGATGACGAGCAGCGGCAGTTCGTCGAGCTCGCCACGCGGCTGATCGACCAGGTCGACGATGCGACGCGCGCGGCCGTCAAGGCGCGGCTCGCGGTCTATCCGCAGACGCCCGTCCCGATCCTGCAGAAGCTCGGGCTGGTCGCGACCCAGGAAGGCCGCAGGATTCCATTGGCGCGGGAGATTCCCGCTCCGCCCCACGCACCCGCTCCGGCGCGCGCGCCGAGCGAGGCCGAGCAGCGCATGGCCTCGAACATGGCGATGCAGCCGAAGGAGGCGGCCGAGATCCACGACATGTTCTTCCGCGCCGGCGCCTCCGAGCGCGCGCTGATCCTGCATAATCTGGCGCAGACCCCGCTGAAGGCCGCTCCCCGCATTCCGACCGCGCGCGCCAAGCGCGCGATCCAGATCCTGGAGATGGCGGCGATCGCGGGTGACGCCGAGAACTTCACCTTCGAGCTCGGCGACAGCCTGATCCTGCCCTCGCGCGTCGCAGCCCAGATCGTCGACGATGCCGGCGGCGAGGCGCTCGCGGTTGCCGCGCGCGCGCTCGACATGCCTAGCCCGGTCTTCCAGCGCATCCTGCTGTTCTTCAAGCCCGAGATCGGCACGTCCGTGAACGCCGTGTACCGGCTGTCGCGGCTCTACGACCGCCTCGGCGACCGCTCGGCGCTGGTGATGGTGGCGGCTTGGCGCGGCTCGACGCTCGCGGTGACGCGGGCGAAGTATCAACCGTCACTGCATGACGGCGAACGCCAGCGGGCGCGCGCGGGCGCGAACCAGACGCGGCCTGGCGTACAGCCGGGCTCCAGTCCGACGGTGCGCACCGGGACCGGCGGATCGTCGGATCGCTGATTTGCTCGCGCCGCCTCAGCAGGTGGCGACGCTGAGCGTTAGGCACGAAACGACTTCCAATCTCGTCATTGCGAGCGCAGCGAAGCACTCCAGAGTCCCTCCTCGGAAAGATTCTGGATTGCTTCGCTGCGCTCGCAATGACGTTGTGGCGACAGCTACGTCTTCGCCAATTCCAGAAAATGCCGGCCCGCGCGATCCTCGGTCTCGACGATCCACGCGTCGGGATCGAAGCGGATCTCCTTGGTCAGCCGCTCCTCGATCGTGTGCTCCGGCAGAGGCTGCGGCGCGACCGGCACGAAGAGGCGATCGATGGGCCGACCGTCGTCATAGACGGTCTGCGGCGCCGGCGCATACAGCATCGCATTGCCGTCGAGCAGCGACACCTTCACGAACACCGCGCCCGCCTCCTCGGCACCACGACGCCGCACGGCACCGAACACGCCCTCGGTCTGGCAGCGGCGCAAGTAAGCCGCCACCCAAATGTTGGATTTCAAACGCATGAATCCGACGATAGGCCAGCGCGAGGTCTCACGCCAGCCTCAGCTCGTGCGGCTATTCGACGGGATGGCCGATCGCAGCGGCGAGCTCGCGCAGCAGCCGATCGGACACCTGCCCGGTAACCTGCATCTTGTGCTCGCGCTCGAACTTCTGGATCGCGGACTGGGTCTCGCCGCTCATGGCGCCCGTGATCTTCAAATTGCCGTAGCCATATTCGGACAGCGCGCGCTGCACGCCGGCGATACGTCGCGCGGCGGCGCTTTGCGCCGGAATCGGCGCGGGCGGACGCAAGGCCGCGGGCGGCGTCGCGGTCGTGGCCTTGACCAGATTGGTCATCGGATCGTTCGAACGCGTCGAGGCCGTCGCCTCGACGGGCTTTTCGGGCGCCTTCTCGGCGGCACGCTCGACAGGCTTCGGCTCGACCCGAAACTCCGTCGCCCTCGGCTCGAGCGGCGAGGTATCGGCGCCGACGGGGCGCGGACGCGGCATGGGATTGGACAGCGGCACCGAGGACGGCGCGGGAAGATTGATCACCGTGCCGAACATCGGCGCGGGGTGCCGGCCGGTCTGGAGGAACAGCGCATTGGCAACGATCGCAGTGATCGCGGCGACGGCGACGAGGCCGGCCAGCGTATCCTTGGGGCTGTGCAGCAGCACGCGCATCACGAGATTGCGCTCGGTGTCGACGTCAACGACCGCGGTCTTGGCGCCGCGGCGGCGCGGAGCGGCTTCGTCCTTCGCAGACTTCTTAGGCACTTTTCTTCACCAGAGCGGGTTGGTCCTGAGACTGGTCGAGAGTTTGGTCTTGAAGGTCCTGGCGCAACGCCGGCGTCAGCATCGCGATCTTGCTCGCGTTCGCCTTGTCATCGACCAGCCTGTCTTGCGGCGGCGTGTAGACGAGCGGAAGCTTGACGGTGACGGCGGTGCCCTCGCCCAACCTGCTTTGTACCGTCAATTCGCCGAGATGCAACGCCACGAGGCTCTTGACGATCGAAAGTCCGAGGCCGGTGCCTTCGTGACGGCGCTGATAGGTCTTGCCGGCCTGGAAGAACGGCGCGCCGATGCGCTTGAGGTCGTCAGGTGCGATGCCGACGCCGGTGTCGCTGATGCGCAGCGTCAGCTGCGAACCAGACACGCCGGCTGATACGCAGACCTGACCGCCGCGCTCGGTGAACTTGATGGCGTTGGCGACGAGGTTGAGCACGATCTGCTTGAAGGCCCTGGGATCGCCGGTCATGACGGGCAGGTCCTGCGGCGCGTCGGTGATCAGGTCGATGCCGTTCTCCCGCGCCTTCAGCGCCAGCAGATTGCAGCAATGGAGCAGCGAGGCGCGCGGCGCGAACGGCTCCGACGAAATCTCGAAATTGCCCGATTCCATCTTCGACATGTCCAGGATGCCGTTGACGACCGAGAGCAGATGCTGGCCGGAATCGTTGATGAGCTGGGCGTATTCCTTGCGCTGGGCCGCACCCAGCATCAGGATCTGCTCCTGCGCGATCATCTCGGAGAAGCCGATGATGGCGTTGAGCGGCGTGCGCAGCTCGTGGCTCATGGTGGCGAGGAAACGCGTCTTGGCGGCATCGGCCGCCTCGGCGGCGCTGCGCGCCTGATCCAGCGCCTGCTCGGAAAGCTTGCGGTCGGTGACGTCGCGCATCACGGCGACGACTTCGGCTTCGCGCGTGGACCCACGATCAGTATCCCGGCGGCCCAGATCCTGATCGAGCGGGCGGCAGCGCATCTCGACCCAGATGAAATCGACCTGACCGCGCTCGGAACCGACAGGCTCGCGCCGCAGCCGGAACTCGACGCTGCGCATGTCGCCGCGCGCCGCGTCGGACAGTGCCGTGAGATAGGCCGGCCGATCTGCGACGTGGACGCGGTCGAACAGGCCGTGGCCGAGCAATTGCGCCACTTGCATGCCGAGCATGGTCTCCACAGCCGGCGAGATGAACTGCACCGCGCCATTGCGCTGATGCCGCGAGATCACGTCGCTCATGTTGCGCGCCAGCAGGCGGTAACGCTCCTCTTCGCGCGACAAGAGCGCGACGCTGGTGCGCGCGAGCGATTCCGCGCCGAAGGCGAGGCCTGCGGCATAGAGGGTCGCGGACGTGACGCCGAAGGCCATCAGCACGCCGCGCTCGGCCGCGCTCGGCTCCTGCACCGGCAACCAACCGAGCTGGCTGATCAGGATCAGAATCCCGGCGCAGGACAGCGCGAGCAGCGAGGCGAACGCCGCGACGCGGCGCGAGGCCGACAGCGCAGCTTCGAGGGGAACCACGACCAGCCAGACCGCGGCGAATGATTCGATGCCGCCCGTCGTGACCGCGACCGCCATGATCATTCCGGCGAGCGCCAGCGACGATAGCACGTGCGCGCCCTCGTAACGGCCGGTGCGCGACAGGAACCAGGACAACATGATTGGCGCGATCAGCCAGGCAAAGGCCGCAACCTCGATCGCGCTCGGCGCGCCACGCATGGCGAGATAGACAGGGAATGCGGCAAAAGCTGCCAGACTGCCCAGCAGCCGCGGTGCCATGAAGGCGCGATGGCGCGCTCGCATCAGCGCATCGTAGCGCGCGGAGGGATGCAGCAGTGCATCGAGACAATCGCGGATGATACTCAAAACTGTCACGGGTCTCGCGCTTCGGCTCAATCGTCTTTGGAAGACGCGCCGGAACGCCTCCTTGTCGTTGAGCCACCGTGTCAGAGCGACCTTAAACGAGTGCTAAGGCGGCGCCGCATGCGGCCGGACACCGCGTTATCGCGGAGCTTTTTAGACGATTTGGCGACGTCTTCGCTACGGATGGTGAACACAGGGTTTCATCGTCGTCCGCATGGTTTCGAATTGGTGGACGCGTTGCGGCCAGCAAAATCACGGGCCCGGGCATCAATCGAAAATTTACGAGACCGCCGCTTCCAAAGAATTTTGCGTCAATTTTCCGCGAATTAAGCTCAAGGCAATCACTTGCGATTTATCGAGGGTTGCTAGGTCCGGCATCCGCGGAGATCGCCGCGGGCGGATTCTAACGGACAGGTCGATAAGATGCGCTTTCTGCTTCGCATCACATTCTGGCTCGGGCTGGTGCTGGTGCTCCTGCCGCGGGACAAGACGCCCGAATCGGAGAAGCTGCCGCAGATCGGCGCCGCCGACGCGGTGCAGGCTGCGACTGCGGCCGTCTCCGACATGACCCAGTTCTGCAAGCGCCAGCCGGCGGCCTGCGAGGTCGGTGGCCAGGCCGCGACCATCATCGGCCAGCGAGCCCAGGACGGCGCGAAGAAGCTCTACCAGATCATCAACGACAAGAAAGAGCAGATCACCAACGACAAGAACGACGGCAAGAACGACAACAAGAAGGCCCCCGACCACACCGGCTCGATCGCGATGGCCGGCGAGGGCGACGCTGCCGCAAACGAGGCGCCGCGCGATACCCTGACCCAGGACGACCTCGCGCTGGAATGGCGCGGGCCAGGTCCAGCGAATTAGCGCCCAAACCCTATCGATTTCACGTCCTCGCGTCCCTATATTGGCCTTAACGGGAACTGTGGGCCAAGATGACGACGATCGACGAAATCAGGGATAATTTCGAGCTTCTGGACGAGTGGGACGACCGCTACCGGTATGTCATCGAGCTCGGCCGTACCCTGGAACCGATGCCCGAGGCGGAACACTCCGCCGCGAACAAGGTGCAGGGCTGCGTCAGCCAGGTCTGGCTGCAGAAGCTGATAGATCGCAGCAATGGCGCGCCGATCCTGAAATATCGCGGCGACAGCGACGCCCATATTGTTCGCGGGCTGGTCGCGATCGTCCTTGCGCTGTATTCGGGCCGCACGCCGCAGGAGATCCTCGATACGGACGCCATCGCCGTGTTCAATGAGTTCGGTTTTCGCGATCATCTGACGCCGCAGCGCTCCAACGGCCTGCGCTCGATGGTCGAGCGCATCAAGACCGACGCGAAAGAAGCGCTCGCGGAAGCTTATTGACAATCCTCGTGGTGAGGAGGCGCGTCAGCGCCGTCTCGAACCATGAAGCCCCGCCCTTCGCCCGCAGCCATCCTTCGAGACGCTTGCTTCGCGGTCTCCTTCCGGATGAGGGCGGAGTGCGTTGCAAGCTGCAGCAGCTTTACTTCCGCTTCCGCTGCTGCTGCCCCAAGCCCATCTGCTTGGCCAGCTGCGAGCGCGCCACCGCATAGTTCGGCGCGACCATGGGATAGTCGGCCGGCAAGCCCCACTTCTCGCGGTATTGCTCCGGCGTCATGTTGTACTGCGTGCGCAGATGGCGCTTCAGCGACTTGAAGCGCTTGCCGTCTTCCAGACAGACCAGATAGTCGGGCGCGATCGACTTCTTCAGCGAGACGGCCGGCTTGGCAGGCTCGAGCGGTAGGGTCTCGGTGCGGCCTGAGGAGACCCGCACCAGGGCCCCATGCACCTGGCTGATCAGGTTCGGAATCTCAGCCGCCGGCGTCGGATTGTTGCTGAGATAGGCCGACACGATGCTCGCGGTCAGCTCGATGAAATTCTTCGCCCCCGCGTCCGACATGCGCCCATTCCTTCTCCCGCTTAAGTCTCACGGGATTGACGACATCACAGTATTCCGTGTCAAGAATACATTCGGCTGAAATAGGACAACTGACGACGGTGCGTTGATTACTGATGAACGGCGCCGCTTTACTTGCAAGCGTGACCTCAACCGCGCTGGTCAAGATGCGCGCGGAGCTCGTCGATCGAGGCAAAGCGCATCATGCCTTCCGGCATCTGTGCCTCGATCGAGCCGTCGGAATAGAGCGAATAGGCCATGCCGTCGACGACGCCGGATTTGAGTACGGTCACGGGTGTCGGCTCGGCAGGTGGTGGCGGCTCGGGTGCAGGCGGTGGGACGGCCTCCGCAAAGGTCGGCGGGGAGCGCGGCGGCGGACGGCGCGGGGCGGCCGGTGGCTCCGGCGAGCGCATCCGGTCCGGCTTCGGCCAGGCAACGTCAAAGCTCGCAGGCGGAAGGTCCGGGGCCTCACGGGGCTCCGCAGGCGGCTGCGGCGGCGCACCTTCAGTGGTCTTCGCCTCCGCGCGCTCGCGCTCCTTGCGGGAGGTCGAGGCGAACAGCAGGTTGCGGCGGCGGGGCGCCTCTGGAGCGGCGGGCGGCGTAGGAGCTTCCGGCTCCTGCGCTCCCTCGACGCGCGGACGCTCGCGCGCAGCAGCTTCGCTCTGCCAGGGCGGCGGACCTGCGGACGGCGGTGGCGCCGGCTCGATTCTCGCCGCCGCGGTGGGCACCGGTTCGGGCGCAACCGCGCCAGGCACGGCGAGGCCCGGCAGCACGGGCCTCACCCGAACCTCGGACGGGGCGACCACGCCCGCCAGCCGGCGAGCGACGCTCTTGAGCTCAAGCAGCACCAGATGCAGGCCGACCAGTAACATTCCGGAGCAGACGCCAATGGTGCCGGAGATTATGAGAGTCCCACCGAGGCTGAATTCCCTGATCGTCAGGCCGAAAATGATCGCAAGGAGACCCGCCAGGACGGCGCAAATCCCCACGATCAACAATGCCAAATTCATCGAACTCACCCCCGGCCGCGCAGCCGCCGCTGGGCCACGATACCGCCATACGATGTTCCTCGCCAACGGCCAATTCTAGGCAGTGTTCCTAAAGGGAAGGAAATCAGGGACTTATTCACATTCCCTTCAGCTCCGGCTCGCTACTGCTGGGCTGCTCTCAAGTAACCGGAATTGCTGCGTCGCATCAGGAATTTAGCCATAATGCCCAATTACTTGGTAATGGAACTGCGCTATACGGAGTCCGGGGAGCAGGCCCGCGCGCACCAGCAGGGCCAAAAGGGGATTCCGGGGCACCGATAGCCATGACATCCATCACGACTTCGGCGATCGACGCGCCTCAGCGGCGCTCGGTCGAACGAACCTGCGACGATCTCGCCATGCTGGTGCTGGCCGCGGTCGCCGTCATTGCGGGCTTGACCTTCCGGGACTACGGGCTGGGTTGGGACGACTACACACACGCGGAATACGCCGACCTGCTGCTGCGCATGTTCGGTTCCGGGTTCAGGGACACGGCGGCGCTCTCCTTCGCCAACCTCTACATGTATGGCGGCGGCTTCGACATGATCGCGGCCCTGCTCCACAAGGTCATTCCGCTCGAGCTGTTCGAGACCCGCCGTCTGGTCGGCGCCATCGTCGGCGTGATCGGGCTTGCCGTGACCTGGCGGCTCGGCCGCCGCATCGGCGGACCACTCGCAGGCCTCGCGGCACTGCTCCTGCTCGCGCTCTGCCCGATCTTCTACGGCCACATGTTCATGAACCCGAAGGATGCACCCTTCGCGGTGGCCATGATCATCCTGATGCTCGGCCTCGTCCGGCTCGCAGAGGAATATCCGCAGCCGTCGCCGCGCACGGTCCTGATCGTCGGCCTGGGTGCCGGCCTTTCGCTGGGCTGCCGTGTTCTCGGCGGGCTCGCACTGGTCTACGCCGTGCTCGGCTTCATGCCGCTGTTCTTGGAGGAATTGCGCACCGAAGGTTTGCGCGAGTCGGTCCGCCGCTTCGCCCATGTCGTCTATGTGCTGCTGCCCGGCCTCACGCTCGGCTACCTCGTGATGGGCCTGATCTGGCCGTGGTCGATCATGGAACCCGGCAATCCCTTCGAGGCGCTGACCTACTTCTCGCATTTCTTCGAGAAGCCGTGGAAGGAGATGTTCGACGGCGCGATCGTGTCGGTGCCCGACATGCCCTGGTCCTATCTGCCGACGCTGTTCGCGCTGCAGCTGCCCGAAGTGATGCTGGTGCTGATGGGCGGCGCCGTGGTCGGCACCTTTGCGCTGCTGCCGCGGAACGACGTTCCGGCGCGCCGCAAGACCATTCTCCTGATGCTGACGCTGGCTGCGACCCTGCCGCTCGCGATCGCGATGGTGAAGCGCCCGGCCCTGTACAACGGCATCCGCCATTTCGTCTTCGTGATCCCGCCGATGGCGGTGCTAGGCGGTGTCGCCTTCGCCTGGGCCATGGAGCGCCTGCGCGCCAATCACCGCATCTGGCAGCCGGTCCTGCTCGGCACCTTCTGCTTTGGCCTTGCGCTGTCGCTCGCCGAGATGATCCGCCTGCACCCCTATCAGTACACGCACTTCAATCACATCGCGGGAACCGTGCGCGGCGCCGACGACCGCTTCATGCTGGACTATTGGGGTCTCGCCCTGAAGCAGGCCTCCGACGAACTGCGCGAGCAGCTGGTCGAGCGCCAGGAAGTGCCGCCTGCAAACCGCAAATGGAAGGTCGCGGTGTGTGGTCCGCAGCGCCCGGCCCAGGTCGCGCTTGGGCCCGACTTCACCATCGGCTGGGATTCCAACGCAGCCGATTTCGCCATGACGCTCGGCGAATTCTACTGCAAGGGTCTCACCGCGCCCGTCATGGTCGAGATCAAGCGCGACGACGTGGTATTCGCCCGCGTCTACGACATCCGCGGCCGCAGCATTTCCAGCCTGCTGTCGATCCCGGCGCCGTAATAATTTTCTCCTGTACGTAGCCCGGACGGAGTGCAAGCGAAATCCGGGCGCTTCCGCCTTCGCTCTTCGAGCTACGGTGAAAGCTCCATGCGGGCTACGCGCGACAGCCACGCTCTTCGCGCCTTGCCCCCAGCCCCGCCCAAGACTACGGTCGCTTCCTGCAACAACGATGTTCGGAGAAAATTGCCATGTCGCCAGCGGAAGCGCGCCTGAGGGAAGTGCCGTCGAACATGACGGAGGCGGAGTGGCAGCAACGGGTCAATCTCGCCGCCTGCTATCGCCTGGTCGCGCTGTACGGCTGGGACGATCTGGTCGACACCCACATCTCCGCGCGCGTCCCCGGTCCCGATCATCACTTCCTGATCAATCCTTACGGATTGATGTTCGAGGAAATCACGGCCTCCAGCCTCGTCAAGGTCGATCTGCACGGCAACCAGCTGTCCGAGAGCGAATACAGCATCAACCCGGCCGGCTTCACCATCCATTCGGCGATCCACGAAGTGCGCGAGGACGCGATCTGCGTGCTGCATCTCCACACGCTCGACGGCACTGCGGTGTCGAGCAGCGCGGAAGGCCTGTTGCCGCTGAACCAGACCGCGCAGCTCGTCACCCACGACCTCGCCTATCACGACTATGAAGGCATCGCGCTCGATCACGACGAGCGGCCGCGGCTGCAGAAGGATCTCGGCAACCACAACCACATGCTGCTGCGCAATCACGGCACGCTGACGGTCGGCCGCTCGGTCGCCTCCGCCTTCGAGCGCATGTATCATCTCGAGCGCGCCTGCTCGATGCAGGTGCGGACGCGTGCGCTGGGCACGCCGGTCTATCCGGTCGAGGAGATCGCGATCGAGAAGAACACCGAGCTCTTGTCCAATCGCGACCGCGCCGAGCTGCGCGCCACCACCCTGGTGTGGCCGCCCTTGCTGCGCAAGCTCGACCGCGAGCTTCCGGGCTACCGGTCTTGAGATTTTCGCGATTTCGTGTAGGGTAGTTTTCGAACGACCTCTGCACGTTTTGGAATGAAACGCCGCCCAATTCCGGGCGGCGTTTTTATTTGTTCATCACGCCCGTCATTCCGGGGCGCGCTACGCGGTCACTTCACCTCCGCCAGCGCGGCGAGGATGCGGGCCCAGGAGCGGATGCCTTTCTGGAAGCTCCGCAGGTCGTATTTCTCGTTTGGTGAGTGGATGTTGTCGTCGTCGAGGCCAAAGCCCACCAGCAGCGAGTCGAGGCCGAGCGTGCGCTTGAAGTCGGCGACGATCGGGATCGAGGCGCCCGATCCCATCAGCACGGTCTCCTTGCCCCACTCGTCGGCCAGCGCCTTGCTGGCGGCAGCGAGCGGCTTCATGGTCCAGTCGAGCGCAACTGCGGGCGCGGCGGAATGGTCGCCGAACTCGACCTTGCAGTCGCCGGGAATGCGCGCCGTCACGTAATCACGGAAAGCCTTGCGGATCTTTTGCGGGTCCTGGCCCTGCACCAGACGGAACGAGACCTTGGCCGAGGCATGCGAGGGAATCACCGTCTTGGAGCCTTCGCCGATGTAGCCGCCCCAGATGCCGTTGACGTCGCAGGTCGGACGCGTCGAGGCCTGCTCGACCAGGAGCCTGCCCTTCTCGCCAGCCGGCAGCGACAGCCCGACCGGCTTGAGGAAGGTCTCGGGCGTGAAATCAAGCTTCTTCCACTGCTCCAGGATGTCGGGCGGCGTATCCTTCACCCCGTCATAGAAGCCGGGGATGGTGATGCGGTTGTCGTCGTCGAACAGGCCGCCCAGAATTTTGGTGAGCAGACGGATCGGGTTCATCGCGGTGCCGCCGAACACACCGGAATGCAAATCGCGATTGGCGGCGGTGATCTTCAGCTCTTCATAGAGCAGGCCGCGCAGCGAGGTCGTGATCGCCGGCGTGGTGGGATTCCACATGCCGGTGTCGCAGACCAGCACGTAGTCGGCCTTGAACTCGTCCTTGTTGGCCTCGATGAAGGGCACGAAATTCTTCGAGCCGACCTCCTCCTCGCCTTCGATCAGGAAGGTGATGTCGATCGGCAGTGAGCCCGTCACCTTCTTCCAGGCGCGGCAGGCTTCGACGAAGGTCATCACCTGACCCTTGTCGTCCTCGGCGCCGCGCGCGACGATGATCTTGCGGCCATCGGCATGATCGGTGACGACGGGCTCGAACGGCGGACGGTGCCAGAGATCGAGCGGGTCGACCGGCTGCACGTCGTAATGGCCGTAGAACAGCACGTGCGGCCGTCCGCCCGCGCCGGTCTTGCCGACGACGGCCGGATGGCCTGCGGTCGGCCTCACCTCGGTGGCAACACCGAGACTGGCGATGTCCTTGGCGAGATGCTCGGCCGCGGCCTTACAATCATCCGCAAAGGCCGGATCGGCCGAGATCGACTTGATCCGCAACAACGAGAACAGGCGCTCCAGGCTGTTGTCGAAATCCTTGTCGATGTGGTCGAGCACGGATTGGAGCTGCGCATTGGCCATGATTGCGAATCCAAGTTGTTGGGCTCAAGAGGTCCCGGGTTTTAGCGCCGGCGCGGCCTCGGGACTAGCCGCAAGCGGCGGATGCCTGATGTGCCAGGCGAGGCACCCTGCGAGGACCGCGGTCGCAGCGAGGTTGTTGCCCCAAGCCTGGAAGGCGATCGGAAACCACGGCAATGACAGCAGCATGAGGATGCCGGCGGCACCCAGGGCGAGCCAGGTTCCCAGGCGCACCTGCGCTCGCTCGTCGAATGCGGCGCGATGCATCAACACCGTCACCGGGAAGTACAGCCACATGAAATAGTATTGCCGGGCCAAGGGCGAGGCTACCGTCATGAGGCAGAACAAGATGCCGAGCTCCTCGGCATCCGAGCGCGCCGTCCGCCGCGCTTGCCGCGGCATGATCGCAACGAAGCCGAGCCCGAGCAGCGCCGACAGCGCAAGCACGATCCAGTTCGCCGTCCTGTAGTCGACGTCGATCACGTTCATGGTGCGCGGCGGCTTGTTGGGATCGTCCTGATTGTAGTTGATCGGCCGGACCAGGCGATGCGTGACGGCAATGAGGGACTGGTTGACCCACGACCAGTTCTGCTCGCGACGCTGGCCAAAGCCCTTTTCCGAGCTGGTCCCGACCATGCCCTGGTACCAGGTCGCCAGCTCGGCCGCGTTGCGTTCGAAGCCGCGGATCGGTGCCGGCACGACATAGAGAAGAATGCCGGTGAAGACGATCGTGCTGACCAGGGCCGCCCATTTGCGCCGCCAGGCCAGATAGGGCAGCACGGCGATCGGGAACACCTTAATGGCGGCGGCGAGCGCGAACATGAAGCCGGCCAGCCACGATCGCTGATGCCGCAAGCTCCAGAAGCCGTAGAGCATCATCGCCAGCAGGAGAAGGTTCGGCTGGCCGAGGTCGAACATGTCGAACACGAAGGTCACGGTGACGGCGACCGGCAGCGCCTCGAGCCAACGACCCGGCGCGCGGTCCGAGCCGGTCATGACCTGGGAGAACGCCGCGGTGTACCACCACGCCACGGCGTTCAAGATCGACAGGACGACATAGAGCAGGATCTTGCCGAACCAGCTCGGGATCGCCAACAGGATTGCCGGCAGCGGTGGATAGATGAAATCGAAATGCTCGACGGCTGTGGCAGGATACAGCGGCCCACCCTCCAGGACCTGCTGTCCGGCCCAGTACCAGAGCGAGTAGTCCTTGGTCTTGCCGTGCCCTAAAATCTCGGGGACGAGCACGTCGGCGGTCAGGAGGACGCAGCAGAACAGAAAAAGCAGATCCAGCGGCGCACCCAGCGACGGGCGTCTGGCTGCGTCAGGCTTGCCTAATTGGGCGGGCGGGTTCACGGTGTGGTCCTGAACGGCGACGACACAGGACCTAGCAGACCGGCGAAGGCTTGCAGAGCCCCTCACCTGAAATTGTGCGCCGTGGTAGCTCGGACGAGCAAATATCAGGCGACGGTCAAAGTCCTAGAGCTTCATGACCGGATACGGCGACTGCCTCAAACCAGGCGCTCTGCCTATCGCCGCAGCAATCCGCCGAGCGCGCCGCGGACCAGGGTGCGGCCGATCGAGCCGCCGAGCTGGCCGCCAATCGACTTGCCGACATTGGCGGCCAGTCCGCCGATCACCTGATTGGTGACCGATCGCGTCACGTCTCGCGCAATGACCTGGCCGGTCGACAGACGGCCCCGCTTGACGTTGGTACCGAAGATGGTGCCGACGATCGAGCCGATCTGGCCCAGGATGCCGCCGCCTCCGCCGGCCGGAGCGTCCGCCGTGGCCGCCGTGGCGGCGATGCGTTTCTGAATCATCTCGTAGGCGGACTCGGAATCGACGGCGGTGTCATATTTGCCCTTCACCGGGCTTGCAGCCATGATCGCCTTGCGCTCGTCCGGCGTGATCGGTCCGATGCGGGCCGACGGCGGCCGGATCATCACCCGCTCCACCATCGAAGGCGTGCCGTTGCCCTCGAGGAAGGACACCAGCGCCTCGCCCTTGCCGAGCTCCATGATCACCTTCGCGGTGTCGAGCTTCGGGTTGGGCCGGAAGGTCTGCGCCGCAGCGGCGACCGCCTTCTGGTCGCGCGGGGTGAAGGCGCGCAGCGCGTGCTGCACCCGGTTGCCCAATTGTCCGAGCACGCGGTCGGGCACGTCGATCGGGTTTTGCGTCACGAAATAGACGCCGACACCCTTGGATCGGATCAAACGCACCACCTGCTCGATCTTGTCCATCAGCGCCTTGGGCGCGTCGTTGAACAACAGATGCGCTTCGTCGAAGAAGAACACGAGCTTCGGCTTGGGCAGATCGCCAGCTTCGGGCAGCTCCTCGAACAGCTCCGACAACATCCACAGCAGGAACGTCGCATAAAGCCTGGGGCTCTGGAGCAGCTTGTCGGCGACCAGGATGTTGACCATGCCGCGTCCGTCGCGGTCGGTCTTCATGAAGTCCTTCAGCGTCAGCGCCGGCTCGCCGAAGAATTTGGTGCCGCCCTGGTTCTCCAGCACCAGAAGCTGGCGCTGGATGGTGCCGACGGTCGCTTTGGTGACGTTGCCGAAGCCCTGAGCGGCCTTGCGGATGGCGGCGAGCGGATCCTCTTCCGCATCCGCCCCCTTCTTTCCGCTGTCGGGCACGATGGCATCGAGCAGCGCCCGCAAGTCCTTCATGTCGATCAAAGTCAGGCCGTTGTCGTCGGCGACGCGGAAGGCGACGTTGAGCACGCCTTCCTGCACATCGTTCAGGTCCAGCATGCGCGCAAGCAGAAGCGGCCCCATTTCCGTGACGGTGGCGCGCACCGGGTGGCCCTGCTCGCCGAATACGTCCCAGAACACCGTCGAGAACTGATCGGGCTGGAATGACAGCCCCATTTCGGTGGCGCGCTTGACGATGAAATCCTTGGGTTCGCCGACCTGGCAGATGCCGGAGAGATCGCCCTTGATGTCGGCTGCGAAGACCGGAACACCGGCGCGCGCAAATCCTTCTGCCATCACTTGCAGCGATACGGTCTTACCGGTTCCAGTTGCACCCGTGACGAGGCCGTGGCGATTGGCGAGCGCCAGCGTCAGCCAAGCCTGCTCGTCTCCCTTGCCGACGAAGATCTTCTCGTCGGTATCGCCGAGCTTGCTGTCCTGTGCGGTCATTATTCTCTCTGATCTCTCTGCCGAGTTTCCCGTATTGAAACTCAAATGCACCAGTTCCGTAGTTTAACGCATCTCGTGCACCGATTGAAACCGTTCAACGCGCCCAAGCATGCGACATTGTCGGACGAGAACGATCGACATAAGCCGAAAGTGGGAACGAGCCGTTCGCAACGCGGCAATTTATCGCCGATTCGTCCTCGGCTCTTGCACGACTGCAACACCTTTCGCGCGTTCGAAGCTGAATCGCGGCGGCGCGTGCGTTCATCGCTTGAATTTCACATCACACCGGCTCAAGATCATTTTTCGAAAGCAATACTCCGGCATGTAAACCGGCTGAGGGGCGGGTCTTATGGACGAGCTGATCGGACGGCTGGCGGCAAGCGCCGGCATAGATGGTGCTGTCGCTGAAAAGACCGTCGGCATCATCCTGGGCTTCCTCCGCAGTGAGGGTCCTTCCGACAGCGTGCAGGCCCTGATCGACCAAATCTCCGGAGCGGAAGCTGCGATCGAGGCATCCAGGAGCGGCGGCGGCCTGTCGCGGCTGATGGGCGGCGGCCTGATGGCCGTCGGCACCCGCCTGATGGGTCTGGGGCTCGGCATGTCCGAGATTCAAAATGTCGCCCGTGAACTTTTCCGCTACGGTCGCGACGAAATCGGAGCGGATCAGATGGGCAAGATCATTGCGGGGACGCCGGGCCTCAGGCAGTTCGCCTGAAGGCACGCATTTCACATCGAGCATCATGACATATCCGATCTCCGAGATTGAGGGCCTGCCTGCCTTTGCAGCCAACAAGTTGAAGGCGCAAGGAATCCGCACAACCGACGCGTTGCTCGAGGCGGCCTCGACCGTGAAGGGCCGCAAGGCGCTTTCCGCCAAGACGGGAATCAGCGAGCAGTCGCTGCTGGAGTGGGCCAACGTCTCCGACTACATGCGCATTCCCGGCATGGGCAAGGCCAAGGTCGGTCTGGTCCGCGCCGCCGGCGTCACCACCGTGCGCGAGCTCGCCTATCGAAATCCGGCAAGGTTGGCGCAGAGCATGCGCGAAGCCAACGAGAAGAAGAAGCTGGTCCGCATCCTGCCGTCGGAGAAGTCGGTCGGCGACATCATCGCCAAGGCCAAGAAGCTGCCGCCGAAGATCACGTATTAGACCGGACGTCTCGCGCACGACCTGCAGCATTAGCTGTCGGTGTCATACCCCGCGAAGGCGGGTATCCAGCACGCCATGGCTCCTCCGTATCACCGCACTGCCTCGGAATACTGGATTGCCCGCCTTCGCGGGCAATGACAGGGAGGGTGTTGGTCTTGACACCCCCTTCCCAACCGCGCAAAGCGGGCCGCATGAATGCCTCGCCCTCCCCTTCCGTCCCGCCGGCCGGCTCGGCCGGGGCCGATGTGCTGCGGACGCTGCTGGAACAGCCTCTTCCTGCAGTGATGGGCGTGCTCAACATCACCCCGGATTCATTCTCCGACGGCGGTGCCTTCATCGCACCAGATCAGGCACTCGCGCGGGCGCAGGCGATGATCGCCGATGGTGTCGACATCATCGATGTCGGCGCCGAGTCCACCCGGCCCTACAAGGGCGCCCGGCCGGTCACGGCGGCGGAAGAGCTCGCGCGGCTGAAGCCGGTGCTGGCTGGCGTCGTGGCGCTCGGTGTGCCCGTTTCGATCGACAGCATGAAAGCGGAGGTGGTGAAATTCGCGCTCGATCAGGGCGCGGCGATCGCCAACGACGTCTGGGGCTTGCAACGGGATGCCGACATGGCGCCGTTGATCGCCGCAAGGGGCGTCCCCGTCATCGTCATGCACAACCGCGACAGTGTCGATCCCGCCATCGATATCGTCGCGGACATGAAAGCATTCTTCCTGCGCTCGCTGGACATCGCCGCAAAAGCCGGCATCGCGCGCGAGAGCATCGTGCTCGATCCCGGCATCGGCTTCGGCAAGACGGCCGAGCAGAGCATGATCGCGCTGGCGCGCTTGCGCGAACTCGACATGTTCGGCCTGCCGACCCTCGTTGGTGCCTCGCGAAAACGCTTCATCGCCTCGGTGTCGCCGTCGGAGCCATCGGAGCGGCTCGCCGGCTCGATCGCGGCACATCTGATCGCCGCGCAACGCGGTGCGAAGATCATCCGGACCCATGACATCGCCGAAACCCTGCAGGCCCTGCGGGTGGCGCATGCAATCGAGAGCAAGCAATGACCGATACGATCTTCGTCACCGGCCTGTCGATCCATGCCCGCCACGGCGTGATGGATCACGAAACCGAGGTCGGCCAGCGTTTCGTCATCGACCTCGAACTCTACACCGATCTGTCGGAGCCGTCGCGCAGTGACCGGCTCGCCGACACCGTGTCCTACGCGGATGTCGTCGCGACCACGACGGCGGCGTTCAAGAACACCAACTACAAGCTGCTGGAGCGCGCCGCCGGCGCGGTCGCCGATGCCATCCTGTCGCACTTCCCGCGCATCCGCGCGGTGAAGGTCACCGTGCACAAGCCGCACGCGCCGATCGCTGCGATCTTCGACGACGTCGGCATCATGCTGACCCGCTCTCGGCATCCGTAATATGGCGAGCGTGCTGATCGCACTCGGCGGCAATGTCGGCGATGTCCGCGCGACCTTCGCCAAGGCGATCGCGCATATCTGCGGCATGGCGCAGGCCGCGCTGATCGCGCGCTCGTCGGACTATACGACCCCGCCCTGGGGCGATGAGAACCAGGCTCCCTTCATCAACGCCTGCATCGAGATCGAGACCAGTCTCGATCCACACGCGCTGTTGTTCGTGCTGCAGAAAGTCGAGCAGAAATTCGGCCGCACGCGGACCAAGGAACGGCGCTGGGGCCCGCGCACGCTCGATCTCGACATGATCGCCTATGACGACGTCAGTTTGCAGAAGCCGGATTTGACGCTGCCGCATCCACGCCTGTTCGAGCGCGCCTTCGTGCTGGTGCCGCTGGCCGAAATCGCGCCCGACCGCATCATCTCAGGCATTCGCGTGCGTGACGGGCTCGCCAGCGTCTCGACGCAAGGCATTGAGCGGCTTCCGGATACCGGCTAACCAAAAACAACCGTTTGCAGGGACGGTCGGCCGTGGCAATTTCGCCTGCGAATAACAAGATTTTCGGGAGCCCATCGCCGCATGACCTCCGTGACTGACGACCTGCCGCTGGCGGCGGATTTTCCCAAAGCCACCGTCGAGGACTGGCGCAAGCTGGTCGACGGCGTGCTGAAGGGCGCGCCGTTCGAGAAGCTGGTCGGCAAGACCTATGACGGTCTCAAGATCGATCCGCTCTATCCGCGCGCCAAGGGCGTTGCGCCCGTGGTCGGCCGGCCGGCGGCGGCGCCGTGGCAGATCATGCAGCGGATCGACCATCCCGATACGGCGCTCGCGAATGCGCAGGCCTTGCAGGATCTGGAGAACGGCGCGACGGGGCTCGCGCTGGTGTTCGCCGGCGGCAATGCGGCCCATGGATTTGGCCTGGAACCTACGGCCGACGCCGTTGCCAAGGTGTTGAGCGGGATACATCTCGACGCAGGGATCGGCATCGAGCTCGAGATCGGACCGCAATCGCGCATGGCCGCGATCCATGTCGCGGAATATGTCGAGAGCAAGGGGTTCGATCCCGCAGCCTGCAACATCCGCTTCGGGCTCGATCCGCTCGCGGCCGCCGCAGCGTGGGGCCACAGCCCCTATACCTGGGACGAGATCGTTCCGGCCATCACCGGCGCCATCAAGGGCCTGGCCGCACTCCGTTTCAAGGGACCGTTTGCGTCCGCCGACGGGCGCGTGATCCATGATGCCGGTGGTTCGGAAGTGCAGGAGCTTGCCTTCGTGCTTGCCTGCGGCGTCGCTTACTTACGCGCCATCGAAGGCGCCGGCATCCCCCTCGAGCAGGCGCAGGGCATGGTCTATGCGCGCCTTGCTGCGGATGCCGATCAGTTCCTGACCATGGCCAAATTCCGCGCGCTGCGGCTGTTGTGGGCGCGCATCGAGACCGCTTGCGGGCTCGCGCCAAAGCCGCTGTTCATCGCCGCCGATACGGCATGGCGCATGCTGACGCAGCGCGATCCTTACGTGAACATGCTGCGCGCGACCATGGCAACGTTCGCGGCAGGACTGGCCGGCGCCAACGCGATCACCGTGCTGCCGCATACGCTGGCGCTCGGCCTGCCCGATCCGTTCGCGCGCCGCGTGGCGCGCAATACCCAGCTTCTGCTGCTGGAAGAAAGCAACCTCGCCAAGGTCAGCGATCCCGCAGCCGGCGCAGGCGGCATCGAGACGCTGACAGGGCAACTGTGCGAAGCGGCCTGGGCGCTGTTCCAGGAGAGCGAGACAGCCGGCGGCGCTTTCGCGGCGCTTCAGCAGGGCGTGTTCCAGAGCAAGGTCGCGGGCGCGCGAAAGGCGCGCGACGCCAATATCGCAAAGCGCCGCGACGTGCTGACCGGTGCCAGCGAGTTTCCGAATCTCCATGAGAGCGAAGCCACCGTACTGAAGGCAACGCCGATCGTCCTTCCGCCCTATGGGGAACAGCGATACAAGTTCGAGGCGCTGCCGCCGATCCGGCTGGCGGAACCGTTTGAGGCGCTGCGCGACAAGTCCGACGCGGCGCTGAAGGTGCGGGGCACGCGGCCAAAGGTTTTCCTGGCCAATCTCGGCACGCCAGCCGATTTCACGGCGCGCGCGACTTTCGCCAAAAGCTTCTTCGAAGCCGGCGGCATCCAGGCCATCGACAGCGAGGGCTTTACCGATCCGGCCAAGCTGGCCGCCGCCTTCAAGGCCTCCGGCGCGGAGCTCGCCTGCCTCTGTTCCAGCGACAAGGTCTATGCCGGTCAGGCGGAACCGGCCGCCCGGGCGCTGCAAACGGTGGGCAGCAGACATATCTATCTGGCAGGCCGCCCGACCGATGGCGAGGCGGCGCTGCGCGCGGCCGGCGTCACGGGCTTTGTCTTCGCCGGAGGCGACGCGCTTGAGACGCTGCAAGACGCCTATCGACGGATGGAGCAGCCATGACTGAAACCGGCAAACCCGTTCTCACCGGCGGCTGCCAATGCGGCGCCGTGCGCTTTGCAGTCATGACGGCACCGACCAGGATTTCGATCTGCCATTGCCGGATGTGCCAGAAGGCGAGCGGCGCGCCGTTCGCCTCCTTTGCCGATATCAACAAGACGGACTTTGCCTGGACTAAGGGACAGCCCTCGTTCTTCCGCTCTTCCACCATCGCCGAGCGTGGCTTTTGCGCCGGCTGCGGCACGCCACTGAGTTTTGGCCGCATCGACGGCGACCGGATCGAGATCATGACCGGCACCTTCGACCACCCCGACCGCGTCATCCCGACGCGGCAGTTCGGCACCGAATCCCGCCTCGGCTGGGTGGTCGGCATCGCCAACCTGCCGAGCCAGACCACGCAGCAGAATTACGGACCGGAGAAGATGGCGACCATCGTCAGCTATCAGCATCCGGATCATGATTGAGTGCTTTTGATATGGTTGAAGCCATGAGCCGCATTCCCAATTTCGCCGACGTCGCCTTCGACCGGACCGCCCCCGCTGCGCCAGCCGGCAGCGCCGAGCCGTGGCTGACGCCCGAGGGCATTCTGGTGAAGCCCGTCTATGGCGAGGCGGATCTCGCCGGGCTCGATTTCCTCGAGACCTATCCGGGCATCGCGCCGTTCCTGCGCGGGCCCTACCCGACCATGTACGTCAATCAGCCCTGGACCGTCAGGCAATATGCCGGCTTCTCGACGGCTGAGGATTCCAACGCGTTCTACCGCCGCAACCTCGCGGCGGGGCAGAAAGGCCTCTCGGTCGCCTTCGATCTCGCCACCCATCGCGGCTATGACTCTGATCATCCGCGCGTCGGCGGCGACGTCGGCATGGCCGGCGTTGCCATCGACTCCATCTACGACATGCGCACGCTGTTCGCGGGGATTCCGCTCGACCAGATGAGCGTATCCATGACCATGAACGGCGCGGTGCTGCCGATCCTCGCGCTCTACGTCGCGGCCGCCGAGGAACAGGGCGTACCGCCGGAAAAGCTCTCTGGCACCATTCAGAACGACATTCTGAAAGAGTTCATGGTGCGCAACACCTATATCTATCCGCCCGCGCCATCGATGCGGATCATCTCGGACATCTTCGCCTACACCTCGCAAAAGATGCCGAAGTACAATTCGATCTCGATCTCCGGCTATCACATGCAGGAGGCCGGCGCGACGCAGGATCTCGAGCTTGCCTATACGCTCGCCGACGGCGTCGAATATCTGCGTGCCGGCCTTGCCGCCGGCCTCGACGTCGATCGCTTCGCGCCGCGGCTGTCGTTCTTCTGGGCGATCGGCATGAACTTCTTCATGGAAGTCGCCAAGCTGCGCGCGGCGCGGCTGCTCTGGGCGAAGCTGCTGAAGCCGTTCAATCCGAAGGACCCGCGGTCGCTGTCACTGCGCACGCACAGCCAGACCTCGGGCTGGTCGCTGACCGCGCAGGACGTCTTCAACAATGTGATGCGCACCACGGTGGAAGCGATGGCGGCCACCCAAGGCCACACGCAGTCGCTGCACACCAATGCGCTTGACGAAGCGCTGGCCTTGCCGACCGACTTCTCGGCGCGCATCGCCCGCAACACCCAGCTGTTCCTGCAACAGGAGAGTGGCACCAACCGCATCATCGATCCCTGGGGTGGCTCGTACTGTGTCGAGCGGCTGACGCGCGACCTCGCGGCCAAGGCGTGGGGCCACATCCAGGAGGTCGAGGAGCTCGGCGGCATGGCAAAAGCCATCGAAGCCGGCGTGCCAAAACTGCGCATCGAGGAGGCCTCGGCCAAGACGCAAGCCCGCATCGATGCCGGCAAGCAGGCGGTGATCGGCGTCAACAAGTACAGGCCGACCGACGAGGACAAAATCGAGATCCTGAAGGTCGACAACACCAATGTCCGCCGGCTTCAGATCGACAAGCTCCAGCGGCTGAAAGCCGAACGCAACCAGAAGGACGTCGATGCCGCGCTCGCCGCGCTGACGCGCTCGGCCGGTGAAGGCAATGGCAATCTGCTCGCGCTCGCGATCGACGCGGCACGCGCCAAGGCGACCGTCGGCGAAATTTCGGACGCGATGGAAAAGGTGTTCGGCCGCCACCGCGCCGAGATCAAGTCCATCACCGGCGTCTACAAACGGGAGGCGTCCAGCATGGGCAATCGGGTCGAGAAGGTTCAGGCGCTGATCGACGCGTTCGAGGAGGCGGAAGGCCGCCGCCCGCGCATCCTGGTCGCCAAGATCGGCCAGGACGGCCACGATCGCGGCCAGAAGGTGATCGCGTCGGCATTTGCCGATATCGGCTTCGACGTCGACATCGGGCCGTTGTTTGCCACCGCTGACGAAGCCGCACGGCAGGCCGTCGAGAACGACGTCCACATTCTCGGAGTCTCATCGCTCGCCGCCGCCCACCTTACCGCGGTGCCGGAATTGAAAGCCGCGCTGAAGAAGCAGGGCCGCGACGACATCATGATCATCGTCGGCGGGGTAGTGCCGCCGCAGGATTACGATGCGCTCTACGCGGCCGGCGCCGAGGCCATCTTCCCACCCGGCACGGTGATCGCGGATGCGGCCGAGGAGCTGATCCGCAAGCTGAATGCCCGGCTCGGCCATAGCGAGGCAGCGGAGTAGATGATGGACTGGCCGTGTAGCCGGCCAGATTGTGTCCATGACACGCGACGAAATCATCGCGGCGATACGCAAGAACGCCGACGCCATCAAAGGCAAGGGCGTCTCGAAGCTTGCCATTCTCGGCTCGCGGGCAGGCGAAGACTACCGCGCCGCCAGCGATATCGACATTCTGGTCGAGGTCGAACCTGAGACCACTTTCTCGCTACTAAACCTGATCGATGTCGAACACATCATCGAGGACGCGACCGGTTTGCGGGCGCAGGCAACCGTTCGCCGCTCGATGTCGCCCCGCTTTGCGCCACACAGCGCAGACGACATTCTGGAAATATTCTGACGCTCACGCGAGGAGCACCATCCTTGAAGTTCATGACCGGTTTGAGCGTCGCCCTGGCGCTTGGCGCAACGTGCGTGTTTTCCGCCCTCGCCGCCGATCCCAAGCTCGATGCCGTCCTCAAGACCAAGAACATCGCGGCGCGCGTCCTGCTCGACGACACGATCAGGGCCGATCCTGCCCTCGCGGCCGATTGCCTCGCTGAGGGGAGAAAGTGGCTCGACAAGAGCGCGGCGGAAGCGGCGGCCACGCGCAAGACCGACCCGGAGCTCTTCAGGGATCGCGCCTGGGAATTCGAGCGCAACTACACCGTCGATTCGGTGGTCGGGGGCCGCTATGTCAGCATCGTCAGGTCCGAATATACGGACACTCTCGGCGCGCATCCCAATTCCGACACCAACACGATCTTGTGGGACAGAACCGAGAACAAGCGCATCTCGATCCGCCCATTCTTCAACGAAACCGCCGACAACGGCCCAACCATGAAGGCGATGACGAAGGCCGTGATCGCCTCGCTCAGGATCGAGAAGAAGAAGCGTGATGTGCCCGACGTGGACGGCGACGATTGGGTCAAGAATATCAAGCCAAGCCTCTTGAAGATCGGCGCAGTGACCCTCGCGCCGTCAACCGAGATCGGAAAGAGCGCCGGCCTCAAGTTCTACTATCCACCCTATGCCGTCGGCCCCTATGTCGAGGGCGCATACGGCGCCTTCGTTCCGTGGGAAGCCTTGAAGCCCCATCTCTCGCCGGAAGGTCTGCGAATTTTCGGCGGCCAGCGGCCGAAGACCGACGGGGACGAAGGGCAGTAATCAGCCTTGAGCCGGCGCGCGTTGCTCACAACGCGTTGGTAGCGCTACCTTGCGGCCCCGCCGCAAAGCCGACTAGAATGCCGCTGTTGAGAAGAGCGCCCGACGTCACGGGCGCCGCTGGGAGGCATTCATGTCCAAGATTTCGCGCCGCGCGTTTGCGGCCTCGACCGCTGCAGTTGCAGCATCCGCCGCATTCGGCTTCAGGCCGGCCCTTGCACAAGCCTATCCGGCGCGTCCGGTCACCGTGATCGTGCCCTGGGGCGCGGGCGGCGGCACCGATGCCACCGCGCGCATCGTCGCGGCGCTGCTGGAGAAGGACCTCGGCCAGCCCTTCAACGTGGTCAACCGCACCGGCGGCTCCGGCGTCGTCGGCCATAGCGCGATCGCGACCGCGCAGCCCGACGGTTACACCATCGGCATGCTCACGGTCGAAATCTCGATGATGCACTGGCAGGGCCTGACCGACCTGACGCCAAGGAGCTACACCCCCCTGGCGCTGATGAACGAGGATCCCCCCGGCATCCAGGTCTCCTCCTCCTCGCCCTACAAGACGGTCAAGGAGCTCGCCGATGCGATCAAGGCGGCGCCTCCTGGCAAGTTCAAGGCTTCCGGCACTGGCCAGGGCGGCATTTGGCATCTCGCATTGGTCGGCTGGATGCAGGCCATGGGCCTGCCCGCCAACCAGGTCGCCTGGGTGCCGTCGAACGGCGCGGCGCCCGCGATGCAGGATCTCGCCGCCGGCGGCCTCGACCTCACCACCTGCTCGGTGCCGGAAGCGCGCGCCATCATCGAGGCGGGCAAGGCCAAGAGCCTCGCCATCATGGCGCCTGCGCGCAACCCGATCTTCAAGGATGTGCCGACGCTGAAGGAGGCGATGGGCATCGACTACGCGACCGGCGCCTGGCGCGGCATCGGCGCGCCCAAGAACCTGCCGCCGGAGATCGCAACCAAGCTCACCGCGGCACTGAAGAAGGTCTACGACTCCGCCGAGTTCAAGGACTTCATGAGCAATCGCGGCTTCGGCACCGTGTGGGGCGATGCCGCTCACTTCGCCGGCTTCATGGACAAGGGCGACGCCCAGATGGGCGAAGCGATGAAGGCGGCCGGATTGAGCAAGGCGTGATCCGCACCTGCGACGCTCTGATCGCCTCTCCCCGCAAGCGGGGAGAGGGAGCGCACCTCCCATAGGACCCCTCCCATGCGTCTTCCCGACTCCGTCACGGGATCGTTTCTCGTCGTACTCGGCGCTGCAGCTGCCTACGGTGGCTGGATCCTGCCGCCGGTGCCGGGCCAGCCGGTCGGCCCCAACGTGTTTCCGCTGCTGATTGGCATGGGCCTCGCACTCTGCGGGCTCGCGATCGTGTTCGGCGTCGGTCATTCCTTCGAGGAGGAGGAAGAGCTCGTCCCGCTCGAGGACGGCCAGGCAGCCGCCCCGCCGCCGCAAGGAAAACTCCAAGGCAAGCTCTACGGCCTGCGCGCCTTGCTGCCGCCGGCACTGCTGCTGTTCTACGTCTTGGCCGCCGACCGGCTCGGCTTCATCATCACCGCGGCGATCATGGTCTACGTCACCTCGACCGCGCTCGGGGCGAAATGGAAGCTGGCGCTGCCGCTCGCGGCGCTCTCGCCCTTCGCCATCCACCTCATCTTCGGCAAGCTCTTGCGCGTGCCGCTGCCCGCCGGCCTGTTGCCGACGCCCTGGTAATCCCATGCTGAAAACCCTGCTTGACGCCTTCGCGCTGATCTCCACCTGGGAGGTCATCATCGCGATGTTCGCAGCCTCCGTGTACGGCCTCGTGATCGGCTCGCTGCCGGGCCTGTCGGCGACGATGGCGACCGCCCTGCTCGTCCCCGTGACCTTCTATCTCTCGCCGATCGCGGCGATCGCGACCATCGTGGCGGCGTCCTCGATGGCGATCTTCTCCGGCGATATTCCCGGCGCGCTGCTGCGCATTCCCGGCACGCCCGCGTCCGCCGCCTACGCGGACGAAGCCTACGCCATGACGCGCAAGGGCCAGGCCGAGCTTGCGCTCGGTGCCGGCGTTTGGTTCTCCGCGGTGGGCGGCATCGCCGGCGTGCTGTCGCTGATGATCCTGGCACCGCCGCTCGCCGAGATCGCACTGTCGTTCTCGACCTTCGAATATTTCTGGCTGGCGCTGCTCGGCCTGATGTGCGCCACTCTGGTGGCGCGTTCCTCGCCGGTGAAGGCGATCGCGGGCATGTTCATCGGCCTGCTCGTCTCCTGCATCGGCATCGAGAACCCCGGCGGCGTGCCGCGCTTCACCTTCGGCATCACCGACCTGTTCGGCGGCATCGAGCCGATCCCGGCCCTCGTCGGCGTGTTCGCGGTGGCGCAGGTGATGCGGGCGATGCTGACGCCGGAACCGCCGCCGCTGCCGCGGCGCAAGTTCGGAAGCATCATGGCCGGCCAGTGGAAGCTGACGAAGTTGTATCACTGGCAGATGACGCGCGGGAACATCGTCGGCATCATCATCGGCGTGCTTCCCGGCGCCGGCGCCGACATGGCCGCCTGGGTGTCCTACGCGATGTCCAAGCGCTTCTCCAAGGAGCCGGAAAAGTTCGGCACCGGACATGTCGAGGGCCTGGTCGAAGCCGGCGCCAGCAACAATGCCAGCATCGCCTCGGGCTGGGTGCCGTCGCTGCTGTTCGGCATCCCCGGCGACACCATCGCCGCGATCGCGATCGGCGTACTCTACATGAAGGGGCTCAATCCCGGCCCGACGCTGTTCACCGAGAAGGCGTCGAGCATGTATGCGATCTATCTGATGTTCATCATCGCGAACATCCTGATGATCCCGCTCGGCATCGCCATGATCCGGGTCGCCGCTTACATTCTGCTGGCACCACGTTCGACCGTGATGCCCATCATCATGCTGTGCTGCGCGGTCGGCTCGTTCGCGATCGGCAACAACATGTTCGGCGTCGTCACCGTCGCCGCGTTCGGCGTGATCGGCTATGTGATGGAGGCGAACGGCTATCCCGTCGCCGCGATGGTGCTCGGCATCGTCATGGGCACCATGGTGGAACAGGCCTTCGTCACCTCGCTGATCAAGTCCGACGGCAGCATCCTGCCGTTCTTCGAGCGGCCGGTGGCGGCCATCCTCGCCGCGATGGCGATTGGCGCCCTGCTCTGGCCGGTGATGGTGTGGGTATGGCGCAAGCTGAAGCAGCCGCAGACGGTCGTGGCGACATCCCGGTGATATCGGGCGGGCGGCCCTCGCCTGTCTCTCCCCGGCGTTGTAAAGCAGGGCATGACTGAGAAGAAGGCCTCGCTGGATATCAAATCCCTTGCCCGCGACTTGCGCGCCGGCAGTCGCGCGGCCGTCGCCCGGGCCATCACGCTGGTCGAGAGCCGGCGCGCCGATCATCAGACGCTGGCGCGGGAGCTGGTGCAGATGCTGCTGCCGGACACCGGCAAGGCGTTTCGCGTCGGCATCACCGGTTCGCCCGGCGTCGGCAAATCCACGACGATCGATGCGCTCGGAACCTATCTGATCGAGCAGGGCCACAAGGTCGCGGTGCTCGCGGTCGATCCGTCCTCGGCGCGCAGCGGCGGCTCGATCCTTGGCGACAAGACGCGGATGGCGCGGCTCGCGGCATCGGACGATGCCTTCATCCGGCCCTCGCCCTCCTCGGGCACGCTCGGCGGCGTCGCCGCGAAGACGCGCGAGGCGATGCTGCTGTGCGAGGCCGCCGGATTCGGCGTCGTGCTGGTCGAGACAGTCGGCATCGGCCAGTCCGAGACCGCCGTCTGCGACATGACCGATTTCTTCCTTGCCTTGATGCTGCCGGGCGGCGGCGACGAACTACAAGGCATCAAGAAGGGCCTGGTCGAGCTCGCCGACATGATCGCGATCAACAAGGCCGACGGCGACAATCTCAAGCGCGCCAAGACCACCGCTGCCGACTATCGCGGCGCGCTGCATATCTTGGCACCGCGATCCGAGCATTGGCATCCGCCGGTCGAGACCTATTCGGCGCTCACAGGCGATGGCATCGCAAAGATCTGGCAGAAGGTTTTGGATCACCGCAAGGCGATGAACGCCTCCGGCGATTTCGCCGCACGGCGGCGCGAGCAGCAGGTGAAATGGATGTGGTCGATGCTGGAGCAGCGCATGCTGGCGCGGCTGCGCAGCGACGCATCGGTGCGCACGAAAGTCCGGAAGATCGAGACCGAAGTCGCCGACGGTCATCTCACGCCGGCGCTTGCCGCCGAGCAGATCCTGGAGTTGCTGCAATGAGCGACAAGCTCCGCATCCTCCTCACTGGGTTTGGTCCGTTTCCCGGCGCGCCCTATAACCCGACCCAGCCGCTGGTGGCGCGGCTGACGCAACTGCGCCGCCCGGCTCTCGACGATGTCACAATCGCGAGCCACATTTTCCCGGTGACCTATGCCGCGGTCGACCGGCAACTACCCGAGGTGCTCGCGGCGCGAAAGCCCGACGCGCTGCTGATGTTCGGCCTCGCGGCCCGCACGCCTTACCTGCGCATCGAGACCCGCGCGCGCAACGCCGTCACCATGCTCTGGCCCGATGCTGCCAACACCCGCTCCAGCAAGCGCGGCATCGCCGGCCATGCGGACGCGATGATGTTCGGCCCGCACACCGCAAGGCTGCTGCGCGCGGCGCGCCGCACCGGCATCGACGCGCGCGCCTCGCGCGATGCCGGCGCCTATCTCTGCAACTACCTGAGCTGGCGCGCGATCGAGAACGTCAGGGCGGGTGGGCCACGGCTCGCGGCGTTCATCCATATCCCCCTGCTTGCGCGCAGCGGCGCAACCCGGCGCAAGGGCTCGCCGCGGATCACGCTGGAGGAGCTGGTGGATGCGGGGGAAGCCATGCTGATGGAGATGGTGCGGCTGGCAAGGAAAACACGCAGCCCGATTGCGTAAACATTTAACCCTACCACGAACAATCCTCACGGCCCCGGCCACGCTGCGCTACCCAATCCCGCGCGGACACCTCCCGCGTCCGCCGGAGGACGCGTCATGCTCAATCGCCGTCACCTCATCGGAGCCTCAACCGCGGGCATTGCCGGTGCGCTGGCCATGCCTGTTGACGCCGCGCACGCGGCGCCGCTGACGTCGCTGCTCGGCCGCGATGCCACGCAATATGGTGTGCGACCCGGCAGCAGCGAGGATCAGACGCGCGCGCTGCAGCGCGCCATCGACGAGGCCGCGCGGGCGCAAACGCCGCTTGCCTTGCCGCCCGGCACCTACCGGACCGGTCTGTTGCGGCTCCCGAACGGCGCGCAACTGATCGGCGTGCGCGGCGCGACCAAGCTCGTGTTCACCGGCGGCGCCTCGGCGATCCAGAGCGACGGCGCCGATGCGATCGGTCTCACCGGCCTCACCTTCGACGGCGGCAATATCCCACTGCCGACGCGTCGCGGATTGGTTCACGTCCTCGGCGGCCGCGATGTCCGCATCACCGATTGCGAGATCACGAACTCCGGCGGCAGCGGCATCTGGCTCGAGCAGGTCGCGGGCGACATCTCCGGCAACATCTTCACCGACATCGCGGTGACGGCGGTGGTCTCGTTCGATGCCCGGGGCCTCAGCGTCTGCCGCAACACTATTCGCGGCACCAACGACAACGGCATCGAGATCCTGCGCACCGCGATCGGCGATGACGGCACGTTGGTCGCCGACAACCGCATCGAGGACATCAAGGCTGGGCCCGGCGGCTCGGGCCAGTACGGCAATGCCATCAACGCTTTCCGCGCCGGTAACGTGATCGTGCGCGGCAACCGCATCAGGAACTGCGATTACTCGGCGGTGCGCGGCAACTCGGCCTCGAACATCCACATCAGCGGCAACAGCGTCAGCGACGTGCGCGAGGTCGCGCTCTATTCCGAATTCGCGTTCGAGGCCGCGGTGATCGCCAACAACATTGTCGACGGCGCCGCCGTCGGCGTCTCCGTCTGCAATTTCAACGAAGGCGGCCGCATCGCGGTGGTCCAAGGCAACATCATCCGCAATCTGATGCCGAAGCGGCCGCTCGGCACCGCGCCGGACGACGATGCCGGCGTCGGCATCTACATCGAGGCTGATACCTCGGTCACCGGCAACGTGATCGAGAACGCGCCGTCCTACGGCATCGTCGCCGGCTGGGGCAAATATCTGCGCGATGTAGCAATCACGGGGAATGTGATCCGCAAGGCGCTGGCCGGCGTCGGCGTCTCCGTGATGCCGGGCGCCGGCACCGCGCTCGTCAACAACAACATGATCTCGGAAACGCCACGCGGCGCCGTGGTCGGGCTCGACCACGCGCGTGCGGTGACCTCCGATCTGTCGGCCGAAGGAGCGCAGCGTTTCGCGCAGGTGGTGGTCGGCGGCAATGCGGTGCGGCGGTAGGCGCGCGGCCGGAAAGACGGGCCGTGCATCCTTCGAGGCTCTCAAAACGGCGCGTTGCGCCGCTGTGCTCGCACCTCAAGGATGACGGAGCGAGAAATGGCGTTGCTCCCCTCTGCCCACGCTCCGGAGCGTCAGAACGCGTTCCGCAGCAGCGGGTACTTCGCTTCCAGGCCATCGAGGCTGAAGGTGAATTCGACGACGCGCTCGGGGGCTGCGACGATCTCAGTGGCGGGCGGGGAGAACTGCGGCAGGAGCGCCGCCAGCGCCGCGCTCGGCGCCGTGGCAGCAGGCAAGGTGAGCGGTGCCGTTGCTGCGGGCGCGGCACGCGGTGCGATCGGAGCAAGCGGCGCGATCGGGGCTTCGGTGATCTCCGCGAGCACATCCGGTTTCGGATCGAGCCTCACCGGCATGGCGGTCTCGGGAGCGATGTGAACGGCCTTTGGCTGCACGGTCTGCGGCTGCTGCTCGCGCGGAAACACGCGCGGCATCGTCGCCGGCGACCAACCGAATGCGGGCGTCACGCTCGCAGCCGCCTCGGCGACATCCCCGCCGGTTGCAAGCGCGCGCCATGTCTGGACGGCACGCTTGGCCTCCTGGATGTTTTCGAGGAACGCGATCTCGGAGTGATAGCGGCGCCAGCGGCCGGTCTCGAACATTTCAGAGAGATGTTGCAGGCGCTGCTCGGCGAGAGCGCACCAGCGCGCCGCGACTTGGCGGCTGCTAGCCGCGTCGCGAACAAACCCTTGGCGATGTGTCATGAACCAGCCCGTCAGGAGAAAATACGGACGCGGGGACGCAAACGCACACGAATCAATTTAGACGCGACATGAATATTTTGTGGAAAAGTTTTGACTTGTCCAGCAACGACACGGCATTCGTCATCAATCACCGTAGTCGTGCGGAGATTTGCTGTGTTTTCGAGTCAAGCTTCGCACAAGCATAATGGACTTGCGGCGCGTTGCGCGAGTGACGGCAACCCAACGCGCTGGCGACTTTCAACCGCAAGCTGAACGAATGCGAAGCTTCAAAAAATCGGACGCCCGAAAAGAAAAGACCCGTCCGGGGGGACAACCGGACGGGTCGAGCCATATGGGCGCTTGGGGTGGATGGGCGCTCGCGCCTGATATGACTGATGGGGAGGGATGACCGCTCCCACATCAGTTGGTCGTGGCAGCCGGCTGAACGTTCAATGCAGGGTCTGCTTTTTTGACCTTCGGCCTCTGCCGCATCATTGACGCGGCCGCTACCGCGTCGCCGGCCTATCTGCCTGAGAAACCGCGGATTTATCGTCCGCGCCGGACAGCGAGGGTTGCTCGATCGCGCGGCTGCCGGGCTCGTCGCGACGCTTCCCCACGTCTTCACGTTTTGTTGTATCTGAGGCAGCCGCGACCGGCGTCGCGCTGTCGGCGGGAACGGCCGTGACCGCCGCAAATGCGTCGGCCTGACCGTCGCCGAAAAGGTCGTCACGTCCGGGTGAGCCGAGATCGCGCGCAGTCTTTGCCAGCGTCATGCGCAGCGCTTCCGGCTTCAGAGCGTAGTTGCGCGCGAGCAGCAGCGCCGCGACGCCGGAGACATAAGCGGCCGAGAACGAGGTCCCCGACGTCATCTGGTATTTGCCGTCGGGCGCTGGCAGGAAGATATCGACGCCGGGGGCTGCGAGCGCAATGTAGTTGCCGCGGTTGGAGGCGGAGAAGAGCCTGTCCTGCTGATCCGTCGCACTGACCGCGATCACGTTGGGATTGGCTGCGGGATAGAGCGGCGGTGATTTCGCGCCGGCATTGCCGGCGGCGGCAATCAACACGAGGCCGCGCGCGGCGGTCGCCGCGATGGCGCGCTCGATCACCGCGTCCTTCGGACCGGCAAAGCTCATATTGACGATCTGTGCGCCGTGCTCGGCGGCGTAATTCAGCGAGCGCAGGATGATGTAGGACGAGCTCTCGGCGCCGCCGTTGGCGCCCCCGAAGGCGCGGATGGCGATGATGCGGGCCTCGGGCGCGCTGCCCATCAGCCGGGCATGCGCGACGATGGCACCGGCGATGCCGGTGCCATGGACGTGCGGCCCTTCGGCACTGCCGAGTGCATCGAAATTGTCGGCGACGGAATTGGCGAGTTCGGGATGCTTGGCATCGATGCCGGAATCGATCACCGCAATCGTGACGTTGGCTCCGCGTGCCAGCGTATGCGCCTGCGGCAGGCGGAGCTTTGTCAGCGCATATTGCGCAGGATCGCCCTCGGTCGTGGTCGACGATTTCTGGTCCTGCAGCACGTAGCGGAAGTTCGGCTGCAGCGAGCGCACGCTACCGTCGGCCGCGAATTCGCGCCGTACGGTTTCGTAGGGACGGCCGTCGGTGATGCGGAACAGGCCGAACGTCGCTCCGATCAGTGGAAAATTCTCGGAAGCGAGGCGGGTCAGGCCGTGGCGACGCGCCAGCTCGTCGGCCTCGGCCGCCGACAGCACGCCGTCGATCTCGGCGACGAATTCGCCTGCGAAGCTGCGCGAGGTCAGCGCGACCGGGGTGTCGTTGCCGCGCCCCTTGCCGGCGCTCTTCTTGCCGGATTTCCCGGTGCCCTCGCCGCCTGCATTCGCCTGCGCCAGACATTCGCCGTCGGCGTCGCGGTAGGGCGCGGTGCAGGCCGGGTAGAGGTTGGGCGAGTAACGCGCGTAGGGCAGCACCGGCGTCGTCGGCCGGATGCGCGACGTCGTGGTATGCGGAATGGTCGCCATCGTCCGCGGGCCGCGGTCGACGCTCACCGCGATGTTCGGGCTGACCCGCGGGGCGATGCTCGGAGTGATGGTCGGCGCGCGCGAGGGAACGCTGATCGTAGGCGTGCGCATGATCGCCTGCGCCTGCGCAACCTCGACACCAAGACAGTTGGCGATCAGAAGCGCGGCCCCGATCGATGAAGCGCAGGCCCCGGCACGCACCCTGCTCTCGGATTTGCGCGTCATCGGCTCGACGGCGCGCCTAGGGCGCCGCGACGGCGAGGTTGACGAACTTCTCGCGCTGCATCCTGCCGAGCAACGAGGCGAGCTCGTCCTGGCTCATCGCCCTGTCGAATTGCAGGCGGAACATGCCACCTTTGGCGTCGCCGATGATCGAAGCCTGGTAGCTGTCGAGCAGCGCGGTGATGTCGGCGACGCGCGCCTCGGGCGTGAAGCGCACCAGCGCACGCGCCGGCGCGGCCGTGCTACCGAGCTCGCGTGTGATCGGCGCGCTGGTCGAGAGCGAAGCCGTCTGGAAGGTCGCCGGCTGGTTCTTCATCAGCACGGCCCCGATGATTCCGGCCTGCAGCACGAGCGCGACGGCGCCGAGGCTTGCCGACCACGCCAGCGTGCGCGGCGACAGGCTCGCGAAGAAGGCCGAGATGCGCGCCGACAGCGGCAGCGAGCCGGTCGTCCGCGCCGGCTCGGCGTCGATCGCTGCGAACAGCTTCTGCATCGCGCGCGCCGACGGCGCCCCTAGGCTCTCGTTCAGATGGATCGTCTCTTCGTACTCGCCGCGGATCGCGGCATATTGCTTGGCAAGCTCGGGATCGCGCGCCAGCGCTTCCTCGACACGGCGCGCATCGCGCGCGTTCAGCGTGCCGGCAGCGTGCCAGGGCAGCAGCAGTTCAATTTCACTGGGCTCTTGCTCCAGCATCTTCTTGCTCAAAGCCATCATGGCCAGCCTCGCTCAACGCCGGCTGCCTTCAGCAGTTCGGCCAGTTTCTTGCGCGCATAGAACAAGCGCGTCTTCACAGTGTTCTCCGGTATCCCGACGATTTCGGCCACCTCTTCCACGGATTTCTCGTGGTAGTAGACGAGATCGACGATCTCCCGATGTTCCGGCGAGAGACCCGTCAGACACTCCCGCAACGCCTCACTGGTATCCTTCTTCTGCACCACCGTTTCCGGATCGTCGGACGAATCCTCGATCGCGTTGGCAGCTTCTTCGTCCAGCTCGAAATCCTTCCTGCGCCGCAGCGCAGACAGGGCCTTGAATCGGGTGATTGCCAGCAGCCAGGTGGAAACGGCGGATCGGCCCTCGAACTTGCCGGCTTGACGCCAGACGTCGAGAAACACCTCGCTGATGAGGTCTTCCGCAGCCTGCTCGTCCCGCACGAGCCTCAGTCCGAACCTGTAAACCCTGACATGGTGCCGCCCGTACAGCACCTGCATGGCGAGCCGGTCACCTTGAGCGATCCTGGCGATCAGGATCTCGTCCGAAGCCGCCTGTGTCACGCTCAATGGCCGTCTCGCAAAGTTGGTCGGGTCGATGCGGTGGACGGTTCGACGGGAGGCGCAAAATTGTTGAGGTTACCGCAGTCATACTGGGGCTGATGTGAGCTACCCCACATCTGCGCATTTTTCTTACCCCACCCGCCGAAGTCAGCGGCATCGATCCAGATAGGTATCATAATACTAAGATGCTTCCCTGCGGAATGCCGCCCGGCACAGGCGGGGCGGGCTAATTCCGGTTCCATAGCAGCCCTGCACCACGTTTGTCGCGCCAAGCCCTGCTTTGGCTCGACCGCATCGCGAAAGATGCATGATCCCCGGTAAAAATTCTCGCGGTGGCTGATCACCTTTTCCGTGCTGCACGGTTCGGATTCGGGTCCAGAAGGATACCAAACCTAAAGGCTTGCCACGTAGATTTTGCGCTGACACCCATCATTGGCGGGACCATGAGCACGGCCGCGACGTCCTTTCCAGAGAGGAATGCCGCAGAGGTCGCGGATCTTGTCCTCGCACCTGGGACGACGGCCCCCGAAGTCCAGGCGCGCCGGGCCCGGCAGCGCCGCCAGATGTATATCGGCCAGGTCCACGGCCATCCCATTGGCGATGAGGTGCTTCGCACCTTCGCGATCAGCATTTTCGCCAACATCCGGCCGGCCGACAGTTTCGGCCGCTATGGCGGCGAGGAATTCCTGCTGCTGCTGCCGGGCACGTCCGGCGAAGCCGCACCTCACATGCTCGAGCGCTTGCGCCAAATCGTTGCCGATCTCGACTGGAGCGCGTTTTCCCCGGGCATGCACGTGACCATTTCCGCGGGCGTCGTGACGCTGCACGACAACGATACTGCCGATACGTTTCTAGCGCGCGCCGACCGCGCGCTCTATTCCGCCAAGGCGCAAGGGCGCAATCGCGTTGCAACGGGCTGACCAATTCATTTCCTCCGGCGCGTGAGAAGACGCCGCCGGATCGAACGCTCCAGGACAGGGCAATGAGATCGAAATCGGCAACACCATCCGAGAACCTGATCGAGGAACTGCAGGCGGCCCTCTCGCACGGCACAGTTGCGCGCCGGGTCGAGACGCTGCGCCGTGTCACCGATCTCTTCGTGGGCAATGCAGTCGATTATTCCGACGACCACATCCGGGTGTTCGACGACGTGTTCCAGTGCCTGATCGAGCAGATCGAGATTTCGGCCAGGGCACTGCTCGCCGAGCGCCTCGCACCGATCGCGTCCGCGCCACCGCAGATCATCCGCACGCTCGCGCTCGACGAGATCATCGAGGTCTCCGGCCCGGTGCTGTCGAAGTCGGAACGGTTGGACGAGGCGACCCTGATCGAGATCGCGCGCACCAGGAGCCAAGCGCATCTCAAGGCGATCTCGCTGCGGCGGATGCTGTCGGAAGCGCTGACCGACGTGCTGGTGACGCGTGGCAACGAGGACGTGGTGCAGTCAACCGTCAGCAATCCGGGCGCGCGGTTCTCCGAGGGAAGTCTCGACGACCTCGTCACGCGCGCCGAACGCGACGACGACCTCGCCAGCTGCATCGGCTTGCGGCCCGACCTGCCGCGTCATCACTATCTGAGGCTGGTCGCCAAGGCGTCATCGAGCGTGCGCAGGAAGCTCGCGGCCGCGCATCCCGAGCTCGCAGACGAAGTGTCGAGCGCAGTCCAGCAAGCGGCCCAACGGGTCCGCGCCGCCACCATGACCAGGCAGACCGAGATGGCGCGCGCACTGGTGAAGTCGCTGCACGAGGACGGCCGCCTCAACGAATTCCAGGTCACGACCTTCGCCGAACAGGGCAAGTTCGACGAGACCAATGCCGGGCTCGCCGCGCTCGCCGGCGTCGCGGTCGAGACCGCCGAGACTGTGATGATCGAAAGCCGCACCGAGGGCGTGATGATCCTCGCCAAGGTCGCGGGCATGCAATGGTCGAGCGTGCGCGCCATCATCGCCATGCGCGAGAAGCTCTCCGGCGGGCCGCAGACCGACATGCTGGCACTACGCGACACCTACGAGGCCTTGCGCTCATCGACGGCGCAGCAGGTGCTGCGCTTCCACCGCATGCAAAGCGCGACGCCGGTGGCCTGAACTAAAGCGCGACGAGATCAGGATGAATCGTCATCGCGTTTTAGGTTCTTGTTTAAGCATGATCTTTTCGGAAAACCGCTGCACATCTTTCCGGATCATGCCCTAGTATCTCAACACCCTCGCACCAACCGCCGCACCGATCACGGTCATGACCACCGTCGCGAGCGTGTACCAGGTCGCGACGAACAGGGGCGAGTCGTCGGTGCAGTGCGAGGCATAGAGGGTCGCGGCGAGCCCGGCCGAGACCAGACCGGCGAATGCACCGGCCAGTGCAGGCCGCGACGGCGCGCCGTGGCGCAGGCCGAACAGCGCCCCCGCAAGCAGCGGCAATGACATCGCAGGGATCGCGACCAGGCACACCCGGGAGTTCTTGCCCATCAGGCGCATCGTCATCGGCATAGCTGGTGCCATCATCGCCTCGCTGCCGATCGCCACCGCAAGCAGGCCGACAGGGAGCAGCAGCAGCCAGCCCCAGCCGCGCAGCAGGGCTTCTGGCCGCGACAAATGCAGGCTAACGATGATGGCGGGGATTGCGAGCGACAGCGTCACCGCGAACTTCATATCGAAGAACGGATTGCGCATGGCGCTCATCACGTCGGCGCGCACACCGAGGAATGTCGCAAAAATCAGGATCGACAAGGGCGCGGCGACCAGCAGCGCCAAGGTCAGCATGGCGCCGACGCGCGGCGCGCGGTGCGCGTTGTCGGCTGCGAGCGAGCGAATGAGTTGATCGGTGTCCATGACTAATGGTCCCGCAATTTGGCCGTCAGCGCGGCGAGTCCGCGATGCAGCGCGACCCGCACCGCACCTTCGCTCATCGAGAACTTCGCTGCAGTGTCCTTGATCGAGGCGGCCTCGACCGCGATCGACTGCAACACGTCACGCTGGCGCTGCGGCAAGGTGCTCAGCTGCGCGGCAACTTCGCCCGCCGAAGCCGTCTCCTGCGGCGCCTCGCCCGGCAGCGTCTCGGCGAAATCGTCGATGTTGACGAAGACGCGCTTGCCGCGCCGGCGGAGCGCGTCGATCAGTTTGTTGCGGCCGATCGCAAACAGCCAGGGCGCGAAGGGGGCTTCGCTGTCCCAGGTGTGCCGCTTCAGATGCACCGCCAACAGAATCTCCTGCACGATATCCTCGGCCTGGTCGGGAGGCTGCCCGGCACGCGCCAGGCCGCGCCTTGCGGCGGCGCGCAGCACCGGCGTGACCGCCTTCAACAGGCGATGATACGCCGCATCATCGCCTGCCATGGCCGACCGCATCAGGCCGGTCCATTCGTCCTCACGTCCGCGCACCCGCGCCCCTCACCATGCAATTCGGCCGCTCTTTCAATTTGTTACGGGGACGCCGGGCTTATCACGAATTCGTGATCGAGACCCGGACCTCGCGACCGATGCGACAGCAAACATCGGCGACGGCTCATAACACCGATTGACGCGTCCCGCATCGGGCCGCCGGTGGCGAGGGGACGCTTTGCCCCGTTTTTGCCGGGTGCAACTCGAAGATTCCCATTTTTTGCCCCGCTGTCGTCACGCCCCGGGGTCTCTGTTCGCAGCCGGGACGGGCGGAATTGGGGAGATCGTCAACATGATGAAGACCAGCGCGCGCGCGGCCCTGATTGTCTTGGCCGGGCTTTTCTTGCTGTTCGGGGGCGTTGCTCAGGCGGCGCCGGATTCGGCCGCGAGCAGTAAAGCGGACAGCGCGGACAAGCAGGCCGATACGGCCAAGCACCGGCGCCAGGACTCGCGCCGCACCAGCAGCAGCAAGGCGGTGCAAAAATCCGACGACAAGGCCGACAAGAAGGACGCTGCGGCAAAGGCCGACGAGGCCAAGAACGGCACCAAGGCCGATGGTGAGGTGCCGGCGTCCAGCCAGATGCCGCCCAACGTCGCCAACGCCAATGCGCAGCTCGCCGCCGATACGCCGCCTGCCGCTGCCGCCTCCGCGATGACGAACCGCGCCAACGACAATGTCCAGGCAGCAGCCGATAATACCAACGCAGCGCCCCCCGAAAGTCAGGTCGTCGCGCCCGATCAGCTCAACGACATCGATCGCGCCCTGCAACAGGAGAACCCGCCGGCGCAGAAGGCGGTGATTGCCGCAACCGAGGCGCAGCCAAGGCCGGCGCCGGTGATGGCAAGCAGCCAGCAGAGCTCGGCCTGGGACCAGAGCTCCCTGATCGGCAAGATCTTCATCGGCGTCGGCACGCTGCTGACGCTGGCGTCCGCCGCGCGGATGTTCATGGCGTGATTGCTGGCCGATTGGCGGCCTGAGACCTGGCCTGGCGGACCTCGTCCGGAACGCGCGTCTCGTCGCGTTCCGGCGGCCGGTAGCCCCTTGAAGCCCACCGCGCCAGCGGGCACATTGCCCGCTCAGTCAAAAGCGTGGGTGGAGCATGAGCACGTTCGAACACATCATCGTCGAAAACATCGGTGCGGTCGGCATCATCAAGCTGAACCGGCCGAAGATGCTCAACGCGCTCTCTTTCGGCGTCTTCCGCGAGATCGCCGCCGCCGTGGACGATCTCGAGGCCGATGATGCCATCGGCTGCATCGTCGTGACCGGAAACGAGAAGGCCTTTGCCGCCGGCGCCGACATCAAGGAGATGCAGCCCAAGGGCTTCATCGACATGTTCTCCGAGGATTTCGCCGCGATCGGCGGCGACCGCGTCGCGCGTTGCCGCAAGCCGACGATCGCGGCGGTTGCCGGCTATGCGCTGGGCGGCGGCTGCGAGCTCGCCATGATGTGCGATTTCATCATCGCCGCCGACACCGCAAAGTTCGGCCAGCCCGAGATCACGCTCGGCACCATTCCCGGTATCGGCGGTACCCAGCGCCTGACGCGGGCGATCGGCAAGTCCAAGGCAATGGACCTCTGCCTCACCGGCCGGATGATGGATGCGGCGGAAGCCGAGCGCTCGGGTCTCGTCAGCCGCATCGTACCCGCCGACAAGCTGATGGACGAAACGATCGCCGCAGCCGAGAAGATCGCGTCGATGTCGCGCCCTGCGGCCGCGATGGCCAAGGAAGCGGTGAACCGCGCCTTCGAGACCACGCTTGCCGAGGGCATGAGCGTCGAGCGCAATCTGTTCCACTCCACCTTCGCGCTGGAGGACCGTGCCGAGGGCATGGCGGCATTCATCGAGAAGCGCAAACCGGTGAACAAGAACCGGTAGGGCGCACACCGGTCAGGCTGGTGTAAGGCTCTGGCGCCTTCCCGCTGAAATCCTGTGACGGAGCTGCAACAAGCACGGAATACATGGGAGTTTTCCCCGCGGCAGTTTGCCTGCGGGACCTCGGCTGGCTAAACAGTTAAGAGGCCATCGTCGGTGGGGGCGGATAGCCGGGGGTTAAGCGGGATTACATGATTGGGCGTACCGCCAGAGCCGGTCGCGTGGTGACGCGGCATCGATGGGGCGTGGGTCCCGTGTTTGCGACATGGACCACGCTGGCGCTCTCCTGCGCCCTGCCCTCCGCCGCCTGGGCCGAAGCTCTGCCCGAGGCGCTGGCCAAGGCCTACCAGACCAATCCGCAGCTCAATGCCGAGCGCGCGCGCCAGCGCGCGACCGACGAGAACGTGCCGCAGGCGCTTGCCGGCTACCGGCCGCAGATCGTGGCGAGCCTCAGCGCCGGCCTGCAATCGGTGCGCAATCTGTTGCCCGACAACACCATCCAGACCGCCAATCTGAAGCCCTGGATCATCGGCGTCACCGTGACGCAGACCCTGTTCAATGGTTTCCGCACCGCCAATGGCGTACGGGCCGCCGAACTCCAGGTGCAGTCGGGCCGGGAGGCGCTGCGCAATGTCGGCCAGGGCGTGCTGCTCGATGCGGTCACCGCCTACACCAACGTGCTCGCCAACCAGTCGCTGGTCGAGGCGCAGCGCTCCAACGTCGCCTTCCTGCGCGAGACACTCGCCGTCACCCAGCGCCGTCTCAATGCCGGCGATGTCACGCCGACCGACACCGCCCAGGCCGAGGCCCGTCTCAACCGCGGCCTCTCCGATCTCAACGCGGCCGAGGTCGCGCTCGCCGTCAGCCAGGCCACCTATACGCAAGTGATCGGCAATGCGCCGTCGCAGCTCAAGCCTGCCGAGGCCATCGACCGCTATCTGCCGAAGAGCCGCGAGGACGCCATGACGATGGCGATCCGCCAGCATCCGGCGGTGATGGCCGCCAGCTTCGACGTCGACGTCGCCTCCACCAACATCCGCATCGCCGAAGGCACGCTGCTGCCGAGCGCGACCATCCAGGGCAGCGCCAGCAAGAGCCGCAACAACGACCCGACCCTCGGCACCTTCGCCGAGGACCAGGCCTCGATCATCGCCAACGTCACCGCGCCGATCTATGACGGCGGCCAGGCCGCGGCGCAGACCCGGCAGGCCAAGGAGATGACGGCGCAGAGCCGGCTGGTGCTCGACCAGGTGCGCAATCAGGCGCGCACGGCGGCGGTCAGCGCCTGGGCCGCCAATGAAGGCGCCAAGATCGCGGTCTCGGCCTCGGAGTCCGAGGTGAAGGCGGCGACCGTCGCGCTGCAGGGCGTGCAGCGCGAGGCCGCCGGCGGGCAGCGCACGACGGTCGACGTCTTGAACTCGCAAGCCGATCTGATCCAGGCCAAGGCCCGCCTGATCGGTGCGCAACGCGACCGGGTGATCGCCTCCTACACGCTGCTCAGCGCCATCGGCCATCTCGATGTCAAGACGCTGAACCTGAATACGCCGGACTATCTGCCCGAGGTGCACTACCACCAGGTCCGCGACGCCTGGCACGGCCTGCGCACGCCGTCGGGGCAGTAGCCTAAATCTCTCTGGTGGATGCCGATGAAAAGCCGCCGCATTCATCTGATGGGAGCCTCGGGCTCCGGCGTGACCACGATCGGTCGCGCGCTCGCCGGCCGGCTGGCGCTGCCGCATCACGACAGCGACGACTATTTCTGGCTGCCGACCGTGCCGCCCTATCAGACGACCCGCCCCGCCGCCGACCGCCTGCGCCTGATGCGCGAGATGTTCTTGCCGCGCCTCGACTGGGTGCTCAGCGGAACCGTCACCGGCTGGGGCAACGAGCTCGTCCCGCTCTTCGATCTCGTCATCTTTGTGACGACGCCACGCGAGCTTCGCTTGCAGCGCCTGCGTGGCCGCGAGGCCGCGCATTTCGGAGCTGATGCCGTCGCGCAGGGCGGCTGGCGTCATGAGGAAACGGAATCTTTCGTCGAATGGGCCTCGCGCTACGAAGCCGGCGACCGCGAGGGCCGCAGTCTCGCAAAAGATGAGGCTTGGCTCGCGGGCCTGTCCTGCCCGGTCGTGCGCGTGGACGGCTCGCGTCCGCTTGCTGGTCTCGTCGAGCAGCTATGCAGCGAAGCGGAGCGGCTGCCCGGCTGACGTGATAGTCTCCTCTCACCCGCCTACAAAAAAATAACCGGGAGAGAAACCATGCTCAATCGACGCAGCGTCCTGCTTGCCTCCCTCGCCGCCGGAGTAGCCATGACCAACAGAGCCCACGCCCGCGCGGCGCAGCCTGCGACGCCGATCAATTTCGACGTGCCGGCGCATGCCTGCGACTGCCATACCCACATTCATGGCGATGTCGAAAAGTTTCCGTTCTTCGCCGGGCGCGTCTACACGCCGGAGCCGGCTTCGCCGGAAGAAATGGCGGCGCTGCACAAGGCGCTGCATATCGAGCGCGTGGTGATCGTGACGCCGAGCGTCTACGGCACCGACAATTCGTCCACTCTGTTCGGCATGAAGGCGCGCGGCGCGACCGCGCGCGGCGTCGCCGTGATCGACGACAAGACGCCGGAGAGCGCGCTCGATACGATGCATCAGGACGGCTTCCGCGGCATCCGCCTCAATCTGGCGACCGGCGGCGTCAATGATCCCAATGTCGGCCGACCACGCTTCACCGCCGCCGTCGAGCGCATGAGGACGCGCGGCTGGCACGTGCAGCTCTACACCACGCTGACCATGATCTCGGCGATCAAGGACCTGGTCGAGACGGCGCCGGTGCCCGTCGTGTTCGACCATTTCGGCGGCCTCGACGCTTCGCTCGGGCTGGAGCAGCCGGGCTTCTCCGATCTCGTCGCACTGGTGAAGTCCGGCAAGGCCTACGTGAAGATCTCCGGCGCCTATCGTTCGTCCAAGCTCGCGCCCGACTATCAGGACATGGTGCCCTATGCCCGCGCGCTGATCACGGCGAATGCCGACCGCATCGTCTGGGGCACCGACTGGCCGCATCCGGATTCGAGCCGCGTCGAGGGACGCAAGCCCACCGACATCGCGCCGCTCTATCAGATCGACGACGGCCGCCTGCTCAACCAGCTCCCGGTGTGGGCGCCGGACGCGGAGGTGCGCAAGAAGATCCTGGTCGACAATCCGGCGCGGCTCTACGGGTTCTGACGGTCAGCGCGCGCGGCGGGAGAAAAAGGAGATCAGGACCGGCAAGGTCACCAGGATCACGACCGGCGCCAGCATCATGCCGGTGACGACGACGACCGCGAGCGGCTTCTGCACCTGCGAGCCGATGCCTTCGGACAGTGCCGCCGGCAGCAGGCCGACGCCTGCGACAACGCAGGTCATCAGCACGGGCCGGAGCTGCAGCTCGCCGGTGCGCACGACCGCGCCCATGCGGTCCATTCCCTCCTCGATGAGCTGGTTGAACTGCGAGATGATGATGATGCCGTCCATCACGGCGATGCCGAACAGCGCGATGAAGCCGATTGCCGCGGACACGCTGAACGCCGTGCCGGTGATCAACAGCCCGAGCACGCCGCCGAAGATCGCCATCGGGATCACGCTCATCGCGAGCAGCGTGTCCGCCATCGAACCGAAGTTGAACCAGAGCAGGATGCCGATCAGCGCCAGCGAGATCGGCACCACGATCGACAGTCGCCGGATCGCGTCCTGGAGATTGCCGTACTCGCCGACCCATTCCATGTGCGAGCCAGGCGGTAGTTGCACCTGATCGGCGATCTTCTGCTGCGCCTCGCGGATCGCGCTGCCGAGGTCGCGCTCGCGCACCGAGAACTTGATCGGCAGATAGCGCTCCTGCTGCTCGCGATAGATGTAAGCCGCTCCCGAGACGAGGTTGATAGTGGCGACCTCGCTCAACGGGATCTGCGTGACGGTGCCGTTCGGCCCGGGCGCGCCGACCCGCAAATTCTGGATCGCCTCGGCACTCCGGCGGTATTCCGGCGCGAGGCGAACGATGATCGGAAAATGGCGGTCACTTCCAGGCTCATAAAGGTCGCCGGCGGTGTCGCCGCCGATCGCGACCTTGATGGTGGCATTGATGTCGCCCGGCGCAAGGCCGTAGCGCGCGGCCTTGGCGCGATCGATGTCGATCTGGACGGTCGGCTGCCCGAGCGAGGTGAACACCGCAAGGTCGGTGACGCCCTGCACGGTGGCCAGCACCGACTTGATCTTGTTGGCGGTGTCGGTGAGCGCCTGGAGGTCGCTGCCGAACAGCTTGATCGAGTTCTCGCCCTTCACGCCGGAGACGGCTTCCGAGACGTTGTCCTGGAGGTATTGCGAGAAGTTGAACTCGACACCGGGGAAGCGATCGTCGAGCTGCTTGAGCAGTTGCGCGGTCAATTCTTCCTTGTCGTGCGTGCCGGGCCATTGGCTCGCGGGCTTGAGCGGCGCGAAGAACTCGGCGTTGAAGAAGCCGGCCGCGTCGGTGCCGTCGTCGGGACGACCGTGCTGCGACACAACGGACTCGACCTCGGGCCGCGCGCGGATCACCTTGCGCATCTCGTTGACATAGGAATTGCCTTCCTGCAGCGAGATGGTCGGCGGCAGCGTGGCGCGGATCCAGAGATTGCCCTCTTCCAGCTTCGGCAGGAATTCGAGACCGAGCAGCCGGCCGAGTGCCACCGTCATCACCACGAGGCCGACGGCGCCGCCGAGGACGATGTTGCGGTTGGCGACGGCCCAGTTCAGCACCGGCATGTAGAGCCGGTGCAGGATCAGCATGACCTTCGTCTCGGTTTCCTGGACGTGGGCGGGCAGGATGATCGCGGACAGCGCCGGCGTGACAGTGAACGTCGCAAGGAGCCCGCCGGCGAGCGCATAGGCATAGGTGCGGGCCATCGGCCCGAAAATGTTACCCTCGACGCCGGAGAGCGTGAACAGCGGCAGGAAGGCCGCGATGATGATTGCCGCTGCAAAGAAGATTGAGCGCGAAACGTCCGCCGCGGCGCTGAGGATTGCATGGCTCTTCATGCCGAACAGCGTCTCATTCGACATCTGCTCGGTTTCCGACACCGGCGTCGTCTCGGTCAGACGCCGGAAGATCGCCTCCACCATGATCACGGTGGCATCGACGATCAGGCCGAAATCGATCGCTCCGACTGACAACAGGTTCGCCGATTCTCCGCGGAGCACCAGGATGATCACGGCGAAGAACAGTGCGAATGGAATGGTGGCGCCGACGATCAGCGCGCTGCGGAGATCACCAAGGAATATCCACTGCAACAGCACGATCAGCAAAATGCCGACCACCATGTTGTGCAGCACGGTGTGAGTGGTGAGCTCGATCAGATCCCCACGGTCGTAGATGCGCTCGATGCGCACGCCGGGCGGCAGGATGCTGGAGTTGTTGATCTGCTGGACCAGCTGGTGGACGCGCTTGATGGTCGGCGAGCTCTGCTCGCCGCGCCGCATCAGGACGATGCCTTGCACGATGTCGTCGGCCTCGTCGATGCCGGCGATGCCGAGGCGGGGTTTCTGGCCGACCGTGACGGTGGCGACGTCCTTGACCAGCACCGGGTTGCCGCCTGTCTGCGCCACCATGGTATTGGCGAGATCGTCGATCGAGCGGATCAGGCCGACGCCGCGCACCACGGCCGATTGCTGGCCGATATCCACGGTGTTGCCGCCGACATTGACGTTGGAATTGCCGACTGCCTGGAGCAATTGCGGCAGGGTCAGGCCGTTGGCGACCAGCTTGTTGAAATCGACCTCGAGCTCATAGGTCTTGCTCTTGCCGCCCCAGCCGGTGACGTCGATGACGCCGGGCACGGCCCGGAAGCGGCGCTGCAGGATCCAGTCCTGGATGGTCTTGAGGTCGAGCACGCTGTAATTCGGCGGGCCGACGAGACGATACCTGAAGATTTCGCCGATCGGGCTGAGCGGCGAGATTTGCGGCTGCACGTTACCGGGCAGCGGCGCGAGCTGCGCCAGGCGGTTCAGCACCTGCTGCAACGCTTCGTCATAAGTATAGGCGAAGGAGAATTGGAGCTTGATGTCGGAGAGGCCGTAGAGCGAGATGGTGCGGATGGTGGTGAGGTTCTTCAGACCTGCGACCTGGGTCTCGATCGGGATCGTGATGTAGCGCTCGATCTCCTCCGCCGACAGGCCCGGGCTTTGCGTCACGATGTCGACCATCGGCGGGGTCGGATCGGGATAGGCCTCGATGTTGAGCTGGTTGAACGCGATCAGGCCGCCGATCAACACGGCGACGAACATGCCGACCATCAGAAAGCGCCGGTTGACGGCAAGGGCGACGAGACGATCCATTCAGGTCTTCAATTTCTTTGGGTCGTCGATCAGCTGCCTGACGCCGCGCGGTCGATGAAAAGGCTGCCTTTGGTGACGATCTGCTCGCCAGGCTTCAGATTGCTGGTGACTTCGACGAGGTTGCCGTTGATGAGACCGGTCTTGATCTGGCGCAGCTCGACCGATTTGTCCTCGCGCGCGACCCAGAGGCGAACCTTGTCGGCTTCATAGATCAGCGCCTGCTTCGGCACCGCCGGCGCGGCGCGGTCGCCGGCCGAATAGATCGTGACATTCGCGAACATCTCCGGCTTCAGCAGCCCGTCCTGGTTGTCGATGGTGGCGCGGACCAGCAGGCGGCGGGTGGTGGGGTCGATCGCGGCGGCAACGTAGTTGATCTTGGCAGCGAGCGGACGGCCCGGCAGGGCCATCACATTGACGCTGATGTCCTGCCCGATGCACACCGCGGCCGCATCGCTCTCCCGCACGAAGGCGGTGAGCCAGACCGTGGAGAGATCGCCGACCACGAAGACCGGATCGCTGGCGCCGGCGCTGACATATTGGCCGGGGCCGATCTTGCGCTGCACGACCGTGCCGGAAATCGGCGAGTAAATCGTGATCTCCCGATTGATCGTACCCTTTTCCTGGAACGTCTTGATGGTCTCGTCGGTGAAGCCGAGGATGCGCAGCTTGTTGCGCGCGGCTTCCAGCGCCGTCACCGCGGAGCGCATGTCGTTCTGCGCCTGGATCTGGGTTGTTTCCGCCTGCTGGTAGTCCTTCAGCGGAATGGCGTGCCCCTCGTAGAGATCCTTGGCGCGTTTGTACTGGATGTCGGCGAGATCGATCGCCGACTTCGCCTTGTTCTGCGCAGTCATCGCCGCGATGAAATCGTTCTGGGCCTGCACCGTGTCGGCGGCCTCGATCGTAAACAGCGGTTGACCTTGCTTCAGCATCTCGCCGGGCTTGGCCAGCAGCTTGGTGACCCGGCCCGCATAGGGCGAAAACACCGGTGTCGAGCGGTCCTCGTCAACGGCGACCTTGCCCTCGGTGACATATTCGGCGCGGAAGGTCTTGGCCTTGACCGGCTCGATCGTCAGCGTCGCCCATTCGGACGGCGTCGGCGTGAAGGTCTGCGCATTCTTGCGTGACTGGCTCGAGATCTCGGAGGGCTTCTTTTCCTTCGGCCCCGCATAGAGGAAGCCGTAGGCCCCGGCACCGGCAAGAGCTAGTAAAACTACGGACACGATCATCCGTTGTCTTGTAAACACCTGCAATCGCTTGGTATTTTCAACTGCCATGGAGCCCGGTCGTGTCTGCGGCGATCTCGGCAGACGCCTGCCTTGTCGATCGCGCTAATACTGCCGAATTGGGAGTTCAAACAACCTAAAAAACGCCTCGCACCTTTCGGTTTGCGTTAAAATTTTGCGACACGTCAGCTTCACGTCAGCTTCGCTCCGGCCACTGTGCCGGATGGCTGCCAAGCGGCATTGCCGGACGGCCCCATCGCGCCGGCGTCTTCGATAGCAGTGCGGAATGGCGCACTGCCTTCAACGTGCCGAAGCCAGATGGCACGCTCTCGATGAACGCAGCGTGTACGGCCTCGCCCGTAAGATCCGTGGTATTCAGCCCGCCGTCGAGCCGGCCGAGATTCCACAGCCACCGTCCGGTCTGCGCCAGCGACACGCGCACGTGCCAGCTGCCGCCTTCGCGCGCCTGGCGCGCTTTGGCCATCATCGCGCCGAACGCCATCAGATAGCCGGTGGCGTGATCGAGGATCTGTGCCGGCAATTCCTTGGGCGCATCGATGCCGGCGGCCCGCCCTTCGGCATGATTGAAGCCAGTCGCGGTCTGCACCAGAGAGTCGAAGCCGCGCCGTTCGGCCCAGGGGCCGGTGTGACCATAGGCCGACAGCGTGACATAGACGAGGCCGGGATTGATTTGCGCTGCGTCCTCCGGCGCAAAGCCGAGCGCGGCGAGCGCACGCGGGCGATAGCCTTGCGAGAAGATGTCGGCGTCTTTCAATAGCTCGCGCAGCTGCGCACGCCCGGCCTCATTCTTCAACTCGATGGAGGTGGTGAGCTTGCCGCGACCGGTATCGATGGTGAGCCAGGGAATCGCGGGCAGCTGTGGCCCTGACACCAGCAGCACGTCTGCGCCGTGCGCAGCGAGCGTGCGGCCGGCGACGGGGCCCGCGATGACGCGGGAGAGATCGAGGACGCGAAGACCCGAGAGCGGACGATCGCCTCTTGGCCACGGCTTTGGCCGGGCCTCGCCGATCCTCTCGATCGATACCAGCGGCAGTTCGGCGAGTGCACGCGCCTGCGGCAGCACCGCCCATTCGTCATAGCCGCGCATCAAGGCGACGACGCCGCCTGCTGCGTAGGCCGCGGTTTCGAAATCCTCGCCGCGCCACTGCATCAACGCGGCTTGAACTTTCTCGCGTTCGGGCGCGCAGGAAAGCACCTTGCAGACGGCGTCACGATGATGCGGGAAATTGGTGTGGCAGCGGACGAAGCGGCCGTCGCCGGTCCGGTAGACGCCGGCGATGGCGTCCCAGGCCGGCGGTGGCGGCTTGTCATCGACGCGCAGATAGCGCTCGGAGCGGCATTCGGCGACGGCGTGGCGCATGTCGACATGAACATCCTGAGTCTCACCGCTGCGCAGTCGGCAGATTTCGGCGGCGGCAAGGCCGGCGGCGGCTATCGTCGTCTGGCCGGCGACGGCGACACGAAACGAGGATGGGATCTGTGGCTCGGTGCCGGTCAGCCGCACGCGATCCAGGGCGGACGCATCACCGCCGACGGAGGTCCAGATACTGCGAAGAATATCGGCGGGGCTTTGCATGGCCGCTTCTCTCCGTTTCCAGGAGCATGATCTTTCGGAAAACCGCTGCACACTTTCACGGATCATGCTGTAGTTTTTGCGACCATCCATCAGCACACAAGGGAATGCAATGGCCGCCATCGATCCCCTCACCGCAGGCGCCGTCTTCGTCGCGACGGCGGCCACCGACGCGGTCTATGTGATGTTCACCTCGGCCGTGGTCGCGCGCAAGCGCGTGCCGGCGGCGACCTGGAGCGCGATCTGGTACCTGCTCTCATCCTACGCGGTGATCAGCTACACCGAGAATGCATTCTATGTCGCCTTCGCGGCGCTCGGCTCCTGGGTCGGCGCCTACGCATCGCTGACCTTCCTGCACCGGCCGCCCGGCGGCCCACCAGTGGGCGCGGCGCCGGAGTGAGGCGAGCGCATCTCCTTCCACGTCATTGCGAGCGAAGCGAACCAATCCAGAATCGTTGCTGCGGCATCCAGTCTGGATTGCTTTCGTCGCAAGAGCTCCTCGCAATGATGATTTGAAGGCTTCTGCGTGTCCCTTCAAGCAGCTACACTTCCTGCGACCAAGAAACAAAGAAGGAGTCCAAGATGGATCTCGGTCTGAAAGGCAAGAACGCGATCGTGCTCGGCGGCACGCGCGGGATCGGGCGGGCGATCGCGACGACGCTAGCCGGTGAAGGCGCCAATGTCGCGGTCTGCGCGCGCAATGCGGACCAGGTTGCGGCCACTGTCGCGGAGTTGAAGGCGGGCGGCATCAACGCCACCGGCGGCCCGGTCGACGTCACCAACGGCACGGCCCTGAAATCCTGGATCGAGGCTGCAGCAAAGGAGCTCGGCGGCATCGACATGCTGTTCTCCAATGCCGGCGCAATGGCGCAAGGACACGATCCCGCGTCCTGGGAGCAGAATTTCCGGCTCGACGTTCTCGGCGCCGTGCACGCTTTCGACGCGGCGCGGCCGTTTCTCGAGACAAGCGGTGCCAGCAGCGGCGATGCGGCCTTCGTGATCATCTCGTCGATCTCCGCGGCGCAGGCGGACACGGCGAGTTCCTACGGTCCGATCAAGGCCGCGCTGATCCACATGGCCAAAGGACTGGCGCGGCAATATGCGAAGAAGAAGATCCGCGTGAATGTCGTTTCACCCGGCACCGTCTATTTCAAGGGCGGCGTCTGGGAGATGATCGAGAAAAACATGCCGGAACGCTATAAGGATGCGATGAGCCGCAATCCGACCGGCCGCATGGCAACGCCGCAGGAGATCGCGAGCGCGGCGGTGTTTCTGGCAAGCCCGGTATCGGGGTTCACGACGGGATCGAACCTTGTCGTGGATGGCGCGATCTCGAACCGGGTGAATTTTTGAAGTGAGCCTGATTTGCGCGGCTTCCTCCACCGTCATGGCCGGGCTTGATCCGGCCATCCACGCGGTGCCGGAGCACTCGGAGAGACGTGGATGCCCAGGTCAAGCCCGGGCATGACGACTGAGAGTGTGGCGCGCGATCCGCATCATCAAACTCGTGATCGCGAGCTCGCAATGAGATGTGGCGGCATCCTGCGCGCCGTGTCTTCAATGAAAATCGCGCGACGGCGGCAGGATGCGGACGTTGCGGGGGTGGCGGATTTTTTGCGCCGGCATGTCTGCGAGCGCGCGAGGGTCTTCGTTGAGCGGTTCGACCACGGTGGCTCCTGCCGGCACCGGATGCTTGCGGCTGAGCGCATCATTGGCCAATCCGACCAGATCGTGCGAGCGGTCGACCATGCGCTGGGCGATGAGATGCGTCACCTTCTCGGGGCTGCTCTGGATGTAGCCCTCGACCAGGATGAGGCGCGCGCCCATCACCTCCTTGCGGTACTGCTCCATGATCTTGGGCCACACCACGACGTTGGCGATGCCGGTTTCGTCCTCCAGCGTCATGAACACGACGCCGCTGGCGCTGCCCGGCCGCTGCCGCACCAGGACCACGCCGGCGCAGCGGACGCGACGCCGCTCGTTCTCATGGCTGATCTCCTTGCAGGCGACCACGCGCTCACGCGTAAACATCTCGCGCAAAAATTCCATCGGATGGCCCTTCAGCGACAGGCGGATGGTCTGGTAGTCCGCGACCACCTGCTCGGCGCGCGGCATCGCCGGCAGCGGTCTTGCGCCTTCGTCCGGCTGCTCGCGCGCGGTCGCCGCCTCGAACAGCGGCAGCGGCACGTCGTCGGGCAGCCGCCGCACCTGCCACAGCGCCTCGCGGCGGTCGAGCCCGAGCGAGCGGAAGGCGTCGGCATCCGCCAGCAGGATCAGCGCGCGCTTGGGCAGGCCGGTATCGCGCGCGAAGTCTTCCAGCGAGGAGAAAGGACGGCGATTGCGGGCGGCAATGATAAGGTCGGCCCAATCTTTCTGGCTGACATATTCCTTGCTTTGCCGCTTTGCCTGCTCGTTTTTCAGGAACTCCTCATCAGGATCAAGCCAGTGAAAACCGTCGATCTGGCGGAAGCCGAGGCGTACGGCGCAGAATTTGCCATCTGTATTTTCCAGCGTGTTCTGCGCAAAGCTGTAGGACACGTCGATGTCACGGACCTCGACGCCGTTCTTGCGGGCATCGCCGACGATCTGCGCCGGCGCATAAAAGCCCATCGGCTGGGAGTTCAACAGACCGCAGCAGAAAGCATCGGGATGGTAGTGCTTCAGCCACGACGAAATGTAGACCAGCTGCGCGAAGCTCGCCGCATGGCTCTCCGGAAAGCCGTAGGAGCCAAATCCCTTGATCTGGTCAAAGCAGCTTTTGGCGAAATTGGGATCGTAGCCACGCCGGATCATGTTGCCGATCAGCTTCTCCTCGTATTGGCCGATGGTGCCGACATTGCGGAAGGTCGCCATCGAGCGGCGCAGGCCGTTGGCTTCCTCGGAGGTGAAATGTGCGGCCTCGATCGCAATGCGCATCGCCTGCTCCTGGAACAGCGGGACACCGAGCGTCTTGTGCAGCACCTTGTAGAGTTCGTCCTTGTCGCCATGCTCCGGTGAGGGCGAGGGATAGCTCACCTGCTCGAGCCCGTTGCGTCGCCTCAAGTAAGGATGCACCATGTCGCCCTGGATCGGCCCGGGGCGCACGATCGCGACTTCGATGACGAGATCGTAGAAGGTCCGCGGCTTCAGACGCGGCAGCATGTTCATCTGCGCACGGCTCTCGACCTGGAACACGCCGAGCGATTCCCCGGCACACAACATGTCGTAAACCCTGGGATCGTCCTGCGGGACACTCGCCAGCACAAGACGCTCGCCCTTGTGCTGGTCGATCAGATCGAAACATTTCCTGATGCAGGTCAGCATGCCCAGTGCCAGCACGTCGACCTTCATCATATGAAGCGCGTCCACATCGTCCTTGTCCCATTCGATGAAGGTGCGGTCGTCCATCGCGGCATTGCCGATCGGCACATAGGTGTCGAGCCGGTCCTGGGTGAGCACGTAGCCGCCGACATGCTGGGAGAGATGGCGCGGGAATTCGATCAGCTCGGTCGCAAGCTCGACCGCAAGGTTGATCATGGGATTGTTGGGATCGAGCCCGGCCTGCCTGACCTGCATGTCGTTGAGGCCTTTGCCCCAGCTGCCCCAGACGGTGTCGGCGAGCGCGGCGGTGACGTCCTCGGTCAGGCCAAGCGCCTTGCCGACGTCGCGGATGGCACTGCGCGGGCGATAATGGATGACGGTAGCGATGATCGCGGCGCGGTGGCGGCCGTAGCGGCGATAGACATATTGCATCACCTCCTCGCGCCGCGAATGCTCGAAATCGACGTCGATGTCGGGCGGCTCCAGCCGCTCCTTGGAGATGAAGCGTTCGAACAACAGATCGACCTTGGTCGGGTCGACCGAGGTGATGCCGAGCACGTAGCAGACGGCCGAGTTGGCCGCCGATCCCCGCCCCTGGCACAAAATGTTCTGGCTGCGCGCGTAGTGGACGATGTCGTGCACGGTGAGGAAGTAGTGCGCGTATTTCAGCTCGGCGATCAGCGCGAGCTCTTTCTTCAAGGTGGCGCGCAGCTTGTCGTCGATCTCGCCACCGAAATACTTTTGCACGCCGGCCCAGGTCAGGTCCTCCAGATGTCCCTGCGCGGTCTTGCCCGGCGGCACCGGCTCGTCCGGGTACTGGTATTTGAGCTGGTCGAGCGAGAAGTCGATCCTGTCCGCAAAGCGTATGGTCTCCGCGATCGTCTCGGGGAAATCGCGGAACAACCGCGCCATTTCGCGCGGCGTCTTCAGGAATCGCTCGGCATTGGCCTCGAGCTTTCGCCCGACCGCCTCGATCGTGGTCTTCTCCCGGATGCAAGTGAGCACATCCTGAAGCGGCCGGCGGCCGGGATCGTGATAGAGCACCTCGTTGGTCGCGAGCAGCGGCACTTTGGCTTTTACCGCGAGATCGTCGAGCCGCGCCAGGCGGCGGCGGTCGTCGCCGCGATAGAGCAGGCTCGCCGCCAGCCACACGCCCTCGGCGCGACTGCCCTTGAGCTTTGCGAGAACATCCAGCGCCTGCGCCGGGTCGAAACGATGCGGTAGCGTCAGGACCAGGAGCTGGCCTTCCGAAAACTCGAGGAGATCGACGAAAGTGAGACGGCACTCGCCCTTCTCGATCCGCGTGATGTCGTCGCCGCGCTTGCCCCGGGTGAGAAGCTGGCACAGCCGGCCATAGGCCGCGCGGTCGCGCGGATAGACCAGGATGTCGGGCGTGCCGTCGATGAAGACGATGCGGGCGCCGATCAGCAGTTTCGGCTTGTGCAGCACCTCGTCATTGTCGAGTTCCTTGTAGGCCCGCACCACACCGGCGAGCGTGTTGTGATCGGCGATGCCGATCACCGGAATTCCCAAAGCGCTGGCTTGATGCACATAGGCGCGCGGATCCGAGCCGCCACGCAGGAAGGAGAAATTGGTGGTGATGCCGATCTCGGCATAAGCGGGCGTATTCATGCGAAGAGACCATGCACATACCAGCCGGGAGAAGCGGGCTTGCCGTCGCCGTCGAACACCTCTCCCTCGTAAAGACCATCGCGAAAGATCCAGAAACGCAGGCCCTCGGCATCCTCGATGCGGAAATAATCCCGCGTCAGCTGCTTGCCGTCCTGCCGCCACCATTCCATCGCGATGCGCTCGGGCCCTTCCACCCTCACCACCGCATGCAGCGCACGCCGCCAGGTGAATTGGTGTGGCGGACCATCAGGCACGGTCGCGAACGGCACCTTGATCGGCTCCGGCTTGTCGAACAGCCTTAAGGGACGCAGCGGCGGCTCGCTCTCGGTGCGCGCCGGCCATTCGGCCTGCATGGCAGAGGTGAGATGATGCTGCGCCGATGCAACCAGCACCGCGCTTTCGGGGATATGGGTCTCCTGCGGCAGGTGCACGACGACGCGTTTTCCCCCGATGCGCGCGGCGATGCGGTCGATCAGCGCGGCAAGCTCGTCATTGTCGTGGACATGGGCATCGAGATCGCGCTGCTCCTGCACCACGATCTCGGTGCGGCTCGCCGACAGCCGCACCATATCGAAGCCGAAACCGGGATCGAGGGGATCGGCGAGCGCATCGAGGCGTTCGCGGAATAGCCGGTCGATCACGGCGCTTCGCGTCACCGGACGTCCGGTCTCGATCGTGATCGCCCGCACCACGCCGTCGGTGCGGAAGAAGGCGGCCTCCAGCCGCCGCGCGCCCTTGCCCTGCTTCTCCATGGACGTAACAAGCGTGTCGGCGAGCCGCGACAGCGTCATCGCAATCATCGTGTCGGTCGCGATCGGCTCGGCAAAGCGCTTCTCCACGATGTAATCGGGCAGCGGTTTGCGCGGATTGATCGGCGCATCGCCCTGTCCGAGCGCATGCGCGAGCAGGGTTGAGAACCGCGCACCGAACCGCGCCGTGATCTCGTGCGGCTCGCGCGAGGCGACATCGCCGATGGTCTTCAAGCCGGCGCGACGCAAGCCGGTGGTGATGGCCTCGCCCGCACCGAGCGCGGACACCGGCAGCCCGCTGATCGCCTCCGCCTCTCCGCCATCGGCCACGATGGTGCCGGATGCCTGCCGCGTCAGCGTGCGGGCGCAGACCGAAGTGCCCGCGATCGCCGCGCTGACGGCAAAGCCCTGCCGGCCGAGCGCGCGGACCAGTGTTCGCAACAGCGCGGCTTCGCCGCCGAACAGATGCGCGCAGCCGGTGATATCGAGGAACAGCCCGTGCGGCGCATCGAACGCCACCAGCGGCGTGAAGCGGTCGCACCAGTCGGCGATGTCGCTGAGCGTCTTGGCATCGGCGACGGTATCGGCATCGAACACCTTCAAGTCAGGACACATCGCCCGCGCATTGGCCAGGGGTTGGCCGATGTACAGGCCGAGGCGCTCGGCGGCCTCGTCCAGCGCATGGATCACCAGCGCATTGTTGTCCTTGATGACGACGATGCTCGGCTCATGATTGGCCTTACCCAGCCCGGCGCTGCTGAAGAAGCGCTGGATCCGGTCGATGGGCAGGCGCGGCAGCCACAGGCTGAGGATACGTCGACGGCTCGCTGAACTGGCACTCATCACAACTCCATTCCATGATCCACCGGCCGCAGGGGCCATGACGATTGCGCAAGAGCTCGGCATCGAACACCGGCGCGCCCCAGGCGCTCCACATCGAGCCCGGCGGCGAATGCGCCGCCCGCAACATCCATCGTGTCTCCGCGGTGGAGGGCAGCGGCTGCGCGGCCATGCGCAGCATCAGACCGGTAACGCCCGAGCCTTGCGCAGCGAGCGTCAGCTTACGGCTCGCGACGAGATCGAACTGCCTGATCTCGCCCCAGAGCTCGATCACGACGGCCCCCAGCGCATCGCAGGCGAGTGCATCGGCAGAAGTGCGCAGCGCGCTCTCGACATCGGCGGCACGCACCATCACTACGCGGCGCGGGTCGAGCCCGAGCTCGGCGAGGCCGCTCATCGACAGCGCGCCGGTTTCGATTTCCGAAAAATCCTGCCGCACCCACAACAGCGGTCGACGCGCGCAGACGCGCCCAGCAAGCCCCATGACGAAGCCGGTGGCGGCCGCGCCCTGGCGTCCTTCGCAAAACACCTCGTGGATTGCCGCGCGCGCCAGCCCGCCCTTCAGCGCAGCGTCGGCCTCGCTATGGCCGAGCGCGACGCGCTCGTGCTGATGCGCGACCTCCGCGGTCTCGATGCGCTCGATCTGGCCGCGCAAGATCGCAAGCGCGCTTCCACGTGCGCCGCTCATGCTCGCCGCTCCTTCAGAGATTGGTGCCGTGGTCCTCAAAAGAAGAACCAACGGCTGGCTCATTTGTTCATGATATGTTCTAATATAAAGCTAACGGCGGCCACAGAGTCAATCGAATTGCGCGCTCAGGGATTCATGAGCTGAATCAAGGGGATTCCAGGATGGACGTACAACGCAAGCTGGAGATTCTGGCGGATGCCGCCAAATACGACGCGTCCTGCGCCTCCAGCGGCACCGAGAAACGGGATTCCAGCGACGGCAAGGGCATGGGCTCGACCGCGCCAGGCATGGGCATCTGCCATTCCTATGCGCCGGACGGACGCTGCATCTCCCTGCTCAAGGTACTGCTGACCAACGCCTGCAATTACGATTGTCTCTATTGCGTCAACCGCGCCTCCTCGAACGTAGCACGCGCCCGCTTCACCATCGAGGAGGTGGTCAAGCTGACGCTCGACTTCTACCGGCGCAATTACATCGAGGGCCTGTTCCTCTCCTCCGGAATCATCCGCAGCCCCGACTACACCATGGAGCAGGTGGTCAGCGTCGCGCGAAAACTGCGCGAGGAGCATCACTTCCGCGGCTACATCCACCTGAAGACCATTCCCGAAGCCGACGACGCGCTGATCGCGGAGGCCGGCAAATATGCCGACCGCCTCTCCATCAACATCGAGATGCCTGAGGAGACGAGCCTGCAGCAATTCGCGCCGGAGAAGGACGTCCGCGCGATCCGCCGCACCATGGGCCGGCTGCGGCTCAAGCTCGACGAAGCCGAGGACAGCCGCAGCGCAAAAACCAAGGCAAAACCGCAGCGCTTCGCGCCGGCCGGCCAGAGCACGCAGATGATCGTCGGTGCCGACGCGGCCTCCGATCACACCATTCTCCACACCAGTGCCAATCTCTACGGCGCCTACCGGCTGCGGCGCGTCTACTACTCCGCCTTCAGCCCGATCCCCGATGCGAGCCGCGCTTTGCCACTGATACAGCCACCGCTGCTGCGCGAGCACCGGCTCTACCAGGCCGACTGGCTGATGCGGTTCTACGGCTTCGACGTCGGCGAGATCGTCGACGACAGCGCGATGCTGCCGCTCGACATCGATCCAAAGCTCGCCTGGGCGCTGCGCCATCGCGACCGCTTCCCCCTCGACGTCAACCGCGCCAGCCGCGAGGAACTGCTGCGCGTGCCGGGCTTCGGCACCAAGGCGGTCGAACGTATCATCGCGACGCGGCGCACCAGCACGATCCGCGTGGCCGATCTCACGCGACTGCACGTGCCGCGAAACAAGGCGCTGCCGTTCATCGTCCTCAGCGATCACCGCCCCTCACCGCATCAGCTCGACGCTGCCGGGCTGATCGAACGATTCAGGCCGAAAGCAACGCAACTGGGATTTGGCTTCTGATGCAGTACATCATCCTCGACACCGAAACCGATTTCGGCGGCTGGCGCAAAGCCGCGCGTACGCTCGTACTACATCATGTGGAGCCGCGCGATGTCACCTGGACCGTGCGAGGCGGCGAAGCAGAGTTATTCGCGCCATCCGCGCCGTCTCCGATCCTCGAGGTGAACGACGGCACCTTCAACGTATCCGCAAAATTCGTCGAGCTCGCCAAGGCCGCAATTCTGCACCGCGATGTCGAGCGTTTTGCGATCCTCTATCGTCTGCTGTTCCGGCTGAAGGACAACCACGATCTCATCGAGGTCGCAACCGACCCTGATGTCGCGCAGGTCACTTCCATGGCGAGAGCGGTCTATCGCGACGAGCACAAGATGCATGCCTTCGTCCGCTTCCGCGAGATCGGCCGCGAACGCCAGGCCCATTACGTCGCCTGGTTCGAGCCGGAGCATCACATCGTCGAGCTCGCCGCGCCGTTCTTCGCCAAGCGCTTTGTCGACATGCCCTGGTCGATCCTGACGCCCGATCTATGCGCGCATTGGGACGGCCACGCGCTCTCGTTCACGCCGGGTGTCAGCAAGAGCGAGGCACCGGGCGATGACCGGCTGGAGGAAACCTGGCGGCGCTACTACGCCAGCATCTTCAATCCGGCCCGGCTCAAGGTGAAGGCGATGCAGGCCGAGATGCCGAAGAAATATTGGAGGAACCTGCCCGAGGCTTCGATCATTAAGCCCTTGATAGAGGACGCCGAGCGCATGACCGGCGCCATGATCGCCAATGCCGCAACCGATCCGCATAAGCCTCAGAAGCGGCCGGAGGCTCCGATGAAACGCAAGCCAGCTGCCGACGATCTCGAAATGCTCCGCGAGGAAGCCGCCCATTGCCGCGCCTGTCATCTCTACAAGGATGCGACGCAGACCGTGTTTGGCGAGGGCCCGAAGAACGCCAACGTCATGCTGGTCGGCGAGCAGCCCGGCGACAAGGAAGACCTCGCCGGCCATCCCTTTGTCGGTCCGGCCGGACAGATGCTCGACCGCGCGCTGGAGGAGGCCGGCGTCGACCGCAAGAAGGTCTATGTCACCAATGCCGTGAAGCACTTCAAATTCGTGCCGCGCGGAAAGATCCGCCTGCACCAGAAGCCGAACACACCTGAGATCCGGGCGTGCCGGCAATGGTATGAGCGGGAAGTTTCGGCAATCCAGCCGGATCTCATCGTGGCGATGGGCGCCACCGCCGCGCAAAGCGTGTTCGGCAAGATCACCCCGATCGGCAAGAACCGCGGCCGGCTCATGGACCTTCCCGACGGACGCAAGGCGCTGGTGACGGTGCATCCGTCTTATCTGCTGCGGCTGCCCGATCCGGAATCCAAGGTGCTGGAGTATCAGCGCTTTGTCGATGATTTGAAGATCGCTGCCGGCTTGCAGAAGAAGGCTGCACGGGCCGCCTGAGTATTGGCAGGGAAACCAGAGCGGCGGCCTGCTGATAGCAACCTGCACCGGCGTCAGCTTCGCGCACGGCTCGAACGACGGCCAGAAGGGCATGGGCCTGATCATGCTGATCCTGATCGGCACCGTGCCGACTGCTTATGCGCTCAACCGCGCGCTGCCGGAATCCCAAGTCGCCCAGTTCCAGAAAACGTCCGACGCGGCATCCAAGGTGATCTCTCCCTCTCCCCGTTCTTACTAGGGCTATCGCATATGGGCGAGGGCGGAGAGAAGGAAGTCTATTCCATCTGGCTTGGAGCATTTTGTGGCTGATGCGGGCAGGACCGGGCGTTGCCTGCAGGGTATTGATGGCCAGCTTGCGGATGAGGGCGAGATTTTCGGCGGCGTGATCCTTGCGGCTGCGGCA
>NZ_RDQF01000059.1 GCF_004114425.1 Bradyrhizobium vignae | reverse complement strand
CGTTCGGTCATAGCTGTTGTCTCGCATCGGATCGTTCCTCCGCTGCAGCGATCCAATCAGCGAATTATTGAACATGCACAATTGCGAGCCAACGGGTCCGCGCGAAGCGCGGCCCGATGACAGGCTCCGCGAAGCAATCCAGAGATGTATCCGCGGAAACAGTCTGGATTTGCTTCGTCGCCAGCGCAAAATTGCTTCGCAATTTTGTCGCGGGCTTCTTCGCAATGACGCGCGGATGCACCCATGCCCCTGCAAAACCGCGTCACTCCGACCGGCGACATCATCGCCACGCCGCACCGGGGCATGTTCACCGGCAACCGCGGCATCATCCACGATCCCGCGACCAAGACGCTTCTGAAGAAGCGCTGGTCGACACCGGCCTGGATCACATGCCTCTGCGAATTCCGCGGCTGGCGGCGCCCGGTGATGGCACGGCGGAGCTGGACCGAGCTGTTCTTTCTCGACGAAGCCACCGCCTTTGCAGCCGGACACCGTCCCTGCTTCTTCTGCCGCCGCGATGATGCCAACCGCTTCCGCGCGGCATGGGAGGGGGGAAATGGGGTGAGCAAAGTGAGCGCAAAGGCGATGGACGCCCGGCTGCATCTGGAACGTCTGGATCGTGGCCGCAAACGCCTGCACGCGCTGCCGGGGCCGCTCGCGGAATTGCCCGATGGCGCGATGCTGCAGCAGGGTGAGCAGAGCTTTCTGATGATGAAGGGCCGGCCGCTGCTATGGTCGCCAGCCGGCTATGCCCGTGCCGCGCACGAGCTGGAGAGCCCGATGCTGCTGACGCCCCCGTCCACACTGCGGGCGCTCGGCGCCGGATATCAGCCGGCACTGCATCCGACGGCTCTGGACCAGCCGAGGGACTAGCGGATCGCCGCCATCAGCCCAGCTTCTCGCGCGCCAGCGCAGCACCCGCACCGAGCGCTGCCAGCTTTGCTTCAGCGATCTCCCGCCGCATCGGCGCCATGCCGCAATTGGTGGTGGCGATGATGTTGCTCTTGGGCACGAATTTCGACACCGCCTCGATCACCTTCATGACGTCCTCGGCAGTCTCCACCGTGTCGCTGGCGACGTCGATCACGCCGGCTTGCACGATCTTGGTCTCGAGCAGTGCCAGCAGCTCGAGCGGCACCTTCGAATTGCGGCATTCGATCGCGACCTGCTGGATCGGGCTCGCGTCGATCGCCGGGAAGATCTGCTCATACTGCCGCCATTGCGTGCCGAGCGTTTCCTTCCAGTCGGTGTTGGCCTTGATGCCGTAGCCGTAGCAGATGTGCACGGCGGTGGCGCAGGTCAGCCCCTGCGCAGCGCGCTCCAGCGCCTTGATGCCCCAATCGTTGACCTCGTCCATGTAGACGTTGAAGGCGGGCTCGTCGAACTGCACGAGATCGACGCCGTCGGCCTGCAATGCCTTGGCCTCCTCGTTGAGCAGCTCGGCGAAGGCAAAGGCCATCTTCACGCGGTCGCCATAATAGCGATCGGCAATGGTGTCGATGATGGTCATTGGCCCTGGCAGGGTGAATTTCAGCTGCTTCTTCGTGTGTGTGCGCGCGACGCGCGCCTCGAAGTCATGGACGCGGCCCTTGAGGCGGAGCGGGGCGACGACCTGCGGCACCATCGCCTTGTAGCGGTCCTTGCGGATGCCCATCTCGACCTTGTGGGCGAAATCGATGCCTTCGATCTTCTCCAGGAAGCCGTGGACGAAATGCTGACGCGCCTGCTCGCCCTCGGTGACGATGTCGATGCCGGCGTCCTCCTGGATCTTCAGCCAGATCAGCGTCGCATCGCGCTTGGCGCGCAGGAGCTCTTCGCCCTGTGACTTCCAGGGCGCCCAGAGCATGTTCGGCTCGGCGAGCCATTCCGGCTTCGGCAAGGAGCCGGCGATCGTGGTTGGAAACAGCATGGCGGCCCTCCCGGCAGGTTGTGTTGCGCCCCTTCCTGCCATGACTTAACGTCGAGGTACAGAACAACAAAAGTCGTCCTGAAACCCGCGACGCCGGATCGGAAACGCCATGATCGAATTCTTCTTCGACTGCTCCAGCCCCTGGACCTATCTCGCCTTCCACAACATCCAGCCGCTCGCGAAGGAGCTCGGGGCGGAGATCGTCTGGCGGCCGATCCTGGTCGGCGGCATCTTCAACACGGTCAATCCGAGCGTCTATGCGCAGCGGGAGAAGCCGGTGCCGCTGAAGGCGCGCTACATGCTGAAGGATCTCAATGACTGGGCGCGCTCGGCCGGCCTGTCGATCAAGATGCCGCCGACGGTGTTTCCGGTGAACAGCGTCAAGGCGATGCGCGGCTGCATCTGGCTGGGCAAGGACATGCTGCCGTTTGCGACCGCCGTGTTCGAGACCTATTGGGGCGCGGACGAGGATATCTCGCAGGACGCCGTGCTCGCCGGGATCTGCAGGAAGGTAGGTCTCGACGAACAGAGATTCTTCGCCGGCATTTCGGAACAGAGCATCAAGGATCAGCTCAAGGCCAATACTGAGGAGGTGGTCGCGCGCGGCGGCTTCGGCTCACCGACCATCTTCGTCGGCAAGACCGACATGTATTTCGGCAACGACCGCCTGCCGCTGATCCGCGAGGCGCTGCTGCGCCGCAGGGCGAGCGCAGCCTGATGGTACGCGCCGTCATCTGCCGTGAACTCGGCGCGCCCGAGCATTTGCTGCTGGAAGAGTTTCCGTCGCGCGCGCTGAAGCCGGGCGAGGTCCGCGTCGCCATCCGCGCCGCCGGATTGAATTTTCCCGACGTGCTGATGGCCGCCGGCGAATATCAGCTCAAGCCGGAGCTGCCGTTCACGCCCGGCATGGAAGCCGCCGGCGATGTCACCGAGGTGGGCGCGGAGGCGAGGGGCGTCACCGTCGGCGACAAGGTCATCGTCAAGATGCGCCATGGTGCCTTCACCGACGAAGCTGTGGTGACGCCGGCCCAGCTCACGCCGATGCCTTCCACGTTCGACTACGCCGAGGCCGCAACCTATCTCGCGGGCCACGGCACCGCCTATCACGCGCTGATCGACCGCGGCCGGGTCGCGCCGGGTGAGGTGCTGCTGGTGCATGGCGCCGCTGGCGGCGTCGGCCTTGCCGCCGTCGAGATCGGCAAGATGCTGGGCGCGACCGTGATCGCCACCGCCTCCAGTGACGAAAAGCTTGCTGTCGCGAAATCGCGTGGCGCCGATCACCTGATCCGCTACGACCGCGAGCCGTTTCGCGACGCGGTCAAGCGCATCACCGACGGCCGCGGGGCCGATGTCGTGTTCGATCCCGTCGGCGGCCAGGTCTTTGAGGACTCGATGCGTTGCATCGCCTGGGGCGCGCGGCTCCTGGTGATCGGTTTCACCGGCGGCATCGGTTCGGCCAAGACCAATCTGCTGCTGATCAAGGGCGCCAGCGTGCTCGGCGTGCGCGCCGGCGAGGCGGCACGGAGAGATCCCGCGCTCGGAGAAGTGCGCCTGAAGGCGCTCTTGCGATGGGCGGAGGAGGGCAAGCTGCGCCCGAATGTCTCGCACCGCCTACCGCTGCAGGATTACGCGAAGGCGATGCGGTTGTTGATCGACCGCAAGGCGATCGGGCGCGTGGCGCTGGTGATGGAGTGACGCTGCCGCAGGTGGGCAAAGGCGCTCTTGCGCCGCGCCCACCATCTCTAGAGCCTCACTTATACTCCCGCTCCGTCCACCACGGGAAATAGTCCGGCATGTCCGTCGACACCTTGTTCTTGAACTGTGCCGGACGCTTCTCCAGGAACGACACCACGCCTTCCTTCACGTCGTCCGAGCGGCCGCGGGCATAGATGCCGCGGCTGTCGACCTTGTGGGCTTCCATGGGATCGTCGGCGCCCATCATGCGCCACATCATCTGGCGGATCAGCGCCACCGACACCGGCGCGGTCTTGGCGGCGAACTCCTTTGCCAGCGCACGTGCGGTCGGCAGCAGATCGTCCGGCGGGACCACCTTGCTGACGAGGCGCCCCGCAAGCGCTTCCTGGGCGGGGAAGACGCGGCCCGAATAGCACCATTCCAGCGCCTGCGAGATGCCGACGATGCGCGGCAGGAACCAGCTCGAGGCTGCCTCCGGCACGATGCCGCGCTGGGAGAACACGAAGCCGAAGCGTGCGGCCTCGGAGGCGATGCGGATGTCCATCGCAAGCTGCATGGTGACGCCGATGCCGACGGCGGGCCCGTTCACCGCGGCGATCACGGGCTTCAGGCACTTGAAGATGCGCAAGGTGACCTGGCCGCCGCCGTCGCGCACCTGCGGATCGCTGTAATCGACCTTGCCGTCGGCGAACCGCTTCACCGGCCCGCGCCGTGCGTCGCGGTCGAACGTGTCGGCGCCGGACGAAAGATCGGCGCCCGCGCAAAATCCGCGGCCCGCGCCGGTGACGATGATGGCGCGGACGTTGTCGTCCTTGTCGGCGGCGTCGAACGCATCGATCAGCTCTGCCTGCATCTGCGCGTTGAAGGCGTTGAGCTTGTCGGGCCGGTTCAGCGTGATGGTGAGGATCTGCTCGGCGACCTCATACTTGATCGTCTCATACGCCATGGTGGTTTCCTTCCTTGTCATTCTTGAATCAATTCTGTCATTGCCGGGCTTGACCCGGCAATCCATCTTTTTTGAAGAGGATGGATGCGCGGGTCGGGCCCGCGCATGACGATTTGTGCTGAGACGCTGGAATGCGAGTCTATTGCGCCGGCGGCTTGGGCCAGGGGCGCTGCGGGCCGCGCAGACCTTCAAAAGCCTTGGCCATGCCGAGCACGCCGATGTCGTCGAAGCGGCGGCCGACGATCTGCACGCCGATGGGAAAACCCTTGGCGTCGAAGCCGCCGTTGATCGAGACCGCTGGATTCTCCGACATATTCCATGGCACGGTATAGGCGATGTGCTCGAACGGCTTCATGGGATCATTGGTCGGCGAGGCCCACTCCGCCGGAAAGTTCACGTTCGGCGCGGTCGGCGAGATCACGTAGTCGAGCTCGCAGAACAGTTTTGACGCCGCCGCGCGGATCGCCATGGTCTGGTTGAAGCCGCGGATGACGTCGACGCCCGAGAGCTTCGCGCCGGACTCGCCCCATTTGAAAATGTAGGGCAGCACCTTTGCCTGCTCGGCCGGCGTCAGCTTCGACAGATCGTCCCACATCCGCGCGCGCCAGAAATTGTCGAGGCCGTCGAGCATCTCGCGGGTGAGAATGCCGTCGACTGCCGTCACGACCGCGCCCGCGGATTCGAAAGCCTTTGCCGCCTTCACCGCGACCTCGCGCACCGGCTTCTCCAGCGCCAGGCCGCAGCCGGGATCGAGCATCAGGCCGATACGCGCCTTTCGCGGGGACTTCTCCAATCCCTTCCAGTTCAGCGGCTCGGCCGGCAGGCTCATGCCGTCGCGCCGGTCGGGCTTTGCAATCGCGCTCATCATGAGCGCGCAATCATCGACGGTGCGGGTCATGGGACCTGCGACGCGGCCGATATAGGTGGGATCGATCGGCACGCGGCCGAAGCTCGGCTTCAGGCCGACGAGGCCACACCAAGCGGCGGGCAGGCGGACCGAGCCGCCGATATCGGTGCCGAGATGCAAGGGACCGTACCCGGCCGCGGCAGCGGCGCCAGCACCGGCGCTGGAGCCGCCGGGGTTCTTGCTGAGGTCCCAGGGGTTGCGCGCGAGCGCATGGAAGCTTGAGAGGCCCGACGACAGCATGCCGTAATCGGGCATGGTGGTTTTGGCGAAGATGATCGCGCCGGCTTCGCGCAGCCGCGCGGCGGGTGGCGCGTCCTTCTCGGCCGGCACGAGCTTGACGCTGGCCGCGCCGAGCGGCACCGGCACACCCTTGGTTGCGATGTTGTCTTTCACCGTGACAGGCACGCCGTCGAGCGCGCCGGAGGGCTCGCCGCCGGACCAGCGCGCGGTCGAGGCCCTTGCGGCCTCACGCGCGGCGTCGGGGTCGAATGCATAGAGCGCCCTCAGATGCGGTTCCCACGCAGCGACGTGCGCGAGCACGTCCTCCAGCACCTCGCTCGGCGAGAACTGTTTTGCGCGATAGCCCGCGATCAGATCGACAGCGGACAGATCGTGCAGCGAGGTGACCGCCTCTTCGGCACTCTTTTTATGCATTGCCACCTACCGGCATGCGCGTCTCGATGATGCGGGCGAACATGCTCGCGCCGATCGGCAGGATCTTGTCGTCGAGCACGAAGCCGGGATTGTGCACCGGCACAGAGCCGTCATGGCCGACCCAGAAATAGGCGCCGGGCACGGTCTGCAGCATGTCGGCGAAATCCTCGCTGCCCATCTTCGGCTGCGCGCGGGTGATCACGTTGGCGGGATCGACGATCGTGCGCGCAACCTCCTCGACCACCTTGGACTGCTCGACCTGGTTGACCAGGACGCCAAACGTGTCGCGGATGTCGGCTTCGATCGTGCACTGGAACGCAGCCGCGATGCCGGCACAGATCGCGCGGATGCGTTCAGCGACCATGGCGCGGACTTCATCCGAGAAGGTGCGGATGGTGCCGCAGAGATGGGCTTCGCCGGGGATGACGTTGTAGGCGGAACCCGCGTGAATCTGCGTGATCGAGATGACGGCAGCCTGCAGCGGCTCGACGTTGCGGCTGACGATGGTCTGGATTGCCTGCGCCAGCGTGGTCGCGATGATCACGGCGTCCTTGGAGCGCTCGGGCATCGCGCCATGCGCGCCATAGCCGGTGATGCGGAGGTCGAAGAAGTCGGCGCTGGCCATGGCCGGCCCGGGCAGGATCGCGATCTCGCCGTGGTTGAGGTCGGGCGCGTTGTGCAGACCATAGAGCTCGTCGCAGGGGAATTTTTCGAACAGGCCGTCCTTGATCATCGCGCGGGCGCCGCCGAGACCTTCCTCGGCCGGCTGGAAGATCAGGTGCACGGTGCCGTCGAAGTTCCGGGTCTCGGCGAGATAGCGCGCGGTGCCGAGCAGCATGGTGGTGTGGCCGTCATGGCCGCAGCCGTGGAAGCGGCCGGGGATCTTCGAGCTCCATTTCAGATTGGTGTTCTCCTCCATCGGCAGCGCGTCCATGTCGGCGCGCAGGCCGATGCGCTTGGTGCCCGAACCCTTGCCCTTGATGACACCGATCACGCCGGTGCCGCCGAGACCGCGATGCACCTCGATGCCCCAGCTCTTCAGCTTGTCGGCCACGATGCCCGAGGTGCGCACCTCCTCGAAGCCGATCTCCGGATGGGCGTGAAGGTCGCGCCTGATGGCAGTGAGTTCGTCGGCATAGCCGTCGATGCGGTCGATCGTGGGCATGTGTCCTGTCCGGTTAGCGTGAAGGAGGATTGAAAACGGGGCCGTTCGGCTTGATGCGGATGCCCGGCCGCAGGCGCGTCCAGGGCAGGGAAGCAGTGTCGGCCGGCATCGCGCCGGGCGCGGCGCAGATCATCAGCGCCTCCGCGATCGGCTCGAAATCGGCACGGAAATGCACCGAGCTCTTGTTGACGAGGATCTTCTCTCGTGTCGGCTCGATGCCGACATGGCGATACATCGCCTGGTCGGCGAGCTGGGCCTTGTGCGAGGAGACGACCACGCGGACATCGCCGATGCGCAAGGCTGCGGAGGGACCCATCTCCATCTCGCGGCCGCCATAGTAGGGGCCGGGCGCGATGAAGCGGCCGTCGGAGAGCTGTTCGACCACAAAGGTCTCGCGATAGGGCTCGTCGCCGGGAATCCCCGACTTGCCGCCGAGTGACAGCGTCACGGTGGCGCCGATGCCGGCTTCGTGCGCGGCCTTCGCCGAGACCGGATCGTAGATTGCGCCGGTCGCGGCGCTCGCCTTGTTGCGCACCAGCGCGCGCAGCATGCCCGTGGTGTCGGAATCGCCGCCGGCGCCGGGATTGTCCTGGGTGTCGGCGATGATGATCGGCTTGCTCGCGTTCTTGGAAAGCTCCATCGCATGGCGCACGCCATCGTCGGGCGTCCAGATCTTGCCGTCGAAATCGTCCTCGTGGCCTTCGATCAGCTTCACCATCGCATCCGCTGCGCGGTCGGCATCGGCTTGCGTCTTGCCATAGGCGAATACGCTCGGACCGCAATGGTGGAAATCGGCGGCAGGGAAGCCGGGGGCGAAGGAGAGCGTCGGAACGGCGTCGCCCTCTAATGCGGCGAGTTGTTCGTAAATGCCTTTGGTGGGCTGGTCGTTGGTGCATTGCCAGCTGATCGGGATCAGGAAGGGCAATTGCCGGAAAGCCTTTGCGAAGCGTTGCTTCGTCCCCAGCAGCAGCGCCAGATGCTTTGCGCAGGCACGGCCGGTCTCGGCCATGTCGACGTGGGGATAGGTGCGGTAGGCGATCAGCGCATCGGCATGCGCGATCATCTCGGGCGTGACGTTGGCATGGAGATCGAGGCTGGTGACCAGCGGAACATCCTTGCCGATGACCCGGCGCACACGCGCCAGGATCTCGCCTTCACCGTCGTCGAGATGCTCCGTGACCATCGCACCATGCAGGTCGAGATAGACCGCATCGATCGGGCCCGCGGCTGCGATGCCGTCGACCATCACCTTCACGATGCGCTCGAAGGCGTCCTTGGTGACATGGGCCGAGGGGCTCGCCCCGCAGGCGATGGTCGGGATGAGTTCCCAGCCGTTCGCCTCGGCGCTGTCGACGAAGCCGGCAAGGCCGACATTGATGCGGCGCATCACCTTCAAGACGTCGGCACCTTCAGTCATCGCCGGCCAGCCGCCGCCATGCTGGAAATCCGCGAAGGTCGCCTTGGTCGGAGCGAAGGTGTTGGTCTCGTGCAGGAAGCCGCCGACGGCGATGCGTGTCATCAATTCAAGTCCAGCATTGGAAAGTGCGCGACGTTAGCCTTGGCCCGCAGCCGAGGGCAAGGCGGGAAGCAATCGCGCCGCGCATAGGGTCAAGCTGTTTTGGGAATGTGTGCCGCGCACACCGTCATTGCGAGCGTAGCGAAGCAATCCAGAGTCTTTCCAAGGAGGGATTCTGGATTGCTTCGCTACGCTCGCAATTGACGAGGGGAGAGAGCTACGCCGTAGCCCCCACGCCTTCCGCCACCGGCCGGAAATTGGCGAAGTCCCAGTTACGCCCCGGTGCCGCATCCAGCAGCGCCTTGGTGTAGGCCTCCTTCGGATGCGTCAGCACTTCGGCGGCCGGTCCCTGCTCGACGACGCGGCCGTGCTGCATCACCACCACCTCGTCGCAGATCTGCGCGGCGACGCGCAGATCGTGGGTGATGAACAGGATGGCGATGCCGAGCCGCTTCTGGATCTCGTCGAGCAGTTCCAGCACCTGCGCCTGTACCGAGACGTCGAGCGCGGAGACCGCTTCGTCCGCGACCAGCACATCCGGATCGAGCGCGAGCGCCCGGGCGATCGCAATGCGCTGGCGCTGGCCGCCGGAGAACTGGTGCGGGTAACGCGACACCGCATCGGCCGGCAGGCCGACGAGCTCGAGCAGCTCTCGCGCCCGCTTCATCGCGTCAGGGTGCGCCACGCCGTAATTGATCGGGCCTTCCGCGATGCTCTCTCCGACGGTGACGCGAGGATTGAGCGAGCGGTAGGGATCCTGGAACACGATCTGGATCTTCTGCCGGTGCGGCTGCAGCAGGCGGCGCGAGATGTCGGCGATCTCGCGGCCGGCAAGGCGCACGCCGCCCGAGGTCGGATCGATCAGGCGGACGATGCAGCGCGCGACCGTCGACTTGCCCGAGCCGCTTTCGCCGACGATGCCGAGGGTGCGGCCCTTGCGCAAGGTCAGCGTGACCTTGTCGGCGGCGACGACCTCGCGGCCTTTGCCGAAGAAGGCGCGCTCCTTGTAGATCTTGCTGAGCTCGTTGGCTTCCAGCACGATCGGCTCGCGGGTCTCCTCGCGCGGTTGTCGCGGCACCAGGCTCGGCACTGAAGCCAGCAGGTTGCGGGTATACTCCATGGTCGGGTTGCGCAGCACGGTCTCGAGCGGGCCGGTCTCCACGAGGCGGCCTTGCCGCATCACCGCGACGCGGTCGGCGATCTCGGCGACCACGCCCATGTCGTGGGTGATGAACAGCACGGCGGTGCCGTGATCGCGCTGGAGGTCGCGGATCAGGGTCAGGATCTGCTTCTGCGTGGTGACGTCGAGCGCGGTGGTCGGCTCGTCGGCAATGAGGAGCTTCGGCTCCAGCACCAGCGCCATCGCGATCATGATGCGCTGGCGCTGGCCGCCGGAGAGGCGGTGCGGATAGGAGGCGAAGATGCGCTCGACCTGGGGCAGGCGAACCTGCTCCATCATGTCGAGGATGCGCTTCTTGCGCGCTTTGGCATCGAGATCGGTATGGGCGCGCAGCACCTCGTCGATCTGGCGGCCGACCGGTACCACCGGATTGAGCGCGGTCATCGGCTCCTGGAAGATCATGGCCATCTGTGTGGCGCGGAGCTGGCGCAGGCGGCGGTCGGTCGCGGTGAGCACCTCTTCGCCGACCAGCTTGATGCTGCCGCGGGTGGGAACCAGCGTCCCCTTCGGCAGCAGGCCCATCGTGGTGAGCGAGGTCACCGACTTGCCCGAGCCGCTTTCGCCGACGAGACACAGCGTCTCGCGCTCGCGCACCTGGATCGAGATGCCGTCGATGATGTTGGCGCCCTTCGGCTTCTTGCCGACGGAGACGACGAGGTTGTTGATGTCGAGAACGAGTTTGGTCATCAGGTCACTCCGTCGTCATTGCGAGGAGCCCGCGACAAGATTGCAGAGCAATTCTGCGCTGGCGACGAAGCAATCCAGAATCCTTCCGCGGAGGCAGACTGGATTGCTTCGCTTCGCTCGCAATGACGGAACAAGGGGATGGGCCGGGGAAACAAATCACTTGCCCTCCCGCTGCTTCATGCGGGGATCGAGGGCGTCACGCGCGGCGTCGCCGATCAGGTTGATGCTGAGGATGGCGATCGAGAGCAAGAGGCCCGGCCAGAAGATCAGCGACGGCTTGATCTGGAAGTACTGGCGACCCTCGGCCATGATGTTGCCCCAGGTCGGCGTCTCCGGCGAGATGCCGGCGCCGAGGAAGGAGAGGATAGCCTCGGTGAGGATCGCGCTTGCACAGACATAGGTGCCCTGGACGATCAGCGGCGCGATCGTGTTCGGCATCAGGTGCCGCCACATGATCTTCGGCAGGCTCGAGCCGACCGAGATCGCGGCCTCGACGTAAGGCTCCTCGCGCGCCGACAGCACGACGGAGCGGACCAGGCGCGCCACGCGCGGGATCTCGGGAATGGTGATCGCGATCAGCACGGTCCAGAGGCTGGCGCCGGAGAGCGAGACCACGGCGATCGCGAGCAGGATGCTCGGCATCGCCATCAGGCCGTCCATCACGCGCATCAGGACGGAATCGATCAGCTTGAAGAAGCCGGAGACGAGGCCGATCGCGAGCCCGATGGCGATCGACAGGATCGCCGAACCGATGCCGATCAGAAGCGAGATGCGGCCGCCATAGATCACGCGCGACAACAGGTCGCGTCCGTAAGCGTCGGTGCCGAGCAGGAATTGCGCCGAGGACGGCTTCAATCGCTGCGACGGCGCGAGCTGGATCGGATCATGCGGCGCGATCAGCGGGGCGACGATCGAGACCACCACGATCAGGGCGAGCAGGACCGTCGCCGTGGCGATGATCGGCGTCGAGGTGAGGAATCCGAAGCGCGGCCGCAGTGGCGACGTGATCGGAATGGACGACTGGGGAAGGGTATCGACCGACATGTGTGTTCTTATCCTTGCCTCAGTACCGGATCCGGGGATCGAGCAGGGTGTAGGCGACGTCGATGAGGAGATTGACGACGACATAGATCAGCGACGTCAGCAGGATCATCGCCTGGATCACCGGATAGTCGCGCGCCAGCACCGCATCGACGGTGAGGCGGCCGATGCCGGGGATGTTGAACACGCTCTCGGTGACGACGACACCGGAGATCAGCAGCGCAAAGCCGGTGCCGATCACGGTGATCACCGGCACGGCGGCGTTGCGCAGCGCATGCCGCATCATCACGGCAACCTCGTTGATGCCTTTCGCACGCGCCGTTCGCACGTAATCCTCGCCGAGCACGTCGAGCATCGCCGCGCGCGTCATGCGCGCGATCAACGCGATGTAGATGAAGGACAATGCGCAGGTCGGCAGGATGATACGCTCGAAGAACGGCCCGAAGCCGTTCGAGATGCTGCGGAAGCCCTGCACCGGCACCCAGCGCAAATCGATCGCGAAGATCTCGATCAGGACATATCCGACCACGAACACCGGGACCGAGAAGCCCAGGACCGACAGGCCCATCACGAAACGGTCGATCCAGGTGCCGTGCTTCCACGCCGCGATCACGCCCAGCGGCACTGCGACGATCACGGCGAGGACGATGGTCGACAGCGCGATCGAGATCGACGGCTCGACGCGCTGGCCGATCATCTTCATCACCGGCAGGTTGGAGATCAGCGAGGTTCCGAGGTCGCCGTGCAGCAGCTTGTTCACCCAGGTGATGAACTGCACGATCAGCGGCTCGTTGAGGCCGAGCGAGGCGCGGATGCGCTCGAGCCGTTCCGGCGTCGCGTTGTCGCCGGCGAGGATCGCGGCGGGATCGCCGGGCGTCAGCCGCAGCAGCAGGAACACGAACAGAGCGACGACGCCCATCACGGGCACCGCGGCCAGAACGCGGCGAATAAGATAACCCAGCATGCACCTATCTCCGGCTGCGGAACTTGTGGCGCCTCGAGGCACCCGGGAATTCTGTCGTGTCTATCATGCCTATCACTTGGGCTGAAAAGGCTGCCCGGAGACGCCATCCTCTTGGGGCAAATTGTGTGCCAAGGGCTGCGCTGTAGCAAGAGGCCGGCATTTCCCCGGCATCGGCCACTCAGGATGCATGTCGCAGTTCATGCTCACCCCTAAGTGAAGGCACGGTCGGCGGCGCATTGAGCCCGCGCCAGCCGTCGATGGTCTGGGCAATCATCTGCGCCGTCGCCGCCGACAGAGTCCAGCCGAGATGGCCATGGCCGGTGTTGAAGAACACGCCCGGTATCCGTCCCGCGCGCACCACCGGCATCATGTTCGGCATCATCGGGCGCAGCCCGGCCCAGGGCACGACGCGCGACGTTTCGACGGCGGGGAAGTTGCTGCGCACCCAGTCGATCAGCGGCTGCACGCGGTCGGCGCGGATGTCGCGATTGAAATCGTTGAACTCGGCGGTGCCGGCGACGCGAAAGCGATCGGCCCCGAGCCGGCTGGTGACGATCTTGGCGGCCTCGCCGAGCAGGCTCACGGTCGGGGTGGCGTTGCGGCTCTCGGGAGTGTCGAGCTGCACGGTGATCGAGTAGCCCTTCACAGGATAGACGTTGACGCGCTCGCCGAGCATCGCCGCGAAGTGACGGCTGGCTACACCGGCGCAGACCACGACGCCATCCGCTTTCAACATACCGCGAGCGTCGCTTGCGGACAGATCAGCCCAGCCGAGGACAAAGCCGCCGCCGGCTTGCGCGATGGAATCAATGTTGGCTTCGTGGACGAAGGTCGCGCCGCGACGCTTGCAGGCCTCTGCCAGCCCGCGCGTGAATTTGTGGATATCGCCGGTCGCATCCGACGGCGTGAAGAAGCCGCCGTAATAATCCTTGCGCAGCGTCGGCTCGATGTTGCGGATTTCCTCCGCCGTCACCGGGCGGCGATCGAGGCCGCCTTCCTTCAGCAGCGCGTTGACGCGCAGGCCGGATTCAAAGCCCTTCTTGTCGTGATAGATGTGGAGGATGCCGCGGCGTTCGAGGTCGAAGTCGATGCCTTCGCGCGCTGCGATCTCGAACAGATGCTTGCGCGCTTCGATCGCGAGCCGCGTGGTCTCGACCGTGTTGGCGCGGTAGTTGCCGATATTGGCGACGAACTCGCTCATCCACGAATATTTGTGCCAGTTCGGCCGCGGATTCATCAGCAGCGGCGCATCGCGCCGGAACATCCAGCGCAGGCCCTTCAGGATCGTCGCGGTAGAGTTCCACACCTCGGCATTGCTGGCGGAGAGCTGTCCGCCGTTCGCAAACGAGGTTTCCATTGCGGCATAGCGGTGCTTGTCGAGCACCGTCACCTTGTAACCGCGTTCCAGCAGGGCATAGGCGGTCGTTACGCCGGTGATGCCGGCGCCGATGATGGCGATATGAGTCATGATGAAGTCGGGGCTCCCGTGAGTTAGAGATGGCTGACCGCCGGCTCGAAAGCCGTTGGCGGCGCCCCATCTGTCACGGTTACCTGAGAGCTTGATCCGGCGCGGACCTCGGAAGGTCAGCCTCGGACTATCCCCTTCGGTGGACGTCACGATGATCAAATCGTGCCGTCTCTCTCCAGATCGTCCTGTCGATACAGTCCTTTTGCCTGAGAGTTTCCGGGGCGGTTGCTCCGTCGGCGCCGTAACGAAAGCAGCATGCCTTCGTTGCGATCTCTCCCGCATCGTCGCGTGGACAAGCCGAGCAGTACGATACGCCTCATTTTTGGACAAGGCTAAATTTCGACCGCGATTGCCAATGCATTGTGCAGTGCGAAGCCTGCGTCGTCGCTGCGCCGTTATTCCAACGTCGCCAGCAATCCCGCCATCAAGCGTCCCCGCTCGACCAGGCTATCGACCTCGATGAACTCCTCCAGCGTGTGGCCATTGCCGCCGCGCACGCCGAGGCCGTCGAGCGTTGGGATTCCCATCGCGCCGGTGAAGTTGCCGTCGGAGCCGCCGCCGGAGCTTGCATGCGGTAATTCCGCGCCGAGGGATTTGGCGATGCCGCGCGCCTTTTCGTACAGCGCCATGGTGCCGGCATCCGGCTCCCACACCGGCCGCGTCACGCCGCGCGTCACCTTGAAGGTGACGTCGTTGGTGGTGCCCGACAGCGCCAGCATCCGCTCGACGCCGCGGTCGAGATCGGCCTGACGCTTGGCCATCGACAGCGCTTCGCCGGTGGCTGCCGTGGCAACGCAATTGACCCATTGTCCGCCGTGGACAACGCCGACCGAGAAGGTGCAATCCTCCGTCGTCATCGCGTCGATCGCGAGGATCTGCCGCGCCATCTCGCGGATCGCCGAACGTCCCGACGACAGCGTCGCGCCGGCGTGGCTCGGCCGTCCCGTCGCTTCGAGATTGAAGCGTGCGATGGCGTAACGTCCGGTGGTGACGCCGTTGTCGGCGCGGCCGGGCTCCGGCACCAGCACGTATTTGTTGCGTGCGGCTTCGGCCTCGATGATGTCGCGCGTGGAGGGCGTGCCGACTTCCTCATCCGGCGTGAACAGCACGGTGATCGGCAGCGGCGTCGTGAACGAGGCGCGCGCCAGCTGGCGGATTGCTTCCAGCGAGAGATAGTTGCCGCCCTTCATGTCGTAGATGCCGGGGCCGTAGCATTTGTTGCCCTCGCGCCGCCATTTCAGCTTCTCGATGGTGCCGATGGGGTGAACGGTATCCATGTGTCCGGCGATCAGGATTCCCGGCTCGCCCTGCTTCGGATGGGGAAAGCGCGCGCGGATGACGCCGCCAAAGCCCTGGCGGCCGGCGATGCGCTCGATCGTCGCACCCATGATCGCCATGTCCCGCGCTGCGATATCGAGCATGCGGTTCACTGCGTTCGCGTCCCAGGTTGGGCTCTCGCATTCCACCCAGGTGCGCAGGCCCTCGAGCATGGCCTCGGAATCGAAGGGAAGATTGGCTGGATTCATCTCAATGTCTCTCAAGCTGCGAAGATGGAACGCGCATTGCATCGGCGCGGGGCAGGACAGCGGAGAGCGTTGTAGAGCCAAACTGATCTTTGTGGAGCCCGTGCGCGCGCCGCGAGGGCTTGCGACGAAACCGGATTGACGCGCTCAACACTGTCTGCAAGTCTCGAAAAGATAAAGGCATTGCATGAGGTTAGTTCGCTCAACGAACGAACCGCATGCTCAACCAATAACCTGCCTTTGAACAGTTTCACGTCAGGAGAACCCTCTATGTTCCACTTCACGCGCCGGGGGCCTCGCGCATTCGCCTCCAAACTTGCGCTGACGGTCGTCGCGCTTTCGACTGCGCTGGCTTCGCCAGTGTTGGCGGCCGGCAAGACCCTCACGGCGGTGATGCATTCGGATCTGCGCATCATCGACCCGATCTTCACCACGGCCTACATCACGCGTGACCATGGCTACATGGTCTACGACACGCTGGTCGCCCCGAATTCGAATTTCAAGATCCAGCCGCAGATGGCGGACTGGAAGATCTCCGATGACAAGCTCACCTACACCTTCACCCTGCGCGATGGCCTGAAGTGGCATGACGGTGCGCCGGTGACGGCGGAGGACTGCGTCGCCTCGCTGAAGCGCTGGGCTGCGGTCGACGGCATGGGCCAGAAGCTCATGGACTTCACCGCGAGCCTCGAGGCGACCGACGCCAAGACCCTCACGCTGAAGCTGAAGGAACCCTACGGTCTCGTCCTCGACTCCATCGGCAAGCCGTCCTCGCGCGTCGCCTTCATGATGCCGAAGCGTCTCGCCGAGACGCCGCCGGACAAGCAGATCCCCGAGCAGATCGGCTCGGGCCCCTTCAAGTTCGTGCAGGGCGAATTCCAGCCCGGCGTGAAGGCGGTCTATGTCAAGAACACCGACTACGTGCCGCGCAAGGAGCCGGCGAGTTGGACCTCCGGCGGCAAGGTGGTGAAGGTGGACCGCGTCGAGTGGATCACCATGCCGGACTCGCAGACCGCGGTGAACGCGCTGCAGTCGGGCGACATCGATTTCATGGAGAATCTGCCATACGACATGCTGCCGGTGCTGGAAGCAAACAAGGAGCTCACGATCGAGGTCTCCAATAAGTTCGGTTTCCAGACCCTCGGCCGCATGAACTTCCTCTATCCGCCGTTCGACAACGTGAAGGTGCGCCGCGCTGCCTTGCTGGCGATGAACCAGAAGGACGTTCTCGACGCGCTGGTCGGAAACCCGAAATATCAGAAGGTCTGTGGTGCCTTCTTCGTGTGCGACACGCCGCTCGCAACCGAGGTCGGTGCCGAGACCCTCGTGAAGGGCAACGGCATGGCCGAAGCGAAGAAGGCGCTCGCCGAATCCGGCTATGACGGCACGCCGGTCGTGATCATGGCACCTGGCGACGTCACGACGCTGAAGGCACAGCCGATCGTTGCGGCCCAGCTGCTGCGCGAGGCCGGCTTCAAGGTCGACCTGCAGGCGACCGATTGGCAGACCGTGGTGAGCCGTCGCGCCAGCCAGAAGCCGCCGAAGGAGGGCGGCTGGAACATGTTCTTCACCAACTGGGTCGCGGCCGACGTCTCCAACCCGATCGCCAATCTCTCGATCGGCGGCCAGGGCAAGAAGGGCGGCTGGTTCGGCTGGGCGGAGGATGCCAAGATCGAGCAGCTCAAGGATGCGTTCGTCCGCGCAGCCTCGCTCGACGAGCAGAAGAAGATCGCGGCCGACATCCAGAAGGAAGCCTACGAGCAGGTGATCTATATCCCGCTCGGGCAGTACCTGCTGCCGAGCGGCTGGCGCAAATCGCTGACCGGCGTGCTCGACGGTCCGGCGACGCCGCTGTTCTGGAACATCGACAAGTCGGAATAGGGCGAGAATCCCTCTCGCGGCCTTCGGCCGGACCCTCGCACGGCGCCGCTGTCATCAGCGGCGCCGTTGCCGTTTGATGGCCTTGCGCTGGTTGAAAGGCGGCCCTTTAGCTTTTTCAATTGCTAATCGTTGCTATTTGTTTCCAAGCTGAAATAGATGCTGCGTCTTCGCGTATCATTTTTTCAGATTTGCTTCCCGTGCCGATCGATTTTGCATTCCAGGCGATGGCCGAACGGTCCGATCGCGCGCCGGCGCCCTGGCGCCGGCCCTTCCTGCGCTGGCTCGATGCCGTCGAGGCTGGCTGGGCCGTGCCGCTTCTCATCGCCTGCTTTGTCGTGGTCTGGACTCTCTATCTCGCTATCGCCTATCCCGGCGGCGGCCTTCATCCCGATACGCTCGAAGCCTGGACGCTGGGCCGCAATTTCGCCTTCGGCTATCACAAGCATCCACCGTTGATGGGGTGGGTGACGGCGGCGTGGACCTCGGTGTTTCCGCTCAGCGACTGGTCGTTGCAATTGATGGCAATGGCCAATGCCGGGCTCGCGCTGTTCTTCGTCGATCTGATCTCGCGGCAGTTCGTGACCGGACACAAGCGCATCCTGGTGCTCCTGCTCCTGATGCTGACGCCGGCCTACCAATTTCATGCCCAGCGCTTCAATGCCAATTCGGTGCTGCTGGCGACCTGGCCGCTGGCGACCTGGTGCTTTCTGCGCGCGTTCGAGACGCGCGCCTGGCCGTGGGCTATCGCGGCGGGATGCACGACCGCGCTGGCGATGGTCGGCAAATATTATTCGATCTTTCTCGTCGTGAGCTTCGCGTTTGCCGCGCTGGCGCACCCGGCGCGGCGCGCCTATTTCAGCTCCGCTTCGCCATGGATCTCGGTCGTCGTCGGGCTCGCGGCGCTGTCGCCCCACCTCTACTGGCTCGCGACCACGGGCGCGTCGACCTTCACCTACGCACTGGCGCATGCCAACGGCAGCGTCTCGAGCTCACTCGGCGAGGCGAGAAACTTTGTGCTGGGGTTGGCCGCCGCGATGAGCCTATCGGCCTTGCTCTGGGTGCTGATCGCGGGAACGCGCTTGAAGCAGTTTCCGGCCGACTTCGCGGCCATGAGCCCGGGCCTGCGGTTACTGTTCTACGTCACGATCGGTACGATCGTGCTGCCGGTGCTGACGTCGCTTGTGTGGGGCACCGATCTGCCGTCGCTGTGGGCCTTGCAGGGGCTATTCCTGTTCGCCGTTCTCGTGGTCTGCGGCACGAGCTATCCGATCGAGCGTTTCCACACCGTGAACCTCACGGTGATCGTTGCCGGCGCTGCGCTTGCCGCCGTCCTGATCGCGGCGCCGATCCATGCCATCTATCGCAACAAGCACGGCTATGAAGAGGGACGGAACTTTTACGCGCAGGCGGCCGGCGAGTTGACGCGCGAGTGGCGCGAGCAGACCGGTGAGCCGCTGAGTGCGGTCAGCGGCGACGACGCGCTTGCCTTCGCGACGGCGTTCTACAGTCCCGACCATCCGCATTACGCGCGGCCGTTCGAGTACCAATACACTTGGGGTCTGCCGCACCAGACGACGCTGGACCGCGGCTGGGCCGCACTCTGTTTTCGCGGGCAGGAATATTGTAGCCGCTGGATGGAATGGGTGTCCGCCCGCGGTGGACATTTCGTCAGGCGCGAGTTCACCGTGCGCGCTTCCCTGTGGGGCCAGCCTGGTTTGTCTCGGGACGTGATCGTGCTGATGGCGCTGCCGCAGGGAAGCCCGGTGCCGGCCAGCGCTGCGGATGATTTCAGCGCCAGCCGGCGGGGCACCGAATAGGCGGCGTGCTCAGCAGTGGCTGTCGCGCACCTGCTCGAGCCCCTCGCTCGCAAGCGGCGTGGTGAACGTGGCCTGCTCAGCGCGCGGTTCGGAACGTTCCGTCTTCTGCCGTTCTACCTCGCCGCGCTCTTCGCGGTGTTCCAGTTCCATTGCAGCATCCTCTGGCATTGCTGCAGGACAACATCGAGGCCGCCGCGTGGTTCCTCAGCCGACGGGACGATGATGCGGCCTGAACAATCGGCCCTTCTCGACCACCAGCACGATCGCGAGCGCAGCGAGGGTCGACAGGAAGAAGCCGACCGAGAAGGGCAGCAGCGTGCCGTCGAAGCTCTGCCCGATCGCCATGCCGACCACGATTCCGATCAGCGTCGTGATCGAGCCGTAAAGCGAGGAGGCGGTGCCGGCGATGTGTCCCTGCGGCTCCATCGCGAGCGCGGTGAAGTTGGCGACCATCATGCCGAACGAGAACATCATCAAAGCGGAGAGCGCCATGAACAAGGCGAGCGGCAGCACGCCGAGGCTTTCCGTCAGCAGCATCACGCCGGCCACCACGGCGTAGAGCGTCAGCGCCCCGTGCGAGATCACGCGCATGCCGAGCCGCCCGACCAGCCTCGCATTGAGAAAGCCGGCGATGGCAGTGCCGGCGGCGATCGCCGCGAAAGCGAGCGGGAAGTAGTGGCCGAGATGATAGATGCCGGTGAAGACCTGCTGGGCGCAGAAGACGTAAGCGAACAGTGCGCCGATCACGCTTCCGGCCGCCGTCGCATAGCCGATCGTCTGGCGATGGGTCACGGTCTGGCGGAAGGCTGCGAGCACGTCGGCGGGCGCCAGCGACCTGCGCTCGGACTCGGGAAGGGTTTCAGGCAGCCGCAGCACGCACCATGCGAGCGCGAGCAGGCCATAGAGCATCAGCACCACGAAGATGCCGCGCCACGCCGTCACCAGCAGCACCGCCTGTCCGAACGAGGGGGCGACCACGGGCACCGCGATGAACACCATCATCGCGAGCGACATCACGCTCGCCATGCGGCGGCCGACATAGCAGTCGCGCACGATCGAGGTCGCGATCACGCGCGTCGCCGAGGTGCCGAGCCCCTGCAGCGCACGCGCCAGCAGCAGCGTCTCGAACGAGGGCGCCGCGACCGCCAGCACGCTCGCCACCGCATAGACCGCCATGCCGCCGAGCAGCACCGGCCGGCGTCCGAAACGGTCCGACAGGGGACCCATGACGAACTGGCCGGCGCCGAAGCCGATCAGGAAAGTCGACAGCACCAGCTGGAGATGGTTCGCGACGGGAATCTTGAAGGCGGTGCCGATATTGGGCAGCGCTGGCAGCATCATGTCCATCGCGAGCGGATTGAGCGCCATGATGGACGCGATCACGATGACGAATTCTGGAAAACCCATCGGGCGGTGTCCGGAGGACACCCAATCGTCGGCATTGACGTCAGACAAGAAACTCACCCCTGCAATCGAGCGACTTATCTAGCGCTGATGCTGCGTCGCACAACCCATGTTTCGGGATGGCTGGCAGGCGGGGCAGGGGCGGTCAAAAACCGGTGAGGGAGCCTGCAAGGATGATGGTTTTCGCTCGTGCCTCAGGCCGGGTTACTCGGCATCGTGAAGGCCTTCGAGCTGGTCCTCTGTCCCGTTCTGACAGTGCTGTATTTCTTGCCGAGGTGGGACCGTCAGCTCTCGTGGTGCGGGCAGCCGGGGTCGAACCGGCACAGCGCTTGCGCACCGAGGGATTTTAAGTCCCTTGCGTCTACCAATTCCGCCATGCCCGCTTGATCCAACGAGATCAAATATTTAAGTCCATCCCGGCCGTCTGGAATTGGCGCGGTGCATAGCCGAGGGGACGGTTCTTCCTTAAGCGAGCCGGGCGCACAAGGCAAAGCCTCAATCCGGACATCTGTAGCTGCTTTAGGCATTCTCAATCCACGGGGGCTATTCATCCGGCATGGCTGTTTCGTCTTGCTCTTCGCTGCGCGGCTTTTGCGCGCTCATCGCGCTGCTCGCAGCTGGCGTCGCGCTGTCCGGCTGCGCCGGCATGAGCGAGACGATCGCACCAGCCTTTGCCGATCCCGCCAAATACGAATTGTACGATTGCAAGCAGCTCGAGACCGAGCGCAAGAATCTCGCCAATCGCACCGCCGATTTGCAGAGACTGATGGACAAGGCGCAGACCGGGGCCGGCGGGGCCGTCGTGTCCGAGCTCGCTTATCGCAACGACTACGTCGCGGTGCGCGGGCAGGCGCAATTGGCCGAGGACGCCTGGCGCCGCAACAAGTGCCGGGAGACGCCGCCTGAGGCGACACTGCCTGCGACGTCGCCCGCAGCCACCGCCAAGCCGGCATCGAAATCCGGGAAAGCGGCCCGTTGACGCATCGCGCCAGCGGCGCTTCGCATCAAGGCCGCCAGTTGTAGATCCAATCCTGCCGCGCCAACATGCGCTCCGGGCCGAGCGCGCGGATCGCCAGATCGCGTGCGAACGCGAGCGGCCCACTGAAGTGATAGATCCGGCCCTGCTGCCGTGCGGTCCGCTGCACCCGCCGCACGCGGGCCCGGCGCGCAGCTCCATATTGCTTGAGCGCGGCGGTGATGCCCGCGGTGCTCTCGGCGGCCTCGAGGCTCAAAAGCCGCGCCAGCACGGCGGCATCCTCGATCGCCATGCCGGCGCCTTGGGCTGCAAAAGGCAGCATCGCATGCACGGCATCGCCGAGCAGCGCCACCGGGCCTTTGCTCCAGGGGCAACCGTCGGGCAGGCCGAACAGCGCCCATTTCCGCCAGCTGTCGACCGGGGCGAGCATCATCCGCGCCGCCGGCGGCCAGCGTGGCGCGGCGAACGCGTCCATCACCTCGCGCGGATCGCCGGGCGTGCTCCAGCCCGGCCGGTTCCAGGTGCCGGGCAGCACCGCGACCACGTTGATCTGGCGTCCGCCTGCGATCGGATAGGCGACCAGATGAGCGTTCGCCCCCATCCAGAGCTGCACCCGGCGTGCGGTATACTCCTTGGGCAGCTGCGTGGCCTCGAGCGTGCCGCGCCAGGCGATCAACCCGGAGAAGCGCGGCTGCACCTCAGGAAACAGATGCTGGCGTACCGTCGACCAGATGCCGTCGGCGCCGATCAGGGCGCTGGCAAGATCGCTGCGGCGGATCGTGCCGCTGCGGTGGACGACGGTCAGTCCCTTGGCGTGGGGCGCGACGTCCTCGAAGACCGCACCCAGCTTCAGGTCGATATCGGGATGATCGGCAACAGCGCCGGCGAGTGCCGATTGCAGGTCGGCACGGTGCACCACCCAGTAGGGGGCGCCGGCCCGCGCGGAAGCCGCTTCACCGAGCGGCATGCGCAGCAGCTCGCCGCCGGCGCGCGCGCTCATGATCGAGACCGCCTCGGGGATCACCGCGCGCAACTTGAGGCGGTCGGTGAGGCCGAGCTCGACCAGCACGCGGCTGGCATTGGGGGAAAGTTGCAGGCCGGCGCCGACTTCCTCGAGGCGCTCGGCCTTTTCCAGCACGACGATGCGGAAGCCGCGGGCGGCGAGCGCAAGCGCGGCCGTCAGGCCACCCATGCCGGCGCCGGCGATGACAATCGTTCGGGAGAGCGCCACCCCAGACCGACGGAGGCGGTCAGGCCACCTTGTCCTTCAGGACGCATTCCGGCGGGCGGGCTTCGCCCGGCTTCAGGTCGGCCGCGAAGCGGTACAGCGTCGAGCAGTAGGGGCAGATGATTTCGTTGTCGTTGCCGAGGTCGAGGAACACGTGCGGATGATCGAACGGAGGATTGGCGCCGACGCACATGAACTCTTGCGAGCCGATCTCGATGACGGGGACACCGGCATCGTTATGGAAGTGCGGGACGACATGGTCGGACATCGTAACTCATCCTGGAGTGGCAATGGCGGCAGACACAATCAACGACTGACGCGGCATCTTTAAGGCGCCGCGGACCATACTGGCGGGTGCAGATGATTGCTAGTCCAGCGGAACCGAAAGCTTCGCAATTGCCCCATGCTCGTTTGCTCATGCAAATTCGACACAATCTTGAGGCCAGAGAGAAGCCCTTCTTTCGTCGGGGACGTTGTGTCGCAATTTTGGCACACTACGTCTGGGGACGCGTGCAATTTGTGACGAAAGACGAGTCATCAAGCACGAGCGATCCGAGAGTGTCCAGGCTTTCCGCATGAAGTGGCTGCGAATCAGCACAGCGTTGACCGGTATCGCGGCTTGCAGCTTCATGCTCGCGCAGGTCGCGCCGCACGCCCGTGAGGCAGGCGCGATTCTCTCTGCCCAGGATGATCCGGCCGCGCTCTCCGAGCTGAAGCTCGGTGCACTGCTGAGGCAGAACGACCGCCTGGTCCAGGACAATATCGAGGCCGCGCTTGCATCAGGCGATGCCGATCTCGCCGACAGTTTCGTCGCGCTGGCGCGTGACCGCAACATCGCGCTCCCCGACGACCTCCTGAGCCGCGTCGAGGACGCCGTGAAATCGGCGAATTCCACCGCGCATTTCGCCAAGCGCTTCGCCACCGGTCTCGTCACCGGCAACGCGGACGATGTCGCGAGCCTGTCGGGAACGGTGGCCGGCGATCTGTTCGTGATCGGCGACGTCAGGGACGTGGTGCGCGAGGGCAAGCATCTGGCCATGGGCGAGGACACCGACCGCCTCGTGCTCTCCCTTGCGGCGGCCGGCCTTGCGGTGACGGCGGCAACCTACGTGTCCGTCGGCGGTGCCGCGCCGGTGCGCGCCGGACTGACGCTGGTGAAGGATGCGCGGAAGGTCGGACGGCTCGGCGAGGGGCTCGCCGCATGGGCCGGCCGGTCTGCGCGCGAGGTCGTCGACACGCCGGCGCTCCGGAACGCGGTGGCATCAGGCTCGGTGCTGCGGCCGGGTCAGACCGTGAGCGCGATCAAGGCCGCGTTCCGGGCCGAGAAGGCCGGCGCGTTGGTCCGGCTCGGCAAGGATGTCACGCGCGTCGCCGAAAAGACCGGCACGCGCGGCGCGATGGACACGCTGCGGATCGCCGAAGGACCGAAGGACGTCGCGCGCGCGGCGCGGCTTGCGGAAGCGCAGGGCGGCAAGACCCGCGCGATTCTGAAGCTGCTCGGCCGCGGCGCGCTGCTGCTGATCGGCGGCGCGTTCGATCTGACGCTCTGGCTGCTCGGTGCGGCACTGACGCTGTTCGGTCTTCTCTCCTCCATCAAGGCGACCACCGAGCGCCTGACCCAGGCCTGGTGCGATCGCCGGCGCGCGCGGCGGCTCCGCCGTGCGCAGATCGCAGCCGAAGCCGCGCTGGAACGTGCGGCTCTCGAGGCCTAAAGCGCGACGAAATTGGGGTAAATCGTCGGCGCACTCCGGGCTATTGTTTGAGCATGATCTCTGCGCAAGCGCGGTCCGCGTTTGCCGCGAGGAAAAACCGCTGCACACTTTTCCGGATCATGCTCTAAGATCGAGCTTTCCCCCTCGAAACCTCCGGAACTGATTGATGCCGAGCTTCCACAACGGCGCCGTTGAAATTGCCTATCTCGATGAAGGCGAGGGCGATCCGATCATCCTGGTGCACGGTTTTGCCTCCAGCAAGAACGTGAACTGGGTCTATCCGACCTGGGTTTCGGAGCTGCGCAAGAACGGCCGCCGCGTGATTGCGCTCGACAATCGCGGCCACGGCGAAAGCGCAAAGCTCTACGAGCCCGGGCAGTACTCGATTCCCGCGATGGCCGGCGACGTGCTCGCGCTGATGGACCACCTCGCCATTCCGCAGGCCGACATCATGGGCTATTCGATGGGCGGGCGGATGACGGCGTGGCTCTCCCTCAACGAGCCGCAGCGCCTGCGCTCGGCGATCCTCGGCGGCATCGGCATCGGCGGCCTGATCGAGGGCACCGGACCCGGCGAGAACGTCGCCAAGGCGCTGGAAGCACCCTCGCTCGACGACGTCACCGATCCCGTCGGCCGCACCTTTCGCGCTTTTGCCGATCAGACGCGCTCCGATCGCCGTGCGCTCGCCGCCTGCCTGCGCGGCACGCGCGAGCTCATGACCAGGGACGAGGCCGCGCGGATCGAGGTGCCGGTGCTGATCGCGGTCGGCAGCGCCGACGACGTCGCAGGAAGTGCCAGCGCGCTCGGCGCGATCATCCCTGGTTCGGAAGTGCTCGATATTCCCAATCGCGATCACATGCGTGCGGTCGGCGACAAGGTCTACAAGATCGGCGTGCTGGATTTCCTGTCACGGCGCGGCTGAGGCAATGCTGTCTGAGGCGGTCGGGTTGTCCTGAAATGTCCCATCACAAGGGGCCATCCACTCGCAAAGGGCCAAAAGCCGACGTTCACTCGCCCTGACTCCTCTCAGGGGAGCGGAGAGACCGCCCGCACAATGCGGTCTCCCGCGGGTCGATCTATTTCGCAGGAGGTTTGTCGTAGAGAGGCTTACCTTTGTCGACGATATGCACCGTGAGAAGCTTCACGGTTTTGTCGCCGACGACCTTGAAGGCTCCGTGGGGCACTTCGCGGACGTTGACGGCAGCTATACCGGTTGGGAACGGCACTTGCTTCCCATCGGGAAGTTCGATCGTGCCGCCCTCTAAGACGTAGAATGACTCCTCTCCGTGGTGAATGTGGAGGGTTGAGACGTCACCCGGTTTGATCTCAGAAATGCTGGTGATGACTTCCATGTTTGTGCCTGAGAGATCAGCGCGCTTCAGCTCCTTACGGAATGGAGAGTCCTGCGCCTTAGCGGGTACGGCCAAAAGAAATGCAAACAGCAGTCCGATTATCATCTTCATCGCAATTCCCCGTTTTCCGATCGGCGGAAATCGCAGATCGCGAAAATTAAGCCCGATCAGCGGCCGCGACTCAAGATTGATTTTCTGTGCGTTGCACCACGTCCGCTCCCTCCCCACTCCCTCAGGGAGGTCGCGCAGAAAATAGGGGATGTCAGCAGCGAGTTACGAGCAAACGTGCAAGAGCGCCTGGAGTTCGCCACGGGCTGTCATTGGACTCTCGTTCTTTGCCGAGGCGGATAGGCTGCTGAACGCCAAGTCAAAAGCGATCGCTGCTCGGACGAAACCAAGCGCGATGACTCGTCATCCCAATCTCATCGCGCTTTGACGTCCTCGCCCAGCCGCCGCGCCGCGGCCGTCAGCACCACGAACGTCGCCACCCACACCATCCGCGCGCCGTAGCGGTCGTGCGGGTCGGAGATCACGCCGCAGATGAACGCGTTGCCGAGTAGCGCCAGCGTCACCGTCGCCGCCAGCAGCGTCAGATCGTCCAGCCGGCGTTTCGCCAGCGCATCTGCGAGCAGCAGAACCAGCGCCAGCATCGAGGCCAGCGCGACGGGGACATGCAGCCGGTTGACGTCATCGAAGTTGATGTCCCAGTGCTGCTGCCGCGCCGCCCGCATCGGAGCGACCTGCGCGGGGATGTAGCGCTCGATGATGCCGTAGGTGTGCGGGATCCAGCCATTGATGCCTTCGCCGGTCGCCACATGCAGCAATTGCTGGCCCATCGCGCGCAACGCCGCGCCGGCCTGCCAGGCCGGATAGTCCGCGAGCGAATGCACGACGATGTAGCCCATCTCCTCGTTGAGCCCATCGAACCGGCCGAGCGTGTTGAACATGCTCTTGCCCCACAGGAACTCATCGGCGGTCGCCGGGAGCTCGTTGCGATAGGGGCAGAGCTTGTAACGTTCGCGCAGGCAATGGTCGTTGAGATATTGTGCGACGATGCCGTCCTGCATCATGCGGCCGAAGGCGACGCCGTAACCGCCGGGAGTCCAGGCCAGCTTGCCGGACAGTGCGTAATTGGCCGACACCAGCATCAGGCCGCCGGCAACGATGGAGAGGCTCGCCTGCGCTAATCCGGCAAGCGGCAGGCGTTTGCCCATGAACGGCCGCACCATCAATCCGGCGACGCACAGGCCGAGCAGCACGCCGAGCGTGGCGCTGTGGGTCGCCGCGGCAAAGGAGGTGAAGGCGAACAGCGCGACCTTTTCCTGCGTCGATGTCCTGCCGGCGCCGACGACCAGCAGGAACAGCGACAGGACCGAGAGCCCGGCAAAGATGTCGGTCAGCAGCATGCTCGCAAGCCAGGGCAGCGCGGTCGACAGGATCAGGCCGAGGCTGATCGCGACGAAGCGGAAGGTCTGCATCATCGAGAGGACACGAAGTGTCAGCTGCAGCAGCCACAGCGTCGCCAGGGACTGGACGGCGAGATTGATCCAGAAGCCGAAACCCTCGCCATAATGCAGATAGAGGCCGAACACCGTGGAGCGGCTGGGCACGAGATAGCCCTCATACCAGCGCGCCAGATAACCGCCGGTATCCCATTGCAACAGCGGATAGCCGTTCCAGACCGCCGGCGCGATCATCAGGAGGGGCAGGGCCACCGCTGCCAGCCGCAGCCAAAACGTATCAGCGGCGCGCGCGCGCAATTGTTCGGTGGTGATGCTCAAATCCGCTCCCGTCCTCGCTCGGACATGACCGCAATAAAGGCTCAGAGAGAATTCACCAATAGTTTGACGCCGCCCCGCTTGAATTTGGCAAAACTCTGACCACTTTGAGCCGACCTTGCACTTCGGGGCGTCAGAAGAAACTGTTGTGTTTCAAAGCCTTGGCGTGCCCCCGTGGTGCGAGGTGCTGTTCACTCTCAGGCAAGCCCGTCAGGACTTTGTCGCCTAGACTGTGCTATACAGCCCGCAAAAGAAGCCCATTCGAGAGAGCAAATTTCCATGGCAGTGCATCAGGTCAATCCGGGAGGAAAGCTCGCATCGCTCGATCCGATCTGGGACCGGATCCGGAGCGAAGCGGAGGACATCGTCCGTCGCGAGCCGGAGCTTGCGACCTTCATCTATTCGGCGGTGCTGCATCATGGCCGCCTGGAAGATTCGGTGGTCCACCGCGTCGCCGACCGGCTCGATCACTCCGCACTGTCGGGCGACCTCGTGCGCCAGGCTTATATCGAGGCGCTGCGCGACGACCCTGATATCGGAAACGCCTTCCGCGCCGATCTCGTTGCCGTCTACGACCGCGATCCCGCAACCTCGCGCTTCATCGATCCCTTGCTCTACTTCAAGGGCTTTCACGCCATCCAGACCCATCGCCTCGCGCACTGGCTCTATCTCAAGGGCCGCAAGGATTTCGCATACTACCTTCAGAGCCGATCGTCGGCGGTGTTCCAGACCGACATCAATCCCGCCGCGCGCATCGGCCGCGGCATCTTCCTCGACCACGCCACCGGTTTCGTCTGCGGCGAGACGGCCGTCATCGAAGATGACGTCTCGATCCTGCACGGCGTCACCCTCGGCGGCACCGGCAAGGAGAACGAGGACCGTCATCCCAAGATCCGCCATGGCGTCTTGATCGGCGCCGGCGCGAAGATCCTCGGCAATATCGAGATCGGCCATTGCGCCCGCATCGCTGCCGGCTCGGTCGTGGTCAAGCCGGTGCCGCACAACGTCACGGTTGCAGGTGTGCCCGCCAAGATCGTCGGCGAAGCCGGCTGCGCCGAGCCGTCGCGCACGATGGATCAAATGATCAACGCCATGGGACTTTAATCTCCGCTCGACCGGAACGGGGCCGGTTTTCCGGCCCTTTCCGTCCCAAATTTCTTTGGCAATTCATGCTGGCGGTTCGCCGCGTCTCGTCGTAAACCCCGCCAGCCCATTTTCGATTGGAGACTGCCGTGGACGTCAAGGAAGTGAGAAAGCTCGACGCGTATCTGAAGCGCGTATTCGGCAATCCCAAGATTCGCGTCGTGCCGCGGCCGAAGAAGGACGATTCCGCCGAAGTCTATATCGGCGAGGAATTCATCGGCGTGCTGTTCGTCGACGACGAGGACGACGATCGTTCGTTCCAGTTCCAGATGGCGATCCTCGAGGACGATCTCGTCGATCAGGAGTAGTTGTCGCTACGCCGCCGTTGCGGGCGAAGAAACCTTTGCCGTGTGCGGCGCTATCGTGTCCCGGACGCGCTGCAACGCCCATGAGCGCGCTTGATCTCTTCAAAGAGGCGAATGTCGCGATCGATGCGCTGCATAGTTCGCGCACGTGTCTGTTAGAGCCAACCCCGGCGGCTTCAGGAAGCGCATGATGGCATCATGCTCCCGTTTTGCCCGACGGATCAAGTCTTGTTCGAAAAATACGAAGTCGTGCCAGGCACTTGGCTACTGTGCATGGGGTTGTTTTCGAACTTTTTGTTTTGGAAGGCCCCCGCTCAGCCCCGTGGCCCGCGCAACTGCGCCGTCAGCCTGTCCATCGCCTCCGCCACGTCGCGCCATTGCGACAGCCAGCTGCGGGGAAAGCGGAAGGTGAGGTCGGCGCCGCCGACGCGGCGCTCCGAGAGGCACATGCCCGGGGTGGCCGCATCGCGGGTACAGCGCGCCGTCAGCACGGGGCTTGCAGCGGAATAGAGGTCCTCGCTGCCGTAGGGCGTGTCGGTGCGGAACATCCGCATCGTCAGGCCGTCCACAGGCATCGCCGCGGCCTGGTCGAGATAGCGCGGATAGATCGTTGCGGTTCGCTGCTCGGGCGAGAGCGCCTCGTGATGGGCCGCGATCGACAGGAAGATGCGGTCGATCGATTGCACCGCCGCTTCCGCCGTGTCGGCGGTGACGTGCCTGGGCGCGCCGGGCGGCTCCAGCGAGGGGTAGAGGAAGTCGAGATCGATGCGTTCCTGCGGCCCCGAGTGCCGCTGGATCTTCATGCGGATCGCGGTCACCGGCAGGTTGAACAGCGTGCCGCCGACGCTCACCGGCAGCTTGTCCGGGGCGTCCGCGCCCCGGCTGCCCCAGGTCGGCCACAACAGGTAGGCGACGAGCGCGACCGCGCATGCCGCGGCAGTGCCGGCGAGCGCGATGGGGACGACATGCGCCCGGGTGCGCGTGCGGGGGGACCTGAGGGGAGCTGCCGAGAACACCGTCATGAATTGCGCAAGTCGAGCCGGAGGTCGGCCGATGGCCGACGAATCAGCGCCGAATATGCCACGCGACGGCGAGTTCGCGCAGCGTTCGCGGCTGCGGGAAGCGGGGACGGCTCTGCGCGGACCGGCCGATCGCGTTAACCTTCCCTTAAGGATAATGTAGCGTTAACCGGCACTTTTTGTCACAGGATGGCACCTCGCGTTGCGTAAGGGCGGACCGTTCCGATGACACCTGAAGCTCTCAACACTTTCTTCTCGATCTGCATCGGTTTTGCGCTCGCGGGCGCGCTCGTGAACGGATACCAGGCGCTCGCGCAGCGGCCCGCCGGCTTCGGCCTGTTGCAGGACGGTGTGGCGCCGAAAACCTTTGCGGCGGTTCCGTTCCTGGTGTTCGCCGCGCCCTTCATCATCATGCGCAACACGCTGCGCGGCATGCGCGTGGAAAGCCGCCGCGTCGAATTCGTGATGATGGCGACCCTCATCGCCGGGTTCTGGAGCATGATGAGCGGCACCTTCTTTCTGATGACGCTGCGCGCGGCCGGCCTCCTGGTCTGATGCCCGCGTCTTGATCGCGGCCGGCCCTTTGCGTCCAGGCTGCCGTTTGGCTATGCCAGTGGTCAACGCGACAGGAGACCTCCATGGCGATCTACGAGCTCGATGGGCAGGCGCCCGACCTTCCCGCCGACGGCAATTATTTCATCGCCGAGACCGCCACCGTGATCGGCCGGGTGCGCCTGAAGCCGGGCGCGAGCGTCTGGTTCGGCGCGGTGCTGCGCGGCGACAATGAGTGGATCGAGATCGGCGAGGGCGCCAACGTGCAGGACGGCTCGACCTGCCACACCGATCTCGGCTTTCCGCTTGTCATCGGCAGGAACTGCACGGTCGGCCACAACGTCATCCTGCACGGCTGCACCATCGAGGAGGGCGCGCTGATCGGCATGGGCTCGATCGTGATGAACGGGGCAAGGATCGGCCGCAACAGCATCGTCGGCGCCGGCTCCGTCATCACCGAGGGCAAGGAGTTCCCCGAGCGCTCGCTGATCATCGGCTCGCCGGCGCGCGTGATCCGCACGCTCGACGACGCTCAGGTGCAGAAGATGGGAAGTGCGGCGAGGTTTTACGTCGCCAACGGTCCGCGCTTCAAGCAAGGCTTGAAGCGGATCGGCTGAGAACGTGCCGGCGCGGCCCGCCTCCAGGCAGGGCTCGGTACGGTAAAAATACCGGCGCGTCCTTTAATCGTGAAGCAGTTCGCGGATCAAGAGCGAGGTGCCGCATCTGCACCGTCACGACGAGACCGGACATCTTGCGCGCGCCAAAGGGATCGCGGTCGGTCATCGTGATTTGCCTCCCTCGCTTTCAAGCTGTGACGGCATTTGTTCCGGAACAGGTCTTGATCGCGGCCGTTGACCGGCAAAGGAGCATTTGCAATGGCCAGACCGTCCGCAACCGGCTCAATCAAGACCACGATCATGATCCTCGCACTCGCGGCGGTGCCGGCCGTCTCATTGGCGCAAGCGACCGGCGGCTCTGCCGGATCGAGCGGAGGCTCGGTGGGAACGACCGGAGGTTCGATGGGATCGACCGGAGCCGTTGGCAACTCGCCCGCTCCGCCGCCCGGGACCAACAGCCTGGGTACGGCTCAATCATCCGGTCCGGGATCCGGAGTCACCACCGGCACCGGCACAGGTGGGGAGACTGATGCCACCGTCAACGCCGAGAACCGGCGGCTCGACAAGAAAATGAACAGCATCTGCCGCGGCTGCTGAACGCTCGCGCGGAAGTGAGACAGTGTGGCTGTCCGGAATGCCTGGGTGACGTTAGCTTGATCCTGCTTTGAAGCGTGGAGCGTATCCGCGCGGAGGATCGAGTCATGTTACGCAAGATGGTGACGGCGGCGCTGACCGCCGCGGCAGTCGGGCTGTCAGCGCCGCAAGTGGCCGAGGCGCGGGGCGGTTTCGGGCATGGTGGAGGCTTCCATGGCGGTGGTTTCCATGGTGGGGGCGGCTGGGGGCACCGGCATTGGCATGGCGGCGGCTTCTGGCCAGGCTTCGCGATCGGGGCGGGTTTCGTCGGTGCCGGCTACTACGGGAGCTATTACGGCTACGGCTACCCCTACTACGGTGATCCCTACTATTATGGTGCCGGCTACGACGACGGTTATGGCGGCTGCTATGTCGCACGGAAGCGTGTCATGACGCCATCGGGATGGCGGTACCGTCGGGTCGACGTCTGCGAGTGAGGCGGTACGCCTGCTAAAGAACAAGGCCGTTGACGCAGTATACCGTCAACGACCTTGCCAGCCCCGGATATTGAAATCGGCTCACGCCATCCGGTAACCGCGAGCATCGCGCGGAATCATACGAGCGAATGTGATCCAGTTCACAAGTGACGAAAATAAAGTTCCCGTCGCGCCCTGATCAGGTCAGCCGCGCGAGCTCTTGCGTGCGCTGGCGTGGACGCGGGACCGGGTAGGTTTCCTGCGGGTAACCGACGGCGTTTCGACCTCGGTCGACCGTGCACTGGCAAAGGACTGCCGCAGGCCGTCAATGGATTCGTTCAGGCTTGCGACCTGCTCGGACAGGCGCTTGGTGTCGGCCTGTTGCGCCGCCATCAGCCGCTTCATCGTCTGGAGCTGGTCCTGCACCACCTGAAGCTGGTCGATTGATTCCTGCTGGGTCGCTTCGAGCCCTTTGGTTTTCTCAACCAGCTGCTCGGATGCCTGGACCGTGCGGGCCTGGAGCTGTCGCGATGCCACCACCCGGTCGGTCTCGGGGGCGGCGCCGGTATAGGCACGCCAGATCCCGATTGAAGTCACCCCCGCGATCAGGAGCAACAGGGCTGCAGCGGTCAGCGCGATGGGCTGGGCGCCAAGACGAAGGAGGGGGTTGGACGGTGTGTCCTGGGCGAGATCGATCATCGCTGACAAAACCCAACAGAAACTTGGCGAGTGGCGAAGACCGGCAACTCGGAGGGGTCACCGGGGGCGTCCCGAAAACGCTACGTTTCGGCAAGGAATGGGACCAAAAAGAGGCTGAGAGCCAAAAAACCAGTGATCAGCGGGCCTTGCGGGCTCCAGGGCCCCGTAAGGCGCAGGATCAAGGCTGAAACTGCGAAAAGGGCCCGGAATAGCTCTTCGCGCGCGGCGCTGCGTAGGGGCCCAGGCGGGATGTCTTCAGTCCCAGCCGCACCAGTGATTCCGCCAACGTCACCGCGGCAGCGACGCCGTCGACGACAGGAAGGCCGTGTGTTTCGGCGAGCTCGCTGGCGAGATCGGCCATGCCGGCGCAGCCGAGCACGATGGCTTCCGCGCGGTCGTCGCGGATCGCATCCGTGATCTCCGCAGAGATCTTGCCGAGCGCATCGGTGTTGCGCTGCTCGAGCGCCAGCACCGGCACCTCGGCGGCGCGGACCCGGGCGCAGCGATCAGAAAGGCTGTATTTCCGTAAGTTATGCTCGATCGGCACGATGGAGACGCCGAGCGTCGTCACGACGGCAAAACGCGCGGCGATCAGGCTCGCGATGTGGAAACCGGCTTCACCAATGCCGATCACCGGTGCCTTCGCCACCGCACGCGCCGCATCTAAGCCGGTGTCGTCGAAACAGGCGATGATGTGCGCCTCCGCGCCATCGCGGTCGGCCTCGCGGATACAGCCGAGCATGCCGGGAACGGCGAAGGCCTCATCGTAAAACCCCTCGATCGAGACTGGGCCCATCGTCGGCTGACGCGCGTCGATCACGGTGCCGGGGAGGGCAACGCTGCGCGCCGCAGCGGCGATCTTCGCGGTCATCGACGCGGTGGTGTTGGGATTGACGACGTGCAGTCGCATCGTGATCAGACAAGTCCCTCGTCAGACGAGCCCTTTGCCGGCGTCCGAACCCTTGGCCGCCTGCCGCTTGTTGAGCATGTGGATGGTGCCGAGCGCAAGCGTGATCACCGCGAATGACACTGCCGAGATCACGGTGCCGAGCGCGTAGATGTCGGGGTTGGTCACCGTGGTGGTGAGGCCCTGCAGATCCAGCGGCAATGTATTGACCGCGCCGATCGCCTGGCTGGAGCGCGCGAGCTCGTCCCAGGACAGCGTGAAGCCGAACAGGCCGATGCCGATCACCGAGGGCAGGATGATCGGCAGCACGACGTGTCGGAAGGTCTGCCACGGCGTCGCCCCGAGATCGCGCGCGGCTTCCTCTAGGCGCGGGTCGAATCGGTTGAAGATCGCAAACATGATCAGCAGGCCGAACGGCAGTGTCCAGGTCAGATGTGCGCCCAGCCCCGAGGTGAGCAGGCCCATCGAGGTCTCGAAATTCTCGTTCCAATGCGCCTTGATCAGATCGTCGATGATGCGGAATTCGAGCGAGATGCCGAGCGAGGTGATGATCGAGGGCACGATCAGGCTCGCAATCGCCGAATAGAACAGGATGCTCTGTGCCTTGAATTTTCTGCGGAAAGCCATGCCGGCCGCGACCGACAGCACGACGGTGGCGATCATCACGATCACCCCAAGCAGCAGCGAGCGGCGGAAGGCTGCGCCGAGATCGACGATGCCGGTGCCCTGGAACAGTTTTGCGATCCAGAAGGTCGACACGCCGTTCATCGGGAAGGTGAGGCCCCCTTGCGGTCCCTGGAACGACAGCACGTAGATCGCGATCATTGGCCCATAGAGAAACAGCACATAGGCCGCGAAGAAGATCGCGAGCACGTAGAAAGAGCGCGGACGTCCTTCCTTCATGCGTTAGAGCTCCTTCTTGATGTCGACGATGCGCGACATCATGGTGATGATCAGGAAGGTGATCGCGAGCAGGATCACGGCGTTGGCCGCGGCGGCGGGAAATTGCAGCGCATTCACCCGCGTCTCGATGATCTTGCCGGCCGCCGCGATCTGCTGGCCGCCCATCACGCCGATGGTGATGAAGTCGCCCATCACGATGGTGATGACGAAGATCGAGCCGATCACGATGCCGGGCTTCGCCAGCGGGATGATGACGTTGACGAGGGTCTGGAAGCCGGTGGCGCCGGCGTCATAGGCCGCCTCGATCAGAGACTTGTCGATGCGCACCATCGAGTTGAAGATCGGCACCACCATGAAGAAGGTGAAGAGGTGCACCAGCGCCAGCACCACGGAGAATTCGGAGAACAGGAGCCATTCCAAGGGATGGTTGATCAGTCCCGTCTTCATCAGGCCGGAGTTCACGAGGCCGTTGCGTCCGAGCAACGGGATCCAGGCGATCATGCGGATCACGTTGGAGGTCCAGAACGGGATCGTGCAGAGCAGCGACAAGCCCATCTGCCAGGTCTTGGACTTGACGTGGAAGGCGAGGAAGTAGGCGACCCAGAAGCCGAGGAAGAGGGTGATGGCCCAGACCATGAAGCAGAGCTTCAGCGTCATCACATAGGTCTTGCCGATCGTGCAGAGGTCGGGAAGCTGCGCGATGCAGCCCTCGAACGTATCGGTGTAGCCGCGGCCGGAGAAAGCCGGCAGCAGCTGATATTCGTTGTAGTCCCAGAACGAGACGATGACGACGAAGACGAGCGGAATGAGGAAGAAGGCGAGAAACACCAGCATCATCGGCCCGGCCTGGAGCCAGGAGATGAATGACGGCGACAGGCGCGTCGGCTTTGCGGCGCGCGCTGTGCCCGACCCCGGGAGCAAGCCCGGGGTAGCCTCTTGCAGGACTTCTTCCGACATGTCCATTACGCCGCGATGAACTCGTTCCACTTGCGGACCATGTAGTCGTTCTCGTCCATCACGGCGTTCCAGCAGGCGACCGCACCCATGCGGTCTTCGTAGGAGCCGCCGTCGCGCACCGCGCCGGCCTTTTCCAAGAGCGAGCCGTCGGGCGCCTTGATGTCCTTCTCGGCCGGCTTGCCTTCCATCCAGTACGCCCACTCGTAGGGCTCCATGTGTGCCTTCGCGGTGGAAAGCACTGCGGAGTAATAGCCCTGGCGGTTGAGATAGGCGCCGGCGTAGCCGGACAGGAACCAGTTGACGAATTCGTAGGCCCAGTCGAGCTTCGCGCCCGACACGCCCTTGGAGACGCAGAAGCCGGAGGCCCAGGAGCGGTAGCCTTCCTTGAGCGGTTGGAAGGTGCAGGGGATGCCCATCGAGCGGACCTTGGTGACGGCCGGCGACCACATCGACTGGATGACGGTTTCGCCCGAAGCCATCAGGTTGACGCTCTCATTGAAGTCCTTCCAGAAGGCGCGGAACTGGCCGGCTTTCTTGGCCTCGGTCATCACCTTCATGGTGAGATCGATCTCCTCCTTGGTCATGTTGCCCTTGTCGGCATATTTGTACTTGCCGGAGGCTTCCACGACCATGGCGGCATCCATGATGCCGATCGAGGGGATATTGAGGATCGAGGCCTTGCCTTTGAATTCGGGATTGAGCAGCTCGGACCAGGAGCTGATCGGCCGCTTGATCAGGTCGGGGCGGATGCCGAGCGTGTCGGCGTTGTAGACGGTCGGGATCAGCGTCACGAATTCGGTCGCCGACGTCGCGAACTTCTTGGAGTCCTTGCCTTCCAGATAGAGCACCTTCCAGGGTGCCGTGCCCTGGCCGCCGATCTTCTTGCCGCCGGGCGTCTCGCCTTTGGTGAAGACGGGCGTGATGTTGTCGAACTCCTTGATCTTCTTGGCGTCGAGCGCGAGGATGTTGCCCGACGGCACCAGCTTCTTCAGCGAGAAATATTCGGTATCCAGCACGTCGAAGGAGTTCGGCTGGGTCATCACGCGCTTGGTGACGTCGTCGGTGGTCGCGGTGATGTATTCGATCTTGATACCGGTGTCCTTCAGGCACTGCTTGGAGATGTCGTCGCCTTCGTTCACGGCGGTGCCGAGATAACGCAGCACCTTCGCGTCGGCCGATTTCACGTAGGGAAAGCCGGTGATCGCACCGGAGCCGGCGGCAAGGCCCGCGAGACCCGCGGTGCCCTTGAGTAGCGTGCGGCGGCTGACGCCGGTCGTCCTGGTGGTCTCGCTCATGTCAGTCACTCCTCTGTTGCGCATTCCAGTGATCGATCGGCGCTATTGCAGGCGTTGCGCCTTGGCGGGATCCCAGGTGGCCAGCACGCGATCGCCCGGACGGAACGGGTGGACGTCGAAGGTGGCCTCGGGAACATGGGAAAACAGGGCAGTGCCGTCGTCGAGCGTGAGCGAGACGGCGATATAGGAGCCCTGGTACTCGGTCTGCGTCAGCAGCGCCGGCGCACCGAAGGCGCCGTCGGCCAACGGCACGATGCCGAGCTGATCGGCGCGCACGGCGATGAGATTGCCGGCGTCGCTGATCACGTTGTGGCCGCCGATGAAGCGCGCCACGAATTCGGTGCGCGGATGGTGGAAGATCTCGCGCGCCGTGCCCTGCTGCTCGATCCGGCCGTGATTCATCACAACGATGTGGTCGGCGAGCGCCATCGCCTCTTCCTGGCCGTGGGTGACCTGGATGAAGCTGATCCCGAGCTCGCGCTGCAGCCGCTTCAGCTCGCCGCGCATCTTCACCCGCAGGAAAGGATCGAGCGCCGACAGCGGCTCGTCGAGCAACAGGATCTGCGGCTCGGTGATCAGCGCGCGGGCGAGGGCGACGCGCTGCTGCTGACCGCCGGAGAGCTGCGCCGGCAGACGGCCCGCATATTGGCTCATCGCGACCAGCTCGAGCAATTCACCGGCGCGCTTGTGCCGCGTCGGCTTGTCGATGCCGCGCATCTTCAAAGCGAATGCGACGTTGTCGAGCACGGAGAGGTGCGGAAACAGCGCATAGGACTGGAACATCATCGCGGTGCCGCGCTTGGCGGGCTCGAGGTCGGTGACGTTCTGCGCGCCCAGGATGATGTCGCCCGCGCTGACCGCCTCGTGGCCGGCGATCATGCGCAGGGTCGAGGTCTTGCCGCAGCCGGAGGGGCCGAGCAGGCAGCAATAGGTGCCGGCCGGAATCTTCAGATTGACGTTATCGACCGCCAGCGTGGTGTCGTAGCGCTTGGTGACGGCGACCAGTTCGAGAGCGGCGGGAGTGGCCATGGCGTGTCCGAGGAGGGGCGATGCGTCTCGCCTCTCTCCGCAAGGTCCGTGCCAACAGCCCGCGGCTGTGCGAATTTCCAAAACTGTGCAGCGGAGTCAGATCGTTAGGTCAGTTCCGGCCCCCGGTTGGCTGGCCACCACCTGCGCAGTCATCTGCACACAAAACGGGCGAAGATTGTATAAAGTTTCGCCTGTGATTGGATACAGCTCGTCGACTAACATTCGAGGCCGAACGCCTGTCGATCGAGCTCCCGCCCCCCATGGCCGCCAAGACCCGCCAAAAACCCGATGCGCCAGATGCGAGCGATCGCGTCAGCCGTATCCGGGAGGGCGTGACCGCGGCGATCCTCGAACATCGCCTGCTGCCCGGCACCAAGCTCGGTGAGGACGAGATCGGCGAGATCTACGGCGCGAGCCGTACGCTGGTGCGCACCGCGCTGCAGCAGCTCGCACATGAGGGCATCGTCAACATCGAGAAGAACCGCGGCGCCTTCGTCGCGCGGCCGACGCCCGCCGATGCCCGCGAAGTGTTCGAGGCGCGCCGCCTGATCGAGCCTACCATCGTGGATCGCGCGATCGATGCGGTTTCGCCGGCCTGGCTCGATCGCCTCGGCCAGCATCTTGCCGAGGAGCGCGAAGCGGAATTGCGCGGCGATGCGCGCGCCTCGGTGCGGCTCTCCGGCGAGTTTCATCGCCTCGTCGCCGAGATGAGCGGCCACGGCATCTATCTCGGCTTCCTGAAGGAGCTGATCGCGCGCTCCTCGCTCATCATCCTGCTCTACCGCCGCCACGACACGCCGGCCTGCGGCACCGATCATCACGCGGGAATCGTCGCTGCGATCCGCAAGCGCGACAAGGCGCGCGCGGGGGCCTTGATGCTGTCGCATCTGAACGAGATCGAGGCGGAGCTGTTCCTGAAGGATCCCGCGGCCGACGAGTTGCGGCTGGCGGATGTGCTCGGCGCCTGACCGGTACCGCGCGGGGTTGCGGTCGCGCTCGCGACGCCGCATCAGCGGCTGAGTTCGCTTTCAGCGGCGAGCTGGCCGTCAGGCGTGATTTCGTATTCGCCGTCGTGCTTGGTCATCCATCCTGACCTGACCATCTCTCGTGCAAGCTGTATGGAGCAGATCGGATGATTGCCTCCCGGGTGATACAGCCTGTCATTGCGGACGAGCAGGTGCCCGTACAACTGAGCCTGACGCAGCGCCCTGCGCATTCCGGGTGATGGAGTTTTCATGCGGTTTCATGCGCGAGCACGATGAAGGTTCCTAATCGATGAGGTGAGCACGGTCACGTTCCGCTCGCCGGCCGCCGACAGGAACCCTGATCGTACCACATCGTTTGTTCTTCCGAGGAGAACTGCCATGAACGTACGGGACGAGCACACCCGATCGCCTTGGATGGATATCTCGGTCGCAGACGCGCCGGCGCTATCCGGGACCGTGGGAGCGGACCTCGCCGTTGTCGGCTCAGGAATTTCCGGATTATCGGTCGCCTATGAGCTTGCCAGCCACGGACGTTCGGTCGTGGTGCTGGACCGCGGCGGCATCGGCAGCGGGATGACGGCGCGTACCACCGCACACCTGGCGACGGCGCTCGACGACGGTTACGACGAGTTGTTGAGGGTGCGAGGCCCCGACTGTGCCCGCCACTACTATCAGAGCGTTGTGACCGCGATCGATCGCGCCGAGGCCATTCAGCGCATCGAGCACATCGATTGCGATTTTCAACGCGTCGACGGTTACTGGGTGCAGGCGCCCGAAACGCCAGCATCCGAGCTGGACGAGGAATTGGATTGCTGTCTCAGGCTGGGGATTCCCGTCGAAAACTACGTCGAGCCGACCCCGTTCCATGCCAACGGCCAGATGCGTTCGCTGCGTTTTCCGCGCCAGGCGCGCCTGCACCCGACCAAATATCTCGCTGGTCTCGCGAGCGCACTGGAGCGCCGGGGCGCCAGGCTCTACGCCGACACCTGTGTCGAGAGCATCCGTCAACGCCAAGGCGACATGGTCGTGACGACCGCCTCAGGCCACGAGGTCCACGCCGCCGACGTGGTGGTCGCGACGAACTCGCCCGTCAATGTGCAGGTCGCGATCCATACCAAGCAGGCGCCTTACCGCACCTATGCGCTCGCCGCGAAGATCGCGGCCGGAGCGCTGGAGGACGCGCTCTATTGGGATACGCTCGATCCGTATCACTATGTCCGACTCCAGCCGTTCTCCACCGACGAGCATCTCGTGATCATCGGCGGCGAAGACCATAAGTCGGGCGAAGCGAACGACGGCGCACAACGCCTTGATGCGCTCGAACGCTGGGCGCGCGAGCGATTGCCGCACCTGCGCGAGGTCACTCACCGGTGGTCCGGCCAGGTGCTGGAGCCGATCGATTTCGCCGGCTTCATCGGCCGCAGTCCCGGCGAAGAGCATCTCTATGTCGTCAGCGGCGATTCAGGGCAGGGGATCACGAACGGGCTCGTTGCCGGCTTGTTGGTGACGGATCTGATCACGATTGGCGCGAGCCCGTGGGAAGAGGTCTACGCTCCGACGCGGAAGATCCACAAGAACATCGGCGAGTTCATCAGCGAGAACATCACGCCGCTGAAGAATTTCGCGGAGTATCTCACCGCGAGTGAGATCGCGAGCGTCGAACATTTGCGGCCGGGCGAGGGGCGCCTCGTCCGCAGCGGCCTGAAGAAGATCGCGGCGTGCCGCGACCGGAACGGGCAATTGCACTTGCATTCGGCAAGCTGCACCCATCTCGGCTGCGTCGTGCACTGGAATTCACTCGAGCAGTGTTGGGATTGCCCGTGTCACGGATCGCAGTTTGCGCCCGACGGCACCGCGCTCAACGGCCCCGCAGTGTCGCCGCTGGGCGAGGCCGACAAGCCCGCCAATCTTGAAGCCGCAGAGTGAGTGGTCATCCCCCCGAAAAAGTTGCGGCCAGCCATTGGGGGATGGCTGGCCGCGCGCGAACCGGTCTGGGACGGGGAGGGGTGGGGATGTGACCGGGCCGCGTAACTCGTTGTCTCGTTCCTACTGATCCTTCGCGCTGGCGGTGGAGACCGCCGGCTTGGTATCGCCCAGCGAGACCCACACGTTGGGATCGCTCTGCGACTGGCGCTTGACGAAGCGGTAGCCGGTCTCCGTCCAGGCGACGACGTTCTCGTTCTGGTTGTCGAGAATGAACTCGCCCTTGTCGGTCTTCACCGTCAGCACCGCGTGGCCTTCGCCCTTCTTGTCGCGCACCACGGTGATGAGAAGGGCCTGGCGCGGCCATCCGGCATCCATCAGCATCTTGCGCTTCAACAGCACGTAGTCTTCACAGTCGCCGTAGCCGTCGGTCGGCAGCGACCACCTCTCGATCACGCCCCAGTGCTCCTGGTCGGTCAAAGGCTTGATGGTCTCGTTGACCCAGCGATTGACCTTGACGAGGTCGCGCCACGCGGCCTGTGACATCACAATGTCGCGCGGCTGCATCGGCGCACCCTGGCACTGGGCAGCATTGTCCGCGCAGAACTCGACCCAGCCGATCGGCGCACGCGTGGTGTCGCCGAGGCTCGCGTAGAGCAGACGGCCTTCGCCGGCCTGCGCTGCCGCGCTGATCCCGAAGAGCATGGCGACAATCGCCAGCCTCTTCCCCTGTCCCTTGAAGTCAAACATTGCGGCCCCCGTTTCTTGTTGGGACCACGTTTGGCACGGAGCTTTTGAGTTGCCGCTAAGTCAACCAAGTCAAGTCGAGACGAATGCAAGTAAAAGGCGCGGCGAATTCGATCTATACTTGAATCGAATTCAAATAAAATTCGATATGACTGCAATTGATTCAAATTTTATCCATTAACGGGGAAACGCCGGCGGAAGCGTTGTTTGCAGGCATCTACAACCCACGCGTTAACCGCGGGGCGGCTTGCCGCGAGACATGAAAAAGGCGGCGTCCGCATCGCGGAGGCCGCCTTCGAGCCTGGAAATGCCGAGGTTTTCGCGTCCTCGCGTTTTACCGCGCGGTAACGCTCTCTTCGAGTGTCTCGGCCGGCTGCTCGTGCATGAACTCCAGCGCAAAGCCGTCTTCGAGGTTTCGGACCACGCGGCCCTGGACCCGGCCGAGCAGAACCGTCGATTTCAGCGGCGGCCGGTTCTCCGCGGCGATGGCCGCGCCCGACAGCGAGAGGTCGATGATGCGGCAGGTCATCTTGGTGCCGTCCTCGAGCGTCAGCACCGCGATCGGGTTGCGCGGCACGATACGGTCGTGACGGCGATCCTCAGGCAGATTGAGGATGTCGCGGTTGGCGAGCCAGGTCAGCTGGGCCGCGAGCTTGTCGCGCTTACGCGGCGTCGCCCCGATCGTCATGGCAAAGCCGTTGTCGATGATGCGGGTGATCTTGCCCTCGACGCGGCCGATATGGTCGAGATAGGCAACCACGCGGTCGCCGACATTGCCGATGCCGGGGGCGAGCAAAGCAAGGCCGCCCGGCGACATGTTGATCACCTGGCAGGGGAATTCCCGGCGGTCCGGCAGCATGTAGCGGCCGAGCAGGTGCACCTTCACCCGCTGGAAGCGCCTGCGCTCCTCGGTGGCAGGAAGAAATTTTTTGTTCGCCAACGCCATTTCCAACACCCGACCCCCCGCCCGGGCGGAGTCCGGCACGACCCTAAAGTGCATAGGGTTAATGCCGCGTTAGGATCGGGCGCGGCGGTAACGGACAGACACAATGCGCTCGAAAAGCCACATCAAGGGCGGGCAGGCCGATACCGTCGCACCCGCGGGCGGCCCCGCTCATGATCGGGCCGGCCGGATCGCCGTCGATCAGGCCGATCAGCGCCATAGCCTGGATGGACCAAAAGCGAAATCCGGGGCCGCTGTCTCCGCATTACGCTGCGCGCCATGCGGGCCACCAGACTACCCGAGTGACTTCACGTAAACCGCATACGGCACGCCGGAGATATCCGGCGCCTCATGCACCTTCTCAAACCCCATGCGCAGATACATCGGCAGCGCAACCGTCATGATCGTCGTCGTATGCAGTGCGATGACCGGGGACTGATCGCGCTCGGCGCGGCGCAGACATTCTTCGGTCAATTGCCGGCCGATGCCCTTGCCGCGCGCGGAAGGATCGACCACCAGCATGCGGATGATTGGCCAGGACGGATCGAAGAATGCCGGCTTCGGCGCTTGTGGGCCGACATAGGCCACGGCGCCGACGATCTGATCGCCGTTTTCGGCAACGATGATCTCGCCGGTCTTGGCAAGTAGCGGCATCTTCGCGACATTGGCCGTAAACAGCGGCCAGTCGGAATAGTCATGCTCGAATTGTGCGAACGCCGCGAGAGCAACGCGCACGATCGCATCCGCATCGTCGGGTATAATCGCGCAGCATCGGCGTGATCCTTGTAGATCCGGATGGAGCTGCGTAATCCGGGGCCGCTGTCCCCGCATCCCGCGTTGCTCCATGCGGGCTACGCGTTGCCGCACCACCTTGGCATGGCCGCGCATCTCACATACGCTTCCCATCAGCCCGCACAACCAATCATAACAAACGGGCAGCGAGGACACACCATGGAGCAAATCCGCGTCTGCACCCACGCAGGGCCGGGCTCGGAGCCCGTCATCAAAACCGTGCCGTGGCCGAAGGTCGGCCGCAAGGCTGCGCTGATCAAGGTCGGCGCCTGCGGGGTCTGCGGCACCGATCTGCATATTCTCAAAGGGCATTGGCCGAAGCCGCTGCCCTGGCCGTTCACGCTCGGCCACGAGCTTGGCGGCGTCATCGTCGAATGCGGCGATGAATTCACCGAGGACTTCATGAGCAAACCGCTCAAGGTCGGCTCAAAAGTAATGATCCCGCCGCTGATGCCGTGCGGACGCTGCTATTACTGCATCCATTATCCACAAACCGCCAACAAATGCCTGACGCCGGTTTATTACGGCCGCTATCTCGGCTTCGACAAGGCGCCGCATCTGTGGGGCGGCTGGGCCGAATATGTCTATGTCGATCTCGACATGTTGCCGGGCACCAAGATCTACAAGCTGCCCGATGACATGTCGCTGCGTTTGGGGGCGCTGTCGGAGCCGCTGACCTCCTGCATCCGCGCCTTCAATCGCGCGACCCGCGCGGGCGGGTTCAGCTGGGGCGACACCGTGGTGATCCAGGGCTCGGGCCCGATCGGCATTCTCGCGGTCGCGGCCGCAAAGGAGATGGGGGCAGGGCGCGTCATCTGCGTCGGCGCGCCGGAGGAGCCGCGGCTCAAGCTCGCCCGCGAATTCGGCGCGGCGGCGACGGTCAACATCGAGGAGCTGAAATCACCGCAGGAGCGCATCGCGCGCGTGCGCGACATCGTCGGCGGCTTCGGCGCCGACCTCGTGATGGACTGCTCGGGACATCCCTCGGCGGGCCCCGAAGGCATCGAGATGTTGCGCGATGGCGGCACCTATGTCGAGATGGGCCAGTTCACCGACGCCGGCTCGATCGAGACCTCCTGGCATCGCATCTGCACCAAGGACCTCAACGTGCTGGGATCCTGGGGCTTCACCGGCAACGACCTGCCGCTCGGCGTCGACATGCTCTATCGCACGCGTGACAAATATCCGTGGCTGAAGATGCAGACGATCTATCCGTTCACGGAATCGGGCGTCGCGCAGGCGGTGAAGGACGCGATGGCGATGAAGACGGTGAAGTCGACCATCGTGCCGTGGCCGGAGCTGGTGGAATAGGCGATGCCGTTCATCCCGCCCGATCTCGCGGCATTCCTGGTCGAGGCCAAGCGACGCACTTATGCGGGCCTCGACGACGACGCGACCGTCGCCACGCCCCTGCTCACCGGCTCGAAGCAGCTCGCGCACCGCGCGCCATCGGTTTCACGGCATCGAGACGATTGCGCGGCACGATGGTACACCGCTTTATGAGCTGCGTTATGGTGGCGGCCTGCTGCGATAGCTAAATCCGTAGCCCGGGATGGAGCGCAGCGTAATCCGGGGACGCCGGTCCCGCATTCCGCTTTGCTCCATGCGGGCTACAAGTCGGAGCCTGGAACGAGTGACGAAATGACCGACGAAAAGACACCCGAACCGGCCCGGCGCTCACCCTTCAACTCCATCCGCGCAATCGACTACACCGTCATCTTCGTGCGCGACATGGCCGCGATGCGGCGCTTCTACGAGGACGTCCTCGCCTTTCCGCTCTCGCGCGAGCTGTCGCCGAACTGGATCGAATACGGCCTCGGCAGCAACACGCTGGCGCTGGCAAGACCGAGCCGCACCGCCGCCGATGCGCCGATTCCGGCGGGCAGCGCCTCGCTGCAGCTGGCCTTTAGGGTTTCCGTGGCCGAGGTCGATCAATGCGCCAATGAACTCGCGCGGCATGGCGTGGCGCTGCTGTCGCCACCGACGAACCAGTCTTTCGGCCACCGCACGCTGTTCTTTCGCGATCCCGACGGCAATCTTCTGGAGGTCTATGCGGAGATATGAGGACGTTGGTCTGACTTCACCCTCTCCCCTTGTGGGCCCCCTTGTGGGAGAGGGTGGCTCGCCGCAAAGCGGCGAGACGGGTAAGGCATATCTCTCCGCGCCTGAGCCTCTTTCGGTCGTTGTTCCCAGAGATACCCCTCATCCCGCGCCACAGCCGAAGCTTCGCTTCGGCGTTCTCAGGAACGGCGGCCGAAGGCCGCCTATCCCACCTTCTTCCACAAAGGGAGAAGGAAGAGCGCAGTTGGGGCGCCCTTCGCCCAAAAAGTTCCACCAGGAATTCGCAAGTTATTCACGTCGAGGTGAAACTTAGGCCCCAGTTCCGGCTTTCAGTTCGCGGGAGAGGTATCGTGAAGCGAATCCTGAAACCCGTCACTTACATCCTGGCTGCGGTCTACCTCCTGGTGGATGCGGTCTTCATGGCCGTGGCACGGCCCATCGCCCGCTGGATTGGGCGGCATTTCGAATTCCGGCGGTTGCGCGACTGGATCAGGGCGCTTCCGCCTTATCCGTCACTCGCCTTGTTTTCCGTGCCCGTCATCATTCTCGAACCGATCAAACCGGTCGCTGCCTACCTCGCTGCAACGGGGCAGTTCGTGACCGGTGCGGTGACTTTCATCGTCGGCGAGCTGCTCAAGCTCGTGCTGGTGGAGCGCCTGTTCCATCTCACGCGGGACAAGCTGATGCGGATTCCGGCCTTCGCCTGGACCTACGGGAAGGTCGCGGCGATGAAGGCGTGGCTGCAGGCGACCGAAGCCTGGCGCGCCGTCCGAGCCTTGGCCCGCGCTGCCAAGGACACTGTTGCGCGGGCAAAAGCCAAGCTGGTCGGCAGCTTCAGCAGGCTGGAGACCTCGAGGGACTAGACCAGAGACAACGGCGTTGCTCGCTAGGCGAGCTTGCGCGCAGCGGCGGTCGCCGTGTCGCCCGTATTTGGCGTGCCGGTCGGTTCGATCAGCATGAGATGAACCTCCTCGCGGGCCACTGGGCGATGCTCGACGCCTTTGGGCACGACATAGAGCTCGCCCGGACCGAGCGTCACCGTGCGATCCCGCATTTCGATGATGGCCCTTCAGGACCAGGAAGAAATCGTCGGTGTCGTCGTGCTTGTGCCAGGTGAACTCGCCCTTCACCTTCACCACCATCACGTCGCAATCGTTGAAGGTCGTGATTGTGCGCGGCGACCAATAATCCCCAAAGGTCGCCAGTTTGTCGGCAAGCGATATGCTGTCGGCCATGTTTCACCCGTTGCTCGCGCTTGGGGCACGATTTGGGGGCGCGTTGCGGGCGCGACAAGGCCGTACGCGTTCATCGGTCGATCCTGCCCTGTGGCGTGGATTCGGAGATCTCACGGCAGCCGGCTTCTATTTGACGTATCCGGACAACATCGCCTGCGCCCATTCCGGGCGGTTGTTGGCGAGCGCGCGTGCCGAGGCGGCCTCCCAGTCGTATTCGAGGGCGAGAAGTTCGACTTGCCAGCCCCTTTTTCCCTTCGTGATGATCGCATACCGGGCGTGAGGCGAGCGGTGTTCCAGTTTCGCGGCAAAGGGAATGTCCGCGAAGACCGGGCATCCGACGCTCCCGGGATTGAGGACCAGACACTCGCGCGGACCGTGAATGACGGCTTGGCGGTGGCTATGGCCACACAGCACCACGCGCGCCGTCGGCTCGCTCGCAAGGCGCGTCGCCAGAACTTCGCGGCGTGCCGGCACAAAGCGGCCGTCGTCGAGCGTTTCCTCCAGCAGGCACGCCGTATCGTCTTCGGGCGTGCCATGGCAGGCCAGGATCCCATCGTCCAGCCGAATTTGGGAAGGCAGGCTGTGGAGCGCGCGCCGTTGCTCCGCAGTCAGTGCGCGACGCGCAAACAGGCCTGCCGGCGAGAGCTTGTCGTCCGGAAACTCCTCAATCCAGCGATCATGGTTTCCGCGCACGGTCGGCAACGCCAGCGACTGGAGGGCTTCGAAGGTTTCTCTCGGCCACAGCGGGCTGGTGACGCAATCGCCGAGGTTGACCGTACGGTCGACGCCCCGCGCCTTGATGTCGGCCAGCACCGCCTCAAGCGCAGCAAGATTGCCGTGGATATCGGAAATGACTGCCAACCGCATCGTCGTGCTCCCTATTCTGTTTTATCTGAACTTAGCTCTGCCGGGTCGCAGGACTCATCTAGCAGGCTGTTGAAGAACTCAGCCGCGTTCGCAAACGAAGGCTGAATCGTCGCCATTGTGGATGTAGAAGTGGCCGACGAGCCTGCCCGCAGTGCCGATCATAGCCCATCCGCGACCGCA
>NZ_RDQF01000058.1 GCF_004114425.1 Bradyrhizobium vignae | reverse complement strand
GTACCTCGTCTACTACAACAACCACAGACCCCATCAGGCCTTGGCAGGACAAACTCCCAAGGCTTTCGCCGCTTCCAAGACCACCGCGATCCAATCAGCGAATTATTGAACATCGACAGCAATGACGGGGACGGTCACGCCGCCCCGTCACGGAGCGGCGGGTGGTAGGACAGCGCGGTGTCCCAGGGGAAGAAGATCCAGGTGTCCTGCGACACTTCCGTGATGAAAGTGTCGACCAGCGGGCGGCCCTTCGGCTTGGCGTAGACGGTGGCGAAATGCGCATCGGGCAGCATCTCACGCACCAGCTTGCCGGTCTTGCCGGTGTCGACGAGATCGTCGACGATGAGCAGCCCCCTGCCGGTGCCGCCGCCGAGCTTCATCGCCGCCTCGGAAATGCCCTTGAGGACCTGCAGCTCGCCCTGCTTGGTGTGGTCGTAGCTCGCAATGCAAACCGTATCGATGACGCGCACCCCGAGTTCGCGCGCCACGATCGCAGCAGGCACCAGGCCGCCGCGGGTGATTGCGATCACCGCATGGAACGGACCAACTTCGTTGAGCCGCCAGGTCAGCGCCCGGCAATCCCGGTGGAACTGGTCCCACGAGACCGGGAAGGCCTTGCCCGCCCGCTCCTGCGCGCTCAGTTCCGGTGCTTCACCAGCCATTGTCATCTCCTGCTTCGTCTGCCGGCAAAGTCCCTGCTAGCGGGTGACGTTCAATCCCGCCAGCATTTCCTTCACGGCGGCCATCGCCGCGGCCAGCTTCGCCGGATCGCGCGAGCGCACCACCAGATTGGTGTTGGGCTTCTGCTCCTCGTCCATGAACGGATAGCTGCCGATGATCGTTTCGGGATGGGCGGCCGCGATTGCCCGCAACGGACTCCCGATGTCGCCCTCCCGGGCGTTCGCGCGAACCGATTCGGAGAGCATGCGCACGCCGGATTTCAGCTTGGGCGAGACGATGTCCATCATCGCCTGCATGATCGATGGCACGCCGGCCATCACGATGACGTTGCCGATCTTGAAGCCGGGAGCGAGGATGGTTGCGCTCTGGATCAGTTCGGCGCCGTCGGGAATGCGGGCCATGCGCAGGCGGGCCTCATTGAGGTCCTGCTCGCTCCAGCGCTCGCGGAAACGCGCAACCACCTCCGGATGATGATCGATGCCGACGCCGAATGCCTTGGCAACGCTGTCGGCTGTGATGTCGTCATGGGTCGGCCCGATGCCGCCCGTCGTGAAGACATAGGTGTAGCGATGCCGGAGTGCGTCCAGGGCGGCGATGATGTCGGCCTCGTCGTCGGAGACGATCCGGACCTCCTTCAGGTCGATGCCGATATTGGTCAGGTATTCGGCGATGAAGCCGATGTTCTTGTCCTTGGTCCGGCCGGACAGGATTTCGTCCCCAATGACCAGAATGCCCGCCGTGACGATCTCGCTCATGCCTTAAGTCCCTCACCTGTGACGCCGACTCTGCCGAGGTAACGCGTTGAAGTCACGCGGTTTTGCTGCTGAAATAAGCAGTCCTCAGCCATTTTTTCAGGCAAGCCGCCGGCCATCCCCAGCAAATGCCCCTTCTCCATGCTTATCGCGCTGGCCCGGCCCTTGCTACCTCCTACGGAAGTCATGCACTCTCACGGCATGGCCACAGGACGTTGCGGTCTTCAGCAAGGCCCAAGCGACCTGATCGATGGTGCAAGGCCTGGGGGAGAACAGTCGGAATCCATGGCAGTCGCGTTTGACGAAATGAATATTCCCGGCGGGGACCTTCGCCCCGCCTATCAGGAGCTGGCGCGCTGGCTCAAGGAGACGCCTCCCGAGGCCCTCGAATATCGGCGCCAGGAAGCCGAGCTCCTGTTCCGTCGGATCGGCATTACCTTCGCGGTCTACGGCGATTCCGAGTCCACCGAGCGCCTGATCCCCTTCGACGTGATCCCGCGAATCATGTCCGGCAAGGAATGGGCGCTGCTGGAGAAGGGCCTGAAGCAGCGGGTGCGCGCGCTCAACATGTTCCTGCGCGACATCTATCATGGCCGCGACATCCTCCGCGCCGAGGTCGTGCCCGACGATTTGATCTTCCAGAACCCGGTGTTCCGCCCCGAGATGAACGGCCAGCACGTGCCGCACGATGTCTACGTGCACATTGCCGGCATCGACATCGTCCGGGTCGATGCCGAGGACTTCATCGTGCTGGAGGACAATGCCCGCACGCCGTCGGGCGTGTCCTACATGCTGGAAAACCGCGAGATCATGATGCGGCTGTTTCCGGATCTGTTCGCCCGCCACAAGGTGGCGCCGGTCGAACGCTATCCGGACGAACTGCTCTCGGCGCTGCGCTCGGTCGCGCCGCAAAGCGCATCCGGCGAGCCGACCGTCGCCCTGCTCACGCCGGGCGTCTACAACTCGGCCTATTATGAGCACTCGTTCCTCGCCGACAAGCTCGGTATCGAGCTGGTCGAGGGCGGCGACCTCATCGTCAAGAACAACGAAGTGTTCATGCGGACGACGGAAGGGCTGAAGCGGGTCGACGTGATCTATCGCCGTGTCGACGACGATTTCCTCGATCCTCTCACCTTCCGCCCCGATTCCGTGCTCGGCGTGCCCGGGCTGATGTCGGCCTACGCCGCCGGCAACATCACGCTCGCCAACGCCGTCGGCACCGGCATCGCCGACGACAAGGCGATCTACTCCTACATGCCTGACATCGTGAAATTCTATCTCGGCGAGGAGCCGATCCTGAAGAACGTGCCGACCTGGCGCTGCCGCGAGCCGAAGGACCTCGCTTATGTGCTGGACAATCTGGGCGAGCTCGTCGTCAAGGAGGTGCATGGCTCCGGCGGCTACGGCATGCTGATCGGGCCCGCCGCGACCAAAGCGACCATCGAGGCATTCCGTGACAAGCTCAAGCGCGAGCCGGAAGGTTTCATCGCGCAGCCGACGCTGGCGCTGTCGACCTGCCCGACCTGCACCGCATCCGGCCTCGCCCCGCGCCACGTCGATCTTCGCCCCTTCGTGCTCACGGGCAGCAAGAGCACCACGATCGTGCCGGGCGGCCTCACCCGCGTCGCGCTGAAGGAGGGCTCCCTGGTGGTGAATTCGAGCCAGGGCGGCGGCACCAAGGACACCTGGATTCTGGACGAGTAGAGAGATGCTGTCGCGTACCGCCGAAAACCTCTATTGGCTCGCCCGCTACGTCGAACGGGCCGAATATCTCGCGCGCACCATCGATGCGACGCTGCGCGTCACCGCGCTTCCCGCCGCCTATATCGGCAAGACCAACGAATGGGACTCGGCGCTGCTCACCGCCGGCGTCGCCGCCAGCTTCTATCAGGCCTATGAGGAAGCCAACGAGCACAACGTCGTCGAGTATCTCTCGTTCTCGCCGAACAACCCGTCCTCGATCAGAAACTGCATCGAAGCGGCGCGGCTGAACTCTCGCTCGGTGCGCACGGCGTTGACCAGTGAGATGTGGGACACCATCAACTCGGCCTGGATCGAGCTCCAGGCTGTTTGGAGCAAGGGCACCTCGACGCGCGAGGATCTCGCCAAATTCCTCCGCTTCGTGCAGGAGACCTCGCTGCGGTTCGACGGCTCGGCCTACCGGACCATGCTGCGCAACGATGCCTATTGGTTCTCGCGGATGGGTGTGCATCTGGAACGCGCCGACAACACCGCGCGCATTCTCGACGTGAAATATCATGTGCTGTTGCCCGAGGAGGAGCACGTCGGCGGCCCGCTCGACTTCTACCAGTGGAGCTCGATCCTGCGCTCGGTCTCGGCGCTGACCGCCTATCACTGGGTCTATCGCGAGACGTTGAAGCCGTGGCTGATCGCGGATCTCTTGATCCTCAACGACACGCTGCCGCGCTCGCTCGCCAGCTGCTACGGCAACCTCGTGCGCAACCTCGACCAGATCGGCGTCGCCTATGGCCGCCAGGGCCCGGCCCAGCGCCACGCCCGCGGCATCCGCAACCGGCTGGAACACAGCAACATGAACGACATTTTCCAGCATGGCGTGCATGAATTCATTCAGGAATTCATCGCGGACAATTCCAGGCTGGGCGAAATCATTACGAAGCAGTATTTGATCTGATGTCCCCCGACTGACGAAATGGGATATCGTCATGGCCGGGCAAAGCGCGAAGCGCGTCTTCGCGCTAGATGTCCCGGCCGTCCACCGTTCTTGCTTTCACGCGACGAGGAAGAACGTGGATGCCCGGGACAAGCCCGGGCATGACGAGCTTCTTCGCGGGAGCAGTCGGGCTAACCACTAACTGCACGGTCCACCATGCGCCTGCGAATCCAGCACACCACGACCTATCGCTACGAGCCGCCGGTCACGGGCGTGATCCAGATCCTGCGCATGACGCCGGGCAGCCATGATGGGCAGTACGTCGCGGAATGGCAGATCGACGTCTCCACCGACACCAAGCTCGACATGCATGAGGATGCGTTCGGCAACGTCATACACGTGCTGTCCTGCGGACCTGTCGCCGACATCCAGATCACCGCCGAGGGGCTGATCGAGACCCACGACACCGGCGGCGTGCTGCGCGGCACTGACGAGCGTTTCCCGGCCGGCATGTTCCTGCGCTCCACCGACCTCACCTCCGTCAATCCGGCGATGACGGCGGTCGCGCGCCAGTTGCGGAGCGAAGCCGAGAGCGACACGCTGGGCTTCCTGCACACGCTGATGACGCAAATCGCCGATCACATGACGTTCGACCAGGACCACACCAACAGCGGCACGTCCGCGGCGGAGGCATTCGCGCTCAAGCGCGGTGTCTGCCAGGATTACGCGCACATCTTCATCGCCTGCGCCCGCGCCGGCGGCGTGCCCGCGCGCTTCGTCTCCGGGCATTTCTTGCGTGCAGACGACATGGTGCATCAGGACGCCGGGCACGCCTGGGCGGAGGCTTACGTGCCCGATCTCGGCTGGGTCGGGTTCGATCCCGCCAACAGCATCTGCGCGACCGACGCCCATGTCCGCGTTGCGATCGGGCTCGACTATCTCGGCGCAGCCCCGGTGCGTGGCACCCGCTATGGCGGTGGCACGGAAACGCTGGCGGTGGCCGTGAAGGTCGAGCAGGCCGGCCGCGGCGGGCAGTCGCAATCGCAGCGACAGAGCTAGCTCCGTCACCGCCTGCAATCGGGGGTTGGACCGGCCCCCGAAATTGGCTAGTACTTGCGCGCAAACGCTCGCGTCGAGGACTGGAAATGACCTATTGCTGCGGAATCTTGGTTCGGGATGGTCTGGTGATGATCGCCGATACCCGCACCAATGCCGGCCTCGACAACGTCTCGACCTTCCGCAAGCTGCATATCTTCTCCAAGCCCGGCGAGCGCATCATGGCGATCGCCAGCGCCGGCAACCTCGCGATCAGCCAGTCGGTGCTCTCCACCCTGACCGAAGGCCTGGAGGACCCCAACACGGGCGAGGTCGAGACGCTGATGAACGCGCCGACCATGTTCCAGGCCGCCCAGCGCATTGGCCGGGCGATCCGGGCGGTGCATGCGACCGAAGGGCCGGCGCTGAAATCGGAGGACGTGTCGTTCGACGTCTCCTTCCTCTTCGGCGGCCAGATCAAGGGCGCGCGCATGCGCCTGTTCATGGTCTACACCGCCGGCAATTTCATCGAGTGCACGACCGACACGCCCTACCTGCAGATCGGCGAGCACAAATACGGCAAGCCGGTGCTCGACCGCGCCATGCATTACGACGTCGAGCTGTACGAGGCGCTGAAGACCGGCCTCATCTCGATGGACTCGACCATGCGCTCGAACCTCGGCGTCGGCCTGCCGATCGACGTGCTGGTGGTGCGGAACGATGCCTGTGAGGCCGATCTCAATCACCGCATCGAGGCGGGCGAGCCCTATTTCCACGATTTGCGCTCGCGCTGGTCGGCGGCGCTGCGCGCCGCGCACCAGAACATTCCGCGGCCGCCCTACAAGAACGAAAAAGAATCCAAAACCTGACAGCTCAAGAGAAAAGGCAGGAAACGATGAGTGAAGCGAAAAAGATCGCAGTGGTGACGGGCGCCGGCACCGGGGTCGGGCGCGCGGCGTCGCTGGCGCTGATGAACACCGGCTTCACCGTGGTGCTCGTAGGGCGCCGGCTCGACATGCTCGAGGAGACCGCGAAGCTCGGCCCCGCGGGGAAGAGCCTGTGCGTCACCGCCGACATGACCAAGCCGGAGCAGATCGCCGCGCTGTTCGACAAGGTGAAGACGACCTATGGCCGCCTCGACGTGCTCTTCAACAATGCCGGCATGGGCGCGCCGGCGGTGAACTTCGAGGATCTCAGCCTCGAGCAGTGGCAGGCGGTGGTGAACACCAACCTCACCGGCCCGTTCCTGTGCACTCAGCACGCCTTCCGCATCATGAAGGACCAGACCCCGCGCGGCGGCCGCATCATCAACAACGGCTCGATCTCGGCGCATGCGCCGCGGCCGTTCTCAGCGGCCTACACCTCGACCAAGCACGCGATCACCGGCCTCACCAAGGCCTCCAACCTCGACGGCCGCATGTACGACATCGCGGTCGGCCAGATCGACATCGGCAATGCGGCAACGCCGATGACCGACCGCATGGTCAACGGCCCCGGCGTGCTTCAGCCTGATGGCACCACCAAGCACGAGCCGCGCATGGACGCGAAAGCGGTCGGCGATGCCGTGGCCTACATGGCCAGCCTGCCGCTCGACGCCAACGTGCTGACCATGACGGTGATGGCGACCAAGATGCCGTTCGTGGGGCGGGGTTGAACAAAAAGCGCGAGAACAACCCCATACACAGTAGGCGTCAAGTGGCGCCTGCTGCTGCCTGGCTACAGGGTGATGGGAGTTAAGTCCGCGAGCCATCTCCACAATCGTCATTGCGGGCGCAGCGAAGCAATCCGGGCTGTCACTGCGGCAAGATTCTGGATTGCTTCGTCGCAAGAGCTCCTCGCAATGACGTGGAGAGAGCGTTGCCCTATTCCAAACTCTCCACCTTTCGCAGGCTCGGAAACAGCTTCATCCAGAGCAGCGCCACTGCGACGGTGGCGACGCCGCCGAGCACGGCGGCGGGCATGGCGCCGAACAGCGCGGCCGTGAGGCCACTCTCGAATTGGCCGAGCTGGTTCGAGGCGTTGATGAAGAGGAAATTCACCGCACCGACCCGGCCGCGCATCTCATCGGGTGTGGACAGCTGCACCAGCGAGAAGCGTATCACGACGCTGATCGTATCGGCCGCACCGAGCACGGCGAGCGACAGCACCGACAGCCACATCCACGGCGACAGCGCGAACACGATCGTGGCGAGGCCGAATACGATCACCGCCTGGAACATGCGTAAGCCCACATGCCGCGAGATGGCGTGGCGCGCCAGCACCACGGTCATCAGGAGCGCACCGACCGCGGGCGCGGCACGCAGCACGCCGAGTCCGACCGGGCCGGCCTGAAGAATATCGCGGGCATAGATCGGCAACAGCGCGGTGACGCCGCCGAACAGCACGGCGAACAGGTCCAGCGAGATGGTGCCGAGAATCGCGGGGTTGCCGCGGATGAAGCGGACGCCGGCAAAGATATTGTCCGAGTTCGTCCCCTCCTTTGCGATCGCCTGCGGGCGCGGCCGGATGAAGCCGGTCAAAATCATCCCCACAACCCAGAACAGTACCATCACGGCATAAGCGAGATGCGGGGCGACCGCATATGCGAATCCGCCGAGCGCCGGCCCCGTGATGGTCGCGACCTGTGCTGCGCCGCTGGAGATGGCCGTGGCGCGCTGCAGCGACCCTTGCGGCGCGATCAACGGCAACAACGCCGCCGTGGTCGGGCTCTCGAACGCGCCTGCAATGCCGAGCACGAAGGTCGCGATGAAGATCTGCACCTCGCCGACCGCGCCGAGATAGGTGATGGTTGCGAGATAGAGCGCGGTCGCGGCTTCCACGAGCTGGCAGAGCTGGACCACGCGCTTGCGCTCGTAGCGGTCGGCGGCGTGTCCAGCGACGAACACCAGCAGCGCCGTGGGCAGGAACTGCACGAGGCCGACCATGCCGAGGTCGAACGCCGAGCCGGTGAGATCGTAGATCTGCCAGCCGATCGCGACCGCCGCGATCTGGCTGGAAAAGCGCGACAGGCTGCGGGAGAGCAGGAAGAACAGGAAGGCGCGGTGGCCGAGCAGCGCGCCGGCGCTGACCGGCAGATTGTCGGATATTGGCTGCTCTGGCATCGTCGCTTCGGTCACCTCGGACGGTCCGGTCCTGATCCTGATGGGCCCGCGTGGCCCAGGCTTGCCCGCTTGTCAACAACGAGCCGCTTCCGTGGCCCCCGGCATTGCCTTTGCAATGCACACGCGGCCATAATCATTGAGGGTTTGGGGACATCATGCTTCGGTTGCAATCGGCACTCGGCATTTTCGCATTGCTCCTGATCGCTTTCGCGCTGGCGGAGAATCGCCGCGCGGTCTCGCTGCGTCAGGCGGCAATCGGCCTCGCCGCGACCTTCGTCACCGCGGTCGTGCTGCTGAAGCTGCCGGTCGTGGCGCATGCGTTCGGCGCGATCAACGACGCGGTCGGCGCGATCTCGGCGGCCTCGCGCGCCGGCTCCGCCTTCGTGTTCGGCTATGTCGGCGGCGGCCCCCTGCCGTTCGATCTGAAGGTGCCGGGCGCGGACTTCATCCTGGCGTTCCAGGCATTGCCGATCGTGCTGGTCATGAGCGTGCTGACGACACTGCTGTTCTATTGGCGCGTGCTGCCACCGATCGTGCGCGGCATGGCCTGGCTGCTCGAACGCACGTTGGGGGTCGGCGGCGCCGTGGGCCTCTCGACCGCCGCCAACATCTTCCTCGGCATGGTCGAGGCACCGTTGTTCGTGCGGCCGTATCTGGCACAGATGACCCGCAGCGAATTATTCGTGGTGATGACCGGAGGCATGGCCGGCATCGCCGGCACGGTGCTGGTGCTCTATGCGACGCTCCTTGCCCCACTCATCCCCGACGCGGCCGCGCACTTCGTCATCGCCTCGGTGCTGGGCGCGCCGGCCGCGATCCTTGTCAGCCTGATCATGGTGCCCGAGACATCCGACAAGCGTACCGGCGGTGCACTGGAGGATCCCGAGATGAACGTGTCCAGCACGATGGACGCCATCGTCAAGGGCACCACCGGCGGCCTCGAACTGTTGCTCAATATCGTCGCCATGCTCCTGGTGCTGGTGGCGCTGGTCTATCTGGTCAATGCCATGCTTGGCCTCTTGCCTGATATCGGCGGTGCCGCGATCTCGCTGCAGCGGCTGCTTGGCCTCGTCATGGCACCAGTATGCTGGTTGATGGGGCTGCCATGGGATCAGGCGATCACCGCCGGCAGCCTGATGGGGACCAAGACCGTGCTCAATGAATTGATCGCCTATGTCGACTTCACCAAGCTGCCAGCCAACGCGCTCGATCCGCGCTCGCGCCTGATCATGCTCTACGCGATGTGCGGCTTCGCCAACTTCGCCAGCCTCGGCATCATGATCGGCGGCCTCGGCGTGATGGCCCCGGAGCGGCGCGAGGAGATCAACGCGCTGGGGCTGAAGTCGATCGTATCGGGGACGCTGACCACGTGCTTGATGGGGGCGATGGTGGGGGTGTTGAGTTAAGACACCCCTCGTGAGCCGTAGAGGGCGGATTGCGCGCAGCGCAATCCGGGGCCATCTTCTCCACGGAGAAACTTTCCCGGATCTTGCTTGCGCCGCATCCGGGCTACAAGCCCGCGGGCAAGCCCTTACGCCTTCAACTCCACCGTCCTGAACTCCGCCGGCAGGATCACCTCCAGCAGCTCCACGTCGTCCGAATAGTCCAGGATCATGTGCTTGATTTTCGGCGGCTGGGTCCAGGCGCTGCCTTGCTTCATCAAGGTCTCGCCCTGCCCGTCCATATAGGTCTTCACCCAGCCCTTGAGCACGTAGACCATCTGGAATTCGACGTCGTGATAATGGAGCTTGGAGACCTCGGCCGGGTTGCAGGGGCCTTGCAAGCGGATCACATGCGCCTGCGCGAGGCCGTGGGTCGCCTCGGCGATGCCGAGATCGCGGTATCTGGCATAGGCACGCAGGCCGTCGGGCTTGAAGTCTTCCTCGCGGTGATGGCTGATGGCGATGCGCTGCTTCGGCCGCACGGCCTTCTTCGGAGCGACGGTGCGCGCCTTCGCCTTCACTGCCTTTCGTGCCGAGGATCGCGCCGCTGCCTTGGTCCCGCTCCGCTTCTTCACCGCGGTCTTCATTGCGGGCCTCGATGCCTTCTGCTTGGCCATTGTCTGCCTCCCTGTTCCGAGCCGCGCCCGTCGCACGGGTGTGACCCGAAGGGCAGATTACCCAGTCCTGGGCGAGGCAGCAATTGCGGAGCTGCGGCCGGTCACGCGATCGGTCGTAGCTTGTCCCAAGCTGTCGTTGCGAGCGAGCATCGTCCGTCTTCATTCTCTCCCTGAATTAGTCTCGGCAGGAGATCTGGGGGAATTGATTCATGGGCAACAGCGTCGGTCAGCGTGCATTTCAGAATGCCCGGCTCCAGAAACGGCAAAAGGCCAAAGTGCTGCCATTGCTCGGGCAAGCGCTCGAGTTGCACAAGAAGGGACGCCTTCCCGAGGCTGCCTATCGCCAACTCCTGCAGTTCGCGCCCAACCAATTCATCGCCCTGCATATGCTCGGCGCCTTGGAGTCTGATGCCAGGAACTATGACCAGGCCGAAATCCTGCTGCGCCGGGCCGTTGCCGCAGACCCGCGATCTGCCCAAGCCCACATGAGCTTGGGCGTGGCGCTGAACGGGCTGAAACGTCACGACGAGGCCCGCGAGAGCTATCGAAAGCTCTCGCCTTGCGGCCCAGCTACGCCCTCGCCCTGTCCAATCTCGGTAACGCGAGCGCGGCCCTTGATCTGCACCAAGAAGCGCTCGAGAGCTACGATCAGGCGCTCGCAATTGACGCAAACCTGGCCGAAGCCCACAACGGCCGAGGCTCTGCGCTCTGCCGTCTGCGCAACTATGACGAGGCTCTCGCAAGCCTGAACCGCGCGCTCTCGATCAAGCCTGACTATGCCGCGGCGCTGGCGAACCGCGCCGTTGCACTCCGGGAGCTTCAGCGATTTGACGAAGCCATGGCGGATTGCAATCGGGCAATCGCCCTCGCACCCGACGACGTGAATGGGTGGCTCTGGCGCGCCAACGTCTTGCTCCAGACCCAGCAAATTGCCCAAGCATTGCTCGATTGCGAGAAAGCTCTCGCGATTGCGCCCGATTCTGATCAAGCTCACTTCGTATTGGGCCTCTGTCTCGCCGGAATTGGCAGGGTCGACGAAGCGCTCGCCAGCTTCGACAGGGCCCTCGATATCCGGCTTGACCTTCAGAGCGCGATCTCCAGCAAGATATTCACGCTCGGTTTTGTGGCGGACGCCAGCGTCGAACGGCATCAGCAAGCGCGTCGCGTGTGGTGGGAGCAGATCGGGGCCAAAATCGCTTCAGAAGCGGCAGCACCGCATGACAACAGCCGCGACCCGGACCGGCGCCTGGTGCTTGGCTACGTCTCGTCGGACTTCAACGCGCATTCGGCCGCGTTCATTTTCAAGCCGGTCCTGCAACACCATGACCGCGCACAGTTCGAGATCGTGTGCTACTCGTGTTCGTCGAAAGTGGACGGGACGACAAGCGAATTTCAGGGGCTCGCCGATCGCTGGCGTGACGCCTCGCAATGGACCGATGATCGCCTCGCTGCACAGATTCGCGCCGATGGCGTCGATATCCTGATCGATCTGTCCGGCCACACCAGAGGAAACCGCCTCGGCGTATTTGCGCGCAAGCCGGCACCGATCCAGGCGCACGGCTGGGGCCACGGCACCGGCACCGGGCTGCCGACGATCGATTATCTGTTCTCGGATCCTGTCGCGATTCCTTTGGCGGTTCGGCATCTGTTTGCGGAGACCGTCGTCGACCTGCCGTGCTTTGTGACGCTGACGCCGCTGCCGGCCGGGATTGCGCGAGCGGAGACGCCTGCGATCTCGAACGGTTTCATCACGTTCGGTGTCTTCAACCGCATCAGCAAAATCTCCGACGAGGCCGCGGCAGTCTGGTCCAGGATCCTCGAGCGGGTGCCAGGCTCGCGACTGCTGATCAAGGATGTTGCGCTCGACGATCAACTCGTCCGCGACAAGCTGCTGGCGCGATTTGCGGCTTGCCGATTGCCGGCCGAACGCGTCGATCTGCTCGGAGCGACCTCGCGGCACGAACATCTGGCATCGTTCAATCGCATCGATATTGCACTCGACCCGTTCCCACAGAACGGCGGCGTCAGCACATGGGAAGCCCTGCAGATGGGCGTGCCCGTGGTGGCGAAGCTCGGAAACAGCCTGCCCAGCCGGGCCGCCGGCGCCATCCTCACCGCGCTCGGCCTGCCGGACTGGGTCGCCGACAGCGAGGATGCGTATGTCGAGATTGCAGCCGGCCGCGCGGCGCGGGTCGCCGAGCTCGATCAACTGCGCCGCGAGCTGCCCGAACAGATCAGCGCTGCGGCCGCCGGCAACCCTGTCTCATATGCGCGAGCCGTGGCCGACGCCTATCGCGCGATGTGGACACGCTATTGCAAGGGCGGCGTCTGAGCTCTGCTCAATGCAGCCGGAACACGCCGTCGACGGCGCGCAGCTCGGCGGGCTTGATCAGCTTGGAATGCGCCACCGTGACCGAATGCAGGGGGCCGTCGAGCTTCTCCTGCCAGAACGCCAGGAAATCGGTCAGCGCCGGAAATTTCGGAAACATGTCGTAGTTCTGCCAGACATAGGTCTGGAGCAACGAGGGATGATCCGGCATCCGATAGAGAATCTGTGCCGTCGTCAGCCCGTAGCCCAGCATCTGTTTCCGGAAGTCCTCGGAAACGCCCCCAACGCGCAGTCCCATGCCAAACCTCCTTTGCAGGAGCGCATGCAGGGGGTGGCTTGATCCGTGCCCCGGGAGCCACCCGGAAACGATGCGCTCACATGAGAGATATGTGACGCAAACCGACAATCCATCTCAAGCCCAAAAGTTTAACAAGCTGTTGAAATTCAATGCGTTAGCAGCAGACATGACTCCGTGCTAATACGGTCTCGGGTGTCGGTTAACGATGCCAAAGAGATTCTGGCAGTCCGTGCTTTCGGGTGCTAATTTTTCTGCTACAAACCCTTGCCCCCGCAAAATTCCTGTCCTATTTCACCCTCGCTCGTGCTAGCACTCGCGGGCAACGACTGCTAACAATATCAAAATCCTCAACTCGTCCAATTAGGAGGACTGCATGAAATTCCGTCCGCTTCACGACCGCGTCGTGGTCAAGCGCATCGACGCAGAAGAGAAGACCGCCGGCGGCATCATCATTCCCGACACTGCCAAGGAAAAGCCCTCGCAGGGCGAGGTCGTCGCCATCGGCCCGGGCGGCCGCGACGAGTCCGGCAAGCTGATCCCGATCGACCTGAAGGTCGGCGACCGCGTGCTGTTCGGCAAGTGGTCCGGCACCGAGGTCAAGATCGACGGCCAGGACCTGCTGATCATGAAGGAGAGCGACGTGATGGGCGTTCTCGAGGTCACCGAGTCCAAGAAGAAGGCGGCCTAAGGGCCCTCTCCTCCCTCCAGTCAAACATCCTCAAGGAAAAATCCAGATGGCAGCCAAAGAAGTCAAATTCTCGGTTGAAGCGCGCGACAAGATGCTGCGCGGTGTCGACGTTCTCGCCAACGCGGTGAAGGTCACGCTCGGTCCGAAGGGCCGTAACGTCGTGCTCGACAAGTCGTTCGGCGCTCCCCGCATCACCAAGGACGGCGTCACCGTCGCCAAGGAGATCGAGCTCGACGACAAGTTCGAGAACATGGGCGCCCAGATGGTGCGCGAAGTCGCCTCCAAGTCCGCTGACGCGGCCGGCGACGGCACCACGACCGCCACCGTGCTCGCCCAGGCGATCGTGAAGGAAGGCGCGAAGTCCGTTGCCGCCGGCATGAACCCGATGGACCTCAAGCGCGGTATCGACCTCGCGGTCGAGGCCGTCGTGGCCGACCTCGAGAAGAACTCGAAGAAGGTCACCTCGAACGACGAGATCGCCCAGGTCGGCACTATCTCGGCCAACGGCGATGCCGAGATCGGCAAGTTCCTCGCCGACGCCATGAAGAAGGTCGGCAACGAGGGTGTCATCACCGTCGAGGAAGCCAAGTCGCTCGAGACCGAGCTCGACGTCGTCGAGGGCATGCAGTTCGACCGCGGCTACATCTCGCCCTACTTCGTCACCAACGCCGACAAGATGCGCGTCGAGATGGACGACGCCTACATCCTCATCAACGAGAAGAAGCTCTCCTCGCTGAACGAGCTGCTGCCGCTGCTCGAGGCCGTGGTGCAGACCGGCAAGCCGCTGGTCATCGTCGCCGAGGACGTGGAAGGCGAGGCCCTCGCCACCCTCGTCGTGAACCGCCTGCGTGGCGGCCTGAAGGTCGCGGCCGTCAAGGCTCCGGGCTTCGGCGATCGCCGCAAGGCCATGCTGCAGGACATCGCGATCCTGACCGGCGGCCAGGCGATCTCGGAAGACCTCGGCATCAAGCTCGAGAACGTCACGCTCAACATGCTCGGTCGCGCCAAGAAGGTGATGATCGACAAGGAGAACACCACGATCGTCAACGGCGCCGGCAAGAAGGCCGACATCGAGGCGCGCGTGGCCCAGATCAAGGCGCAGATCGAGGAGACCACCTCGGACTACGACCGTGAGAAGCTCCAGGAGCGTCTCGCCAAGCTCGCTGGCGGCGTCGCGGTGATCCGCGTCGGCGGCGCGACCGAGGTCGAGGTGAAGGAGCGCAAGGATCGCGTTGATGACGCGATGCATGCGACCCGCGCGGCGGTCGAGGAAGGCATCGTCCCGGGCGGCGGCGTCGCCCTGCTGCGTGCCTCCGAGCAGCTCAAGGGCCTGCGCACCAAGAACGACGACCAGAAGACCGGCGTCGAGATCGTGCGCAAGGCGCTGTCGGCTCCCGCTCGCCAGATCGCGATCAATGCCGGTGAAGACGGTTCGGTGATCGTCGGCAAGATCCTGGAGAACAAGGCCTACAATTACGGCTTCGACTCCCAGACCGGCGAATATGCCGACCTCGTCAAGAAGGGCATCATCGACCCGACCAAGGTGGTCCGCACCGCGATCCAGAACGCTGCCTCGGTGGCCGCGCTCCTGATCACCACGGAAGCCATGGTCGCCGAGCTGCCCAAGAAGGGCGGCGCCGGCCCGGCGATGCCCCCCGGCGGCGGCATGGGCGGCATGGACTTCTGATCCAGCCGTTCAGGCACGATACGAAATGCGAAACCCCGGCAGCGATGCCGGGGTTTTTGTTTGCAATAACTTCTCTCCACCCGTCATTCCGGGCTCGCGCCCAAGTGGGCCTTCTAAAGCATGATCCGGAAAGCAATCGCCTTCCGCTCCCGCGATTGCGCCGTCGACGGCCCGATGGTGTCCTGAACAATCGTCATCGCCTTCTGCTCAGCCTGCAACCGGCATGACGTTACGCAACCTTTGCGCCCGTGAAAACCCTGTTCAGGATAGGTCGCGCCGGCGCGCTCGCGCGTTCACGACAGGCGAACCCTGGGGGCCGATCGCAACCCGATGCGCCGTCAGCGGCGCGAGGTCTCCTGGAAACAGGCCCTCACCCAGTCGATGGTCACGCGCGTTGCGGCATCCCGCTTGAGATGATTTTGCACCAGCAGCCACACGTCGCGCCGCTTCGGCAGCAGCGTGGCGCGCAGGCGGCGGTCGCCGAGCAGGTCGGCGCAGACATATTCCGGCAACACGCCGGCGGCCTGATGGTCGCGGATCAGATTGCGGATGACACGGACGTTGTCGGTGACGCAGCGCGCGCGGGCCTTCCTGGTGCGCAGGAATTGCATCTCGGGAATGGCGCCGAGCTCGTCGGGATAGACGCACAGCATCGGCTCGCCCTCGGTCGTAACCGGCTCGAAAAAATACAGCTTGATGTCGCCGAGCCTTGAGATCGCGAAGTCGCCCTTGTCGGGCTTGCGCAAGCGGATGGCCAGATCAGCCTCCCAGCGCGAGAACCTGACGTTCTCGCTCGAGGTGAGGAATTGCAGCGTCAGGCCGGGATGGGTCCGCAGGAAGTCGCCCGCACGCGGCGACAGCACTTCTTCTGCAACTGTGTTGGTGGAGGCGATGCGCAGGCGGCCGACCGGACCTTCCAGGCTCTCGCTGAGCCGGCCGATCTCGGCCGCATGCGAGGCCATCGCCCCGACATGCGCCAGCACCGCTTCGCATTGCCGCGTCGGCCTGCGAACGCCGTCGGCGGCCTCGAACAGACGCAAGCCGAGCGCACGCTCGATGCGCGACAGCCGGCGCCCGACCGTCGTCTCGTCGATACGCAGCTTTGCGCTGGCGCCGGCATAGGTGCCTTCGTCCCTGACGGCGGCGATGATGCGCAGATCGTCCCAGTTCATGGCTTGAGGCTACATCGCCGCCCGATGGCCTGCAATCTCGCAGCCTCCCGCTGCAATATTCCTGCATATCGGCAGGCATTCCCGGGGCTATGTTTGTTGCGCCTTCTACCCCGGGAGATTTCCAAGACCATGACCGCAAAGACCCTGCTCCAGCTCGCCGGCGCCGACCTCAGCCCGCCGCGCCTCGGCGACGCCGCGCTGGTGCTGATCGATATCCAGAACGAATATCTCGCGGGCCCCCTCGCCTTGCCCGACGCCAAGCCCGCGATCGCACGTGCGGCTGCGCTCCTGGCACAGGCCCGCGAGGCTGGTGCCGCGATCATCCACATCGCCCATCGCGGCAAGGCCGGCAGCCTGTTCGATCGTACCGCCCACCGCGGCGCCATCGTCGTCGAGCTGAGCCCCCGCGCCAGCGAGCCCGTGATCGAGAAGGAGCTGCCGAATGCCTTTGCCGGCACCGATTTGCAGGCGCGCCTTGTCGCGACCGGACGCAAGAACATCGTGCTGGCCGGCTTCATGACGCATATGTGCGTCAGCTCCACGGCGCGGGCCGCGCTCGACCTCGGCTTTCGCACCACGATCGATGCCGATGCCTGCGCCACGCGCGACCTGCCGGACGGGCGCGGCGGCACGCTGGACGCCCGAACCATCCACGAGGTTGCGCTCGCCGAGCTGTCCGATCGCTTCGCGATCATCGCCCGCGGCGATGAGCTGAAGTAACGGAGCAACGCGATGCTGCAACTCTATTTCTCACCGATGGCCTGCTCGCTCGCGAGCCGGATCGCGCTGATGGAGGCTGGCCTCGATGCGCAGTACCATCAGGTGCACCTCTTGACCAAGACGATCGTGGACGACGGCAGCGATTTTCACGGCGTGGCGGCGAAGGGCGCTGTGCCGGTGCTGGTGCTGGAGAATGGCGAACGGCTGACCGAGAGCGCGGCGGTGCTGCAATACATTGCCGATCTGAAGCCCGAGACGCGCCTTGCGCCGCCGCTCGGCGATCCCGACCGCTACAGGCTCCAGGAATGGCTGAGCTTCGTCGGCGCCGAGATCCACAAGGCGTTCCTGTTTCCGACCTTCTGGTACAAGGACGACGGCTCGCTCGCCAAGCCGCGGGCACGGATCGCGCAGACCTTGTCGGTGCCGGCAACGCATCTGGCGGACCGCGAATTCCTCGTCGGCAACCGTTTCACCGTCGCGGACGCCCACCTCGCCTGGGCCCTGCTGCTGCTTCGGCCTGCCGGCGTCGACATTGCGCAGTGGCCATCGTTGTCAGCCTATCTCGAACGCATGCAGGCGCGGCCTCGCGTGCGGGAGGCGATTGCGACCGAGGTGGCGCTGCGCAAGCAGATGACCGCTTGAGCGAAGGTCAGTCCACCCGCGCCAGCACCGCGAGCTTGCGGATGCCCTTGTTGCGGTAGGCATCCAGGAACGCGTAATAGTCCTTGAACGACACGCAGCCGTTGGAGTCGCCGTTCGGCCCGAGCATGAAGGTGTGCGCGAGCAGACCGTCGCGGCCGTAGATCGCGCTTTCGCCCCCAATCGGGGTCAGGCGCAGCGCCGGCACGCCGTGGAACAGCGCCTCGCGCGGCTTCAGTGTGTAGATATGCGGCGGCGTCACACCGCGCATGCGGATTTTCGAGGAGCGCGGATCGTCGAGATTGGAGCCGAGGCCGGAATGCGCCTCGAGCTTGGTGCCGTCGGGCAGGTACACCGTCTTGGCGGTGATGTCGTAGACCGCGGTGTCGCGCTCATAGGGCGGCGCGCCGCCGAACATCGGGTTCTGCTCCTTCGGCGCGATGGACGCGGTCACACTCGCATCGGCCGAGGCGTAGGCGAGCAGCCCGCCGGACGGCTCACGCTTGCCCCAGAGCTTCTCGACCATCGACTGGCGCGGAGCGGTGATCGACATCACCGCGGCCTTGGCGCGGTCGGCGAAGGATTTCGGCTTCGCCTCGGGCGCCGGCACGATCTCGGCCGGGTCGGCCGAGGCCAGCTGCATCTGGGCATCCGGTGCGCGCCTGGCCTTGTCCGCAGGCTTGTCAGGGGTCTTGTCAGCGGTCTTGTCAGCAATCTTGGCTGCCGGCTTCAGCGCTTCCGCGACCTTGGCGATGACGCTCTGCTTCGGGGCATCCTTCGGCATGTCCTTGGCCGTGGCAACCTCCGTTGCCGGCGCGGCGCTCGCCGCATTCGACGGCACACCCTGCGTCGCAGCGGCGGCAAAGCGCTCGTTGAACATCTCGCGCGAGATGGGAGCTGCGACCTGGAGCCGGTCGGGCAGCAGCGCGAAGGTTTCCTCAATGGCCTCGCGGGCCTCGCGCAGCGCCACCTTGGGTGCGCGCTTGATCACGGGCTCGTCGTAGCCGATGCTGCCGACAGTCGGATAGACGCTCGCGCCAAAGACGTTGCTGTAGATGGTCCAGCCGGCGCCCATCACGACACAGCCGATCGCCGCGGCGCCAAGCCAATTGGACGTGGTCGTTTTCCGGGAAGATTTCCGCGAATAATTCTTGGACTTCCGTGCCGCGTTACTCTGCGCAGCGATACTCGTACTCATTCGCCTTGCGTCCAGGACGGTGTCACTCAGTCCCCCTTCGAAGTGCCGCTGGTCACGATCCGGGAACAGCATCTCGCAGAGGGTCGGAGCGTCATTAAGGCGACTTTTAGTTAAATGCGGATTAAGTTCGGGCGGATGTGGGGCAACTCGTCAACGCTGTCCTGTTTTGAGAAAAAAGCCCGCAGAACTACGGACTTAGACGCGTCTGTTAACCATGTTTCTCGACCGGTTTGCGCCAACTGTTCGACGCTTGCGGCCGCATCCATGACGCACTCAACAACGCCGTTTTCGTGACCCTCAAATTAGCACTGAGCGTAGCGCGGAAGCGTTGCGAGAGGCTGGTGGACGGCCCTGCGTCCGCTGGCCGATTGCGGCAACAGCGCCGTGACTGAAAGTTGATCGTTTCGGTTCTGGACATCGCCGCCACGAGAAAATAGCTGCCACCTCGGCACTTTTCAGCAGCCTCTGCGCGTGATACGGTACCGTATCGTCCCGCCTTGAACTGTGCCGAGCACGCAAACGGAGCTGGCATGAGAGGGATAGCGCGCACAGGGTTTGTCGCCCTGGCAGGGTCGCTTCTGTTGGTTGGATCTGCGACTGCACAGCTTGCGGCCAATGCGGGCTGCACGGCATCGCCCTCGGCCGCTGGGACGCAGACCTGGCGCTGCGACAACGGCATCACCATCGTTGCGGAAAGTGGCGCCAAGTTTGAACTTAAGGACGCCAACCGCGACGGACATATAGATTCCGTGGCGTTGAGCAACAAGGCCCTGCTGATCGAGGTGCCCAAGAAGCCGCGGCGCAACCCCTTCAAGGTGCTGACGCCGCAAGCGATTGCCGCAGTGCGCGGCACGAAATGGGCAGTCGATGTCGCTGACGCCAAGACCTCCGTGTTCGTCGCCGACGGTGCGGTCGGCGTGACCCGCCGGGCTCGTGGACGCGGCGTCGTGCTTGGACCCGGCGAAGGCGTCGACGTCGAGGCAACCGGCCCGTTGACCATCAAGACATGGGGTCAGCCGCGCGTCGACGCGCTCATGGCAAGACTCGGGCAATAGGTCGGGGTCGCCAAGACTATTTGGACAATACGAGATTGCAAGACGACCGCATGCGCAGCCGACGCGTTCAGATCCTGGTGGCACTCGTCCTCACCGCGCTGTGGGGCGCGGGCATCTATGCCGCGCACGCCAACGGCCATCTGCGCTTTCTCGATCGCCTCGAAGCCACGCTGACCGACTGGCGGACGCAGGCCCGCGGCGTGCAGCGTCCGCCCGATGTCGTCACTATCGTCGCGATCGACGACACCGTCGTGAAGCGCGGTGGCAGCTATCCGCTGCCGCGCGCCGATCTTGCCCGCGTCGTAGACACCATCGTGCAGTTCAAGCCGAAGGTTGTCGCGATCGATCTCCTGCTCGTCGACCGCAGCGCCGCAATCGGCGATGCCACGCTGGCCAACACGCTCGCCACCGGTCCCATGGTGCTCGCCGCCGCGGCGATCTTCCCCTCCGCCAGCGAGACCGTGGCACCCAGCGAAGGCCCCCTGGCCGTGTTGCCCGAGGCCGAACGCTTCTTGCAGCCATTGCCCGCATTCGCCGATCACGCCGAGGTCGGCGTCGTCAATGTCGCGACGGGACAATCGGGCTCACCGCTCGCGGTGCCGATGCTGTTCCGGACGCGCGACAAGGTCGAGCTGTCGTTCCCTTTGCGTGTCGCCGCCCGTGCGCTCGACCAGCCGCTGACGGTCGCGCCCGACCGTCTCATGCTGGGCAATCGCGCGGTGCCGACCGACAGCGACTTCGCGTTGCCGATCACCTATTACGGCCCGCGTCGGACGATCCGTACCGTCAGCGCACAGAGCATCTTCGACGGCACGCTCGATCGGGCGGCGATCGAGAACCGGATCGTCGTGATCGGCGCCTCGGTCGCCGGCGGCGGCGATTTCTATCCCACGCCGTTCGATTCCCTCATGCCCGGCGTCGAAGTGATCTCGACTGCGATCACGCATCTCGTCGCCGGCGATGCCGTCGTGCGCGACCGCAGGGTCCGTATTGCCGACGCGCTCTCCGCGACCCTTCTGCCGATGCTGCTGGTCGGCCTGCTCGCCTGGCGGCGTAGCGCGCTCGGCATCATGGCGGCGGCCGCGATGATGATCGCCTGGGCCGGACTCAATCTGTTCGCGTTCACGCATGGCGTCTGGCTGAACGCGGCGACCACGCTCGCCGCGGCAGTGCCGCCGGTGACCGTCTTTGCCGGCGTGCAGCTGTGGGCCGGGGGCCGCCGCACGCAATATTTCGCCGCCAAGAGCAGGTCGCTTGCGCAATTCCAGGCTCCGGCACTGCAGGAGTGGCTGGCGCGCGATCCGGACTTCCTGTCAAAGCCCGTCCGGCAGGATGCCGCCGTGGTCTTCGTCGATCTCTCCGGCTTCACCGGTTTGAGCGAGCGGATTGATCCGGACGAACTCAGGGATCTTCTGAAGGCGTTTCATGCACTGATCGACAAGGCCGCGATCGATTGCGGCGGCATGATCACCGGCTTCCTCGGCGATGGCGCCATGATCCTGTTCGGGTTGCCGCGCGCGATGCCCGACGACGCGGCGCGCGCGCTGAAATGCGCGATCGACCTGCATCGCGGTCTCGAACGCTGGATCGCCTCGCTGCCGCCGGCAGTCGCAGGTCAGCTCGGCTTCAAGATCGGCGCGCATTGCGGCCCGATCGTCGCCTCGCGGCTCGGCGAAAGCCATCAGCACATCACGGCGACAGGCGACACCGTCAACGTCGCAAGCCGGCTGATGGAGGTTGCCGCCCAGAATGATGCGCGGCTCGCACTGAGCGATACGATGCTGGATGCGGCCGACTTCCACGGTGCTCCCGACGGCGTCCTGTCAGGCCCCCTGCTGGCCCATGTCCGCGGCCGTTCTGGTGTCGTGACCGTCTGGTTCTGGCGCGATCAGAGCGGGCCAGGCCACGAGGCTGCCAAGGCCGAGATGATCGGCTGAAGTCCGCTACCGCGCCTCAGGCGGCGGCGAGCGATCCAGCACCTCATCCTTGGCGCCTTCGAGCAGATCGATGCCGTAGGTCTCGACCACGAGCGGCCCGCGCTTGCGCTGCAACTGCGCAACTTGCGTCACCGTTGCAAAGCGCTCGTTGAGGACGGGATGCCCGTCCGGGCGCAGCTCGTCGACATAGAGCAGCTTGCCGGCGAGCAGCTTGGGATCCGGCTCGCCCATGTTGACCCAGCGGATGCGCTGGCTCTGCTGTGCCACACAGGTGCCGCGCGGCAGGTAGAACGCGAGCCAGCTCGTGGTGCCGTAATCCTGTGCGAGCACACAGGTCGCACCGACGCGCACGCGCACCGCTTCGATCTCTGCGGCGAGCTCGCGCCAGCCGACACCGACGCTGCGCACGGTGGCATCGCGACGATAGCCCGACAGCCAGCCGGTATTTGCCTGAACGACCAACGCTGCAAACATCACGATGCCGACCGGCGCGGCCCAACGCAGGCAGAAGTCGACGAGGCGCCGCTGGCGCGGCTTCCACTGCGCAAGGTTGGCAGCGGCGGCCGCGGCCACGACGAAGGGCGGATAGACCGGCGCGAACCAGTTGGCCTCGACGCGGGCATGCAGCGAGTGCCAGACGAAATAGGCGACGATGGTCCAGAACATCGTCTCGATCAGCACGCGCGAGGCCAGCGCGCCGGCGCGCTGCCAGGTCAGCGCGTGCAGGCCCATGGCGCCGAGGATGAAGACCAGCGGCGTTGCGAACGCGATCTGCGTCGGGATCAGCTCTGCGATGAAGACCGGGCGGAAGTCCTCGATCTTCGCGCGCCCGAGCTGCTTTGCGAACGAGACCCATTGATGGTCCGCATTCCAAAGGATTACCGGCGAGAACAGCGCCAAGGCGACCAGGCCGCCGAGATACGGCCAGGGCGAGAGAAACCAGCGCCTGAGTTTCGGCACGGAAGCGAGCCAGATCAGGATCGCCGGCCCGAAGAACATCGCTGTGTATTTCGAGAGCAGCGCCGCGCCGACCGCGACACCGGCCGCGAGCCACCATGCGCCCCGGCCGGTCTCCAGCACCTTGGCGAGGAAGAACAGCACGAAGCTGGAGGCGACCAGCAGCGGCGCATCGGGCGTCACGATCAGCGTGCCGACGGAGGCCAGCAGCGTCACGTTGAGCAGGATGGCGCTGGTTGCAGCCACGCGCGCGCCGCCGAACAGGATTGCGGCGGAACGATAGACCGCGTAGCTCATCGGCAGTGCGAGCAGGATCGAGACGAGGCGGACGCCGAGCTCGGTATCGCCCGCGATCAGGGTGCCGGCGCGGATCACATAGGCGACCATTGGCGGGTGGTCGTAGTAACCCCCGGCCAGGTTCCTCGACCACATCCAATAATAGGCTTCGTCGAAGGTGATCGGCGTGAAGGCGGCCGCGACGAGCCGCAGGGCCACCAGCGCGAGGATCGTCAGCGCGGTGTTGCGGACGATCCGCGCGTCAGCTCCGCCCATCACGCGCTATTTCTTGCGCCAGACGAACAGTCCGGACATCGCGTAATTCCACACCACGCCCATCAGCGCGCCGGCCATGCCGGCCAGCCACCAGATCGGTTCCTGGTCGTACACCGAGAATGCGACGCCGACATTGGCGAGCAGGCCGACGCTGCACACGATGTAGAAGGCGATCAGGCCGCGCAGCAGCGCAAAGCCCTTCAGTCGCTGATCGCGATAGGTGAGGAAGTTGTTGAGGATGAAATTGCTGGTCATGGCGACGATGGCGCCGGCGGCCTGCGCCTCCGCGAACGGCGCCTTGAACAGCTGAAGTGCGATGAACAGCGTGGTCAAGTGCACCACGAGACCGATGCCGCCGACCATCGCGAACAGGATGAAACGCAGCGAGACAATGTCGTTGGTCAGCTTGGCGAAGACGAGACCGAGGAAGTCGAGCGCGACCATGGAATCGAGCTTGCTCTCGCCGTGCTGGCGGGCGCCGAAGGTGTAGGGAATCTCGACCGCCCGCAAGCTGCCGTGCGCAGTCGCGACGACATCGAGCAGGATCTTGAAGCCGTGCACGGAGAGCTTTGGCGCGAGCTGCTCGAAACGGTCGCGGCGGATCATGAAGAAGCCGCTCATGGGGTCGGCAATCTCGACCCGCAACATCTTCTTGGCGACCTCGGTTGCGAGCGCACTGGCGCCGGCGCGCTGCTTATTGAAACCTTCGCTCTTGTAGCCCTCGATGTAGCGGCTGCCGACCACGAGGTCGGCCTGATCGCTTGCGAGCAGCAACAGCATTTTGGGCAGTTGCGTCTCGTCGTGCTGGAGGTCGGCGTCGATCACGGCCACATAGGGAGCGCTCGAGGCGAGGATGCCCTCGATGCACGCGCCCGACAGACCGCGGCGGCCGATACGGCGGACACAGCGCACGCGGCTGTCGCGCTGCGCCAGCGCGCGCACGACGTCCCAGGTGCCGTCGGGTGAATTGTCATCGACGAACACGACCTCCCAGGCGACGTTGGCGAGGGTCGCCTCCAGGCGCCGGTACAGCACCGTGACGTTGTCGCGCTCATTGAAGGTGGGGACGATGACCGACAGTTCCGGCCCCTCTTGAGCCTGGATGTCGACGCCCGGTCTGATCGCTTCATTCATGACGGCAGCGTATATCCGCCGCGTCCTGCGCTGCCAAGCCGGGGTCTCTGGGGAACGGCCCAAAAAGGGGCCCAAAATGCCAACGACCCCGGAATGGCGGACCGCGCGTACATCCGGCGCAGGCCTGAGCTATTCCAAGGTCGTCCCAACGACGGAGTTCTTCGCTCAACGTCGCCGTTAGAGGCTAGATGGGGACGGCAAAAGCGGTTCGCAAGGGGCTGGAAACCCCATTTTTCGCGCCCTATTGGTTGGGGACTTCCCGGATGATCGGCCCGCGCGGCGCGGGCGCGGCGGGTGCTGGCGGTGCAGCCGCCGGGGCCGGCTCGACCTTCGCCGGCTTGGGCGGCTTGCCGTACTGGCCGATCGGCCCGAACACGACGGCAACCGCAAGCACGATCGCCGCGACGATCGCCCCCAGAACGCCACCCACCGACTCAGACGACATGGAAACCCATCCCTGCTCCAGATGGGCCCACTGATACCATGGATGAGCGCGCGGCCGGAAGAGCTGCCAGCCAGCCTTGGTGACTTGCTACTTCTGGGGCGGCCGGTGCTTGACGAAGGCGATCACGATGTCCTTCTGCGCCGCCTCCACCGCCCTGTTGGCGGTAGCGAGATGGGCGCCGGCATCGATATCCGGATACTGCGTGGTGAGATAATCGAGCAGCGCCACGCGGTAATATTGCCGCTCCGATGGACAGGCACCCGCAACCGAGCGGCCGAAATCCTGCTCCGACAGGCCCTGATTGGAGTCGCGCGAATATTCCCGCGCCAGGCAATGCCAGTAATCGTCGCGGCCCTGCTGGGCGAGCTTCTGTGCACTTTTCGCGTCGTCGTCATCTGCCAAGGCAGAACACGTCATGGCAGCAGATGTCATCGTGATGAGCGCGGCTCCCACCAACAGCATCCGCATTGTTGTTCTCCTTCTTCGCGGGTCCGGCCGCGAGCTTAGACGGGACGGGCCAACTGGCCAATCACATCTGGTTTGATTAGGATGAAGCCCTCCTCCCCCGACGATGCGAGATCCTCCCGTGGCCAAAGCAAAAACCGCGTCCAAAAAAACCGGCAACATCTTCATCGGCATCGGCGGCTGGACCTTCGAACCCTGGCGCGGCGTGTTCTATCCGGAGAAGCTCGCGCAGGCGAAGGAGCTGTCCTATGCCGCCTCGAAGCTGACCTCGATCGAGATCAACGGCACCTATTACGGCTCGCAGAAGCCGGAGAGCTTTCGCAAATGGGCGAGCGAGGTGCCTGATGATTTCGTGTTCTCGGTGAAGGGACCGCGCTTCGCCACCAACCGCCGCGTGCTCGCCGAGGCCGGCGATTCCATCAAGCGGTTCTATGATTCCGGCGTGCTGGAACTCGGTGACCATCTCGGGCCGGTGCTGTGGCAGTTCGCGCCGACGAAGAAGTTCGACGGCGCCGATTTCGGCAAGTTCCTGGAGCTGTTGCCGCGCAAGCTCGATGGGCGCGCGCTGCGCCACGTGGTCGAGGTCCGCCATGACAGCTTTTGCACGCCTGACTTCATCGCACTGATCCGCGAGTTCGAGACGCCCGTGGTGTTCGCCGAGCATGGCAAATATCCCGCTATCGCCGATGTCGCCGGCGATTTCGTCTATGCGCGGCTTCAGAAAGGCAATGACGAGATCAAGACCTGCTATCCGCCGAAGCAGCTCGATGCCTGGGCGGAGCGCTTCAAGGATTGGGCTGCGGGCGGTGAACCGGATGACCTGCCGAAGGTTGACAAGGCCAAGCCGAAGAAGGCGCCGCGTGACGTGTTCGCCTATGTCATCCACGAGGGCAAGGTGCGCGCACCTCACGGCGCCATGGAACTGATCGCGCGAGTGAGCTGAGGATGGTTCATGGCAAAGGCGAAGACGCTCTTCACCATCGGCTATGAGCAGACACCGCCCAAGGCCGTGCTGGACGAGCTGGAAGCTGCGGGCGTCAAGCTCGTGGTCGACGTGCGCGCGGTGACGTCGTCGCGCCGGCCGGGCTTTTCCAAGAAGCAGCTATCCGCCGGGCTCGATGAGCGCGGCATCGCCTATGTCCATCTCGCCGCGCTCGGCACGCCCAAGGAAGGTCGCCTCGCCGCCCGCAGCGGGCAATATGACGTGCTGGAGACGATCTATTCGAAGCACCTGAAGACGCCGCAGGCGAAAGAAGAGATGGACGAGCTGTCGGCGCTCGTAAACAAGGCCGGCCCGGTGTGCCTGCTCTGCTACGAACGCGACCACACCCACTGCCACCGCCGGATGATCGCGGAGATCATCGAGGAGCGCGATGGGGTGACGGTGAAGAATTTGGCGGGACGGCAGATGTAGCTGGGCGCGCGAGCCCGATCCCGCAGCCCGGATGGCGCGAAAGCGTAATCGGGACCTTCGACCCTCGCAGCACCCCCGGCTTGCGCTTCGCTCCATCCGGGCTAGGAATCCCCAGCCAACCGGAACGTCCCCTCCATCATCTGTACGCAACTGCCGCCGACATGAGCGGAGACGATCTTGCCGTCCCGCTTGCGGACGCGGGTGAGAAGAATGCTTGGACGGCCCATGTCAAAACCCTGGCCGATCGTGAGCTTCAATTCGCCGTCGGGCGCGGGATCGAGATCGGCGAACAGGGCGGCGGCGGCAACCGTCGCGCTGCCGGTCGCGGGGTCTTCGATCAGCCCGCTGGCGCCAGGAAAGAACATCCGCGCCTGACGCTCGCAAGATGCCTCAGCTGCCGGCACATCGCGGGTGTAGAAATAGACCGAGAAAGCGCCGTCGCGCGGCAGCATCCGGCCAAACGCTGCGGCGTCCGGCCTGGCCCGGCGCACGGCCTCGCGCGATCGCACCTCGGCAACCACGAACGGCGTTCCGACGCCGACGACTTGCGGCCCATGATGATCGGTCTTGATGTCATCCGCCGTCAGAGAGATGCAGGCCGCGACCTCTTCGGCAGAACATTGTGCAAGCCGCGACAGCGGCTGCGGAGCGGTGAGCTCGGTGCTGACCACCCGGCCCTGCTCACGCACAATGTCCACCGGTACGAGACCCGCCTTCTCCTCGAACAGCAGCCGCGACTTCGGCTCCCTGGCAAGGCTCGCCAGCACGAAGGCGGTCCCGACATTAGGATGCCCTGCGAAGGGAAGCTCCCTCACCGGCGTGAAGATTCGCACCTCGGCATCATTGGCCTTGTCGCGCGGCGGCAGCACGAACGTCGTCTCGGAATAGTTGAACTCGGTCGCGATCGCCTGCATCTGCGCGGTCGAGAGCCCGCCGGCATCGAGCACCACGGCGAGCTGGTTGCCGCCGAAAGCGCGGTCGGTGAACACGTCGACGGTGATGTAGCGGCGCTGCATCGTCACTTCCCCATGCAAGTCGCGGCCGACGGGCCGCATCACGCAGCAGTCTACAAGCCGAAAACATCGCTCGTCATGCCCCTAAATTCGGAGCAATCGGAGCAATCGCGGAAGAGATTCAGAAGCGAAAGAGCGGCCGTGGCGCCGCGAGCACTTGCGCACGCTCGCTCTTGTCGACGACTAGCAGATCGAGAAATTCCCGGTTCTTCGCGTAAGTCTGCGTCGCCTCGAATTGCGTGTGCGGCCAGTCGCTGCCCCACAATAGGCGATTGAGGCCGTACGCGCCGCGCAGCAGCGGAAAGGCTTGCTTCGCGAAGTCTTCGCCGGCCGCACCGTTGCGATAGGGCGCCGAGATCTTGACCCAGACGTTCTTCGTCGCTCCCAGCTTCAGTACCGACTGGAAACCGGGATCGCCGACGCCGAGCTTCGGGTCCGGCAACGTGTAGTGATCGAGCACGACGGTGACGCCGTGATCGAGCAGCTGTGGCGCGAGCACGGCAAGATCGGAGGCGTTGCGCTGGACCTCGACCTGCCACCCCATCGCTCTCACGCTTCCGAGCAGCGCCTTCCACTCGCGGGCGGCGAGATCCGGCAAGGGCTGGCCGACGAGATTGAGCCGAATGCCGACGACGCCGGCGCGATCGAGCACACGCAACTCGTCCGTCGTCGCCGCGGGATCGACCACGGCGATGCCGCGCAGGCGACCGCTCGCCTGCTTCAGGCAATCGACCAGATAGGAATTGTCGGTGCCGAGAAAGCTCGGCTGCACCAGCACGCCATTGCTCATGCCGCTCCGGTCGAGCTGCTCCAGATAGAGCGCCAGCGGCGCGTCGTAGCCGGGCGCATAGCGCCGGCCCGGCGCGAGCTGGAGACCTCGGTGGAAGGCGTGGGCATGGCTATCGATCGTCGGCAAGGCCGCCTCACTCCTGGCTGTGGTGGCGGCCGTTGCGGCGAGCGATCCGAGGCCCGCACCAAACTGGCGGCGTGTGAGGCCGCGCGAGACGAACGTCATGGCACCCCATCTGCACGTCAGGCGCGCGTCGCGGCGGTCTGTTCGAAGACTTTGCCGCGCGTCTCCGGCAGCAGCAGTACCGCGATCAGGACCAGCGAATAGGCAAAGGCCGCATCGATGCCGATTGCAGGCCCAAGCCCGATATGTTCGCTGAGGAAGCCGACAAGGAAGGGGAACGCGACGGAGACGATGCGGCCGAAATTGTAGCAGAAGCCGACACCGGTGCCGCGCACGCCGGCCGGATAAAGCTCGCTGAACAGCGCCGCCATGCTGGCGGGAATGCCGGCGGAGAAGAAGCCGAGCGGAAAGCCGAGCACCAGCATCTGCCCATCTGTCAGCGGCGCGAAGATGTAGATCAGCACCGTGACGATGCAGGAGGTGGCAAAGAACGCGACATTGGCCCGGCGCCCGATGCGATCGCTGATGATGCCGCTGGTCACGCAGCCGCAGAAGAAGGCGACGATGATCACGGCGAGATAGCCGCTGGAGCCAAGCACCGACAGATGCCGGACTTCGCGCAAGTACGTCGGCAGGAAGGTTGTCAGCGCGGCATAACCGCCATGGGCTCCGATGCCGAACAGGCCGCCGATCAGGGTGGAGCGCAGCACGTCGCGGTGGAAGATGCCCGAGAGCGTTGCGAAGAACGGCGTCTTCTCGGCCGCGGCGGCGCGCGGCGGCTCCTTCAGACCGCGGCGGATGAAGATAATCAGGAGCGCGGGCAACAGGCCGAGCGCAAACAAGAGCCGCCAGGCGATGTCGGCCGGCGCATAGGTGAAGACCAGCGCCGAGAGCAGCACGGCGGCGCCCCATCCCACCGCCCAGGCGCTCTGCACCGAGCCGAGCGCCTTGCCGCGATGCTCGGGCCGGATGATCTCGGCCATCAGCACGGCGCCGCAGGCCCATTCGGCGCCGAAGCCGAGGCCCTGGATCGCCTTCAAGACCAGGAGCTGGGTGTAGGTCATCGCGAAGGCGCAGGCGAAGGTCGCAAGCGCAAAGGTGGCCACCGTGATCTGCAGCGCCTTGACGCGGCCCAAGCGATCGCCGAGCGCACCGCCGAACCAGCCGCCGAACGCGCCGAAGAACAGCGTGATGGAGCCGAGCAGACCGGCGTCGGCCTTGCTGATGCCGAACGCGGCGATCAGCGCCGGGATGGCAAGACCGAACATCTGGACGTCGAGCGCATCGAGCGCCCAGCCGCCAAAGCTTGCCCAGAACGTGCGCCGCTCCAGCGGCGAGCTTTCGCTGTACCAGTTCGACATGTTTCCTACCCCTGTACTCGTTATTGCTTGATGACGTAGAAAGGCCGCTAGCGGATCTCGACGTGATAGCGGAAGCGGTCGGCCGGCCCGCGCGACCTGCGCCATTCGATCGGTCGGCGCTCGAGATCGAGCGCGAGGCGCTCGATCACGATCAGCGGGGCATGAGGCGCGAGCCTGAGTAGGCGCGCCTGCATTTCGTTGGCGGTCTCGACAGTGAGGATCTCCTCGGCCGAAACCACGACCTCGCCGCAGCGCTCCTCGTAGAGCGGATACAGGAGGTCGCCGAATTCGGCGGTGTCGATCTCGAGGATCTTGGCGAAACGTGATTGCTGCAGCCAGATCTCCTCTGCGAGCAGCGGCACGTCGTCGATCAGGCGCAGGCGCGAGAGGCTGATCACCGGCTCGCCGACCGGAATGCGTAGCGCGGATGCGACCGCCGATGTCGCCGGCACGCTCTTGCGGCGGATGATCCGGCTCTTCGGCACGCGCCGCTCGCCGCTCTCGGACTGGAAGCGGAAGAAGCGGAACAGCGATGAATTGAACCGCGCGCGGCGCACGAAGGTGCCGCGGCCCTGCTGCCGCTCGAGCACGCCGTCGCTGACGAGCTGATCGATCGCCTTGCGCACGGTGCCGATGGCAACGCCGTAATGCGCAGCCAACTCGGCTTCCGAAGGGATCGGCTCGCCCGGCCGCCACTCATTGCGGTTGATGCGCGCCGCGAGGTCGTCACGCAGGCGCTGGTAGCGTGGCAGGCGGTCGTCGAGCGGCGTTGAATTCATTTAGTCATATAGATGACTAGATGAAGCGCAAGTCAAGGCCCTACCATGATACCGCGAGGGCAAGCCTGCCGTCGCCCGCCCGACACCGGGCTGGCAGACCTCGCCAGCCCGGCCTCATCTGATGCGAGCCCTAGTTCGGGGACGCGTAGGCCGTGTTGGGCAGGCAGGGCGGCTGCTTGTAGGGATCAGATGCAAACGCACCCTCTGCCGGAGCCCTGACGCAGTCTGTCGTGACGTGAGTTGCGGCGTGCCGCGCCGTGACGTTGCGCGCGGCTGCGGCTTCGGCTTGAAGGATGGCGGTGGCGATCAGCGCGGCCGCAACAAGGGTCGATCGGGTCATTGGCTTTCTCCGGATAACGAATGAAAGCCGAGACGTTTCGGCTTCCACCGTGCAGGACCCGAAAACTAGCAGGGATATTTCATCACGCGTCATCAACGCAGCGCGACGGCGCTTCAACGACGCGCGACTCACATTTGAAGGCGCGCTAGCCGAGCTGAAACACCGGCACTTTCTGCCCGTAGCCGCGCACCTCGACTTCGCCGAGCGCGACGGCATCGCTACCGTCTGCGCCCAGCGCCTCGCGCACGGACGCGGAGATCAGCAGCTGCGAGCCGAACTCCTTGTTCAGCGCCTCCAAGCGCGAGGCGAAGTTCACGGTATCGCCGATGACGGTGTATTCCTTGCGCCGGGGCGAGCCGATATTGCCGGCGACGACCTCGCCGAAATGGATGCCGATGCCGATGCGAAGCGGCCAGCTGCCCTCCGCGTTGATGCGATCCATTGCCATCAGCATCTCGCGGCCGGCGGCGACCGCGCGGTGCGCGGCGTCGGAGGCCTCCAGCGGCGCACCGAACAGCGCGAGGAAACCGTCACCGAGAAACTTGTTCACGATGCCGCCCTGACGGTCGAGGATGTCGACCAGCACGGCGAAGGCGCCGTCGAGCCGATCGACCACCTCTTGCGGCGTGCGCGATTGCGCGCCGGCCGTGAAGCCGCGGAAATCGACGAACATCACCGCGACGCGGCGGACGTCGCCGCTTGTGCTCGTTCCCGTCGCCATCAGCTGCTCCACCACCTGCGGAGAAACGTGCTGGCCGAACAGATTGGTCACCCGGTCGCGCGCGGTGGCCGCCGCGATGCTGGCGGCAAATTGCCGCCGCAGCTGCGCGCCCACGGCGCCGGCCAACACCCCGCAGATCAGGATGATGATGCTGCGCACGGCATGGAAATAGATCAGGGGTTCGTCGGCCTCCCCCGCCGAGTTGTAATACAGCGCGATCGCCAGAAGCCCGGCTGCGGCCACAAAACCCGTGAAAGTGGAGAGCCAGAAATCGAGCCGCAGAGTGGAGAGGATGACGAAAATGAAGTACATCAGAGGCACGGCGAATCCGAGCGCCTGGCTCGCGCCCATGGTCCGGATTTGCAGGATGAGCATCACCGTCGGTAGCGACGTCTCGATCAGCGTGCCGATATAGCGCCTGATCACCGGCACGTCGCGATCGAGGCGGAGGTTCTTCCTGATCTGGGTATGGACCCAAACCTCGAACAGGATGAAGCCGACGAGAAGGCCGTAGACCTCGATCAGCCCTTTCGTCCCGCGCCAGACCCGGTTCACCACGGTGGGATCAATCAAGTAGATCGCGGTGAGGAACAACATCATGACGCAGCCCGTCATGATCAGGGCGCGCACCCGCAACAGCTCGGTGCGCAGCACCTCCCGCGTCAGCTCGCGCTCGAAGTCCTCCGATAGCACGGTATGATGCCGGGCCTTCCTGCTCGCAAACCTGACCATTTCACCCCCTGGTCATTCCGGGGGCGAAGCAGTCGCGAGCCCGGAATCTGGAGATTCTCAGGTGCGCAACTGCGCACCATAATTCGATACTAGCGCATCGCCCCGGGATGACATCAAGGCCAGTTTGCCTCAATCCAGCGTGCGGCGGAAGCGCGTCACGGCGATGGTCATGGCGAGCAGCATCAGGGCCGTCAGCGCCAGCGTATCGAAGCGCAAATTCTGCATGGTCGCGCCCTTCAGCATGATGGCGCGGACGATGCGCAGATAATGGGTCAGCGGCAGGCATTCGCCGACATACTGCGCCCAGGTCGGCATGCCCGCGAACGGGAACATGAATCCGGACAGAAGAATGCTCGGCAGGAAGAACATCATCGACATTTGCATGGCCTGGAGCTGGTTCTGCACCACCGTCGAGATCGTATAGCCGATCGACAGATTGGTGGTGATGAACAGCGTCGAGAGCAGCGCCAGCAGGACGAGGTTTCCGAGCACGGGCACGCCGAACAGACCGACGCCGATGCCGATGATCAGGAAGGCCTGGACGAAGCCGACCAGCACGTAAGGCACGATCTTGCCGAACATCACCTCGACCGGCTTGATCGGCATCGACAACAGGCTCTCCATGGTGCCGCGCTCGACCTCGCGCGTGACCGACAGTGCGGTGAAGATCAGCATGGTCATGGTCAAAATGGTACCGACCAGGCCCGGCACGATGTTGAGGCTGGAGGCCGCGGCCGGATTGTAGCGGGCATGCGCGCGGATCTCGAACGGCATCTCCGGAGGATCGCCGATGAAGAGATCGTGCTTGAGCGCGGTCTGCACGACCATGCCGAGCGAGCCGAGCGCCGCGCTCGCCGCAACCGGATCGGTGGCATCGGCGGCGACCAGCAGCGCCGGCCTGTCGCCGCGCCGCACCGCCCGCTCGAAGCCGCGCGGGATCTCGACGCCGAACAGCACCTTGCCGGATTTCAGCAGGTTGTCGAAATCGTCGACGTCGTGCACTTCGTAGAGAAAGCGGAAGTAGGCTGTGTTCTCCAGGGCCTTCAGAATCGAGCGGGTGAGATCAGAATCCTCCTGGAGCAGCACGGCACTCGGCAGATGATGCGGCGTGGTGTTGATGGCATAGCCGAACAGCATGAGCTGCATCACAGGCAACATCACGATCATCGCGAAGGAAACGCGGTCGCGCCTGAGTTGGATGAACTCCTTGATCAGCATCGCATAGGAGCGCCGCAGGAAGCCGAAGCGCTCGCGAATTTCCCGGGCTGGAGCTGGAAGATCAACCACGCTCATTGGAAATTATCCTTGGAGCGCCCCATCAGCTCGATAAACACGTCTTCGAGCGAGGGTTGCGACTTCTGCCAGTGCAGCCCACCCTTCTTGCGCCAAGGCGCGATGCTGTCTTCGAGCGCCGCGACGTCGCGGCCGGAGACGTGCAGCGAGGTGCCGAACGGCGCCACCATGTCCACGCCCGGCTTGCCGGTGAGCGCGGCCCCGAGCCCGTTCAAATCCTCGCCCGTGACGGTGTAGGTCGTGAGCGCCGACTTCGCGATCACCTCCTCCACGGTGCCGTGCGTCAGGAGATGACCGTAGGCGATGTAAGCGATCTCGTGGCAGCGCTCGGCCTCGTCCATGTAGTGGGTCGAGACCAGCACCGTGAGACCGTCGGCGGCGAGTGCGTGGATCTCGTTCCAGAAATCGCGCCGCGCCTTGGGATCGACGCCGGCGGTCGGCTCGTCGAGCAGCAACAATTGTGGATTGGGCAGCGTGCAGGCCCCGAGTGCCAGCCGCTGCTTCCACCCGCCGGAGAGCTCGCCTGCAAGCTGCTCCTCGCGCCCCGAGAGCCCGAGCCGCGTGATCATGTCACGTGCGGCGCCGCGCGCATCAGCGAGGCCATAGAGCCGCGCGACGAATTCGAGGTTCTCGCGCACCGAGAGGTCCTGGTACAAGCTGAAGCGCTGGGTCATGTAGCCGACCTGGCGCTTGATCTTCTCGGCATCGCGGCGGATGTCGTAGCCGAGGCAGGTGCCCTCGCCGCTGTCCGGCGTGAGCAGCCCGCAAATAATGCGGATGGTCGTGGTCTTGCCCGAGCCGTTGGGTCCGAGGAAGCCGTAGATCGAGCCGCGCTTCACCTGCATCGACAGATCGTGCACGACCTCGCGGCCGCCGAACGATTTGGTCAGGCCCTTGACGTCGATGGCGATGCCGTTGCCGTTGCTCATCGCTTGTCCGCCACCGGGGTCTTTGGATTGAGATGGACATCGATCGGCTGTCCGACCCGCAAGGCATCAGGCCGCGAGGGCCGCGCCTGGATCAGGTAGACCAGCTTGTTGCGCTCATCGAGGCTGTAGATGACGGGCGGAGTGTATTCCGCCGAGGTCGCGATGAAATAGATCTTTGCGGTGAGATCGGCGGCGCAATTGTCGCAAGAGACGCGCACCGTATCCCCGATCGCAAGCTTGGATAGCTCGGTCTCCGGCACGAAGAAGCGCAGCTTCATGTTGCCCGGCGGCATGATCGAGAGCACCGGCCGCTGCGCCGCGACCATCTCGCCCTCGCGGAAATAGATCTGCTGGATGGTGCCGGCGACCGGCGCGAAGCCCTTGCGCCGCGCCAAGCGCGTCTCCGACGTCGCCACCCGCGCTTGCGCCACCCGCAAAGCCGAAACGGCGGAGTCCAGATTGGCCTGGGTACCCGCGCCGGTCTTGCTCAGTGAGGCGGCCCGGTCATAGGTCTGCTGCGCATTCGCCAGCGTCGCCTTGTTCTGGTTGAGATCGGCAAGCTGGAGGTCATCATCGACGGAATAGAGGTGATCGCCGACCTTGACCTCGTCGCCCTCGCGGACATTGAGCTTGATCACCCGGCCGGCTTCGTCCGGGCTGACGAAGATCATGTCGGCCTCGACCCAGCCCTGGAAGCCGGGATCGCGCTGCTCGTTGCAGCCGGCCAGCCCGGCCGCGAGGACGATCGTCAATGCAAGACTGAAAATTGCTTGCGACGACCTCATGTCGTCCTCCGTTCGCCAAAAATCAAATCGAGATGAACGCGCAGCATCTCCTGCGCATCGAGCGGCGCATGCCGCGCAAACAGGCTCTGCCAGATCACCGCGATCATCGCAGGCGCGACCAGAATCTGCGGATAGCGAGCAAGATCCTTTTCGCGGATCTCGCCGCGGGCAATACCGAGCTCGATCAGCGCGCGCATGGCGGCGATCCCACGCGAGACCACCTCGCGGTAATAGAAGTCGGCGACCGAGGGAAAGCGCGGCCCCTCTGCCACGATCAGGCGCACCAGATCGCCGCGCCTCGTGCCGATCACCTCCTTCAGGAAGTTACCGGCGAACGCCTCGATCAGGTCGCGCACCGAGCCCGCCGGCGGCGGCAGCGTAGTCAATCGCGCGACCACGGGGACGATGACGATGCGCACCAGCTCCTCGAACATCGATTCCTTGTCCTTGAAGTGCAGGTAGATCGTGCCCTTTGCCACGCCGGCACGCTTGGCAATGTCGTCAAGGCGCGTCGCCGCAAACCCGCGCGCGATGAATTCGTCCATCGCCGCTTCCACGATCGCCGCACGCCGCTCCGCCGCGCGCGCGGCGCGGTTCGAGGCAGGCGCCGCGTCGGGGCCAGCAGCCTCAGGGCCGTTCGCGTGGGAGGCCGCAGAGGGCAAGGCGGCTTTGGTCGGCTTCTTCGTCATTCGACATTTATGACTGACTGGTCAGTCATAGTCAAGTCTGCAAAAGGCGCTGCCCCGCTTCGCAAACAAATTAGTATTGACTAATGCATTAGTGATCGCTAATTTGAGGCCATGATCCAAGCCACTCCAAACCCCGTCACCAGCGTGATGCGCGCCCTCGCCGATCCGACCCGCCGCGCCGTGTTCGAGCGCGTGTTCGAGAGCAAGGAGATCAGCGTCGCCGAGCTGACGCGCGGCAGCGGCGTCACTCAGGGCGCGATTTCGCAGCACCTGAAGTCTCTCAAGCAGGCCGGCCTCGTCGCCGAGCGTGCAGAGGGCCGCAATGTCTATTACCGCGCCGCGCCGCAGGGACTCGAGCCGCTGGTGACCTGGATGGATCACTACGGCGTCTTCTGGCGCGAGCGCTTCCAGAACCTGCGTGACCTGTTGAAGGAGATCGATCCGTGAGTACTGCCGCGTCGAAAGCCGAAACAAAGGACATCGTCATCGACGAGGTGCTCCCTCATGCACCGGAGACGATCTGGAAGGCGCTGACCAGCGCGCAATTGATCGCGCGCTGGCTGATGCAGCCGACCGGCTTTGAAGCCGTCGAAGGCAAAGCCTTCACGTTCCAGACGACCCCAGGCGGCAACTGGGACGGCGTGATCCATTGCCGGGTTCTCGAGGTCGTGGCTTTCAGGCGTCTCGTCTATGCCTGGAAAGGCGGCCATGAGCTCAACACCGGTTACGGCGCGCCGCTCGACACCGTCGTGACGTGGTCCCTCACCCCGGTCGAAGCCGGCACGCGGCTCCGCCTGGTCCATGCGGGCTTCGTCCTGCCCAGGAACGAGTCGGCCTACACAATCATGAGCGGCGGCTGGAAGAAGGTCGTCCGTCAGCTCGACGAGATCAGCGGCGAAAAGTGAGTGGGAGATATCACGATGGACAAGCCCTATACCGGCGGCTGCGCCTGCGGCGCGATCCGCTATTCGATTGTCGGTGAGCCGCTGTTCAGCAATCACTGCCAGTGCCGGGACTGCCAGCGGGAGAGCGGCAGCGGCCACGGCTCCTTCGCGACCTTCGCGCGCGCCGGCGTCACGCTGAGCGGCGAGGCGAAGCACTGGGACATGGCCGCCGACAACGGCAATATGAAGACGCGCGGCTTCTGCAATCAATGCGGTGTGCCTGTGTACATGACCTTCGCGGCGCAGCCCGACGTCTTCACGATCCGGGCGGCAAGCCTCGACGAGCCCGCCCGCTACAGGCCGCAGGCGGTCACCTTCGCCGCGCGCGGTCATGACTGGGATCATCTGGATCCCGGCCTGATGAAATTCGAAGGCATGCCGCCGGGCTGAGGCGTGCACCCTTTCCGGCTTGCGGAGAGGGTTGGGAGAGGTGTCTCCATAAAGGGCCCCTCGCAGAGGGGGGCCCTCATCCGGCGCTTCGCGGAGAGGTGAGACAACAGCACCCTACATTCAGCCATGGAACTTCAGGCCGTCGACGATCTTGTCGATCACCTTGCGCTCGGCACGAACGGCGAGACCGACGAGATTGAGCTCGTTTCGCGCCACCGCCCTCACCGCCTCGCGGTTGGCGGCGTCATGCGTGGTCTTGAACATGTCTTCAGTGTAGACGGCCGGCTTGACGTTGCGTGTGAGCGCACGGTCGAGCGCGCGCGACAAGGCAGGACCGTCGGCGCCGTAGATCAGGATCGGCTGGCCAATCAGCGCGTGATATGCCGTGCCCGAGGCGTCCTCATAGGGCTCGCCGACGCATTCGGGAAATGCAGCCGCGATGCCGCTGGTGAGAAAGGCCGCAACGTTGAGCTTCTGCCAGGCCTGAAGATCAGTGCGGATCACGACGGCGATCTTGGTGTCGAACTGCATGCATGTCTCCACAAATTCTCATTCCGGGATGCGCCGTAAAGCGCAGCCCCGGAATCTGGAGATTATCGCACGAGATTCCGGGTTCGTCGCTGCGCGACGCCCCGGAATGACGGAGGAGAAAATCAACCCTTGGCGTCGCAGGCCCAGGCGCGGATCACGCATTCCTTGCCGCCGTATTTGTAGCATTCGCGTGTGGCGGCATTGAGCGAGGCGGAGATCTTGGGCTTGACGGCATAGCCGTAAGCGCCGCAAGGGTTTGTCATATCGACCGACATCGCCGCGCACGCGCGCTTCATCGTCACCGTCGTGCAATCGCCCTTGCACTGCTTCTGCGCCGCGGCGCGCGCCTCGTGCTCGGCGCTGTAGTCATAGGCCTGGCCATAGGCACCACACTTGCCGACGGCGAATGCACCGGCCGCATGGGCTTCGGTAATGTAACGGGCGCCGGAAACACAAACCGACAGCGCAAAGAAAAACATCGCGCAACGGCGCGCGACGACATTAGAAGCCATGGAAAACCCCTCCCCCCAAGGCAGGTGGAGAACTCTAAGCGGCGGTCGTTTCCAGATGGTGAACGGGGAGTTGAAAACGGAAGGCTAGGAGCTGCGGTAGAGTGCGCAAAAGCGCGAAGTGCCGTGCGCCCACCATTTATCTCCACCGAAATCGAAAAGGGTGGGCACGCTTCGCTTTGCCACTCCTACGCTCCTACGACACGTCATCCCCGTCGTGCCGCTTCCAGCGCCTGCGGCGTGTCGATGTCGAGGAAGGCGCTCTCGCCATCAACCGGCACTTCGGCGACTGCCTCCGCATGCTTGGCGATCAAATGCCTCGCGCCGACGTCGCCGTCGAGCGTCATCAACTCCTTGAAGAAGCGGCGCGACCACAGCACGGGATTGCCGCGGCGGCCTTCGCTGACGGGCACGACGATGAGATTGCCGCGGTCCGGCGCAAAACCGTCGATGAGACGATCGATCAGCCCTGCATCGATCAGCGGCATGTCGCCGAGGCACACCACCGCGCCGTCGCAGCTCTCGGGCACGGCGGCGACGCCGGCCTTGACCGAGCCGGCGATGCCGCCGGCGAAATCCGGATTACGGACGAACTTCACCTTCAACCCTTGCAGCGCCTGCTCGACCAGCTCGGCCTGGTGACCGGTGACGACGATCACTTCGGATGCTTTGGAGGCCAGCGCCTGCTCGGTCGCGAGGCGCACCAGCTTCTTGCCGTCGAGCTCGGCGAGCAGCTTGTTCGGTCCGCCCATCCGCGTCGAGCGGCCCGCCGCGAGCACGATGGCCGCGACCTGACTGTTGCCCTCGGTCTCGGGCTTGGCGCGCGGCTGCGGCCGCGTCACGATCTCCATCAGAAGACCGCCGACACCCATGCCCATCAGCTCGGACCGCGTCACCTTGATGCCGGCGAGCAGCCGCATCAACACCCAGTCGAACCCGTTCTCGACCGGCGAGCGCGCGCAGCCTGGCGCGCCGAGCACCGGCACATTGCCGGCGCGGGCGATCAGCAACAGATTGCCGGGATCGACCGGCATGCCGAAATGCTCGATCTCGCCGCCGATGCCGGTGACGGCCGCCGGAATCACGTCGCGGCGATCGGCGATCGCGGATGCACCGAATACGATCACGAGCTCCGCGCCCAGGCCCAGCACCTCATTGATCGCTGCCGACAGCGCCTGCTCCTCGTGCGGGACACGCCGCTCGCCAACGATGCTGGCGCCGGCCGGCGCGAGCCGCTCGGCGGTGACGCGCAGGGTCTTGTCGATCACCTTGGAGGAGAGGCCCGGCAGCAGCGTCGAGACCACGCCGACGCGCTTGATCACGTAAGGCGCGACCTTCAGCACGTCCTTGCCGGCGGCCTGCACGGCGGCATCGCGCAAACGTCCCTCGACGCCGAACGGGATGATCTTGACGGTGCCGACCATCTCGCCCTCGACCACCGGCTTGAAAGCGGTGAGCGTGGCAAAGGTGATGGCCTCGTCGACATTGTTGATGCGGTCGACCGCGGCGCGGTCGACCACCAGCACGCCCGGCCGCGCGGCGAACAGATTGGCACGGCCGGTGAAGGCGCGCTCGACATGGATGCCCTCGCCGCCGACCGCAAGCGCGATGCTCGCGGCCGCAACGTCCTCGGAGACGTCGCCCTCCTCCATGCGCACCACGACGATGGCCTTGATGCCGGCGCGCTCCAGCGCTTCGACCTCGGCCGGACCGATCGTCGTGCCCTTCTTCAGCACCAGCGGTCCCTGACGCAGGGTGTGGACGGTCACCCCGCCGATCGCATCCCTGGGGCTCGCTGGTCCGAACTTCATGCCGCTTGTTCTCTCTCTTTGGGAGGCAGGCGGAGCACCGCCGTAATCTCGGCCATGATCGCGACCGCGATCTCGGATGGCGAGACCGCGCCGATCGCAAGACCAATGGGCGCGTGGATGCGCGCGATGTCGCTTTCCTTCGCGCCCTGCGCCCGCAACCGATCGGCCCGCTTGGCATGCGTTTTCCGCGAGCCGAGCGCGCCGATGTAGAAGCAGTTGCGCTCGAAGGCGTGCAGCAGCGCGGGGTCGTCGATCTTGGGATCGTGCGTCACCGCGACGAACGCCGTATAGGCGTCGACATTGAGCGGCGGCAGCGCGGTGTCGGGCCATTCGGCGATCAGGGGAATGTCGGGAAAGCGCTCAGGGCTCGCAAAGGCCGTGCGGGGATCGACGACGGTGACGTCATAGCCGAGCGAGCGCGCCAGCGGCGCCAATGCCTGGCTGATATGAACCGCACCGACGATCACGAGCTTTGCGGTCGGCGCGTAGACATTCAGGAACAGCTTCCTGCCGCCGGCCTCGACATTGGCGCTCTTGCCCATGCGAAGCTGCTTCTCCAGTTCGGCCCCTAGCGGGTCCTTGGCAAAGTCTGCGGCCTTCACCAGACGCTGCTCGCCGGTCTCGGTATCGGTGACGAGGATCACGGGCCGGCGCGCGGCGCGCTCGGCGTTGAGTTCGTGCAGGATTGCGAGCTTCACGGCTAGCCAACCTTCTCGACGAAGACTCGGATGGTGCCGCCGCAGGACAGCCCGACATTCCAGGCGGTCTCATCGGCGACGCCGAACTCAAGCATTTTCGGCTTGCCGCTCTCGATCACGTCCATGGCCTCGGTGACGACGGCGCCTTCGACGCAGCCGCCGGAGACGGAGCCGAGGAAGGTGCCCTCGTCATTGATGACGAGGCTAGAGCCCGCCGGGCGCGGGGCCGAGCCCCAGGTCTCGACGACGGTGGCGAGCGCGACGCCACGGCCGGCCTTCTGCCAGTCCTCCGCCGCCTTCAGAATGTCCTCGTTGCGATCAAGCATGGGGCGCCTCTCAAGCTGCGGAGCGGATCAGGCTGCGGTGATGCGGCGGCAGCGGCTGGGAGAGCGTCGTGATCAGCTCCTGGATCGAACTCAAATTATGTACCGGGCGGAATTCGTCAACGTGGGGAAGCATCATTTTGATGCCCTGGGCCTTGGCCTCGAAGCCGCCGAACCGCAGCAGCGGGTTGAGCCAGATCAGCCGCCGGCAGGACCGGTGCAGCCGGTCCATCTCGAAGGCGAGCTTGGAATCGGCCTCCCGCTCCAGCCCGTCGGAGATCAAGAGCACGATGGCACCCTGGCTCAGCAGGCGCCGGGCCCACAATTTGTTGAAGTTGTGCAGCGAGGCCGAGATCCGCGTACCGCCTGCCCAGTCCTCGACTGCGGCCGAGCAACTCGCCAGCGCCTCGTCGGGGTCGCGCTGGCGCAGCGCGCGGGTAACGTTGGTCAGCCGCGTGCCGAACAGGAACACCGAGACGCGTTTTCGTGCATCGGTGATGGCATGCAGGAAATGCAGGAACAGGCGGGTGTACTCACTCATCGAGCCCGAGATATCGAGCAGCGCAACGATCGGCGCCGGCTTCTCGATCCGCCCGAGGTGATGGATGTCGATGATGTCGCCGCCAGTCCGCAAGGAGGCGCGCAGCGTGCGGCGCAGGTCGAGACGCAGGCCCCGCGGATCGGGTCGTTGCCGGCGCGTCAGCAGCTCGGCCTGCGGCAGGTGCATCCGCTCGATGGCGTGGAGCGCCTCGGTGATCTCCGCCGCGGTCATCTGCGCAAAATCCTTTTTCTGAAGGATTTCCTTGTCGGAGACCGACAGGCGCAGGTCCTGCTCCTGGTGCTGCGGCGTCTCGGTCATGCGCGGCTGCGACATCGCCTCCTGGACGCGACGGGCGCCGGCCTGCGGCTTTTTCTTGGCCTGCTCCGGAAGCGGCACCGAATCCAGCATGTGCTTCCACTCTTCGGAGGCCCGGAAGAACAGGTTGAAGGCTTGGCTGAAAATCAGCGCATGCTCGTGGCGCTTGACGAAGATCGCCTCCAGCGTGGTGAAGACATCGGACCGGTTGCCGATGTCGACCACCTGCAGGGCGCTCATGGCATCGATGACGGCGCCCGGACCGACCGGCATGCCGGCCGCGCGCAGCGCGCGGGCGAAGCCGACGATGTTGTCGGCGAATTGCCCTGTCTGCTCGGGGGCAAGGTGGTTGATGGCCATGGTCTATCCCCGCTCTGTCATTCCGGGGCGTCGCGAAACGACGAGCCCGGAATCCGGAGGTTGTGGCATGAGATTCCGGGTTCGCGCTTCGCGCGCCCCGGAATGACGCCTAATCGCTCGTCGCTTCCTTCAGCACCTTCTGCAAGGTATCGCCCTGCATGCGGGTGATGTCGTCCTGGTACTTGAGCAGAGCGCCCAGCGTGTCGCCGACCACTTGCGGGGTGAGCGAGCGGGCATCCAACTCCGACAGTGCGGTGGCCCAGTCGATGGTCTCGGCGACACCAGGCGACTTGTAGAAGTCCTGGTTGCGCAGTGCCTGGACGAAGCGCACCACCTGCTGCGACAGCTTTGCGGAGATGCCCGGCACGCGCGTCTTGACGATCGCAAGCTCGCGCTCGGCGGCAGGATAATCCACCCAGTGATAGAGACAGCGCCGCTTCAGCGCGTCGTGGATCTCGCGGGTGCGGTTGGAGGTGATGATGACGATCGGCGGGTACGGCGCCTTCACGGTGCCGAATTCGGGGATGGTCACCTGGAAGTCACTGAGGATTTCGAGCAGGTAGGCTTCGAACGCCTCGTCGGCGCGGTCGAGCTCGTCGATCAACAGCACCGGCGGGCCCGCGACATCGGGCTCCAGCGCCTGGAGCAGCGGCCGCTTGATCATGTAGCGATCGGCGAAGATGTCGCTCGAAAGCTGCTCGCGATCGGTGTCGCCGGCGGCTTCCGCCATCCGGATCGCGATCATCTGCGCCGCGCTATTCCATTCGTAGACCGCGGAGGAGACGTCGAGGCCTTCGTAGCACTGCAGGCGGATCAGCTTCCGCCCCAACGCCACCGAGAGCACCTTTGCGATCTCGGTCTTGCCGACACCGGCCTCGCCTTCCAGGAACAGCGGCCGGCCCATCCGCAGCGACAGATACGTCACCGTCGCCAGCGATCGCTCGGCAAGATAGCCGCGCGACGTCAGGAGTTCGAGCATCGCATCGACCGATGCCGGCAGGGCCGCTAGAGTCATGAAAGGCCAGTCTCGTTTACGCCCTCACCGGGCAAGCCTTGGGCCAATGAGTGAGGCCCATCATTCCTTGGCATTGGCGGCGTCGACGGCGCGCCGCGTCAGAACACCAATGAGATGTGCGCGGTATTCGGCGCTGCCGTGGATATCGCTGTTGAGGCCTTCCGCCGGCACCGTGATGCCTTCCAGCGCCTTCGAGGCGAAGCGCTTCTTCAGGGCCTCCTCGAATGCGGTGACACGGAACACGCCTTCAGACCCGGCGCCGGTGACGGCAACACGCACGTCCGAAGGACGCCGCGCCACGAACACGCCGACCAGCGCGTAGCGCGAGGCCTGGTTGCGGAATTTGATATAGGCCGCTTTCTTCGGCAGCGGGAACATCACCTTGGTGATGATCTCGTCGGCTTCGAGCGCCGTCGTGAACAGGCCCTGGAAGAACTCTTCCGCCTTGAGGCGGCGCTTGTTGGTGACGATGGTGGCCCCGAGCGCGAGCACCGCGGCCGGATAGTCGGCGGTCGGATCGTTGTTGGCGAGCGAGCCGCCGATCGTGCCCTTGTGACGCACGGCGGGATCGCCGATTCCGCCGGCAAGGTTCGCCAGCGCGGGGATTGCCTCACCGACGATCGCGGAGGTCGCGACGTCGGCGTGCTTGGCGGTGGCGCCGATCACGAGCGAGCGGCCCTTCATCTCGATCGTGTTGAGCCCCTCGATGTGGGAGAGATCGACCAGATGCGGCGGGCTTGCGAGGCGCTGCTTCATGACGGGAATCAGCGTGTGGCCGCCGGCGATCACCTTGGCGTCTTCGTTCTTCACCAGGAGGTTGGCCGCCTGGCGAACGGTCCCAGGGCGATGATATTTGAATTCGTACATCTGAATGTCCTGATCGCGGGATGCGCGTTACGCGAGATCGGATTTCGCCATGGCTTTGGCGCCGGCGGAGATCGAAGCGACGATGTTCTGATAGCCGGTGCAGCGGCAGAGATTGCCTTCGAGCTCCTCGCGAATTGTATGGTCGTCGAGCTCGTGGCCCTTGCGGTGCACGATGTCGATCGCAGTCATGATCATGCCGGGCGTGCAGAAGCCGCATTGCAGGCCGTGGTGCTCGCGGAAGGCCTCCTGCATCGGATGCAGCGGCGCGCCGTCGGCGGCCAGTCCCTCGATCGTCTTGACCTCGTGACCATCGGCCATCACCGCGAGCGTGGTGCAGGACTTCACGGCCTTGCCGTCGAGATGCACGACACAGGCGCCGCACTGCGAGGTGTCGCAGCCGACATGGGTGCCGGTCAGCCGCAGATTCTCACGCAGGAACTGCACCAGAAGCGTGCGGGGATCGACATTGGCCGTCACAGGATTGCCGTTCACGATGAGGGAGATTTTTGCCATAAGCACTCTCTATCAGAGCCCCGACGGGTCCCGTCGAAGCCGTTCTTATAATTATTCCAACCCATCATATGGGCCATTGTCGCCTGGGGCAACATCACCCCGGACGCAAGCCGCCATGCCGAAAGGCGATAGGTTTCAGCCCTGTACCGCCTTGGCGAAGTTCGCGAAAAATTCGTCGGCGAGTTTCTTGGCGGTGCCGTTGATGAGGCGTTGGCCGAGCTGCGCCAACTTGCCGCCGATCTGCGCCTCGACGTCGTAGGAGAGCAGCGTGCCGCCGTCCTTCTCGGCGAGCTTGACCGCCGCGCCGCCCTTGGCGAATCCGGCCACCCCGCCCTCGCCCTCACCGGAGATCTTGTAGCCGTTCGGCGGGTCGAGGTCGGACAGCATGACCTTGCCCTTGAAGCGCGCCGACACCGGGCCGACCTTCATTTTTGCCGTCGCGCGAAAGCCGCCGTCGTCAGTCTTCTCGAGCTCCTCGCAGCCGGGGATGCAGGCTTTCAGGACCTCGGGATCGTTGAGCTTGGCCCACACGGCTTCGCGCGGCGCTGCAAGCTGGACTTCGCCGTTCATCGTCATGGCCATGAGGTGCCTCCCGGATCGCGCAACTATAGTGCTGATCAAGTAACGCAGGGACGCGGCAAAGGAAAGGGCGGGGCCAGGTCACGTGCAATGCATATTCGCAACTGCAAAAAGACGTGTACTGGCGGTAGGGGATTGGCACAGCCGGGCCATGATGATTAGGTCGCGCGCAAGATGAGCACATCTCTTTCCCCCCTGCTCGCGCCGATGCTGTCGAGCTCCGCCATGCGCGCGATCTGCGACGATCGGTCTACCCTGCAGAACATGCTCGATTTCGAGGCAGCCTTGGCACGCGCCGAGGCTGCCACCGCCGTGATTCCGGCATCTGCCGTCGGCCCGATCGAGGCCGCGTGCAAGGCCGATTCCTTCGACGTGGCCGCACTGTCCGAGGCCGCGACGCGATCGGGCAATCTCGCGATTCCCCTGGTCAAGGCGCTGACCGCCGATGTCGGCAAGAAAGACGCGGAGGCCGCACGCTACGTGCATTGGGGCGCGACCAGCCAGGACGTCATCGACACCGCAACCATGCTCACGCTTCGCGCCGGTATCGCGGCGCTGGACGCCGACCTCAGCCGCGCCATCAGGGGCTTTGCCGCACTAGCGCGCAGCCATCGCAACACCGCGATGGTGGCGCGGACCTGGCTCCAGCACGCGCTGCCGATGCCGTTCGGGCTGAAGGCGGCGGAATACGCGTCAAGCCTCGCCCGTGCGCGCTGCCGCCTGCGGCGACTCTCCCGCGAGGGCCTCGCGCTGCAATTCGGAGGTGCCGCCGGCACGCTCGCCGCGCTCGGCGACAACGGGCTCGCGGTGGCCGAACGGCTGGCGCAAGAGCTCGATCTGCCGCTGCCCGAGGCGCCCTGGCATACCCATCGCGACCGCATCGCCGAGGCTGCATCCTGCTTGGCAATCCTTGCCGGCAGCTGCGGCAAGATCGCACGCGATGTCTCGCTGCTGATGCAGACCGACGTCGCCGAAGCGTTCGAGCCCGCCGGCGAAGGCCGCGGCGGCTCATCGACCATGCCGCACAAGCGCAACCCGGTCGCCGCTGCGAGCGCGCTCGGCGCGGCCACGATGGCGCCGCAGCTCGCCGCGACAATTTTCGCCGCGCAGGTGCAAGACCATGAACGCAGCGCCGGCCCGTGGCACGCGGAATGGCCGACGCTGCCGCAATTGATGCTGGTTACCTCTGGCGCGCTGGCCGCCATCGTCGACATCGCCGAGGGTCTCGAGGTCGATGCGGCGCGCATGCGCAGCAATCTCGATGCGACGCACGGGCTGATCATGGCCGAGGCGGTCACCTTTGCGCTCGCCGAGAAGCTCGGCAAGAGCGCCGCACATCATCTGGTCGAGGCCGCCAGCAAGCGGGCGGTCGCCGAGAAGAAGCATCTGCGCGAGGTGCTGTCAGGCGATTCGCAGGTCACCGCACATCTGCCGCCGGAAAAAATTGCGGCATTGTTCGAGCCGATGGCCTATCAAGGAGCGTCGCAGGCGCTGATCGACCGGCTGCTGGATTCATTGGATCTCTCCTGATGTCATTGCCGGGCTTGACCGGGCAATCCATCATCCTGGATAGATCCACTTTTTAGATGGATACGCGGGTCAAGCCCGCGCATGACGAGGAGCATGCCATGCCCATGATCGATGCCGACGGTTGCCTGCTCAACGTCTCCGTTGAAGGCCGCGATGGCGGCCCGACCCTGATGCTCTCCAACTCGCTCGGCTGCACGCTGCAGATGTGGGAGCCGCAGATGAAGGCACTCACGCAGATGTTCCGCGTCATCCGATACGATCGCCGCGGCCATGGCAAGTCCAACGTTCCGCCCGGCCCCTACACGATGGAGCGATTCGGCCGCGACGTGCTCGCGATCCTCGACGACCTCAACATCGCGAAGGTGCATTGGTGCGGCCTGTCGATGGGCGGCATGGTCGGGCAATGGCTGGGCGCCAACGCCCCTGAAAGGTTCGGCAAGCTCATCCTCGCCAACACCTCCTGCTATTACGCAGAGCCGACCAAATGGCTGGAGCGCATCGACGCCGTGAAGAAGGGTGGAATCGCAGCGGTGGCCGATGCCGTGATCGCTGGCTGGCTCACCCAGGACTTCCGCGAGCGCGAGCCTGAGATCACTGCGAAGATGAAATCGATGCTGCTGGCCTCTCCCGTCGAGGGCTATCTCGCCTGCTGCGAGGCCCTTTCAACGCTCGACCAGCGCGCGCTGCTGCCGAAGATCAAGAGCCCGACGCTGGTGATCGCCGGCCGCCACGACATGGCGACGCCGATCTCGGCGGCCGAGCTGATCCGCGCGAACATTCCCGGCGCCAGCATGACCATCATCGACGCCGCGCACATTTCCAACGTCGAGCAGCCGCACGCATTCACGGATGCGGTGGTGGGCTTTTTGACGCAGCGCTAGCCACAGCCGTCATTGCTGTGCATGTTCAATAATTCGCTGATTGGATCGCTGCAGCGGAGGAACGATCCGATGCGAGACAACAGCTATGACCGAACGGTTGAACGCAACTATCTGCAGAAGTGGCGTTTTCTGAT
>NZ_RDQF01000057.1 GCF_004114425.1 Bradyrhizobium vignae | reverse complement strand
TCGAGTTCGTCTTCCCATCCCAGCATGGTCAGCCCTCCAAGAGCCGACCACCCATGAATCATTGAAAAATTGATTCGGGAATCCTATAAAACGCGCCAAAATCAACAATCTGCCAAAGTAGTGCTAGAGCCCACATCCGTTGTGGGTCATCGGCAGCCCTAGCGGCCCGGAAATGCGACTTCCAGTCTTCCTCGAACAACGGACATAGTCAGACTGAGCTGGCATATTCAGACTGGCAGTAGCGAAAATCCCCCGACGTCATTCGATCGTCTCGTCCGCCGTCGCCGCGATCGACGGCGGCACCTCGATCCCAAGCTGCCCGGCGGTCTTTAGGTTGATAACGAGTTCGTAGCGGTCTGGCCCCTCGATCGGTATATCACCTGGTCTGGTACCCTTGAGGATTGTATCGGCCATTGTCATGGCGCGAGGGAAATAGGGCCCTAGCACGGGGCCGTAGGTGAGAAGGCCACCTGCTTTTGCGTTAGGCTTCCAGATTGAGATGCTGGGCAATCTGAATTCAAGAGCGGCAGCGGCAAAAAGGCCGGGGTTTGCCGTCAACGTCGGAGAAATCAAAAGCAATACGCCGCTCGTGCTTTCCAGCTTTGCGAAGGCGTCGCGAAATTCCTCCGGCTTGCTCAACGTCAGCGTCTGGGTCTCGAGGCCGGCAGCACCGGCCGCGATTCTGGCTGCTTCCAATTGGTCCGGCCGTGTGCTCGGATCCCAAACAATGGCAAGCTTCCTCAAGCCGGGCACCACTTCCCCCATCAGGGTGACTAACTTGCCCGTCAAGCTGGTCTGATCGAGGAACAGTCCGGTCAAATTGCGCCCGGGCTTTGCCCAACTGTCGATGAAGCCTGCCTTGATCGGATCCGTCTCAAGATCAATTGCCACGACCGGTAAGTCGGGAGCCGCGGAGAGTGCGGCTGTTGTTGCCGGCAGACCGACCACGATGAGCACCCCGACGCCGAGATCAACGAGTTCTCGAGCGAGGTCCGGCAGCCGTGAAAGGTCCCCTTGCGCAGATCGTAACAGGATCGTCTCACCCTCTATATAGCCTAGCTCACGGCCGCGCTTCAGCAACCCCGTCAAAATCACAAGACGCGGGTCGATCGTAAAGGGATGCAGGTAACCGATCTTTCGCGGTTGGCCCGTGGCTTGAGATCTGGCTAATCGTGCTGCCCAAGCAGCAACCGAGATGCCTGCCAAGCCAATGAATTTGCGCCGTCTCATACTCTGACGCCCCTGCCCAGATGAAAACATATTATCCGGTTGAATCGGTAAAGCGGAAGCTATCTGGCAGACTTTCCCGTAGTCCGCGGTGGGTCAAACTCGACAAAACTCAAAGTGAGCATAGCGCGTCCGCTTTCAGCCACATCGCGACCACATCATCGGCACTCGGGCATTGAGTCTGCTGTTGATCATGGTTCGAATCGCAAACCGAAAGGGGCCAAAGCATGCGCTACGAAGTATCCGAGGAAGGGCGAACTTGCCAGCAGGCCGATGCTGCCAAACAAGCCGCGCGGCGATCAGAATGGACTGTCGTGCGTCGCACTGCCGGCCGGTGAGGCGAACGACAACTCCCGCGGCCCTCCCACCGTGGCGCCCTCGGACTGATGATGTTTTGCACTCGGCCAGTACCGCGGTCCGGCTGTGGAACGCCTTTGCTCGGCCTCCGCTTTTGTCCCAGCCTTCCGTGACGGTGGAGACGCGAGGGCCAAGATCCCGGACAAGTCCAGCCAAGAAACGGACTGGATGACCACCGGGCTCGGCAGGGGAACGGAGACCCTATTCGGCCCTCTTCCGGGAGGCGGGTCGGCTGGGACGCCGGAAGAATTCGACCGGGTCCACATCCAGGACGTCCGCCAGTTTCCCAATGATCTCCAGTCCGACGTAGGTTGCGGCCCGCTCGACCCGGCTCACGTAGGCCCTATCCACTCCAGCGTCGTGCGCCAACTGCTCCTGGGAGAGCTTCCGGGCATGCCGGACGCGCCGGAGGTTGGTCGCAAAAAGTTGGCGTAGGTCCATGTCCTAGCCAAACGACCTGTGGTTTATTAGCCCACGGCTTTAAAGCCTCAAAGCGCATCGAAATTGATTGGGACGAGGACGCTGAAATGTCTGCGGCGAGAAAATTAGGAGCTACGGTTACGGTAATCGGCATTGTTGTTGTCGCGGCTAATCCGGGATTGCTCTCGACTGCGGCTACAGCAATTGACCGGTTTGTGGGATCCAATGGCTTAGGATGCGGAGATGACGCCGTCGTCACTGAGGTCAGATCGCTGGCGCAGGGTCACAAGAGCCCTTCGGAGAACTCGCTATACGCAACGGCTCTGGGCTCGTCAGGTATTCAGAAAGAGGACGTCGTTCACCCGGGCGTCGGGTGGGTCAGGCCGGACCTAGACCGGCAGATAAAGGCCGCAGAGGACGCATGTCACCGTCGGTTCGGCAGTTACGACTACGGCATGACATGCTCACGACTGCGCGGGACCAAGACTCCGGACCAGCTAAAACAATCCGGTGACGCCATAAATCGTCTCAGTGCGAGCGACATCCAGTACTGGTACGATAATTTTTGGCCCGTGTATCAACGCATCAATGCTGAGGAGGCACGGTCTACAAAAGAGTACGACGAAAAGGTCGCGGATTTCGATAAGCGGATCACCTACGGTGTGGGTTTGATCAGGCTTCAGCGTCGAGATGAGACCACAGGGAAGATCTCTTGCGCGGCCAAGCTTACGATTAACGCGCCCTCCGGTTCGTGGTCTAAGGACGTCAAGTATACGATTGAGCCCACCACGGACGGCGATGCTTACATTCAACTGTATGGTTTGTCGGATTAACTTTGGGCGCTCAGCGTGAGGCGCTTGGAAGAACGTGAGATAACGAGTCTCGCGGTGGCTTGCCCTTGCCGTCCCAAGCGATGACTTGCTCGAGATAGCTCAAAGGCTCATTTGTTCGCGGGTAGATGATTCTCACAGGGCCATTCTGGAGCAGCACGGTAAAATGGCGACCGTCCTTCCCTTTTTGATGAGGCTTCATCTTGTATCCCTCGGGCTGCTCTCGAAGGGACGCGATAGATAGGTGCTCAACAAGGGTTTTCAGATGCGCCGCCAAACGTGCTCTCAGCTTGAATAGCTCGGGGTCTCCAACGCGCTGAAGGCGATCAATGGTTTCCCGGACCTCGTCTCTGCTCCGCAGAAGTTGTTCGCGTCGTGAGACGGTCTGTTCTCGCTCCTTGAGGCAAGACTCGTGACGCTTCACCAGCTCAACTTTTTGTGCCTCTAGCTCCTTGAGCTTGGTGGTCACGAATTCGATTGGGCCTCCACCTTCTAAGACCGCATAGGTCTTCTCCATGAGATCGCCGAGTTGCGCCAGCTTACCCTTGATTGCCGCAATCTCGGTCTCGTGCTTGTGCTGCGCGTTGTCGGCCGATTCATTCACCAGCCTGCCAAGGTCAACTTCCTCCACGAATGCGAGGAATGACGTCTCGAAATCCCGGTAACGCCAGCGGACTGCTGGGCACCCCAGCCGTCGCAGGGCGCGGTGGCAAATCATGTACGCCCCGCCCTTGCGACCGGAGCCTTTGTTCTCCAGCTTTACTGGCGAACCGCAGTAGGCGCACATGGCGAGTCCAGAAAATAGGTTAGTGAACGCCGCCCCTTTTCGTCCCGCACCGTTAACGCGCCTTTCGGACTTTGCTAGCTGGGCGCGATAGAAGAGTCCCTCGTCGACAACAGCTGGGTAGTAATCCCGGCTCGGCTCGCCGTCCGCAACTCGTTTCCCGTTTTCCCTGCGGTGGGGTTGAAACTCCCCTATCACCGCCCGGTTCGCGAGAATCTTGGCGACGTATGACGTATGCCATCCATCGGGGCTGCCGAAGGTCGGCACGCCACGCTGGTTTAAGCTCACTGCAATGGAGTAGATGCCCATTCCCGATGCGGCATCCTCGAAGATCCCCCTCACCACCTCGACGCGCTCCAAGATCGGCTCGTAGCAGGACCGGTCGTCGCTCAGCCGGAGCCATGCTGGGCACCATTTGGTCATAGGTACCCGGGCAGCGGCGCGCGCACGCTTGTTCTTCCACGCTGACCCAATTCGCCGACTCTTCGTGAGTGATTCCTCGTGCGCCCGGGCCATCACCACCAGCGAATAAATGAGGTCGCCCAGATCGTTCGTGCCGGCCGGATAGACCCTGTTGTCGGCCAGCGTAACCACGTTGATGCCGGCCTGTATGATGCCGAGGAAGAGGGACTGTGCCTTCAATAGCTCCTGTCGGCTCAATCGATCGAGTGATTCGACCAGGAGAAAAGATCCCGGTTTCACCACCCCCGAATGGACGGCCTCTAGAAACTGGCCAAGCTTTCCGCCACGAAGGTTAGCGCCCTTGAAAGCCGATACGCCGATATCCTCGTATTCGGCGTCCTCCGCCAGTTCTAGCCCGTTAGCTGCGGCGTAGGCCCGCGAAGCCTTCAGCTGGCGTCGCTTCCCGTCACCTCTGAGCTGAGGTCCCGTCGAGAGGCGCAAGTAGGAATATGCTTGAGTTTTCAATGGTATGATGCCCGCCCCAATTTGGGGTGGCCTACCATATTTGGGGGTTTATTGACAACACTATTGCGAAGGCCGGCAGGCCCGGCGCGACCTGCACCTGCACGTCGACCGCGCGGGCCTCGATCCCCTCAAAGGCGACGGTAGAAACCCGTTGAACCATGCCCGAACCAGCCTGCCCTGTCCTGCAATTAGGGGTAGCAGAGGGCGGCCGTTCTCGCAAGAACAATACAGGAACAATGCTTAGAGCCCGCGCAAGTCCTAATTAGTCGTAAACGCGACGCTGAGACTACGTCTCGAATGCCGGCTTCCGTCCTCAGCACATTCCAACGAATGTCCGCTACTCCTGGGCTCGCGGGATGGGCCGTGATCTAACAAGTGAAGAAGCAAGATGCTGGTAAATCGCCGGAGAAGCGAACGTCGGGTGTGCAGCCGGCTCGCCAAGATCCATTTTGGGGCGGGCTCGCTGCCGCGGGATTGCACGATCACGGATATTTCGGATGGCGGCGTGAAAGTGGTGGCGGAATTCCTGGAAGTGCCGCCGCAATTCACCATCATCTTCGCGCCTGATTATTCCCGCCAATGCCGCCTGCGCTGGCGCATCGGCTGCGAATTCGGTGCCGAATTCGTCGACTGAACCTCAACAGGCGCGCCTCCTTAACGGGACTTTAGCGTTAATGGGTAAGCATCTCTGATCAGTTGCCGAGTGATCAGAGTATGTCCAAGCGTTCGTTCCTCGCTTTTCCCCCGGCGAGATATCTGTGTTCCGCCGTACTGATCCTTGCCCTCGGCGGCTGTCAGACCACCGGCATCGAGGACGTCACCGGTGCGCTCGGCGGCAAGCAGGCGTCCGTCGCTGAGGCCGACAGCAAGGCCGACGCCAGGCCGGAGATGGACGCACTTCGCGAGCGTTATCGTGCCAAGCCCAGCGATCCCGCAATCGCGATCGAATACGGCAAGGCGCTGCGCGACAGCGGCCAGCGCGCGCAGGCGGTCGCGGTGCTCGAGCAGGCCGTGCTCGCCCGTCCCGGCAACAAGGCGCTGCTCGCCGGCTATGGCCGCGCACTCGCCGACAACGGCAATTTCCAGCAGGCCTTCGACGTCCTCGGCCGGGCGCATTCGCCGGAGGATCCCGATTGGCGCATTCTGTCGGCGCAGGGCGCGGTGCTCGATCAGCTCGGCCGCAACGAGGAAGCCCAGCAATATTACGCCGCGGCGTTGAAGATCGTGCCGAACGAGCCGACCGTGCTGTCCAATCTCGGACTGTCCTATATGCTGCAAAACAATCTGTCGAAGGCCGAACAGGTGCTCGGCCGCGCTTATCAGCGCAATCAGAACGATGCGCGGGTCCGCGCCAATCTGGCCCTCGTGCTGGGATTGCAGGGGCGCGAGGCCGAGGCCGAAATCCTCGTGAAGGCAGATTTGCCGCCGGACCAGGCAGCGGCCAAGGTCGCGGCGCTGAAGCAGCTGCTGGCAAAGAAGCAGCAGCGGGCGGACAAGTAATCCGCCCCTCTGATGTACCCTATGACGCCTTGCGATGCGGGGCCGAGCCGCGCCCTGACCTGCCCTTCAGCTTCTTCAACAGCGGCTCGAGCAGCGAGCGCTTCGGCTTCTTCACGTCGCCGCGGCCGGCGAGGCGGTTCGCCATGTTCTGGAACAGGAGGGTGGTGCGGTGGGTCTTGGAGACCTCCGCGATCATCTGGCCGTTATTGGCCGCGGTCGAGAACAGTTTCGAATCGAACGGGATCACCGCGATCGGCTGGCTCTCCATGGTCTTGGCGAACGCCTTGACCTCGATCTCCGCGCGCCGGTGCATGCCGACCTGGTTGAGGCAGTACAGCGGCGGCCGGTCGTTCGGCCGCGCTGTCTTCAGAACGGTCAGCATGTTCTTGGTGTTGCGCAAGTTGGCGAGATCGGGCTCGGCCACGATGACGATATCGTCGGCGTTCACCAGCGCGCGTCGCGTCCAGCCGGACCATTGATGGGGAACGTCGAGCACGATGCACGGCGTGGTCATGCGCAGCGTGTCGAACACCGCGTCAAAAGCTTCGGCACCGAAATCGTAGACGCGGTCGAGCGTGGCGGGCGCCGCAAGCAGGCTGAGGCGATCGGTGCATTTGGCGAGCAGGCGCTCCATCAGCGCCGTGTCCGGCCGGTCCTGCGACAGCACCGCGTTGGCGATGCCCTGCACCGGGTCCTGGTTGTAGTCGAGACCCGCCGTGCCGAAGGCGAGGTCGAGATCGATCACGACGGAATCGAGCGAAAGGTCTCGCGCGATGGTCCAGGCCAGATTATGCGCGACGGTGGACGCGCCGACGCCGCCCTTGGCGCCGACCACCGCGATGACGCGGCCGGTGATGATGGCCTCGGACGCCGAGAACAGGCTGCAGATCGAGCGGACCACGTCGAGGGTTTCGACCGGTCCGACCACGTAGTCGTTGACGCCGCGGCGCACCAGCTCGCGATAGGGCGCGGTGTCATTGGGGCTGCCGATCACGACCACGCGGGTGCCGGGATCGCAGACGCCGGCGAGGTCGTCGAGTCCCTCCAGGATGTCGCGCGTGCCGTCGGACTCGATGACGATCACGTTCGGTGTCGGCATCGATTCATAGGCTTCGATTGCTGCAGCGAGGCCACCGTCCTTGGCGGTGAGGTGAGCCTTGGCGAGCCGGCGATCCTGGCCCGCCGCGGTCACTGCCTTGAGCGTCTGCTCGGTCTCGCAAAAGGCTTGCACCGAAATGCGAGGAACAGGCGCGATATGTTCGTCGGGGTGCAGCGGATCGTCCGCGTCTTCTTCGTCAAGCCGTGTCATTTGCCGGTATCGCTGAGTTTGGCCTTGTCGGATTCGGGAGAGGGCGTCGCGATCGGCGTGCCCTTGCGGTAACGGTCGAAGGCGATGTCGCGCCGTGCGGTATAGGCGGGTGTCTCGGCGCGCGGCTGCTCGAGGTCGGCCGGGTTGTCGATCATCGCGGCGAGATTGCGCTGGCTGGCGCAGCCCAGATTGAAATAAGGCCGGTTCTCGTTGTAGCCGGGGTCGAGGATGGAGGGGCCGACGTCTTCCGGCCACAGCCCGCACGGCCCGGCGACGGCCGCGATCTTCGAATAACTCAGGCGAATGGTCGGCAGCAGCCCGGGATCCTCAGGACGGTAGGGATGCTGGACGATGGCGCGCGACGGCACGCCGCCGGACGTGAGCACGGAGCGGATCTCCTGATAGGTCGCAGCAGCCGCGCGCGAATTGGCGGTGTCGGCGGGCACGTCGACGACGACGGAGCCGGTGCCCTCGCGCACCCAGTCCCGCGCGATGCCCGCGACGTCCGCATGCTGTGCAGCCGAGAGGCCGCCGCGCGCCTTGCCGACGAAGATCACGATCGACTTCTTGCCTTCCTGCACCGCGATCGGGTGGCGCTGGCGATAATCGGTCGGCACCGTCTGGGTGACGATCTCCGTGGTGTTGCAGGCGCCGAGCATGACAGAGAGCCCCGTCAGTGCCAGCGTGATCCGCAAATTGCGACGTCGATCGGCTGATGTTGTCGTCATCGCCTGGTCCCCTTTGCCCCCGTTTCGCGCCCCGGTCCCCAAACCGTTCGTCTCAGTCGATGATGAAGCCGAAATCACCGGGCGTGCCGGCGACCGGATCGACACGGGTCGCGATGCCGTAGAGGCGATTGACCCGGCCGAGCAGCGCCCTCTGCGCGTCCGAGGCCGGCGCGAAGCCGTCGTCGGGCCGCGACAATTCCTTCTGAGCGACCGCGCGCACCACATAGGGCGTCACGATCACCATCAGCTCGGTCTCGTTGTTGACGAAGTCCTGGCTGCGGAACAGCGCGCCGATGATCGGCACCTGGTCGACACCAGGCAGCCCGTTGATCGCCTGCTTGGTCTGTTGCTGGATCAAGCCGGCCATCGCCATCGAACCGCCCGAGGGAATTTCCAGCGTGGTCTCGGCGCGGCGGGTCTGGATCGATGGAATGGTGATCGAGTTGTTCGCGAACGAGGACACGGCCTGCGTCAACGTGATCGAGTTGGTGTTCGACAGCTCCGAGACCTCCGTCATCACGCGCAGGCTGATACGGCCTTCGCTGAGCACGACCGGCGTGAAGTTCAGGGAGATGCCGAACTTCTTGTAGGTGACCTGGGTGGTGCAGACGTGAGTGACCGGATCGCAGGCATAGCCCCCGGGGATCGGGAATTCGCCGCCGGCGACGAAAGTGGCGGATTCGCCCGAGATCGCGGTCAGGCTCGGTTCGGCCAGCGTGCGCATGACACCGGCGCTCTCCATCGCCCGCATGGTGGCGTTGACGGTGGCAACGCCCTTGGCGAGCCCGGAGACGCCGAGCCCATTGCTGCCGACGATCGGCCCGCCGGAGACCGAGAACGGGTTGGAATTGTTGAAATTCACCACGGCGGTGCCGGCGTTCAGGCTGGCGCTGAGATCGACGCCGAGCTGCTTGACGATATCGCGGCGGACCTCGCCGACCACGACCTTGAGCATGACCTGATCGCGGCCGCGCACCACGATGTTGTTGACGACCTTGTCCGAGCCGCCGACGAGCTTTGCGGCGACGTCGCCGGCCTGCTGAGCCTCGACCGGGCTCGACACCGAGCCGGTCAGCATCACGCTGTCGCCGACGCCTTCGATCTGGACGCCCGGCAGCGACTGGCGCAGAGCGGCGCGCATGCCGTTGAGGTCGCGCTTCACCGCGATGTCGTAGGAGGCGACCTGCTGGCCGTCGGCGGCGAAGAACACGACGTTGGTCTGGCCGACCTGGCCACCGATGATATAGGCGCGCTGGGCCGAGCGGATCACCGCATTGGCGATCTTGGGGTCGGCCACCAGCACGTCCTTGACCTCGCGCGGCAGGTCGATGACGACGGACTTGCCGATGCCGAGCGACAGAAAGCGCGTCCGCGCCGGTGCGATCGTCGCCACCGACGACACGCCGAGATCCGACGCCTGCATCGGCTCCTGGTCGCCGACCGGCGCATCCGCAGCACTGAGCACGCCGGGGGCCGCGAGCCCCAGTATCAATATCGTCCCCGCCAGGAGCGCGCGCGCGCGCTTCCCCCGAATGCGCAGGCCGGTCCGATCACCCCCGTAGTTCATGCTGTCCCCATCACCTCTGTGACGTCAGTTGCCGTGCCGGCACGCCATAACGGATCACGTTCACGCCGCCCGGGCGCTTGATCGCCTGGTCCTCGGGTGTGCCGTCGACCGCGTTGGCATCGACGATGCTGCGCAATGCGAGTGTCAGAGTGCCGCCCTGGCGTGCGGCCGAGAGCGTGGCGACCTGGTCGGGCCGGAGCTCGAGCGTGACGGTCTTGCCGATCACGGCGTTCTGGCCGTCCTTCTCCTTCGGCGCCTGGTCGATCGCGAGCACGCGGATGTTGGTCAGAATGACCTCGGACAGGACGAGATCGTTGCCGCCGGTCGGACCGTTGGTGTTACCGTCGGGATTCTTCAGGCGGCGGGTCAGGACGATGTCGACGCGATCATTCGGAAGGATGAAGCCGCCGGCCCCGGTTTCGGCTGAAATCTCGGTGGAGACGGCGCGCATCCCGGAGGGCAGGATCGCGGCCATGAAGCCGGAGCCTTCGGCCTTGACCAGCTTCTGCTCGCGGATCGGCTCGCCCTGCATCAAGGGCACGCGCGCGATCGAGCCGGCGATCTGGGTCTGCGCCTCGGGCCGGCTGTCGCGGCGAATGAAGGCGCTGCTCGCAGTCGCCGCCGGCCAGGCCTGCCATTGCAGGTCGTCGGGCTTGACGGCTTGGCCGAGCTGGATGTCGTTCTTCGCGACAAGGACCTCGACCGTCGGCAGCTTCTCGGCGGCCGGGAGGGCGGGCGCGGGTGCATTCTGATAGCCGCTCGCCAGATACGCAGCGACGCCGCCGGCGCCGAGAGCGATGACGAGAACGACGATGCGTGCGGTATTCATACGTTTCTACTCTTACGCGGGGCACTCGAACCGCACCTGGCGTGTTCCCCCGCGTCGATGAGTAGGGAGTAAAAGTATAAGGGGTGTTGCGAGGCCGAACGCGATCGCCGGCCAGCGATGCTGGTTTTCGGCAGATGGTGAACGTCGCGTTATCTGAGGCCACGCGGCTCCGTAGATTCACGCATCCCGACGCGCGCATTTGGATGAGACGCGGGGCGTCATGGTGAACGGGTGGTTAGTGAAAAGGGCCTGCCTGAAGCCGCGTGATTGTACCGGCGAGACGGCAGCAAGGCACCACAACATCGGTGTCGTCCCGGCGAACGCCGGGACCCATACCGCGTGATATCTCGGCTGTAAAAGATAGAAGTACCAACGGCGAGTTTTCGCCACACCACGTCCTGTGGGAATGGAACCGGATCGGCGCTCCGCTTCGCTGCGCTTGTCCGGGACGGCGTTGGAGAGAGATCATACGCTCTCGTAGCAGCGTGCGCGGAAGCTACTTCTTCCGCTTCTGCTCGATCACGTCCCAGATCTTCGCCGCGACATCAGGGCCGCCGAGCCGCGAGATGGCGCGGATGCCGGTCGGCGAGGTGACGTTGATCTCGGTGAGGTTGCCGTTGATGACGTCGATGCCGACGAACAAAAGGCCGCGCTCGCGCAGCGCCGGGCCGAGCGTGGCGCAGATCTCGCGCTCGCGCGGGGTGAGCTCGGTCTCCTGCGCCGCGCCGCCGCGCACCATGTTGGAGCGCAGGTCGTCGGTGGCCGGCACGCGATTCACCGCGCCGGCGAACTCGCCGTTGACGAGGATGATGCGCTTGTCGCCGTGCTTCACCTCGGGGATGAACTGCTGGATCACCCAAGGCTCCTTGAATGTGACCGAGAACATGTCGAACAGCGAGCCGAAATTCATGTCCTGCGGCATCACGCGGAATACGGCCGCGCCGCCGTGACCGTGCAGCGGCTTCATCACGACGGCGCCGTGCCTGTCGCGAAACGCGTTGATCTCATCCAGGTCGCGCGAGATCAGCGTCGGCGGCATCAGCTGCGGAAAATCCATCACGAACAGCTTTTCCGGCGCGTTGCGCACGGAGGCAGGATCGTTGACGACCAGCGTCTTCGGATGGATGCGCTCCAGGAAATGCGTCGAGGTGATGTAGGCGAGGTCGAACGGCGGGTCCTGGCGCAGCAGCACCACGTCAAAACCGTTCAGCGCTTCGCGCTTGGGCTCGCCCAAGGTAAAGTGGTTGCCGGGCTCGTCGCGCACGGTCAGGAGCTGAACCGGAGCGACCAGCTCTTCGCCGACCATGGAGAGCTTGTCGGGCGTGCAATAAGACAGGCCATGGCCGCGCCGCTGCGCCTCCAGCAGCAGCGCAAAGGTGGAATCGCCCTTGATGTTGATGCGGGCGATGGGATCCATCTGGACGGCGACGTTCAGTTTCATGATCTGCCTTTCAGGTCGAGGCGTCGAATGCCGCCAACACATGGCGCGGAAGCGAGCGCGGCGCAATCAGCATGGCGTCGAATCGCAATTCGAATTCGGCATGCTCGGGATGCGCCACAAGCCAGCCTTGGGCGGCGTCGATGATGCGCTGCTGCTGGCGCGGCGTCACGGCGAAAGCAGCGTCATCCAGGCTCGCCCGCGCCTTGACCTCGACGAAAGCGATCAAATTGCGGCGGCGCGCCACGATGTCGATCTCGCCATACGGGGTGCGGTAACGTTTGGCGAGGATGCGATAGCCCTTGGCCATGAGGTATGCGGCGGCGCGGCTCTCCGCGGAGATGCCGGTGCGGAACGCGGCGACGCGCTCGGGCGAGGCGACCTTCGGTTCCGCCGGAGGGTCAGTCTTCGCCATCGCCGCCTCGCAGGTCCTTTGCGAGCTCGAGCGCGCGGGCATAGACCTCGCGGCGCGGCCGGCCCGACAGTGCCACCGCATGCGCCACGGCATCCTTGACGCTGTTGGCGGCAAGCTGCTCGCGCAAGAGACCGTCGAGCGCATCCGATGCCAGCACGTCGGCGTCGGCTGCAGGCGGACCGATCACGAGAACGAATTCGCCGCGCGTCTCCGGCGCGTCGGCTTGCCGCGCGAACTCGGCGAGGGGGGCACGCCTGACCTCCTCGTGCAACTTGGTCAGCTCGCGGCAGACCGCTGCCTCTCGTTCACCCATGATTTCGGCGAGATCGGTCAATGTGGCCTGCATGCGATTGCCCGATTCGAACATCACCAGCGTCGCGTCGATGCGCGCAAGCTCGGCCAGGCGTGCGCGGCGCGCTGCCGATTTCGCCGGCAAGAAGCCCTCGAAGAAGAAGCGGTCGGTCGGCAATGCAGCGACCGACAGAGCTGCCAGCACCGAGGATGGGCCGGGCAGCGCATACACCGGATGGCCCGCAGCGCAGACCTCGCGCACCAGCTTGAACCCGGGGTCGGAGATCAATGGCGTGCCGGCATCCGACACCAGAGCGACCGAGCCGCCTTGCGCCAGCACTTCAAGAATCTTCGGGCGCGCCGCTTCCGCATTGTGCTCGTGATAGGGCTTGAGCTGCGCCGCAATCGCATAGCGTTCGGTCAGGCGGCGCGTGATGCGGGTGTCCTCGCAGGCGATGACATCGACGCCGGCGAGCGTCTGAAGCGCCCGCAGGGTGATGTCGCCGAGATTGCCGATCGGTGTCGCCACCAGATGGAGGCCCGGCGCGACCTTCGGCGCGGCAAACCGATGGGCATCGATGGAGAAGCCGCGCATGGCGGCGTCTTGAGCTTCAGGCGTATTTATCGGGGCCGGCTTTGCGCGCATAATGAGGTCAACTTAGGCACGATCCGCAGGGCTGGGAACCGGCTGGCGGAAAAAGATCGTGCGGAGGTGAGGGGCGGGGAACGGACGGGAATGTGGATCACGTTGAGAGGTAATCAGGGCGCTTGCGCCATATTCACGACGGAAACGCCGCCTTGATGCTGAATGAGTGATGGTGAACAGCTGCCGGGACGGGGAGGCGGCCGTGTTAAGCGCTTGTTATCCTTTTGTTTTGGTTAACCATTTGCCGACAATATGCCTGAATCCGCGGGCTTGTGCCGCGGAAGCAATGTCATGACCGGCCGGCGACGGCCGGTCAGAAGAGAAGCTGCCATGGTGGGCCCGCGTCATCCAAAGTCTCCCATTCCGGGGTCCCGATTGTCGGGAGCGACCCGCCGGAGTGCGCTTGGCCTGTTGCTCGGTGCGCCCGTGCTGTCGGCCTGCGCCGGCGTGCAGCAAGGTCTCAGCCAGTTCTCCAACCCGTTCTCAAGCTCCACACCGCCGGCCCAGCCGGCGGGTCCCCAGCAGCAGGCGACGACCGCCGGCACCGGCGGCGTGAAGGTCGGTCTGATCTTGCCGCTCTCGGCCGCCGGCAATGCGGGCCTCGCCGCGCAATCCATGCGCAATGCCGCCGAGATGGCGCTGGCCGAGTTCCAGAACCCGAATATCCAGCTGCTGATCAAGGACGACAATGGCAGCCCGCAAGGCGCACAGGCCGGCGCGCAGCAGGCGGTCGACGAAGGCGCCGAGATCATTCTCGGGCCGCTGTTCGCGCAGTCGGTGCCGGCGGTGGCACAGGTCGCGCGCACGCGCGGCATTTCCGTCCTCGCCTTCTCGACCGATTCCAGCATCGCCGGACGCGGCGTCTATCTGCTCTCGTTCCTGCCGGAGTCCGACGTCAACCGCATCGTCGAATATTCCGCCAGCATCGGAAAGCGCTCCGTGGCCGTGCTGGTACCCGACAATGCCTATGGCAATGTCGTCGAGGCCGCCGTGAAGGCGGCCGTTCCGCGGCGCGGCGGACGCATCGTCGCCTTCGAGAAGTACGGCGCCGATCGCGCCACGCCGGCGCGCACCGTGGCGCCGCAACTCGGCAGCGCGGATGCGCTGTTCATCGCCGATGACGGCGATGCCGTCGTGTCGGTGGCAGATGCCATGACCGCGGCGGGCGCGAACCTGCGCAACATCCAGCTGCTCGGCACCGGCTTGTGGGACAATCCGCGCGTCTATGCCAGCGCGGCGTTGCAAGGCGGCCTCTATGCCGCGCCCGACCCGGCCGGCTTCCGCGCCTTCTCCGGCCGCTACCGCACCAAAGATGGCGGCGAGCCGGTGCGAACCGCCACGCTCGCCTATGACGCGGTCGCCCTCGTCGCCGCGCTCGCGCGCACGCAGGGCGGCCAACGCTTCTCCTCCGATGTGCTCACGAATCCTTCTGGCTTCGCCGGCATCGACGGCCTGTTCCGCTTCCGCGCCGACGGCACGAATGAGCGTGGGCTCGCAGTGATGAAGGTGACGCAAGGCGGCGGCGTTGCGGTCGCGGGCTCGCCGAAGAGTTTTGGGGCGTAGCCGGTTCTCCCCTTCGTGCGGGACGACGACGGGGAGAGAGCTCAGGCCGCCAGATCCGCTACCACGGCATCCAGCACCGGAAATCCGCTGCTGGTCACGCGCAGCCGTCCCGTTGCATCGACCGTGATGGCGCCCTCCTCGCGCAGGAGCGCGATGCGGCGGGGATCGAGCGGGCGGCCAGAGAGTGCCCTGTAATGCTCGGGGTCGATGCCTTCGGCGAGACGCAATCCCATCAGCAGGAATTCGTCGGCGCGCTCCTCGCTGTTGAGCAGCTCGTCGGTGACGATGCCATCGCCGTTGGTTTCGACCCGCATCAGCCAGGCCTCGGGACGCTTCTCGGTGGCGGTGGCGTGCCTGATGCCGTCGATGTCGAGGCGGCCATGCGCGCCGGGGCCGATGCCGGCATATTCCTCGCCACGCCAGTACACCAGATTGTGCCGGCACTCGGCGCCGCGCCGCGCGTGATTTGAAATCTCGTAGGCGGGCAGGCCGAGCTTGTCGCAGGTCTCCTGCGTGACATCATAGAGCGCGCGTGCGGCGGCTTCGTCCGGCGTCTTCAATTTGCCGGCCTGGTGCAGGCCGAAGAACGGCGTGCCTTCCTCGATCGTCAATTGATAGAGCGACAGATGCTCGGCCGCTTCATCAATGGCGTGCCGCAGCTCGTCGGCCCACATCGCCGGCGTCTGGTCGGGGCGAGCGTAGATCAGGTCGAACGAATAGCGATCGAACGAGCGGCGCGCGATGGCGACGGCATCGAGCGCCTCGCGCGCGCTGTGCATGCGGCCGAGCGCCTTCAGCGAGGCGTCATCGAGCGCCTGCACGCCGAGCGAGACGCGGTTGACGCCGGCAGCGCGATAGCCGGCAAAGCGCGTGGCTTCGACGCTGGTCGGATTCGCCTCCAGCGTGACCTCGACGTCGCCGGCGACAGCCCAATGCTTGCCGATCGCATCGAGCACCGCGCCGACGGTTGCAGGCTGCATCAGCGACGGCGTGCCGCCGCCGAGGAAGATCGAGGTCACCTCGCGGCCCGGCGCACGCCGTGCGGTCGTTTCGATCTCACGTCCGAAGGCGGAGGCGAAGCGCGCTTCGTCGATCGCGGCGTGGCGGACATGGCTGTTGAAGTCGCAATAGGGACATTTCGACAGGCAGAACGGCCAGTGCACGTAGACGCCAAAGGCTTCCTTAGCGCGGCTCAAGGCAGATCTCCGCCAGTTTCACGAAGGCGCGGGCGCGATGCGACAGGCCGAGGCCGAGCGGTGGCAGGCCGTGCTTCTCGACGCTTTCCATCTCGCCGAAGGTACGGCTGTGGCCATCGGGCAGAAACATGGGATCGTAGCCGAAGCCGGCATTCCCGCGCGGCGGCCAGACCAGCGTACCGTCGACGCGCGCCTCGACCTGTTCGAGATGATCGTCGGGCCAGGCAACGCAGAGCGCGGAGACGAAATGCGCTCTTCGGCGGTCGGGCGTGGTGGCGCCGCGCTCCTGCAACAGCCGCTCGATCTGCGCCATCGCCGCCGCGAAATCCTTGTTTGGGCCGGCCCAGCGCGCCGAGAAAATGCCGGGCGCGCCGTCGAGCGCGTCGACGACGATACCGGAATCGTCGGCGAAAGCAGGAAGCTTGGTCGCCTTCGCCGCGGCGCTCGCCTTGATCGCGGCATTGCTACGGAAGTCGTTTCCGGTTTCCTCGGGCTCGTCCAGACCGAGCTCACCGGCCGACACCGCCTCGATCCCATACGGCGCAAGCAGCTCCTTCATCTCGGCGAGCTTGCCGGGATTGTGGGTGGCGATGACGAGCTTGTCCGTGATTCGGCGGTGCATGGCCTATTGACTACGCCACGGCCAGTTTCTGCAAGTCCACCAGACGCGCGACGCCCTTGCGCGCCAGCGCCATCAACGCCAGGAACTCGGTTTCGGTGAACGGCTCGCGTTCCGCGGTGCCCTGCACCTCGATGATGCGGCCATCCCCGGTCATGACGAAATTGGCGTCGGTCTCGGCCTCGGAATCCTCGGCATAGTCGAGATCGAGCACCGGCGTGCCGTTGTAGATGCCGCAGGAGATCGCGGCGACGTTGTCGCGCAGCACGTTGGCCTTCACCATGTTGCGCGCCTTCATCCAGTTGACGCAATCGGCGAGCGCGACCCAGGCGCCGGTGATCGAGGCCGTGCGCGTGCCGCCGTCGGCCTGGAGCACGTCGCAATCGACCGTGATCTGGCGTTCGCCGAGCGCTTCGAGATTGATGATGGTGCGAAGCGAGCGGCCGATCAGGCGCTGGATCTCGACGGTGCGGCCGCTCTGCTTGCCGACTGAGGCCTCGCGGCGGGTCCGTTCCGAGGTCGCGCGCGGCAGCATGCCGTATTCGGCGGTGACCCAGCCGCGGCCCTGGCCCTTCAGCCAGGGCGGCAGGCGGTCCTCGAGCGTGGCGGTGACCAGCACATGGGTGTCGCCGAATTTCACCAGGCACGAGCCTTCCGCATATTTGACCACGCCACGCTCCAGCGTCACGGGGCGCAATTCGTCGGGCGCACGGCGGCTTGGCCGCATGGGAAATCCTCCAAAACTCACGGGAAAAGGCTGTTCGCGGTGCTTGTAGGTGGGGCAGGGGTGGGCGGCAAGGTTTTTTCACCCCTCGCCTTCGAGGCCGCAAACGCCCCGCTTGTCAGAACCGCCCTGGATGGACAAATTATGAGCATCTGAGAGGAGTTACCGTCTGTGGCCCATCACGATCCGATCCATCTGATCGCGCCGCGCGCAGGCCTCGCCCAGCTCAACGAGCGTTCCCGCGACATCTTTCGTCAAATTGTCGAAAGCTATCTCGCGACCGGTGAGCCGGTGGGCTCGCGCAATATTTCGCGCCTGATCGCGATGCCGCTGTCACCGGCCTCGGTCCGCAACGTCATGGCCGATCTGGAACAGCTCGGCCTGATCTATGCCCCGCACACTTCGGCGGGCCGGCTGCCGACGGAACTAGGCTTACGCTTCTTCGTCGATGCCCTGATGCAGGTCGGCGACCTCAATGAGGCCGAGCGGCAGTCGATCCAGAGCCAGCTCTCCTCCGTCGGCGAGGCGCAGTCGGTCGAGGCGGCGCTGGACCAGGCCCTGATGCGGCTCTCCGGCCTGACCCGGGCCGCCGCTGTCGTGTTGACACCAAAATCCAATGCGCGGCTCAAGCACATCGAATTCGTCCGCCTGGAACCGGAGAGGGCGCTGGTGATTCTGGTCGGCGAGGACGGCCAGGTCGAAAACCGCGTGCTGACGCTGCCGCCCGGAGTTCCCTCCTCGGCTCTGATCGAGGCTGGCAATTTCCTCAATGCGCGAATCCGCGGCCGCACGCTGGCCGAGGCGCGGCTCGAGCTCGAAACCGCGCTCGCCGAGGCCCGCGCCGAGCTCGATCAGCTGACGCAAAAGGTGATCTCGGCCGGCATTGCCAGCTGGTCCGGCGGCGAGAACGAGGACCGCCAGCTCATCGTTCGTGGCCATGCCAATCTGCTCGAAGATCTGCATGCGCTGGAGGATCTGGAGCGGGTGCGCCTGTTGTTCGACGACCTCGAGACCAAGCGGGGCGTCATCGACCTGCTCGGCCGGGCCGAAACCGCCGAGGGCGTACGCATCTTCATCGGCAGTGAGAACAAGCTGTTTTCCCTGTCGGGGTCCTCCACCATCATCGCGCCCTATCGGGATGCCGCCGGCCACATCGTCGGCGTTCTCGGCGTGATCGGCCCGACGCGGCTGAATTATGCCCGCGTGATCCCGACCGTGGACTACGCCGCCCGTATCGTCAGCCGCCTGCTGGGGGGCTGACCGGCGTTTCCGCCGATCACGGGCGCTTGATTTTCGTGGCCTCAGGCACGATATCCGGGCCAACAATCCCTGGAAACGAGTTCGAGAATAGAGCCGATGACCGAGCAAGACCGGCAACCCGAAGACACGACTGCAGCGACCGGCGAGCCCGTGGTGTCAAAACCCTACATCATGCCCGACGATCCCGAGCCCGGCTCGGTCGAGACGTTGCAGAAGGAGGCCGCCGAGGCGCGGGACCGCATGCTGCGGACGCTGGCCGAGATGGAGAATTTGCGCAAGCGGACCACCAAGGAGGTCGCTGACGCCCGCCTCTACGGCATCACCGGCTTTGCGCGCGACGTGCTCGACATCGCCGACAATCTCCAGCGCGCGCTCGACGCCGTTCCGGCCGAAGCCCGTGCCGCGGCCGATCCCGGCCTGATCTCGCTGATCGAGGGCGTCGAGCTCACCGAGCGCTCGCTGCTCAACGCGCTGGAAAAGCACGGCGTGAAGAGATTCGATCCGCAGGGCCAGAAGTTCGATCCGAACTTCCAGCAGGCGATGTTCGAAGTGCCCGATGCCTCGGTGCCGGCGGGCACCGTGGTGCAGGTCGTGCAGGCCGGCTACACAATCGGCGAGCGCGTGCTGCGCCCGGCGCTGGTCGGTGTCGCCAAGGGCGGCGCGAAGGCGGCGACCGCGGCCAACAACAACAACGAGTCGAGCGGCGCGCCGAACTGAGCGGTAAGCGACGAGTCATTCCGGGGCGGCTCGCAGAGTCGAACCCGGAATCCGGTGCGCAATTGCGCACCGGAGTTCGATGCTTTGCATCGAACCGGAACGACTGATCGTAAATCTTACGCGCTCACCGCGATATCCGCAGACTGAATCCGCTTCACGCCGGCCTTGGCCATGTCGGCCCAGGCCTTTGCCAGCGAGCCCTGGGTGTCGATGCCGCGGCAGGCGTCTTCCACCACATAAACCTCGAAACCCGCCTTGCGCGCGTCGAGCGCGGTCCAGGCGACGCAGAAGTCCGTCGCGAGCCCTGCAACGAAGACGCGCTTGATCTTGCGTCCCTTCAGGTAGCCGGCAAGCCCCGTCGAGGTCTTGCCGTCGGCTTCGAGGAAGGCCGAGTAGCTGTCGACGTCCTTGTGAAAACCCTTGCGGATGATGAGCTCGGCGTGCGGGATCGACAGGTCCTTCGACAGCGAAGCGCCATCGGTGCCCTGCACGCAATGGTCGGGCCACAGCACCTGCTTGCCGTAGGGCAGGTCGATGGTCTCGAACGGCTTCTTGCCTGAATGAACCGACGCAAACGAAATGTGGCCGGGCGTGTGCCAGTCCTGTGTCATCACCACGTTGGAAAACGCCTTCGCGATTCTGTTGATGACGGGCACCACCTGCTCGCCTTCCTTCACCGCGAGGCTGCCGCCCGGCAGGAAGCAGTTCTGCACGTCGATCACGAGCAGGGCTGATGCGTCGTCCGGCTTGATCGACGCGGCCGCGAACAGCGCACTTGGCGCGAGCGTCGCCAGTGCCGTCGTTCCAAGCATTGCCAAGACGTGTCGCCGATCCAGCATCGTTCGCCTCCCCTTAGGATGATCCAACGGAGGGGAGCGTAGTTCCGTTCGTATACGAACAGAAGCCCGAAAATGCAGCCGGTCTTGGTGAGGGGTTGGGCTCGCGGCGTGCTCGGCGCACCTCTCCTTGCGGGCCCTTGCGGGAGAGGTTGCTGCGCTTGCAGAGCGCGGTCTCGATTGCGGAGACACCCTCTCCCCGACCGCCCGCCCGCGGGTGGGGGCGGGTGGGGAGGGAGCGCATCTCGCGCGTGGGACGCGTCTACCCCTTCGGCTGAATCCCGTCGCGCACCGCGCGGAAACGGGTGAAGGCGGCTTGCCATCTGTCGCGCGGGGCGCTGGCGATGATGCGCAATGATGCGCCGCCACTCGAGAAGCGGATCCACTGCACCACGGTCACGGGGACCTTATCCTTGCCGCTGACGCCGTCGATCCGGGTCTCGAAACCCTGCTGGCCGTTGATGCGGATCGGCTCGGACATGGTGATCCGCGACTCGCGCACGCCGGGAATCTGGAGTGCCGCCTCCTGGGCGAAACGGGCGCGGTCGTCGGCGGCTTGCGGGGTGGCGCCGATCAGGCCGAGGATCATGAACGGCCGCGACTCGTAGCCCGTGCTCTCATCGCCATCGGCCAGGATGATGCTCGAGCCCGGCGCCAGGGTCCGGACGTCCTTGAAGTCGGCAAGATCGGTGATCTTGAACGGCATCAGCGCGATCTGCTCTTCGGCCGAGACCTGCCTGCGGGTGGTGGCGCTCGCAAACATCTGCCGCACCGCTTCATCGGTGTAGATCTTGGTCGCATTCTCCGGGATCTGCACCGCGACATAGCCGGAGAAGCCGGCACCGGGCACGATCATCGAATAGCGCTTCACCGGGGTATCGTCGGCCTTGCCGCTTTCGGTCGTGAAATAGGCAAGGCCCGCGGGGGTCTCGATCTTGTCCTGCTTGACGCCATTGGCCCCGGCAGGATTGGAATTGAACGCGCTCACGACCTCGCCATAGGCCGCCGGCGGCAGCTCGGTGATCAGCACCTTGACGCTGCCGTCCTCGCTCTCGAAGCCCGGAAAGGTTTTCGCCGTGCTGAGGCCGACCAGGGGCACCATGCCGAGGCGCAAGCCAGGTGGGAAAACGGCGTCGGCGGCGTAGGCCGGAAACGCGGAGACGGCGAGGAGGGCGAGTGCGGCGAGGGGGCGGATCAGCGTCATGGGCACTCTGATTGGTTCACATTGAGGCCGTTCGATGGTCGGCCGCCGGGCGCTTTGTCGCGCGAAGCAGCTGCGCCGGCTGTCCGGCCGGTCAGCCTTTTAGCGGGTTTGGCCCTGCCGCAACAGGGAGGGGCCGCTCGCGGAAGCGGGGGCTTGCCGAAGCGCGAACCTGTTAATAATTCCTCACCCGCAAGGGCGGTGGAGCCCAGATATGATCTTCCAAAACCCAATGTTTTCGCGGCAGAAACGTAGCTTCGGTCCTTGCGGGCCCCTTCCCCCCTCCTATATGAGCCTCAATCATCGCAATATCGCGGATGTTTGATCTTAGGGGGTTTCGGTTCGGGTGCCTTCTGGGCCCAGCCAACCTGCCGCAAAAAGAAGGATATCAGGACCATGGGAAAGGTCATTGGGATCGACCTCGGCACCACGAACTCGTGCGTCGCCGTGATGGATGGCAAGAACGCCAAAGTCATCGAGAATTCCGAAGGCATGCGCACGACGCCTTCGATCGTCGCCGTCACGGATGACGGTGAGCGCCTCGTCGGCCAGCCGGCCAAGCGCCAGGCCGTCACCAATCCCGAGCGTACCTTCTTCGCAGTGAAGCGCCTCATCGGCCGCCGCTACGACGACCCGATGGTCGAGAAGGACAAGAAGCTCGTTCCGTACAAGATCGTGAAGGCTTCCAACGGCGACGCCTGGGTCGAGGCCGACGGCCAGACCTACTCGCCCTCGCAGGTCTCGGCGTTCATCTTGCAGAAGATGAAGGAGACCGCGGAAGCCCATCTCGGCCAGAAGGTCGACCAGGCCGTCATCACCGTTCCCGCCTACTTCAACGACGCCCAGCGCCAGGCGACCAAGGACGCCGGCAAGATCGCGGGCCTCGAAGTGCTGCGCATCATCAACGAGCCGACCGCGGCCGCGCTCGCCTATGGCCTCGACAAGACCAAGGCCGGCACCATCGCGGTGTACGACCTCGGCGGCGGCACCTTCGATATCTCCATTCTCGAGATCGGTGACGGCGTGTTCGAGGTGAAGTCGACCAATGGCGACACCTTCCTCGGCGGCGAAGACTTCGACATGCGCCTGGTCGGCTATCTCGCCGATGAGTTCCAGAAGGAGCAGGGCATCAACCTGCGCAACGACAAGCTCGCCTTGCAGCGCCTGAAGGAAGCCGCTGAAAAGGCCAAGATCGAGCTGTCCTCGACGACGCAGACCGAGATCAACCTGCCCTTCATCACCGCGGATCAGACCGGTCCGAAGCATCTGACGATGAAGCTCACCCGCGCCAAGTTCGAGGCGCTGGTCGACGACCTCGTGCAGAAAACCATCGAGCCCTGCCGCAAGGCGCTGAAGGACGCCGGCGTCACCGCCGGTGAAATCGGCGAGGTGGTGCTGGTCGGCGGCATGACCCGCATGCCGAAGGTCCAGGAGGTCGTGAAGCAGCTGTTCGGCAAGGAGCCGCACAAGGGCGTCAACCCGGACGAAGTCGTGGCGATCGGTGCCGCGATCCAGGCCGGCGTGCTCCAGGGCGACGTCAAGGACGTCCTGCTGCTCGACGTGACCCCGCTGTCGCTGGGCATCGAGACGCTGGGTGGCGTGTTCACCCGCATCATCGATCGCAACACGACGATCCCGACCAAGAAGAGCCAGGTGTTCTCGACGGCTGAAGACAATCAGAATGCCGTCACCATCCGCGTCTTCCAGGGCGAGCGTGAAATGGCGGCCGACAACAAGATGCTCGGCCAATTCGACCTGATGGGCATTCCGCCGGCTCCGCGCGGCATGCCGCAGATCGAGGTGACCTTCGACATCGACGCCAACGGCATCGTCAACGTCTCGGCCAAGGACAAGGCCACCGGCAAGGAGCAGCAGATCCGCATCCAGGCCTCGGGCGGCCTGTCGGAAGCCGACATCGAGAAGATGGTCAAGGACGCCGAGGCCAATGCGGCGGCCGACAAGAAGCGCCGCGAGGCGGTCGATGCCAAGAACCATGCGGACGCGCTGGTGCATTCCACCGAGAAGGCCCTCGCCGAGCACGGTTCGAAGGTCTCCGAGACCGAGCGCCGCGCCATCGAGGATGCCGTCAGCGACCTCAAGGAGGCGCTGAAGGGCGACGATGCCGAGGCGATCAAGGCCAAGACCAACACCCTGGCCCAGGCTTCGATGAAGCTCGGCGAAGCCATGTACAAGCAGCAGGCCGAGGCCGACGCCAAGAAGGACGCGGCCAAGGACGACGTCGTCGACGCGGAATTCACCGAGGTCGACGACGAGAAGAACAACAAGAAGTCTGCATAAGCCCGAGAGGGTGGCGATGCGGACGGCTTGGACCCCACACGCGCTACCGGCCTCCTCCCTCGCGGGGGAGGCCGTCGTGTCGGGCTCCACGGGCAAGGCGCCCGTTACCATCGATCAATTCCCAGCCGTTATTCTCAGCGCTGCCAGGCTGCCCTCTGCCGCGAGGCGGAAGGGCGCTTATATTGCTGCGTGGCAACGCTGTTTCGCCCCAACTTGAAATCGCGATTGGATAGACCGAGCTGAACATGTCCACGTCCACCAAGCGCTGCTATTACGAGACCCTCGAAGTCGATCGCGACGCTGACGAATCCAAGCTGAAATCGTCGTTCCGCAAGCTGGCGATGAAATTCCATCCGGACCGCAATCCGGGGGACCAGACCAGCGAAGTCAAATTCAAGGAGATCAACGAGGCCTATGAGGTCCTGAAGGACAAGGACAAGCGCGCCGCCTATGACCGCTATGGTCACGCCGCGTTCGAGCAGGGCGGCGGCTTTGGCGGCGGCCCCGGTTTCGGCGCGGGCTTCGCCTCCTCTTTCTCCGACATTTTCGAAGACCTGTTCGGCATGGCCGGGCAGCGCGGCCGCGGTGGCCGCGAGCGCGGCGCCGATTTGCGCTACAATATGGAGATCACGCTCGAGGAAGCCTTTGGCGGCAAGACTGCGCAGATCGAGATCCCGGTCTCGGTCACCTGCGAGGCTTGCTCGGGCATCGGCGCCAAGGCAGGTACCAAGCCGAAGACCTGCTCGACCTGCGGCGGCGCGGGCCGTGTGCGGCAGTCGCAGGGCTTCTTCACGCTCGAGCGCACCTGTCCCGGCTGCCAGGGACGCGGCCAGATGATCGAGGACGCCTGCCCCTCCTGCGCGGGCCAGGGCCGCGTCACGCGCGAGCGCACGCTGTCGGTCAACATTCCGCAAGGCGTCGAGGATGGCACCCGGATCAGGCTCGCCGGCGAGGGCGAGGCCGGGGTCCGCGGTGGTCCGCCCGGCGACCTCTACATCTTCCTGTCGCTGGCCCAGCACCAGTTCTTCCAGCGCGATGGCGCCGATCTGCACTGCCGCGTGCCGATCTCGATGGTGACGGCCGCGCTCGGCGGCGAATTCGAGGTGCCGACCATCGACAAGGGCAAGGCCAAGGTGAAAGTGCCTGCCGGAACCCAGTCCGGCCGCCGATTCCGCATCGCATCAAAGGGCATGCCGGTGTTGCGGTCGCGTCAGATGGGCGACATGTATGTCCAGGTCGTGGTCGAGACCCCGCAGAACCTCACCAAGAAGCAACAGGAATTGCTGGCCGAGTTCGACAAGCTCTCCTCCGGCAACACCCAGCCGGAATCCGAGGGTTTCTTCGCCAAGGTCAAGGACTTCTTCGGTAATCGGGCGAATTGACTCGTCTTGACCGTGCCGTCTTCGGCCTATACGTCTTTATGACCATTTTCTGACACGCCGCGGTCCTGCGGTCCCGTCCGGTCCCGACATGCCATTGCCATCGTCTGCGCGTGCCTTGAAGAAGCCTCGTCTTGACGACGAGGTGCGCTTTCTCAGGTCGTGGATCGAAAAGCCGCTGCACATGGGCGCGGTGATGCCGTCGGGCAAGCTCTTGGCCCGGACCATGGCTCATTATGTCGATCCGGAGTCCGATGCGCCGGTGGTGGAGCTCGGGCCCGGCACCGGCGCGATCACCTCCGCGCTGATCGAGCGCGGTGTCGACCAGAAGCGTCTCGTCCTCGTCGAATACAATCCCGGCTTCTGCGCGCTGCTGCGCGACCGCTACCCGCAGGCCAAGGTGGTGCAGGGCGATGCCTATCGCCTGCGTGACACGCTCTGGAACGTCCTGAGCGCGCCGGCTAGCGCGGTCGTCTCGGGCCTGCCGCTCGTGACGAAACCGATGCTGACGCGGCTGCGGCTCATTCGCGATGCCTTCACCGCGCTTGCGCCCGGCGCGCCCTTCATCCAGTTCACCTATGCGGTGGTGCCGCCGATCCCGAAATCGCTGCCGGGCGTGTCGACAGAGGCCTCGGAACGGATCTGGATGAACCTTCCGCCGGCCCGCGTCTGGGTGTATCGCAAGGACTAATTCCGCCCGCTCTTCTTTTGCGCGGCGGGCTCGTTTCGCCGAACGCATGGGATTGGATGTCCGCACCCAAAATCCTGATCATTCCCGGCTCGCTGCGCACCGGCTCGCACAATGTGAAGCTTGGGGCGCTGGCGGCCTACGAATTCGCCCAGGCCGGCGTGGACGTCACCCGCATCTCGCTCGCGGATTTTCCGCTGCCGATCTACGACGGCGATCTCCAGGCCAAGTCCGGCGTGCCCAAGCACGCCATCAATCTCAAGCGCATGATCGGCGCCCATCACGGTGTCCTCATCGTCTCGCCCGAATACAATGCCTCGGTGCCGCCGCTTCTCAAGAACGCGATCGACTGGGTCAGCCGCGTGCACGAGCTGCACGAGGCGCGCGGCGAGGTGTTCCGCAACCGCGTCTTCGCGCTCGCCGGCGCCTCGCAGAGCCGGCTCGGTGCCGCCCGCGCGCTCCAGGCCTTGCGGCTGATCCTCTCCTCCTGCCACGCCAACGTGATTGCCAGCCAGCTCACGCTCGCCTTTGCCGACCAGGCCTATGACGATATGGACAGGCTGAAGAACGAGGGCGATATCGCCGCGTTGAAAGAGCTGGTAACGCAGCTGATCGACGTTTCCCAACGCATGATGTGAGGTGACATGACGGCAGCCGAGATCGCCCCGAAAGACCGCCTGATCGTTGCGCTCGATCTGCCGAGCGTTGATGCTGCGGAGGCGATGATCGCGAAGCTCGGCGACAGCGTCTCGTTCTACAAGATCGGCTATCAGCTCGCTTATGCCGGCGGCCTGCCGTTGATCGGAACGCTCGCCGACAGGGGCAAAAAGGTCTTTGCCGATCTGAAGATGCACGACATCGGCAATACGGTGAGGCGTGGGGTGGAGAGCGTCGCCAAGCTGGGTGCGACCTTCGTTACCGTCCACGCCTATCCGCAGACCATGAAGGGCGCCGTCGAGGGCCGCGGCAGTGCCGGCCTGAAGATCCTCGCCGTCACGGTGCTGACTTCCTACAATGACGACGATTTGCATGCGGCGGGCTATCGGCTCAGCGTGTCGGAGCTAGTTGAGGCCCGCGCGCAGCAGGCGCAGGTGATCGGCGTCGACGGCCTGGTGTCCTCGCCAGAGGAAGTCGGTGCGTTGCGCAAGATCGTCGGCCATCAGATGAGCCTCGTCACCCCCGGCATTCGTCCGGCGGGCGCCGCCAGCGGTGACCAGAAGCGCATCATGACGCCGGACCGCGCGATCACCGCGGGCGCGGATTATCTCGTTGTCGGGCGCCCGGTGGTGGAAGCCGCCGATCCGAAGGCTGTCGCCGACGCCATCCACGCTGAGATCGCGCAAGCTCTCGGCTGACCACACACAACAGGGAGAACAACAATGGCAAAAGGCTACTGGATCGGGCGTGTCGACGTGAGCAATGACGAGGGCTACAAGCCCTACGCCGTCGCCAACGGTCCGATCTTCAAGAAATGGGGCGGCCGTTTCGTCGCCCGCGCCGGCAAGTTCACCACCGTTGAAGGCGCCAGCCGCAACCGCAACGTCGTGATCGAATTCCCGGACTACGAAACCGCGCTCGCCTGCTACAACTCACCGGAATATCAGGCCAACATCAAGGTGCGCCAGCCGCACTCGATCGCCGATCTCATCATCATCGAGGGCTATGACGGCCCGCAGCCGCAGGACGGCTGACGCCCGTCATTCCGAGGCGGACTATGGTGCGCAATTGCGCACCTGAGAATCTCGGGATTCCGGGTTCGGCTCTGCGAGCCGCCCCGGAATGACGGTGAACGTGGCGTCACTGCCCCCGATCCCCTCGGTTGCCGGAACTGCGTCCCCCCGCTACAACGGCTCCGAAGAGGATCACACCATGTCCGACATGCGCTTGATTGTTGCTGGGGCCGGCGGCCGGATGGGCCGCGCGCTGGTACGGGCGATTGCCGAGAGCAAAGGCGCGGTGCTGGCGGGCGCACTGGAGGCGCCGGGCTCCGATCTGCTCGGCAAGGATGCCGGCGTGCTCGCAGGCCTGCCGGCCAACGGCATCACGCTCTCCGCCGATCTCTGGGCGATGTCGAAGGATGCCGACGGCATCCTCGATTTCACCGTGCCGGCGGCGACCATCGCCAACGTCGCGATCGCCGCCCAGCGCGGCCTCGTGCATGTCATCGGCACCACCGGACTTTCCGGCTCCGACAACGCCGTGATCAAGAGCGTCACCAACCGCGCGGTGGTGGTGCAGTCAGGCAATATGAGCCTCGGCGTCAACCTGCTCGCCGCCGTGGTCAGGCGCGTCGCCAAGGCGCTCGACCAGACCTTCGACATCGAGATCGTCGAAACCCATCACCGCATGAAGGTCGATGCGCCCTCGGGCACGGCGCTGATGCTGGGCCAGGCCGCAGCCAGCGGCCGCGGTGTCACCCTCGATGACCATTCCGAGCGTGGACGTGACGGCATCACCGGCGCACGCCGGCCAGGCAGTATCGGTTTCGCTTCGTTACGCGGCGGCACCGTCGCCGGCGACCACAGCGTCAGCTTCCTCGGTCCGTTCGAGCGCCTGACGCTGTCGCATCAGGCCGAGGACCGCATGCTGTTCGCCCACGGCGCGCTCAAGGCGGCACTGTGGGCCCATGGCAAGGCGCCGGGGCACTACACCATGGCCGACGTGCTCGGCCTGTCCGATATCTGAGTCAACGGAATGATTGCCCGTTTCAACTGCAGGCTCCCTTCACCTCTCCCCAACGGAAAGGTTGGGCACCGCCGATGCAGCAACCATCAAGCTTAGTTTCATACGGAAGGTAAAATGAGCGAACGTCTTCTCGTGCTCGTGCGCCATGGCCAGAGCGAATGGAATCTGAAGAACCTGTTCACGGGCTGGAAGGATCCTGACCTCACCGAGCTCGGCGTGAGGGAAGCCAAGGAAGCCGGCCGCAAGCTGAAGGCACAGGGTCTCGTATTCGACGTCGCCTTCACCTCGGTCCTGACGCGCGCGCAGCACACGCTCGATCTCATCCTCGCTGAGCTCGGCCAGACCGGTCTGCCGACCTCGAAGAACCTCGCACTCAACGAGCGCGATTATGGCGATCTCTCCGGTCTCAACAAGGACGATGCGCGCAAGAAATGGGGCGAGGAGCAGGTACACGTCTGGCGCCGCTCCTACGATGTGCCGCCGCCCGGCGGCGAAAGCCTGAAGGACACGCTCGCGCGCGCATTGCCCTATTACGTGCAGGAGATCCTGCCCGGCGTGCTCAACAGCAAGCGCACGCTGGTTGCCGCTCACGGCAACTCGCTGCGTGCGCTGATCATGGTGCTGGAGAAGCTCTCGCCTGAAGGCATCCTGAAGCGCGAGCTCGCCACCGGTGCGCCGATCATCTACCGCCTCAATGCGGATTCGACGGTCGCCTCGAAGCTGGACCTGGCGGGCTGAGTTTCTTCGCCTCTCCCCGCGTGCGGGGAGAGGGAGATCAATCACTGCATCCCCAGCTGCCCGGCTTCCCAGCCCAGCATCGCCTGCTTGCGGGTGGTGCCCCAATGATAGCCGGTGAGCGTGCCGCTCTTGCCGAGCGCGCGGTGGCAGGGCACGACGAAGGAGACCGGGTTCTTGCCAACCGCGGCACCGACGGCGCGAGAGGCCTTCGGATTATTGATGTTGCAGGCGATGTCGGAATAGGACACCGCGCGTCCCATCGGAATTTTCAGCAGCGTCTCCCATACCCGCACCTCGAAATCGGTGCCGATCAGGACCACGCGCAGCGGCTGATCCGGCCGCCACAGCTTTGGGTCGAAGATGCGCGCTGCGAGCGGCGCGGTGCCTTTGTGATCTTCCACGTAAGTAGCGTTCGGCCAGCGCCGCGTCATGTCGGCGAGTGCGATCTTCTCTTCGCCGTGATCGGCGAAGGCAAGTCCGGACAAGCCGCGATCGGTGGCGATCACGATCGCGGTGCCGAATGGGGAGGGGTGGAAGCCATAGCGCAGGGTGAGACCGGCACCGCCGTTCTTCCACTCGCCCGGCGACATCGCTTCGTGGGTGACGAAGAGATCGTGCAGCCGGCCCGGCCCGGATAGGCCGGAGTCGAGCGCCGCATCAAGAATGCTGGCGGAATCCCTGAGCAGATTCCTGGCGTGGTCGAGGGTGAGCGCCTGCATGAAAGCCTTCGGTGTGATCGACGCCCAGCGGCGGAACAGATGGTGCAGCTCATCCGGCGTGACGCCGGCGGCATCCGCCATCGCCTCGATGGTCGGCTGCGCGCGCCAGTTCGCCGAGATGAACGCAATCGCCCGCCGCACCGAATCATAGTCGCGCCACGCGGCGTTCTGGGTGCCCGGCTTGGCCAGGCGCTGGTCATGTATCGCGAGGGTCATCATGTCCGGAAATGTAGGAGAGAGGCGGGTCTGAAACCACCCGATTTCCGACTGGAATCAGCTGATCGGATTGTAGGTCGGTCCACGCTTGGCGGCGTTCAATGCCTCGACCAAGCCATTGTAAAAACTTGCCTTTTCCTCAGGCCCTAAGAACCTCGCGATCTGGATCTGATGACCGCGCGAGATCAGATAGAGATGCTCGATGCCGAAGTCCTCGTCGACTTCCATGTCGAGGCGGACCCAGAGCGGATTGAAGGTCCATTCGGCGACCTGGCCGCGATGGCTGATGCGCCTCACGCGCAGCTCGGAGGTCGTAACGGTGATCTCCTCGCGCGCCCGAGCGCTGCGGAAATTGACTTTGAAGGCCCACCAGACCACGAGCACGTCGAGACCAAAAAAGCCGAACACCGGCCAGGCGCCCATCATCAGGAAAGCGAGGCCCGTGACGAAGCTGACCACGCTCAGGAACAGCATCACGGCGAGGAAGCCGGTGCGGTTCAGCGAGCGGTGCGGCGTCAGCAGCGCGGAGAAGATCTGCACCTCGCGCTGATCTTCAAAGTCCTTGCGCTCAATTTCGTTGCCTGTGCTCATCGTCCCTCAGTATATCCCGATCATGGCGAAAATCACCCGCAAGCCGGTCTCCCGCAAAGCGGCGGTGCCGAAGAAAAAGGCAAAGCCGGTCGCGGCCAAACCGAAATCCTCCGCGAAAAAACCACTCAAGGCCACCAGGCCCTGGACGCCGGCCGAGGTCCGCGAGGTCTTCAGCCGTTTCCGCAAGGCCAATCCGGAGCCGAAAGGCGAGCTCGAGCACGTCAATCCGTTCACGCTGCTAGTTGCCGTGGTGCTGTCGGCGCAGGCGACCGATGCCGGCGTCAACAAGGCGACGCGCGCATTGTTCGAGGTCGCCGACACCCCGCAGAAGATGCTCGATCTCGGCGAGGAGCGTCTGCGCGAGTACATCAAGACGATCGGACTCTACCGCACCAAAGCCAAGAATGTGATCGCACTGTCGGCCAAGCTGCTCAGCGAATTCGGCGGCCAAGTGCCGCGCACGCGCGCCGAGATCGAGTCGTTGCCCGGTGCCGGGCGCAAGACGGCCAATGTCGTGCTCAACATGGCCTTCGGCGAGCACACCATGGCGGTCGATACCCATGTTTTCCGCGTCGGCAACCGTACCGGACTTGCGCCGGGCAAGACGCCGCTGGAGGTCGAGCTCGGTCTCGAAAAGGTGATCCCGGCCGAGTTCATGCAGCATGCCCATCATTGGTTGATCCTGCACGGCCGCTATACTTGCCTCGCCCGCAAGCCGCGCTGCGAGGTCTGCCTGATCAACGATCTCTGCCGGTGGCCGGAGAAAACGGTGTGAGCAAGTAATCAACGTCTTTCCGGGGCGATGCGCGGCATCGAACCCGGAATCTCGAGATGCCGGGTCCGTTGCTCGAACCGTCCCGGAATGACAGCAGTGAGATTTGCGTTCGGACAAGCGCTTTTGGGGGCATCCGTGAGTCAACAAGAACGAGTTCCGTCACCGCCTGCCGCCGCACCTGTCCCGCCGCCCAAGTCAACACAACGGCCGGCCTCACCGCTCTGGAGCCGGCTCGCGATCCCGCTGTTTGCGGTCATCGTTGCGCTCGGCTTCGTCGCGCTGGCGACGCTGCGCTTCGACGAATGGGTCGGCAATGCGGTGATCCAGACCACCAATGACGCCTATGTGCGGGCGGAGCTGACGCGGCTTTCGAGCCGCGTCTCGGGCGAAGTGCTCACCGTAGGCGTCACCGATTTCCAGCGCGTGAAGGCCGGCGACCTCCTGATCCAGATCGATCCGGCCGACTACGAGGCGCAGGTCGCACAGGCCGAAGCCAATGTCGCTGCTGCGCAGGCCACCCTCGACAATCTCGCCAATCAGATCGAGCTGCAATATGCCACGATCGCGCAGGCGCAGGCCGCGCGGCTGTCCGCGGAGGCCATGGAGGTGGAGGCGCGGCAGGAGCAGGAGCGTCAGCAGTCGCTGTCGCAGACCGATGCCGGCACGCGCCAGCGGCTCGAGCAGGCGGTGGCCGCTTATGCCAAGGCGCAGGCCGACGTGCGGGCGAGCCGCGCCGTGATCGCAGCCCAGCAGCACCAGCTCGAGGTCCTGCAAGGCACCAGGAAGCAGCGCGCCGCCGATGTCGAGGCAGCCAAGGCGACGCTGGCGGGTGCGAAGCTCAAACTTGGTTACACGAAGGTCACCGCGCCGTTTGACGGCGTTGTCGGCGAGCGGCAGGTGCAGCCCGGCGATTACGTCAATATCGGCACCAATCTCATCAATGTGGTGCCGCTGCCCAACGTCTATGTGATTGCGAACTACAAGGAGACCCAGCTCACGCACGTCGCACCGGGCCAGCCGGTCGAGATCACCGTCGACAGTTTCCCGCGTGAGAGGCTGCACGGCAAGGTCGAGCGCATTGCGCCGGCGACCGGCGCACAAGTGGCGCTGCTGCCGCCCGACAACGCAACAGGCAACTTCACAAAGGTGGTGCAGCGCATTCCCGTGCGCATTCAGTTCGATCACAATCAACCGCTGCTCGCTCGGCTGGTGCCGGGCATGTCGGTGGTCACCAGCATCGATACCAAGGCTGCGAATGGCGGAAAATGACGCTGCCAGCCGCGAGCCGGTCTCGCGCGGCGGCATCGCGCCGCAGCCGCTGTTCGCCGTCGCGGCGGTGCTGCTCGGCTCGTTCCTCGCCAATTTCGATAGCCGGCTGACCACGGTCGGCCTGCCCGACCTTCGCGGCGCGTTCTCACTCGGCTTCGACGAGGGCGCCTGGCTCTCCACGGCCGGCATCGGCTCGCAGATCTTCATCGCGCCTGCGGTGGCCTGGCTTGCTACCGTGTTCGGCCTGCGCCGCGTGCTCGGCATCCCCAGCATCGTCTATGCGGCCGTCTCTTTCATCATTCCATTCGTGCACCACTATCCGACATTGCTTGCGCTCAGCGTCGTGCATGGCCTGTTGCTCGGCACCTTCGTGCCGGCGACGCTGATGATCGTGTTCCGCAATTTGCCGATCCGCTGGTGGCTGCCGGCGATCTCGATCTATGCGATCCGCGTCGGCTTCGCCTTGGACACGTCGACCTCGCTGGTCGGCTTCTATGTCGACCATCTCGGCTGGCAATGGCTGTACTGGCAAGGCGTGGTGATCGCGCCCTTGATGGGCCTGATGGTCTATCTGGGCACGCCGAACGAGCCGGTGAACCGTGCGCTGCTGCGCGACGCCGATTGGGGCGGCATGCTGCTGCTCGGCGCCTCAGTCTCGATGATCTATGCCGGGCTCGACCAGGGCAACCGGCTGGACTGGCTCGGCTCCGGCACGGTGATGGCGCTGCTCGCCAGTGGCGCGGTGCTGTTTCTGGCCTTCCTCGTCAACGAGTCCCTGGTGCGGCAGCCCTGGGCACATGTGAATGTGCTGTTCTCGCGCAACATCGGCTTGGGGCTGGTCCTGATCCTGCTCTACACACTGACCAGCCTGTCCAACGCCTCGCTGGTGCCGAACTTCCTCGCAACCATCGCGCAGCTCAGGCCCGAGCAGAGCGGCCTCTTGCTGCTCACCTATGGCGCGTTGCCGATGTTCGTGCTGGTGCCGGTCTCGATCTGGCTGCTCAGGCATTTCGATACACGTACGGTGCTCGTTCTGGGCTTTGCCTGCTTCGCCGCGGCGAATCTCTGGGGCACGCGGCTCACCCATGTCTGGGCGCGCGAGGATTTCATCGGCATCGTGCTACTGCAGGCGATCGGGCAGTCGCTGACCCTGCTGCCGCTGATCATCACGCTGCTCTCCAACTCCGATCCGAGCCGCGCCACCTCGTTTGCCGCCTATATCCAGATCATGCGGCTCGGCGGCGCCGAGATCGGTGTGGCGTTGATGGGCACCTGGCTGCGCGTCCGCGAGCAGGTCCATTCCTTCTATCTCGGCCAGAACCTCGCGGTCGGCGATGTCGATGTGGTGGAGAGACTAAAGCAGCTCGCCGATCATTTCGCCGCCCATGGCAGGGGATCGGCGCAGGCGCGCGCGGTCGGCACGCTGGCGGGCATCGTCCAGCGCGAGGCCAATGTGCTCGCCTACATCGACGGCTTCTGGCTGTGCTTCTGGCTCGCGATGGCCGCACTCGGTGTCGTCGCGCTGGTCACCCGCGCGCCGACGGGCCCATTCACGCCGGCGCCGTTCGGCTTCGCCAAGACGGTGCTGCGCAAATGCGGGATGCCTGTGGCCTGAGCCGGGTTACCGCGCCTGCCGCGCCGGCTCGATCAGCTCGGGCCGCGGGCCTGACAGGCGCTTGTGCATGTGGACCATGAAGGCCATGCCGAAGATCGGCGTCGCCAGGTTGACGATCGGGATCGAGACGAAGGCGGCGATGAACAGGCCGGCGGTGAAGATGGTCGCGGCATTGTCGCGCCGCATCGCCTTGGCTCCCTCCGGTGGGCGGAAGCGCATCGCGGCGAGCTCGAAATATTCGCGGCCGAGCAGCCAGGCGGCGGCGAGGAAGAAGATCAGGAAACCGGCGCCGGCGAACAGCACCAGCGGCAGCGCGGCGAGATAAACCACGATGGTCAGTAGCGCGGTCTTGATGCCCTCGAACATCGCCTGGGTGAACGGCAGCGCCGTGCCGGGTCGTTCGGCCGGATAATGCTCGCGCTCGACGATGTTGGCGACGTCGTCGACGAACAGGCTCGCCACCAGTGAGGTGATCGCAGGCATCAGGAAAATGCCGCCGAACACGACACCGAGGCCCGCCGCGATCGAGACGATCCAGGACAGGATTTCGAGCGATGAATGCCAGCCCGGTCCAAGCAGGCCTTCCAGCCACACCTCGCCGGAGGTTGCAAACCAGCTGAGCAGCCGCTGCAAGCCGATCGCCAGCACGGTGATCAGCACCAGCGCCAGCCCGATCGATCGCCACAGGATCGAGCGCATCGGCGGCGAGATCATTTGCGACAGCGCCTTGATGGCGGCATCAAGCATGGGGCACCCTTTCACGAGACGACCCGCGAGAGGTAGACATGCAGGGCGATTTCGGCAAGGGAGGCTGGCCTGCTGTGGCCAGCGGCTTGACGGTCTCGTGTCCCGGATGCGGCGCTCCGCTGAAGGAGCGCTGCGCCGCGTCCGGGGCACGAGAGCTACTGTCTACCCATGCCGATGTCCGTGCTTGCGCGCCCTCGCCTGCTTCCCTTCCCCGGTCGGGATCATCACCACGCGGCCGTAGCGCACGCCGCGTTCGGCGATGATGTGGTCGGCGAAATGCCTCACCTCGGAGGCCGCGCCGCGCAGCGCCGTCATCTCCATGCAATTGTTGTCGTCGAGGTGGACGTGCAGCGTTGCCAGTGCGAGATCATGGTGGCCGTGGAATTCCTGCACCAGCCGCTTTGATAGATCGCGCGCGGCGTGGTCGTAGACATAGACGAGGCCCGCGACGCATTGGCCGGTCTGGGCGGTGTCCTCGGTGGATTGCTGAAGCCCGGCGCGCGCGAGGTCGCGGATGATCTCGGAGCGGTTCTGATAGCCGCGCGCTTCCGCCGCGGCATCGATCTCCGCCAGGAGGTCGTCCTCGATCGTGATCGTAATCCGCTGCATCAGGTCCCCTCCGCGCATCTCGCCGAATGGACCCGTTTTACACGGATTTTGCGACCCTCACAGCCGCGTTGCACGAAGCCGCAGCGCATTGCCGACCACGCTCACCGAGGACAGCGCCATCGCCGCTGCCGCGATGATCGGGGAGAGCAACAGACCGAACGCCGGATAGAGGATGCCGGCCGCGATCGGAATGCCGGCGGCGTTGTAGATGAAGGCGAAGAACAGGTTCTGGCGGATGTTGTTCATCGTCGCCTGCGACAGTTTTCGCGCGCGCACGATGCCGATCAGGTCGCCCTTCAGCAGCGTCACGCCGGCACTCTCCATCGCCACATCCGTGCCGGTGCCCATGGCGATGCCGACTTCGGCCGCTGCCAGTGCCGGCGCGTCGTTGATGCCGTCGCCGGCCATCGCGACGCTGCGGCCGCCCTTTTGCAGCTTTGTCACCACCGCGCTCTTCTGGTCCGGCAGCACCTCGGCCTCGACCTCGGCGATGCCGAGCCGGCGCGCCACGGCCTCCGCCGTCGTGCGATTGTCGCCGGTCAGCATGATCACCTTGATGCCTTCATCGGCCAGCGCTTTCAGCGCCTCCGGCGTCGAGGCCTTGACCGGATCGGCGATCGCGAACAGGCCGGCCAGCCGGCCATCGACGGCCATGTTGATCACGGTCGCGCCGTCGCCGCGCAGCCGTTCGGCTTCGGTGTCGAGCGTCTTGGTCTCGATGCCGATGGAGGTCAGATATTTGGCATTGCCGAGCACGACGGTCTTGCCGTCGACCTTGCCGGTCGCACCCTTGCCCGTCGGCGAATCGAATTGCTCGACTTGGCCAAGGGCGAGCTGCCTCTCCTTGGCCGCGCGCACGATCGCATCAGCTAGGGGATGCTCGCTGGCGCGTTCGACGGTGGCCGCAAGCCGGAGGATGTCGTCTTCCGCAAAGCCGGACGCCGGCACGATCGCGACCACCTTGGGCTTGCCCTCGGTCAGCGTGCCGGTCTTGTCGACCACCACCGTGTCGATCTTCTCCATCCGCTCCAGCGCCTCCGCGTTCTTGATCAGCACGCCGCCTTGCGCACCGCGGCCGACGCCGACCATGATCGACATCGGGGTCGCCAGGCCCAGCGCACAGGGGCAGGCGATGATCAGAACGCTGACCGCCGCGACCAGGCCGAAGGCGAGCCGCGGCTCCGGTCCGAACCACGACCAGGCGGCAAAGGCGGCGATAGCGACGACGATCACCGTCGGCACGAACCAGCCGGCGACCTGGTCGGCCAGGCGCTGGATCGGTGCGCGCGAGCGCTGCGCGTCTGCGACCATCTGCACGATCTGCGACAGCAGCGTCTCGCGCCCGACCTTGTCGGCACGCATGATGAAGCTGCCCGATTGGTTCAGCGTGCCGGCAATGACCCTGGCGCCGGTGTCCTTGGTGACCGGCATGGATTCGCCTGTCACGAGGGATTCGTCGAGCGAGGAGCGCCCCTCCAGGATGGTGCCATCCACCGGCACCTTCTCGCCGGGACGGACGCGCAAGCGGTCGCCGGCATGGAGCGTGTCGATCTCGACCTCATGCTCGCTGCCGTCAGCGTCAACGCGACGCGCGGTCTTGGGCGCAAGCTGGAGCAGCGCCTTGATCGCGCCCGACGTCGCATCCCGGGCGCGCAGCTCGAGCACCTGACCGAGCAGCACCAGCACGGTAATGACGGCCGCCGCCTCGAAATAGACCGCAACCGCGCCTTCATGGCCGCGGAAGGTGGTGGGGAAGATCTGCGGCGTGACGGTGCCGAGGACGCTGTAGACATAGGCAACGCCGGTGCCCATCGCGATCAGCGTGAACATGTTGAGGTTGCGCGTCAGCAGTGATTGCCAGCCGCGAACGAAGAACGGCCAGCCCGCCCACAGCACTACGGGTGTGGCGAAGACGAGCTGGATCCAGTTCGACAGCGTCGGATCGATCCAGTTGTGCGGACCTGCGAGATGGCCGCCCATCTCCAGCACCACCGCCGGCAGCGCCAGCACGCCGCCGATCCAGAACCGCCGCGTCATGTCGGCGAGCTCCGGATTGGGACCAGTCTCCAGGCTTGCGATCTCCGGCTCCAGCGCCATGCCGCAGATCGGGCAGGTGCCCGGGCCGACCTGACGGATCTCGGGATGCATCGGGCAGGTATAGATCGTGCCTGCGGGCATCTCAGGCTCGGGTGCCTTCTCCTTCGCGAGATATTTTGCGGGATCAGCGGCGAATTTGGTGCGGCAGCCGGCCGAGCAGAAATGAAAGATCTCTCCGTGATGCTCGAAGCGATGCTTCGAGGTCGCGGGATCGACCGTCATGCCGCAGACGGGGTCTTTCACCTTCGTTGCTGCTTCACCGTGAGGATGGGGATGGCCGGCATGATCGCCGTGGCCGCCACAGCACGAGGAGGCCTCCGGCTTGGCCGCCGGCGGTGTAGCCTTCGTGGAACAGCCGCATCCGGAATGCGTTTCCGCGTCGTGACGATGCTCGTGTGCGTTGTTGTTCATTGCCATGCTCCGGCCTTTTACGCGGGCTCGTCCGTGGGCTTGCAACCTATACCCTGTAGGGGTATATAGAGCCCATGCGCAAGGACATCAAGACATCTGTCGGAAAACGTCTCGGCCGGATCGAGGGCCAGGTTCGTGGCCTCTCGAAAATGGTAGAGGAAGACCGCTACTGCATCGACATCGTCACGCAGATCTCGGCGGTGCGTGCCGCGCTGCGCCGGGTCGAGGAAGAGATCCTGAAGGACCATGTCGCCCATTGCGTCGAGCACGCCATCGCGAGCGGCGACAAGGCCGATCAGCGCGAGAAGATCGCGGAGCTGATGGCGGTGATCGGACGGGCGGAGCGATAGCGCGCGCTCTCTCCACCGTCATTGCGAGGAGCTCTTGCGACGAAGCAAATCCAGACTGCCGCCACGGTAACAGTCTGGGTTTGCTTCGCTGCGCTCGCAATGACGGTGAAGAGGCGAGATCATCGCGCTACACCCCAGCTGTCGTCCCGGCGCAGGCCGGGACCCATAACCCCAGGGAGGGTTTTGGCGAAGACTGGCTGTTCGATACCGCTATCGCCCGTACTCGATGGATCACGCGGTATGGGTCCCGGCCTGCGCCGGGACGACGGTGGGGCTACGCCGCGATCCCCCGCTCGCGCGCGCGGTAGATCGCGAGCTCGCACAGCAGCACGAAACGCTCGGAGAACGCGGCGGTGATCTCCGCGGGCTATGCGTTCACTTCTTCAGCCGAAATCTCAGCCGACGCCTCTTCGTCAATCGCCTCAGGAACGAGCGGCGGCGCACGGAGCGTTTCTGGAAACACACTGAAAGTGCCCGCCACCTCCTCGAGCGGCTTCTGCTTGTCGGCCCAGTGCAGGGCGGTGTAGTCGAACCCGTGCACGATGGTGGGTTTGACGACTTCGAAATAGGGCGAGATGTCGAAGTCGCGGGGCATGTAGAGCGAGGAATCGCGGATGTGCAGGATCTCGCGACGGGCGGCGCGGCTGCCTGCTTTGGTGATCTTCGGCAGGATCGGATAGCGCACGGCGTCGAAGGCCTGCGCGATCAGCGCCGAGCAGATGATCTTGGTCGGATCGCCCGAGCCGATCGCGATCATGCGCCGACGCCAACGCTGCGGTATCGGCAGCGGGAACAGGTAACGCATGAGATCAATGATGTTCTTGGTATCGTAGCCGAAGCCGATGCGGTTGATCGCATAGCGGCAGACCGTGGTGCGGTCCTCATGGGACAGCCCGACCGGGCGGCAGATGCGGGTGTGATAGGGGAAATATTTCGACAGCGGTGCGGAGGTGACGCCTTCGCCGATATTGGCTTCGATCAGCACATGCGGCTCGCCGTTGGGCTCCTCCGCCCCCTCGATCGGGCCGACATAGAGCGCGGCATGCGACCAGGTCGACTGCGTCAGATATTTGATGATGCCGGAGATCCGGTTGTTGCCTTCGACGAGCAGCACGTCGCCGGGCTCGATGACGCCGCGCAGATGCTCCGGGTCGCTCGGCGTGAACGGCTCATAGCCCGGCACCTCCTTTGAGAGGTACGCGGCAATCAGCTTGCCGACTGAATCCAGGACCGTCCCCATGTCGAACTCCCCCCACGACCTTCTCCGGCCGTCTTTTTCCCTTCTCTATCATGGTCGAAACGTGTTGCAATTCGGTTCATCACTCTGCGAGATCAAGCGGATTGATTCACCATGATGGTTGCTGCGCAACATCAGATACGGCAAGGTTCGCGGGCTGTTCCCGTTCGCCGCAAGTCCCCGGAAACCATGACATGACAATCACGCGCCGCGGTTTCCTTTCGGCGTCGGCGGCTTTTGCGGCGATGCCGGTGCTGCGCGCAACCGCCGCACCCCTGCCACGTGAGGTCGACATCGTCGTGATCGGTGCGGGAGCTGCGGGAATTGCCGCGGCGCGGCGCATCATCGCGATGGGCCGCAAGGTCGTCGTGGTGGAAGCGGCATCGCAAGTCGGCGGCCGCTGCATCACGGATAGTACGACGTTCGACACGCCGTTCGACCGCGGCGCGCGCTGGATGCACAATCCCGACACGAACCCCATGATCCGGCTGGCGCGCAGCGTCGGGCTCGACGTGCTGCCGGCGCCATCGGGCCAGAAGATGCGCATCGGCCGCCGCAATGCGCGCGCGGGCGAGACGGAGCAGTTCCTGGCGGCGCTGGTGCGCGCCAACCGCGCCATCGACGAGGCCGCGCGCGGCAAGCTGGATACATCCTGCGCGTCCGTGCTGCCCAAGGATCTCGGCGATTGGGCCGGCGCGGCCGAGTTCATGCTGGGCGCGGGCTTCGCCGGCAAGGACCTGAAGGAGCTGTCCGCGATCGACAAGGGGCGCGCGCAGGACCGCAACGCGGCGATCGCCTGCCGCCAGGGCCTCGGCACGCTGATCACCAAGCTTGCCGAGCAGGCGCCGGTGGCGCTGTCGACGCCGGCGAGCCGCATCGCCTGGAGCAACCGCGACGTCAGCGTGGAGACGCAAGCCGGCAAGATCGCCGCGCGCGCCGCCATCGTCACGGTCTCGACCAATGTGCTGACATCGGGAGCGATCAAGTTCGCACCCGATATCCCCAAGCGGACGTTGGACGCGGCATCCAAGCTCAGCCTAGGAAGCTACGATCGGATCGTGCTGCAATTGCCGGGCAATCCGCTCGGCCTGTCGCGCGACGACATCCTGATCGAGCAGAGCGATTCGATGCGCACGGCACTGATGTACGCGAATATCGGCGGCTCCTCGCTGTGCTCGATCGATGTCGGCGGCTCGTTCGGCCGCGATCTCACCGAGCAGGGCGAGAAGGCCATGGTCGCTTTCGCCAAGGAGTGGATCACAAAGCTGTTCGGCAGCGAGGCCGCCGCCGCCGTGCAGAAGACCAGCGCCACGCGCTGGAATGCCTCGCCCTTCGTGCTGGGCGCGATGTCGGCGGCTTCGCCGGGCGGTCAGCTCTCGCGGAAAACCTTGGCCGAGCCGATCGGCAACATGTTCCTCGCCGGCGAAGCCACGCACGAGACGCTGTGGGGCACTGTCGACGGTGCCTGGGAAAGTGGCGAGCGTGCTGCGGATGCAGCCTTGCGCAAGATCGGCGCGCTCAGGGACGAGCCGGCCGACGTGCCGACGCAGTCGACGAAGAAGCGGCGCGTGCCGCGGCAGTAGGGGCAACCAAGTTGCAACAAACTGCGCCGTCGTCCCGGACAAGCGCGCGGTTGAGATTTCAGCGCAACACCCCGTCCAGCGCTGGCAGCCCCGCAATCACCGCCAGCGCGATCAGCCCGTAACAAATGCCGCGAAACACCTTTTCGTTCGCGCGCCCGAACAGCGAAGCACCGAACGCGACCCCGAGCGCGTAGACGGGGCCGACGATCAGCGAGAGCACCAGCGATTCGCGACTGATCAAACCCGTTGTCGCATAGCTGACCATCGAGAAGAAATCGGACGCGCCGAAGAACAGTACGATGTTGGCGCGCGCGACGATCGGGGCGATCGGACGGCCGAGCCAGTAGCCGACGATCGGCGGGCCGCCGGTCTGCGCGAGGCCGCTGCAGAAGCCGGAGAGGCTGCCGATGCCGACCGAGAGCCAGGTGTGGTCCTTGCCGCGATAGCGCCAGCCCGACAGCAGCAGAAGCAACAGCGCTGCGACGAAGCAGGAGATGATCCAGCGCGTGGTGACGGGCTCGAGCACGCTGAGAAAGTATGTGCCGGCGGGCACGCCGATCAGGGCACCCAGCACGATCACGGCGGTGGCCTTGCGGTCCGCCTTGCGCCATGCGTCAGGCAGCAGCGGCGCTGCCGCGACGAAATCGATGACGAGCAGCAAGGCGGCAACGAGCCGCGGCGCCGCGATGCTGCTCGCCAGCGGCATGAAAATCAGCGCCGAGCCGAAGCCGGAAAAGCCGCGGGCGGTGCCCGAAACGAAAGCGACGGCGCAGAGCGCCATCGCAATGGTGAGGCTGACGTCCTGCGGGAGAAAGCCGGCGAGACTCATCCCCGCAAGGTGCCACCGGTCTTCTTCGTGACCTCGGCCACGATCTTGGCACCGACGGCCTCGATCTCCTGGTCGGTCAGGGTCTTCTCACGCGGCTGGATCGTCACCGCGATGGCGATAGACTTCTTGCCGTCTTCGATGCCCTTGCCCTCGTAGACGTCGAAGACGTTGACGCCAGTGATCAGCTTCTTGTCGACGCCCTGCGCCGTACGCACGATGTCGCCGGCCTTCACCGTGCGCTCAACGATGAAGGCGAAGTCGCGCGTAACAGGCTGGAACGCCGAAAGCTCGATCAGCGGCTTGGCGCGGGTCGGCTTCTTCTTCGCCTCCGGGATGCGGTCGAGGATCACCTCGAACACCATCAACGGACCGTCGGCGCCGAGCGCCTCGAGCGCACGGGGATGCACCTCGCCGAAACTGCCGAGCACGTTCTGCGGCCCGATCTGGATCGTGCCGGAGCGGCCCGGATGCAGCCAGCCGGGACCGCCGGCGACGATCTGCAGCGCCTGCATCGGCGCGCCGGCCGCAGCCAGCACCGCCAGCGCATCGGCCTTGGCGTCGAACACGTCAGCCTGGGCGGAGCCGGTCCAGTGCCGTCCGAGACCTTCGGACGAAGCAAGGCCGCGGCGCACGCCGCTCGCCGCCATGAACTGGTCCTGCGGGCGATCACCCTTGAACACCTGACCGACCTCGAACAGTGCGACATCGCCGAAGCCGCGATCGGCATTGGTCTGCGCGGCCGCGATCAGGCCCGCGAGCAAGGTCGGACGCATGTCGGAGAGATCAGAGGCGATCGGATTGGCCACTTCGAGCTCGCGCTGACCGCCGCCGAACAATTTTGCCGCAGGCTTGGCGATGAACGACCAGGTCACGGCCTCGACCATGCCGCGGCTCGCCAGCGCGCGCCGCGCGCGGCGGGTGCGCAGCTGGAGCGGCGTCAGCACGGATTTGCGCGCGTCCTCGCCGCGCTCGAACGGCGTCATCGGCACCTTGTCGACGCCGAAGATGCGCACGATCTCCTCGACGATGTCGGCCTTGCCGTGCACGTCGGAGCGCCAAGAGGGGACTGCCACCTTCACCACCGGGCCGGGGCCCGCCATCATGAAGCCGAGATGGGTCAGGATACGCTTCATCTCGACCTGAGGCACTTCGATGCCGGACAGGCGCTTCACTTCCGTGACCGGGAAGTCGATCACGCGGTCGTCGGCGAAGGATTTGCCGACCACGACAGTCTCGGACGGCGTGCCGCCGCACATCTCCATCACCAGCCTGGTCGCGAGCTCCAGCCCCGGCACCATGAAGGCCGGATCGACGCCGCGCTCGAAGCGGTAGCGTGCATCCGAATTGATGCCGAGCTTGCGGCCGGTCTGGGCAATATTGATCTCGTTCCACAGCGCCGATTCGATCAGCACGTCGGTCGTGGTCTCGTCGCAGCCCGAGGCTTCGCCGCCCATGATGCCGGCGAGCGATTCGACGCCGCGCTCGTCCGCGATCACGCAGATGGCGGGATCGAGATTGTAGGTGCGGCCGTCGAGCGCGAGCAGGCTCTCGCCCTCGCGTGCGCGGCGCACGACGAGATTGCCCTTCACCTTCTTGGCGTCGAACACGTGCAGCGGCCGCGCGCGGTCGAAGGTCATGAAGTTGGTGATGTCGACCAGCGCGTTGATCGGGCGCAGCCCGATCGCGGTCAGCCGCTTCTGCAGCCATTCCGGCGAAGGCCCGTTCTTGACGCCGCGCAGGAGGCGCAGTGCGAAGCCCGGACACAGCGTTGCGTCCTCGACAGTGACCTTCACCGGGCACGGGAATTCGCCCTTGATCGGCTTGATCGTCGGGTCCTTGAACTTGCCCATGTCGGCGGCGGCAAGATCGCGCGCGATGCCGTGCACGCCGGTGCAGTCCTGCCGGTTCGGCGTCAGGTTGATCTCGACCACGGGATCGCCGAGGCCGGCCCATTCGGCATAAGCCGCGCCGATCGGTGCATCCGCCGGCAATTCCATGATGCCTTCATGGTCATTCGAGATCTGGAGCTCAGCCGCCGAGCACAGCATGCCGCGGCTCTCGACGCCGCGAATGGTGCCGACGCCCAGCGTGATGTCCTTGCCGGGAATGTAGGTGCCGGGCGGCGAGAACACGCTGATGAGCCCGGCCCGCGCATTCGGCGCGCCGCACACGACTTGCACCGGCGCGCCACCGTCACCGGTGTCGACCATGCAGACCCGCAGCCGATCGGCATTCGGATGCTGCTCGGCCGAGATCACCCTCGCAATGGTGAAGGGCTTGAGCGCCTTCGCCTTGTCCTCGATGTTCTCGACCTCTAGCCCGATCATGGTGAGCTTGTCGGCGAGCTTTTCGAGCGGCTCGTCGGTGTCGAGATGGTCCTTCAGCCAGGAGAGGGTGAATTTCACGAGCTCAGCCCTCCGGCAAGCGTTGGCACTTCGAGCGGCTTGAAGCCGTAATGGGACAGCCAGCGGACGTCGCTGTCGAACAGCTGGCGCAGGTCGGCGATGCCGTATTTCAGCATGGCGATGCGGTCGATGCCCATGCCCCAGGCAAAACCCTGGTACTCGTCGGGATCGATGCCGCAGGCGCGCAACACGTTCGGATGCACCATGCCGCAGCCGAGGATCTCGAGCCAGTCCTCCCCCTCGCCGAAGCGGATCTCGCCCTTGTCGCGGCGGCACTGGATGTCGACCTCCAGCGACGGCTCGGTGAACGGGAAGAACGAGGGGCGGAAGCGCATGTTGATGTGATCGACCTCGAAGAACGCCTTGCAGAACTCGTGCAGGATCCATTTGAGGTGGCCGAGATGCGAGGTCTTGTCGATGACGAGGCCTTCGACCTGATGGAATTGCGGCGTGTGGGTCGCGTCCGAATCGATGCGATAGGTGCGGCCCGGGCAGATCACCCGGATCGGCGGCTTTTGGCTCAGCATGGTGCGCACCTGCACCGGCGAGGTGTGGGTTCGCAGCAGCATGCGCGAGCCGTCCTCCTTCGGATGGAAGAAGAACGTGTCGTGCATCTCGCGCGCCGGATGGCCTTCCGGGAAATTCAGTTTTGTGAAGTTGTAGTCATCGGTCTCGATGTCGGGGCCTTCGGCCACCGAGAAGCCCATGTCGGCGAAGATGGTGGTCAGCTCGTCCCAGACCTGACTCAGCGGATGGATGCGGCCGGTTTCCGCTGCGGCATCGCGCAGCGGCAGGGTGACATCGACGGTCTCGGAGGCGAGCCGGGCTTCGAGCGCTGCCGACTTCAGCACGTCGCGTCGCGCGGCGAGCGCCTGGCCGACTTCGTCCTTGGCCTGATTGATCGCGGCGCCTTGCGTCTTGCGTTCGTCCGGCGACATCTTGCCGAGGGTGGCGAGGAGCGCCGAGATCGAGCCCTTCTTGCCGAGGGCTGCAACACGCACGGCTTCCAACGCAGCCTCGTCGGAGGCGGCGGCGATGTCGGCGATGATCTGGGCTTGGAGCTGGGCAAGATCGGTCATGGCAATCCCTTTTGGCCAGGATGCTGAGCCGATGATCCTAGCCCGTCACGCCCGGCATTGTGCCGGACATCCACGTCGGAGAAGTGTATTGGCGCGACAGGTGACGGCCGGGGCAGTAAAGCGCGAGGCGCGCCCCTGACCGGGCCATCACAAGCTGAACGCTGCGAGCACAGTGCAAGACGGCTTACGCCGCCAGCGCGGCCTTGGCCTTCTCGGCGATCGCCTGGAACGCGGCGGGCTCGCGGATCGCGAGATCCGACAGCACCTTGCGGTCCACGGTGATGCCCGACTTGGCGAGGCCGTCGATAAATCGGCTGTAGGTCAGGCCGAACGGACGGACGGCAGCGTTGAGGCGCTGGATCCAGAGCGCGCGGAAAGTGCGCTTGCGACGCTTGCGGTCGCGGAAGGCGTATTGCTGGGCCTTCTCCACGGCCGGCTTGGCGGCGCGGATGGTGTTCTTGCGGCGGCCGTAGAAACCCTTGGCGGCCTTGTAGACCTTCTTGTGCTTGGCGTGGGCGGTCACACCGCGTTTGACGCGAGACATGACGAAATCCTTCAGAGATGACTTTGGTTATCGGATTGCCGCGGGATGCGCGGCGAGGCTGGCAGTGATCGCGGACGCGATCAGGCGTTCGGCAAGAAGTATTTCTTGACGTTGTCGCCGTCGGTCTTGAACAGCACGCGGGTGCCGCGGAGCTGACGGATCTGCTTCTTCGTCCGCTTGATCATGCCGTGACGCTTGCCGCGTTGGGCGTGCATCACTTTGCCGGTGGCAGTCACCTTGAAGCGCTTTTTAGCGCCCGATTTGGTCTTCAGCTTGGGCATTTGGCTCTCCTAATGGCCATAGAGATTCGCCCGCGAAGGCGGCTGGCCGTCAAAAATGCTCGTTAGAGCGTTGATTGTGCTCAGGTTTTACGAACAAGCGCGAAACCCGCACGAAACACCGCCACGGCAGCCCTTAATCAGCCGGGCGATGAAGGCTGGGCTTATGACAGAGGACAAGCCAATTGGCAACGATGAACCGCCGAAACCTGCCCGCCGACTATTGGAGGTTGCCACCCCTCATCTCCAAGCCTTGTGCCTGAAGCAGGACCAAAATGGCCCCTTTCCCGCAATTTCTCTCTTCGCTGGCGAATTTCGCCCGGCCCCGCCATCTGGCGCCGTTCGCCGTGCTCGCCACGGCTGCGCTGCCACAGACCGCCGACGCCCGCGCCGGCGGCTATGACGGCATCTGGAACGTCACCTTCGCCACCACCCGCGGCAATTGCAGCTCGGGCTACAGCGTTCCCTTCGTCGTGACAGGCAGCCGCGTCTCGTCCGCCGGCGGCGGCCGGGTCTCGGGCCGGGTCAACCACTCCGGGGCCGTCGCCGTCCAGGTTTCGGTCGGCGCCTCCCATGCCAGCGGCGGCGGCCGGCTCGCGGGCCTGAACGGCGCCGGTTCATGGAAGGGCGTCATCTCCGGCGACCGGTGCAGCGGCACCTGGCAGGCGAGGAGGATCTGACACACAAACGGCCCGCCGGAGATCCGGACGGGCCGCTGAATTCTCAGTCCCCAAAGCGCTTCGCGTCAGCGCGGCGCCAGCACCATGACGACCTGGCGACCTTCGAACCGCGCGTCCTGTTCGACCTTGGCGAGCTCGGCGACGTCGGTCTTGATCTTGTCCAAAAGCTTGGTGCCGATCTCCTGGTGCGCCATTTCGCGGCCACGATAGCGCAGCGTGATCTTGACCTTGTCGCCCTCTTCGAAGAACCGCTGCATGGCGCGCATCTTCACGTCGTAATCGTGGTCGTCGATCATCGGGCGGAGCTTGATCTCCTTGATCTCGACCGTCTTCTGCCGCTTACGAGCTTCCGCGGCTTTCTTCTGCGCGGAATACTTGTACTTCCCGTAGTCCATGATCTTGCAGACGGGAGGGCTGGTATTCGGCGAAATCTCGACCAGATCCATGCCGACTTCCTGAGCCATCCGGATGGCGACGACGGTCTCGACCACTCCTTTGTTGTCACCGGTTTGGTCGATCAGCTGGATCTGCGCATTGCGGATATCATCATTGATGCGTGGCCCGTCTTTGCTGGCAGCGGGCGGAGCTTTATTAGGACGGCGAATGGGTGGTTCTCCAAAGTTGTGAAGGAAGCGGCTATTTTGAAGCAAGATGCGTTTGCCGGCAAGCAAGTCGCTCGTGCGAAACGCGAAAAACCCTCAAATGCGAGGCATTTTGGTCACGCCTGGGCGCGCTGACGACATAGACACCTTGCATCTGTTCCGCAAGCGTTCCAAAGGGCAATGCCGCCACCGAATTGAGCTGCGGGACGCGTCCAAACAGCTCAAACCGCACAGCCAGAGTAAACGTTCCATGACCGACATAATTCCTGATGCCATGCTCGACTTCATCGATGTGGGCGAGGGCCTGTCCGCACGCAGGATCGCGGTGCGCAGTCGGCGTGGACAGGGACCCGGATTGGTCTGGCTCGGCGGATTCAAATCGGACATGCAGGGCAGCAAGGCCTTGGCGCTGGACGCCTGGGCCCGGGATCACGGCCGCGCAATGGTCCGGTTCGACTATTCCGGCCACGGCGAGTCCGGCGGCGATTTCGCCGACGGAACCATCGGACGCTGGCTGGAGGAAAGCGTCGCGGTGTTCGAGCGGTTTTGCGACGGCCCGCAGGTCCTGATCGGCTCGTCCATGGGCGGCTGGATGGCGCTGCTGCTCGCGCGCGAGATCAAGAAGCGTCCTGGCAAAGCGTCGCTGGCCGGTCTCGTCCTGATCGCGCCGGCGCCCGACTTCACCGAGGAGCTCATGTGGAAGAATTTCTCGGCCGCGGTGAAGAAAGAGATCGAGACCAAAGGCGTCTGGCTTCGGCCCTCGGAATACGGCGACGGCTCACCCTATCCGATCACGCGGAACCTGATCGAGGAGGGCCGCAATCACCTCGTGCTCGGCAGCGCCATCGATCTCGGCTGCCCCGTCCGCATCCTGCAAGGCGCGCAGGATCCCGACGTGCCCTGGCAGCACGCGTTTGCGCTGACCCATCGCCTGCCGGCCGACGATGTCGTCCTGACCATGATCCAGGACGGCGATCACCGCCTGTCGCGTCCGCAAGACATCGCGCGCATTCTTGCCGCGGTGGCCGAGATCGGGTGAAACTGGTGCCCAACATTCGGTGTCATGGCCCGACTTGATTGGGCGATCCAGTATTCCAGCCAAGGCTGTGCTTGAACCGAGAAGCCGCGGCGTACTGGATGCCCTGGTCCCGGCTCCGCCAAGGCTACGCCGGGGCCACAAGGGTGCTCGGCCGCCGAAGCTTTAGCGAAGGCGGCAAGCCGGGGCATGACGGAGAAATTGGGAGATGCGCCAATGACCACCACTGCCATGCTGCGCGCTTTCTGCGATGCCGTCGAGCAGCGCAACGGCCGTGCCTTCGCCGAGCTGTTCACCGAAGACGGGGTCTATCACGACGTGTTCTACGGCGCCTTCGCCGGCCGCGCGAAGATCGCCGCGATGATCGATGACTGGTTCTATCGTACGGCGACCGATTTCCGCTGGGACATGCACGAGCCCGTCACCGACGGCACCACGCTCTATGCGCGCTACACCTTCAGCTACAAATCAACCCTGCCGGAAGCGAACGGTGCGCGGGCGATGTTCGAGGGTGTTGCCGTCATCACGCTGCGTGACGGCAAGATCGCGAGCTATCACGAGGTCGCCAATACCGCGCCGGCGTTCGTCGATTTGAAGTTCGCACCCGAAAGAATCGCGAAGATCGCGGCCAAGCAGGGCGCCAAGCTGAAGGCGCGCCCCGAGATGCGGCGGCATCTCGTCTAAAGCATGATCCGGAAAAGTGCGAAGCGGTTTTCCGGAAAGATCATGCGTAAACAACAAGCTAAAGCGCGATGACGATTCATCCAAATCTCATCGCGCTCTAGCCGTCATTCCGGGGCGCGCGGAGCGCGAACTACGGTGCGCAATTGCGCATCAGAGAATCCAGAGATTGTTGAGCGGGATTCCGGGGTCATCGCTGCGCGATGCCCCGGAATGGCAGTGTGGCTACGGCGGCGGCGCTTTTGCCATCGGCTTGCGCTGGGCCAGCGCTGCGACCGTCGCGGTGCCGATCGGGCCCTGTTCGTCATAGAGCCAGCATTCGCCGATCGCGACGCCGTCGGTGGCGTGGTGGTTCACCACCTCGAAGCCGATCCACTTCGTCACCGGCAGGCGGTGCAGATAGATCGTGACGTCGCTGTTGATGTAGCCGAGTCCCTTGTCGCCGGCGTTGGCAAACGGGCTGGCGAAATCGGCACCAACGGCGACATGGACGAACGGCGTCATCGGGGCGCCGGCGACGAGCTCGCGCACCTCGCTCATCCACAGCCGGCGCGGCCCGAGCGAGCCCATGTGGCCGACGATGGGGCGCGTGGTCCATTTGCCGTTCATGCCGAGCCTGGGATCGGTCGGTTTCGGGATGTCTGATGGCTTCGGCACCTCCCAGTTCGGCGGCGACCAGACATTGCCCTCCGGATTCTGCGTCTTGCGCAGCAGCTGGCAAGAGGCGCGCGCCATGCTGACGCCGCCGGAGACGAATTCCGCCTCGACCACGCGGATGCGCAGACCGTCACGCACGAGGCGTGTCGTCACCTGAATCGGTTTGTCGATCGTCGGCAGCCGAAACATGTCGACCGTGAGCCGCGCCGGCACGAATTCGGGCCCGGAATGGCGTTCCTCGATCGCGAAGCCGAGCAGGCCGACGATGACGCGGCCGTGCAGCGATGTCGGATCCCATGGACCATTGGCGACTTCCGTCGGATGGAATGTATCGCCGTCGCGCGTGAAGAAAGGCATGTTTGTCATGCGCGCGAGATTGCGGGAATGGGTGAGGAAATCAAGGGTGGGCGTCGTAAGAGTGAGGGGGCAAAAGCTCTTGCCAAAATAACAGGTGTCATCGCCCGACTTGATGTTCAGCCCGGGGACATGACCGACGGGTGTTCGGGGACATAGCCGACACATCATAGTGCAGGGATTTGGCAGTAAAGGAGGCCAAGTCCATGCCCTGGCGAGAGGTGTCGGTGATGGATCA
>NZ_RDQF01000056.1 GCF_004114425.1 Bradyrhizobium vignae | reverse complement strand
GGACGATGCTGTGGGGACCCGTTGGGCTATTCCTGGCGACACCTTTGACCGTCTGCCTGGTCGTCATCGGGCGCTACGTCCCGCAGTTGGAATTCTTGGGCGTTCTGCTTGGCAGCGATCCTGTGCTTGCGCCTGAAGAGCAGCTCTACCAGCGTTTATTGGCTGGCAACCTTGAGGAGGCGGTCGAGTTCGCCGAAAACTATGTCGACGAGTGTTCCTCGCGCGAGCTGTACGACAACGTAGGCATTCCGGCTCTGCGCTTGGCGGAAAATGATCGCCAGCGCAGCAGTATCGACACCAACTACCGGCGCCTCGTCGCGGATACGGCTATCTCGATTGTGCGGGAGGTCGACGACCATGTCCGCGAGAAAGCGTCTGTGGAAGAGGGAAATCATCTGACGCAACAATCATGCGTCCTTTGTCTCGCCGGACGTACGGAGCTTGACCATGCAGCGTCGGAGATGCTCGCCCAGGTGCTTCAGGAGCGCAATATCGGCGCCAAAGTCCTGCCGCCGATCGTGGTCAGCCGGGGAGCATTGGAGCAGCTTGATCTCCAGGGGGTGGACGTGGTGTGCCTGTCCTATTTTCACCCGCAGCCCCAGGTTTATGCGCGCTATGTCTTTCGTCGCCTACGTCGCCGGGCTCCCCAAGTGAAGTTTGTCGTCTGCTGCTGGAATTTGATTGCCGGAATGGAACAGGCGGAAGAGCTCAAGAGGCAGATGGCGGCCGACGCAGCATTCGCATCTCTGCAAGCCTGCACCGAGCAGGTGGAGGCATGGATCGGTCGGGCGGCAGCTCGCGGCGATGCGCCCCAGGTTACGGCTGAGGTCGAGCGGGCGCAGCACACCGCGCTACGCAGCCTTGGCTTGGATGCCTCGAAACGTCAGGCCTTGGATGAGGCGTCCAGAAAGGTCGCGCAAGCCTTCAACGTTCCGATCGCGCTGGTGTCCTTGGTCGATGATACTCATCCAACTGCCCCGGACAGGCTCCCCCAGGAAGTTCAAGCAGGTCTGCAGGGCAACCATGAGGGCTCCCTCGACGCGCATGTGATCGCTGCAGACGATATGCTGGTGTCCGAGGATGTCACCGAGGATCCGCGCTTCGCCGATGATCCGCGTGTGCTGGAGAGAGGCATTCGCTTCTACGCAGGAGTGCCGCTGAGAACTTCATCCGGTCATGTCGTGGGCTGCCTTTGTGTAATCGATACTCAACCGCGAGAGTTCGCCAATCGAGATCGTCACCGCTTACAGGAAATGGCGAACCAATTGATGGTAGACATCCAGAGTCACCAAAGCGACGACTGACGTCGGTTCCGGGCGATGGGCCTGAGCGGCATCTTGGTCTATTGCCACTGCGGCAACCATGTCGCCTTGGACGACGGCGCCCCGTGGCCGGACGAGGTGCGGCTGTCGGACATTGAGCCCCAGTTCGTATGTCAGGGCTGTGGCGCCCGCGGCGCCGACGTCCGGCCCGACTTTGAGCGAGGTAATCCGAAGATGGCCATCACGGGCCACCGACCCGAGAGCGATGAAAGATGACGAAGTTCGCTGTCCCACGTGCCTATGCAGATCCTGAAGCCGCGGCGCGCCAGCTGGTCCAGCTCACCGCCAGCATCGAGCCTGTCCAAGACGGCCGCATTCATATCGAGAAGATCAACGCGCCGTTCCTCTACACCCTGCAGGGCAGCGGATCTGAGTTCGGCGCTGGCATGAAGTATGCTGTCCAGCAAGGCTGGCTCGAGCTCCACGAGAGCGGGACATATGTACGGCTGAAGACCGACGGACCAAGCCTCAATGTCCCGAAAGAGGCCGCCAGCTGAGGCGGACTTACTCCTTCCGGCGCTGCTCTATTAATTCAAGGATCTTTCCCGAGCGATCCAGAACGGCAGTGCTCTTAGCGAGAACCGAATAGCTCTTTGCCAAGGCTTCGAGTTGGGACCGGGCGTTTGGGTCCAAAGCCTGTTCCGCAGCTCTGGCGAAGCGTTCGGCCCGTTCTAAGTATTCCGCTGGTGTCATCATGCGCGTCAATCGATCGGGCGGGCATCGCCTGCTAAGGCGTCATTACTCGTCCCAAACCAGTTCCCCGCATTGGCATTCGTAGATGCGCACGTGCCGCCTCCTCTTGGAATCCCACACCTTCTCCACAACTCGGAGGCACGAGCTGCACTTGGGGCAGCGGAGCAAAGCTTTTGATGGCTCGCCTTGCAGCATGGGCGCTTCTCTTTGTTCAGAGACGCACGAACTCCTGCTGCCGTTCCAGAAGAACCGCGAAATACAGGGGCCGCCAGCGTGACCTACACACCTCTAGTGGATCAATTGAGTCCGGACCCTAGTGTTTCACTTATAAATACACGCTCACAGAACAAAGGCGGACTGATTATCACCACAAGCTGTTCTCGCCCGGAGAACTACGGGGCCCGGCGGGTGTGAACCGACAGGCCTCTGCTCGAGCCACTTAATGTACAGTCAGTCCACGTATTCCTTGCGAATCCGGCCACGATCAGAAAGGATATGCAACGCGCGCCTATTTTCAGGGCTGCGCCGAACGGCCTCAGCATCCGAGCCAGCCCCGGAGCTGCTTGAGGCCGTTTGCCGTCATAACTTATGGCATGATCATTGCTAAGGTAAGCTAACTGGGATTTCAGCGCTCAGTTCGAGAATAAAACGCTGCCGGGACACGAATTTCGAGCCCGGCGGCGTTCTACTTCGAGACGGACGGGACACAGTTGCCAGCGTAAACTAAATGAACGGCCTCAGCTGGGCGGCTGAGGCCGTTGGGGGCCGCTCCGGCATCGGGGGGTACGTGGATAGGCCGGAGCAAAGAAGCAATTCGCCACACTGCCGCTTGTTCCTACTCGTAAACGCCGCGGGAAATCTTATCTTCAGCTCATGCGTATGGCGTACGAGCTCTGCCTGGCCACTGCCGCCAAGCAGGTGCCCTCAGGGCCAGACTGGATTCATGAAGTGAAGCATGACGGCTACCGGATGCTAGTCATTCGGGAGAACGAACGCGTGCGCCTCCTCTCGCGCAACGGCACGACTGGACGAAGCGCTACCCCTGGATTGCTGAGGCGGCGCTGAAGAACCGGCAGAAGCGCTTTGTGATCGATGGCGAGGCCGTGATCCTCGGAGTAGATGGCATCTCCGACTTCAACGCGCTGCACTCCCGCAAGCATGATCACGAAGTCCAGCTTTACGCCTTCGACATTCTTGCGATGGGCGAAGACGACTTGCGCGGCCTGCCTCTGCACCTCCGTAAGACAAATCTAGAGAGGCTATTAGCTCGCCGCCCGGACGGGATTACGGTGGCGCCGTTTGAGCGTGGCGAGATCGGGCCTGACCTATTCCGCGCCGCATGCCGCATGGGTCTCGAAGGGCTCGTGTCCAAACATCGCGATCGGCCTTACCGCGGCGGCCGGCAAAAATTCTGGATCAAGGTCAAGAACCGCAGTCATCCAGCGATCGGAAGGGAGTTATGAACTCCGTCTGACTGGCATCAGAGAGAACTCGGGCGCTGCGCGAGTGGTGCGTTGGCGGCCTCTGTGCGTCGGCAAGCCAGCCCTGGGAAGTGCGGTCATGTGGCTTTGAGAACGAGCAATATGAAGAAGCTACGAACTGAGGCGGCTTTAGTTCACTTGGGACGGAGCTTCTTGGCAAGTGCCCGCAGGTCGGCGGCGGCCCCTTTGGCGACCTGCCGAGCTTCCTTGGTACGATCTAGCAAAATGTCTCGAGGCGGCATTTTTGCTATCGCCTCTTCCAGCTCGACCGCGATAGCTCTGTAGCGGGCAAGCAGCCTCGCGAGCGCATTGCGCTTGAGTTCACTCGTTGCGGCCTGCTGCATGCGCTCGCATTCTGCAATTTGCGCGCGAAGTAGCTCTAGGTGCGCTTGCATGTCCTTCATGGTCGTTCCTCTCCGGGAATGTACCACTTTTTACCGAAAGAGAATCATCTCGGAGCGCCTAGCCTAGATACGACACGTCCTTCGCACGCGACGCAAGCTCAGCCTCAATCTTGTCAATCTCGGCTTGGTTACTCGCGATGAAAGCAGCCAGTTCGTCGCGAGACATTTCGGAGAGTGACTTTTGCTGAGAGGCCGTCTCCTTGCGAGTTGGCGCAATGTGCCCTGCCCGATCCAAGACCTTGATAGAAAGGTCCGCTCGGACGCGAGCGCTGACGCTTGCATCTTGGAGCAGCGACTTCGCCACCCGATAAGCCAACGGCGCCCCAACAACTGCCAGGTCCAGCTGGATGGACTCCGAAATCGCAGCAGCGACTGCCGGCAGCCGCATGGTCTTATAGACCGATTTTGGGTGGTAGCCAGCGAGCTCCGCAGCCTCCTCGGGCCGCCTGCCCTCGCTGACAATAAGGCGCACCAATGCTCGCTGTTGTTCAGTGAGATCGTAGGCCGCGATAGAAGGCATTCAGGTCTCCCTAATCTTCGCGCGATGCGTTGGCGGCCGCGATCAGACGACGCAAGTCAATATTGTACTGCGGCACATTCGGGTTCTTTATTGGGCGCTCCAGGAGGTACGCCGCCACGTTCGGATCGAACCATGCCATGTGGATAATCTCGTCCGCATTCTGCTTGTTCGAAGGCAGCATCTCAAGGAGGAGCTTGAATCGCTTGATCAAGCCGCCCCCGGCGAGATCACCCTTGAAGTGTCGAACGGCCAGCTGCGCCCAACCAGGAATGTTGATTTTCTCAGCTGTGTCGCTGCCCACAGTCGCTCGCTTTTCTGCTTCCTTGAAATAGGACAAAATCTTGTGTGCCTGGCGGAGATTGTTCATCTCCTCCGGCGAGAAAGTCTTCGCGAGCAGCGTCTCGTTGTCTCTGAACTCCTTGGCCAGCCGCGCGAACTGGACCTCGAGCGTTTCACCGACCTGCCGCGTTCCCTGCACCTTATCCGCCAGAACTTCCGACATCGCTGCCTTCCAGCCGCGCTGGGCTTGCGCGTCGTTGCGGACCAGTGTGCTGATTTCGTCGAGCTTCTTCGGTCCACCGTACTTGTCGCTAAGGATACTTAGAGCTGCATCCCGCGGATCTTCCCGGATCAAAGTGCCCACGACGGACCGGTCGACTTCGGCCTCGGTGGCTTTCCGTGCCGTCCGAGCTGCCTCCAGATCAGCGCGCGCCTGCATAGACAGCTGCTCGCCGCGGCGCGCCTGAGCGATGATATCATCGAACTCCCGCCGGATGGCCGGGAACTGCGCCAGGATCTCAGCGTGGTTATTTGCCCATGCCGACGCGCGGATCGGATTAATCGTGCCATCCGGGTTTAGCGCGGACATCGCCAAGCTCGATCGGTAATGATCGCGCAGGGCTGTTTCGGCCGCCGTGATCGCGGGCGAGCCCTGCAGTGCGCGCGGCAAAGTCGCAGCACTCTCGGCGCTATTCAGAAAGCGTCCGGCTGTCTCGCTTGGCGGTGTTGCACCGCGATTGAGCTCACCGTGGATATTCTGGCCTCCGCGATCGATCGCACGCGTGAACTTTGCCATTGCGTCATTCGGCTCGGGGCGGAAGCGCTCGGCGAATTGCTGGTAATTGGCGTTCGCTTCGGCGTAGCCCGGAGCCTCCTCGATCGTGCGGTTGATGGCTGCACGAAGTCGACCGAGGTTGTCGGCCAGGTCGAAGTTGCCACGGGCTTGCGCCTGCTGCTGCGCCGGCCCGATGAACTTTCGAAGGTCGGCCAAATCGGCCCCTGATGCCGTCCCGGGGCCGCCCACATTCACCATTTGGCCGCTTTCCGGGGGGTGTTCAATCATCTGCGGCCGCAGAGCGTTCAGCCGGCGCATGAAGTCTTCGGGCAGAGTTCCTGGGGCCAGGTTATTCGCGCCGGCGCGGATACGATCGATCGCTCCGAATACATCGTGTGCTGGGAGCTCCTGATTGCGGCCCGGGGCGGTGTCGAAGAGGCGGTTCTTCTCAGCGCGGGCCGGGAGATAGGTCTCCTCGACCAATGCCCGATCGAGACGGTGGGAGGCATTGGCTTTGGCTTCGCTATTGGCAATAACGCTGAGAGGTTGCCCCTGGTCGCGCCGGATCAGATCGAGCGAGTTGACCGCGTCTTGGCGTTGCAGGACGTCTCCTTCCGCGGCGCTGATGCGCTCGGCGCGCGCTTCGGCCGCGCGGCGCATGACCGCGCCCAGGTCCGCTCCCGGATCGCGCATGGCGTCCACGCGCTCGGCCGTGGCCGCCTTGACGTTCTGGTCTCGCTTGACGAACTCAGGCGATGACTTAAGGCGTGCGGCTTGCTCGGCTGCGATGAGGCCGGGATCTTTTGAAAGCAGCCCCGATGTAGGTATAGCAGAGGCCTGGACCGCCGTGCCGCCCTCTTCCGGCTTCGCCAGCGCGGCCGCGTTTTCTCGAATGTCTTGCGCCAGGGCTCGCGGGGAGCCGGTAGCCGCCGACTGGATCTTTGCCGCGGCACGGTCGACATCGGCAGCACTATACGGGGCCTTTGTATTCGGGTTGAGCGGGATCGGCGCCGGCGCGGACGAGAAGGTCTTCGAAGCCAGATTTCGGATCAAGCCACCAAGACCCTCGGCGCCGGCCTGCAACGTGTTGGCGCCAGAAGCGCCGGCCAGTGGGGCCAATGCATTTGTTACGTCCTTCAACCCATGCCCGACATAGTGGCCAAAGACGCTTGCATCATCGGGAACGTAGTTGTCGGCAGCGTTGACCGCGATGCCAGCGCCCACACCGCCGATTGTATCGCCCACTAACGTCCGCGCCGGCGCTTCCGCATAGGGGCGCGCCATGTGATCCAGCACCCGCTCAGGAACGGTCTCGGATCGCGTAGCTGCGGCCGCCACCTGCGGGGCGCGCTGCGCCAACATGGCGCCGGTGCCGATGGCTTGGGTGCCGAACTGGCTGGCGTCATAGGCGAGCTCCTCGCTCCGCGACATCGTGGCCGGGTCGATGACCGGGATGCCGGTGGCGTCGACGGCCTTCTCGACCAGCTTGGACGCTGGCGTGGCCATCGGGATGTTCGTTCCGGCCAGCTTGTTGATGCCGGACACGAGCGCGTTCTGCGCGCCCGCCACGAGATCGAACGGACCGGTGACGATGTCGGTAAGCCCCTTGCCGACGCCTTGGGCGCCGACCTGGAAGTCGCGCACCGCGCCGCCCACGCTACTTGGCAGGATCGACGCGGGGCGCTCGATGGGCTTGGGCTGTTGCGGCACATCGGCCGGCGTGACGTAGATGCGACCCGACGGCGTCATTGGCACGGCAGGCGCCGAACCCTCGAGCTGCGCCAGCAACGCAGGGTCTGTAACCGGTCGCGGGGTAGGCGTCGGCAGGCCATCGAACCGGTCGAAGGGATTTGGTCGGGCAGCCGGCGGCGCGGGATTTGAAGTGGCTTGGAACGGCTTCGTGGGATCGAAAGGCGGCTTGTCGACGACTTGATAGGGCTTCGAAGGATCAAACGGCGGCTTCGCGTCGGGAAAAGCCGCCCACGGATCATGATCGACAGGCACTAGCGTCGGATGCCGGTTGGGCGGATCGAGTTTGTAGCCAGGCGGAAGCGAAGGCAGTGGCGGCCGTACTGGCGAGCCGTAATGCTTTCGAAAAGCCGTTGTCATCTCCTCGTTTGACGTGCCGGGCGGAAATTCGACCACCGTGCCGTCCGGCCCTTGCACCTGAATTGGTCGGTCCCCGCCTGATACGCCAGGCATTGACCTCAACGCGCGCTGTATGTCCGCTTGCGTGAAGTCGTCAGGAAATTCGTGGCGTTGGCCTTCGAATTCGATCGACTGCGGCATCGTCAGTGAGCCTTGATGATATAGTTGAGCACGATCGTCGGCTGAACGTTGTTGTGCGCGCCGCCGCCTCCGGTCGACTGGATCGAAATGCCCGTGACGTTCGCCACGATGGTCGACGTCTGAGGGCTTCCTGGCACGATGTAGGTATTGCCGCTCGTCGTCTGGATACTGTTTGTACCCGTCACGACCGGGTTGTTGTTGAAGCTGTGCGTGTGGCCCGGATCCGTGACGCTGTGGGTGTGTGACGGCATCTGCGCCGACGTCAGGATCACCGACTGAGCGCCACCGGTCCCCCCTAATGCATCGCCGAAGCCCGAGACAGCAGCGGTGAGCCGTCCCGCAGCAGAACCGTTCATAACGTCCACGCCGGCGGGAACGCGCCCGCATATCGGGCTTCTTCGGGTTGCCGGAGCCGTCTTGACCGAAGGGAAAGCCGTCAGTGACGTATCGGGCACGAAGTGCAGGATACGGCGTATCCGAAAGGAGCACGCCACCGTCGGCCCAATCCCATCCCGCCGGGAGCGTTGCGCCCGACCACGGCAGCGGGCCGAGGCCTGCGGGCATGGCGATGCTCGGCTCCAGCTTCGACAACGTAATCGCGGCGTCAGCCACTTTCGCCGTCGTGACGTTCAGATCGGCCAGTTTAGTCGTCGTGACGGCGCCGGTCGCAAGCTTCGAGTTCGAAACGACGCCGTCGGCCAGCTTGTTCGCGGCGACCGCGCCGTCGGCCAGCTTGGCAGACGTGATCGAGCCGTCGGTGATCGCCACCGCGGCCGTGAAATCGGCGATCTCGTCCCACTTGCTTGCGTCGAAACTGACGCCGGATGTGTGGGTCGTGTTCGCGATGTAGAAGATCGAATTGTGGAATACGGTGTTGACTTCGGCGGTGTAGAGAACACCGGTCGCCCACTGCGACGGAGCTGCAAAACCGAGAGTAACACTGCTGTCGAACTGCGCTCGACCGACGGAGCCTCGCTTCAGGACACCGTCGTCGTCCTGGATCTTGGCCAGGTTCTGCTGGGTGTCGTCCATCGCCAGCTTGACGGCGTTGAACTCCGCGTCGACAAGATCTCCCGGGATTTGAGCTCTTGGATTCTCTGCACTGAACAGCGCAAAGGACGTCTGACGGTCGTAAGGGGTGGATGACATTGTTCGCTGACGGGGCGAGAGGAAATGCGCGGGATTGCGCGGTGGGTGCCGTCGGCGAAGCGGCGTAGACGTCCGTGTATTGAAGTGTAACTCAGACGCGGTTATTGGAAAGTGAATAGTTGGCGTTGCTAAAGCATGCCTGGCGACGCGCGAAGAGATGAAGCGTCCCGGACAACCTTGGAATGAGCCATGTTTCCCACCCGCTTGTCGGAAGTCACTGACTCTGAAGTTCAAGCAGCAATCGACAATGAGGCCGCCGAAACTATAGATTTTGAACTCAAGCGCGCCTTGCCTGCGAAGAAGGGCGGTGACGATCCCTGGATGGTTGGCGGTAAGCTCGGTGACGAGGCAAAGGATGAACTGGCCGCTGAGATCATTGCCTTTGCGAACACTGTAGGCGGCACGCTCGTTGTCGGTATCGATGAAGATACCGCGACCAAGCGCGCGAAGGCCCCGATACTGCCGATACCGCGCTGCAAGGAGGCCGCGGCCCGGCTACATCAAGCGATAAGTGACCGCGTAGAGCCGAAGCTTCCAGTATTTGAGTGCGAAGGCGTCGTGACCGAGGGCGACGGCGCCAGCGGTGTGATCATTTTGCGAACGCTTGAATCCTATCTCGCGCCCCATCGGCACACGCAGAACAACCATTGCTATGTTCGCCGGAACGACCGTGCCGAACCGATGAGCATGCTTGAGATTCAGGAGATGACGCGGCAGAAGGCGCGCTCCGCCGCAGATGCTGGCCAAGCCTTTAAAGACAGCGCTGAGCGCTTCTTCTCGTGGCTACCCCACGAGCATCAACGTATTCATCCCTACAATGGATTGCAGGGAATCTATCAGCCGGACGGGGACGGCCGCGTTTGGGTTAGCATCTGGGCCTTACGTGTCACCGCTCGCCCGCTCGCACCGTTCTTGCTCGCGGACATCATGAAACAACCGTGGTTGAGGCAGATAGCTGCACGTACGTTCGGCGGCGCCGGTCAGATCAGGCACCTCATGTGGCGCGATCTCCGCACAACCCGCGCATGGACGCCTCGGCTTAGGGCTGTTGAACGTGAATTGGAGGGCGCCAGCTGTCTGGGAAGAGACCGCGTGACGAGCGAAGGGCTTATTGAACGCTTTATCTGGCAAAAAAGGGTCGAGAGCCCGAAGCCGCGCGTAGACTTCCTAGACATCACAGAGCTGCTCTGGAACGTCGCGTGTGTTGTCCAAGCCGCTCAGATTATCCGTTCAGCAAATGCTCGCCCAACGCAGCCATTTGCTCTCGAGATTGAGCTGATGAACTCAGACCCCCTTTATGTTCACGGGTATACAAACGCTCCGAGCGCTACAGTCCCTGTGGGTAGCGTGACGTTCCCGAAGTATGAAGTTGGAGAACCGCAGAGCTTTGACGAACTGATGATGACGATCGACAAAGACGTTTGGAATTTGGGCGGATACCATCCGTCATGGGAGTTCAGCGTATCTTGGCCCTCAGTAAGCTAGCCTCTACCGGCACGGATGACCTTCGACTTCCCGAGAATCCGAAAATTAGCCGATCGGCTTTGCGGCCTTTGGACTGCGAGCCGCGCCTCCCCCCTAGGGGTAGGGAGCGGGCCCGTGGTCGGTGCCGGCCGAGGCCGAGGCGTCCTCAAGCCGGCTCGTGTAAGCAGTGCCAGTCCTTCGTCGATTGTGTCGGCCAATCGCCCCATCATGATGCGGCCCTCCGGTGTCAAGCGATCGCCTTGCTCAAGCGCTGCCTGGCGCGACCGCTCCAAATTACGCTTTGCGCGCACGCCTTGGGCTGTGAGCGCCGGGCACGTCTCGAGGTCTGCTATTGCGGCGTCATACTGCGCATCGGTGCGCGAGGTCATAACGCGATGGAGCGCGATCACTGCGGGATCCTTCGACGGCGTAACTCGCTTTTTCCTCATGTGCGCTCCTATTCGGCGCACTGAGTCTAGCTAAGTCGCTGACGCCACTCAAATGTTCGAGTCACAAAAGTATCTGCGGCACAGTCATTTCCTGTATTGTTTTGCGCGGTTTGAAAACCCGACAAAAGCGCGCAAATCGACAAAATGAACAGAACATCAAAGTCCAAGGTGTCGGGCTTTGCGTATTAGACTTTTATCGACAAAATATTCATTGCTGATTTTTCGGCGGGCCTCATCCTGATCCCGGGTCGAAAGCCCGAACGTTAGCCGAATGCCATTTCCGGTTAGTCGGCATCATCAGATTGTCCAGGGGCCGCGCGCGAATGTCCAAGGCGCAAGCCCAAAGACGTGCGGGGCCGCTCTAACGTCGGTCATTTCGCCCCTGGACTCTAACTCTTGCTCGAAAGGCAAAACGTTATGCGCACCCAAGTCGCCCTCCGTACCTCTTCCCATTCGACTGATCTTGGCGCCCTGCTCGCCCGCCGCGGTACCGACCTAATCCTGGCCATTGAAGACAATAACGGCCTTGTCCGGTGTCAGGTCAGCTCGGCAATTGCCGCCGCAATGCTGGCGCCTCTCAAAGGCAAGGCCGCCGGTCAATTCCGTGCCCTGCCGGGCAACCTGGTTGAGATCGATGCCGCGGTAACCTTGCCGATGGCGCTACGAATGATGGAAGCGAAGGCAGCAATGGAGAACACGCTGCATTGAGATCGATGGCGGCGGACTACACAAAACCCGCTCGACTGACCTAAAATCCGCGCTCGTGCTTCCCCGGTGCTTCCCCGTGGTAAGCGCGAGCGCAATCAGCATGGAAAGGAGAACAAATGTCGCCGCAGTTTCAGCGGGTTAGTTGGTCGGGGCAGCTGGATTCGAACCAACGACCTGCAGTACCCAAAACTGCCGCGCTACCAGGCTGCGCTATACCCCGAATGTCCGGCAAGCCCTGTCGATACACGCTTCCCAAGGCGCCAGCAAGCTTCCAAAGGCGCCAGCAAGCTTCCAAAGACGCCAGCAAGCTTCCAAAGCCGCCCGCAAGGCCGGCAAGCGCCCGGGGCCTGCCCGCCTTATTTGCTGCCGAACAGAGGGTGGCCGACGCGATCACCAGGGCGGATGCCGTACTTTTGCGCCGTTCCCGCCACCACCTCCAGCACTGCCCGGGCAGGCCCCCGGGACGAGATGATCTTCGTCGACAACGGCTCGGTGTTCTCGGCGATGCGCAGGATGCGGCCGTCGGCGCGGATGAAGATCATGTCGAGCGAGACGTAGGTGTTCTTCATCCACATCGACACTTCCTGCTCGGGATTGAAGTCGAACAGCATGCCTTTGCCGTCGGCCAATTCCTTGCGATACATCAGGCCGGTCTGCTTCTCCTCCTCGGTCGTTGCCATTTCCACCGAGAACACCTGCACGCCGTTCTTGGTGACGATCTCGAGCGGCTGGAAGCTGGCGGCGCCGACAGGTGCGCTCGCGACGGCCAAGCCGGCGACGACGAGGATGGCGCCAAGCCAGCCCTTCGCAACGGACCAGACGGCCTTTCGATCAAAGTTCATGGGAGCTCTCAAGGCGTGGGACTTGGCCAGTCCTTACGCGGCGACCGCCGGAAAGGAAAGAGGCGCGCCGGCCAGCCGGCACGCCTCTGCTCACGATTGCGGGAACTGGAGCCTTTAGTGCGACTGCAATCCCGGCGATCCGGTTTCCGGATGGATCTCGGCCGCCATCATGCCCTTGGAGCCGGGCCCGAAGCGCACCAGGACATACTGGCCTGGCCTGAGCTCGGTCATGCCGAAGCGGCGCAGCGTCTCCATGTGCACGAAGATGTCGGGCGTGCCCTCGCCGCAGGTCAGGAAGCCGAAGCCGCGCAGCCGGTTGAACCATTTGACCTGGGCCCGTTCCAGCCCGCTGGTCGGGGTCACCGTGACATGGGTGCGCGGCGGCAGCATTTGCGCCGGATGGATCGCGGTCGACTCGTCCATCGAGACGACGCGGAAGGCTTGGTAACCCTTGGCGCGCTGGATGCATTCGACGACGACGCGGGCGCCTTCATAAGCCGTCTGGAAGCCGTCGCGCCTAAGCACGGTGACGTGCAGGAGGACGTCCGGCCAGCCGTTGTCGGGAACGATGAAGCCATAGCCCTTGGAGGCGTCGAACCATTTGATGACGCCACGGACCTCGACGAGGTTGGCGCCGGTCTCACCAAGCCCGCTGAATGGACTGAGCGCGCCCTCGCGGCCGGCACCGCCGTGTTCGCCCGGCGTCATTCGCCCGGGCGAAGTGCCCTGTCCGGGAACTCCAAGCTTCTTGGACTCAAATCCGTCCGACGACCCCATAACCCCGGACCCCACACTGCCATGCTACCCGCCACATTGGCGGCGCTCGAATCACGCGTCTTAAGAGATTGTTCTCGGTTCGACGCGACGCGAATCTTCGACTCAAAAGATAACACTCCCGGTTGCGGCGCATAGACAAAAAAGAGATTCGCCGGAACCTATGAACAGCTTGCACAGCCGCGAATCAAACTGATGCCTCAATTGCCGACAAAGGGCCCGAGAGTCTCGCCGATGTCGTGGTGGATGACGAGATCGGCGATGTCATCCTGATCCGTCGGCTCGCGATTGATGATCACGAGACGTGCACCTGCGCGCCTGGCCATCATCGGAAAGCCCGCGGCCGGCCAGACCACGAGCGAGGAACCGATCGCGATGAAGAGATCGCAGGCTTGCGACAGCGCGGTTGCTCGCTGCATCTCGTCATCCGGCATCATCTGGCCGAAGGAGATCGTGGCGGTCTTCACCGGCTCGTCGCACGTGGTGCAGTTGGGCGCCGCGCCATCGTCGTCGAAACGGCGCTTCACCCAATCGAGCTGATAGGCCTGCCCGCATCCGATGCAGCGCGCATAAGTGGTATTTCCGTGAAGTTCAATCACGTGTTCGGGCGCAAAGCCCGAGGCCTGGTGCAGATTGTCGATGTTCTGGGTGATGACGGCAGGAATCTTGCCGGCGCGGTAGAGCGAGGCCAGCGCGCGATGGCCGCGGCCGGGCTTCGCCGCCGCGAAGACCTCCTCCATCGCGAAGCGCCGGCGCCAGGATTCGTCCCGCGCCTCTTGGCTCGCAACGAACTCGTCGAATGGGATCGGACGGTTACGCGTCCAAATTCCACCCGGCGAACGGAAGTCGGGAATGCCGCACTCGGTCGAGATGCCGGCGCCGGTGAACGGCACGATGGTTCTGGCCTCGGCGATCATGCCACCGAGGCGCTCGATGCCGCTCTGAAGATCCGATGCGATCAATCGCGCCTCCCGACTCGTTTTGCCTGACAGCAACATGCGCAAGCGGCAAGATCGTTGACTCTCTTATCAAGCGCGAACGCAATGCGCTCCGCAATTTTTCCCGGCCTACGCTTATCACAATCCTGCAATGCCTCCTCCCCATTGACGCCCCATTCAGGAGCGCCAATGGATGTGTTGACGCGACTCAACGTGATTGCGGCGGCAGCGCTTGAGTTCGGATGTGCACATACTCGGGTGTAGAGGGGATTTGACATGACCGAAGACGAAGAACGCAAGGTTCGTGAGCGCGACGAGATCGCCGCCCGTGTCGCCGCCTTCCGTGCCACGCAGGAAAAGTTCAAGCGCGAGCGCGAAGAATATTTCGTGTCGACACTGGAGAACGCCCGCAAGGTCGAGCGGCCATCGCTCTGGCCCTAGCATCATCGCGCAAGCAGGCGCGAAGGCGTACGAATGAAAAAAGCCCGGAGCATCGCTCCGGGCTTTTCGCTATTGGGGACTACCAATGCCGCCAGTGGTGGTGGCGGTAGTACGGTCCGCCATAATAGGCGTAGGGGCCAGGTCCGTAGTAATAGCTCGGGCCGTCATAGTAGGCGTAGCCGGGACCGTAATAGCCATAAGGGTGGGAGGCGGCGATCGCGCCCGCGGTGATCGCGCCGGCGGCAAGGCCGAACGCGAGGCCCGGGCCGATGCCGCGGCCACGCGCCTCAGCCGGTGCAGGCGCCGCGACGGCGGTCACGCCGACGGCCGCGATGGTGGCCAGAACTGCCAGTGTTTTCTTCATGATGTCCTCCTTCGCGTCTCGCGGGATAACCCCGGGCACCTGCCATGGTTGCGCGACCGGAGAAACGACACGGTGGAAAAATCTCGATGCACCGGGAACGAAATCGCCGAATGCAGATTGATCCGTCAGGTGTGAGCCTTGGCCATCCGGGTAGAGGCATCAGCACGTAACCCCGTCAGCATCTCCGCGATGCTGGCGGGGTTTTCAGTCTCACGGGAGCAAATGGCAGCAGACCACCATTGCTGCCAGCGGGGTGGACGATCGAGGAGGAAGGTTTGCCCTTATCCGCTTTGCTGGCCCGTATTCGCAAATTGGTTCCCAGATCCGACGATGAGCATTACGACGAGATCGTCCGCAGCTTCGGTGTCGGCACGCTGCGCCCGCCGCCGACGCCGATGAGCGACCGCGAGCTGGCGCAGGCCATCGCCGAGTTCCTGAAGCAGCAGCCCTCGAGCGAATCCGTCGCGACCCTCGGCCGCCGGCTCGATCCCTCCTCTCCCGTCTGAGTTTCTTTGCGAGAGCAAGGAACCAGGATTGCGCGCAGACGTTGAGTTCCCTTACGCTGAGCGGAAAGTGGAAAGAGACCCCGAGATGCCCGCGTGGCTTGAGGTTTTGCTCAATCTGGTCGGCTATGCCGGCTTCGTGGCGCTCGCCTCGCGCGGCGCCGCCAGCCCGCAAGCGCCGGCCGACGATCGCAGCTACGGCGATGATGGCTAATTAGCGCGCGCCGTCTGGCCTGCCGTGCGCACCAGCTGGTCGGCCTTGATCGCAACGCGCGTGTCCTCCGCCTGCGGCCGCAGCGAGAAGCTGATCACCACGAAGGTAAGACAGAACAGCGTGCCGACGACGGCGACGCGCCGGTAGGTGTGCCGGTCGCCTTGAAAAAAGGACGGCTCCGAAAAAGGAATCATGGCAAAATTGCTTCTTGGCAAAGTCGTTTCTTGCTTGTCTTTGCCCGACACCTACCCCAACCCGCGCCAAGCGCAACGCGATTGGGCTTTTAACCTAACCGAATAGGGTTATCGGCATCGGTGCAAGTTATCGTTAGGCAGACCAGAGGCGCACCTCTGCCGCAAGGAGCGGTGAACGACCGGCCAGCTTTGTTCCAGCTTCGACTCCATTTCGTTCCCGAAGAACGAATCGGAATCACAGAAAACGGCGCGGAGCAGTTCTTAACGAATCCTCTTGCGACCTCGATCAGGCCGGCACACTTCCATGCGGCTCCTCCTTCACCACATTGCTTGCGGACAAGACAGCGGCGGGGACTGCGCCAGCATCACGCCATCTCGTTCCAATACGCGCGGTCGCATCGCCGCGGCCTGGCGCGACCTGTTCTGCATCCGACTCCATTTCGTTCTCGAAGAACGAATCGGAGTCGCAAAAATCAGCGTGGAGCAGTTCCTAATGATTGATGAAAGGGATGATTGATGAAAGCGCGCGCTGTCTCGGACGGCAGGACCCGTCGCAGGCAAACGCTGCGGCGACAAGCAAGCGCGCCCCTCAGAACGAGCCCGCGCCTGCGCATTGCCGCGTGTCGTTGCCGATGGATCAAGCCGCCCGCTTCGACTTGTCTTTCGAGAAGCATTCGAGGATCTGGATGCGGAGCTCTTCTGCGGCGGGCCCCTCGAGCTTCCTGAGCTCGTTCCACAGCCTGATCACTTCGCGCTGCTTTTCGACGGTCATGAGCACCCTCCCAATGGTCCACCAAGGCTGCCCACATTAGAACAAATAGAGAACAAAAAGTCCAGCCCTCGGGAGAGTTTTCGTGCTGAACCTTTTCGGCGCGGCAGGGACCTATGGAAGCTGGGGATTTCAGCGCCCAGTCACGCGGCAGCGCCGCCAGACGAACATACTCCGTCGTTGCGGCGCCGTTGCTTTTTGGCATTTCAACTTTAAGTTACGCCCATGTTGACGGCCAGGCTGAAATCCCAACGCCGTCGGTGAGAAGAGCCTCGCGCGAAAGCGCGGGGTTTTTTCTTGCGATGATTTGGTAAGGGCGGATTGCGGCGACCGGAACGAGGTCTCGCCTTCTGCATTGACGGTCCGAAATTCAGCGGGCCGGCAACCGCGCGACGCAGCCGTTCGGCGCGATTGAAGCTCGTTCGGCGCGACTGAAGCTTGCGCCGCGGAATACGCATCGAGCCGCTGATGATCTGCGAGTTCTGCGAGAACGAAATCCCAGTCGGTCTTTCGCTCTGCCCGGCTTGCGGAAAGCCGCAGGGCGCGCCCGGACGGAGCGAGCGGCGCGCGCCGTGACTTGTCCTGATCGTCGTGGCGGTGTTCGGCATCGCCATCGCCGAGCACCACCTCTTCTTCAGCCCTTGATCATTGCGCCGTCGCAAGAAGTCCGGCGCGATGACATCGTCGGCGGCTCAGACCGCGTCCTTCGCCACCTTCAAGGGCGAGGCCTTGACCGATTTGCTCGCGGGCTTCGCCGCAAACTGCATCGGCTCCTTGGTGAAGGGATTGATGCCCATGCGGGCTTCGGTCGCCGGCTTGTTCACCACCGACATCTTCACGAAGCCGGGAATGACGAACTCGCCGGACTCGTTGAGCTCCTTGTAGCCGACGGTCGCCATGTACTCGATCACCGACTTCACGTCGTTCTTCGAAAGCTGCGTGCCCTCGGCAATTGCATCGATCAATTGGGTCTTCGTCATCTTCGCCATGTCTGAATTCCTCTGAATGGGGGCGCGCGCAATTCCTGCTGGGGACGCGGCCGAACCGCGGGGGCACGCTGCTGATTCATGCCAGAAGTCATGAAGTGATCGGGCTTAGAACCCATCGAGGCCGAAAACGCAAGCACGGTTCTCGGGGACGCCCGGCCCTGTGAATGATGCCGCCGGACACGCCCACCTTCTTTTTGAACCATTCAGCGGTTGACGCGTCTTATGTTTGAAGTCGCTGAACTTCACCCCACCAGAGAGCCCCGCTGTCCCCAGGCGGGGCTTTCGCTGTTCGAGAGTCCAGTTGATCCCACCCGCCGTGTCACCTCCGCGTGAAACCTGTGGCTCCGCAGGCATTGTTGACGCTTCAGTAACCTAACGCGGCCAAGCTCCCATCATGTTCGTTGCGTTGGAGTATCCCCACAGTGCTGGATTTTGACGAGCTGCGTGAACTCGCAGCTGATGTTCGTATTTTCGTCGACGTCGCCGAAGACAAGGCCGAAGCGCTCAGAGCCGTCATCGCGGCTTACGATGTCGTGCTGGCGATCTTCCCCACCGAGGAGGGCATGGGCCTCCACGTCATCAAGGGCAGCGAGATCCTGGACAGGATCGCGAAATCGCGGACGCATGCGATGTACAGCCACACGGCGATCGCGGTTCCCGATCTTGCACATGCAAGAGCGCTCAAGTTCCTGACGGCCCCTGTCGATCAGCGGATTGCGGCCTAAAGCATGATCCGGAAAAGTGCGAAGCGGTTTTCCGGAAAGATCATGCGTAAACAACAAGCTATAAAGCGCGATGACGATTCATCCAAATCTCATCGCGCTTTAGTCTTCTGCAGCGCTTGCTTGTCGGCCACGCCGCTCCGCAGCAAAGCGGCGCGTGGTTCATTTCGCCCGAGGGCAGAGGTGAACCGCGCATCTGCCGTCAGCGAAGCAGCGCGGGTAGTTCACCCCGATAGAGAACCCCGCCTCCTCAAGGGCGGGGTTTTCGCTTTTGCGCGCTGCATCAGTTCGCCCGGAATTTCAAGCCTCTCTTTGCCGTTGACCCGGTTCCCCTGCCGACGCACCCTCTCGAGGGGGCGGGGTTTGAGGAGGCATTATGCCGAAAACCCTTGTGGAATTCAGAGCGAAGAACCTTCGTTTACTTGAACAGCTTTGTCCCGACGACCCGCGATACATCCAAGCCTGGTTGAAGCAATTCGATGAGCAGAACGGGATCGCGCCCGAAGCTCGTCCGAAGTCCGGCAAAGCCCGACGGGCAGCTTCGCCGAAGAAGGCCGCTTCGCCCGGTCGGGCGAGGTCGGCGCCCTCCTCCTCGGCCTCGGCCCGCTGATCGGCGCAGCGACGTACGCGCCTCGGGCTTCGATCCGATGCACGAGCAACGATACGAGGGCATGGCCCTCACGGAATGTCCGCGGCCTTCCGCCTGTCGCCGATCGAAACCGGCTTGTTCAGGAAATATTCGCGGTTGCCCGTCGCGGCTTCGGCATACTGGTCGATGGCCACGATGATGGCCTGGACGTGGGCATAGCACCACCCTTCCCGCGTCGCCCGTCGGCGAACGTCTTCGAGCGCGGTCAGGAAGGGCGACAGGTCTCTCTCGTCGTCGAACCATCGCCTGCTCACCATGTCCTCCCGCCGAGCACCCTGCCCTTGTTGTGATGCGGTTCCGCATCCTTCAGCGCGTCCCGCTGGCCGCAGAGACTTTCGACCTTCGCCTCCATCCGCGACAGCAGCGCTTCGGCCGAAGCCGTCCCGATGCCCGCCCGCTGCAGCTGGAGGATCTCCTTCCTCTGCCTGCCGATTTGGATGCGCATCCGTTCGATCTCCCGCCTGACAAAATCCAGGTCCGGCATGTTCAGCCTCACGATTTGAATATGGCCCAATGAGAACAAAAACGGAACGACAAGTCCAGTCCGACGTTCTACGGAAAAGCGGAGATTTGCGATGGCGGACAACACCCGGAAGGAACCGAAGGACTGGGTTTCCGGAGGCGACCCGATGACGGGAGCCCAGGAATCCTATCTCAAGACCCTCGCCGAGCAGGCGCACGTAAAGCCGCCCGAGCGCGAGCTGACCAAGGCCAAGGCCTCGGAGCTGATCGACAAGATGCGGCAAGAGGCCGGGCTGGACGAGTGACCCGCATGATTGCAGGGACCCGAGTCCGTGTGTATGCAAACGAAATTGGGAATCGAAAATGCCTTATTTCGTTTGCGCCCGCGACGGTGCCGGGCAGATTATTTTGAAACGGGATACCAGGGAAGCGGCCGAGAAGAAGGCCGCCGAGCTGCGCGACATGGGCTATTTCGAGGTCGAGATCGTCGCGAAGGGTGGCGAGAAGACGGCGTGAGGGACTGGACACGGTCAACAGGCGCTGACGCCGATCAGTCTCATCCTGACATCCCGATATTCGCGGTCTGGCGTGGTTCGCGCCGGGCTGAATTGCAACAACGAAGCAGCTTAGTCCTCTTCGGCGACACGCCTGCCTAGCTAGCGTCGTCTTGCATGTCCCTGGTCGCGAAGTGGCATCCAAACGCCAGCATGGCCAGGGTGAAGGACGAGCCGAGCAGAATTCGGAGAGTCAATTCCATCCCCTCGCTCACATACCTGACCTCGTGCCGGTGCGCGTAACGCTCGGGATGCGCTGCATCGGGCGCTTGAGGAGAGCTCGTCAAAGGCACAAGCCAGGCGACGGTGCCGCCAATCGCTGCAACCCTCGCAACCTTGCCTAACCTTTGAAGCCACCGCTTCATGCTTCCCTCAGCACCTTAATAACGTTGAGAATGACGAAAGCACCCAGACCGTAGATGAGCGCATTCACGAGCCACGACATGGCAATGCCGAGGAAGGTGGGTCCGCCGATCGCTCCCCAGAAGAAATATGCGGCGGTGATGCCAGGCCACTCCAGCGAAAGATAAGCGAAGTCGGTCAGCGGCTCGATGGCGAGGAGCAGCGCCGAAATGAGCGCCCCGACGGCCAGTGCGATGACGAGGTTCGTCTTCATGGAGGGCATCAGAGACCCAACAGCCCGGCGACAACAGGGATGAAGAAATAGGCGGCGATCCCGAGCAGGACGCCCACGACAAAGCGTGCAGCGCGGCCGTGAATCTTCGTATCGAGCCAGGCGCAAACGGCGACCGCAGCCTGCCTCAGCCAGCTACCGACGAGGCATCTGACGAGATCGAACAGGAGATCTGCGAAGAATGCGGCCATGGCGTTTAGTCGACCCCATCGCTGGCGGGGTTCAACTGCCGGCCGTTTGACCATGTCGGCCGGCAAACTTCGGGATGCGGCGTAAAGCGGGAATTGGGCGAGCCGGCAGTCGGATGGCGTCCGAAGGCGTGGCGACTGTCGGATACGGCGACACAGCCCCGAAATCGATAACCGCGAAGATCACCGCGGTCCTCGAGATCTGGGGTCAGTTGGTGGTCTGGAAAACATAAAAAGTCGCGCCGACAGCAAATGGGCGCGACTTTTTCGACGCCAGACTCGATCGGGAACGAGCTGTCGATTACTTCTCTTTGATGACGGTCGTGCCGCTGCTACTACCGACTGTCCCTTCCTCGCAGACTTTGGTCTGCTTGATGCGATCTTCGGCTTCCACGCGGCTCTTGAAAGCCATCGGACCGATCTGTGTTACGACCTCCTTGTCCGCCGGGCGTGTGGTGGTAACCGTGCATTGGCGGCTCGGACCTTGCACGACATAGTACTCATCGGCCAGTGCTGGGGCGGTGCATCCGATGATTAATGCGCCAGCAAGAAGTGGTGCCTTCATTGTCGCCTCTCTCTGTTCAAATGCTGCCGACCGACGCGATCAAGAGAGCTCCATCCTGTCGGCGGCTCTGTAACTCGTGCGGACTGCAAGAGTTCCGAAAGCCCCCTCCAGAGAACAAAGCCTGGAATGAGGCGAAGGTGCCGCAACGGCCAGTTGGTGGATGATGTGCTCAGGTTCTCATGGCCGCTGCATGGCCCGCGGGCTTTCCTTCCGGAAGCACAAACAAAAACGCCGCCCGGAAGGAGCGGCGAGTGCTAAAACCTAGATAGTGAGCGGAACTCACTTCTTCATGGCGTCCGCTGCGTCTCTCGCCGCATCCTTAACGTCACCTGCGGCCTTGTGCACAGCGCCTTTCGCCTTGTCCGCCTTGCCTTCCGTTTGAAGGTCCTTGTCGCCGCTCAGCTTGCCGGCGCCTTCCTTAATGGTGCCCTTGGCCTTATCGGCGACACCTTTCACATGCTCGCGATCCATAACGCGCTCCTTCGATCTGGATGACGCCTAAACGCAGGAAAAGGATCAGGGTTCCTCGTACCGCCATTGACGAACAACTCGGCTAAGCAGCCAAATAAGACGTGTTTTCGCACTTCGACGCCATTTACCAGGAACCAGCCCGCCCGGCTTGGCGGCAACGAAGTTGAACGCATTACCGTCGCTTCGTTGCGTGCTCGGTGATGCAGAAGTCGCGGAGCGTTGCACATTTACAACCCGCACAGCCATTCGAGGTAGTAAGCTGCGCGATCAGAATGACTGAAACATATTTCGTGTTTACTTCGATCCGATCAGCGGGGGCGAAAAGTGTTTGATGTCTATCGCAATGGCAAGCGGGACTTGCTTGTTCTGAGCAACGGCTCTGCAATACCCGTCGTTTGCTCTCGGAGTAAGTGGCGCAAGAGCAGAATAAGAGTTGTCAAAGTCAGCGATGAAATCAAGTCAGCCGTTCAGCGACAGGGCTATTATGTTCGCAGCTTGCGGGTCACCAAGGAGCGGATGATCTAGCTTCGAGCAGGACGGCGGCTTCTCCAGTGCGCAACTCTACTGTTATTGTCCAGCTATTCCGCGTAACCGCAGGCGAACTGGCTTTGGGAGGTTAGGTCATCGTCGCGCGACCAACTGTGCCAATCCGGCCTCGCTCAGGCGCGTATTCGGCGAAGCTGCTGAAAGGGCACGAGGCAACGGTTTTCGGGCTTCAGCTCCAGCCGCGGCAATTGCGGCATGGTCTTACTTCTTGAGAATGCCGACATCGGTGTTGCCCAAGTTGTCTATGGCGCGATGGGCGGCGGGCGTATCTACCGCGTTATCGTGCGAGGTTGGAGCCTGAGTAACCGAGGAAGCATCCACGTCGCCGCCAGTCGATGCATGGCTGAGCGCATTGCCGACGTTGGGACCGGAGGAGCCAGCAGTGCCGCTTATGGCATGCCCAGTCGATAGGGTGCCGCCCGCATAACCTGTGGAACTGGTGGCCGCAGTTCCGCCACTGCTCGATTCACCCGCACTCTGCGCCAAGGCGAGCGAAGAGCCGCCAACGAGTAAGATCAAGATAATGGCGATGTGGTTCACAGGGCGGTCCTTGACATGAACAACCGGCTCAATGAGTTGCACGTCCGATAGTTCCGTACGAGCTACCGCTCCCCCGGCCACACCGCTCCCCCGGCCACCATGTTGAAGGCGATACACGTTACCTCTCGACCTGACAGTATCCCCATCGATCACCTGGTTTCAGATGAACCTTTGCAGGTCAGACGAGATGTCGCCCAATCAGCCACACCCAAGCCCTCGGCGTCCGGAACGCCCCCAAGATTCCCGACTCACCCAAGCCCGCACCGCAACAATCGTCGCGGTGCCAGCAGGTGACGTATCCTTGTGGGGTAAATAACAGTGAGACATGCACAGGTATGAGGTGCCAGTGAGAGGCCGCCTCGGCGGTCTCCTCATTTCAGCAGGTTTCCGTGGACGCCTGAAAGCGCTCGGCCGCCAGCTCGCGATTGCGCCACTCGGCCCGCGGCTGGCGCTCGGCCGCCAGCTGTAGACCGGCGACTGTCGTTGCGATCACGTCATCGATCTCCGAATTACGGTGACAGTGTTGGAAACTCGCCTAATTGCAGTTTGAGTTGAGTGCACTGTCGGCGTAATTGCCCGCGACGTCATCCAGCCTCTGCTTGCCCGAGAACACCGAGCACATTGCAGCCGGAACTGCGCCGATAAAGCCGAACCGCAAGGCCTCAAACACGCTGACATCGCGCATCAGGAGCCCCGCGCCAGCCGCAAGCGCGTACCCGGACAGCGCTGTCGGAAGAATGCGGGAGAGATGGTGCCGCCTGAGCAACCAGTCCACGAGCGCAGTTACAAGCGCCGGAACGATGCCGATCAGATATCCTCTCCAGATCATGCCCGGCATGACCTGCATGTCGGCAACCGAGGTGTCCTCGTAGAAAGAGAGTGCGCTCAGAATCAGCGTCAGTATCAGCGGGAATATCAGGACGAAAACAAGAAACCGTCTCATACGACCTCGCGGGACTCTCGGGACTCCGCGTCCGAATTGCGCCGCTCTCCGTTCATGGGCGTCAACGATCTCGGCGCCGGAGGCTCATCCCGCCCTGCCCTGCACCGCGATCAGAGCAGCCCACGATGTATCGTTTGAACCAAGTCACGGCGAATGAATCTCGTTTCCGGGCATTCGTCGCGGCGAATGCTGCGCTGGTTCACCGCGCTATCGAGTCGATAGTGTCGTGCTTCCGTTCAAAAACTCCGGCCATGTAGATGCAATAAGTGGAAAGGTATGCGTGCGGGGCGAAACGAAAGAATTCGCCGTTAGTAGTAGCGGCTTTGCCCCTCAGCTTCGAGGTACATTGGCAGACAATCATTTTTGCGAGGCTTTTCTGCCCCTGCCGCTCCCCCTACTTTCCTGCTATCTCTCCTCCCGCCGTCCCGGCCCAAAGCAAAACCCTCCGTCAATCCAAGGGAGCAATAACCATGCGATACCTCCACACCATGCTGCGCGTGCGCAATCTCGATGTCGCGCTGAAGTTCTACCAGGATGCGCTGGGCTTGAAGGAGGTGCGGCGGATCGAGAACGAGAAGGGGCGGTTCACGCTGGTGTTCCTGTGCTCGGCGGACGATCTGGAGGCGCTGAAGCAGCAGCCGCCGACGCGGGGGGCGCCGCTGGTCGAGCTCACCTACAATTGGGACGAGGAGACGTACGGCGAGGATCGCTTCTTTGGCCATCTCGCCTATGAGGTCGACGACATCTACGCCACCTGCGAGAAGCTGATGAAGGCCGGCGTCACCATCAACCGTCCCCCGCGCGACGGCAACATGGCTTTCGTCCGGTCGCCGGACCTGCATTCGATCGAGCTGCTGCAGAAGGGCGAGCCGAAGCCGCCGCTGGAGCCGTGGGCATCGATGCCCAACACCGGCCACTGGTAAGCTTGCGCGCCGGAACAAGCGCTCGCGGCGGGCGTTCACCCTCCAGTGATGCGATTGGAGGAGGATGCGATGGCGAGAGGGCTGTTGCTGTGGCTGCTTGGCGTGCCGATCCCGGTGATCATTCTCTTGTGGCTGTTCTTCGGCCGCTGAGCGTCAGATCGAACTTTGCAATGAAAGCTCCGTCGCGTACGGAGCTTTTTGCATGAGGGACGCGCCGCAATCGCGCATCGCTCCGAGCGCCGAGTTCCGCTATCACCCGTAGCAAGGTGGATTTCGACACCGAACAATGCCGCGGGAGACGCTTCATGCCTGACACCAAGCTGACGATTTGGGGCCGCGCCAATTCGGTCAACGTGCAGAAGGTGCTGTGGTGCCTCACCGAGCTTGGCCTTGCTTACGAGCGGATCGATGCCGGCATGCAATACGGCAAGACCCGCGAGGCCGCGTATCTCGCGATGAACCCCAATGCGCGGATCCCGACGCTGGTCGAGGGCGACTTCATGCTTTGGGAGTCCAATTCGATCATGCGCTATCTCTGCCTCGCGCATGGGCGCGGCACGCCGATCTATCCGGAGGCGCCGAAGCAGCGCGCCTCGGTCGACCGCTGGCTCGACTGGACGCTGTCGACGGTGCAGCCTGTCGACCGCCCGGTGTTCTGGGGCATCGTGCGCACGGCGCCCGCCGAGCGCGACATGATCCAGGTGCAGCGCGATGCCGATGCCGCGGCCGAGGTCTGGGCCATCGCCGACCGCCTGCTCGCCACCCGCCGCTTCGTCGAGGGCGAACAGTTCACCCTGGCGGACATCGCGATCGGGTCCTATGCGCGGCGCTGGCTCGGCGTCGAAGGCATCAGCCGGCCGGCGCAGCCGCACCTCACCCGCTGGTTCGCCGAGCTCGGCAAACGGCCCGGATTTGCGCAATTCGTCGCACCGCCGATGTCGTGAGCGCCGGCGCGGCGCAAGCTGCGACGATCGCGCGAGGAACCGTCGTCGGAGCAAGCCGCGCGACCGATCGGCCGCATCTTTCGACGATGGCATCATACCCCTGTTTTGCCCGACGCCTCAAGCTCGATTTCGCAAAATCATAATTCTGAAAACCATAAGCATTTGCCGTGGCTTGGCTACTGTGCATGGGGTTGTTTTCGCGGTTTTTGTTTTGGGGCCCCTAGCGCCAGCCGCGCTCGACCACAACCACGCAGATGATCAGCAACAGAGTCACCGCGGCGGTGGCGAGGCGCGCGGTCCAGCTGAGGCCGCGGCCGACCCACAGCAAAAGCGCGCAATACATCAGCACGGGGACGATGATGTCGAGCCGTATCAGATCCGCAGGCATGGCACATCAGCGCCGGATGGTGGTGTCGATGCTGATCGCGCCGCCAATCTTGACGCAGGTGCCGGTGCCCTCGACCAGGACGAAGCGCGGGCCGTAGGAGGCGCAGGATCCTGTCCTCGCCGTCCCGGCCGTGCCCGCGAGCGGCAGCGCCTTGCCGGTCTCCTTGCCCGCCTGCGGCCGCTCGGCAGGCGGCAGGCGCAAGCTCTCAGCCGCAGTCGCGGACGTGACCAGCAACGAGATCAGGATGAGGAGCGGCGTGCGCATCACCGCCTTGTAGCCCGGACCGGCGCTGCGCGCCATCGGCGTCCGCGTCCGTGATCAGATGAACTTGACGCCGGCCGACTTGCCGCGGCGCCACACCACCTGGCAGCTCCGCCCGGTGCGCGCGTCGCGTGCGAAGGCCATTCGGATCACGCCCGGAAGCTGGCTCGCGTCCTCGTCCAGTGTGATCTTGGCGCCCGTATCCGAAATGTCCTGGACCAGGCAATGCCGCGCGGCGAAGCCGCCGTCGAGCGTGATCCAGGCGTGCCGCGACAGCAGCTTGCGGGCTGCGCGCTTCTTCGGCGGTGGCATTGGCGAAAAATCTCCCCTGTCCAGCGCTACGCAGGGAACCCTAACAAACCGTTGAAATCGCCTCCGGATGATCCCGGAGCCGGCGCCGTCCACTGGAGCCAAAAGTCCGTTCCCGAATGGCTTGCCCGGGAGCGCAAAGGCCACTATACGTTCGCCCGCTGCAAGCCGCCGGGCACTGCTCGGCCGGCCAGCGGCCGTGCCGCGGAAAGCGGCGGGGCCCTGCGTTTGCTCCCTTCGTCTATCGGTCAGGACGCCACCCTTTCACGGTGGAGAGAGCGGTTCGATTCCGCTAGGGAGCGCCATTAGCGAAAATCGCCGTTGTAATTGCAGCGAAATTTCCTGCTTTTGTCCCACTCCTGTTTCAGGTGGGACAGTCAACGTTCTGGTTTCGGACCGCTTAAGGGTCCGCCCCGTCATGCCTGCAACTTCGCCATAGCGGCGTTGGCCGTTTTCTTTCGGCTCGCCGCCTTGGTGTAGCGCTCAACCTCTTTCAAGCTTTGGTGGCCGGTGATCGCCATGATCTCGTGCGGCGTGGCGCCGGCCTCGGCAAGCTCGGTCGAGGTGGCCTTGCGGATGCCATGCGCCGAGCAATGCGGCAGATCGGCTTGCCGGCACCAATCCTTGAACTTGTTCCCAAATCCATTCGCCGTGAACGGCTTGCCGAATTCAGTGAGCAGGAACGTCATGTTGGTTCCGACCTTCGCCTCCGCGATGCTCTCGGCCAAGGCCGGGTGCAGCGGGATATCGATGTCGATCGGGTTGCGGTGCTCGTTCTTTGCCTGGCGGAAGCGGACTCGGCCGTCGCGCATATGTTGCCGGCCGAGGCGCGGTGCATCCTCGCGCCGGCCCGTCGTATAGCGCAGCAAATCGAGCGCGAGCCGCGCCTTCGTCCCGAGTGGGTGCCGCTCGTAATATTTCTGAATTTCCTCATCGGTCCAAGTGTGGTGTCCATCCGACCGGTATTTCAGCTTTTTGACTCCCATCGTCGGATTGGCCATCGTTTCCTCGGCCTCATTCGCCCAAGAAAACAACGCCCGCAACGCCTTCACCAATTGATTCGCGGCGGCCGGCGTCGCGGCCTTCGCATCACGCATCCGACGGACATGCCGGGACTGCATCATCGCAACAGGCTTCGCCCCATGCTCCAACGCGATCTCGTCGAGCGCCCGACGCTGCCAATTGCGCGTGCTGATGTCCAACGCCTTGTAAGCAGCGCTCGCATAGTAACGGATGCAGAGATAGCGAAACGATCCCTTCTTTGCCTCGTCAGCCTGCCGCAGCGGCGCCTCGGCGGCGGTTGCGATCGCCGCTTGATATTCGTCCATGAATTCGGGAGTGCCCGGCAGAGCGCGAATGCGAACCTTGCGCTTTCCGGGCGCGCGGACGTAGCACCGCACGTTGCCGTGCCGATCGACATCCTCGCAAATGTATTTGAGCGGCACACGCATGTTTGAAGCCGGATTCAATCCCATGGATTTGCCCCACCATCGTCGAATGCGTCGAAAGCGCAGTCAAGCGCCTTGCGATCCCAAATGGTCCGGGCGCCGATCCTCTTAGGGGAAGGCATCTCGCCGGCGGCGACCATTTTATCGAACGTCGAGGGGCTAACTCCGATGTATTCAGCGGCTTGAAGACGCGACAAGCCTCGCGGCGGCAACGACAGCGGCAACGTGCTGCTGCGGCGCGCGGAAGTTTTCTCGTCGAGCATGATCCAACCCGGAAAAATTAATGCGGCCACAACGATCCTTGGCCCCGACGTGCGGAGCCGCGAGTGGGCGGGGAGGATCGCTTTCGGCGAGGACGTGGCCGCTCGCCCTACAAGGAGATGCCCACTCACGGTGTTGCGGGGCCGCCCTAGGGCGGCTCCGCACATGATGCGCTGGCTTTACGCGCCCGGATTCAGGTACGTGCCGCGCCAATCCTGCATTGCGCAACCGAAGTCGAGCACGGCGCGGAATTCGACGCCGAGCACGTCCCAACCCTGTTGCAGGTCGATCTGCGGGCCTTCGCGGCCGGCGAGATACGCAATGACGAGCGTCGCCAACTGGCCCGGATCGGCAAAGAGGCGCCAAGAGTTGCCGGTCAACCGGGGCTCGACGTGCAGGGTGAGCTTGCCCGCAAAGGGGTTCACCTCATCAACCTGCACCGCCGAAAGCTCATGCAGCACCTGCTCGGCCTCAGTTTCCTTTGCGCTGCCGACGACGAGATGGCGAGGCGTCACGTTAAGCGGCGTGATGCCGTCGATGTCCGTGGCGTCACGCAAGACCTTGCGACCGGCGCCGAGCGAAGCGACGGTGATCGCAGCACCGGCCGCCGCCTTGTTGCCGCGCGCGGTGCTGTAGACGGGATTGCCGTCATTCAAATCCGCGCCGTCGCCGCCGTTCGCCAGCAGCAAGCCGGCGATAAGATCAGCCTCCGTCGATGCGGCGGCGCGACCGAAATCGCCCGCCGTTTCGCCGAATGCGCCGAGGTTATCATTGATGATCGCCTGCCGCGTGATCGCGAAGATTTTCGCGTAGGTATCGACCGCAAAGCCTTCCTTGGCCTCAACCCGAGAGCCGTGCTTGACCTCGCCATTCTGGAGAACCTTCTCAAGGCGCGGTGCCTCACTGAGCCGCAGGAGCGAGACGGGTCGGAAGTCAACAGCGGTTCGCCGACGGGCAAGTTGTTTCAACGGAGTCTGCGCGATCTGATATGCGTCGGCCAACACGCGATTGCCGGCGAGCGTGAGCAGGTTTGGGAAATCGGAAGTCGAGTTCATCGACCGGCTCAGAATGCGATCGGCAAGAGTGACGCGATTGGCCCAGGACACGCGCTCGCCGCGCGACTGCAGGATCATGGCGCCCATCTCCAACATCGAGCGCCCAGCCATCTCGACAGCCGCGCCCGTCGGGGCATTGCCAGTCATCTTGGAATAGAGGGCATCGACGATCGACCGGCTCAGAAAGTCCGGATTCTCAAACGTTTCGTCGCCGCGCGCCGAGTTGGTGCGAGTCCGGTTGGCGTTGTCCGCGAGGCGTTCAAATACACGGTTGCGGAAATCAGCCATGGTGGTGCCGGAGTCGACGTGCTGCCGCACGAAATCGAGCGGGATGCCGGCGCGCTCCGCGATGTCGTAAGCCTCGCGAACCTCGCGATCGGACATCGCCTGCCGCGCGCCATCGTTCTGCGGCGAGCGCGCGCTGCGCTCGCGAGTATCTTCGTTGTTCGAATTTTCGATCACTTCATCCTGATCCATCTGATTTCCTTTCAGGTGTGTGTTGAGAGTGGTTTGCGCCGAACGGATCAGCGCATCAGCGTCGGCGGGAACGGACACAAGGGATGCTTCCAGCAATTCCCATTCGTCCGCGCGCCAGATTTCGACATCGTTTTCGATGCCGACCCGCGTCCAAACGTTGACGCGGTAGCCGACCGAAATCGCCGAAACCTCGCCGCGCGCGACCATGCCCTCGGCATTGCGACCGGCGTCGGTTTCAGAAAATTGGATGCGGCCAAGTAGTTTGCCGCCCTCGATCCATGCGTCGGTGACGACGCCCAAAATGGCATCGACCGAGGATCGATCGTGGCTGTCGAGCAAGCGAACCTGCCCGAGCGCCACACGGCGAAGGTCGATCGCATCCGTTGCGATCGATAGTTCCTCAAAGGCCCCAAACCTCGGAACGCGCGCGCCGACGGACAAGACGGCGATAACCGTTCGCGTTTTTGGGTTGTAGGTGCTCGACGCGAATCGGGCGGCAACATCCTCGCTCGCCAATCGCACGGCTGCCGCGCCGGGCTGGAATGGTGCGCCGTGCGTGTTGCGCACGGCGGTGTTCGCGGCCGGCGAGCGCCGGCGCGGTTTGTCAGTTCTGATCATGATGATGATGTCCTAGTGGCGCGACTGGCCCACGGGATCGACCAGTTTCAGCACTTCATCCGTAACCGCATAGTAGATCGCCAGGATGATCGTGATGGTGTCGGCCGGGATTCCGGTGCGCTTAGCGGCGTTCGCGATTGTTATTCGCTCGCCAGAGGCGACCAGCGCGAGAATTGTTGCGATTTGCTGTTCAAGGCCCTCCGGGCAATGCCGGAAGCCTGCCTTCACAGTCACTGCCAATCCGCCGGCACCGGAAACGTGACGTTCAAGCGAGTCGCGCTATTGCGAATATCCCGAAGAACAGCGGAAACATTGACCAGAACGACGCGCGCCGGCTGCGCCTCGGGAGTGTCCGAATTGATCTGCTCGGCAACGATCGTGGCGAGTGAACCGCTGAGGTTGCGGCCACCATGGCTTCCGCCGAGTCGATCGGTGTATCCGAGATAACCGACCCAAAGATCGTGCGGGGAAGGCTCGCCGATCGTTTTCGACGCCAACCAGAAAATGCGGCCGATATCGCCCGCGTTGTTGGTGACGACCTTGGCCGCAGTATCGGCGGCAAAACCCTCGGCATATCCGATCTGCATCATCAAGCGCTCTTGGACGGCAATGAGAAGAACGTCGATGGGTGAGAACCAATTCCAGCCACGTTCTTTCGCGTGATCCTGAATCTCCTCAGACGCGCCCGCTGGCGGCACGTAAGCGGTGGGCAGTTGATCCCGCCGAGCCAAGCTCTTGAAGCGCGCGACGGGAATGCCCGTCAGGGCGCAAACGTCCTGTCGTGAAAACATAGTGATCTCCGGTGAGTGTGAGGTTGATGGAGCTTGGCGCGAGGCCAAGCGATATTCAGCGGCTCGATTAAGCCGCTGTGTTCCAAGGTGCCGCCGGCGCGATGGGCGGCATGACTGCGATGTTTTTGAGTTTTCCGTGAAGTGAGGCCGCGAGCCGCGTCAGCGCCGAGTGCCAAACCGCGTAACGTGCCCTGACCAGTGCGACGCCCTCGATCGTGGGCGCCCATTGCAGTGGGCAGTGTGATCCTGCGGTGTACAGGTCCTTTCCGTACCTATTGCCCGAGACGGCAGGTCTGCCATTCGCAAGTATTTTCGGCCCCGCCTTTGGCGATCCGACCTTCCAAATTGGAGGAATCCCACACTGCGCGTGCTCGACAACCAAATCGATCTCGTTGAACGAGAGAAGTTGCTCGCCCGGTGCGAGGCTGGCGAGATCGCCAAGCAGAGATTCCTTTGAGGCCGACCAATCGACAACAACGTTTGCGCGAAGCCTTTTAACCTCGCCAGCGACAACCAGAGCATCGGCTTCCGGAAACGACAGAACGTCGCCCATGCCTGCTCCGGCTGGACTGCTTTGAACGCGACAGCCCAAACGAAGCTGCCGCTCCACAATGCCCCACGCGCTCGGCATTCCGCCTTGGCGCGCGGCCCGTTTCGACATCTGCTCACAGAACGTCCATTGCAGAAGTCGCTCGATATCGACCTGCCTCATTGAAACTCCAGATTTCGGGATGGCGCTTACTGACACCAATTCGATTGTTGGAGCACCAAACCAAATCCAAACGTAGGTGTACAGAAACCCCCGGACAAACCGGAGCCGGAAATAGGCGTTAAGTGTCTGTTTTTGCAGATAAAAACAATTTATGAAATTGCGCCCAATATCGACACGGGTTTCGAAGCGCACCGGCACTATGGGCGTAAGGCATTGATCACAATACTGAATTGGGCGCGGTTTTGTTATCGCGCCCAATGGTCATACGATCAGCCGATCGACGATCGACTGATGAGAAACGCCGGCGCCGTCTCGCCTGTGTCCTCGTTACGAAATAAACCGGCATGCACCCGTAGCCTCGCGTGATCTGCGCGCGCGCGCCTCTTTGCGAGCGCCCTTACCACGCGAAGGATATCCTCGTGAGGCGGATCGGATGAGCCAGCAGAAACGCTGGACGCGCGGTGCTTAGTCATAGAAAAAACCTTTCGAGTTGGCTTCTACAGCCGGCATCGGGCCGGCAGCCGGGAGGTAGAAACCTGCTCGAAACAGGTGGACGCGCTTTTAAGCTTTCGCTCTGGACATAGCGCGGCCCTCCCGGCCAAAGGCGGCCAAGTTGATCCGCCTACCAAGGGCGGAAAACCGCAGCAAGTTTTGGAAACGGTGCTGTTCGAGTCCGGGCTTCTACACCCGCAGCAACCATTCCTGATTTCTCAGACTCGCGCAAGATAGCGCATAATGCGCTAGTTTTCGGCTCATGCGCGAGCGCTGGAAATTGTTTCGTACGAAATAATCCACGCCCGCCGCAAGAGCGAGGAGACGCATCACCGCATCCGCCGCGCCTGAATGCGCCCGGCCATGGAGCCGCTGCCCGCGTTCCATGTCACGTTGCCGACGAGGTAAAGCGTCGTGTTTGCAGAAACAGAGAAGCGATAAGGCGGGACCGTCAGACCAAGGTTGTAATATTGCTCAAACGGCCCAACAAACGCGTCGAGTAGGCCGATAGCTCCCGGCAGAGTGGCAGACACCGTGTTAACGCCACATTGGCACGTCTGCACCGTCCACGGCGCACCCGTCAGCAACACCTTGGCCGAAACATCCCAATCGCCCGGCGTCAACACGATCGAGCAAAAGTTAAACACCGTGCCGCTCGTCATGGTACTGACCGACGCCGAGTTAGTGATGCACTCGCCGACCTTGCCGGCCAAGGCACTGTCATTCGTCGCCGTCGCCGGCAACTGCCCGTCGGTCATGCCGATGTTTTGCCGGGCTTGGCTCGTCTGCGGCGCCGTGAGCCCCTGCACGATGTCATAGCGCAGCGCGCCGGTGAAATTGATCCCGGTCAACTGCGAACCATCGACGGCCGGCAACTTGCTCGATCCGTCAAGCTGCACAATGTTGTTGGCGCCGGTGCCGACGTTGAGCGTTGCGACCGTGCCGAGGCCGAGGTTTGACCGGCCCTGCGCCTGCTGCCCGGACGTGAGACCTTGCGCCGCGTCGATGCGCAGACGATTGCCGAGTGACGCCGTGATCGTCGCCGAAAAATTCGGATCATCGCCGAGCGCAGTTGCGATCTCGTTCAACGTGTCGAGCGTGCCCGGCGCGCTGGCGACAAGGTTCGCGATCGCGGTTTGCAGCGCCTCCATTGTCGCAATTTGCGTCGTGTTGACGCCGGCCGCCGGCGTCGGCGCCGTCGGCACTCCGGTGAACGCCGGCGAAAAGCTCGGGGCGAACGAGCTATAGGGCAACAGTTGCAGTTGCGCCGAACCATTGAGCGTAAAGACAACGTTCGGCGTCGGCGCCGCCACGTCGAGCAAGGCCAGCATGCCCTCAAGGTTGTGATCGGCATTCCAGTGCGACGGCTGAATGACGCCGGCGTCAGTGCTATCGGCGCTCGCCGACTGGTGAGTGTGTTTGATTGGCATCAGATTTCCTCGAATGAAAAAGCCCGCCGGTTTTCGGCGGGCGTTACGTGTGCCTGTGGTGAAGTTGGTTTGTCGTGAAGCTACATGGGCGCGGTGGCTTCCGGCATTGATCGCCCCGTCGATCCCGTCGAGCCCGTTGCCGCGCCGCCACTCGATCGGAATGCGTTGATGCCGTTTTGCACGGTCTGACGCACCTGTGCGAGGAAGTCCGGCGACGGCGAAACCGTCACCTCGGTTTTAAGCGTTGCCTCGCCGACAACCTCGGCCTTGACCGGCTCGCTGTTGCCGCTGATGCCCGTCGCCTTGCGGATGTCGTCGATCGTCCAGTTTGGCGCGCCCTGCCCGCCGTAGCGGCCTTGCGTCACGGCTGGGTTATAGCCGAACCCCTCAAGCTCGCTTTCAAGCGCGGCGCGCTTGCCGGCCGTTTGCGCCTTGACGTAAGCCTCGAACTCGGGATCGCCGTAGATGCCGGCGGCCTTGTCCTTATCGTCAAGCTCCCTAAGCTGATCGAGCCGATAGCGTGGCCCGGCCTCATATCGCTTGAGCCGGTTAATGTCGTCGTCATCGAGCGCGGCGTCGGCAATTTGCGTGAGCGCGAGCATAGGCGCCATCGCTGCGACAACCTTGCTCAAGCCAAAACTGCCGCCCTTGCCGGTAAAGAACTCTGCCGTTTTGCCGAGGCTATCCACGCCGAGCGCGCCCGCCATCGCCGCAAGCCAGCCGCCGCCCGCAACGATGTCGCCCGGCCGCGTCTTGGCGTGCTCGGCGGTGTAGGCAAGGCCGCTCGCAAGCCAATTCATGCCCTGGTTGACCATCGGCATCATCGGCGCCGTGGTGTTCGAAAGCGTGTTGTCGAGTTGCGCGCCGATCGACTTGGCGATCACCTTGGGATCGTTCTTTTGGAACAACTCGGCCGCCTCGCCGCCCTTCGCACCCTCGACGAGATGCTTATCCTTTTCGATGCGCGATTGCTGAGTCGCAAAGATCGACATCATTTGTGCGGTGGTTTGCTGCGATGCCATCGCCGCAATCACCTCCTGGATTTTCGCCGGATCTGTGACGCCCTTTTTAGCGAGTTGCGGGATCAGAACGTTATTCACCCACGCGTAGGGATCGGTTTTGCCGGGCTGCAAATACTCTTGCCCCATGATCGCGCCGGGCAGCACGCCCTTGACGTTCCCCGTTGATGTCTTGATCACCTTCGACTGATCGGTGATCAGTCCATATTGCGTCAACTGTTCAAGTGCCTTGTTCGACATCTTGCCGCCGACGAATTGGGTGTAGAAGCTCGACAGCGCCTTACCGGCCGACGAGCCGCCCAACTCTTGCGCCAACGTCGGCGCCGTCTTGAGCATGAATTCGTCGCCCAAGGCGTTGGTCGCAGCGCGACCATATTTGAACATCTCGTAATAGTCCGTTGGCCGCAGCGTGTCGCCGAACACGTTCATAGCTTTCGCCATGTTGTCGATGTAGTGCTCGAACTTGGCGCGATCCTGCGTCACGCCCTTGATTTCCATACCCTTCGCGAGCTTGTCGAAATCCTCGTTTAGCTCGGCGAATTTCTCGGGGTGCGCGCCGAGCGCGACGACGCGCAAGCGCGCTAGCGGCTCAATGACGTGACTGGCTTCCTCGAATGAGCCAACCATCGAGCGCACGTTGCGCGCCATGTGCATCATTTCGGTTTGCGAGATCGAGGGGAATTTCTTCGACACCTCGGCGGACAGCTTCTCGGCTTCCTCGATCTCGTGCGCCGTCATGCCCGAGGCCGCCATGCGGGTTTCCTCGTGCTTGCGATCGGCCGACACCTTGACGGCCTCGTGCGCAAGCGCGCTCACGCCGCGCCCGCCGGCATAGGCCGCGCCGGCGGCGGCGGCCATCTTTGAGCCGTGTCCGATCGCGTGCACGCTGCGCTCCAGCCGGCTCACCTGCCGCTCCGCGAGGCTCGCCATGCTGAGTTGCTTTTGCACATCGCGGTTGAGCGCGTTGGCCGCACGCGCGATGCGATTGATTTTCGCAGCGACGGAATCGAACATGCCGCCGGTCGCATCCTTGCCCTTGATCACGGCAAGGGCTTCAAGAATTGTCCCCATTAGTTCTTTCCTTTCAGATGGTTACGTAGTTTGCGGGCTGACAACCGCGTCAACCGTGTCAACCCAAGTTTCAATTTTTGCGGCTGGCGAGTTTTCGGGGCGCGCTTGGGCCGTAGTGGGAGGGGGTCCGGGAAGGACCCGCCGCCCTAGCAGGCGCCATTCGCCTGCCGTTCCGCGATCCGCTTGCCAAACTCAGTGACGCCCCAGGACGGAAGGCCGCCGCTTGGACAGACGTGATGGCACTGCACAAGTCGGTGCTTGAACAGCTCGTACAACTCGGGATCGGCCCGCTCGCTCGCGCTCATGAACCATCCGTTTGGATAGATCGCGAGCGCCCGCAAAACGTGACGCTGCTTGATAGTCATCGATTTGGCGAATTCAATTTGGTCCTTAGTCAACTTGGCCATTGGATACTCTGTAGACATGTCCAAGCAGTCCAAGCACCGGGTGTGGCGCTTGGACTGCGAGAAACGGCTGTAATTTTGCTGGTTGGTCTAGGGTGTCCAAGGAGTCCAAGGACTTTGAGAGGGTTGAGGTAAAAACAAAAGCCGGCCTCAAGATTGAGACCGGCTTGCTTCACCTACGCGCGCGCGACCTAGACTCCCTAGACACCTTGGACGCACGCCTTATTTTCTAGGCTATTTTGAAATTTCCACAGCTTGGACGTCCTTGGACACCCTAGACCGGAGGCACATCATCCGACCCTGAATGCTGCGCTCGCTCGCCCTCTCCCAAGGGAAACGCCGGCCAGGAAACGGGCTGGCCAAGCAATTCGTCGAATGCGGCGCGACACTCCGCAAGCGACGGCATCTCGTAACACCATAAACGTTTCATCACGCCGGGTTCAACTTCCATTGCAGGTCGAATTTTGCGGAAATAGGGCATGAGCTTTGCGAGCCGCTTGCCAAACTCGGCGGGGCCGCGTTTGCGGCCAACACCGATGGCTTTAAGGTATTCGCTATAGAGATCATCGCACACGATCCGATCCGGCCACTCGCTACCCTCGTGAAGCCGATTGAACCACCAGTCATCGATCGTATCGAGTGATCGAATCTTCTGCTCAAGAAGCGCCGGTGTTTGCGGGAGATGCCTAAGGTTCACCTGACTCAGGTCGAACGTCTGCAAGTCGTGAAGCAGCCGCTCGCGCCCGCCATTGTTCAATTCCTCATCCATCTCGGCGAAATATTCGTGATCCTGGGCGCACCGAGGGTTTACGTCGAGGACAACAAATCGGCGCTCGTCCATGCCGGCAGGCACAACCCAACTCTCGTTGGATGTCATGATCACGCGAACGAAGTTGCGCATGCGAATCGCGTTGACACCCTTGGACTCAATCATCTGCATTTCGCTCGTGATCAAGCCCTTGAGCCGTCCCTCGGCCGCCTTGTCGCCCGCCCAAATCGCTTCCTCGGCCTGCAACAGCAAGCAACTCGCCATATGCTCATTGAATTGACCGGTGATGTATCGGGCGTCATCGACCTGGAAGTAATGCGCCGGGAACAACGATCCTAGCACCTCTCCGACCTTGCTCTTGCCCGTTCCGCGCCGGCCGATCAGTACGAGTGCCGTGCCGGGCCGCTCTCGCGGACGCTGGACGATGTGCGCCATCCAACCGAAAACGTATTTGAATAGCTCGGGATCGCCGTTGCACACGTTAGTAAGCAGGTGATCGCGAAACACGTCGTACTTTCCGACCGGTGAGGGCCTCACCTCGAAGCCGCGCCAGAAATTGAGATAGTTCGGCGTGCCTTTTGCGCCGTCCGGATTGGGGAAAAACTCAATGCCCTCATACTGCCGGCGATCGGGATGCCGCTGCCAAGCCTGTGCCCAGGTGACAGCCCGAACCTTGCCATCCGATCCCTTGATTTCGGTGTACCGGTTCGCGAACCAAGAATTCTGAGACTCGAACGACATCACCCGCACCCGGTCATTGACCGGGCCGGCGGTCTGTTCATTCACCACTACGGTTTTGCCGCCCCAAATGGCCACAGCGTAGCCACGGTTGATTTCCTCGACATCGAAGCCCCAGGAACGGGGGGACGCGTCTGGCGCATCCACGGTGTTCCTATCGCCTTGCTCCCCCTCCCGGCCGGCGCCCGGCTCGGAATAGGGGGGCTCGTCAGACTCGATCCATCCGGCAATTTTCTCGTGTGGCGGCGGCTCGTCGCCGTGCTCGATAATGTCAGCGAGGCGCGAGGGATCGACACCACTCATCAGCGCGTCGTTAAAGTCCTGCCCGCTACCCTCGGCGCGAACGGGGTTTGCGGCGGCCTCCGGGAGGCCACCGTTTGCAGTCTCGGTCATGTCGGATTCTACCCTCTCGCGGCTGGCCCTTTTGGGCGCCGCTAGTGAGACAGTCGCGTCAGAAACGATAACGATTCCGTAGAACCGTTTTCTGTCCCACCATCCCCTAAGTGTTTGATCTCACTAGGAACCAAAAGTCCGCTAGGGAGCGCCAAATCTGCCGCCGCTCCTCATCGCCGAAACACCTGAGTTGGAAAGCTGCTTCGAGTAGGCACGGACCTCGCCTGCGACTATTCGACCTCTGCGATCACGCGGTGGCTCAGTGGCGCCTGGGGTTAACCGGAAATTTACCCCTGCTCATGCACGCTGGTATCATTTGCTTAGAGTTTGGCCGCTACCGTGGGAATACGGAAATCCCCCAAAACCCCGGTTTGCGTTCATGTCCGTCGCAGAGTTCCTCAGACAGCGAGCAGTGGACCTTGCGGTGAGCGGCAGCTATTCGCTGCCCCGCTGGTACGATTGCGAAGGCAAGCTCCGCAGCTTCGCCTGCCGCACCAAGCGTGTCTCGCCTTTCCGGATGATCGTGGACGTGCCTGTCGTCGGCAAGGTCGGCGAACGCGTGACCTCCTACTTCCAGGATTTCGGCGAACTCCAGTGCACCATCAGCGCGACGTTGAAGGCGGGCTTCCTGATGGAGCTCGAGATGACGCGGACGCGGCGCGCCTGGATGTCGGAGAAGCTGACCTGGCTCGAGAAGAAGCAAAAGGATGCCAGCGTTCGCGAGCTGCGGCGTGACGCGCGTTTCGTTCCGCAGGTCTCGCACACCGTCCTCACTCTCGCCGACGGCAGCAGTCACCCGTGCTTCATCATCGACGTCTCGACGGCCGGCGTCGCGGTGTCCTCAGAGTACGATCCGCCGCTCGGAACCGCGCTCGCGGTCGGCGCCTGCGTCGGGCGGGTGATCCGCAAGTTCGACCACGGCTTTGCGGTCAAATTCGCCGAAAAGCAGAACCGGGACGACCTCAACCGCCTGATCGTCCGCACGCACTTGCTGAAGTCGGCCTGACCTCGCCGCCCTATAGCGGCCCCAATGCCGGATCAGCCTTTGCGCGTCCGTGCCGCGGGCCGGACGTCATTTTGCAGACTTGCGATCGGGGGACCGAATGGCAGTCGACAAGATCACAGTTGATAAGATCAAAGTTGGTAAGATCACCTGGGACAGGGTCGGCCGGGTGACCGAGCCCGGACGCTACATGTACACGTTCGGCTGGCTCACCATCACGGCCGGCGATCTCGAGATCTGGAAGCGATACCCACAGGCCGCGTTCACGCTGCTGGCGCAGCATTCCGAATCACATGAGTCGGCCGGCGAGGAGTTCCATCTCGGCGCCTTCGACGTCGCCCCCGACGCGCCGACGATCACCACGCACTGAGCCGGAAAAGGGCGGGCCATCACTGGGCCACTACCGCCGGCGCATGCCCCGCGGTGCTGCCGTCAGGACAAGTGCGCCGGGAAGCGAAGAAACCCACGCACGTCCTTGATCTGGCTTGCCGAATCCCGATCCCATGTCGGGCGCATTGTTGTTGCGATGGATGACGAGCATTCTTTGTCATGCAATTGATTGCGCTTCTATTCTTGGTCCGGGCGTCGATGAACGGAAGCTGTCGCGCGCGCTAAGCGCACCGCCAGCAGGCGCATGACACATGGTCGCATCGTTGAACGTAGATAAGCGGAACAAGGGAACCTATCTTCGGCGCCGATGTACCTGATTGAAGCGCTCCCCACTGTCCTTGGAACTGCCGCCGTCGCCCCGGCGCTGCTAATGCTGTGGCTTGTCATTGCCGCCGAAGAGCGCCCCGGACCGCCGACCCAGGTCTGGACCGCGTTCTTGTTAGGTGCGGCCAGCATTTCGCTGCTGGGTCTCGCCCGCGCCCCCTTCGCCAAAATGGTCGCCGCCCCCGACGACCCCTGGGCGGCGCTGGCCATGCATTCGATCTTCGGCGTCGCGCTGCCTGAGGAGGCCGTCAAGGTGATCGCCATCGTGCTGGTCTCCTCGACCAAGCGGCGGACTTTTGCCAATCCGATGGACACCGTGGTCTATGGCGCCGCGGTAGGCCTCGGCTTCGCCGCCTATGAGAACCTCGCTTATCTGGTCCAGCACGCGGAGATGTGGCGCTCGCTGGCCGCTCTGCGCAGCGTGCTGACTGTGCCATTCCACGGCGCGCTCGGCATCATTGCGGGCGCTTACCTGACGATCGCGCGCGCCGGCACGGCACTGGGCGCCAACCGCCACCATCGCGATTGGGCCCGTTTTTCCAGCCGGCTGTTGATCTTCGCCGGCCCGCTCGCGCTGCATTCGGCCTTCGATTTCCCGCTACTGACCCTGCAAAGAATGCCCGACCTGGATCCGACGCTTCGCATGTGGCTGGGCGCGGCGAGCCTCCTGATCGGCTTCAGCTCGATTGCCTTCGCCATCCGCCTGGTCCGGCGCGTCGCGCGCCATCATGCGCCGCGGACTGATGTGGCACGCGAACGGCTCAGCCAGTTGCGGCGGATGTGGGCGCTGCTGCTTGCCGGCGGCGGCATCGGCTTTGTCGGGCTCGCCTTCGTGCTGACCTCGATCCACCACTGGCTGATCAACCCCGAACGCAACCTGACGCTGGCGCTGATCCCGATTGGTTTCGTCTCGATCCTGCTCGGCCTCGCGCTTCTGATTGTCACAACGGCGATCTACATTCTCGGCCGCAACCGCATTCGCACGAGTGGTGAAGGTTTTTCCTCAATGCAGGGCGGTGGCTGAGGCGCGGGATGGCAAGCGCGGTGCACACCTACTAGATTGGACCGCATGGAACGGCTTTCGAGATCGAGGCCATCATGACATCGCCTGAGGAATTTTCACGGCTGCAATCCGCGATGAGCCAGGCGGTCGAGGCGCATTGGAAGGCCTTCCTGTTCGAAGGCATCCTCCTTGTGGTTCTCGGCGTCGCCGCATTGATCCTTCCGCCGCTCGCGAGTCTTGCGACCACGATCTTCCTCGGCTGGATGTTCCTGATCAGCGGTATCGGCGGACTGATCGCGACCTATTGGGCGCGCAGCACGCCAGGCTTCTGGTGGTCGCTGATCTCGGCCGCGTTGGCCGTGCTCACCGGTATGTTGCTGCTGGCCCGGCCGATGCAGGCCGTGCTGACGCTGACCATCGTGCTCGGCGCCTATTTCCTCGCCGAGGGCGTTGCCACTATCATGTACGCACTGGAGCACCGCCGCGAGCTGAGCAGCCGCTGGTCATGGCTCCTGATCTCGGGCCTCATCGACATCGCGATCTCGTTCATGGTGATCACGGGACTGCCGAGCTCGGCAGAATGGGCGATCGGCGTGCTCGTCGGTATCAACCTGCTGTTCGGTGGCGCCACCCTGACCGGCATGGCGCTGGCGGCGCGCAAGAGCAACACCTGAGACGCATCATCGCCTCCCGCGCATTTTTTTGGGGGTGACAATCCGCCAGCGGCACGCTATATGGCCTGCCATGATCACCGTCGCCACCAGCTATTTTTGGTACTTTAGCTACGACAGCTCGCTGGCGGCGGGAGGATCGCGCTCAATCTGACACATTGCAGCAAACGTCCGAACAAGCCGCCAGACCTGGCGGCTTTTTTATTGGCCGGCAGGTTTCCAACACAGACAGGAGCCCGCCGTGCTGAGCACGACCGACGATCTTCGTATCCGTGAACTGAAAGAACTGAGCACGCCGGAAGAGGTGATGCGGGAGGTTCCGCGCACGCTCACCGCAACGCGCGTGGTGATGGCCGCCCGCAACGCCATCCACGCCATCCTGAGCGGCCAGGACGACCGCCTGCTGGTCGTGGTCGGCCCCTGCTCGGTGCACGATCCCAAGGCGGCGCTCGACTACGCCGAGCGCCTTGCACGCCTGCGCGAAGACCTTGCCGACCAGCTCGAGATCGTCATGCGGGTCTATTTCGAGAAGCCGCGGACCACGGTCGGCTGGAAGGGCCTCATCAACGACCCCGATCTCGACGGCAGCTTCGACATCAACAAGGGCCTGAGGCTGGCGCGCAACGTGCTGTCGGCGGTGAACAATCTCGGCCTCCCCGCGGGCACCGAATTCCTTGATATGACGACGCCGCAATACATCGCAGACCTCGTCTCCTGGGCCGCGATCGGTGCGCGGACGACCGAGAGCCAGATCCATCGCGAGCTGGCCTCGGGGCTGTCCTGCCCGGTCGGCTTCAAGAACGGCACCGACGGCAATGTGCGGATCGCAGCGGACGCGGTGAAGTCGGCCTCGCATCCGCATCACTTCATGGCGGTGACGAAGCTCGGCCGTTCGGCGATCGCCTCGACCGCCGGCAACGAGGATTGCCACGTCATCCTGCGCGGCGGCAGCAAGCCGAACTACGATGCGGCAAGCGTTGCGGCCGCCTGCAATGAATTGACCAGATCCGGCGTCGCGCCGCTGGTGATGGTCGATGCGAGCCATGCCAATTCGAGCAAGAAGCCGGAGAACCAGCCGCTGGTGATGGCCGATATCGCTGGTCAGATCTCGGGCGGCGAGAGCCGCATCATGGGTGTGATGATCGAGAGCAACCTCGTCGCCGGCCGTCAGGACGTGGTGCCTGGCAAGCCGCTCACTTACGGGCAGAGCATCACCGACGGCTGCATCGACTGGGCGACCACGGCAACCGCGCTCGAGCAGCTCGCCGACGCGGTCGAGATCCGCCGCAACACCCAGCGCGCAGGGCGCCACGAACGGTCGGCCTGAGAAATGACGCGGCTAAGTTGGCTTGCTTACCTCTCCCCGCCGGGGGCCCCGCCGGGGAGAGGTGAAGCAATCAGCAGCCGCGGCAGATGCTCTTGATCTTGCGATCGAGCTCCGCATCTTCCTTGTTCGCGGGAGTGCTCGGATTGCTCAGATTCTTCTCGCTCGGCACATCGGCCGCGCGCGGCTGGCGGTGGCCGACGGGCGCCGGCAACACCGTTCCCGGGCCGCCGCCGGATGTCGAACCCTTGGAGCCGCCTGTCTGTGCGACCGCAGCGCCGCCGAGCAAGACCACGAGCGATGCTGCCAGCATGATCTTTTTCATGTCCGCTTCTCCATTCTCCAACCGGCTCGCATTTCAGCCCCGCTCATCTTTCGGGCGGATAGAGATGAACATCGCCGCAATAATCCACGATACGATAGCGCGTTTCGGCTCCCGCTTCACGCGCATCGTCCGCGATATTTCGTGCCTCCGACACATAATTTGGTCCGACCGGTGATTTGCCGGCGCCGCCGGGAATATCGATGACGTAGTCAGGCTGACACAACCCCGACACCCGCCCGCGCAACTGCCGCATCAAATCCTGTCCCTCGGCCAGCGTCGTTCGCAAATGCCCGGTGCCGGGCGCGAGATCACCGTGATGCAGGTAGTAGGGCTTGATCCGGCATTCGACGAAAGCTCGCATCAAATTCGACAGAGCGGCGATGTTGTCATTGACGCCGCGCAAAAGTACGGACTGGCTCACCATGGGAATGCCGGCGTCGATGAGACGCGCGCAGGCAGCGCGCGCCGTTCCGGTCAGCTCCCGCGCATGGTTGGCATGTAGCGCGACCCAGGTGATGGCTCCCTCGACCTTCAGCGCCGCAATCATCTCCTCGCTGACGCGCGCGGGATCGGCCACGGGTACGCGGGTGTGAAGACGGATGATCTTGACGTGATCGATTGCCGCGAGGTCGGCCATGATCTCGCTCATCCGCCGCGGCGACAGCATCAGGGGGTCGCCGCCCGTCAGGATCACCTCCCAGATCTCGCCATGCGAGCGGATGTAGTCGATCGCCGCGCGATAGGCGCTGTCCGACAGCGCGTTCTCCTTGCCGGGCCCCACCATCTCGCGGCGGAAGCAGAACCGGCAATAGACCGCGCAGACGTGAACGAGCTTGAACAACACGCGGTCGGGATAGCGGTGCACGATCCCGGGAACCGGCGAATGCGGATGGTCGCCGATCGGGTCAGCGTTCTCGCCCGGCGTCAGGTCCAGCTCGGCTGCGGTCGGAACGAACTGCCGCGCGATGGGGTCATCGAGATCGGTCGTCTCGATCAGCTCGACCAGATCCGGCGTGATCGCCACGGCATAGCGCGCGGCAACGCGTTCGAGCGCCGGCAGCGCCGATGCGGGAGCCAGGCCCTCGGCCACCAGCTCGGCAGGCTCACGCAGAGTGCGTGCAAGATTCGTCTTCGTCATCTCTCATCCGCAGGCGGTGTCCACACCACCTGATCAATTCGTGTTGCGCCGCTCGCCAGCATGACCAGCCGGTCGAAGCCGAGTGCGATGCCACTCGCCTCCGGCATTGCGGCCACCGCAGCCAGAAAGTCCTCGTCGAGCGGATAGGCTTCGCCGTAGCGGCGCTGCTTTTCCGTCATCGATTCCGTGAAGCGTTTTCGCTGCTCCTCGGCATCGGTCAGTTCGCCAAAGCCGTTGGCGAGTTCGACGCCGCAGGCATAGACCTCGAAACGCTCGGCGACCCTCGGATCGCCCGCCTTCACCCGCGCCAGCGCCGCCTCTGGAGATGGGTACTCAAACAGAATGGTCAAACGCCCCTGCCCCAGACGCGGCTCGACATGCTCGACCAGGACCTTGCTGAAGATGTCGGACCAGGTGTCGTCGTCGGCCACACGCACCTTGCCGCGCGCCGCCTCGGCGAGCGCGGCACGGTTACCCTCGCCGCCCGAAATTGTCGACAGCAGGTCGATGCCGGCGAAGCGTTCGAAAGCGCCCGCCACCGTCAGGCGCTCCGGCTCGGCGAAGGGATCGGCAGTCCGGCCGCGGAAGGAGAAGGTCCCGATCCCGGTCGCCTGCGCCGCACGGGCGATCACAACGACGCAATCGGCCATGATGGTGTCGTAGGGAGCGCCTGCCCGGTACCATTCCAGCATGGTGAATTCGGGCAGATGCAGGTCGCCCCGCTCGCGGTCCCGGAACACCCGAGCAAACTCGAAAATCCGCGTCTCGCCTGCCGCCAGCAGCTTCTTACAGGCAAATTCCGGCGAGGTCCGCAGGTATCGGCTGGCCCGGCTGCCGTCGGGCCGCATGATCTCGGTCCGGGGGGCGTGCAGATGGGTCTCATTGCCCGGGGAGACCTGCAGGACCGACGTTTCGACCTCCACGAAGCCCTGTTCGGCAAAAAAGCCCCGCAAAGCTCCGGTCACGGCGCCCCTGGCCTGCAGGAACGGCCGACGGTCGAGGTGCCGCGAGGGCGACCAGAACGGCGAGATCGGCTTGTCCCCAGCCATTAACCGACTGCCCCAACCAGCAGCAAAGTGCTGGCATCCAACGGCAAAATCAGTATGTTGCGGCCCGAAACGGGCGCCGAAGTCCGATTTGAGGCCCCAAGTCCCCCATCAATTTGACCACGTCCTGGCTGGTGCCGGGGCAAGCAAGCAGGAAATACAGCTTTGAGAGTCATCGCCAGTTCTATTCGCAAGGGCAACGTGATCGAGCAAGACGGCAAACTTTATGTCGTCGTGAGTGCCGAGAACATCCATCCCGGCAAGGGCACCCCGGTCAGCCAGATCGAAATGCGCCGAATCTCGGACGGGGTAAAGATCTCCGAACGCTACAAGACCACCGATCAGGTCGAAAAGGCCACGATAGAAGAGCGCAACTACACCTACCTCTATGAGGATGGCGACGGCTACCACTTCATGAACCCTGAGACCTACGACCAGGTCCAGGTCTCCAAGGACGTCGTCGGCGACGCCGCCGCATATCTCCAGGAGAGCATGACGGTCAAGCTGTCCATGCACGACACCAACCCGGTGGCGATCGCCTTGCCGCAGCGCGTGACGCTGGAGGTGGTCGAGACCGAGCCCGTGACCAAGGGCCAGACCGCCTCCTCCTCCTACAAGCCCGCGGTTCTCTCCAACGGCGTGCGCACCACCGTGCCGCCGCACATCACGGTCGGCACCCGCGTGGTGGTGATGACTGAAGACGGCTCCTACGCCGAGCGCGCCAAGGACTGAGCGAGCAATCGAGGATCGGAACGAGTACCGCCGGGGGGCGAGGCAGTGGGCAGGAAGAGTTTCCGCTTCGTCTCGCTTCTTCTTGCGTCGCTGTCGCTCCTCATTGCCGCGCCGCTTGCTGCGGATGAATTCCGCAGCCCCTCGCTCACCGCCTTGCGCGTCGACTGGCGCGCGGCGCTCGACCAACTCCGTGTCGAGATCAACAGCCGCCCCCAGATAGCGGGCGACTTCATCTTCGCACCCCGCCGTTCGGTGCCGCGCTACGATCCGCGCGCGATGCCCGCACTGGTGCAGCTCAACGCGATCTCCTCGCGCTTTTTCACCGGCATTACCCGAAGTCCCGTGCCGGTGCTGCTGCCGTTCGATGCTGCCGCGTACCTCGAGGCGCAACGCAGCGGCGCGCCGGCGACGCTCGCGCTGTCGCGCTACCAGGCTGATTTCAATCCCGTCGACATGTTCGATGCCGGCCCCGCTGGCTACAGCGCGACCTTCTCGCTCGAGCCCGGCGCCGGCGAGGGCATGCCGAGCCGGGTGTTCGCAAGGCCCGTCGAGGTGCAGATCACGGGCTCGGCGCTCGTCTACGACATCGCCGATCCCTCTGGGGGCAAAGGCGAGCCAGTCAAGATGCTCGCAGCAATCTACCCGGATCTGCGCAAGTTCATCCGGGAAGGCTATGTTCGCTACGCCTTCACCCGTTTCGGGGTCGCCTATGTGGTGTCGATTCAGTGCCTCGACAGCGTTGCCAGGCCGCGGCGACTCGCCTGCAAGGAGGCCTATCCGGTTGCCGAGCGTTTCCTGAAGGCGCTGCGCGTCGCAGGCGGCCAGCGCATGCGGCCGCTGACGGACATTACCTCCAATGTCATCGATCGCCCCGCGGCGCGTTCGCCGGATTTCAGCTACAGGCCGAGCGGTGACATCATCCCGAACACCGGCTACCGCAAGCAGGGCGGCCATTCCGACACAATCGCGTATGCCCAGATCCGCTTTCCGCTGGAGAAGGCGCCCGCTTTCGTGCGTTCGCAATCCTATGGCAAGCGCGACAAGAGCGAAGGTCTGACCACCTATCCCTGGCGCGACAATTTCTGCGAGTCACGCAGTTTCGAGGTGTGGCAATGTGGTGGAGGCTACGGCCACCAGGGCGAGGACATCCGCGCCGCCGACTGCCCGCCGCCCGGTGAAGGCCGCGCGCCCTGCGATCCCAAGCAGCGCGGTGTCGTCGCCGTACGCGATGCGATCGTGATCCGCGCAGCCAAGGACCAGGCCGCGACGCTTCAAGTCAACAGCCGCACCGAGCACATCCGCTTCCGCTACATGCACATGAATCCGCAGGCGATGAACGCCGATGGCGTGCTCAATGGCCGTGTCGTCAGCGAAGGCGAGAAGATCGGCGTGATCTCGAATTATCTCGACCATCCTGCCGGCACGTCGATGCACCTGCATTTCGACGTCCAGGTGTTCACCCGCGACGGCTGGATCTGGGTCAGCCCCTACGTCACGCTAGTCTCTGCCTATGAGCGCCTGATCCACGCCCGCGGCCGCGAGGTCGGGCCGGACATTGCGGGAGCCTCGCAGCCTGTGGCGCATGCGCTGCCCGAAGACGTGCTCAAGCCGGACCTGCGCGAGGGATCGAGCGGCGAGGAGAATTGAGGCAATTCGCGCCTCACCGCGCAGCTTCCCGTCTCATGCACGCGCGGAACTGGCCGGATCGGCGTCAGGTCACCTCCAAAACATCGCGCCTTCTCTGGCCCCGGAATTGCTTGGCTCCCGCTGGGCAAACTGGAAGAAGGGAAGCACATGCGTTGTCTCACCACGGCAGTCGTTCTGGCCGTCGCATTGGCCGTGCCGGCTCATGCGGAGGAATTGACCGGTACACTGAAGAAGATCAAGGAGACCGGCGCGATCACGCTCGGGGTGCGCGACAGTGCCGTACCCTTCAGCTATATCGACGAGAAGCAGAAAACCATCGGCTATGCCATCGACATCTGCATGAAGATCGTCGAGGAGATCAAGGTCGAGCTGAAGCTGGACAAGCTCGCGGTCAACGAGAACCTGGTCACCTCGTCCAGCCGCATTCCACTGATGGCCAACGGCACCATCGATCTCGAATGCGGCTCAACGACCAACAAACGCCAGAAGCAGGTCTGGTTCACCAACACCCATTTCCTCACGGCAAGCCGCTTCGTGTCGAAGAAGGCTTCAAAGCTCGACCAGGTCGATGACCTCAAGGGCAAGGCCGTCGTCTCGGTCTCCGGCACCACCAACATCACCCAGCTCAACAAGGCCAATGCGGCCCGGTCGCTCGGGATCACCGTGATGAACGCCAAGTATGTCCCGGAGGCGTTCCTCATGGTCGAGACCGACCGCGCGCAGGCCTTCGTCATGGACGACATCCAGCTTGCGGCCATGATCGCCTCGGCGAAGGATCCGTCGCTCTATGCCATCAGCACCGGCGCTTTTTCCGATCCCGAACCCTACGGCATCATGCTGCGCAAGGATGACGTGCCGTTCAAGGCAGTGGTCGATCGTGCAACCGCAAAACTCTACAAGAGCCCGGAGATCGAGAAGATCTACAACAAATGGTTCATGGAGCCGGTGCCGCCCCGCGGACTGAACTTCCACGTACCGATGCCCGTCTCGATGAAGAAGTCGTTCGAGCACCCGTCGGACAATCCCGACCCCGCATCGTATGGGGGCTGACGAGAGAGCCCGCTCGATGCGTGGCCCGGATGAGAGAGACGTCCGGGACCTTCGCGACGACGGCCCCGGGCGTCGCTGCCTTCACCCGTGGGTAGCGTCAATCCAGATAGGTCGTGAGCTGCGCGCCTTCGTCCGCCACGAACACTGCGATCAATTCCGCAGGCTCCGTTGCGCTCGCGTTCGCCGATACGAGATGCGTCGAGCCCGGCGGCTCGAAGAACGACTGGCCGACGCCGAACGTCTCGACCGGACCGCCACCGAGTTGCGAGCGGATCTCGCCCTTGGTGATGTAGGCCGTAACCGAGCCCGCGTGACGATGCGGCCGCGAAAACCCGCCCGGACCATAGGACACACGCACGATGGTCACGCGCTTGCCCGGGACGTTCGGAAGCGCGTAGGAGCCGATCGGCTCGACCTTGTCGAGAGGCGAGCTCTCCGCTGCCGTTGCGCAAAGCGGGGTCAGCACGCCTGAGACGGTGTCCATCGTCACCGGCAGCGCTCTGCCGATCGCAAGCGCGCAGGCGAGCCCTGCGATGACGGCAAGCGCCGTCGAACGTGACGGCGCCGGACGCCGCGCGGCAGAAACACTCATGACTGTCATCGCGATCTCCCCTGTCTCCATCAGGATGCAGCGGCGGCGGCGGCGGCCGGCCGCATTGCAGGTGTCCAGCGAAACGCCGCGCCAAAGCGGTTCCAGGCGTTGATGGAGACGACCGCCGACGTCAGGTACGCCAGCTCAGTCTCGGAGAATTCGCCAGAGGCTTCGGCGTAGACCTCCTCGCTGACGCCGTCGGGCAGACAGGTCAGCGCCTCGGCCCAGGCCAGCGCGGCACGCTCGCGCGGCGAAAAGATCGGCGCCTCGCGCCAGACCGCGACGAGGTGGAGCTTGTCGACGGGAACGCCGATCCGTTCCGACAGCAGGACATGGTGCTGCACGCAGAAGGCGCAGCCGTTGATCTGCGAGGCACGCAGCTTGACCAGCTCGAGCAGCTGCTTGTCCAGGCCGGCCTTGGCCGCAAGCTGGCCCAGAGCCAGCAGCAGATCATACACATCGGGCGCGATCTTCTTGAAATCCTCGTACTCGCTGCGGGCGTGTGACATTGCGATTCACCTCGTCTTATTATAAGTGTACTTACTTATTATAAGAGCTCTGATATGGCGCGCAAGACCGCTGCGACCGCAAGATCGAAAACCGCCCGCAAGACGCCAGCACGTGCCGACGGCGGCGCCGTGCATATTCCCGCGCCCGGCGAAGGCAAACGCGGCGAGCAAGGTTATCTCGGCTATCTTCTGCGCCAGGCTCACGCCGCGGTCCGGCTGAAGATGGAGCGCATGCTCGCCGATCTCGGCGTGACCTCACCGCAATTCGCGGTGCTGACGATGCTCAATGCCTATCCGGGCCTCTCAGGGGCCGATGTCGCCCGCCTCACCTTCCTGACCCCCCAGACCGTCGGCGTCATCATCCGCAATCTCGAACGCGAGGGCGCGATCGCGATGACGCCCCATCCGGTCCACGGCCGCATCCAGCAGTGGACGCTGACACCGCGCGGCGCCACGCTCCTGAAGGCGTGCCGGGAGCGGGTGATGCTGCTGGAGAAACGCTTGGCAAAAGGCCTCGATGACAAGGCGGAAATCACGATCCGGCGTTGGCTCGCCAACGTGGCAATCGAGTTGCAGAAGGAATAGAAGCGGGCAGCGTCTCAACCTTCATCGCATCCGGGACGAAGCCTGTGCCGCTGTCGAATGCCGCGGAGGCATGGCTCGCGGACGACAAAGCTTGTCGCTCAGTATTGGTTACCGATGCAATCTGAACGATCTCTAGACTGAGTGAGGAGCTCTAGAGCATGATGTTTTTATACGGAAACATAGCCTGAGTTTTTGAAGTAGTTGGTGCACTCCTCCTTGGAGAAGAGATCGAGGAGTTCACCAACCTTTCTCCAGGTTGCCTCCACGTCACGGGGCTCG
>NZ_RDQF01000055.1 GCF_004114425.1 Bradyrhizobium vignae | reverse complement strand
CGCTTGCACGCCCTGAAGACCGGCGAGCGGACGGGGTCAAGGCCGGAAGCCGCCGGAGGCGGTGGCGCGCCAGCGCCAGCCTTGAGGCCGGCCGATCGCCGGGCTACTTCAACACAGTTGCTCCCCGCTGGGGAGAGGTGAAGAACGACGGCGCCGTTCAACCAGTTACGCCGCGCGCTTCTTCTTCACGACCGGCGGCGGCGGCGCGCAGGACAGCCGCTCCTGATGGCTCTCGCCCCAGGCCTTCAGGATGTCGATGACAGGCTTGAGGCTCTCACCCAGCTCCGACAGGCAATACTCCACGCGCGGCGGCACCTCGGCATAGACCTTGCGGATGACGAGATTGTCCTCCTCCAGCGCGCGAAGCTGTTTTGTCAGCATGCGCTGGGTGATGCCGGGCATCCGGCGGCGCAATTCACCGAAGCGCTGGGTTCCGCTCTGCAGGTGATAGAGGATTACGCCCTTCCACTTGCCGTCGATCAGGTCCAGAGTCGCCTCGACGGAGCAGCCGGGACGACGAGCAAAATTGCGCCGTTTCATGCGTGATTTCCCAATAGTATCCAAACAGGGACTATATCCCCAAATTTACAGTACTTGCCAAATTGAGGCCAGGGCGACAGTTAGAGCGGCGGGCGAACACGCCATCTGATGGAGACAAGCCATGAAGGCCGTCGGCTACAAGAAATCGCTTCCGATCGAGGACGCGGATTCACTGATCGATTTCGAGACCGCAAAGCCTGAGCCCAAGGGGCGCGACATTCGCGTCGCCGTGAAGGCGATCTCGGCCAATCCGGTGGATTACAAGGTGCGCAAGCGCGCCGCCCCGCCCGAGGGCGAGACGAAGATCCTCGGCTATGACGCGGCCGGCGTGGTCGATGCCGTCGGCCCCGACGTGACGTTCTTCAAGCCGGGTGACGAGGTGTTTTATGCCGGCTCGATCCTGCGCCAGGGCACCAACGCCGAGTTCCACCTGGTCGACGAGCGCATCGTCGGCAACAAGCCGAAGTCGCTCTCGTTCGCGCAGGCAGCAGCCCTTCCCCTCACCTCCATCACAGCGTGGGAATTGCTGTTCGACCGTCTCGGCGCCGTGCCCGGCAAAAGCGTCGATCCGCGCACGCTCTTGATCACGGGCGGAGCCGGCGGCGTCGGCTCGATCCTGATCCAGCTCGCGCGCCGCCTCACCGGATTGACCGTGCTCGCCACCGCAACGCGGCCTGAATCGCAAAAATGGTGCCTCGATCTCGGCGCCCATGCAGTGATCGACCACGGCAAACCGATGAAGGAGCAGATTGAGAAGCTCAAGCTGCCGCCGGTCGCGCTGGTCGCAAGCCTCACCTTCACCGATCAGCACTATAAGGCGATCGCCGATTTGATGGCGCCGCAGGGACGGTTCGGCCTGATCGACGATCCGCCCGAGTTCACCATGAGCACGTTCAAGGGCAAGGCGATCTCGGTGCACTGGGAATCGATGTTCACGCGCTCCTCGTTCCAGACGCCCGACATGATCGCGCAGCATCATCTGCTCAACGATGTCGCCGACCTCATCGACAAGGGCGTGTTGCGCACCACGCTCGACCAGACCTTTGGCACCATCAACGCCGCCAACCTCAAGCGCGCGCACGCGCTGCTCGAGAGCGGCAAGTCACGCGGCAAGATCGTGCTGGAGGGGTGGTAGGCGAAGACCTCGTAGGGCAGTGGTGGGCTACGCCGAGTGATGAGTTAGCCATGCGAACGCGCAAAGCGCAGCTCGCCTGGCGTAACCCGCCTCTTCTGCTTCCGCGGAAACACACGCCGAGCAGATGCACCTCGCGCATCTGCCCGGCTACCCAGCTACGAACCTGTCTCTACAAGGTGGCTGGCCCCGCCCTCTCCTACTTTGCCTGGGCTGCGGTCTGGAGCGCCTTCCAGTCGAATTTTTCAGCGAGCGCCAGCCCTTCCTCCTCACTGAGGCCGTCGAAGGAGAAATTGAACAATGCGTCCTTGCCGAGCGCCACGATGAGCGTGCCGGATTTCTGCGGGGTGTTATAGTTCTTGAGCACCTGCATGCCATGCATGGTTGCCGACATGACGTGACCGTCAGGCGTCTGGATATTCATTCCGCTCTGGATCGGCGCCAGCGCGCCGGTGGCCGCCTGCCCAACCATGATTGCGGCCTGGACTCGCGCTGAGCCGCGCGTGTAGTCGCGCGTCGCGGTGGTCATGCTGGCCTCCGACATCTGCATCGACATGCCGTCCGCCTTGCCGCCTTCCCATCCGGCAAGATCGATCAGGAGCGGCAGGAGCCGCTGAAACGGTTGGTCTGCACGCGAGGGCGAAAGCGGCCACAGGATCGTCAGGGCAAGAAAAAAACCGAAAAGCTTAAATCGCGACTGAAGCATTCTCTTCTCCCGGTTGGGCTACCGGGCGAGCATAGCAACGCTTCATTGCGCGAGAAAGTTCTCACGCCGGCGGCACACCCTCGACGAACATCAGACGCCGCTCCAGCGCCGTCCGCCGCAGCTTCAGCGCCTCGGCATATTCCGGCGAGGTGTACCATTCCTTCAACCTCGTCATCGAGGCGAATTCGACGATGACGATGGCCTTCGGCGGCAGGTTGCCTTCGGCAAGCTCGGCCCTCGCGCCGCGGACGAGATAACGTCCGCCGTACTGCGCGATGGTCTTGGCGGCGAGCGCGCGATAGGCCTCGAATCCGTCGGGGTCGCGCATCTCGACTTCGGAAATCACATAGGCCGCCATGCGCCACCTCAGGCGATCGTGTTGACGATGCCGCCCTCGGCGCGCAGCGCTGCGCCGTTGGTTGCGGACGCTTCCTTGGACGCGACATAGACAACCATGTTGGCGATCTCGTCGACGCTGGCAAAACGCTGGATCAGAGAGCTCGGACGATGCTGTTTGACGAAATTGGCCGCGGCCTCGTCCACGGACTGCCCGTTTTGCTTCGCGAGGTCCTTCACGAATGTCTCGACGCCTTCGGACATGGTCGGGCCCGGCAGCACGGAGTTGACGGTGACGCCGGTGCCGCGAGTGAGCTGCGCGAGGCCGCGCGCAACTGAAAGCTGGGCCGTCTTGGTCATGCCGTAGTGGATCATCTCGACGGGAATGTTGAGGCCGGACTCGGAAGAGATGAAGACGATGCGGCCCCAGTTGCGCTTGAGCATGCCCTTCATGTAAGCCCGCGACAGCCGCACGCCGCTCATCACGTTGACCTCGAAGAAGCGGCTCCAGTCCTCGTCGGGGATGTCGAAAAATTCCTTCGGCTCGAAGATGCCCGCGTTGTTGATGAGGATGTCGACCTCGGGCAGAGCGGCCACCAGCGCCTGGCACCCCGCAGCAGTGGAGACGTCCGCGGCGATGCCGCGGATCTTGGCGCCCGTCGCTTCCAGCTTGCGTACGGCTGCATCGACCTTGTCCTGGCCGCGCCCGTTGATGACGACGCTCGCACCCGAGGCGGCAAGGCCCTTGGCGATGGCATGGCCGATGCCGGCGGTCGAGCCGGTCACCAGCGCTGTTTTTCCGGAAAGGTCGATGTTCATGCACTATCTCCATCAGATCGATGACGGGGATATCGGACGCGGCGGATCGGGATGCAATCGGTGCTCACCAAGCAGTGAGGGCCCGCGCTCTTCCTGCGCCCCTTGGACGCCGCGCATCGCTGCTGGAACGATTGTTGCTTGGCCATTCCGAGATTCTCCTGCTCACATGGAAACGGAAGCAACGCGATGAAAAGAACGGCTTTAACGGTTGTGCTCGGGGTGGCCGGTTTGATTGCTGGCAATGCGCCCGCACCGGCTCAGGCGGTCTATCCGGAAAAGTCGTTGCAATTGATCGTCCCCTTCCCGCCGGGCGGCGCCTCGGACGTGGTCGCGCGCATCATCGGCGGCGAGCTGGAGACGCGGCTCGGCAAGCCCGTGATCATCATGAACCGTCCCGGCGGCGGCACCACGATCGCGGCGAAGGAAGTCGCGCGCTCGGCGCCTGATGGATATACCCTGTTCTTCAGCTCGAACTCGAGCTTCACGCTGCCGGCCGCCGTGAAGGAAAGCGTGCCTTACGACGCGGCCAAGGATTTCGAGCCGCTCGGCCAGGTCGGCAAGATCACGCTGGTGCTGGTCACCTACAAGGACAACCCGATCAAGGACGTGGCTGCGCTGGTTACCGAAGCGAAGGCCAATCCCGACAAGCTGTCGCTGGCATCGTTCGGCGTCGCGACCGTGTCACATTTTGCCGGCGAGCTGTTCAAATCGGCCGCCGGAATCAAGATGGTCCACCTGCCCTACAAGGGCAGCGCGCCGGCGATGAACGACCTGATCGGAAAACACATCCAGTATCACGTCGACACTGTCATCGCGGTCAAGCCACAGATCGACGCCGGCACGGTCAAGGTGCTCGCCGTGTTCTCGGCCAAACGCACGCCGTTCCTGCCCGACGTACCAACGCTCGCCGAGCTCGGCTATGGCAATATCGACTTCGCGTCATGGGGCGCCGTCGTCACTCCCAAGGGCCTGCCGCCGGCCGTTCACGACAAGCTGTCGGCAGCCCTGGAGGAGACGATCAACAGCCCGTCCGTGACCGAGCGCTTCACCAAGGTCGGCTTCGAGCCGGGCTTCACGCGCTACAGCGATTGGGCGGCAGCCATCGGCAAGGAGACCGCCGAAATGAAGGACATCGCGCAAAAGGCGGGGATCAAGGAGGAATAGTCCTGCGGATCCGCACAATTCCGGGAACAAAAAACGGCGCCCGAGGGCGCCGTTTTCAGTACATATCTGCAGAAACAGCTTACGCCGCCTCGGCTGCCTTCTCCTGCACCGGACCGGAATCCTGGCCCTTGGCGTCGACGTCGCGATCGACGAACTCGATCACGGCCATCGCGGCGTTGTCGCCGTAGCGGAAGCCGGCCTTGATGATGCGGGTGTAGCCGCCCTGGCGGTCCTTGTAGCGGGTCGCGAGCGTATCGAAGAGCTTCCTGACCATGTCGACGTCGCGCAGCTCCGCGATCGCCTGGCGGCGCAGCGACAGGCCGCCCTTCTTGCCGAGGGTGACGAGCTTCTCGACGATCGGGCGGAGCTCCTTGGCCTTGGGCAGCGTGGTGACGATCTGCTCGTGCTTGATCAGCGCGGCCGCCATGTTGGCGAACATCGCGCGGCGGTGCTCGGCCGTGCGGTTGAGCTTCCGATGAACCTTGCCGTGACGCATGTGTGTAGTCCTTACGTTAAAACTGCCGCGACGGTTCGTCGGACATGTTGCTCAGGTGGGCTGCCTGCGTTCGCCCGCGAAAGCGCGACGCGCTTTCGCTTTCTTGGTTGAGCATGATCCCTATCGGAAAACCGCTTCGCACTTTTCCGGGACTATGCTCTCAGTCATTCCGGGGCGGCTCGCAGAGCCGAACCCGGAATCTCGAGTTCCGGGTTCGATGCTCCGCATCGCCCCGGAACGACGAATGCTCAGTAGTGATCCTCGAAGCGCTTGGCGAGCTCGTCGATGTTCTCCGGCGGCCAGCCCGGCACTTCCATGCCGAGATGCAGACCCATCTGGGCCAGCACTTCCTTGATCTCGTTCAGCGACTTGCGGCCGAAGTTCGGGGTGCGGAGCATTTCCGCCTCGCTCTTCTGCACGAGGTCGCCGATGTAGACGATGTTGTCGTTCTTCAGGCAGTTGGCCGAACGCACCGACAGCTCGAGCTCGTCCACCTTCTTGAGGAAGGCCGGGTTGAAGGCGAGGTCCGGGATGATCTCCTGGGCGACTTCCTTGCGCGGCTCTTCGAAGTTGACGAACACGTTGAGCTGGTCCTGCAGGATGCGCGCGGCGTAGGCCACGGAATCATCCGGCGTGATCGCGCCGTTGGTCTCGATCGTCATCGTCAGCTTGTCGTAGTCGAGGATCTGGCCCTCGCGGGTGTTCTCGACCTTGTAGGAGACCTTGCGGACCGGCGAGTACAGGCTGTCGACCGGGATCAGGCCGATCGGCGCGTCCTCGGGACGGTTGCGCTCGGCGGGCACGTAGCCCTTGCCGGTCGAGACCGTGAACTCCATGCGGATCTCGGCGCCCTCGTCGAGGGTGCAGATCTGCAGATCGGGGTTAAGCACGACCACATCGCCGACGGTCTGGATATCGCCGGCGGTGACGACGCCCGGGCCCTGCTTCTTCACGACCATACGCTTGGGGCCTTCGCCCTGCATCTTGATCGAGATGTCCTTGATGTTGAGCACGATGTCGGTGACGTCCTCACGGACGCCCGCGATCGAGGAGAACTCGTGCAGCACGCCGTCGATGTGCACCGACTGCACCGCCGCGCCCTGGAGCGAGGAGAGCAGGATGCGGCGCAGCGCGTTGCCGAGGGTTTGGCCGAAACCACGCTCGAGCGGCTCGGCGACGATGGTCGCGAAACGCGAGGGATCGCTGCCGGGCGTGACCTGGAGCTTGTTCGGCCGAATCAGTTCTTGCCAATTTTTCTGGATCGTCACTGTTTCACCCATACAGGCCAGTCAATTTGATCGTTCAAATACTGGCGTTGGAGAAAGGCCGCGGGTCACTCCCGCGGCTTCTTAGTAAAGTCATTGCGGGCGCCGATGGGCCCGCAACTTGGTATCAAACGCGCCGGCGCTTACGGGGACGGCAACCGTTGTGCGGGATCGTGGTCACGTCGCGGATCGAGGTGACGGTGAAGCCTGCGGCCTGGAGCGCGCGGAGCGCTGACTCGCGGCCCGAACCGGGGCCGGCGACTTCGACTTCCAGCGTGCGCATGCCGTGCTCCTGCGCCTTCTTGGAGACGTCCTCGGCGGCGACCTGCGCGGCGTACGGCGTCGACTTGCGCGAGCCCTTGAAACCCATCGTACCGGCCGACGACCAGGCAATCGTGTTGCCCTGCGCGTCGGTGATGGTGATGGTCGTGTTGTTGAACGACGAGTTCACATGCGCGACGCCGGAGGCGATGTTCTTGCGCTCACGACGACGAACGCGGGTGGCTTCCTTGCCCATTGAGTCCCTTTCCTGAAGATCTCAAACGCCGCCGTAATGCCAGCGGCTACACCTGTGGAACGAAAAGCGCGTGGCGAACGGGTCATCCCCTTCCGCCACACGCCGCGACTAGATTCGAAAACTTACTTCTTCTTGCCGGCGATGGCCTTGGCCGGGCCCTTGCGCGTACGCGCATTGGTGTGGGTGCGCTGACCGCGCACCGGCAGACCGCGACGATGACGCAGGCCGCGATAGCAGCCGAGGTCCATCAGACGCTTGATGTTGATGCCGACCTCACGACGCAGGTCGCCCTCGACGAGATAGTCACGGTCGATGACTTCGCGGATCTGGAGCACTTCGGCGTCGCTGAGCTGATTGACGCGACGATCCTCGGGGATCTTCACCTTCTCCATGATGTCACCGGCGATCTTCGGGCCGATGCCATGGATGTACTGGAGCGCGATCAGCACGCGCTTGTTGGTGGGAATGTTCACGCCGGCAATACGGGCCACGGCCTTCTCTCCTGTTGCCGACCCCTCGTCAGGAATCGGGCTTTAAGTGCTTGCTCTCTCGGGCAGGTGTTCACAAACGCGAACACGACGCCCACCCCCGGTCTTCCTGGGGCCCGGCATCGTCTGAAACTATCCGACTTGGATGCGGGGCTTATTAGGGGATTCCGGGGGCTTTCGTCAACCGCTGCTAGCGCTTGGCTCGCTTTTTCGTGACCTTTTTTGCAGCCTTTTTGGCCCCTTTTTTGACGGCCTTCTTGGCCGTCCTTTGGGCTGCCATTTTGACCGTTTTCGTGGTCGCCTTCTTGGCCTTCCCGGCCTTTTTGACCGACTTTTTGACGGTTTTAGCCGCTCTGGTGGCCTTTTTGCCTGCCTTCGGCGACTTTTTGGCCGATTTCTTCGCCGTCTTGGTCTTTTTGGCCGGTCCCGACTTGGCTGCGCTTCGGGCATGCGTCTTGGGCTCGACCGCGCCCAGCGCCAGGAGCTGGCGGTGGATGGCGCGGGTGACCTCGTCGATGGCCATCATGCCGTCGATGGTCGAGAGCTTCCGACGCTCGGAATAGTAGTGAATCAGTGGTTCCGTCTGGCTGCGGTAGCTGGCAAGCCGTTTGGTCAGGACCTCCGGGGTGTCGTCGAGCCGGACCTCCTCGCCGCGCTCCCGCATCTGGGCAACGCGAGTTTCGACGCGGCTCAGCAGCGCGCTCTCATTGACACGGAGCTCGATCACGGCGTCGAGCTTGAGATGCTTGCGCTTGAGCAGCTCGTCCAACGCCTCGGCCTGCGGCACGGTGCGCGGGAAACCATCGAGGATGAAACCGTTCTTGGCGTCTGGCTGGTCGATGCGGTCGGAGATGATTCCCACCACGACATCGTCGGGCACGAGGCCACCGCTGGCCATGATCTCCTTGGCTTTCAGCCCGACAGGCGTCCCGGCCGCAACCGCGGCACGCAGCATCTCGCCGGTCGAGAGCTGGATGATGCCATAGCGCCGCACCAAGAGCTGCGCCTGGGTCCCCTTGCCCGACCCCGGCGGTCCCAGAAGTATAATTCTCATCGGCGTACGCCCCCCCGGATTGGTGAGCGATACGTCGCGCACCTGCGTTTGAAGATCAAGGACAGTGCAAACCACAATCGGCTGCGCACCGCTACCCATATCATAGGGGAGCGAACGCCCGGACGCCAAGAAGGCCTTGGAAACCAGTGATTGCGTCGCAGTAGGAGCTGCTCTGCCGATGCAACCGGGTGGCTCGCTGGTCGCATCCGGTCGCACCGTGCGCTCTTCGCGCGGCGAATCGGCGGCGCAGTAGCGCCGCCTTCAGGCGAGGCCGCGGTTAGCGGCGGCGACCGCGCAGCTTGGACTTGCGGATCAGGCCTTCGTACTGATGGGCCAGCAGATAGCCCTGCACCTGCGCCACCGTATCCATGGTGACACTGACCACGATCAGCAGCGAGGTGCCGCCGAAGTAGAACGGCACCGAGGCGTAGGAGATCAGGATCTCCGGGATCAAGCAGACGATGGCGAGATAGATCGCGCCGAGCACGGTGATGCGCGACAGCACGTAATCGATATATTCGGCGGTGCGCTCGCCGGGACGGATGCCCGGAATGAAGCCGCCATGTTTCTTCAGATTGTCCGCGGTCTCGGTCGGGTTGAACACGATCGCGGTGTAGAAGAAGGCGAAGAACACGATCAGCGCGAGATACAGGATCAGGAACAGCGGACGGCCATGGCCGAGCTGGGTGGTGATCCACTGGAACCATTCCGGCCCGCTGCCCGCGTTGAAATTCGCAACCGTGGTCGGCAGCAAGAGCAGCGAGGATGCGAAGATCGGGGGGATCACGCCCGAGGTGTTGAGCTTGAGAGGCAGATGCGAGGACTGGCCCTCGAACATCTTGTTACCGACCTGGCGCTTCGGATACTGGATCAGGAGCCGGCGCTGGGCGCGCTCCATGAACACGATGAAGCCGATCACGGCGACAGCCATGACGATGACGACCAGGATCAGCCCGGTCGACATCGCGCCCTGACGGCCGAGCTCGAGCATGTTGGCGAGCGCCGCGGGCAGCTCGGCGACGATGCCGGCGAGAATGATCAGCGAAATGCCATTGCCGATGCCGCGCGAGGTGATCTGCTCGCCCAGCCACATCAGGAACATGGTGCCGCCGGTCAGGGTAATCGCCGTGGACAGGCGGAAGAACATGCCGGGGTCGCTGACCACGTTGCCGGCGCCTTCGAGACCCACCGCGATGCCATAGGACTGGAACGCAGCCAGGATGACGGTCAGGTAGCGGGTGTACTGGTTGAGCGTCTTGCGGCCGGCCTCGCCTTCCTTCTTCAGCGCCTCGAGCTGCGGCGAGACGGTGGTCAGGAGCTGGATGATGATCGAGGCCGAGATGTACGGCATGATGTTCAGCGCGAAGATCGCCATGCGGTGGATGCCGCCGCCGGCGAACATGTTGAACATGCCGAGGATGCCGCCCGCCTGGGAGCGGAACACCTGCTCCCAGATGTTGGGATCGATGCCCGGCAGCGGGATGTAGGTCCCGAGCCGATAAACGAGCAGCGCACCCAGGGTGAACCAGATGCGCTTCTTCAGTTCGTCGGCCTTGGCAAACGCGCCGAAATTGAGATTGGCTGCCAGTTGTTCCGCTGCAGAGACCATCTTGGACTTTCTCCCGCCGCCTGTTGCGCCGTCATGCCCGCGGCCGGGCTAGTTTAGCGGACGCCGGACATTATCTGGGGCTCGGCTTCGATAAGTCCACGTCCCGCATGCGTAAAGGCCCGCGCGCCGCGGGCCGATGACGCAGTTGTTACGCCGCCTCGCCTTCTTCCTTGGGCTGGGCGAGGATCTTCACCGAGCCGCCGGCCTTCTCGACCGCCGCGATAGCGGTCTTGCTCGCGCCGTGCACCTCGATGTTGAGCTTGGACTTGAGCTCGCCGCGGCCGAGCAGCCGCAGGCCGCCCTTGGCGCGACGCAGCACGCCACCCTTCACCAGGGCTTCGACGTTGACGACGCTGCCGGCGTCGATCTTCTTGGCATCGACCGCTTCCTGGAGCCGGTCGAGATTGATCTCGGCGAACTCGACGCGGAAGATGTTGTTGAAGCCGCGCTTGGGCAGACGGCGATGCATCGGCATCTGGCCGCCTTCGAAACCCTTGATGCGCACGCCCGAACGCGCGGTCTGGCCCTTGCCGCCGCGGCCGGACTGCTTGCCCTTGCCGGAACCGATGCCGCGGCCGACGCGCATACGCTTTTTGCGCGAGCCGGCGTTGTCGGCGATATCGCTGAGCTTCATCGCCCTTCTCCTTGTGTCTTGCGCACGATCTTCACCGAAAACCGCTTCCCGCTTTCCGGGATCGTGCGCCTTTGCTTACTTCTCGTCGACGATGCGGACGAGATGGTGAACCTTCTCGATCATGCCGCGGACCGCCGGAGTGTCCGGCAATTCGCTGGTACGGCCGATCTTGTTGAGCTTGAGCCCGATCAGCGTCGAGCGCTGCGAGTGATGGCGGCGAATCGCGCTGCCGATCTGCTCGACCTTGATCGTCTTTGCGGCCTTGGCCATGTGGATCTACTCCGAAAAGCTTCCGTTAGTCGGCAGCCGCCTCGGCGTCGCCGCCGATCCGACGGGACTGGAGGGTGGACACCTTGATGTTGCGGCGGGCTGCGACCGAACGCGGCGAATCCTGATGCTTCAGCGCGTCGAAGGTCGCGCGCACCATGTTGTACGGGTTCGACGAGCCGATCGACTTCGCCACCACGTCCTGGACGCCGAGCGTCTCGAACACGGCGCGCATCGGGCCACCGGCGATGATGCCGGTACCGGCCGGAGCTGCACGCAGGTAGACACGGCCCGCGCCATGACGACCGGCAATGTCGTGATGGAGCGTGCGGCCCTCGCGCAGCGACACGCGCGTCAGGTTGCGCTTGGCGGACTCGGTCGCCTTGCGGATCGCCTCAGGCACTTCGCGCGCCTTGCCGTGACCGAAGCCGGCGCGGCCCTTCTGGTCGCCGATCACGACCAGCGCTGCGAAACCGAAGCGCTTGCCGCCCTTGACGACCTTGGCCACGCGGTTGATGTGGACGAGCTTGTCGACGAACTCGCTGTCGCGCTCCTCGCGCTCCCTGCGTTCACGTCCGCCGCCGCGTTGATCGCGTCCACCACGTTGTTCGCGTTCAGCTGCCATGGTTTTTCCAATCCTTCAGAGGCTTACGCCCCAATCCTCAAATTCTGTTAGAAGCTCAGCCCACTCTCACGCGCCGCGTCGGCCAGAGCCTTGACGCGCCCGTGATAGAGATAGCCGCCGCGATCGAACACGACTTCCTTGACGCCCTTCTCGACCGCGCGCTCGGCCAGCAACTTGCCGACTGCTTTCGCTGCATCGATGTCCGCACCGGTCTTGCCGCCGTCGCGCATCGACTTCTCGAGCGACGAGGCAGAGGCCAGCGTCTCGCCCCTCAGGTCGTCGATGACCTGGGCGTAGATGTGCTTGGACGAGCGGAACACCGACAGACGCGGACGGCCGCCGGCGGAACGGCGCAGCTTCAGCCGCACACTCCGCTTGCGCCGGGCATTCGTAACCTTGGCTTTCGACATGACCGGCTCCGTTACTTCTTCTTGCCTTCCTTGCGGAAGATGAATTCGCCCACGTACTTCACGCCCTTGCCCTTGTAGGGCTCCGGCGGACGGTAGGCGCGGATCTCGGCGGCGACCTGACCGACGCGCTGGACGTCGCTGCCCGCCACCGTGATCTCGGTCGGCTTCGGCACGGTGATCGTGATCCCCTCGGGGATCGGATAGATCACGTCATGGCTGTAGCCGAGCGCGAGCTGGAGGTTCTTGCCCTGCATCGCGGCACGATAGCCGACGCCGGTGATCTCGAGCTTCTTCTCGAAACCCTTGGTGACGCCTTCGACCAGATTCGCGACCTGGGCGCGAGCGGTGCCGTACAGCGCCCGCGCGCGGTTGGTCTCGGCCCGCGGCTTGACGTTGATCTGGCCGTTCTCGAGCTTCACCTCGACGTCGTCGTGGACGATGAACTGAAGCTGGCCCTTCGGCCCCTTCATCTTGACGGTCTGGCCGTCGACGGTCGCGGTAACGCCCGACGGCACCGTCACAGGCTTCTTGCCAACACGTGACATGGATCGAAAATCCTTCTCAGAACACCGTGAAGAGGACTTCACCGCCCACATTCGCGTCGCGCGCGCTGTGGTCGGCCATGATCCCCTTCGGCGTCGACAACACCGAAATGCCGAGTCCATTGTTCACCCGCGGCAGGTTCTTCACCGAGGCGTAGACGCGGCGCCCGGGCTTGGAAACGCGTTCAATCTCGCGGATGACGGGCTCGCCGTCGAAATACTTCAGCTCGATCTCGATCTCGCTGCGGCCCGAGGAATGCTCGAGCGTGGCGTAGCCGCGGATGTAGCCCTCGGCCTTCAGAACCTCGAGCACGTTCTCGCGCATCTTCGAGCCAGGCGTGGAGACCTTGGTCTTCGAACGCAACTGCGCATTGCGGATACGGGTGATCAGATCGCTGATTGGATCGTGCGTAGACATCTAAACGACCCTCCTTACCAGCTGGACTTCACGAGGCCCGGGACCATGCCCTTGGAGCCAAGGTCGCGCAGCGCGATACGGGACAGCTTGTTCTTGCGGTAGTTCGAGCGCGGACGGCCCGACAATTCGCAACGCATGCGGATGCGGGTCGCCGACGAATTGCGCGGCATTTCCGCCAGCTTCAGGGTCGCGGCGAACCGCTCCTCCATCGGCAGCGTCTTGTCGGCGATGATCGCCTTCAACCGCTCGCGCTTGGCGGCGGCGTTCTTCACCATCCGCTTGCGCCGGTTGTTCTTCTCGACTGAACTCTTCTTTGCCATGCTTGGCTCCTGGGTATCCGCGTTTGAGAGGCTCTAGGTCAGCGTCTCACTGCCGGAACGGGAAATTGAAAGCGGTCAACAAGGCCCTCGCCTCTTCGTCGGTCTTGGCCGTGGTGCAGACGGTGATGTCCATACCGCGAGCTTCCGCGACCTTGTCGAAGTCGATCTCGGGGAAAATGATGTGCTCCTTGATGCCGAGCGAATAGTTGCCACGGCCGTCGAAGCTCTTCGGGTTCAGACCGCGGAAGTCGCGGACGCGTGGCAGCGCGACATTCACCAGGCGATCGATGAACTCGTACATGCGGGCCTTGCGCAGCGTGACCTTGCAGCCGATCGGCTGGTTCTCACGCAGCTTGAAGGTCGCGATCGCGATGCGCGAATAGGTCACGATCGCCTTCTGGCCGGCGATCTGGGTCAATTCGGCAGCGGCGGTCTCGGCCTTCTTGCGGTCGTTGACCGAATCGCCGACGCCCATGTTCAGCACGACCTTGTCCAGCCGCGGAACCTGCATGACGTTCTGGTAACCGAACTTCTCGGTCAGAGCCGTACGGATCTTCGCGTCATATTCCGCGCGCAGGCGCGGTGTGTAAGCGGCCTCAGCCATCGATCTCAGCTCCCGAGCTCTTGGCGATGCGAACCTTCTTGCCGTCCGCCAGAATCTTGAATCCGATGCGGGTCGGCTTTCCGTCCTTGCCGACATACGCGATGTTGGACAGGTGGATCGGCGCCTCTTTCGAGATGATGCCGCCCTCCTGGGCCTGCGTCTGCTTCTGGTGACGCTTGACCATGTTGATGCCGCGCACCAGCGCGGTGCCGGCGTCGGGACGAACCTCGAACACTTCGCCGGTGCGGCCCTTGTCGCGGCCGGTCAGCACGACGACCTTGTCGCCCTTGCGGATCTTCGCAGCCATCACAGCACCTCCGGCGCGAGCGAGATGATCTTCATGTGGTTCTTGGCGCGCAGCTCGCGCGGCACGGGCCCGAAGATACGGGTGCCGACCGGCTCGGACTGGTTGTTGATCAGGACGGCGGCGTTGCGGTCGAAGCGGATGACCGAACCGTCGGCGCGGCGGATGTCCTTGCGGACGCGCACCACGACGGCCTTCATCACGTCGCCCTTCTTCACCTTGCCACGCGGGATAGCTTCCTTGATCGAAACGACGATGATGTCGCCGATCGTTGCGTAGCGGCGCTTGGAGCCCCCAAGCACCTTGATACACATGACACGGCGTGCGCCAGAATTGTCGGCCACGTCGAGGTTGGTCTGCATCTGAATCATTGATGCACCTCGTCCTCTTTCTCTTTGCGCCAGCCCAGCCGGCGCTCAACATTTCCCTGAAGTCAGTCGGCTAGAGCCAACAGATCAGGCGCTTTTCTTGTGTTCGCCCCGGATCACGACCCAGCGCTTCAACTTCGAAATCGGCTTCGTTTCCTCGATCCACACCATGTCGCCCGGCTTGAACTGGTTGCTCTCGTCGTGCGCGTGGTAGTTCTTCGAACGGCGGATCGTCTTCTTGTAGATCGGGTGCGTGAAGCGGCGATCGACGCGCACCACGATGGTCTTGGCTTGCTTGTCGCTGACGACCACGCCCTGCAAAGTACGTTTCGGCATCTTCGTAAGCCTCTTACTTCTTCTTCGCGCGCGTCTGCGCGGCGACGGTCTTGATCCGGGCGATGTCACGGCGAGCCTCGCGCAGGCGCGAGGTGTTCTCGAGCTGCCCGGTGGCGCGCTGGAAGCGCAGGTTGAAGCGCTCCTTCTTCAGGTTCAGGATGGCATCATCCTGCTGATCGGGGCTCATCGCACGGATGTCTTCGATCTTCATCTGGGCCATGGCCATTACTCCGCAATGCGCTCGACGAAGCGCGTCTTGATCGGCAGCTTGGCGGCCGCCAGGGTCAGCGCTTCACGCGCCGTCTGGGTGTTGACGCCGTCGATCTCGAACAGCACCCGGCCCGGCTTGACGCGCGCGACCCACAATTCCGGCGAACCCTTACCGGAGCCCATGCGGACTTCGGCCGGCTTCTTGGACACCGGAACGTCGGGGAACACGCGGATCCAGACGCGGCCGGCGCGCTTCATGTGACGGGTCAGCGCGCGACGGGCGGCTTCGATCTGACGCGCGGTGACGCGCTCAGGCTCGGTCGCCTTCAGGCCGAACTGGCCGAACGCCAACGTCGCGCCCGAAGACGCAACGCCGTGGATGCGGCCCTTATGCGCCTTCCGGAACTTCGTTTTCTTAGGTTGCATCATGGCTTTAAGCCCTCAAATTCTCAGGTCAGCTCAGGCTGCAGCCGCGTCGCGGCGCTGCCGGCCGCCACCACCGCTACCAGTGCCCTCGCCTTCGGCCATTCTCTTGTCCTGGGCCATCGGATCGTGCTCGAGGATCTCGCCCTTGAAGATCCAGACCTTGACGCCGCAGGTGCCGAAGGTCGTGAACGCGGTCGCAACGCCGTAGTCGATGTCGGCGCGCAGCGTGTGCAGCGGCACGCGACCTTCGCGGTACCACTCCATGCGCGCGATTTCCGCACCGCCGAGACGTCCCGAGCAGTTGATGCGGATGCCCTCCGCGCCGAGGCGCATCGCCGACTGCACGGCGCGCTTCATGGCACGGCGGAACGCCACGCGGCGCTCGAGCTGCTGCGCGATCGACTCCGCCACCAGCGTCGCATCGAGCTCCGGCTTGCGGATCTCGACGATGTTGATGACGACGTCGGACGAGGTGATGTCCGCGACCTTCTTGCGCAGCTTGTCGATGTCCGCACCCTTCTTGCCGATCACCACACCCGGACGGGCCGAGTGGATGGTGACGCGGCACTTCTTGTGCGGACGCTCGATCACGATGCGGGCAACGGCAGCCTGCTTGAGCTCCTTGTGCAGGATCTCACGGATCTTGACGTCCTCGTGCAACAGCTTGCCGTATTCCTGCTTGCCGGCGAACCAGCGGGAATCCCAGGTCCGGTTGATGCCGAGACGCAGACCGATCGGATTGATCTTTTGACCCATCGTGTTCTCCTGCGCCCTTAAGCGGCGGCTTCAGCTTCGACCTGACGAACGATGATCGTCAGCTGCGAAAATGGTTTGTAGACACGGCCCGAGCGGCCGCGGCCACGAGCGGCAAAGCGCTTCATCACGAGGCCGTTGCCGACGAAGGCCTGCGCAACGACGAGATCGTCGACGTCGAGGTCGTGGTTGTTCTCGGCGTTGGCGATAGCCGATTCCAGGCACTTCTTCACGTCGACCGCGATCCGCTTGCGCGAAAACTGCAGGTCGGCGAGCGCAGCAGACGCCTTCCGGCCGCGAATGAGCTGGGCGACCAGGTTGAGCTTCTGCGGGCTCACCCGCAGCATCCGGGCGACCGCCTTGGCCTCGTTGTCGGCGAGGCTCCGTTCGCGCTTAGGTTTGCTCATCGTTTAATCCTCAAGCCTTCTTGGCTTTCTTGTCGCCGGAGTGGCCATGGAAGGTCCGGGTCGGCGAGAACTCGCCGAACTTGTGACCGACCATTTCCTCGTTGACGGCCACCGGCACGTGCTTCTGACCGTTGTAGACGCCGAAGGTCAGGCCGACGAACTGCGGCAGGATCGTCGAGCGACGGCTCCAGATCTTGATGACGTCGTGACGGCCGGACGCACGGGCGGCATCTGCCTTCTTGAGCAGAGAACCCTCGACGAACGGGCCTTTCCAGACTGAACGAACCATGTCCGGCGTTCCTTACTTCTTCCGCTTGTGGCGGCTTAGGAGAATGAATTTGTTGGTCGACTTGTTGGTACGGGTCTTCTTGCCCTTGGTCGGCTTGCCCCACGGAGTGACCGGGTGACGACCGCCCGAAGTGCGACCTTCACCACCGCCGTGCGGATGGTCGATCGGGTTCATCGCGACACCGCGGTTGTGCGGCCTGCGGCCCATCCAACGCTTGCGACCGGCCTTGCCGATCGAGGTGTTCATGTGATCCGGGTTCGACACCGCGCCGATCGTGCCGCGGCAACGGCCGTGCACCAGGCGCTGCTCGCCCGAGTTCAGGCGGATGATCACGTAATCCTGGTCGCGACCGACGAGCTGGGCGTAGGTGCCGGCGGAACGGGCGAGCTGGCCGCCCTTCCCGATCTTGACCTCGATGTTGTGGATGATCGTGCCGACCGGCATGTTGCCGAGCGGCATGACGTTGCCCGGCTTCACGTCGACATAGTTGCCGGCAATGATGGTGTCACCCACGGCCAGGCGCTGCGGCGCCAGGATGTAGGCCTGCTCGCCGTCCTGATACTTGATCAGCGCAATGAAGCCGGTGCGGTTCGGATCATACTCCAGCCGCTCGACGGTCGCGGGGACGTCGACCTTCTCGCGCTTGAAGTCGACGGTGCGCAGCGTCTGCTTGTGACCACCGCCGCGGAAACGCACGGTGATGCGACCAGTGTTGTTGCGGCCGCCCGAGGACTTCTTGCCCTCGGTGAGCGCCTTGAGCGGCTTGCCCTTGTAGAGGGCCGAACGATCGACCATGACCAGCTGGCGCTGGCCTGGCGTCGTGGGATTGAATGTCTTCAGTGCCATCGTCGTACGACCTTACAGACCGGTGGTGACGTCGATCCGGTGACCCTCTTCGAGAGTCACGATCGCGCGTTTGCTGTTCGACTGCGAGCCGATGGTGCCGCGGAAGGCCTTGACCTTGCCCTTGCGGACCAGCGTGTTGACGCTCTTGACCTTGACGTCGAACAGCTTCTCGATCGCTTCCTTGATCTGCGGCTTGGTCGCCTTGGCGGCCACCTTGAAAAGCACCTTGTTGTGCTCCGAAGCGATCGTCGCCTTTTCGGTCACGACCGGCGACAGGATCACGTCGTAGTGGCGAGGCTCGATGTTCTTGCTCATTTGAAGCGCGCCTCCAGCGCATCGATGGCGGCCTTGGTCAGAACGAGTTTCTGACGGCGCAGGATGTCATAGACGTTGATGCCCTGGATCGGCAGCACGTCCATGTTCGGGATATTGCGAGCCGCGGCGGCGAAACCGTTGTTGAGCTCGGCGCCGTCGATGATCAGCGCATTGGTGAGCCCGAGGCCCGAGAAGTGGCCGAGCAACGCCTTGGTCTTGGCGGTCTCGAGCGCGGCCTTCTCGATCACGACGAGATCGCCGTCCTTGGCCTTGGCCGAGAGCGCATGCTTGAGCGCCAGGGCGCGGACCTTCTTCGGCAGGTCGGTGGCGTGCGAACGCACCACCGGACCGAAGGCACGGCCGCCGCCGCGGAACTGCGGCACGCGGGCCGAGCCGTGACGAGCACCGCCGGTGCCCTTCTGCTTGTACATCTTCTTGCCGGTGCGCCAGATCTCGGCGCGGCCCTTGGCCTTGTGCGTGCCGGCCTGGCGCTTGTTGAGCTGCCACTGCACGCAGCGCGCGATGATGTCCTCGCGCGGCTCGAGGCCGAAAATGGCGTCGGAGAGCTGGACCGAGCCGGCTTCCTTACCTTCGAGGGTGGTGACCTTCAATTCCATCTCACGCCTCCTGCGTAGCCGGAGCGGCTTCCGCGTCGCCAGCAACCTTGAACTTGCCGGGCTTCGGAGCTTCCTTCGGCAGCGGCTTCTTGACGGCATCGCGCACGCGGATCCAACCGCCCTTGGAGCCCGGAACGGCGCCTTCGACGAGGATCAGGCCCCGCTCGACATCGGTCTGGACGACGCGAAGGTTGAGCGTGGTGATGCGATCGACACCCATGTGGCCGGGCATCTTCTTGTTCTTCCAGGTCTTGCCGGGGTCCTGACGGCCACCGGTCGAACCGATCGAGCGGTGCGAGATCGACACACCGTGCGTGGCGCGCAGACCGCCGAAGTTCCAGCGCTTCATGCCGCCGGCGAAGCCCTTACCGACCGAGGTGCCCGTGACGTCGACGAACTGGCCGACGACGAAGTGGTCGGCCTGGATCTCGGCGCCGACCGGGATCATGGCATCCGCAGAGACGCGGAATTCCTCGACCCGGCGCTTCGGCTCGACCTTGGCGACCGCGAACTGGCCGCGCTCGGCCTTGGGCATGTAAACGGTCTTGCGGCTGCCCGAACCGAGCTGGAGCGCGACGTAACCGTTCTTCTCTTCGGTGCGGTGGCCTACGACCTGGCAATTGCCGAGCTTCAGCACGGTCACGGGGATATGTTCGCCAGCCTCCGTGAAGACCCGCGTCATCCCGACCTTTTGTGCGATCACTCCGGAGCGCATCGGCTTGCTTCCTGTTCTCTTTGTCCGCTTTTGGCGAACGGGATCCAAAATCTTAGAGCTTGATCTCGACGTCGACACCGGCGGCCAAGTCGAGCTTCATCAAAGCATCGACGGTCTGCGGGGTCGGATCGACGATGTCGAGCAGGCGCTTGTGAGTGCGCATCTCGAACTGTTCGCGGCTCTTCTTGTCGACGTGGGGCGAACGGTTGACGGTGAACTTCTCGATGCGGGTGGGCAGCGGAATCGGTCCGCGGACCTGCGCGCCGGTGCGCTTCGCCGTGTTCACGATCTCACGGGTCGACGTATCGAGGATACGATGGTCGAACGCCTTGAGACGGATACGAATATTTTGGCCGTTCATTGCCGTGGTCTCTCTTCAGTGGGTGGCGAATAGCGAATAGCGAATGTCACCATTCGCTACTCGCCGTCCCTTTTCTCGTAATTACTCGATGATCGAGGCGACGACGCCGGCGCCGACGGTGCGGCCGCCTTCGCGGATCGCGAAGCGAAGCTTCTCTTCCATCGCGATCGGCACGATCAGGTGCACTTCCATCGCGATGTTGTCGCCCGGCATCACCATCTCGGTGCCTTCCGGCAGGTGCACGACACCGGTCACGTCGGTGGTGCGGAAGTAGAACTGCGGACGGTAGTTGGTGAAGAACGGGGTGTGGCGACCGCCCTCTTCCTTGGTGAGGATGTAGGCCTCAGCCTTGAACTTGGTGTGCGGCTTGACCGAACCCGGCTTGGCCAGAACCTGGCCGCGCTCGACGTCCTCGCGCTTGGTGCCGCGGAGCAGCGCGCCGATGTTGTCGCCGGCCTGGCCCTGATCGAGCAGCTTGCGGAACATTTCGACGCCGGTGACGGTGGTCTTCTGGGTCGCACGCAGACCGACGATCTCGATTTCCTCGCCGACCTTGACGACGCCGCGCTCGACACGGCCGGTCACGACGGTGCCGCGGCCCGAGATCGAGAACACGTCTTCAACCGGCATCAGGAACGGCTGGTCGATCGGACGCTCCGGCTGCGGAATGTACTCGTCGACGTTGCGCATCAGCTCGAGGATGGCGTCGTGGCCGAGCTTCTTGTCGGAGTCTTCGAGAGCGGCAAGCGCCGAACCCTTGATGATCGGGATCTTGTCGCCGGGGAATTCGTACTTGGAGAGCAGCTCGCGGACTTCGAGCTCGACGAGCTCGAGCAGCTCCGGGTCGTCGACCATGTCGCACTTGTTGAGGAACACGACGAGCGCGGGCACGCCGACCTGGCGGGCGAGCAGGATGTGCTCGCGGGTCTGCGGCATCGGGCCGTCAGCGGCCGACACGACCAGGATCGCACCGTCCATCTGGGCGGCGCCGGTGATCATGTTCTTGACGTAGTCGGCGTGGCCGGGGCAGTCGACGTGGGCGTAGTGGCGGTTCGTGGTCTCGTACTCGACGTGCGCGGTCGAGATGGTGATGCCGCGCGCCTTCTCTTCCGGCGCCTTGTCGATCTGATCGTACGCGGTGAACGTCGCACCGCCGGTCTCGGCGAGGATCTTGGTGATCGCCGCGGTCAGCGACGTCTTGCCATGGTCGACGTGACCGATGGTGCCGATGTTGCAGTGCGGCTTGGTACGTTCAAACTTTGCTTTGGCCATTTGACTCTCCGTTCAATCGTCGGCTTGAGACCGACGATAATCAGGCAAACTTCTTCTGGACTTCTGCCGACACGTTGGCCGGCGCTTCTGCGTAGTGGTCGAACTGCATGGTGAAGGTCGCGCGACCCTGGCTCATGGAGCGCAGGTTGTTCACGTAACCGAACATGTTCATGAGCGGCACCATCGCATTGATGACGTTGGCGTTGCCGCGCATGTCCTGCCCCTGGATCTGACCGCGCCGGGAATTCAGGTCGCCGATGACCGAGCCGGTGTAGTCTTCCGGGGTCACAACTTCGACCTTCATGATCGGCTCGAGCAGGACGGACTTGCCCATCTGCAGCGCTTCGCGGAAGCAGGCACGCGAAGCGATTTCGAAGGCGAGCGCCGACGAGTCGACGTCGTGATACTTGCCGTCGACGAGCTGCACCTTGACGTCGACCACGGGGAAGCCCGCGACCACGCCGGACGACAGCACGCTCTCCAGGCCCTTCTCGACGCCGGGGATGTATTCCTTCGGCACCGCACCGCCGACGATCTTCGATTCGAACTCGAAGCCCTTGCCGGGCTCGTTCGGCTCGACGATGAACGACACGGCCGCGAACTGGCCGGTACCGCCGGTCTGCTTCTTGTGGGTGTAGCTGTGCTCCACCCGCTTGGTGATGCGCTCGCGGAACGCCACCTGCGGCGCGCCGATGTTGGCGTCGACCTTGTAGGTGCGCTTGAGGATGTCGACCTTGATGTCGAGATGGAGTTCGCCCATGCCCTTGAGGATGGTCTGGCCGGACTCATGGTCGGTCGACACGCGGAAGGACGGATCCTCCGCCGCGAGCTTGGCCAGCGCCACGCCCAGCTTCTCCTGGTCGGCCTTGGACTTCGGCTCGATCGCGATCTCGATGACCGGCTCGGGGAATTCCATCTTCTCGAGGATGACCTGATGGTCGGGATCGCACAGCGTGTCACCGGTGCGCGCTTCCTTCAGGCCGGCCAGCGCGACGATGTCGCCGGCATAGGCTTCCTTGATGTCCTCGCGGTTGTTTGCATGCATCAACAGCATGCGCCCGATCCGTTCCTTCTTCTCGCGGGTCGAGTTCACGACGCCGGTGCCGCTCTGCAGAATGCCGGAATAGATGCGGCAGAAGGTGATGGTGCCGACGAACGGGTCGTCCATGATCTTGAACGCGAGCAGCGCCAGCGGCTCCTTGTCGTCCGCCTTGCGCACGACTTCGTTGCCCTTGTCGTCCGTGCCCTTGATCGCGGGCACGTCGAGCGGCGACGGCAGATAGTCGACGACGGCGTCGAGCAGCGGCTGCACGCCCTTGTTCTTAAAGGCCGAGCCGCACAGCACGGGATAGAACGCGCCGGTCAGCACCGCCTTGCGGATCAGGCGTTTCAGCGTCGCCTCGTCCGGCTCCTTGCCGTCGAGATAGGCGGCCATGGCGTCGTCGTCGAGCTCGACGGCGGCTTCCACCATCTTCTCGCGGTATTCCTTGGCCTGGTCGACGAGATCTTCCGGAATATCGACATAATCGAACTTCGCACCGAGCGATTCATCGTTCCAGACGACGCCCTTCATCTTCACGAGATCGACGAGACCCTTGAAGTTGTTCTCGGCACCGATCGGGAGCTGGATCGCGACGGGCTTGGCACCCAGACGGTCAACGATGTCGGACAGGCACTTGAAGAAGTCCGCACCGATCTTGTCCATCTTGTTGGCGAAGACGATACGCGGAACCTTGTACTTGTCGCCCTGGCGCCAGACGGTCTCGGTCTGGGGCTCGACGCCCTGGTTGGAGTCGAGCACGCAGACGGCGCCGTCGAGCACGCGCAGAGAACGCTCGACTTCGATGGTGAAGTCGACGTGGCCGGGCGTGTCGATGATGTTCAGGCGCTTGCCGTTCCAGAAGGCGGTGGTCGCAGCCGAGGTGATCGTGATGCCACGCTCCTGCTCCTGCTCCATCCAGTCCATCGTCGCGGCACCTTCGTGCACTTCGCCGATCTTGTGGCTCTTGCCGGTGTAATAGAGGATGCGCTCGGTCGTCGTGGTCTTGCCGGCGTCGATATGCGCCATGATACCGAAGTTACGGTAGTCCTCGATGGCATGTTGGCGGGGCATGGGGTGTTCCTTGCGAGTCCGTTTGTTTCGCCGTTACCAGCGATAATGCGAGAAGGCGCGGTTGGCTTCCGCCATGCGGTGCACGTCTTCGCGCTTCTTGACGGCGTTCCCCCGGTTGTTCGATGCGTCCAAGAGCTCCGCCGAGAGCCGCTCGGTCATCGTCTTCTCATTGCGCTCGCGCGCGGCCGCGATCAGCCAGCGGATGCCCAGGGCCTGCCGGCGGGTCGAGCGAACCTCGACCGGAACCTGATAGGTCGCGCCGCCGACGCGGCGGGAGCGCACCTCGATCGTCGGCATGACGTTCTCGAGCGCCTGCTCGAACACGCCGAGCGGGTTCTGCTTGGTCTTGGACTCGATGATGCCGAACGCGCCGTAGACGATACCTTCGGCGACCGACTTCTTTCCGGCGTACATCACCGAGTTCATGAACTTCGTGACGATGATGTTCCCGAACTTCGGATCCGGGAGAACTTCGCGCTTTTCCGCAGAGTGGCGACGAGACATAGGCTTGGTTCCCGCTTACTTCGGACGCTTGGCGCCGTACTTCGAACGGCGCTGCTTACGGTTCTTGACGCCCTGGGTATCCAGAACGCCGCGGAGGATGTGGTAGCGCACGCCGGGCAAGTCCTTGACGCGGCCGCCGCGGATCATGACCACCGAGTGCTCCTGGAGGTTATGACCCTCGCCGGGGATGTAGCCGATCACCTCGAAGCCGTTGGTCAGGCGCACCTTGGCAACCTTACGAAGCGCCGAGTTCGGCTTCTTCGGGGTCGTGGTGTAGACGCGCGTGCAAACACCACGCTTCTGCGGCGATTGCTGCAGCGCCGGCACCTTCTTGCGCGACTTCTGCACTTCCCGCGGTTGAGCGATCAGCTGGTTGATCGTCGGCATTCTGGCCTTCACCCTTTTTCTGCCGCGGCCCCTCTCGGGTCCGCTGTCTTGCCGCGGCCCGTCACCGGGTCCGCAAATTCTGTTCGAGCCACCCGCCCGAGGGGCCACCTTGCGCGAAATAACCCACGCAAAGCGAAATTGCGCCAACCGCTCCATCAACGAGCGGAAAGCGCTTCGACGCCACAGAGGACCGCAGTAGTGAGGCCGTTCAGCGTAACGCCGCGGCCCGCGCACTGAGGTCATGCATCCGAATTCGATCTCAAGAGAACATGCTCAAGAGAACTAAAGTCGCACTGGCATTGCCTAGCTATGATCGACAGCGTTTGAGCGGCATTCGTCGAGGTTGGTGCCCGCCTTTACGACCCCTTATGGATCTAGTCCTTGGGGATCAACGGGTGGCCCGTTCCGACGCTGGCGATGCTCACCGCCTGTCGTTAAGTGAGGCGCTTTCTATAAGTGAGAATCGGTCAAGTCAAGGTGAAACGACAGTCACAAAGCGCCTCACGTGCCTGCAGAAATAGCCTCCTGGCCGCCTCCGCGCACCCGTCCGACATGGGAACGAAGAGTCCGATCTGCTAGGCTCGAAAGAGGATTATACCCGGATTAAATATAGTTTTATTATCAAACAGAGGGCTTTTTTCTGCCCATACACAGATCTGACGGCTGGCGAACAGGCTTTCCAGCATTCCCGGCGTGCCGCGTTGGGCGGTCTCGCGGGGATTTCGATGGGAGTGGTCGATCCGCGGGGGCCGATCCCCCAAACCGCTTGTCGAAAAAAGTTGGCGGCTCCACGTCGGCCGAACGCCTTGCGCAACAGAATCAATGAGTCGGTGCTGGACCACACGCGCTTGGGAGACGAGACATGGATCGGCCAAGCCGGCTCCCTTGGAGCCGAACGCCTCCGGTCACTCCTCCTCGTCCTCGTCGTCCTCGTCGCTGTCGTCGTCGGCGTGAGCCGACACGCCATGCGGCTGGTGGATCTGATCGTTCCACAGCTTGCGATAGGTGCCGTTCTTGGCGAGCAGCTCGGCATGGGAGCCGCGCTCGATCGCCCTGCCCCCTGAAATCACGATGATCTCGTCCATCTCGACCACCGACGCGAGGCGGTGGGTCGACCAAATCATGGTGCGGCCCTTGGCGAGCTTCAGCAGCGTGCGGTTGATCGCGGCTTCCGTGGTCTGGTCGAGGGCCGAGGTGGCTTCGTCCAGCAGCAGAACGGATGGGTTACGGATGATCGCACGCGCGATCGCGATGCGCTGGCGCTGGCCACCCGACAGCGTGTCTCCGCGCTCGCCGACCTGCGTGTCGTATTGCTGCGGCAGGCTCATGATGTAGCGGTGGATCTCGGCCTTCTTGGCCGCCTCCTCCACCTCTTCGTCGGTCGCCCCCTCCTTGCCGAGCCGGATGTTCTCGCGGATCGACATGTTGAACAGCATATTCTCCTGGAACACCACCGCCATGCTCCGACGCAGCGAATCCAACGTCACCTTGCGGACATCGACGCCGTCGATGGTGACGCGGCCTTCATTGGGCACGTAGAGCCGCAGAATCAGATTGAGCAGCGTGCTCTTGCCGGAGCCTGAGGGGCCGACGATGGCGATGCGCTTGCCGGCCTTGAGCTTGAGGCTGAGATTGTCCAGTACCGGTGTCTGACTGCCCTCGTACTGGAAGGTGACGTGATCGAAAGTAATGTCGTTGGTGATGCGCGGCAGATCGGGCGCGCCGGGGCGATCGGCACCGCGGGTCGGCTCGTCCAGCAGCTCCTGGATGTGGCGGATCGCGGCGGCCGAGGAGATCGACACCGGGATGAAGTGCATCACGTGGGCGATGTTGTAGGAGACCTCCCAGAACGCGCTCTCGAAGGTGACGAAGGTGCCGATGGTGATCTGGCCCTTGGTCGCCAGATAGGCGCCGATCGCGAGCACCACGAGGTGCAGGAGCAGCACCGAGACGGTGACCGTCCGCTCCACCATGGTCGACAGGAACGCGGCCGAGGCGATCTTGTTGCGGGTCTCGTCGTTGCGCAAGGTGAAGAAGCCGAACATCTTGCGTTGCAGGCTGAACGCCTTGATCACGGCCTGCGCCGCCACGTTCTCCTGCACCATTCCGAGCAGCGCGCTCTCGTTGAGCTTCTGCTCGTAATTGGCCTGCACCGCTTTCGGCGTGAGGATGCGCGGGCCAATCAGCGTGATCGGGAACACCAGAAGCGCGACCACCGCGAGCTGCCAGTTCAGGAACAGCATCAGGATGATGCCGGCGATCAACTCCAGGAACGGCAGCGCGGCGCTGTTGGCAAAGGTCTTGACCGAGCCTTCGAAGGCCGAGAGGTCGACCGAGAAGCGTGACAGGATCTCGCCGCGCTTGGTGCGGCCGAAATAGGCCGCCGGCAGGTCCTGGACGTGCTCGAACAGGCGCTTGCGGACATCGGAGATGATGCAGGCGGCAAGCCGCGCGTCCCAGCGCTCGTACCAGACCGCAACGATCGAAGTGAAGATGCCGGCGACGGCGAGCGCGCCGAGTATCTTATAGAGCGCCTGAAAATCCTCCTCGCCGAGTGCGTCGTCGATCAGGAACTTGAGGCTGAGCGGCATGATGACGTTGAACAACGTCTCGACCACGACGCCGAATGCGACGAACGACAGCATCCGCTTGTAGTTGGAGAGATAGGGTTTGACGAACCCGACGATGGTCGCGAGCGCGCCGGCGGCTTCCCGCGCGGTAAAGACGACGAGGTCCTCGTCCTCGTCGTCGAGCTCCAGCTCGTCATCCTCCTGATCCTCGTCGTCTTCGAGGTCCGGCTTGGCGAGGGCAAGCTTGTCGTCGAGCTCGGCCGCCTCTTCCGCGGCGAGCTTCTGTTTGTCGGGCGGGAGGGGCTTGGACGCCATGAAACCAACCGATGCTGACGGCCGGCCTGACCGCAGAGAGAACCAGAAAATAGCGGCAACCGCTATTGCACCGATTCTATGCGATCAGGATGAATTCGGCAAAACAATTGGCGAATCCGACCTGCCCCGCGGCTAGTCCTCGTCCTCGACTTTATCGAAGAACGAATAGCGCAAGGAGTCCGCGTCCGCATACCACTGCCCCGGCCCCTTGTTGGCGGCGAGCGTCGCCTCCCAGAGCGCATCGGTACAATCCTTGCGGTGCATCGAAAGCTCGAAACCGTTGCCGAAGAACAGTTCGGACCATTCCCACCAGGTGCCGAGCTTCTTGACCCCACGCAGGAGGTCGTAGCGGTCGATCAATGCCGGCGCCATGTCCGAGGTGATCGAGCCGAACACGAGGCCGGTCTTGACCACGCGGTTGAGCTCGCGGATGGCGCGGGTCACCTGCTTCGGGGAGACGTGGCAGAGGCTGGTCTCGAAGACGAAGTCGAACGTGCCGTCCTTGAACGGCAGGTCGGTGATTGATCCGAGCTTGTTGTACTTCTTCAGCGCTTTCGGCGTCTTGGCATGGATGGCCCGATTGTTCTCGATTCCCCATGCGTCGATGCCGCGATCGCGCAGCGCGCCGACCAGCTCGCCGCTGGCGGAGCCCGCGACCAGCAGCTTGGCCCCCGCAGCCTTGCCCCAGACGATGTCGATCAGCCTGGCGAGGTAATCGGGATCGGTGAAGTGCCGCCACGCTTCGTGATAGGGGCCGAGGCCGCGATAGTTCTCGAAATAATCGCGATCGATCTTGTTCGAGAGCGGCTCGTTCTGCTGCGCGCGTTCGCGGCGCAGGCGCATCATCTCGGTCAGGATGATGTCGGTCGCCGCGTCCGAGGAGTCGAGCAGGCCGTTCAGCGTCGAATCGAACAGATAGTCGCCGACCACCACGATGCCGGGATGCTCCTTCGGCTCGGGCCGGTGATTGGTCATGACGTCGCGCACGGGCAAGCCGCCCGGCAGCGCATTCACCGACGACAGCCAACGGTGGATCTTGCCTTCCATGAAATGCAAACGCGCATCGCCGAGGGAAGCCGGCAGCGATTTCAGGGCGGCATCGATCAGCTCCTGATCCGACAGATTGGCAAAAGCCAGCGCGTCGGAGCCGGGAATGAGCCAGTTCAGAACGCCATGCTTGCCGACGTCGTGGCGCGCGCCCTCGTTGTAAACGCAGCAGCCGCCGAAGGCCTCCGACATGAACCAGGCGCCCGGAATCTTCTCGCCCCAGAACGGCTCGTCGAACAGGATCGAGACGCGCAGATAATGCGCGGGGCGGTCGAAATAGGCGACGTGCTTGACCATCGACTTGCGCAGCTGCTCGCCCTCCCAGCCGAGGGTGGCGAGCCAGGAATGCGGCAGGCAGACCAGCACGAGATCGAAGTCGCGGGTCTCCGGTCCCTTGCCGTTCATCATCTTGAGCTGATAGCGGCCGGTCGGCGCCTTGCCGACGGTGAGCACGCGGTGATTGAGCTGGATGTCGGCATTGACCTCCGACTGCAGGCACTCGATCAGCTGCTCGTTGCCATTCTGGATGGAATAGAGGCCGATATAGCCGTCGACATCCATCAGATAGTTCTTCAGCGCGTTGAGACCGTTGGTGTTGTGGCTCTCGGTCGCGATGTCGGAGCGCGCCATCACCTTGAAGAAACGCTTTGCCGTGTCGTCCTCGACCTCCTCGTCGAGCACCTGCTCGGCGGTCTTGTAGGCCCAGGGATTCTCGTTGTCGTGCGCGCCGACGCCCTCGTAATATTCGATCGGCGACATCACCTCGGTACAGCGCTTGCGGAACGCCTCGATCGCGGCCGCGGTCTTGGCGCCGTACTTGCGGCGCATGCCCGGCACGTCATTGAGGAGCTCGCCGCCGAAATGCACCTGCTCGGCGTCCATGGGAATGGTCTGGAGGCCGAAATGCTGGATCAGCTCGCGCAGCGGATCGGGGCCGGTCATCGAGTAATCGTAGATCTCGGCAACGCCGGCCTCGTACATGGCGGGCGCCGAATCGAATTTGCGCGTGACGATCTTGCCGCCGAGCCGGTCGGAGGCCTCGTAGATGGTGACGCGGCAGAGATCGCCGAGTTTGCGCTTCAGATACCAGGCGCTCATCAGCCCGCCGGGGCCGCCGCCTACGATTGCGAGATCAAGCATGAGAGTTCCGTGGTCTTCGGCCCCTGCCCCGTCGCGGGACCACCGGGCTAAGCTCTCCTAGCAGAAGCGCTTTTGCGGCTGAAGGAAAGATGAACAAAGATTTTCCCGCATCGCAGCAGGCGAAGGAAACAGCAAAAAAAGGCCGGCAAAAGCCGGCCTTTTCATTGTCCCCAGTATTCCTACGGATGAATCATCATTCCGCAGGCGGCAGCGCCATCGGCTCCGCTTCCGGCGCGGGCGACACGACGGCCGCCTGCTTCTCGCGCTCATCCAGGATCAGCTTGTCGCGCTTCATGGCGACTTCGCGGATCTTGGCCATGGAGGCGCCGGTACCCGCCGGGATCAGCCGGCCGACGATGACGTTCTCCTTGAGGCCTTCGAGCGGATCGATCTTGCCGTTGACCGCCGCCTCTGTGAGGACGCGGGTGGTCTCCTGGAACGATGCCGCCGAGAAGAAGGACCGGGTCTGGAGGCTCGCCTTGGTGATGCCGAGCAGGACCGGCGTTCCCGTGGCGGGCTTCTTGCCCTCTTCCTTGGCCTTCGCGTTCAGCGCGTCGAACTCGATCTTGTCGACCTGCTCGCCGGAGATCATGTCCGTATCGCCCTGATCGGTGATTTCCACCTTCTGGAGCATCTGACGGACAATCACCTCGATGTGCTTGTCGTTGATGAGCACGCCCTGCAGCCGGTAGACCTCCTGGATCTCGTTGACCAGATAGGCCGCGAGTTCCTCGATGCCCTTCACCGCAAGGATGTCGTGCGGCGCCGGGTTGCCTTCCACGATGAAGTCGCCCTTTTCGACGACGTCGCCGTCCTGAAGGTGGATGTGCTTGCCCTTCGGGATCAGGTACTCGCGCGGCTCGTCGGTCTTGTCCATCGGCTCGATCGAGATGCGACGCTTGTTCTTGTAGTCGCGCCCGAACCGGATGGTGCCCGCGATTTCGGCGATGATCGCCGCATCCTTCGGGCGCCGAGCCTCGAACAGTTCCGCCACCCGCGGCAGACCGCCGGTGATGTCACGCGTCTTGGCGCTTTCGGTCGAGACACGGGCGAGGATATCGCCCGGCTGGACCTTGGCTCCGATATCGACCGAGAGAATGGCGTCGACCGACAGCATGTAGCGGGCATCGCCGCCACGGGCGAGCTTGAGCACCTTGCCGTCCTTGCCCTTGACCACGATGGCCGGACGCAGGTCCGAGCCGCCGCGCGTCGAGCGCCAGTCGATGACCACGCGCTTGGCGATACCCGTGGCTTCGTCGAGCGTTTCCGAGATCGACTGACCCTCGACCAGATCCTCGAAGCCGATGGTTCCCTCGACTTCGGTGAGCAGCGGACGGGTGTAGGGATCCCACTCCACGATACGCTGGCCGCGCTTGACCATGTCGCCCTCGTCGACGTGCAGGCGCGAACCGTACTGGATACGGTGCGTCGCACGCTCGGTGCCGTCGGCATCGACGATCGCAACGACCATGTTGCGCACCATCGCGATCAGGTGACCTTCGCTGTTGCGGGCGATGGACTTGTTCCTGATCACGATCTTGCCGTCGAAGTTGGCTTCGACGAAAGACTGCTCGTTGAGCTGCGCCGCACCGCCGATATGGAAGGTGCGCATGGTGAGCTGGGTGCCCGGCTCGCCGATCGACTGCGCCGCGATGACGCCGACCGCTTCGCCGTGATTGACCGGCGTGCCGCGGGCGAGGTCGCGGCCGTAGCACTTGCCGCAGATGCCGTTGACGAGTTCGCAGGTCAGCGCCGAGCGGATCTTCACCTCCTGGATGCCGGCCTGATGGATGGCATCCACGTGGCTTTCTTCCATCAGCGTGTCGCGCTTGACGATCACCTTACCCGAGCCGTCACGCACGTCTTCGCAGGCCGTGCGTCCGAGGATGCGCGAGCCGAGCGAGGCGACCACGGTGCCGGCGTCGACGATGGCGCGCATCTTGATGCCGAGCTTGGTGCCGCAGTCACTCTGCGTGATGATGCAGTCCTGCGCCACGTCGACGAGACGACGGGTCAGGTAGCCGGAGTTCGCGGTCTTCAACGCGGTGTCCGCGAGGCCCTTGCGGGCGCCGTGGGTCGAGTTGAAGTACTCGAGCACCGAGAGGCCTTCCTTGAAGTTCGAGATGATCGGCGTCTCGATGATCTCGCCCGACGGCTTGGCCATCAGGCCGCGCATGCCGGCGAGCTGGCGCATCTGGGCCGGCGAACCGCGGGCACCGGAGTGAGCCATCATGTAGATCGAATTGATGTCGGCGTCGGCTCCGCTCGCCGTCTTCTTGGTGGCGGAGATCTCCTTCATCATCGCCTTGGCGATTTCTTCCGTGGCCTTCGACCAGGCATCGACGACCTTGTTGTACTTCTCGCCGTGGGTGATCAGACCGTCGTTGTACTGCTGCTCGAAATCCTTCGCCAGCGTACGAGTGGTGTCGACGATCTTCCACTTGCCGTGCGGCACGACCATGTCGTCCTTGCCGAACGAAATGCCGGCCTTGAACGCATTGTAGAAGCCGAGCGCCATGATGCGGTCGCAGAAGATCACCGTCTCCTTCTGGCCGCAGTGGCGGTAGACCTGGTCGATGACGCCCGAGATCTCGCGCTTCGTCATCAGCTTGTTGATGATCTCGTACGAGATCCGCGGATTCTTCGGCAGCAGGTTGCCGAGCATGACGCGGCCGGCGGTGGTCTCGATCCAGCGCTTGGAGACCTTGCCGGTCTCATCCATGCCTTCCCACCGGTACTTGATCTTGGTGTGGAGGTGGATGACCTTCGCATGCAGCGCGTGCTCGAGCTCGGCCATGTCGCCGAACACCTTGCCTTCGCCGGGCAGGCCTTCGCGCATGATCGAGACGTAGTACAGACCGAGCACGATGTCCTGCGACGGCACGATGATCGGCTGGCCGTTCGCCGGATGCAGGATGTTGTTGGTCGACATCATCAGGACGCGCGCTTCCAGCTGCGCCTCGAGCGACAGCGGGACGTGCACGGCCATCTGGTCGCCGTCGAAGTCGGCGTTGAACGCGGAGCAGACCAGCGGGTGAAGCTGGATCGCCTTGCCCTCGATCAGCACGGGCTCGAACGCCTGGATGCCGAGGCGATGCAGCGTCGGCGCGCGGTTGAGCAGCACCGGATGCTCGCGGATCACCTCGTCCAGGATGTCCCAGACCTCGGGTCGCTCCTTCTCGACCAGCTTCTTGGCCTGCTTCACGGTGGTGGACAGGCCCTTGGCGTCGAGCCGCGAATAGATGAACGGCTTGAACAACTCGAGCGCCATCTTCTTCGGCAGGCCGCACTGATGCAGGCGCAGCTCGGGACCAACCACGATCACCGAACGGCCCGAATAGTCGACGCGCTTGCCGAGCAGGTTCTGGCGGAAGCGGCCCTGCTTGCCCTTGAGCATGTCGGCGAGCGACTTCAGCGGGCGCTTGTTGGCACCGGTGATGACGCGGCCGCGCCGGCCGTTGTCGAACAGCGCATCGACCGCCTCCTGAAGCATGCGCTTCTCGTTGCGGATGATGATGTCGGGCGCGCGCAGCTCCATCAGCCGCTTCAGGCGGTTGTTGCGGTTGATGACGCGGCGGTAGAGGTCGTTCAGGTCCGACGTCGCGAAGCGGCCGCCGTCGAGCGGCACCAGCGGACGCAGGTCCGGCGGGATCACCGGGACCACGGTCATGATCATCCATTCCGGCTTGTTGCCGGAGTGGCGGAACGCTTCCACGATCTTCAGGCGCTTGGCGAGCTTCTTGTGCTTGATGTCGGAGTCGGTCTCCTGCATCTCGGCACGCAGCGAGGCTTCGAGCTTCTCGAGGTCCATGCCCTTGAGCAGCTCGCGGATCGCCTCGGCACCGATCATGGCGGTGAAGGAATCCTGGCCGTACTCGTCCTGCGCCTTCAGATACTCGTCTTCCGACAGGAGCTGGCGGTCCTTCAGCGCGGTGAGGCCCGGCTCGAGCACGACGTAGTATTCGAAGTAGAGGATCCGCTCGAGATCCTTCAGCGTCATGTCGAGCAGGAGGCCGATGCGCGAGGGCAGCGACTTCAGGAACCAGATGTGGGCGACGGGGGCTGCGAGCTCGATATGGCCCATGCGCTCGCGCCGGACGCGCGACAGCGTGACCTCGACCGAGCACTTCTCGCAGATGATGCCCTTGTACTTCATGCGCTTGTACTTGCCGCACAAGCACTCGTAATCCTTGATCGGCCCGAAGATGCGGGCGCAGAACAGACCGTCGCGCTCGGGCTTGAAGGTCCGGTAGTTGATGGTCTCGGGCTTTTTGATCTCGCCGTAGGACCAGGACAGAATCTTCTCGGGGGACGCGATCGAGATCCGGATCTGGTCGAAGACCTGAGCCGGCGTCGTCGGGTTGAAGAGATTCATAACTTCTTGGTTCATCGTCTTCTCCTCGCGTGCCGGTCGCCTCCGGCCGCAAATTCGAAAATCACTCAAGCGGGGCGCCCTGCCCTCAAGGCCTCGGGAGGGGCGCCAATGCCCGGCCGTGAAGGCCGGGCATGACAGGTCGAATTACTCGGCCGCTTCCGACGTCGGCGCCGGTCCCATCTTGGAGTTGTGCAGGTCGACGTTGAGGCCGAGCGAGCGCATTTCCTTGACCAGCACGTTGAACGATTCCGGAATACCGGCCTCGAACGTGTCGTCGCCGCGCACGATCGCCTCGTACACCTTGGTGCGGCCGGCGACGTCGTCCGACTTCACCGTCAGCATCTCCTGGAGCGTGTACGCCGCGCCGTAAGCCTCGAGCGCCCACACCTCCATTTCGCCGAAGCGCTGACCGCCGAACTGCGCCTTGCCGCCCAGCGGCTGCTGGGTGACGAGCGAGTACGGACCGATCGAACGCGCATGGATCTTGTCGTCGACGAGATGGTGCAGCTTGAGCATGTAGATGTAGCCCACCGTCACCTTGCGATCGAACGGATCGCCGGTGCGGCCGTCATAGACGGTCGACTGCCCCGAAGCATCGAGACCGGCAAGCTTCAGCATCTCCTCGATATCGGCTTCCTTGGCACCGTCGAACACCGGCGTCGCGATCGGCACGCCGCGGCTGAGGTTATGGCCGAGTTCGAGCAGCTCGTTGTCGTTGAGCGACTTGATCGTCTCGTCCTCGCCGTAGACTCTCTTCAAGGTTTCCTTCAGCGGCTTGATGTCCTGCTTCGACAAATAGGCATCGACCGTCTGGCCGATACGCTTGCCGAGACCGGCGCAGGCCCAGCCGAGATGGGTCTCGAGGATCTGTCCGACGTTCATGCGCGAGGGCACGCCGAGCGGATTGAGCACGATGTCGGCATGCGTGCCGTCTTCGAGGAACGGCATGTCCTCGATCGGCACGATCTTCGACACCACGCCCTTGTTGCCGTGGCGGCCGGCCATCTTGTCGCCGGGCTGGATCTTGCGCTTCACCGCGACGAAGACCTTGACCATCTTCATCACGCCGGGCGGCAATTCGTCGCCGCGCTGAAGCTTCTCGACCTTGTCGAGGAAGCGCTGTTCCAGCCCCTTCTTCGACTCGTCGTACTGCTTTCGCATGGCCTCGATCTCGGCCATCAGCTTGTCGTTGGGCGAAGCGAACAGCCACCACTGCGACTTCGGGTACTCCTCGAGCACCGCACGGGTGATCTTGGTGTCCTTCTTGAAGCCCTTCGGACCCGCAATGCCCTGCCGCCCCTCGAGCAGCTCGGCAAGACGGTTGTAGACGTTGCGGTCCAGGATCGCCTGCTCGTCGTCGCGGTCCTTGGCGAGGCGCTCGATCTCTTCCCGCTCGATCGCCAGCGCACGCTCGTCCTTGTCGACGCCGTGACGGTTGAACACGCGCACTTCCACGATCGTGCCCTGCACGCCCGGAGGAACGCGCAGCGAGGTGTCGCGGACGTCGGAGGCCTTCTCGCCGAAGATGGCGCGCAGGAGCTTCTCTTCCGGCGTCATCGGGCTTTCGCCCTTCGGCGTGATCTTGCCGACGAGGATGTCACCGGCGCGCACTTCCGCACCGATGTAGACGATACCGGCTTCGTCGAGGTTCTTCAGCGCTTCTTCCGAGACGTTCGGAATGTCGCGGGTGATTTCCTCAGGTCCGAGCTTGGTGTCGCGGGCCATCACCTCGAACTCCTCGATGTGGATCGAGGTGAAGACGTCTTCCTTCACGATCCGCTCGGAGAGCAGGATCGAGTCTTCGAAGTTGTAGCCGTTCCACGGCATGAACGCGACCAGCACGTTCCGGCCGAGCGCGAGCTCGCCGAGATCGGTCGACGGACCGTCGGCGATGATGTCGCCCTTCTTGACGATGTCGCCGACCTTCACCAGCGGACGCTGGTTGATGCAGGTCGACTGGTTTGAGCGCTGGTACTTCATCAGACGGTAGATATCGACGCCCGACTTGGTCGGATCGAGATCTTCCGTGGCGCGGATGACGACGCGGGTGGCGTCGATCTGGTCGATCACGCCCGAGCGGCGCGCCGCGATCGCGGCGCCGGAGTCACGGGCAACGACGCCCTCCATGCCGGTGCCGACGAACGGCGCCTCGGCGCGGACCAGCGGCACCGCCTGGCGCTGCATGTTCGAGCCCATCAGCGCGCGGTTGGCGTCGTCGTTCTCGAGGAACGGGATCAGCGCCGCGGCGACCGAAACGAGCTGCTTCGGCGACACGTCCATGTAGTCGACCTTGTCGGGCGTCATCGGCACGACGTCGCGCGTCCCGCTCGAGCGGCAGACCACGAGGTCTTCGGTGAAGCGGCCCTTGGCGTCGACCGGCACGTTGGCCTGGGCCACGGAATAGCGCCCTTCCTCCATCGCCGACAGGTACACGACCTCGTCGGTGACACGACCATCCTTGACCTTCCGATACGGCGTCTCGACGAAGCCGTACTTGTTCACGCGCGCGAAGGTCGCGAGCGAGTTGATCAGGCCGATGTTCGGACCTTCCGGCGTCTCAATCGGGCAGATGCGGCCGTAATGCGTCGGATGCACGTCGCGCACCTCGAAGCCGGCGCGCTCGCGGGTCAGACCGCCCGGTCCAAGCGCCGAGAGACGGCGCTTGTGGGTGATCTCGCTGAGCGGGTTGGTCTGGTCCATGAACTGCGAGAGCTGCGAGGAGCCGAAGAACTCGCGCACGGCGGCAGCCGCAGGCTTCGCGTTGATCAGGTCCTGCGGCATGACCGTGTCGATGTCGACCGAGGACATGCGCTCCTTGATCGCGCGCTCCATGCGCAGCAGGCCGATGCGGTACTGGTTCTCCATGAGCTCGCCGACCGAACGCACACGGCGGTTGCCGAGATGGTCGATGTCGTCGATCTCGCCCTTGCCGTCGCGCAGATCCACCAGCGTCTTGATGACGGAGAGGATGTCCTCCTTGCGCAGCGTGCGCTGGGTGTCCGGCGCATCGAGGTCGAGGCGCATGTTCATCTTGACGCGGCCGACCGCGGAGAGGTCGTAGCGCTCGGCGTCGAAGAACAGCGACTGGAACATGGCCTGGGCCGATTCCAGCGTCGGCGGCTCGCCCGGACGCATGACGCGGTAGATGTCGAACAGCGCGTCCTCACGCGTCATGTTCTTGTCGGCCGCGAGCGTGTTGCGAATGTAGGGACCGACATTGACGTGGTCGATGTCGAGCAGCGGCAGCTCCTTGTAGCCCTGCTCGTTGAGAGCCTTCATCAGCTTGTCGGTGATCTCCTCGCCGGCTTCGGCGTGGATCTCGCCGGTCTTCGGATTGACGAGGTCCTCGGCGACGTAGTTGCCGACCAGCTCCTCGTCCGCCATGCGCAGCGCCTTCAGCCCCTTCTCCTGGAGCTGGCGGGCGGCGCGGACGGTGAGCTTCTTGCCGGCCTCGAGCACGACCTTGCCGGTGTCGGCATCGATCAGGTCGTTGACGGTCGAGTAGCCGCGGAAACGGTTGGCGTCGAACGGAACGCGCCAGCCTTCCTTGGTCCGCTTGTAGAGGATCTTCTTGTAGAACGTGGACAGGATCGCTTCGCCGTCGAGGCCGAGCGCGAACATCAGCGACGTCACCGGAATCTTGCGGCGACGGTCGATACGCGCATAGACGATGTCCTTGGCGTCGAACTCGATGTCGAGCCAGGAGCCGCGATACGGGATGACGCGCGCTGCGAACAGCAGCTTGCCCGAGGAATGGGTCTTGCCCTTGTCGTGATCGAAGAACACGCCGGGCGACCGGTGCATCTGCGAGACGATGACGCGCTCGGTGCCATTGACGATGAAGGTGCCGTTCATCGTCATGAGCGGGATGTCGCCCATGTAGACGTCCTGCTCCTTGATGTCCTTCACCGACTTGGCGCCGGTTTCCTCGTCGATATCGAACACGATGAGGCGCAGCGTCACCTTGAGGGGTGCGGCGAAGGTCATGCCGCGCTGGCGGCACTCGTCGACGTCGTATTTCGGCTGCTCGAACTCGTAGCGGACGAATTCCAGCATCGAGGTGCCCGAGAAGTCGGAGATCGGAAACACCGAGCGGAACACCGCCTGCAGACCCTCGTCGAGACGGCCGCCCGGGGGTTCGTCGACCATCAGGAACTGGTCATAGGACGCCTTCTGAACCTCGATGAGGTTCGGCATCTCGGCGACTTCCTTGATGTGTCCGAAGAACTTGCGAACGCGTTTGCGACCGGTGAATGTCTGCTGCGCCATCGTGGCCTCTCATTTTCGTCGCCCGCTCTGGGCGCGCCGTCCGGAACGCGGCTGCCACCGCTTTCCGGGTTGAATTTTCGAACCCGTCTTGGGGGCCAGAGACGCAGCTTCAGGTGCGAATGTCCTGAATCCGTTCTTCAGACCTTCAAAACGCAAAACGACGCGCGGGGCGCAGATGCGCGCCCGCCCGTCACAACGATCGTCTTCACGGACTGCAAAAGCCCGAAATAGCCTGCTCTCCCAACGGCTTACAGGGAAATCCGGCATCCCTGCCCACCGCGCTTTCGTGCTGCCGACCCGATATGGGGCGACAATAGTGCAGATTCGAGGGTCAAACCCTCAAATCCCCACACTTTTTCGTGTTCGGCCTGCGTAGGGTCGTTCCGTCGCATGCCTTTTGCATTCGGCCCCTGTCTTTCAGGTCGTCATGGCCGGGCTTGACCCGGCCATCCACGATCTTCGGACGAGATCCCGGGCCTCGCTTCGCGAGCCCGGGATTTCGCTGAAGTAACTTGCGTTACTTCAGCTCGACCTTCGCGCCAGCCTTCTCGAGCTGGGCCTTGATCTTGTCGGCTTCTTCCTTGTTCACGCCTTCCTTCAGCGGCTTCGGAGCACCCTCGACGAGGTCCTTTGCTTCCTTCAGGCCGAGACCGGTGATGGCGCGGACTTCCTTGATGACCTCGATCTTCTTGTCGCCGGCGCTGGCGAGAACGACCGTGAACTCGGTCTTCTCTTCCGCCGGAGCGGCAGCGCCGCCGCCAGCACCCGCCGGGCCGGCCACGGCGACAGCCGCGGCAGCCGAAACGCCCCACTTCTCTTCGAGGAGCTTCGCGAGTTCAGCAGCTTCGAGCACGGTGAGGCTCGAGAGGTCGTCAACGATCTTCTGCAAGTCAGCCATTGTTCAGTTTCCTTGAGTGTAAGTCTGGTTCGGGTTTGAGTTTTGCGAAGGGCGTCAGGCCGCTTCGCCCTTTGAGGCATGAGCCTGGATGACGCGCGCGAGCTTGCCCGCGGGAGCGTTGGCGAGCTGGGCCAGCTTGGTCGCCGGGGCCACGATGAGGCCGACGATCTTGCCGCGCAGTTCGTCAAGCGACGGCAGCGAGGCAAGCGCCTTCACGCCGTCGACATTCAGGACGGTCTTCCCCATCGATCCGCCGACGATGACGAACTTTTCGTTCGCCTTGGCGAATTCGATGGCGACCTTCGGCGCCGCTACCGGATCGTTCGAAGTGGCGATCACGGTCGGTCCCTTCAGCATGGGACCGATGGCAACGACGTCAGTGCCTTCAAGAGCAATTTTGGCGAGACGGTTCTTCGAGACCTTCACCGCAGCGCCCGCCTGCTTCATCTGCTGGCGCAGCTTCTGCATCTGGGCGACGGTGAGGCCGGAATATTGAGCAACGACCGCGACGCTCGTGGTCTTGAAGACCTCATTGAGCTGTTCGACCGCTTCTTTTTTTGCCGCTCGTTCCACAGCAAGCTCTCTCCGGTTGGCGGTCATCGCGAGAAGCGGGACCGCCGGGTTGCACCCATCGTCCCGCCCAAACCTGAACCTCCGGGTCAAAAACCCATCAGACACGCCGGGCAAGACGACAATTCAAAGCCTGCCCTCCGGGAGCCCGTTAGAGGCCCACGGCGTGTCGAGGTCCGAACCAGACTCTTTTCGCGAAGCCAGCCCTTAAAGCTGGGTGCGAAGTGAAATCCGGTCTTCACCCGTCTATGCAGGCCATGCGATTAAGCCGTTGAGAAATCGAAATTTCCCGCGGGCGCCTGCAGTCTTGGACAGGACAAGGTCAGCCGGCGAACCGTCCGACCTCTGCCCGCACCCCAGCCAACCGACGGGTTTTCCTTCCTTTTCCGGCAAATCCTTGCGGACGTCCTGAAAAGGAATGATCTCCTGCCGTGTCGGGTTTTCGGAATGCGTGCACGGACGCGCCAGCCGAGGCCGGCACGTCCGGAGGCGGTTCTTTAACCGCTCCGGGCCTGCTTGCCAAGAGCAAAATTCACACCAGTTCCAAGCTATTGCCGACAGGGCTTGGGATGGCCCAACAGGGACCGATTCAGGCCGATTTGACGGCGTAAGGCAGCGGCTTGCCCTCGAAAAACGCCGCCAGGTTCGCCAGCACACAATTCTGCATGGCAACGTGCGAGTCCAGGGTGTGGCCGCCGATATGGGGGCGAACACGACGTTCGGGAGCGCGGTCAGCGCGTCGGGCGCGTGCGGTTCCTTCTCGAAGACGTCGAGGCCGGCCCCCGCGATGGTCTTGTCGGTGAGCGCCGCGACCAGGGCCTTCTCGTCGACGACGGAGCCGCGGGAGATGTTGACGACGTAGCCGTCCGCGCCGATTCGCCTGAGGATATCGGCGTTGACGACATGTTGGGTCTCGGCCCCTGCCCGCACCGCGATCATCAGCACGCTGCACCAGTCGGCCAGCGCCTCCAGCGACGGGAAATATTGATAGGGCAGATCGTATTTGGTGCGACTGTAGTAGCCGACCTCGCTCTCGAAAGCGACGCAGCGCGCGGCGATCTTGCGTCCGATCTCGCCCATGCCATAGACGCCGATGCGGCGGCCGGGCATGCCGGCCTGGGGACGCATCATCGGCGATTGTTTCGAGGCCGCCCAGTCGCCGCTGCGGACATACTGGTCGGCCACCAAAATCCGCCGCGTCGTCGCCAGCATCAGGGTCATCGCAATGTCAGCGACGGAAGCCGCATTTGCGCCCGGACTGTGGCCGACCGCGATATTGCGGGCGGCGGCGGCCTTCAGGTCGACGCCGTCATAGCCGGTGCCGTAGCAGACGATGACGCCGAGCTTTGGAAACAGGTCCATCGCCTCTGCCCCCAGCGGCGAGCCGCCCGCGGTCAGCAGCGCACGGATGCCGCCGAGCACGTCGGCCGGAAACACCTCCCGCGCCGGCTTGCCGCCGGTGTCGAGCAGTTCGAACCGCTCGGCGAAACGCACCATCATCGACTTGGGAAAGCGCGAGTAGATCAGGACCTTGTCAGCCATTGTTCTTGTTTCCAGTCAACGCCACCACAAACGACGAGGGGCGGAATCGGTCGCCCAATTCCGCCCCCCGCCTCATGCAATTTTCAAACTTCAGCCGAGAATGGTCCCCGGCTCGACCTTCACGCCGGGGCCCATCGTCGAGGACACCGCAACGCGCTGGATGTAGGTGCCCTTGGAACCGGCCGGCTTCGCCTTGGAGACGGCGTCCGCGAGAGCCTTGATGTTCTCGACCAGCTTCTCCTCGGAGAACGAGGCCTTGCCGACACCGGCCTGCAGAATGCCGGCCTTCTCGACCCGGAACTCGACCGAGCCGCCCTTGGCACCCTTCACCGCACCTGTGACGTCCATGGTCACGGTGCCGATCTTCGGGTTCGGCATCAGGCCGCGCGGGCCGAGCACCTTACCGAGGCGGCCGACCAGCGGCATCATGTCGGGGGTGGCGATGCAGCGGTCGAAATCGATCGTGCCGTTCTGCACCTTCTCGACCAGGTCCTCGGCGCCGACGACGTCGGCACCCGCAGCCTTGGCCTCATCGGCCTTGGCGCCGCGGGCGAACACGCCGACGCGGAGCGTACGGCCGGTGCCGTTCGGCAGGGTCACGACGCCGCGGACCATCTGGTCGGCGTGACGCGGATCGACGCCGAGATTGATGGCGACCTCGATGGTCTCGTCGAACTTCGCTTTCGCGCGCTCCTTGACCATCTTGATGGCGTCCGCGAGCGGGTAAAGCTTTTCGCGGTCAATGCCTTCGCGGGCTTTGTTCAAACGCTTTCCGATTGCCATGGCCGCTTACCCCGCAACTTCCAGACCCATCGAACGGGCGGAGCCCTCGACCATCTTCATGGCCGATTCGATGGTGTCGCAATTCAAGTCCTTCATCTTCTTCTCGGCGATCTCGCGCACCTGCGCCTTGGTCACCTTGCCGGCCTTGTCACGGCCCGGCGCCTTCGAGCCGGACTGGATCTTGGCCGCCTGCTTGAGGAAGTAGGACATCGGCGGCGTCTTCATCTCGAAGGTGAAGGAACGGTCCGCATAGATGGTGATGATCACCGGGATCGGGGTGTTCTTCTCTTCCTTCTGGGTCTGGGCGTTGAACGCCTTGCAGAACTCCATGATGTTGAGACCGCGCTGACCGAGCGCGGGACCGATCGGGGGCGAAGGATTCGCCGCACCGGCCGGGACCTGAAGCTTCAGGTATCCGGTCACTTTCTTTGCCATGTATCACTCCTGTTGTGCCGGCGATTGCCGGCGGTTTCAGGTTCGTGGTCTGGGTCGGATGCGGCTGGCAACCGCCCTCTCCCTCCCACGGCCTCTCTTTGCGCGAAGCCTTTCGGCCTCACGCGTTACCCGGTCAGACCTTCTCGACCTGACCGAATTCCAGCTCGACCGGCGTCGCGCGGCCGAAGATCGACACCGCGACCTTCACGCGCGAGCGCGCCTCATCGATTTCCTCGACCACACCCGAGAACGAGGCGAACGGGCCGTCGGCCACGCGCACGTTCTCGCCGATCTCGAACGACACCGACGCCTTCGGCCGTTCCACGCCTTCCTGCACCTGGTGCAGGATGCGCATGGCCTCGGCTTCCGAGATCGGCATCGGCTTGTTTTCCGCGCCGAGGAAGCCGGTGACCTTCGGCGTGTTCTTGATCAGATGGAACGCCTCGTCGGTCAACTTCATCTTCACCAGCACGTAACCCGGGAAGAACTTGCGCTCGGCGTCGATCTTGCGGCCGCGGCGCACTTCCGTGACCTTCTCGGTCGGAACCAGCACCAGCTCGAACAAATCCTCGAGCCCACGCTGCTTGGCCTGCTCGCGGATCGATTCGGCGACCTTCTTCTCGAAGTTCGAATAGGCGTGGACGATGTACCAGCGCTTGTCGGACACTTGAGCGGTTGCTGTTGCCATCAGTGAATGCCCAGGACGAAGGTGATGAGGTAGCGGATGATCTGGTCGGCGGCGAAGAAGAAGATCGAGGCCAGCGCGACCATGACGAACACCATGATGGTGGTGATCGTGGTCTCGCGGCGGGTCGGCCAAGTGACCTTGGCAGTCTCCGAGCGCACTTCCTGCAAGAACTTGAACGGGCTGACTGCCATCGTCTAGGGTCCAGCGTCCGTCGACAGACGCGAATGAATTTCAGGGATCCGAACAGCCGACGTTGGCCCAGCCCTCTGTCTCGAAGGATGAGCCGGAAACCGGGCTCGATTGTTCGGGGATTTCAAAGCCGCGCCGGAGATCCGCGTCTAACGGGCCGGCTGCGAGTGCGGGGTATCTACTGCGGATGGGGCCAAAGGTCAAGATATAGAGAGTTCGTGCGGGCAAGCCGCCTTCCCCCGGACGGCCGTGCAGAGACCATGTGGATCAAGGGGTTATCCACCGCCCGCAAGGCGCCGGGGAGACCATCGGCAGCCCGGCACAGTCAGTCGGCCCGATCCACCATGGAAATGCCAGGCAGCGGCACCACGAACTTTCCACCTTCGGCGAAATAGCGAGCGTGCTTTGCCCGGATCGGGTCGACATAGCGCCAGGCGAAGACCACGACGAAGGCGGGCTTGCGCTCGTAAAGGGCGGCCGGAGGCAGAATCGGAATGTCGTAACCCGGGCCGGCCATCACGTTCCCCTTTTTTGGGTCGTCGTCCACCAGGAAGTCGATCTTGTTCTCCAGGCCGAACTGCGGAAGCAGGGTCGTGGTGCCGACCGAGACGCCGTAGCCGGCGACCAGCTGACCACGCGCATGGGCGGCATCCGCCATCGCGACCAGCTCGTCGCGGATGGCAGCGATCCTCTTCACATAGGGCGCATAATAGGCCGGCTGATCGACACCGAGCCGGTCCTCCTCCGCGATGAAGCGCGCGACCTCCGCGGACGGCTTCTTCGCACCGCCGGCGCGCTGGACCGTCACGCGGATCGAGCCGCCCTTGGTCCAGATGTGCTGGACGTCGATCACTTCCATGCCAAGCCGGGCGAAAAAGCGCGTCAGCGGCTTGATGTTAAAATACGACAGATGCTCGTGATAGACGGTGTCGAGCAGGTTCTTCTCGGTGACATCGACGCCGTATTGCGTTTCGAACACGAACAATCCGTCCGGCGCAAGCACGTCGCGAACCCCGATCACCAGCGGATCGAGATTGTCGACATTGGCGATCATGTTGTTGGCGATCACGACGCTCGCCGCACCATGGCTCTGCAGGATGCGGTGCCCGATCGCATCGGTGAAGAAATCGCCGATAGTCTCGATTCCCGCTTCCGTCGCGCGCCGCGCGATGTCGACTGCAGGATCGACACCCAGCACACGCATGCCGCGCTCCTTGAAGAAGCCGAGCAGCGATCCGTCGTTGCTGCCGAGCTCGACGACCAGCGAACCCGGCGCGATGCCGAAGCGGCTGACGACGTCGTTGGCATAGCCTGCGAAATGCTCTCGCAGGCCGAGCGAGAGCTCGTCATCTGAAGGCCATTGAAATTGACGAGCTATATGGGAAGCTCGAGCAAAAGCTGGCACCGATGACCGTCAACCACGTGCACCGGTGTTTCAACTCGTGCCTGTCGACCGCAGAGCGGAAAGGGATGCTTACCAGCAACCCGATGACCCGGATCGAACAACTTCCCTCGGCCGGCGAGAGCGATCACGGCTTGGCGCTTGATGAGCCGGACCTCAAGAACCTGGTGAACGGGTTCAAGCCCTCCCCGGCCATGTACGCTCCGGTCGCGGTCGATGCCGCGACTGGCGTTCGCCGCAACGAGCTTCTGGCCTCCGCTGGATCGACTTCACTCCAGAGCAAAAGACCCTCAGGGTCGAGCGAGCTCTAGAGATCACCAAGAAGTTCGGGATCCCTTTAAGATACCTAAGACGTGGCGCGGAAAGCGCACGATCGCTCGGGACGAGGGGACCGTCACTTTGCTGCTGGCCGAGCGGGCGAAGCTCCAGCGCCTTCTGGCGGGCATTGCCTTTGATTCCTCTGTTAAACACGACGAGAGCGCGGCGGGGGAAATCATGAAAGGAATGTTTTGGCTGGTACTGGCACTTGGGGCCGGGTACTGGCTCTATACCGACTGGCAAGCCTCGGGCAGCTTGACGGGAAAAGCTTTTTACGAGGCATGTTGGGAGCGGGTATCCGACTTCACCAAACGCCCTAATCCATGCGGGCGAAAGCCGTGCTGGTATTCGTAGAGCTGGCGGAAGATGTAGGTGGGCGAACGCCCGGCGATGCCCGGCACGACGTCGGTGCCGGTCAGCTTCTCGCCATGGCAGGCGGCGCAGGCGATCTCCGGCTTCGCGGCCAGCCCGCGGCCGGCGGGGACGCTACCGGGGCGGCACGTAGGCGGTAAAGCGGACGCGCGCGTCGCGGTTGACGAAGCGCCCGACGTCCGTCGGCGTCTCGATGATGCGCATTCCGATCGGCTCGCGTTCATCGCCTTTAGTGACGAAGAACCAGCCGGCGACCGTCGGTTTCGGCACGGTCTCAGTCTCCACCACATCGACCAACTTTGGCCTCTTTCGAACGCCGAAGGGCGCGCAAACCTGTCTCGACAATCGCGTTGCTCTGTAACTCATTGCGGACTGCAAGAGTTCCGATTGCGTGCTCGCGTCAAAATACCAGAGTGGTGATATAAGAATTGGCACCAAACAGGGTGCATTCGTGAGTGCTGCAAGTACCGGCGACGCGCGAGCGATGAACATCTTGCGCGAACTGCACGAGGCCGAGATGGAGCTGGTCGGCAAGACCGTCGTTTTGACTGACGGCAAGGCTGGCACAATTGATCGCGTCTTCCTCGATGATGAGCACGGACTTCGCATCTCGGTCGCGGGACATGAAGGTCGCTGGCCGGTTTCGACGGTGAAACACATTGAGGGCTGACGCGCCCGGTGGCAGCATCCCCTCCCAGCAGCGCGCGCTCGACGACCTGCGATCAATCAGTGAATGGTTGACTTCACCGGGTCTGCCGATTGATCGAGAGCTGTACTATTCTCCTCGGCCTCTCGCACTCGGCCTCGAAGGGTCTCAAGTTCGGCAAGCTGAGAAAGAAGCGCCTGAGCGCGCAGGCACAGGACAACGCGGTTGTACGCCCGATTACGGTTACTCATTGCAGGCCCCCCGATGTTTGAAGAGTTGGCTCCTTGTCGGTTCTCATTCCCTGTTGCAAGGGTTTTCTCACCCGGCCAGATCAAGCGAGCTGGTCGAGCTACCGACGTTGCATTCGCGGAAGTGGGACGACAGCTCAAGCTCAGCCAAGTGCTCCCAGCATTCCGCGTCCGCGAGGAGTTTCCATTGGTTCATGCTGTTGTACGCGGCCTGTTGACGGCACAGAGAACCCATCGCGCGCAAGCGTCGCACCTTCTCCACTGCGAACCTCCTTCGGACTTGCTTTTCGCAAGCCATTGTTTGTGTCGGATTGAAAGTCTCGCAGATTAAAATGACGAGTGAAAGTCCGGTGTTTGACTGGTTTAGATGACAGCGCAATCGTCTGACTTTTTGTCTGGACGAGTGCTAAGCATTGACGCGATCCAAAAACGCATCGCAGAATGAAGGTGCTCTTCCGAACCTCAAGCCCCCCAATTTTCGGAAGCGCTGTTAAGGAAGGTGACGGCTCCAGTCCCACAACTGGAGCCGTTTTTTTTGGTGGCTCATCGAAACCAGACTTGGCGACGCAAAGGATGCAGGCAAACGCACTCATTTTCGGGGTTCAGATGTCTCATTATCTGCTGTGCGTTCGGTTATCGGAACAGCACGATCGGCGGACTTGGGCCGCTATGGCCGCGGTCGTCGGAGACGATCGCCCCACTGTTGCGGTCCTATGCGAGGTGGACGAAGAAAACTGATGCGAAGGTGGCCGAGGCTATCGCCAACCTGTCGAAAGCGATGACCTGATCCGAGAAGTGTCCGGAAAAGTGTCCGCGTTCCGAAAACGTTCGATCTGGTCCGCCGCTAAGTCACTGATTTGACTGGCAGGAGTGGCAGGGCTCGAACCTGCGACCCCCGGTTTTGGAGACCGGTGCTCTACCAATTGAGCTACACTCCTATAGACCCAGCGTCGCCGCGGATCAGGGGCGCTTTCAAGCACAGAGAGCGGCCGGTTTGCAAGGGTGAACCGCGCCGGCTTCGCTTGTTTGTGCCGGGCTTTCTGGGCCACAGTCCATTGGCCATAACGAAAAACAATCGGGAGTGCCCATGACCGTTACAACGACCGCCACAGCCGCCCAACAGGCACCGATCGCGCTCCACACCCCGCCTTTGCCGGAGGCCCGCCCCGAGACGCTCGCGCTGTCGCGCCCCCGTCTCCAGGCCATGTCTGATGCCTTCAGCCGCGAGATCGACAAGGGAACCGTTCCCGGGGTCACCGTACTGGTGGCGAGGGGCGGCCAAATCGGCTGGTTCGAGGCGCTCGGCAAGCAGGGCCCGGCGGGCGCGGCGCCGATGGCGCGCGATTCGATCTTCCGCATCTTCTCGATGACCAAGCCGATCGTCTCGGTCGGCATCATGGCGCTGGTCGAGGACGGCCAGCTCCTGCTCAGCGACGCGGTCGCAAAATTCATCCCGGAGTTCGCGAGCCAGCAGGTCGGCGTCGTCAAGGACGGCAAGTTGGAGCTGGTGCCGCCGACGCGGCCCATGACCGTGCAGGACCTGCTCCGCCACACCTCCGGCCTCACCTACGAGCACCAGGGCGACGGCCCCGTGCACAAGCTCTACCAGGACTCCCGCGTCCGCAGCCGCAAGATCACCAATGCCGAGCATGCCGCACTGGTGGCGAGCTTTCCGCTGGTCTGCCAGCCCGGCGCGGAGTTCAACTACAGTCGGTCCACCGACATCCTTGGCCGCATCATCGAGGTCGTCAGCGGCAAAACGCTCGGCACGTTCCTCACCGAGCGCGTGCTCGCGCCGCTCCAGATGGCCGAGACCGGCTTCTCGACCCCCGCGGCCAATGCCGGACGTCTTGCCGAGCCATTCGCGACCGACCCCTGGACCGGCGACAAGGTCGCGCTGTTCAACATGCTCGAGCAGCCGGTGATGGAGTCCGGCGGCGGCGGCCTGGTCTCGACCACGATGGACTATGCCCGCTTCTGCCTGATGCTGCGCAATGGCGGCACGCTCGACGGCAACAGGATCATCGGCCGCAAGACGCTGGCGCTGATGGCGTCCGATCATCTCGGGCCGCATGTTGTGACGAATGGCACGCTGCTGTCGCCCGGCCACGGCTTCGGTCTCGGCTTTGCCGTGCGCCGAGAGGCCGGCATCGCCCCCTTCCCTGGCAGCGTCGGCCAGTATTTCTGGAGCGGCATTGCCGGCACGTTCTTCTGGATCGATCCGAAGGAGGATCTGTTCGCGGTCTTCATGAGCCAGGGCCCGGGCCAGCGCGACTACACGCGAACCCTGGTGCGGGATCTGGTTTACGCGGCGGTGGAGTGAGGTCCGCGCTTAGGCGCGACCCTTATACCCACATTTACGGGGCATCCAGTACGACCTGCGGCAGCAGTTCGTTCACGCAACTTCCGCCGCGGAGTACTGGATCGCCCCGCCTTCGCGGGCGATGACACTGGTTGTGGGTAGGCTGCGTGCCGCTTCCCTTCTGCGCTCTATCGCCTCAACTGATCGTCGCGCCGCCGTCGATCACCATGGTCTGGCCGGTCATGAAGTCGCCGGCCTTCGAGCCCAGGAACACCGCCGCGCCCGCGATCTCGTCGGGGATGCCGATACGCAGCAGCGGCGAGCGTGAGGTCGAAGCCTTCAGGTTCTCCGGATTGTCCCACAGCGCTTTCGCGAAATCGGTCTTGATGAGGCCGGGCGCGATACAGTTCACGCGGATATTGTGCTTGCCGTATTCGCAGGCGAGATTGCGCGCGAGCTGCATGTCGGCGGCTTTCGAGATCGCGTAAGCACCGAGGATGGTCGAGCCCTTGAGGCCGCCGATCGAGGAGACGATGATGATCGAGCCGTCCTTGCGCTCGATCATCTGCGGCACCACCATCGAGATCAGCCAATTGTTGGCAACGATGTTGTTGTCGAGGATCTTCCTGAACTGATCGTCGGAGATGCCGGCGAGCGGACCGTAATACGGATTCGACGCCGCATTGCAGACCAGCACGTCGATCTTGCCGAAGGCGCGGTTGCTCTCGTCGACGAGGTTTTGCAAATTCTCTTTCGACGAGATGTTCGCGGCGATCGCAACGGCGGTGGCCTTGCCGAATCTGTCGTTGATGCTCTTCGCCACCTGCTCGCACACGTCGGCCTTGCGCGAGGAGATCACCACCTTGGCGCCGTGCTCGGCCATGCGCTCGGCGATCGCGAGCCCGATGCCGCGCGTCGATCCCGTGATGACGGCGACTTTCCCCTTCATGTCGAACAAGGTCATGTTTCTCTCCCAGATTGACTTTCGTATTCAGTGTCAGGCGAGCTTCTTGACCTCCGGTCCTGCCGGCTGATGCATCGCCGCGTGCGCGTCATCTGCGATCCAGGGCTGCTGGTTGACCATCGGCAGCCGCCAGACCGTGCGTTCGGGACTGGCAAAATAGTCCAGCCGCGTCACCGAGCAATTGTCGATGTCGAACGAGAGCCCCCGCTCCGGCTGGCCGTCGAGCGCAAGCCCGAGTGCCGCCTTGATGGTGCCGCCATGCGCGACCGCGATGATGTCCTGCCCTGCCGCCTCGTTGTTGATCCGGTCGATGGTGCGGCGCGTGCGGTTGTAGAGATCCATGAAGCTTTCGCCGCCTGGCGCGGGCTCGTTGATATCGGCGAACCAACTGGCGCCGACGGGACGGCTCGCGATGAATTCAGCGCGGTTCATGCCCTGCCAGCGGCCGAGATTCTGCTCGGCAAGATCCGCTTCCCACTTCATCGACGCAGGCCTTGGAAAGCCGGCGGCCCAGATCGCCTCGGCGGTCTGATGCGTGCGCATCAGATTGCTCGAATACCAGACTGCCTTGCGTGGCAGCACCTTGGCAACAGCGTTGAACACATAGGTGTCGCTGGTATCGCAGGCGATGTCGGACTGGCCGTAGATGTTGCCGCCGTCATTGCGCACTGGCGCGTGCCGGACCCACCACCATCGTGTTATGACCACATTCGGCCTGTCTGCACCAGCCATCGAAACCCTTCCATCCCGTGTGATGTCGCTGTACGTCAGTAACGAACGTGTCTCAAGACACTTTACCGTTTGAAATCTTGTTTGAAATTCCGTCGCGCGGCAAGGGCCGCGTGCGAGCAAAGGGAGAAACGCATGGGCCGCCTGCAAGGCAAATCCGTCATCATCACCGGCGCCGGCAGCGGCATCGGCCGTGCGGCTTCGCTGCTGTTCACCAGGGAAGGCGCAAAGCTGATCGCGGTCGATCGTACCGAGGCGGTGAAGGAGACCGTCGAGGAGGTGAAGAAGGCCGGCGGCATTGCGGAAGCCATGGTGGCGGATGCCGGCTCCGAGGCCGACGTCATCGCCGTGATCGACAAAGCGGTGAAGACGCATGGCCGGCTCGACGTGATCTGGGCCAATGCCGGCATCTCCGGCGGCCTCGTTCCGCTCGCCGAGCAGACAGTGGAGCACTGGCAGGAGATTTTGCGCGTCAATCTGATCGGGCCGTTCCTCGCGGTGAAATACGCGATGCCGCATATGGTCAAGCAGCAGTCCGGCGCGATCGTGCTGACCGCGTCCGTCGCGGGCCTCAAGGCCGGCGCCAGCGGGCATCCCTATGCGGCGAGCAAGGCCGGCGTGATCAGCCTGGTGCAGACCACGGCCTATTCGCTCACCGGCACCGGCGTGCGCATCAACGCGGTATGCCCGGGCCTGATCGAAACAGGCATGACCAAGCCGATCTTCGACCGCGCCAAGGAGCGCGGCACCCATGACAAGATCGGCCAGCTCAACCCGCTGAAGCGTGCGGGACAGCCGCACGAGCTCGCCGCGATGGGGTTGTTTTTGGCGAGCGACGAAGCGTCCTATGTGAACGGCCAGGCGTTCCCCGTCGACGGAGGCTTGACGGCATCCATGCCGTATACGGGGAAGCCGGTTTAGTTCGTACACTTTGTGTCCCGGACGCGCTGCAGCGCGCAAGCGTTGCGGCGCAGAGCCGGGACCCAGCAGGCGTCGCGCACAGCTGCCTCAACATCGTCATTGCGAGCGGAGCGAAGATTCCATGGGGAGTGGATAGCGACCAGGTCTGAGGTCAGACTGAGGGTTGCTGAATCCATTCAACCTGGAGACGACGATGTTGCTCGATCATCCTTCCGACGGACTGGCCGCTATCCGCACGCAGTTTGGCGCAATTTTTGTGTCATTGGAACTGAGCCGTTC
>NZ_RDQF01000054.1 GCF_004114425.1 Bradyrhizobium vignae | reverse complement strand
TTGAGCGGTCGAAACAGGCGCTTGAGCTTGCGCATTCAGGTCTCCCTCTGGAATCGAGAGACACCCAAAGAATCCAGTTCCAACCGCTTGGCAACACCCTGCCAGCACCATATGCGATTCCCCTACCCTGGAGGGGGAGGGTGAAGGATCGCGGCTGCTACTTCGCTGCTTCCGCGCTCGCCATCACCGGACGCACCGGATCGCCTTCGCGCAGCAATGCGCCGGCGCGGGCGACGACGACATCGCCTTCGTTCAGGCCGTCGCGAACCTCGATATTGCCGCCCGACATCAAGCCGATCTCGACACGCTTGGTCTCGACGCGGTTGCGGCGGATCACCTGCACCACGGTGCCGGCGGATGAATATTGCACGGCGGTGAGCGGCACCGCGACGTTGCAGCTTTGCCCGGTCTTGATCAGCGCCCGCCCGCTCGCGTTCAGGAGCAGCCGCTTCTGCGAGGAGATGCCGATATAGACCATGCCCTGCTGGATGTTCGGCTCGACGGTCGGGCCGATCCGGCGCACCTTGCCGCTGATGTCGCCGGCGCCCGCGATCCTCACGGTGGCCTGTTGATTGACGGCGAGCTTGCGCACATCGGTGGTGGCCACGAGGCCGACGAGATCGTATTCGCTGCGCGCCACGATCGTGAATAGCGCCTCGCCCTTGGCCGAGGCGAAGTTGCCGATCTGCGCAGTCGAGGTCGCGATCACGCCCGCCACGGGCGCGGTGACCTGAAGCGTGCCGCCTTCGGGCAGCGCCAGCCGCGCCAGCACCTGGCCGGCGGTGGTGGTGTCGCCCGCTTCCGCCAGCACGTCCGTGACCTTGAGGCCGGGACGCTCGGGCCGCACCGAGGTTTCCTCCCGCGCGATGATCGTGCCGGTGGCTTCGACGATGTCGGAGAAGCAGGATTTCGCGACTTTCAGCACCGTGACCGCGGGTCCCTTGGGCGCATCGTCATCGGCCGCGCCGGCCGGATAGGGACTGAAGACGAGCACGCCGGCGACGGCTGCGGGGTACAGGTTTCGAACGACGGCACGGGACAAATGACGCATCGGAAATTCCACAGGGGCTATGCCTCCAATCGATAGCAGATGGCCGCCGCCCGCACTACGGCCGCGTAGTCCCGAGAGAGGATGCCGCGCCGCCGCAGGCAGTCGCGGCAAGTCCTTGATTACAAGTCCTTGATTAGTCGCAGGATTGGAGAAGAGGTTCGCCCCGAAGACGTCACGCCGCAGGCCGGCGTTGACCGTCAGCCGCGCCGATCGCCCAGCAGCTTGCCGGTGGTCCGATCGATCAGATGCAGCCGCGTGCAGGCCGGACAGGATACGGACACGTGGGTGCGATCGTCCGGCTCATCAGTAAGCCGATGCTGCACGTTCAGGTCGGTCTGAGGCATTTGAAGACGATCTGTCGGTCCATGCCCGCTGATATGGCCCGAAGGCGGACGCTGCGAAATTACGGATGTTTACGTAGGTCCGTCGCCGCGGCCCCTCACGGCAGGCTCAGGAATTCGACCCAGTTCGGCTTCTTGCCGGTGGGGTAGGATTTCAGCCTGGCCAGTGCGCCGCTGCTCTGGTCGATGGCATAGACCGTCATGCCGTCCGAGAGCTCGCCGACCGCAGCGAGGTAGCGCCCGCTTGGATCGATCTGGAAGCCACGCGGCTGCTTCTCGGTCGGCACGCTGCCGATCGTGGTCAGCTTGCCGCTTGATGCATCGACCTTGTAGGCGGTGAGCGTGCTGGTGGTGCGCTCGGAGGCGTAGAGGAAGCGGCCGTCCGGCGTGATGTGGATGTCGGCGGCCCAAGCCTTCTTATCAGACTCTTTTCCGGAGAACCCTTCCGGCAGCGCGGTGGTGCGCTGGATCTCGTCCCATGCGCCGCTCCGCGCTTCATAGGTGAATGCCGCGACATCGCCGTTCAGCTCGTGGAGGAGATAGACGAACTTGCCGCCCGGGTGAAACACGAAGTGCCGCGGCCCCGACTTTTCCGCCACCTTGTGGGCCGGCGGATCGCTCGGCGTGAGCGTACCGGCCGCGGCATCGAAGGCGAAGCTCAACACCTGGTCGGAGCCGAGATTGGTCGCGAACGCGAAGCGGTTGTCGGGCGAGGGCAGGAAGGCGTGGGCGTTCAGCCCGGTCGGGATCACCTGCTTGGGCTCGCCGACGACGCCGCTGGCAAGAAGCGGATTCAGCGCCACCTTGTTGCCGCCATAGGAGGCGCTGAACAGGAACTTGCCGCTGCGGTCGACGGCGATATGGGCCATGCTGTCCGCGAGCGGTCCGTTGCCGAGATGGCTGAGCTGGCCAGTCTTCGGGTCGATCGCAAAGCTCACCGCGAGGTATGGCTGCGAGCGGACGCCGGCAATCATCACGCGGTGATCGGGTGTGATCGCGAGCGGCGTCGAGGAGCCGGGCTTTTCGACGCCTTTGAAGGCGGCCGTCTGCACCGGTATCATCTCGCCGCTCTCGCTCATCTTGAACACGCTGATGTCGTTGCTGTCGGCGTTGCCGACATAGGCGAAGGTTTCGGCCATGCCGGCACGGACTCCAGAAATGACAATGAGAGAAGCGAACAGGGAGATGGCGATCGCAGCGCGTGGTGCGCGCGATGCGATGCGTCGGATCGGTCTCAATATGGGCTCCTCCTGAAAGCCGGCTCGCGGCATCGTCCTTTTGCCGCGAGGATAGCGGGAGGCGCGCCGCCGCACCAAATTCCAATTGGGATCGATCGATGCCGAAATGGTATCGGTCGCAGGATGATGAGTTAACGCACCGCCGCCGTGCGGGAGGGCAGATGCGGGCTGGACGGGCGGTCCGGCGGCCCGAGCATGGTCCACACGGTGACTGCAACCAGGGTGGCGGTCATGATGGTCCAGACGATCAGTCGTTTTCGCATCAGGCCAATCCGTCGGTAGAAATCGCGATGCACCAGGGCGCCAGCTCCATCGTGCACTGCAAAGATGGGCGGTTCTATGAGTTCGTTCACAGTGCGAAAACGGCCGATCCTGTTGCGAACCAATGCCGTGCGAACGCATTGAACCGCATGCCCCGCGAAAACGATCTCGAAGGAAAGCCCGACATGGGCGGCAAGCATGGCGGTCAAGCCGGTCAGCCCAAGCTTGCGCCGCGGCCGCACCAGGGCGAGCACGACGAGGACGTCGTGGCAAAGCGCCACACCGGCCAAACCGATCGGACACCGCCACCGACCAAACAGAAATAGCGCCCGGCCCGTCCGCGCGTCGTCGGGCCGGGCTCGCGCTGGAAACGCCGGCATCGCGATGCGGTTAGCCCGGTGCGGCGGGCGCGAAAGAGAGTGAAAGCGAGAAAAGGGAGGCTGGCTCGTGTTTTGGATCTATTGGGACACCGCCTGGTCGCTGATCATCAGCGGCATCATGGTCGCCACCATCGTCAGCCACCCCGACGCCGAATTCGCCGAAGTGCGTGCGGCCCGACGTTCGATGTGAGCTTCCCGATCCCGCGGAGCTCGTCGCGGTTCAGATCATGCTGCCGGGCATGAAGCAGCGGATCATGGGACGGCCGTTGACGTAATAAGGCCAGACCATGGTGCGCCCGGCGCGGTTGGGCTCGGTGATGACAGTGTCGTCGGGCACATTGACCCAATTGCCGAGAAGCCGTACCCGGTAATGTCCGTCCCGCGTCTCCCAGTCGACATCGGCCAGCGCAGTGCCGTCGGCGTCGGCACAACAGGGGCCGCCGCCCTTGCTGTGCAGGCTCTCGAACCAGCCCTTGAGGGGAGAGTTGGCGTAGCGCCCGTCGTCGCGGGCCTCCGCGGAGAGCCCGATGACGGCTGCAACCACCACGAGAGGGATCGTTCTGAAAGACAAGACCGCCATGTCACCTCGCTCGCTTCTCGCACGCGCGCGCCACGACCCCGGCGAAAAGCCGCCTGCGTTGCGCGTGATGCAATGTTGACAGGTGCCCGCCGGCCGGAGTTCCCGGCCGTCTCAGCGAGTCGATAACCACGAACTCGGAGGTTCGATCCTATTCTCGCGGTGACGGTGAACGGTGGCGCGGGGAAAGGCGCCGGACAATTCCGGACTATCGCCCTTCATGCAGCGTCTCGCGCGGGCTCACGCGAATTGCATGTCTACCGATCTTCGGCGGCTTGTTGGCGATCGCGATCATGATATCAAGAACAGATGTTACGGACCCTCTGGCGTTTTGATCTCTTGGCGCAAGGATCGTGCAGTCGATCATCCATCTCGCGTCGAACAGTCCGACAGCAGTCAGTCTCCGCTTCACCGCGTTCGCCGTGCAGATGGCGATAGGTATGTAACCAGGCGGCGGGCCGGAGGCGGCCAGTGCGGCAGGAGCGGCGAGTGTCAGAGCAAGCGCCAGCCGTGGCGCGGTGCGAAAAAAATCGCTCACAGGAAATTCCTTAAAAATATAGCCGCGGTGCGGCCTCGCGCATTTGACGCCGAGGGGACCTCGCCGGGTCATTCCGGACGCGCCGGGATGGAGGCATAATCCCATCGACCGTCTTGCTGCCGCAGCCAAATCGGCGCACTTTGCCGACCTCGGCTGATTTGCCACTCAAGGTCCTTTTCAGATGATCACGGCATCCAAGGCCTTCATTGCCTTTTGTCTGCTGGCGCTGGTCGGCACCGCGCTGGTGATCGGCCCGACCGAGCTGCGCCGCCTGCTGCCGGCCGGGACGACGACCATCGTCGCCGCCAAGCCCGAAGCCAAGCCCGACGCCAAGCCCGAGACCAAAGTCGAGCTCAAGGTGGAGCCCGGAGCGGACGAGTCCAAACCAGAGCAGAAGGCGAACCAGCCAAAGCTTGCCGCCAGCGCGCCGCCTGCACCGGCCGCGGAGCCGAAGGCGGGCGCGCTGGGCGAAACCCAGAAGCAGGTCACGGCCGCGCTCGGCGATTTCGCGCCGGTCAAGCCGGCGCCGGCGGTTGCGGATGCCGGGCCTCGGTTCGACGTCGCCCGCATCGACAGTCATGGCGAGGCGGCAGTGATTGCGGGCCGCGCCACGCCGGGTGCAAGGGTCGAGCTGCTGCGCGACGGCAAGCCGCTCGATGCCGTGGTCGCCGACGCTTCGGGCCAGTTCGTGATGACTCCGCCGCAGCTTCCTGCCGGTTCCTATGAACTGACGCTCCGGGCCAAGGCGCTTGACGGCACGGTGACGGAATCCGGCCGGACCATGCCGGTGACCATCGCCGAGGCGGCGCCGCCGCCCGCGCCGGCCGCGAAGCAGGATGCGCGGCAGGAGACCAAGCAGGCCGAGAAGACCGACGACAAGCCGGATGTCGTGGCCGCGCTGCCATCGGCCTCGCCGCACCTGGCTTCAGTGCCTGACAGGCAAGCGGCCCGGCCGAGGTTGATCGGCGCGCCGAAGCCCAAGGCCTTCGCGCATGCGCCGGCGGCGACGGCGGTCGCATCGGCCTCGCCGGCGGAGGTGCTCACCACCGCACCGGCGGAAGCAGGCGGCAGCCGCGTTATCGCCCGCGGCGACAGCCTGTGGGCGCTCAGCCGGCTCGCTTACGGCGACGGCGCCCGCTACGGGGTGATCTTCAAGGCCAACCGCGACAAGATCCACAACCCCGATTTGATCTATCCCGGGCAGACGTTCGTGCTGCCGCAAAAGCCGCAGTGACCCCGCGCCGGCATGGCCGGTGAGCGTTGCGACGCTTTGCCCTGCATCGCCGCGGAACAATCGGTTCCCTCGCGCGTCATTGTGATGCGACGCATTGCGCGCTTGGTGTGGGAGGGAGTGCCAAGACGTGGCCAGATTGGTCAAGTCGGCGGTCAGGTCAGCGATCATTTCGAGGCGCATGGGCTTGGCGCTGGCCGGCGCAGCTCTCGTGATTGCGGCAGTGTTGCTGCCTGGCAGGGCCGAGGCGCAGTTCGGGTTGCGTGGCGGTCCGCTCGGGGTTGCGCGTTTCGCCGTCGGCCACATGATGGGCCTGTCGCGGCTGCGCCATTCCCGCATGGCCGTGCGCGGTGGCCGCTACCGCTCCGCCGCGCTGAGGTCGCAAGACCCGCGCGGAGCCGAGCGCGGCCAGCTATCCAATCCTTACGTCCTGCGTGCGGCCCTCACGGCGCAGGCTGCGCTGGCGGGCTGGCAAGGCGGCCGGCGGCCGCAGGGCTGGTGGCGCCATCCCGACGGCAGCTACGGCTGGGTCGGCCCGGTGTTCTGGCCGTTCGCGCATGACGATCTCACCACCGCAATCATCTTCGGCGATGCGACCAGCCTCTCGCTCTACGGCTACGGCGACATCTATGCCGCACTCTTCACGCCCTATGCCGCGCCCGAGCTTGCCGCCTACACCGTGCCGCAAGGCCGGCGCGCGCGAAGAATCCCGTCCGCGGAAACCCTCTGCGAGGCCAGCGACACCGGTGGCCTGCCGGTCGACCGGATCGCGAGCGCCGTTCAGCCGAACGAGCTGCAGCGCACCGCGCTCGACGAGCTCGCATCCGCCTGGAATGCGGCGCGCGACACCATCCGCGCGGCCTGCCCGGCGCAGGCTCCTGCGAATGCCTCCGAGCGCCTCGGCCTGATGCGCGAGCGACTCGAGGCCATGATCAAGGCGACGGACGCAATTGAAGCGCCGCTGACGAAATTCGTCGGCCTGCTCGATGACGACAAGAAAACCAGGCTCAACGCCCTCGCCAATGAGCGTCGCGCCGCGCTGGCGTCCCACCGGCCCAAGGACGCGAGCAAGGACGCGAGCAAGAACGCGACCAAGGACGCGCAGGCGGCCAAGGCCTGCCAGGCGGACTACGATCCCCTTTCTGACGAAAACGCGCAGCGCCAATACGAGCAACTCGTCCAGCAGCAATGGCCCGCCGCCGAGATTGCCTCCACGCTCCACCTCGACGAGATCGCGCGCGCCCGCCTCGAAGTGCTGCAGGACACCACGCTGCGCACCATGCAGACGCTCAGCGCCTGCCCGACAGAGCCCGCCGCAACCGCGCAAGCCCGCCTCGCCGCCGTGAAGGCGCGGCTGGCGACGATGCTGGAAGCGGTGAACGGCGTCACTGATGCGCTCGACGATTTCGAGGCGGATCTAAGCGACGAGCAGAAGGCGGCGTTCGAGGCGATCGGGCCGAAGCGGGAGGTGTGAGGACCCGCACGCCCAGTCGAACTTCATCTCCCTGAAGTCGAGCTGCGCGTTGTCGCCGCCCAATCACCGCAGCGGCCGTAAAGCTGCGCCTTGGGTGCGCGTCACGCTGCCGATGTCAGCGGTCGCGCCCGTTCGATGCGTTTGCACTGGCCTGAACTCTCGATGATGCCATCATGCCAGTGTTTTGCCCGACGTGTCAAAGCACCGGCCAGCCCAGACCGTCGTCACCGTCCGACTTTGATGCTCGGGTAACCCATTGATCTTCCAGCTCCCGCCTACTGTGCATGGGGTTGTTTTCGCAATTTTTGCTTTGGCTACCCTCTCCGCCGCACCGCCGCCGCATCCACCACGTTCTCCACCTCCTCGCGCCAATTCAAAATCTCCATCGCCAGCACGGGGTGATTGAAGCCCTTGAGCTGGAGGTCGTCGAGGGCGCGGGCCTCGACCCATGGTTCGACCATGCCGTAGACGCGGCGGCTCACCACGATCTGGCCCGCCTTGGCTTCGCCGCAGAGACGGGAGGCGAGGTTGGTGACGCTGCCGATCGCGGCATATTCCAGCCGCTGCTCGAAGCCGACCTGGCCGAGCGTGGCGTAGCCGAGCGCGATGCCGATGCCGAACCCCAGGCTATGCCCGCGGTTGCGCCAGCGCTCGGTCAGCGGGCCGATGGTATCGCGCATCTCCACCGCCATCCTCACCGCGCGCTTGGTGTGGTCCTCGAACTGGATCGGCGCGTTGAACAGCACCATCACGCCGTCGCCGGCATATTTGTCGAGCGTGCCCTCATATTTGAAGATCAGCTGGCCGAGCGCGGCGTGATATTCGCGCAGCACGTTCATCGCCTCCTCCGGCTCCGTCGTTTCCGTGAACGCGGTGAAGCCGCGCAAATCGCAGAACACCACCGTGACCTCGCGGCGCTGGCTGGTGAGCAGTCCTTCCGGGCTGTCGGAGGAGGCGATCAGCTGCGCCACCTGCGGCGCCAGGAAACGCTCGAGCTTGCGGATGCGCTCGATCTCGCCGAGCTGCGTCTTGACGCGCGCCTCCAGCGACTTGTTCCAGTCCTTGAGCTGCTCGGTCTGCTGCTTGAGCTTGTCGGCCTGGGCGCGCACGGTCTCGTTCGCGGCCTCCAGCGCGTGGCTCTTGTGATCGACCTCGGTGAACAGGTGCGCATTGCGCATCGCCAGCACGGCCTGGTTGGCGAAGGTGCGCATCAGGCCGATGATGCTGCCGGCGAACTCGCCGCCGGCGCGGCGCAGCACCACCAGCGAGCCCAGCGTGCCCTGCTGGTCGATCAGCGGCACCACCAGCACCGATTGGAAGCCGGCCGCGAGTGCGACCTCGCGCAGCGGCTGCTCGGCGGCCTCGCCGAGCTCGGCAAGCGCGATCGGCTCGCCGCTCGCGGCGGCATCGCTCAGGATGTTCTCGCCCTGCGCGACGGTGACATGCGCGCCCTCGGCGGATTTGTCGATGCCGTTGGCTTCGACCAGGTCGAAACATCGCGCCTCGGCGTCGAAGCCGTAGATCAGCACCGCGTCGGCATGGGTGATCTCGATCGCGCGGGCGGCGATGGTCGCAAGCACGGCCTTGAGATCGAGCGAGGAGGCCACCGCACGGCCGACCTCCTCCAGCACCTTGAGCTCGTGGATCGACTGCGCGAGATCGCGGGTGCGCTCCTCGACCTTGGTCTCCAGGTTCGAATAGGTCTCCTGGATCTGGTCGGCCATGCGGTTGAACTGCCCGGCGAGGTCTTCGAGCTCGTCGGAGGTGTGCACGTCGATGCGGTGGCTGAAATCGCCTTCGCCGAGCTTGTGCGCGCCATCGCGCAGCGCCGTGATCGGGATGATCATGCGGCGGGCGAGCAGCGTACCGGCGAGGATCGCGACCAACAGCCCCATGCCGATCAGAAGCGCGATGCGCACCAGCTGGTCGCGGATCGGCATCAAGGCCTGCGTGGTCGGCTGCTCGAACAGCACGCTCCAGCCGAGCTTCGGCACCATGCTCGCGGCGCTCATCACGGCTTGGCCGTTGAAATCGGTGCCCGATGTGTCGGGCTCGTGGCCGGGCGCGATCGCGGCCGCAACCTGCGGCAGCTTGGAAAGGTCCTTGCCGATTTCGGGACCTTTCGACGATGTCGCCAGCACCCGGCCGCGCGGATCGACGACATAGGCGAAGGCTGCCTTGCCGACCTGGGCGTCGGACAGGAAGTCGGAGAGGAAGCTGAGATCGATCTCGGCCACGGTGACGCCGGCATTGAAGCCGGAATGCGCCACCGAGATCGACATCAGCGGCGTCCCGTCGGCGAACCAGGCCGAGGCATAGCTGACGCCGCGGGTGACGGCGTCGGTGAAGCGCACGTCGCGGGAGAGGTCGGCATTGGCGCCGGTCGTGGTCGACTGCCTGGAGACGCGCAGCACCTCGCGGCCGTCGCCGTTGAGCTGGAACAGCTGGTTGACGACCGAGACCTGGTGCAGCAGCGAGGCGTAATCGGCGCGGCGTTTCTCCAGCGTGTCCTGGCTCGCGCGCGTCACCCAGCTGATCTGGCGCTCGAGCTCGGAGATCGACTGCTCGATGCGCCGGGCGGCTCCTTGCGCCTTGTCCTCCAGCCCGTTGGTCAGCTGTGTCCTGGTGGCGCGGTAGGAGATCCAGGTCTCCATCGCGCCGTTGACGGCGAGGACGAACACGACGAGGCCGACGAGGGAGACGACGTATTTGGCGAACAGACCCTCGCGCAGAGATCGTGTCTTGTCGTTCGCTCCTGCCATCCCGATCCTCTCGCGCCGCCACTGACGCTGCGCGCTGCGGGCCGCAAAGCCCCTTCCGGGCCGTTCTACCACAATTTGGGCCAAGGGGCGTCGCGCGGCCGTCGCGCGGCCGGTGTGGTTACTCCCTGTGGACTCCCGGGCAGGAAGCAGAGTGGTGAATTGTCGCAGCCTCATCCGTTCGGAGGACGCCGCAGGCGAGCAAGCCGGTCCAGCCCGCAAATCAACGATTGAAGAGCTGTCGCAGCACGTCGTTCATTGGCTGACTGTCCTGCTGCGCAGGCGGCGGGTCCTCCGGAGCTGGGGCAGGCGAGGCCTGCGGCGCCGGTGTGGAGGGCGTTACCGGCAGGCTGCGACTGCGGCTGGTGCCAGTGCCGGTTGCTGTGCCATTGGAAAGTCCCTGCTGAATCAGATTGCCGATCGCCTCCCCCAAGGGCCCGCCGAGCAGGTTGTTCTGCCCGGGCTGCTGGGCTTGCGGATTGGCATTGCCTCCGCCCGGCGCGGTGGTGCCGCCGAGCCCAAGGTTGCTGCCGAGGTTGCCCAGGATGTTGCCGAGCCCGGCGCCGTCGGGGCCGAACAGGCCTTTGCCCATCTCGCGCAGCTTGGCATAGGCGGCGTCCGGATTGTCCAGCACGCCGGCGATGTCAGGGTAGATCCGCGGCTGCGACCAACTGCCCTGGATCATCACGGGGATGCCGAAGCCGACGGGCTCGGAGGTGCGGCCTTGGCCTTCGGTCGTCATCACGAGCTTCGGCTCGACGCGAAAGCCCATCATCTTGGTGTCGAGGGCGATCGTGCCGGCGCCGGTGACGCGCACCAGCGGCCCGATCAGATTGAGATCGGTCGTCACCGCCTGACCCTTGTCGATGCGGAAGGAGGCCGAAAGCTGCGACAGATCCGTGCTCTGCTCCTGGCTGGGGTCCTGGTTTCGGTCCTGGTTTCCTTGCCAGCCGGACAGCGTGCTCGTCGTCAGCGAGCGGATCATCTGCGCGACATTGATGCCGCGGATAGCGCCATCCTGGAAATTGACGAAGGCCGTGCCCTGCATGTTCGCCATCAGCGCCCGCTGGCTGTTGCCGGCGCTGCGCAAAGCGAGCTTGGCCTGCAGCTTGCCGTCGATACGGTCGAATTCGGCGAGGCCCTGCAGCAGCGGCAGCGCGCGCACGCCGACGAGGTCGGAATGCATCGCAAAGCTCGGCGCGCCCGTGGTCGCATCGAGGACCACCTCGCCCGAGACCTGGCCCCCATAGACGCCGAGATTGGCGGTGCCGGCCTTCAGGACGCCGCCGGCGAGCTTGGCGTCGAGCGCCAGCGGCGCGATGCGCGCATCGCCGATCACGGCTTCGTTCGCGGAGATCCTCACCTGCGCATCGACATAGTTGAGCCCGGAGACGTCGATCGGCGCATTGCTCCAGGGCTGCCCGGACACGCCGTCCGGCGATTTCGCCAGGGGCATCGCGAGCCGCTGGAAATCGAGATCGACCTTGACCAGCGGCTTGCTCGCGATGTCGACCGAGGCCCAGCCGTTGAATGCGCCGTCGCCGAGCCTGCCATTCACGCCGTTGATCATCACGACATCGCCATTGAGCCGCATCTCGGCGTGAGCGGTGAGCTGGGACTTCAGCACGCTGGGCATGTCGATGGCGAAATCCACCGGAACCGTCGGCCGTTCGGCCGGCAGTGCCTGCGAGGTTGCCTTGATGTCGAACTTGGTCGGATGCTCGCCGACGCGCGCGGTGCCGGTGATGTTGACCTTGCGGTCGCGGTCAACGATCGCCTCGGCGTTGACGGCGCTGATGCGGCCCTCGACACGATCGCGCAGGCGCGAGAACGCCACTTCGCCTTCGGTGACCTTGATGCGGTCGATCGTGGCAGCATTGGTGCCCAGCGCGATCGGCTTCGACGGGCTGCCGGCATTCGGCAGGCGCTCACGCAGCAGCGGCTGGTAGAGAACGGGATGGGCGACGACGAGCTCGCTGATCTCAGGGCGGCCCGACCAGACGCTGGCGAGCGACATGTCGGCCTGCACGCTATCGATCGTCAGGCGCCTGATGCCGCTGCGGTCCTTGGGGTCGGCAAGCGTGAGGTCATTCAAGGTGATGTTCAGCGTCGGCCACAAACTGATCCTGGTGGTGCCGTCGATCGACAGGCGATAGCCGGTGGCGCTCTCGACCCGCGAGGCGATGGTCGAGGTCAGGAAGCCCGAGGGGATCCCGACCACGAGCAGGAGTGCGATCACGATGATGACGGCGGCCAAAGCCCCGCCGACGAATTTCAATGCTCTCATGTCGACTTTCCAACGACGGACAATCGGCGTCGAACCCGCCAGATGGCCCGTCCTTTGCGCCTTAAGTTTATCCCCGGACGGCAAGCGGCTCCAAGCGCGTAAAAATAGTCAGGGGGTACTGCAAAGTTATGTGACTTATGACACACTTCTCCGACGCGGTTTTACGCGATCCTGAAGTTGATGGTTTCAAGCGATTTGCTGAGAACAATGACCAGGGCGTTCACAAGGACATTGAAATGAGCAAGCAGGCCGAATTTGCGGTCATCCTGAAGATGAACCCGATGTTCGCCGATCTCGGCGCAGACGAGCTCCAGCGGTTGTCCAATCTCTGTCACACGCAGCATTTGGGGAGCGGCGAGCTGCTGTTCCAGAAGGGCGATCCCGGCGATGCGCTGTTCGGCGTGCGTCGCGGCCAGGTCCGCATCGAGACCGGCGCCTCCGACGGCAGCCGGCTGACGCTGAATTTCATGGGGCCGGGCGACCTGTTCGGCGAGGTCGCGGTGCTGGACGGCCAGAACCGCACGGCAGACGCCACCGCGGGCGAGGCCAGCGAATTGTTCGTGCTGCGGCGCGACGATTTCCTCGGCTTCCTCGAGCGCGAGCCAAAGGTCGCGATCAAGATCATCGCCCTGCTGTGCCAGCGCATCCGTTGGCAGAGCGAGCGCATGGAAGAATCCATGCTGCAGCCGCTGCCGGTGCGGCTGGCGCGGCGGCTCTGCGCGCTCGCCGCCGATTTCGGCTCCGAGGTCCATATCTCGCAGGAGCAGCTCGGCGTCTTCGTCGGTGCCGCCCGCGAAAGCGTCAACCGCCAGCTTCAGGCCTGGCGCAAGGAAGCGATCCTCGATCTCCAGCGCGGCCGGATCTTGCTGCGGAACATGACCAAGCTGACCGCGATCGCGCGGAACGAGTAGGCTTACGAGCACGCCTCGTAAGCCTACTCCGCAGCTGGCCGCGCGACGCTCTTCGGTGCCGAAGCCGTCTGCGCCGGTGCGGAGTCGTGATGAGAGGCAACCTCCACATCCTCGCTGTGCACGATCAGCCGCTTGGCGAAGCGCCAGATCAGGGCGCCGAAATCGTCCATCACCATGAACATCGCGGGCACGAACACCAGCGACAGGATGGTCGAGAAAATCAGGCCGCCGATCACCGCGAGCGCCATCGGCGAGCGGAACTCGCCGCCGGCGCCGACGGCGAGCGCGCTCGGCATCATGCCCGCGGCCATCGCGATCGTGGTCATCACGATCGGGCGGGCGCGTTTCATGCCGGCGTCGATCATGGCCTCCTCGCGCGGCTTGCCCGCACGGATGGATTCGATGGCGAATTCCACCAGCATGATCGCGTTCTTGGTGACGATGCCCATCAGCATCAGGATGCCGATCCACACCGGCGTGGTGAGCTGCTTGCCGGTGACGAGCAGGGCCGCGATGGCGCCGCCGATCGAGAGCGGCAGCGAGAACAGGATGGTGATAGGCTGCAGGAAGGTGCCGAACAGCAGCACCAGCACGGCGTAGACCATCATCAGTCCGGCCGTGATGGCGGTCGCGAAGCCGTCCGACAATTCGTTCAGGCTTTCGGCATCGCCCGAGGGCGAGACCTTCACACCCTTCGGCAGCGTCTTCATCACCGGCAGGTCGTAAATCTTCTTGGTGGCATCGCCGAGCGCGGCGGAGCCGACGAGGTCGGCGGCAACGGTCGCCTGCCGTTCACGATCGTAGCGGTTGATGCTGGTCGGACCCTGGTCGAGCTTGACGTCGGCGATGACCGAGAGCGGCACGCCGCCCTTCTCGCCGTGCTCGCCGAGCGGCACGCGCAACTGCTCCAGCGTCTTCAGATTGCCGCGGGCTGCATCCTCGAGTTGCACGCGGATCGGCACCAGGCGATCGCCGACGTCGAACTTGGCGAGCGCGGGCCCGACGTCGCCGATGGTGGCGACACGGATGGTCTGCGACAGGCTTTCGGTGGAGACGCCGAGCCGTGCGGCGAGATCGGCGCGCGGCTCGATGCGCAGCTCGGGGCGCTCCAGCGAGGTCTCGGAGATCACGTTGGAGATGGTGGGAATGCGCTTCATCTGCGTCGCAAGCTCGCTCGCGACGTTGTTGACGATGTTGGGGTCGACACCGGTCACCACCAGCGAGATCGCGCGCAGGCCGTTCTCGTCCAGGAACCAGAAGCGGATGTCGGGAACGTTCTCCAGCTCCTGGCTGATCGAGAATTCGAGCTCGCGCTGGGTGATGTCGCGGCTGTCCTTGGGTGTGTAGTTGATGATCAGGGCTGCGCGCCGGACTTCCTGGGTTCCCGGCGGGACGCGTCCGCCGTCGACGAAGATGCTCTTGACCTCGGGCCGTTTGCGCAGGCGCGCGACGATGTCCTCGGTGACCTTTTCGGTGTAGGCGAGCTGGGTGCCCGGCGGCAGCTCGAGCGCAAGCAGCGAGCGGGCGCTGTCCTGGGCCGGCAGGAAGCCCTGCGGCAGCAGCGTGATGCTCCAGATCGAGGCGGCGAAGATCCCGAGGCCGATCAGCACCGTGATGAAATAGTGCTTCACCGACCAGGCCACGATCCCATGATAGGACCGCAGGATGCGGCCGGGCGGCGGCTCCGCATGCGAACTGTGCTTGAGGAAATAGGCGGCCAGCACCGGCGTGACGAAGCGCGCGGCTAGCAGCGAGAAGAACACCTGCACCGAGACGGTGATGCCGAACTGTTTGAAGAACTGTCCGGCGATGCCCGACATGAAGCTCGCCGGTGCGAAGATCGCGATGATGGTCAGCGAGATCGCGATCACCGCGAGGCCGATCTCGTCGGCGGCCTCGAGCGCGGCCCGGTAGGGCGACTTGCCCATGTTCATGTGCCGGACGATGTTCTCGATCTCGACGATGGCGTCGTCGACGAGAATGCCCGTCGACAGCGTGATGGCGAGGAAGCTGACGAGGTTGAGCGAGAAGCCGAGCAGGTCCATCGCCCAGAACGCCGGGAAGATCGACAGCGGCAGCGAGATCGCGGCGATGATGGTCGCGCGCAGGTCGCGCAGGAACAGCAGCACGATGACGACGGCGAGGATGGCGCCTTCGAACAAGGTCGAAATCGCCGCATGGTAATTGCCTTTGGTGTATTCGACCGAGGTGTCGATCAGCTTCAGGTCGACGTCGGGATAGGCGGTTTTCAGCGCGTCGATGCGCTTCTGCACGGCCTCGGCCACCTTCACGTCGCTGGCACCCTTGGAACGCTTGATGCCGAGCGCGACCACCGGCTCGCCGTTGAAGCGGGCGAAGGTGCGGCGATCGGCGATGGTGTCGGTGACGGTGCCGAGATCGTCGAGCCGGACCTCGCCGCCGCCGAACAGCGGGATCATGGTGCCGGCGAGATCGCCCAGCGTCTTGGCGCCGGCGAGCGTGCGGATCGCCTGGTCGTTCTTGCCGATCTCGGCGCGGCCGCCGGCGACGTCGACATTGGTGCCGCGCAGGCTCTGGCTGACATTGACCGCAGTAAGCCCCATCGCCTGCAGGCGGTCGGGATCGAGCGAGACCAGGATCTCGCGCTCGACGCCGCCGATGCGCTCGACCTGCGCGACGCCGCGCACGCCCTGCAGCGAGCGCTTGACCACGTCGTCGACGAAATAGGAGAGCTGCTCCGGCGTCTTGCCGGGCGAGATCGCGGCATAGGTCACGATCGGCAGGCCGATGACGTCGACGCGCTGGATCAGCGGCTCGGTGACGTTCTGCGGCAGGTTGGAGCGCACGCGCGTCACCGCGTCCTTGACGTCGTTGAGCGCGCGGTCCGTGTTGGTCTCGAGCGCGAACTGGATCGTGGTGACCGAGAGGCCGTCGGTGATCGAGGAGGTGATGTGCCTGACGCCCTCGACGCCGGAAACCGCGTCTTCAACCGTCTTGGTGACCTGGGATTCGAGCTCGGCCGGTGCCGCGCCGAATTGCGAGACCGCGACCGAGATCACGGGGATGTCGGCCGAGGGCAGCCGTGTGATCGCGAGCTTGGTGAAGGAGGTCCAGCCCAGAACCAGCAGGATGATCGAAAAAACGGCGGACGGCAGCGGATGACGTATAGACCATGCCGAGATATTGAGAGCCATCAGCGTACCCGCGTGCGATCGAGTTCATCGGCGAACATGGTCTTGATCTGGTCGCCGTCATGGAGCGAAGAGCCGGCGTCGGCCACGACGATTTCGCCGACCTCGAGGCCTTCCAGGATTTCCGTAGCGCTGTCGGACGACAGTCCGACCCGCACCTTGCGTGTCTCGACAATGTTGCCTTTGACGACCTGCACCGTCAGATGATCGATCGCGGTCTTGGGCACTGCAACGCCGCAGCTCCGCTTGGCGTCGATCGAGGCGCGGGCGAACACGCCGACCTTCAGTGAGGGATTGTTGGTGACGCTGATGCGGACGCGCCCGAGCTGGGTGGCGCGGTCGATTTCGGGCGCAACCAGCCGGACCCGTCCGATCAAATCGGGCGCATCGTCGCGGCTGATGCGCACGGTCGCGCCGGAGCTGAGCTTGGACATGTGCACCGCCGGAACCTGGGCGTCGAGCTCGATCTCATTGTTGACGGCGATGCGGAACATCGGACCTGCCTGCGGCGAGGCCGGCGCGCCGACGACGGTGCGGACCTCGGTGATGAGACCCGGCGCGGGTGCTTTCAGCGAGACCGGGCCTTGTGGGCCGGGCCGCTGCGGCTGGCCCGGAATCTGCGGCGGCGCAGTCAGCCGCGCCAGCTCTTGGTTGTCGGCGACGACGGTGCCCTCGGTGACCAGAAGGTCGGTGACCCTGGCCCCCTCCTGGTCGGCAAGGACGACCGCCTCGCGGCGCGGCACGAAGAAGCCGGTCACCCGCACCAGGTCGGAGAAGCAGGCATTGGTCGACTTCGTCACGATGACGAGCGCCGTGCTTGGCGTCTCCTTCACCTCGGGGCGGCGCCGATGCTCGAACAGATAATAGCCGACGCCGAGCGCGAGGACGAACACGACGGTTCCAGCCGGCTTGAGATATTCAGTCAAATTCATCGCGGAATCATCCTGACCTGGCTCACGGCCATCCGCGCGAGGCCCAAACAGAGCGTTTCCCGGAAATAAAGCGGCGTCCCGCAAGGCCGCGGGACGCGCTTCGACAGCGAGACCTTACACCACATCACGACTTGTCACTGCAAAGGATTATGCCGTGCTCACTTCGATGCGGTGGTCTTGTTTTCCATGTTGACGACCTGCACGCGGCGATTGACCTCCGCCAGCGGCTGGCTCGGATTCTTGAGCTTGCTCTTGCCATAGCCGACGGTGACGAGATCGGTCGCGGAGATGCTGTACTTCTCGACGAGGTAGCGCTTGATCGAATCCGCGCGACGCTCCGAGAGGTCCTGGTTGTAAGCTTCGCCGCCGGCGGCGTCGGTGTGGCCTGCGACCACGAAGGTCGAGCCCTTCAGGTCGGGACTGGTCAAGGCACGGCCGAGCGCCTGCACTGATGGCAGCGATTTGGCGCTGATATTGGCCGAGTTGTAGTCGAACGTGATTTCGAGATCGATGTTCGGCTTGTCCTTGGCGACCGCCGCGATGTCCTCGCGCTCGGTCGACGACAATGAGCGCGTCGAGCGGCCGCGCACGGACTGAAGCAGCTTGGTCTCCGCTGCGTTCGGCGCGGGTTCCGTCTGCGGGCCGATCGAGAGGCCGCGGGTCAGGGGCTTCTTCGGCGCCGGCGCGAGCGCGCGGACGATCTCGTCCTCGGTGACATTCTTGCTGTTGCCGTCATCGCCCGCAAATGCAGCTGAGCTTGGCAGTGACAGCGCGGCGCCGACGGTGATGATGGACAGAATCGCGGTAAGCCCTTTTGCAGCCGATCTCATAGCCAGTCCCTCCTGCGCAGCCAGCTCGCGTATTTCAAATTCCAGCAACAGGCCGAAAAGGCCTGTTCCGGCATCCGCCCATTGGTCTTCCCTGGGCTGTTCAAGGTTCGAGGCTTGGACTGCCTCATTCAAAAAAATATCAACGCACTCCGTAGCTTGCGAATTCCTGAACGATGTTCGGATCCATCGCCTTGGCATTGGCAATGTCCAGCGCCCCTTCCTGGGCCGAGCCGTTGCGCTGCTTGGCAAGGCCGCGTCCATAAAGCGAGGAGGTCAGGCGCGGATTGATCTTCAAGGCCGCGTCGAAATCGGCGATGGCATTCTTCACCGCGCCCGACTTGAGGTTGACCAGCCCGCGGCTGTCGAGCGCATCGACGAAGTTCGGCCGCAGCCGCAGCGCCTCGTTGCAATCCTTCAGCGCGCCCTGGAGATCGCCGACCACGGTGCGGGTCCAGCAGCGGTTGTTCAGCGCCTCGACATCCTTCGGATTGATCCGAAGGGTATCGTCAAAATCCTTGATGGCGAGCGTGTAGGCGCCCTTGCTGGCATAGACCTGGCCGCGCCGATACAGCGCATTCACGTCATCGGGATTGGCGGCGATCTTGGCGGTGAGGCTCTTGATCGTGGGATCGTCAGCCAGGACGGCGGCACTGGGCCCGCTGTCCGTGCTCGGTGCGGGAGCGGGATCAATCGGTTTCACCGGCGGTGGCGGCGGGGGCAGGCCGGCCTCGATCTGCGGTTTCGGCGGTGGGGCCGGCGCAGGCGCGGGGGCAGGTGGAGCAGCAGGCGCGGGTGCCGCAGCAGCATCGGCCGGCTTCGGCGCCGGAGCTGGTGTCGGCGGCGCGGGTGGAACGGGCGGCGGGTTGTTGGCGACGACGGCCGGCGCAGCAGGAGGTGCGGGCGGTGGCGTTGCGGGGCGCGATCCGCCGGCTCCCGGAGTGAACGAGAAATCCTCGGCCAATGACGAGGAAATCCACGGCACCTGCTCGCCGCGCGAGGCGCGGGTGACGCCCATCTTGGTGCGGTTCAGCGTCTCCTCGGCCATCAGGTCGGGGACGCGGATTTCCTTCAGCAGCTCCTGGACGAACAGGCTGTGGTCGCCGCCGGCATCCGAGACCACCGAGGCCAGCGCCGCTGAATACATCACGAGCGTACCGTTCGGCGCGATGACAGGTGTAAGGCCCGCCGAGAAGCTGCGGAACCGGCGCTCGAAGGGGTTGCGCCTGGAGGCGTCGATCAGCGCGATCTTGACGCCGGCGCCGCGGGTGTGGAGCTCGCCGAGGACGGTCTCGAGGCTGAAACCATCGCGGCGCACGTCGGACTCCGTCCAGATCTGCGCATCGACCGGCAGCATGTAGCTCTGGCGCGCAGACTGGATGCCGAAGCCGCTGAAGAACACCAGCGCCACCGATCCCGGCTTGATCTTGCTGTAGAGCTTGTCGAAGGCACGGCGCATGCCGTCGCCGGTCAGGTTCTCGCCGATCTCGACCGAAAAGCCGTCCCGCTTGAGCTCATCGGCGACGTCGCGCGCATCGTTGATCGGTTCCTTCAACGGAGCATCCGCGTCCGGATATTTGGCGTTGCCGATGACCAGCGCAAAGCGGTCACCGGCCGCAAGCGATGGAGCAGTCGGGACGAGCGAGATGAGCAAGGAGAGAAGAAGAAAGAAGCGAATTTTCATATTCAGCGCGGTCCAGCCAAAAGGCGCCGTTCCAGCTTGCGCCGCGGCGACCTTAACTTACGCTTCCTGCATTATCAAACCGGGGACGGGGGGCGTCAACCGCTTGGAGATTCGGCATTATCGTGACGATGGATGGCAACGCAGGGGGCGTGCCGCGGGCGGAATAGACCGTTGTCATGACAGTACTCGGTGACCTGGTTCGATCCTATCGGCAGCATGCTGGGGTCATCATGGTGATGGAGCTGTGATTGGTCTCACATTGCAGCCCTGCCTCCGCAACGCCCCACGTTTGACCTTTCCTGCCGGCGATGGCTTGGTGTGCTCGATGGTCCCACAACATCCAACTCAGAAAAGCAGACCATGGGAAACGTCTACGAAATCTACGCCCTGCGCTATGCGACGATGTCGCCGCGCACCCCCCACATGAACTTCCTCGTGCCCGACCCGCATGACAGTGCGGCGCAGGATCTCGACTATTTCGTCTGGTTGATCCGAGGGCACGGTCGCGACATCCTGGTCGACACCGGCTTCAATGCCGAGGAGGCGAGCGCGCGGGCGCGCAAGCTGACGCTCAATCCGGTCGATGCGCTGGAGCGTTTCGGCGTCGCGGCATCCGGCATCCGCGACATCATTGTGACGCATCTGCACTACGACCATGCCGGCAATCTCGACCGCTTCCCGAATGCGCGCTTCCATCTCCAGGAGCGCGAGATGGCTTACGCGACGGGCCGCTGCATGTGCAACGGACTGCTGCGACATCCATTCTCGGTCGAGCACGTCACGCTGATGGTGCGCCATGTCTATGGCGAGCGCGTCACCTTCCATTCCGGCGACGGCGAGGTCGCGCCCGGCGTCACCGTGCATCGCGTCGGTGGCCATTCCGATGGCTTGCAGGTGGTGAAGGTCGAGACCGCGCGCGGGCCGGTGGTGCTGGCGTCCGATGCCGCGCATTACTACGCCAACCTCCAGCGCCGGAGCCCGTTCCCGATCGTCTACAATGTCGGCGACATGGCCGCAGGCTGGGAGACGATCGAGCGCCTCGCCGGCCATCCTGACAGGTTCATCCCCGGTCACGATCCGATCGTGACGGAGATTTATCCGCCCGCCAGCGACAAGGTCGACGCCTGGGCACTGCATCTGCCGCCGACGCGGTCGTTTGCGAAGTGATGGAATCCGGGGCGTCTACTTGTAAGTCCTAAGCGCGGCTCAGATCAGTCAGGCCTGATATCCGCTGTGCACCTGGAAGCAGTGCGCAAACAAGCATCGCCGGAGGCGCGTTGTGGGCCACAAAGGGACATCGGCGATAACGTCTGAGCTTTCTAAGGCGGCATCGGCGACACCGAAGCTCATTCAGACGGCTGCAAATAGGCGCATGGGCTCGGCAAGTCCCTTAAGCTCGGCCGATCCCTGATCGACGAACTTGAGGCCGGCACCTGCTACTAAATCCTTTACCGTGCTCGAGGCCAGCACTTCGCTCGCATGCGCATGCTGAGCTACCCGTGCTGCGATGTGCACAGCAATGCCGCCCACATCGTCGCCCATCATTTCAACCTCGCCGGTATGGACGCCGGCCCGTACTTCGAGATCGAGCGGCCGCACCGCGCTGACGATCCTCTGGGCGCAGCGAACGGCGCGCGCCGGGCCGTCGAAAAGGGCCAGAAATCCGTCGCCTGTAGTTTTAACTTCGCGTCCGCGATGCCGCTCCAGTTCCGAACGCACCGCCGCATGGTGCGCTTCCAGAGTTGAACGCCACTGCCTGTCGCCCACCAACGAGGCTTTCTTTGTCGAATCGACGATGTCGGTGAACAGCACGGTCGAGAGGACGCGATCGCCCTCGATGGTGGTAGCGGACACACCCATGAATTGTCTGATTTCCTCGACAAGCCGATCCTGATCTCCTGACCATGCGAGGTGATCACTACCCGGAAGTTCGATGTAGCGCGCGTGAGGAATTCTCTCTCCAAGCTCGCGGCCGGCGAATGCACGAATGCGCACGTCGTCGCGCCGATGCATGACCAGCGTAGGGACATGGATCGACGGCAGGATGGCCGTTACGTCGATCTCGCGGTTCATGCGCATCAGGTTGATCACATCAGACGGGCTGGCCGCCGAGCGCTCGAACTTGGCGAAGCGCTCCATGGCCCCGGGAATTGCGGCGGCCGACGGAGAGAAACTGGGCAGACTTTTGCCGGTTCCCCAGTTGGACCGGATATCGCGCTCCAGGGTCGCAAAGTCGTCAAACGGAACGGAAGCACCCACCGTGCGCGCATACGTGCCGAACAGGATGAGCCCCGCGACACGTTCAGGATAGGTCGCCGCGAACAGGATCGACATCGGCCCACCCTCCGAAACACCGAACAAATAGGCCCTCTTAGAACCCGCAGCGTCGAGCACGGCGCGGATATCGTCGATCCTTTCATCGAGATGCGGGACACCGACACCACGATCACTGAGACCCGTGCCGCGTTTGTCGAATCGGATCAATCGCGAGAACGAGCCGAGGTCGTTAAGGAAGCGCGCGACGTTGGGATTCTCCCACGCCTGCTCGAGATGCGATACAAAGCCCGGTGTCATGAGCAAGTCCGGACCGCCCTGTCCGGATATTTGATAAGCGACGAAGACGTCGCCGCTGGTCACATAGCGCGTCTCGACAACCATGGCTTCCCTCAAGCCTAGCCCGCTCGGTAGCTTACGGTTAACGGCCAAGCAGTGCAACTGAGTGGCGAAAACTCATGGGTTAGCGTTGCGATGGCCCCAGCTGCTCATGTGCGCTTCGGGTCAAAAGCGCCGATTTGAGTTTCAGCCGGCGACTTCCGGTCTGACCTCTTCTCCGGATACGGTCAGCCTCTGAGACGGGCGGCTGACGTGGTGTCAACGAGCGCCGGCGGGATTCCCACAAGCAGCGATATCGCGGGGAGATTTTCGAGCCGCGACCTCTGGCGGAGAGAATACCGCCAAATATCCTCCGTCACCTGCGAGCTGATATGTGGCGATCTCGCGATAGCCGACGGCGGTCAATTCGCAGCGCAAGAGCGCAATTGGCGTGCCATGCTTCGACGTCGGAAGCTCGAGATCGACAATTCCGACCCGCGCACCCTGCTTCAAAGCGGGCGCGAGATTGTAGAGGAAGGCATAGGGCTGGGCGATCTCATGATACATATGCACGAGGATTGCGGCATCCAGTGAGGAGGCGGGCAGGCGCGGGTCGTGTGGTTCGCCGAGCGCGAACTGCACGTTCGTCAACTTCAGAAGCTCTGTTCGCTTTGCGAGTTCGATCAGGTAATCCCGCGTGACGTCCTGGGCAATGACAGAGCCGGCGGGTTCGACGAGGCGCGAGAGCCTGACCGTGTGGTAGCCATCGCCTGCTCCAATGTCGCCGACTGTCATGCCTGGTTTCAGCTCAAGAATACGTGCGATTTGACCGGCCTCATTGAGGGCGTCGCGGCGCTCTTCGGCGGCGCGGCGTGGGCTGACGATCCGTGCAACGGGGCGCTGCGGTGAGGGAAACTCGTTTGCAGCGACTCCGGGGGGAGCCAGATAACCTATATCAACGGCGTATGCGCGAGTTGCGGCAAATGCCACAAGTAGCGCCACTATATAAGCTGGTGCCGTCACGAGCCTACCAAGCTTTCTCAACCGGTCTAGGCGTCTCCGCCTCTATGCATGCCCGTCCTAATACGCCTGCTTCGCGTCAGCCTCTTCGCTGGTCTGGATCAGATCGAGGCTCTGCTCGATCTTGCCGAGCAGGGCCGACAATTGCTTGCGCTCCTGCGCGGACAGGCAGGCGAGGATCTCGTCCTCACGCCGCAGCAATTGCGGGAACAGCTCTTCGTAAAGCGTTCGGCCCTTCCTGGTCAGTTGCAGGCGGAATTCGCGGCGATCGGCTTCGTTCTCGACCCGCTCGATCAGCTCTGCATGCAGCAGCGTGGTCACCGCGCGGCTGATGGTGGATTTGTGCGTGCGGGTGCACTGCGCGATGTACTGCGCGCTGCAGGCATCAACGCGAAAGCCGAGCGTGGCGAGCACGCGCCAGGCCGGAATGTCGAGGCCGTGACGTTCCTGATATTCGACCGCGAGCGCGGAACTCACCTCCGCTGCCAGCCGGTTGAGGCGGAACGGCACGAACTTGAACAGGTCGAGACGCGGCTTCGGCCGCGATGAAGCCTCGTCGGCCTGGGGTGTCTTCAGCGCAATGTCGCTGGATGTCCTCGCCACGGAGAGCGCTCCGAATTCCAGTTGACGGCCGGCCGGCTCCGGTCCAAAATAGTTGCACGTGAGACTATCTAGCAGATCAGTCCTCTTCTGACCAGAGCCGAGGTTAGTGTATGGCGCCGGCCAATACGCATCAGGCCAAGACCCAGTTCGGCTATCGCCGCCATCCCGATCAGGACCGCCCGGGGCCACGCCCCGCGGCGCATGCGGTCGTGATTGTCGGTGCCGGCCCGGTCGGCCTGTCGCTGGCGATCGATCTCGCCCAGCGCGGCCAGCGCGTCGTGCTGCTGGACGATGCCGACCGCATCGGCGAAGGCTCGCGCGCGATCTGCTTCTCGAAGCGCTCGCTGGAATATTGGGACCGACTCGGCGTCGGCGACCGCATGGTCGACAAGGGCGTGGTGTGGAGCGTCGGCCGGATCTTTCACGGCGAGCAGCAGCTCTACCAGTTCAATCTGCTGCCGGAAGACGGTCACAAGCGTCCGGCCTTCATCAATCTCCAGCAATATTACGCCGAAGCCTATCTGGTCGATCGCATCAACGAACTGCCCGAGATCGACCTGCGCTGGCGCAACAAGGTGACGGCGCTGGAGCAGCGCAACGACTCCGCGCTGCTGACGATCGAAACGCCTGAAGGCGCCTATCGCCTGAATGCGCAATATGTCATCGCCTGCGACGGTGCGCGGTCGTCGCTGCGCCAGATGGTCGGTGCGGAATTTGCGGGCCAGGTGTTCGAGGATCAGTTCCTGATCGCCGACGTCAAGATGACGGCGGAATTTCCCACCGAGCGTTGGTTCTGGTTCGATCCGCCGTTCCATGCCGGGCGTTCGGCGCTCTTGCACCGGCAGCCCAACGATGTCTGGCGCATCGATCTCCAGCTCAACCGTTACGCCGATCCTGTCGTCGAGAAGAAGCCGGAAAACGTGCGGCCGCGGATTGCGCGCATGCTCGGCCACGACAAGTTCGAGTTCGAGTGGATCTCGCTGTACAAATTCCAGTGCCGGCGGATGGATCGCTTCATCCATGGCCGCGTGATCTTCGCCGGCGATTCCGCGCATCAGGTCTCGCCCTTCGGTGCGCGCGGCGCCAATTCCGGACTTGAAGACGCGGAGAACCTGTCCTGGAAGCTCGATCGCGTGCTGCGGGGCAAATCGCCCGCGAGCCTGCTCGAGAGTTATCATACCGAGCGCAGCGCAGCCGCCGACGAGAACATCCGCGAATCCACCCGCTCGACCGATTTCATGGCACCGAACTCGCATCAGGAAGCGCGGCTGCGCAAGGCGGTGCTGTCGCTGGCCAAGGAGACCGAGTTCGGCAAGCGCATGGTCAATGGCGGACGACTCTCGGTGCCGTGCAGCTATGACTCGCCGCTGTCCTCGCTCGATGCGGATGCGTGGCGCGGTGGACCCTCGCCCGGCTGTTCGATGCTCGATGCACCCGTCTCAACGCGCGCCGGCGAGCAGATCTATCTGACGGATGCCTTCCGCAACGGTGGAACGGACTTCACCTTGCTGTCGTTCAGCAATGGCGCGCCGATCGATGCGCCCGATGGCATCAAGGGCATCCGCATTGGTGGCGAGGGCGGACTTGCCGATCCCTCGGGTCTGGCCGCAAAGCGCTACGCCGCCGAGCCGGGCTCCGCCTATCTGCTGAGGCCCGACGGCTATGTCGCGGCGCGCTTCCGCCATCCGACGCGTTCGGCGATCGCGGCGGCGTTGGCGCGGGCCGAAGGTTTGTATTGAGGTTTCGCATGCCGCTTTCAACCAGCTCGAACTTCGCACGCCCGGACGATGCCTTCCGCGCCATCGTCGAGGCGCATCGCGGACTCACCGAGGAGCAGAGCGCGGATTTCGACGCGGCGCTGGTGCTGATCCTCGCCAATCATATCGGCGACATCGACGTGCTGCGCGAGGCGATCGGGCTCGCCAGGCGCCGCATGATCGATGACCAGCAGCAGCAACAGCAACAACAATAGACTTGTAAGGACGAACTAATGGCGAAGAACTTCGCATCCACCGGCGACCTCTCCGAGAAGACAATCACCTTCGCCGAGATCGGCCCCGATCTCTATGCCTTCACCGCCGAGGGCGATCCGAATACGGCCGTGATCGTCGGCGACGACGGCTGCCTCGTGTTCGATGCGCAGGCGACGCCGGCGATGGCGAACAAAGTGATCGAGCGCGTGCGCGCCGTCACCGACAAGCCGATCAAATATGTCGTGCTGTCGCATTATCACGCCGTGCGCGTGCTCGGAGCCTCCGCCTACAAGGCCCAAGGCATCGTCGCCTCGCAGGAAACCTATCGGCTGATCGAGGAGCGCGGCAAGCAGGATTGGGATTCCGAATACGGCCGCTTCCCGCGCCTGTTCCAGGACGCGCAGAGCATTCCCGGCCTGACCTGGCCGACGCTGACCTTCGAAGGCGAGATGTCGATCTATCTCGGCAAGCGCGAGGTGCGGCTGATGCAGCTGGGTGCCGGCCACACCTCCGGCGACATCGTCGCCTGGGTGCCGGATGCGGAGGTGATGTTCTCCGGGGATCTCATCGAATATCACTCGGCCTGCTATTGCGGCGATGCGCATTTGCGCGAATGGCCGATGACGCTGAATGAGATCCGCAACTTCAATCCCAAGGCGATCGCGCCCGGCCGAGGCGATGCGCTGAAGGGCACCGCTACGGTACGCGAGGCCATCGCGATGACGCGGGATTTCGTCACCTCGCTCTATGGCGCGGCCGAAATCTCGGTTGCCAAGGGCCGCACGCTGAAGGAGTCGATGGCGGCGACCCGCGAGGTGATGGATCCGAAATTTTCGAGTTTCGCCATCTACGAGCACTGCCTGCCGTTCAACGTGTCGCGCGCCTACGACGAAGCATCCGGGATCGACGATCCCGTGATCTGGACCGACAAGCGCGACCAGGAAATGTGGGCCGCCTTGCAAGGAGGAGGATAGTCATGAACATCAATACCTCGCCTGACCAGATCGTTCGCAGCTCGGCCCAGGTCACGCCGGGCTACATGTCCGGCTTCGGCAATAGTTTTGAGACCGAGGCGCTGCCGGGCGCGCTGCCGATCGGACGCAACTCGCCGCAGCGTTGCGCCTACGGGCTCTATGCCGAGCAGCTTTCCGGCTCGCCCTTCACCGCGCCGCGTGGCACCAATGAACGCTCCTGGCTGTATCGTATCCGTCCGTCGGTGAAGCATTCCGGCCGCTTCGAGAAGATCGATGCCGGACTGTGGCGCTCGGCGCCATGCCACGAATACGATCTCCCGATCGCGCAGCTGCGCTGGGATCCGACGCCGATCCCGAAGGAGGAGCTCACCTTCGTCCAGGGCGTGCAGACCATGACGACGGCGGGCGATGTGAACACGCAAGCAGGCATGGCCGCGCATGTCTATCTCATCACCAAATCGATGGTGGATCAGCATTTCTACAACGCCGACGGCGAATTGCTGTTCGTGCTGCAGCAGGGTAATCTTCGTCTCGTCACCGAGTTCGGCCGCATCGATGCCGAGCCCGGCGAGATCGTAGTGATTCCGCGCGGCGTCAAGTTCCGTGTCGAGATTCCGAACGGGCCGGCGCGCGGCTATCTCTGCGAGAACTATGGCGGCGCCTTCACGCTGCCGGAGCGTGGCCCGATCGGCGCCAATTGTCTTGCCAATGCGCGCGACTTCCTGACGCCGGTCGCGAACTACGAGGACAAGGACACGCCGACCGAGCTGTTCGTGAAATGGGGCGGCTCGCTGTTCAAGACGACGCTGCCGCATTCACCGATCGACGTCGTCGCCTGGCACGGCAATTACGCGCCCTACAAATACGACCTGCGCGCGTTTTCCCCGGTCGGCGCGATCAGCTTCGATCATCCCGATCCCTCGATCTTCACGGTGCTGACCTCGCCCTCGGAGACCGCGGGCACGGCGAATATCGACTTCGTCATCTTCCCCGAGCGCTGGATGGTCGCGGAAAACACCTTCCGTCCGCCCTGGTACCACATGAACATCATGAGCGAGTTCATGGGCCTGATCTACGGCGTCTACGACGCCAAACCGCAGGGCTTCGTTCCCGGCGGCATCTCCTTGCACAATTGCATGCTGCCGCACGGACCTGATCGCGACGCCTTCGAGCACGCCAGCAATGGCGAGCTGAAGCCGGTGAAGCTCACGGGCACCATGGCCTTCATGTTCGAGACCCGCTACCCGCAGCGCGTCACCGCGCATGCCGCGAAGTCCTCGACGCTGCAGGACGATTACGCCGATTGCTGGAAGGGCCTGGAGAAGCGCTTCGATCCGAACAAGCCGTAGTCTTTCTTACCCTCCCCTGGAGGGGGAGGGTCGCTACGCATGCAGCGAAGCGGAATGCGTAGCGGGGTGGGGTGACGGTCCCTCCACGTCCAACAGTCCCCGTGTTGAGAGGTCACCCCACCCCGTCTCATATTTCGCTGCGCTCAATATGAGCCGACCCTCCCCCTCCAGGGGAGGGTGACACCGCCACCGCTGCGCCATGGGAAACCAATGCCCCACCCCAACGACCCCAGCCTCCGCTCCTTCATCGAGGTCGACCCCGCCTCGGACTTTCCGATTCAGAACCTGCCCTATGGCGTGTTCTCGACCGCGGCCAATCCGACGCCGCGGGTTGGTGTGGCGATCGGAGGCTACGTGCTCGATCTCTGGGAGCTCGAGCAGGATTCCCGGCTCGACGTCGGCCCGTTCGGCGTGTTCTCCGGGGCCTCGCTCAATCCCTTCATGGCGTTGGGGCCGAAGGTGTGGGCGAAGACGCGGGCGCGGATCAGCGAACTGCTCCGTCACGATCATCATGAGCTGCGCGACAACGAGGAGCTGCGCAGCCGCGCGCTGGTGCCGATGCGCGATGCGAAGCTCCACATGCCGTTCGCAGTCTCCGGCTACACCGATTTCTATTCTTCCAAGGAGCACGCCACCAATGTCGGCGTGATGTTCCGCGGCAAGGACAATGCGCTGCAGCCGAACTGGCTGCACATGCCGATCGCTTATAACGGCCGCGCCTCCACCGTCGTGGTCTCCGGCACCAAGGTGAAGCGGCCGCGCGGGCAGCTGAAGCCGCCGAATGTGGAGCTGCCGAGCTTTGCGCCGTGCAAGCGGCTCGATTTCGAGCTGGAGATGGGCGCCGTCATCGGCCAGGCTTCGCCGATGGGCGGCATGCTCAGCGAGCAACAGGCCGAGGAGATGATCTTCGGATTCGTGCTGCTCAACGACTGGAGCGCGCGCGACATCCAGCAATGGGAATACGTGCCGCTCGGCCCATTCCTCGCAAAAGCCTTCGCGACCTCGATCAGCCCCTGGGTGGTGACGCGCGAGGCGCTGGAGCCGTTCCGCCTGAAGGGACCGGAGCAGCAGCCGGTGCCGCTCGACTATCTCAAGCAGACCAAGCCACAGAACTACGATGTCGAGCTCGACGTCTCCTTGCGCGCTGCGGGGGCCAATGCGCCTGTCAGCATCAGCCGCACCAATTTCAAATACATGTACTGGTCCTCGGTGCAGCAGCTGATGCACCATGCTTCTTCCGGCTGCGCCATGAATGTCGGCGATCTCCTCGGCAGCGGCACCATCTCCGGCCCGGAGAAGAACCAGCGCGGCAGCTTGTTGGAGATTTCTTGGAACGGCACCGAGCCGGTCGAGCTGCCCGGCGGCACCAAGCGCTCGTTCCTGGAGGACGGCGACAGCCTCGTGATGCGCGGCTGGTGCCAGGGCAACGGCTATCGCGTCGGGTTCGGCGAGGTCGAGGGGACGATTGTGGCGGCGGAGTGAGCCGCCGTCCCTGTCACAACCTCCGTCATTGCGAGCGCAGCGAAGCAATCCAGAATCTCTCCGCGGCGGCAGTCTGGATTGCTCCGTCGCATCAGCGCCAAATTGCTACGCAATTTTGTCGCGAGCTCCTCGCAAGAACGTGGAGAGAGAGCCTATCGTTTCTCCGGCGGCACGTCGCGGATTCGTGCGCAATACGCTGCGACATCCTCCACGCTGTACTTCAGATGCACGCGCTTGTCTGACGGCACGTGCTTGGCCACGCACACGCCCGGCCGCCATTCCCGCGCCGGCCTGATCGGGCGCGGCACAAATCCGCCGCCGCAGTTCGGGCAGACGTTGAACAGCTTCGTTTCGACGCAATCCGCACAGAACGTGCATTCATAGGAGCAGATCCGCGCATCGGTTGCGTTCGGCGGCAGGTCGCGGTCGCAATATTCGCAGTTCGGTCGCAGCTGCAGGGCCATGTTGAATCTCCGGACATGGAGCTGCGATCATCGCAGATCGTGTAGCCAGCGCGAATGCCATAGTTCCCTCGATTTCAGCCGGGCTTGATCTCCTTGAGCGGGAGCCGTGAGCTCTCCTTCAGCCGGTCGAGGACGATCGAGGAGCGAACATGCGCCACGCTCTGGTGCGGCATCAGAACGTCGTTGACGAGGTTGGACAGGCCCTTGAGGTCGCGCAGCACGGCTTTGAGCACGTAGTCGGCATCGCCCGTCAGCGAATACGCCTCCTGGATCTCGTCGATCCGGTTCACCAGCGCGCGGAAGCGCTTGGAGTTGTCCGGTGAGTGGGTCGCAAGCCCCACCTGGATGAAGGCGATCACGCCGAAGCCGAGCGCTTCGCTGGAAAGATCGGCGTGATAGCCTGATATCACCTTTTCCTCTTCCAGCCGCATCCGCCGCCGCGAGCATTGCGAGGCGGAGAGACCCGCGAGGTCGGCAAGCTCCTGGTTGGTGAGGCGGCCATCGTCCTGGAGTGCACCCAGGATCTTGAGGTCGAACGCGTCCACGGAAATCATGCGTCAATCGTCCAATTCATGCACGAGTCGTGCATAAGCTAGCGGAATCGTGTGCCGTTTGCACGCCCCTTGCGCGCTTCATGAAGGACAATTCCTCCCAGCCAGCAATTTGGGAGAACCGTCAATGGGTCCGTTTCCGCATGATGCACCGCCGGCCACTGTTAGCGCCGACAATCCGATGGGCACCGACGGATTCGAGTTCGTCGAATATGCGCATCCCCACCCGGAAGAGCTGCACGCGCTGTTCAAGCTGATGGGCTATGCACCCGTCGCGCGTCATAGAACTAAGAAGATCACGGTCTACCGCCAGGGCGACATCAACTATCTCGTCAACGAGGAGCCGGGTACTCACGGCTATGAATTCGTCGCCGCGCATGGCCCCTGTGCGCCCTCGATGGCATTCCGCGTGGTCGATGCCAAGGCGGCCTATGACCGGGCGATTGCGCTCGGTGCCGAGCCGGCCGATGTGTCATCCGCACAGAAGACGCTCGACGTGCCCGCGATCAAGGGCATCGGCGGCAGCCTGCTTTATCTGGTCGATCGTTACGGTGACAAGGGCTCGGCCTATGATGCCGAGTTCGAATGGCTGGGCGCACGCGACCCGCGACCGGTCGGTGCCGGCCTGTTCTATCTCGACCATCTTACCCACAACGTTCATCGCGGCCGCATGGACGTCTGGGCCGGCTTTTATGAGAAGCTGTTCAACTTCCGCCAGATTCGCTTCTTCGACATCGAAGGCCGCGCCTCCGGCTTGTTTTCGCGAGCGCTGACCAGCCCCGACGGCAAGATCCGGATTCCGATCAACGAGGACGCCGGCGATTCCGGACAGATCGAGGAATATCTCAAGACCTATCGCGGTGAAGGCATCCAGCACATCGCCTGCGGCTGCCGAGACATCTACCGCACCATCGAAGGCCTGCGCGAAGCCGGCCTGCCGTTCATGCCGTCCCCGCCCGACACCTATTTCGAGCGGATCGATACGCGCCTGTCCAAGCACGGCGAAGACGTCGCACGGCTCCGCAAGAACGGCATCCTCATCGACGGCGAGGGCGTGGTCGAGGGTGGCCAGACCAAGGTGCTGCTGCAGATCTTCTCGGCCAATGCCATCGGCCCGATCTTCTTCGAGTTCATCCAGCGCAAGGGCGACGACGGCTTTGGCGAGGGCAATTTCAAGGCCCTGTTCGAATCGATCGAGGAGGACCAGATCCGCCGCGGGGTGCTGAAGGTGGAGAACGCGGCGTAGGGCGGCAGCCGCGCTGCCCTAGGGTGGGCAAAGGCGCGTAGCGCCGTGCCCACCATCTCTGTGTGATCTCGCTCAAAGCGGTGGGCACGCTTCGCTTTGCCCACCCTACAAGAGCGTGCTCGTCGGCTTTACCTCTTCCATGCCTTCGTCACCGCGGTGATCTCCGCCGCTTCCGGCTCACGCACGGCCGATGGCGTGCGTGAGAATCGCGGCGCGGGTGCCGGCTGCTTCACGCCGTGGCGCTCGATGAAGACATTACGGGCGACCATGTGTGGATGTTGTGTCGCCTCCGACATGGTCAGCACCGGCGCGAAGCAGATGTCGGTGCCTTCCATGATCCTGCACCAGTCCTCGCGCGTCTTGCTTTTGAACACCGCCTTCAGCTTCTCCTTCAGCGCGGGCCAGGCCTTGCGGTCCATCTGCGCGTCGAAATCCGCATCCGTCAGGCCGGCGCGCTCGCGCAGCAGCGCGTAGAATTGCGGCTCGATCGAGCCGATCGAAATGAAGTGCCCGCAAGCGCATTCATAGACGCCATAGAAATGCGCGCCGCCGTCGAGGAAGTTCTGGTTGCGCTCCTCGGTCCAGCGGCCGATCGTGGTCATGTCGAAGAAGAACGACATCAGCGACGCCGCGCCGTCGCACATCGCGGCGTCGACCACCTGACCCTTGCCGGATTTTTGCGCTTCCAACAGCGCTGCGAGCACGCCGACGACCAGATAGAGCGCGCCGCCACCGAAATCGCCGACCAGGTTGAGCGGCGGCACCGGTGCTTCCTTCGTGCCGATCGCGGCGAGCGCGCCGGTGATGGAGATGTAGTTGATGTCGTGGCCGGCGGCGTTGGCGAGCGGGCCTTCCTGGCCCCAACCGGTCATGCGGCCATAGACGAGCTTCGGGTTGCGCGCGAGCACGACGTCGGGCCCGAGCCCGAGCCGCTCCATGACGCCGGGACGGAATCCTTCGATCAGCGCATCGGCGCTGGCCAGGAGGTCGAGCACCTCTGCGATCGCGCCCCTGTCCTTGAGGTCGAGCTCGATCAGCTTGCGGCCGCGGCCCGCCACCGATTTCATGCTCTTCTTGGCGCCGACGCGATCGAGCGTGACGACGTCGGCGCCCATGTCGGCCAGCATCATGCAGGCGAACGGACCGGGCCCGATGCCGGCGAATTCGACGATGCGGAAGCCCGCGAGCGGGCCGGAAGCGCGGCCGGACGAGCCTTCGGATTTGTCTTGGGCTGATTTCTGGGCTGATTTCTGGGCTGATTGATCGAGCACGTTTTGTTTCCTCGGGTCGCGGGCGGTTGCCGGGATCCGGCAAGCGCCTCCGACGTTCCTCTGTGGGCGAGTTAATTGGCTGATTAACTTTTCCCGCCTTCACGCCAGCGAGGCAAGCGGTTTTCATGCATCGGCGCATAATAAAAGCGGCGCGCACCGAAGTGCGCGCCGCGGAAAATTTGTGCTGAGACGCTGGAGCGGGATGGTCAGCCCGCTGCCGCCACCGCGCGCTGCGCCATCACCTTGACGAGGTTGGCGCGGTACTCCGCCGAGCCATGGATGTCAGCGAGCAATCCGCTCGCGGGAATGCTGACGCTGTCGATCGCCGCCGGCGACCAGTTCGTCTTCAGCGCGGCTTCGATCGCAGGCACCCGCATCACGCCGTTCTGCGAGGCACCGGTGGCGGCGACCCGAACCTCGCCCGACTTGGTCTGCGCGACGAACACGCCGGCCAGCGCGAAACGCGAGGCCGGATGCGGCATCTTGGAATAGCCGGCTTTCGCCGGAACCGGGAACGACACGGCGGTAATGATCTCGCCGTCTTCGAGCGCGGTCGTGAACAGGCCCTTGAAGAAATCGGCCGCCGCAATCGACCGTTTGTTGGTCTTCACGGTCGCATCGAGCGCAAGCAGCGCGGCCGGATAGTCGGCGGCGGGATCGTTGTTGGCGATCGAGCCGCCGATCGTGCCGCGGTAGCGCACGGCGGGATCGCCGATCAGCGAGGCCAGGTAGGCGAGCGCAGGGATCGCCTTCTTCGCGGCGTCGCTGGTCGCGACATCGTAATGCGGCGTGGCGGCCTTGATGGTCAGCGTATCGCCGGAGGCTTCGACGCCGATCATGTCCTTGATCTTGGCGACATCGATCACGTCGGAGGGACCTGCGAGGCGCTGCTTCATCACCGGCAGCAACGTCTGCCCGCCGGCGAGGAATTTCGCCTCGCTGCTCTTGGCGAACAGGCTGGCAGCCTCGTCGACCGAGGAGGCACGATGATAGGTGGTCTGGTACATCTTGGTTGCTCCTGAAATCTTTTCTCTGTCATTCCGGGATGCGCCGAAAGGCGCAGACCCGGAATCTCGAGGTTGAATTCTTAAGCTCCAGATTCCGGGTTCGACGCTTGGCCTCGCCCCGGAATGACGACGATGAGGCGGTTAAGCCGCGTGGATCGTGCGCCACACCCGGTCAGGGGTTGCGGGCATTTCCAGGTTGTTCTTGCCGATCGCATCCGTGATCGCGTTGATCACGGCCGCAGACGCCCCGATCGCGCCGGCCTCACCGCAACCCTTGATGCCCAGGGGATTGCCCGGGCACAGCGTCGTGGTGTGGGAGAGGTTGAACGAGGGCAGGTCGTCGGCGCGCGGCATGGCATAGTCCATGAACGAGGCCGTGACCGGCTGGCCGTTGGCATCGTAGATCGCGTGCTCGAGCAGTGCCTGGCCAATGCCTTGCGCGAGGCCGCCATGGACCTGGCCCTCGACGATCATCGGGTTGATCAGCCGGCCGAAATCGTCGGCCGCGACGAAGTTGATGAACGAGGTCTTGCCGGTGCCGGGATCGACTTCGAGCTCGCAAATATAAGCGCCGGCGGGGAAGGTGAAATTGGTCGGGTCGTAGAAGGCGCTCTCCTTCAGGCCCGGCTCCATCCCCTCAGGCAGATTGTGCGCGGTGTAGGCCGCAAGCGCGACCATCGGGAACGCGATCGCCTTGTCGGTGCCGGTCACCTTGAACTCGCCGTTCTCGATGACGATGTCGGCTTCCGAGGCCTCGAGCGCATGCGCTGCGATCTTCTTGGCCTTGGACTCGACCTTCTCCATCGCCTTCAGGATCGCGGTGAGGCCGACGGCCGCCGAGCGCGAGCCGTAGGTGCCCATGCCGAACTGCACCTTGTCGGTGTCGCCATGGACGATCGAGACCTGGCTGATGGGAACGCCGAGACGGTCTGCCACGAGCTGGCAGAAGGTGGTCTCGTGACCCTGGCCATGGCTGTGCGATCCCGTGAGGATCTCGATGGTGCCGACCGGATTGACGCGGACCTCAGCCGATTCCCACAGGCCGACGCCGGCGCCCAGGCTGCCGACCGCCTTGGACGGTGCGATGCCGCAGGCTTCGATGTAGCAGGACACCCCGATGCCGCGCAGCTTGCCTTGTGACTTTGCTTGCGCCTTGCGGGCAGGGAAGCCGGCATAGTCGATCGCCTTCATCGCGGCATCGAGCGAGGCGTTGAAGTCGCCGGTGTCGTAGGCCATGATGACCGGCGTCTGGTGCGGGAACTGGGTGATGAAGTTGGTCCGGCGCAATTGGGCCGGATCGACATTCAGCTGCCGCGCCGCCGTTTCCATCAGCCGCTCGATCAGATAGCTCGCCTCCGGCCGGCCCGCGCCGCGATAGGCATCGACCGGCGTGGTGTTGGTGTAGACCCCGATGACCTCGGCATGGATCGCCGGGATGTTGTACTGGCCCGACAGCAGCGTCGCGTAGAGATAGGTCGGCACCGAGGACGAGAACAGCGACATGTAGGCGCCGAAATTGGCGTAGGTCTTCACCCTCAGGCCAATGATCTTGTTGTTGGCGTCGAACGCCATCTCGGCATGGGTGATGTGGTCGCGGCCATGTGCGTCGGTGAGGAAGGCCTCGGTGCGGTCGCCGGTCCATTTGACGGGACGGCCGACTTTCTTCGAGGCCCACAACGCCACCATTTCTTCGGGGTAGATGAAGATCTTCGAGCCGAAGCCGCCGCCGACGTCGGGGGCGATCACGCGCAGCTTGTGCTCGGGCGCGATGTTGTAGAACGCCGACAGCACGAGGCGGGCGACGTGCGGGTTCTGCGACGTCGTGTAGAGCGTGAAGTGCTCTTCCGCCGCGTCGTAATCAGCGATCGCCGCGCGCGGCTCCATCGCATTCGGCGCGAGGCGGTTGTTGGTGACGTCGAGCTTCACCACATTGGCGGCCTTCGAGAAGGCGGCATTCACCGCGCCCTCGTCGCCGATCACCCAGTCATAGACCTGGTTGCCGGGGGCTTCGGGATGAAGCTGCGGCGCGCCGGTCTTGATCGCGGCGTGCATGTCGGCGACCGCGGGAAGCTCCTCGTAATCGACGACGACGGCCTCCGCCGCGTCGCGTGCCAGATTCTTGCTCTCGGCGATCACGACGGCGACGGCCTGGCCGACGAAGCGCACCGTCTCGGGCGCCATCGCCGGCCATGCGCCCATCTTCATCGGGCTGCCGTCCTTGGAGGTGATGGCCCAGCCGCAGATCAGGTTGCCGACCTTGTCGTCGACGAGCTGCTTGCCGGTGAGCACCGCGACCACGCCCGGCATCTTCAGCGCGGCGGACGAGTCGATCCCCTTCACCTTGGCGTGCGCGTGCGGGCTGCGGATGAAATAGGCATGGGTCATGCCCGTCAGCTTGATGTCGTCGACGTAACGGCCCTTGCCGGTAATGAAGCGCTTGTCTTCCTTGCGCACGACGCGTGCGCCGATGCCTTCAACACCCATGTCTGGTCCTCCCGACCGGAAATTTGTTGACCCGCGCTTTCCCTCGAAAGCGGCGGTGGTTTTCTTGTTTGCGGCGGCCTCGTTACTCGGCCGCCTGCGCAACCTTCATGCGGCCGGCCGCATCCAGCACGGCTTTGACGATGTTGTGATAGCCGGTGCAGCGGCAGATATTGCCTTCGAGCTCGTGGCGGACGGTGGCTTCGTCGAGCTGTCCACCATGGCGTTGCACGATGTCGATCGCCGACATGATCATGCCCGGCGTGCAATAGCCGCACTGCAGGCCGTGATTGTCGCGGAAAGCGGCCTGCATCGGATGCAGTTCCTCGCCCTTGGCGATGCCTTCGATGGTGGTGACGTTGGCACCGTCGGCCTGTCCTGCCAGCATGGTGCAGGATTTCACGGCGCGGCCGTCCATGTGCACGACGCAGGCGCCGCACTGACTGGTGTCGCAGCCGACATGGGTTCCCGTGAGATTGAGATGGTCGCGCAGGAGCTGGACCAGCAGCGTGCGGTCCTCGACGTCGACAGCAACGGCCTTGCCGTTGACCGTCAGTTTGACTGTAGACACTTGGAGTCCTCCCAGAGTGATTTTGATTGGTTCTAATTAGAGACAGCGCGAGCGAAACTTTGCAACTGGGATTTTGGCGACCGCGCGTCATGTAAAAGACATCGTGCGGCCGTCGCAGTCGTACGCTCCGGCCACGACAATCCGCACCGCCGCCGGTGCGTGGCGTGACCTTGCAGGAAGCTTGCGGAAAAGGTCGCTCCGCCATCTGCGATGGCAAGTTCGACCGCCGTCATGCGAAGCGCTTTGTCCTGGTGGCGCCTGCCTTGGTCATGCTTGCCGCTTGCCCCTGGACTCGGCGCCGTCGTGCGTCGTTTCTCCCTTGAATGCCTTGTTCGTTGCGCAAATAGGAGCACGCGCTCCCGTCTTTGTAATCGCGATCTTGGTAGTAGGCGGAGACCACTTAAGTCATTGATTTTGCTTATGGCGATGCAGCGAAGCCGCGCCCGCCGCGCGGCTCGCCGGCAAGCCGCGTCAGCCACGATCTTCTAGTACTTCCTGGCGATTGATCGCAGCCGGGCCTCCCCCTAGTCGGACCGTACAAGTCAACGACCAAAAGGGTGGAAGCGATGCAGATGAATGACAGTCAGCGGATCCCGGCGTCGAAGGCCACGGTGTGGGCTGCGCTCAACGATCCCGATATTCTCAGGCGCTGCATTCCCGGCTGCCAATCGCTCGAGATGACATCGTCGACGCAGATGACAGCGACCGTTGTGCTGAAGGTCGGTCCAGTGAAGGCAACGTTCAGCGGCAAGGTGACGCTGACCGACATCGATGCGCCCAACGGCTACCGCATCATCGGCGAAGGCGCCGGCGGCGTCGCGGGCTTTGCCAAGGGCGGCGCGAAGGTCAGGCTGGAAGAAGAATCGCCTGACCTCACCATCCTGCATTACGAAGCCGACGCGCAGATCGGCGGCAAGCTCGCACAGCTCGGCTCGCGACTGATCGAATCGACGTCGCGAAAACTTGCCGCGAACTTCTTCCAAAGCTTTGCAGGCGTGGTAGCGCCATCATCTTGACCGATGCACGCAAGGACAATCGGATTGCGGGCGCGATGTTGCCCAAATCCGATGACGCATTTCGGGCTGCAAAATACGGGCAAGACGCAAGCCGGGACAACGAGATGAGCGGCGAGAGCCGGCAATGATCTGCACTACTACCTTCCGCCTATACTAAGCGCGAAAAGGCGATGCTGTAATTTCGAACCATGGCTCGCGGGCAAACTGCGCGTCACGAGCGCAACGCGCTCAGGCGCCCAACGAGGCGTGCACAACAACATCGCGGAGGGAATACATGACCTTTGGAACGAAGGGCTTCTTGGCTGGCATCTCCATGATTGCGATGCTTGCCGCCGTTACACCGGGCGTTCGCGCCAACGACTCCCTGCTCAAGGCGCAATCCGATTCGAATCAGTGGGCTGTCGCCGGCCACGACTATGGCAACACGCGCTTCAGCCCGCTGAAGCAGATCAACACCGAAAACGCCGGCAAGCTGACGCTGGCTTATTCCTTCTCGCTGGCGTCGCTGCGTTCGAACGAATCCTCGCCGATCGTCATCGGCAACACGCTCTACGTTTCGAGCTCGTGGGGGCCGAAATACGTCTATGCGCTCGATGCCGCCACCGGCGCGCGCAAATGGACCTGGGAGCCCGACATTCCCGAGGACGTGCTGCAATACGCCTGCTGCGACGTGAACAATCGCGGCGTCTCCTATGCCGACGGCAAGATCTTCGTCGGCCGCCTCGACGGCAAGCTGACGGCGCTCGATGCCGCGACCGGCAAGGCGCTGTGGACGGCGAAGGTGGTCGACTACAAGCAGGGTTCGGTCATCACCTCGCCGCCGCTCGTCGTGCGCGACAAGGTCATCACCGGTTTCGGTGGCGGCGAATACGGCGTGCGCGGTGCGCTCCAGGCCTTCGACATCAACACCGGCAAGCAGGTGTGGCAGACCTACACCGTTCCGTCCCCGGACGAGCCCGGTGGCGACACCTGGAAGGGCGATTCCGCCCAGCATGGCGGCGGCGCGGCCTGGCTAGTCGGCTCCTACGATCCGAAGAGCGACACGGTCTATTGGGGCACCAGCAATCCCGGCCCGTGGAACACGGCGGTGCGTTCGACCGGCGACGGAAATTTCGGCAAGCTGACCAACCTCTACACCGCCTCGACGCTGGCGCTCGATCCCAACACCGGCAAGATCAAGTGGCACATCCAGACCACGCCGGCCGACGCCTGGGACTATGACGGCGTCAACGAAGCCGTGCTCGCGGATCTGAAGATCGGCGGCAGCACCGTTCCGGCGCTCATGAAGGCGGATCGCAACGGCTATTTCTTCGTCGCCAATCGCGAGACCGGCAAGGTGTTGTCGGCGGAGAAATACGTGTTCTCGAACTGGGCCAAGAAGTGGGACGTCGCCACGATGCGCGCGGTCGAGGATCCCGACAAGCGTCCCGGGCCGAATCATCCCGCCAAGGACATCTGCCCGAACCTGATCGGCGGCAAGAACTGGCAGCCGATGTCGTTCAATCCGCAGACCGGCCTCGTCTACATCCCGTCCAACAATGTCTGCATGGACTGGTCGGTCAGTGATGTCGCCTACAAGCGTGGCGTGTTCTATCTCGGCGCCGAATTCCCGACCAAGGAAGGCCCCGGCGGCTTCCTCGGCGAGCTCGTGGCCTGGGATCCGGTCGCGCAGAAGAAGGTCTGGTCGATCAAGGAAGACCTGCCGTTCAACGGCGGAACGCTGACCACTGGCGGTGGTCTCGTGTTTGCCGGCAACATCCATGGCGACTTCCGCGCCATCGATGCGAGATCCGGCAAGGTGCTGTGGAGCAAAAATCTCGGCTCCGGCATCGGCGCCGGCCCGGTGACCTACCAGGTCGACGGCAAGCAATATGTCGCCATCGTCGTCGGCCGCACGGCTGCGCTGCCTGCGTTCCTGGGCGAGGTAGGTAAGAAGATGACGGCCGCAGCCCCCGAGGGCGGTTCGCTCTTCGTGTTCTCCGTCCAGTGACCACTCGCGCGCGTATCCCCGAGGTGACGGGATACGCGCGCGTTTTTTTAAGACATGAGCTGCGGCATCGACGAGGCCTGGTGCCGCCGCGCCTGGCCCAACGAGCTCCGCCAAGGGAAACGCCAAGGGAAACGCAAAGGGAGACGAGGATGCGTCCGAATCATTCTGCCATCGGTGCGAGCCGATATCGCGCCATCGCAGGCCTGCTCGCATGTGCCGCCGCGCTGGTCGCTCCGGCCTTGCCGCTGCATGCCGACGAGGCGCAGCCGCTACGCCTCTGCGCCGATCCGACCAACCTTCCATTCTCGAGCGATAGTCCGTCGCAGCCGGGGTTCTATGTCGAGATCGGACAGGCCCTGGCGCAGGCGCTCGGCCGGCCGATCGCCTATGACTGGTACAAATCCTATTTCGGCAAGCGCACCGTGCGCGTCACGCTGCTCGGCAAGCAATGTGACGCCATGATCGGGCTGCCGCGCTCGGAGGATTTCATGGGACCGGCCGTGATCTTCTCCAACAGCTTCGCCAAGGAGGGCTATGCCCTCGTCGCCGCCAAGGGGCAGGTGCTCGGCGGCATCGACGGCCTCAGGGGCAAGCGCGTCGCCGTGCAGTTCGCCAGCACGCCGCAAAACCTGCTGGCGAGCCGTGACGACATCCAGAAGGTGACGGTGCTGTCGCCCGAGGAAGGCATGCAGGCGCTCGACCAGGGCAGGGCCGACGTCGCCTTCATCTGGGCGCCGGTCGCCGGCTGGCTGAACAAGACCACCTACAACGGCCGCTATCAGATCGAGCTCACCGAAGGTGAAGGTCTGTCGTGGGACGCCGCCATCGGCTTTGCGAAGACCTCGGCCGAGCTGCGCGATCGCATCGATGCCGTCTTGCCGCAGCTTCAGAAGACGATCGGTGAGCTCGCGGTGAAATATGGCCTGCCGTCCGGCGCGCCGGTTCGCTTCGGCGGGGCGCCGGCGGCAGTCACGACGGGGACGGGAACCGGAGCCGACGTTGCGCAGGTCGCCAATGTGGTGGCGACCGAAACCAAGGGCGATGCAGCCGCGCCACACGACGATGCCGTCGGTGCGGGCAAGGAGATCTTCAACGGAACCTGTGCCCATTGCCACGGTCCCGATGCGGTCCAGAGCGAGCGTAAGATCGATCTGCGGCTGCTGCGTCACCGCTACGGCGATGACATGCGCGAGAAGTTCTGGACGACCGTGCACGAGGGACGGCCGACCAAGGGCATGCCGTCCTGGAAGGAGGTCTTCACCGACGACCAGTTCGACAGCATCTTTTCCTTCCTGCTGACGGTCCAGTCCGAATCGAATGACTGAACGACCTTGACCGAACCCGATCGGGAGGATGTGGTAGCGTCCGTCCGGCACCATCCCGGCGCCGGACGGGGTCCGCATGGTTCTGCCTCTTCCGCTGTCGTGGTGGATGCCTGTACGGTGGACTATTCGGCGGTGCAGTCCTGTGAAGGCGCCATGACCAGCTTCCTGATCATCGACGATCATCCGCTGTTTCGCGAGGCGCTCGGCAATGCGGTGCGGCTGGCCCTGCCGGAGGCGCGGATCTTCGAGGCGATGTCGATCGAGGATGCCCTTCGTGTCCTGATGGCAGAGCAGGGCGAGGGCATCGACCTCGCGCTGCTCGACCTCCTGCTGCCGGATGCGACGGGCTTCTCCGGCTTTCTGCGTTTGCGCGAAGCTTATCCGCGCCTGCCTGTCGCCATCGTGTCGAGCGACGAGGACCAGCGCGTCGTCCGCGAGGCGCTGGAGCTGGGGGCTGCCGGCTATCTGCCGAAGTCGATGTCGAAGCGTGAGCTGGCGCAATCGATCGAGGGCGTGTTGAAGGGATCGGTGTCGGTGCCGAAGGATTTCGTGGCGGCGCCGCAGCGGCGGCGGGCCGAGGCCAGCAAGGCGCTCGAGGTCAAGCTGCGCGAGCTCACGCCGCAGCAGCTTCGCGTGCTCGATCTGCTGCGGCGCGGCTATCCGAACCGGCAGATCGCCCAGGAGCTTCAGCTCGCCGAATCCACGGTGAAGGCGCACATCACCGAGATTCTGCGCAAGCTCGGCCTGTTCAGCCGCAACAAGGCGATCATCGAGGTCGGCAAGGTGGACCTGCCGGATCCAAAGGGCCGGCCCTATGCGCGGGCCGACCGCGGGCGGCCGCAATGACGCGCGATGTCGTGCTTGACGTCGGGCTTAACCTGGATCAAGCCGGCCGGACTCGGCTGGCACATTCTCGTTCTCGTTCTTGCTTCGAACCCGGCAACGATTTGGGAATGGTTCATACGTGATGCGATTTCTGATTGTCGAAGACCATCCGCTGTTTCGCGAGGCCCTCGAGGGCGCGCTCCAGATGGTGGCGCCGGCGGCCGAGATCCTGCAGGCGACGTCGATCGACGGTGCGCTCGAGCAGGTCGCGGCGACCACCGAGCTCGACCTCATCCTGCTCGACCTGTCGATGCCGGGCACCACAGGTCTTTCGGGCATCATCCGCATCCGCAAGGCATTTCCCAAAATTCCCGTCGTCATCGTATCCGGGCATCAGGATCCGCAGATCATGTCCGGTGCCTTGTCGCTCGGCGTGTCCGGCTACATCCTCAAATCATCGTCCAAGCAGGATCTGGCGGAGTCGATCTGCGAGGTACTGCGCGGCTCGGTCTGTGTTCCCGCCGCCTATCGCGGATTTGTCCGCCCGCAACGCCCGTCCGGCCCCGCGCAGGATTTGCTGAAGCGCCTGCACGAACTGACGCCGCAGCAATTGCGCGTGCTCGAAATGCTCAAGCGCGGCCTGCAGAACAAGCAGATCGCCTATGAGCTGAAGATTTCCGAGACCACCGTGAAGGTCCACGTCTCCGACATCCTGCGCAAGCTGAACGTGCTGAGCCGCACCAAGGCCATCGTGGAAATGTCCCGGATCGATTTCGTGACGCTGGCAGCCGAGGGTGCCACGACCAGGCGCGAGCGGGCACAGCCGGATCAGCAGTGACGCGGTTATCTCGTCTCTGGCTCGCAGGTTGAGCGCACGCGAGCGATGATTTTAAGTTCAAATCATTGGCTTGATGAAATGTAAGATATTACCGGTACTGTGCATGGGGTTGTTTTGCGATATTTGATGTGAGCCCGCGGGCTAGCTCAGCAGGAACGACAGCAGCGCCCGCATCTCGGCAGGCTTGATCGGCTTCTTCAGCACTTCGAGACCGTGGAGGCTCGCTTCCTTCGCCGCCGTTTCGGAATAGTCGGCCGTGATGATCATGGCGGGCGTGTCGAGCTTCAAATGCTCCCGGACGTCTGCAATGGCGGACAGGCCGCTCTCGCCGTGATCGAGATGGAGATCGGCGATCACGGCATCGGGGGCGCCGCCGAGCTCGCCGAGGCGCACGAGCGCGTCCGCGGCCGATCGCGTGGTCGCGACGTCGCAGCCCCACCCCTCCAGCAGCGCGGCCATCGCTTCCGAGCCGTTCGGATCGTTCTCGATCAGCAGGATCTTGGCGCCTTCGAGCCCGCTATAATTGTAGTGCCGCTCGGCGAGCTTGACCTCCTGCACCTCGTCGCCGACCTCGGCGAGGTCGGCGGGCTCCAGCTGCAGGGTGAAGGTCGATCCCCTGCCGAGTTGCGACGACAGCCGCACCTCGTGCCCGAGCACGGTCGCGAAGCGGCGGACGATGGAGAGGCCGAGCCCGAAGCCGGCTTGGTCGGTCGCATTTGCCTCGCCGCGCTGGAATTCGCGGAAGATCGCGTCCTGCTGCGCCTGCGCAATTCCAGGTCCGGTGTCGGAGACCTGGACGCAGATCTGGTCGCCCCGCGGCCGGCATCCCATGACGACGCCGCCGCTGCGGGTATAGCGAATGGCATTGGCAAGCAGGTTCTGCAGGATCCGCCGCAGCATCATCGCATCCGACTTCACCGCGAGCTGTGAGCTGCGGATGCGCAAGGACAGGCCTTGCCGCGCGGCGATCGGTTCGAACTCGTTGCGGAGCTGCTCGAACAAGGGCGCCAGCGCGATCGCGCGCACCTCAGGCTTGAGCGCCCCGGCGTCGAGCTTCGCGATCTCCAGCAGCGACCGCAGCAGGTCCTCCAGCATCACCAGCGAACGGTCGGCCTGGTCGATGAGCAGGCCCGCCTCCTGTGATTCCATCATCTCGGTCAGTGCGGACAGGGTCAGGCGGGCCGCGTTGAGCGGCTGCAACAGGTCGTGGGTGACCGAGATCAGCACCGAGGATTTCAGCGAGCTTGCCGCTTCCGCCTGCTGCTTGGCGCGATAGAGACCCTCATTGGCGCGCTCGACCGAATGCAGCGCCTCGCGCAACTGGTGCGTCCGGTCGCGGACCTTGTGGTCGAGCGCGATGGCCGTCTCGAACAGGGAGAATGCGTTGAGCTGCTGGTCCATCGAGCGCTCGACGCGCGACATCAGCGCGGCATTGATCTTCCTCAGCTTCGCAGCTTCCCGCTGGAGCTGCTCGACGGTTTGCGGATCCTGCCACGTCTCCGTCACGCGGTGCGCCTTCCGATCGCAACCCCGGTGAAGGTCTGGTTCACATGCATCGAGCCGAACTGCTCGCCATAGGTGTGAAAGCCGACCACGCGGTTCTGCCGGTACAGTTCGGACATGTCGCGGGCGAGCTGGTGCTGCTCGGCGTCGAGCCGGCGGAGCAGGCACTCGAAGCCGATATAGAGCGAGACGTCTCCGATCTGGTCACGGATTTCGGCAAACGTCTCGCGGGTCGAGCCGACCAAGCTTTTCGACGATGCCGCCGTCAGCACCATGCCCTCATCGATAGCGCAGAAGAAATGCAGCGAGCCGTCCGGTTCGACGCGCTGGATCGAGCGCGCGTAATAGGAGCCGCCGACGCGCACCAGCACCGGGTGCGACGCAAAGGAGAACGGATCGAGCTTGGCGTCCATGATCCCGACCACACGCGAATATTCCAGTGCGGCAGGCTCTGCGTTCAGCTCCCTCACCGTCCGATTTTCGATGTCGGCCTCGGTCACGACCATCTTCTGCGCCTGCGGCTCGAAATTGTCGCACTTGAAGACGCGGAACGGCAGCGACGTGTTCAGCAGGATCAGCAGCGCGGCGTTGGTGTGCGCCTTGCGGTCGAAGAACACAAACGTCTTCTCGAAGCGCATCCCATCGCCCGCGGATCCGCCGACGACCGGAATGTCGTCCAGCGATGCATAGATCGCGGACATCACCGCTTCTTCGCGCCGGCACAGGCCGTCGATCAGGACCAGGCCGAAGGGACTGCCGCGGTCGACCTGCGGGGTAGCCCGCAACAGCTCGTGCCGGAGCTCGCCGCCGATCCGACGGCCGTCCTCGACGCGGAAGCTGTCGAGGTTGAGAATCGGCCGCACCGCCGCGGAGAACTCGGCGCGGCTGAACGCCAGCGCCACGACGCTGTTCTCGTCCCAGCCATCAGGGGCAAGCTCGCCCGCGGTGGTACAACCGCAGACCTGGGTCTCGTCGAATTGCCGGGTGATCTCGGCGATGAAGTGATGGGGGTCGTAGCTGGGGGAGAGGAACACCAGGATCAGCGCCAGCTCGTCGGACGGGAGCTGGGCCGCCAGTTCGGCCACGGCTTCATCGACGCTCGCAGCCTTCGACTTGGCCACGGCAATGCCAGGCGCACCGTCAAACCGAAAATCGGTTTGCCCCACTCCGTTTCTCCCCTCGAGGACCAGCTCGGTCTAACGCCAAGTGCCTGATAAGTATTCGAGAGTAAGGCGTTTTCCGGTTGGCTGCAACACGGCGCCCGACCCCCACAAGGCCGGGTGGAGGAGCTCTCCATCCAGAATGCGGGCTGCACGGATTTACCACCCCTTGACGATTATGCCTTAATTTTGCGCACGGTTCGGAAAGGGCTGCTTCCGGGCCGCAGAATCCTGCAAGAACATGAGCTGGGGGTTGGGAATGTCCGGGCGTATCGCGTCGCCGTCTAAGCGCACACTATTTCCGACCCTCAGGTTCCGCGCAAAAATCATCCTCGGCTTCGCCGCCGTGCTGGTGATCTCCGCCGGCAGCATGGCCTTCTCCTATTTCGGCTTCGAACGCGTCGCCTCCGGGGTCGGGTCGTACCGCAGCAGCGTGTCCGAGGCCGATCTTGCCCGCAACATCGACCGTGAGCTGCTTGCCTATCGTTCGGCCGTCAAATATTTCGTCGTCACCGGCAAGGAAGACGACGCCAAGGCGGCCCTCGTTGCTGAAGCCAGCCTGAAGGACGCCATCGGCCAGGCCGTCAAGGGTGCCAAGAAGCCGGCGCGGCAGGAGAGTCTCGACAAGCTCACCAAAGAATTCTCCAACTTCTCCGCGACTTTCGCAAAGGTGCTCCAGGCCAAGCGCGACAGTGCGCTGCTGGTGCAGAACCAGCTCAGCCGCAACGCCAACCTCCTGAAATACAAGCTCGACGACATCGGCAACAACGCGTCCGACGCCGAAGCACAGGCGATCGAGTTCGGCACCAAGCAGGTCAATGCCCAGTTCCAGACCGCGAGTGCGGCCGCGACCAATTTCGTGCTGACGTCCGATCAGGCGATCGCCACCAGCGCGCTGGCACGGCTGAAATTCGTCGAGAACTCGCTCAGCGCGGTCTACTCCATGGACGACAAGATCGTCGCCGGCCTGAAGGATGCCAGGGGACTGCTCGGTGCGTATCGCGAAGCGCTGGAGAAGCTGATCGCCAATGCCAAGCTGGTCGATGATCTCGTCAACGAAATGAACGGCTCGGCCGGTGCGATCCTGCAAGGCGCGACCGCCATGAAGGCGGACCTCGTCGCCGAACAGCAGCGGCTGGATTCGGAGTCGGAGGCGACCATCGGAAAGACCGAGCAGCTGGTGCTGATGCTGGCCGTCGGCGGCACGCTGCTTGGCGCGGTCTTCGCTTTCCTGCTCGGCACCGGCATCTCGCGTCCGATGATCGCTATGTGCAGGGCGATGCGCGAGCTTGCCTCGGGCAATTTCGACGTCGTGCTGCCGGGTTTGGGGCGCAAGGACGAGATCGGCGAGATGGCCGGCGCGGTCGAGGAGTTCAAGGTTCAGGCGGTGGCCAAGGCCGAGCGCGATGCCGCCGCCAGCGAAGTCCAGAACCGGGAGCAGGCCGCCGCGCGTCGCGCCGAGCTGATCCGCTTTGCCGACGATTTCGAGAGCGCGGTCGGCGCCATCGTCTCCAACGTCTCGGCCTCGGCCGTGCAGCTGGAATCGGCGGCCTCCACGCTGACGCGCACCGCCGAGACCACGCAGAGCCTGTCGAGCCAGGTCGCCGGCGTTTCCGAGCAGGCCTCCTCCAACATGCAGTCGGTGGCGACCGCGACGGAAGAGCTCTCGGCCTCGGTCGAGGAGATCGGCCGCCAGGTCCGTGACTCCAGCCGCATCGCCGAAGCCGCCGTGATGCAGGCCAAGGAGACCGACGGCCGCATCGGCAAGCTGTCGCATGCCGCCCAGCAGATCGGCGAGGTGGTCAAGCTGATCACCGCGATCGCCGAGCAGACCAACCTGCTCGCGCTCAACGCCACCATCGAGGCGGCCCGCGCCGGTGAGGCCGGCCGTGGCTTTGCGGTCGTGGCGAGCGAGGTGAAGTCACTGGCGAGCCAGACCGCGAAGGCGACCGACGAGATCTCCTCGCACATCACGGGCATGCAGGGCGCCACGGCCGAATCGGTCGCCGCGATCAAGGAGATCGGCGCGACCATCGGCCAGATCTCGTCGATCTCGACCTCGATCGCGAGCGCGGTCGAGCAGCAGGGCGCCGCGACGCAGGAGATCGCCCGCAGCGTCCAGACCGTCGCGCAGGGCACCCAGGCCGCAGCCACCGACATCGGCGAGGTCAACCGCGGCGCCGCCGAGACCGGCTCGGCTTCGGAAGAGGTGCTGAACTCGGCCAAGACGCTGTCGAGCGAAAGCACCCGTCTGCGCGCCGAGCTCGACCGCTTCATGGCGAATATCCGGGCGGCGTAGGGCGCACTGGTCGGGGATGACAGGGGAGAAAAAGCGCGCGTCTCACTCTTTCCCGAATGCCCGCTTCAGCTCTCCCTTGGCCCGTTCCAGCCGCGTCCGCTGCGTTTTCGGCAGCGTCTTGCCGGCGCGGTTGATGTAGAACGTCAGCATCGACAGCGCGGAGCGATAGGCGCCGGCCTTGCGGCGCCGACTGTGCTCGGCCGAGCGCTTCAGCGAGGCCGCGATCTTCTTGGGATCCTTGAACTTGAACACGCCGCGCTTGAGATCGAGCGCGTCGCTCTCCTGCGTCACCCGTTGCGACCAGCGCTTCGGTGCTGCACGACGACTTGACCTCTTGCGCGTCGTGCTCACCTTGCGACGCGCGCTGCTGCGCGCGCCTGTCTTTCGTGCGCCTGTCTTGCGTGAATGTGTCGTCTTTCTGACCTGAGCCATGCGTCAACTCCTTGGAGCTCAATCGGAAACGGGTGCTCTTGGAGACTGTTCCCGAGGGAACCGGGCCTCATCGCAGACGTTGTCGCAGGTGGCAGGCAGAATGCCGCACCCCCATGATCGGACCGACCCGTCCACGGCCTGTGAAGCGGGGCCGCTTCCATTGATCAGACGCAACAACCCGATGGAATTGCAGCAGAACCCAGCGCTGAACTATGCACCCGTAGTCCCGGCGGCGACCGCCACCGACCGTATCGTCGAGACCAGCATTCCCTCGCGGCTCGACGCGCTGCCGTGGAGCGGCTTTCATACCCGCGTCGTGCTGGCGCTCGGCATCACCTGGATTCTCGACGGGCTCGAAGTGACCTTGGCGGGTGCGCTCTCCGGCGCGCTGAAGCAGAGCCCGTCGCTGCATTTCTCCAATCTCGATCTCGGCATCGCCAACTCCGCCTATCTCGCCGGCGCCGTGCTCGGTGCACTCGGCTTCGGCTGGCTCACCGACCGCATCGGCCGCAAGAAGCTGTTCTTCATCACGCTTGCGCTCTATCTCTCGGCTACGGCCGCGACCGCGCTGTCATGGGATGTCGCGAGCTACGCGCTATTCCGCTTCCTCACCGGCGCCGGCATCGGCGGCGAGTACACCGCGATCAATTCGACCATCCAGGAGCTGGTGCCGGCGCGCTATCGCGGCTGGACCGATCTCGTCATCAACGGCAGCTTCTGGATCGGTGCTGCGATGGGCGCGGTGGCGGCTATCGTGCTGCTCGATCCCGCCGTAACCGGCCCCGATCTCGGCTGGCGCCTGGCTTATCTCATCGGTGCCTCCATCGGTCTCGTCGTGCTGTTGATGCGGATGTGGATCCCGGAAAGTCCGCGCTGGTTGATGATCCACGGGCGGCCAGACCAGGCCCACGCGATCGTCGACGACATCGAGCGTTCGGTGATCGGACGCGACCAGGATGCGAGCGAGGAGCGCTTTACAACGGTCCGGCTGAAGATGCGCGATCACACGCCGATCCGCGAAGTCGTGCATACGCTGTTTTCCGCCTATCGTCAGCGCGCGCTGGTCGGTCTCGTGCTGATGAGCGCGCAGGCGTTCTTCTACAACGCGATCTTCTTCACCTTCGCGCTGGTGCTGACCGATTTCTACGGGATCAGCGCCGATCATGTCGGCTGGTACCTGCTGCCCTTCGCCGCCGGCAACTTCCTCGGACCGCTGCTGCTCGGTCGCCTGTTCGACACGCTCGGCCGCCGTGTTATGATCATGTTCACCTACGGTGTCTCCGGGCTGCTGCTGGCGCTCTCGGGTTATCTGTTCACGATCGGCGTGCTCAGTGCGCAGGGGCAGACCATCGCCTGGATGGTGATCTTCTTCTTTGCATCGCCCGCCGCGAGCGCGGCCTATCTCACCGTCAGCGAGACCTTTCCCCTTGAGGTTCGCGCGCTGGCGATCGCGGTGTTCTATGCGGTCGGCACCGGCATCGGCGGCGTGATCGGGCCGGCGCTGTTCGGCGCGCTGATCGACACGGGATCACGCAACAGCGTGTTCGCCGGCTATCTGCTGGGGGCAGTCCTGATGATCGCGGCTGCGATCGTGGCGTGGCGCTATGCCGTCTCCGCGGAGCGCAAATCGCTCGAACACGTCGCGCGCCCGCTCGCCTTTATGGAGTAGACTGATGAAATCGGAACTTGCGGAAATGACGTTGGAGCAGAAGCGCACCATGCGGGATGACGATACGCCGGAAACGGTGCCGGTGCCGCATGCGCTGGTGCCGCATCTCGATGAAATCGCCATCCTGCTCGACATCGACGGCACGCTGCTCGACCTGATGCCGACGCCGCGCGAGGTGTGGGTGCCGCCGGGCCTGTCGGAAACGCTGAAGCATCTGACCGAGCGCACCTCCGGAGCGCTGGCGCTGGTCAGCGGCCGCTCGCTCAACGACATCGACCTGATCTTCGCGCCCGATGTATTCCGCGCCGTCGCCGGCCACGGCGCGGAGATGCGGCTGTCGGTGGACAGTGAAGCGGATGATGTCCACGCCCCGCCGCTCGACAAGGAGCTGAAGCGGCGCCTGGCCGCCATCGCCAAGCTGAGCCCTGGCATCCTGCTCGAGGACAAGGGCTATTCGCTCGCGCTGCATTACCGCCTTGCACCGCATGCGGAGAAGGCGATCTACGAATCCGTCTCGCTGATCCGCGCCGATCTGCCCAACGCGCCGATCGAGGTGCTGCCGGGCAAATTCGTTTGCGAGATCAAGCATTCCGGCTTCACCAAGGCGAGCGGTGTGCGCGAATTGATGAAGCACGAGCCGTTCAGCGGACGACGCCCGCTCTTCATCGGCGACGACGTCACCGATGAAACGGTGTTTGCGATCATGCCCGACATGGACGGGCTCGCCTTCTCGGTCGGCCGCCGCGCCATGGGCGTGAACGGCCACTTCGACGCGCCGAGCGATGTGCGTGCGTTCCTTGCGCGCCTGCTCGATCCGAGGTGAAACCAAGGCAGCGCCACCTTACAGACACGAATGCATTCAGCGCAGCGCATTGCGCGGCGCTATGAATGCTGCGGAACAGAAACGGAAAAGCTGTTTTGGCGGCGAAATTTGCCGGGTTCCGCAAGCGAAGCCAGTTCCAACGCACGCGCCCGATTTTGGTTTCAATTGGTTGAAACGATGATCCGGAACCATATTGATGAACGGCAGTTAAACGCGGTGGAATGAACAGGAGGGGACGACCTGTGAACTTGATCGTCGTTTCAAATCGCGTCGCCCGCGGCAAACCCAACGAGCCCATGACGGGCGGCCTTGCGGCGGCACTGCTTCCCGTGGTGGAACATTCTGGTGCGATCTGGGTCGGTTCCTCCGGCCGGGTGCGTGATGGCCATCAGAAGGAACCCTTCGCCGAGATCGAGGCGCTCGGGACGGGCGCGATTGCGACGCTGGATCTGCCGGCGGCGCATTACGGCGGTTATTACGAAGGCTTCGCCAATTCCGCGCTGTGGCCGGCACTGCATTCGCGCAGCGATCTGATCCGCGTCTCGCGCGAGGACTATGTCAGCTATCGCGAGGTCAATGCCTTCATGGCGCGGGCCCTGCTGCGCTTCCGAAAACCCAAGACCGCGTTCTGGGTGCAGGACTATCATTTCCTCGCGCTTGGTGCCGAGCTGCGCGAGCTCGGCGTCGATGATCCGATCGGCTTCTTCCTGCATACGCCGTGGCCCGTCGCCGCGGTGATCCAGGGCGTGCCCAACCATCGTGAGCTGATCACGGCGATGCTGGCCTACGATCTGCTCGGCTTCCAGACCGAGGAAGACCGCCAGAATTTTCTCGGCTATGTCGGCGGCGAACTCGGTCTCGCCATCGAGGACGGCATTGCGATCTCGCAGCACGGGCGCACGCGCTGCGAAGTGTTTCCGATCGGCATCGATGCGGAGAAGTTCGCTGCCTATGCCGCAAAATCGGCCTCGCATCCTGACGTGTCGCGCCTGCGCCGCAGCCTCAACGGCGAGCGGCTCGCGATCGGCGTCGACCGGCTCGACTATTCGAAGGGTCTCGTCAATCGCATCAGCGCGTTCGACAGGCTCTGGACCGAGCACCCGCAGTTTGCGCGCAGCATCTCGCTGCTCCAGATCGCCAACCCCTCGCGCGGCGGCATCGAGGCCTATGGCAATCTCCAGAACGAGGTCGCGCGCCTCGTCTCCGACGTCAACGGCCGCCACGGCGAGGTCGACTGGACGCCGATCCGCTATTTGAACAAAGGCTTCAGCCAGGCCGTGCTCGCGGGACTCTACCGCGCCGCGCAGATCGGCGTGGTGACGCCGCTGCACGACGGCATGAACCTCGTCGCCAAGGAATATGTCGCCGCGCAAAACCCGGCCGATCCCGGCGTGCTGGTGCTGTCGAAATTCGCCGGCGCGGCCAACGAGCTCGACGCCGCACTGCTGGTCAATCCGCACGACATCGACGGCATGGCCCGCGCGATCGCGATCGCCGCCGCCATGCCGCTCACCGAGCGCAAGATGCGCTGGGACGCGATGATGAAGAAGCTGCGCGGCCACACCATCCAGCAATGGTCCGCCGATTTCGTTGCCGGGCTCGAGAAGTGCCGTACCGAAAAGGCCGCCGTCGCCCCACTCGCAGCCCAGCCGCCGCAGGCGCTGCGCTGGCTGAGGTCGGCGATATCAGGGGTGCGGTTGATTTGACTTTCTTCTCCCTCGCCCCGTTCTTACGGGGAGAGGGTCGGGGTGAGGGGCCTGTTTCCGCAAGGACGGTGACAGTCGGATTCGCGACGCCTCCTCAATAGCAATACGACAGGCCATCCAGGATCGCGCATTGCGGCTTGTTCGGCGCGCTGGGATCGTCCAGCGGCACCACGCCCTTGCCCTGGCCGACGAACACGCCGGGCCCGACATGCACCGAGCTCTTGTTGCCGATGATCACGCTCTGATGCGGCGTCGAGCTCGAGCGGGTGCCGTCCGGCCAGATGATGGCATTCCCCGACAGCACCCCGCGCCGCCCGTCGTCGCAGCTGACGTCGACGCCTTGCCGGGTGCAGACCCGCCCCAGGGCCGGGGCGGCGAGGGCGGAGCCGAGGGCCGAAATCAGGCTCAGGGCGGCGATGGTCTTGCAGATGGTCATGGCGTCCCCGGTGGTGTTTGGCGGCTTCCCGTGAATCGTCGCGCCAAACCCGCCTGCGGTTCAGCCGGCAGGCGTGCCAAGGCACGTGTGGAGACCAGATATTATCCTGTAAATACAATAAGTTGCGGAAAAATTGCTCGATTTCCCCGCGATCCCTTGCAAAATCATCGGCGCCCCTTCAAGAGAGGGCGCTCCGGAGAGATGGCCGAGTGGCTTAAGGCGCACGCTTGGAAAGCGTGTGTGCGGGAAACCGTACCGTGGGTTCGAATCCCACTCTCTCCGCCATCCCACCAAAATGTCCGGCCCGGAGACATGGGTAACGAAACGTACCTAAGAGATGGGTGACAACCTCGTGCCGATCGGGTTGTCGCGGGGTTTCAAAGTCATCTGCTCCAAGTTCGCTTCAAATTGAGATGGCCTGC
>NZ_RDQF01000053.1 GCF_004114425.1 Bradyrhizobium vignae | reverse complement strand
TGCAGGCGGATTGCTATGGCGGCTTCGAGCCGTTGTTCGACCCAAAAAGGAAAGCAATGCCGATCACGCCGGCATTTTGCCTGGCCCATGCGCGGTGGGGATTCTTCGAGCTGGCTGACATCGAGAAAGCCGCCCGGGAAGGCAAGGGCAAACCGGTCTCTCCGATCGCGCTGGAGGCGGTCAGGCGTCTGGATGCGTTGTTCGAGATCGAGCGCGCCATCAACGGCCGTAGCGCCGACGAGCGGCGTGCCGTGCGCCAGGAGCGGAGCAAGCCGCTGCTCGACGACATGCACGACTGGCTGCTCCGCGAGCGAGAAAGCCTCTCGCGCTCCGCCGAGGTCCTGAAGCCCATGAACTACATGCTTAAGCGCTGGGACGACTTCGTCCGCTTCCTCGACGATGGCAGGATCTGCTTGACCAACAATTGCGCTGAGCGTGCATTGAGAGGCATTGCCTTGGGAAGGCGCAACTGGACCTTCGCTGGCAGCCAGCGTGGCGCCGATCGTGCAGCTATCATGCTGACGATGATCACGACCTGTCGCCTCAACGACGTCGATCCCAAGGCTTGGCTCGCCGACGTCCTCGCCCGGATCGCTGATCTTCCCACCTCGCGTCTGCGCGAACTGCTGCCCTGGAAATGGAAGCTCCTGCACCAAGCCGGCAAGTCCGCCAATCAGCAAGCCGCCTGACCCTTCACGCAACGCCATCGTAGAACTCGCCGTGCTCGCGCGCATGCGTCAATCAGGCGGCCTTCGTCGTATGCGTACGCCTGACATTCGATGCGAAGATGAACAACGACCCGCTGGAACGTCTTGGTGCCATCGCGGGTCAGGGCATGCTTAGCTCCTTGGTGTTGCGCTGGCGTGGCGCTCACGTGCGAGTGAAGATCACGCGATCGGACTCCAAGCGAAAATCGCAGCGGTGCTCTTCGTAAGCCGCGAATTCGGAAAGAGCGAGTATGCCCGCGCTGTCCCATTCATCGAAGGCAACATCGCTGGTTGAGTAGAGTTGGGCCGCCTCGCTCTTGCTAATCCATCCGCTCGCGCCGACGGGTAAGCTTTGAAGAGCCACAGATAATGCAGCTTCGGAGCTGGCATCGAGATGCAACGGCCAGGAGGGGGCGATTACCTTGCTTTGCCGAAACCGAGACTTAAACCAATCCATCAAATTAGCTCCCGAGCAATCGGGCCTGAAGTGCTTCGGCGGCGCGTTGATCCGCGTCAGCGTTTGAAAGAAAGTGCCCGTAGACGTCAAATACCCTTGATCGAGCTATGCCCCATTAGGCGCTGGATCTGCTTCGGGTTGTGGCCGTTTTCGATCCAGAGGGAAGCACAGGCATGGCGCAACGCATGCCGTATTATCCTGCCACAATCGTCTGCGGTGCACCAGCGTCGTCCAGCACCGACTTAGCAGCCTGGCTCGGGCTTGACTAACCGGCCCATTGCGGGAAAACGCGCCCGCTGGTGCGGCTTACGCGACCGTCCTGTTTACGGAAGCGCTGCAATCGACCGTAAACCGCCAAACGAGTTCGGCCTAACTGCCGGCCGATCTCGGTTGCAGTCATACCGCTTTCGATGAGCGCACGGAGATGCGCCTCTTCCTCGGGCGACCACGGACGTATTTCCAGTCTATTGTTGGACATCGCCGATTCCTCCCAGCGACAGCACAGATCATGCCTGCTCACGCAGGGTTACTAGAGCTCTCGAACGCAACGCCGATCAGATTGCCACTCGACCAGATCAATCGGCAACTTCGAATGCTGCGATCTTTTTCAAGCATCAGCTTGAATGTGGAATTCACGTATCGCTTCGACGGAAGCTCGATTGCTGCGCCTTGATCCGACATGTTGACCACGCGACAACGCAAACTGGCGCCGTCGCCGAACACGTAGGCGACCTCGTCCACCTCGATACGCTCACGCTTTCGACGCTCGATCATTCTGTGCTGCCCGCAACGAACTCATTCGTCCAATGTGCATCGCGTCTGTAGCAGCCTGAGTTGTCGCGCGATCTGCCTTGCCAGGTTGGATCGCTCCTTGGCGAGCCTGCTTCTCTCCTCAACCATGTCGTGTCCGTCCTGTTCAAGCACCTCAATCAAGATGGCTTGGTTTTCAATGCTGAGTTGCTTGGCTGCAATGTCTCGCGAGATACTTGTCAATTCATCGTCGCAATGTGAGGTCATGGGCAATCCCACGGCGGGCCTGTCGGCGAGTAAAGCTACATCCTACGTCGCCGATCCTGCGAAAACGTTACCCGAGCCGTTCGGCTCGGTGGCTGCAAGCGGGGCCAGATACCGGCTTAGGCGCATCCTGTTACCTCAGCATCACCTCCGACTTCGAGCGCGCCCCGTGCTGGTTCGACCGAAGGTCGCCGCACTCCGAACAGTCCTTCATCGCAGATTTCGTTCGGGCTCATGGATCGGCATCGTCTTCGCCCGCACACAAACAACCAGCGCCACCGCGTGTTAGAAATGGACGCTCCCGCACAAATAAGGGTGTATTGGAATCGCATGGCGCGTTCGGCGAGTCATTGTTTGCCTTAAGCAACGTTGTGCGAATCCCCTGATGGATGGCCATCGATGCCAAGGGCGTAAATCCCCATTTCGGGCGGCTCGGAATGGTCCCCGCAAGTTTTTTTGCTTTGGGGACGCGGAATTTTATGAGCTCATCAAGGGCACGCCGCTCGCCCGAGCCGGCCGAGAAAGCAAGTGTCGTGCCCGGCTCAACGCCATTGGCGAGGCTTTCCGGCGTCGGTTGGAAAACCAACCGCTCGCCTATCCCGATGTTGATGAGGTGATCCGGTTGTGGCTGGATCGACCCTCTCCTTGCAGGTGCGACGCGTGATGCTTCGGTCTTGGAACGATGCCCCCTGCCTACGCCTCATCTCATCCGACCAGCGCGCCCATCCTTCTGTTACAGAGCCAATATTCCGGTTCTTTAGGGGCACAACTTTGAGCCCGGCGCTACCCGAGGCCGGGCTCGCTCATCCCAAGGAGCCACCCCGCAAGCTCAGCAAGGCGCACCTGCTGTTTGTTGCATCGGCACGGCAACGAACGGCCGTGGTGGGCGAACCTGCAGATCGCGCCACTGCCGCTCGCGCAGGAACTGTGGGCGGCGAGCCCGGTCCATGGTCCGATCGACAGCGCGGCCGGCGCCGCAGCCGTCCTCGCCAACCTCGGCGCGGCCCCCGGTCTGCCATCGAATGGCTGCTCGCCATCGACATCGCCGAACTGTCCTGGGAGATCCAGCGCTACCGCATGTTGCGGCACAAATTGCTCGAGACCTATCGTCAAAAGTCGATCGAAGCGGCGCTACGGCGCATCGACATGGTCGGGATCGATCCCGACTTCGAACACCAGGCCGAATACTACACGCAGCAAAATGCCCTGAGCTGGCGCATTGATCCCGTCGCTGCGACCGAGATCGAAGCGCGGCTTGCCGCCTAGGGCTTTGATCAAGATGCCGTCACCACTGAAGTCTACGTCCAGGCGCGCGAGGTCCTGGTCCTGTTCGAAGGCTTGCTCAACGCCGCGCAAACCAAACGCACATTGCTGCTGCGCGAGATCAGGCACCAGCGCTTCGTCAGCGCACCGATGCGGCGGCCACGCTGAAAGATCAGATCGATATTCCCGACCGCGCACTCTCGATTCTCGCTTGCGCTCACAGATGTGTTCGCTTGATCGAAGTTCCGAAAGCGGGATGCGAAGCAACATCGGAGTAGCGGCATCGCACCTGCAAGCTTCGGAGCCGCCTACCGCTGCGAACTCCGCCGCAGCAGGCGCTCACAACTCGTTCACTCGGATGAACGCAAATACAGGCTCGCGCCTAAAACGGTCTCTGCCGATCGATCGTGCGGCCCCTGCATACCTTTTGATCATCCGATACGGTTGATAACCGCTGCGACACAGGGCCAAATGTTCGCGCCGTTCGCCTCATTGCACCGAACACGAACTCTGGATCGTAACAGACATGGTCAAATTCTTTCTCGCCGCGGGTTGGTTGGCTCTCGCCCTCGTCACGTTTGTGACGCTCGCTCCCATTCACGATCGGCCCATGATTGCGCCCCGTCACTTCGAGCACTTTGCCGCATTCTTCATCCTCGGTCTCGTGTTCGTGCTGGCCTACTCGAATCGCATTATCCTCATAACTGTAATCGTCGTCGGCAGCGCAGTCATCCTCGAAGCCCTGCAGCTGCTGACTCCGGATAGACATGGTGACCTCATGGATGGCCTGGTCAAAGTGGCTGGAGGTGTCTGCGGGATCTCGGTCGTCGCTCTCGCGCGCGTCGGTATAACTCAGGCTATGACCAAGATCGTATCTCGCGGATGACCGGCTCGGCCCTGAAATACATCTGCTCTTAGCTACCGCTGTGAGGGCCTACGCAAGCAAGAAGGGGTTCTCCGATCGGGAGCGGAATGCACTTGTCAAGCTTGACGGCAAACCGGAGTTATACAGCTATCGTTTCCATAACTATCTTGAACAATTGCATCAAACGTCATTTTACCCTCGAGAGATCCGGGATTTCGGAGTGAATTTTCACGAGGAATTTGTATGACACCACGCGCGAGGGTCGCCAATCTTCTTGAAGGCTGTGATAACGGGCGCAAGTTGGCAGAATCTGAAGACTTGCTGGCGAGGCTGATCGTTGAGGCGGAGAACGACGCTCTTCTGCTTGCATCGATCGAGCTTCAGAACAATTGCTTTCCAGGGTTCACTCAGGCCGAAGCTGCGCTTATCATTAGAAAGCTGATGCGGCGCAACTAGCAAGGCTAGCCGTCATGGGTCTCTGGCTGATCGCAGCTATGTTGTCGCTCGGCTTATGAGCTGGGTACGTTGTGCGGAACCAACAGCTACTGCGATGGCACCACGAATTGGAACGATCGCGCACGGCCGGCGGCTGCTCGAAATGGCGTCGGGGCCCTCGGTGCGCCAAGCAATTTTCTGGACAGAGAAGCCAATTCTTACACGTTAAGTCTGTCCCCTTTCTCTAAGGCCGTGATTGCGTCTTCGCGATCACGTCGCGCAACCCGCGTTCTTGGATCGGCAAACGGCTGCGGCAGCGACGCTTCAAGGCTAGGCATCAATTGCCCCATAATTGATATAGCGTTCCCATTTTTGCGCCTGCAATATAGAGCGATGGTGTCAGGCACCAAGCGATGATCAGATATGCTGCAAGCACACTTGCCATAATCTATTGGATTTGCGGCCAACCGGCCTATTGCGGTTTTGAACAGCAAGTCGCCGCTCCCCTTTCGTTCGCTCTGTTCTGCGTCCGATATCCCGAAGATTGCCAGCAACATGGCGATCTGCGTATTACAGATTTCCGTTCTCGCAGTCAGCGATGGCGAGAGCTCAACCAGATCAATTCCATGGTCAATTTCAGCATCATGCCGAAGGCGTTGGCGGCAAGCCGCAATGACTATGACTGGCAGATCTTTCCCAGCGAGGGAAACTGCGCGGACTACGCTGTCACAAAGCGCCATCTGCTGCTGCGAGCAGGTTGGCCGAGTTCGTCTCTTCTTCTTGCGGAGGTTGGCATTCGGACAACCGGAGAGCACCACCTGGTTCTGCTTGTACGAGAAGGCAGAGCTATCTTGGTTATCGACAATCTGAGTACGGCCATTCTCAACGTCAACGAAGCTTCCGACCAATACGCTTTTCTGCGCATACAATCGAATCACGACCCGCAACTCTGGACGCGCAGGCTTACCGTATCGTAAGTCCATGGAATCGCCTGACTTGAGCGGAGCGGGCGTTCTGCCTTCTGCTTGGCGGAGAGTCGACCTGACCTGGCCATGCGTGCCTTGGTCCGAAGTCATGGCGGGCTGGCTTCTGAGGCGTATCAGCGGACCGCAACTGACTGGCTCGGCCCAAGCCCACTGCTCTGCGTCTATTGTGATTCAAAAGGATTGACGCAGGACCGCGAGGTCAGCGTCCGCGCCGGGCAATCGCCTAAAATTGGTGCAGGGATGCACTTCCGTCACCATGCACTTCCAGGCTTGACGGGCGTATAGTCGAGAGAGATCGCGGTGATCCGGTCCTTTAAATCTTGGTCTCGAAGGGCGTGGCGGTATGTCGGGCCCTCACATGCCGACACTGACGGCCCGATACGTGTGAACTGTCTACTGACGCAAGTTTGATACTCCGAGCCGTCGAACGATCAACGCATCGCGAGCGAGTCTCTCACACTTTTCGCTACAGCAACTTCGAAGCATTTCTCGCGCAAAATAATTCGTTCGTTCCGCTCAAGGCTTTACTCGCGGAGATTTTCGATGATCGATCTTAGCGGTTACAAGCTGACGTTCGACGATGAATTCAATTCCAGGAGCATTTCACTTACTGGCGCCGGCACGAAGTGGGCGGACACCAGGGCCGAATGGCTGGGCGATGCGGCGTCCGACGTCGGCTTCGGCACCAGCTCGTTCGTCGACCCCAGCTCGGGATACGATCCTTTCTCCGTTTCCCAAGGAGTGCTTGCGATTACCGCTGTTCCGGATCGTACTCCATTCGGAGTTCCCGGGAGCTGGGAGTCCGGACTGATAACAACCCAGAGGACTTTCTCACAACAGTACGGTTACTTCGAGATACGGACGGAGTTCTCGTCATTACCAGGCGCTTGGGATGCATTTTGGCTGCTGCCCGTGAAAACTCTTCCCGACCCGAATGGGCTCGGACGGTGGCAAGAACTCGATGTGGTTGAGCACTATGGCGTCTGGAGTAAAGGGGCATACAGCACCATTCACACAACGGACCGAGCGTTGAATGAAAACTGGCAGACGCAGCTCCAGGTCTATAGCGAACTGCCAAATCCTGCTGGCTATCATACCTATGGCGTGAATTGGCAGAATGAGCAGATCAGTTTCTATATCGATGGCCAGCTGGTTGGGACTCGCGCAACGCCAAGCGACATGCATCAGCCAATGTACCTTCTGGCGAATCTGGCTACGCAAGAGCCCGCAAGCCTCGCGGGGATACCTATCACCAGTAAGATCGATTACATCCGCGTTTATTCGGCCGACCCATCGGCGACAGCTGTTTCTCTAGAGCCGGTCTCATCTCCCGCGGGTAATGACGCCGGGACCTACGGCGCTGTAACTGCGTCGAGCACACCCCAAGCAACACCGACATCAACATCGATCGGCGCCGGTTCCGATCAACTCGTCTTCAAGATCAGCGAAGATGCCTACCTTGGAGACGCGCTCTACACCATCTCGGTCGATGGCAACCAGATCGGCGGCACATTGACGGCCCATGCATCGCATGCGGGCGGTCAATCCGACACGATCGCGGTGCACGGGAATTGGGGACCCGGCGATCACACCGTCCTGGTTCACTTTCTTAACGACCGCTGGGACGGCACGCCGGCTACCGACCGCAACCTTTACGTGGACGCCGTTGGCTTCAACGGAACGAACCTTCCGCAAGGCGCCATCGGAAACGTACTCGGACAGACCTTCAGCTTCCACGATGGTGCATCGGCCGAAACGACCACGCCGGTGATAACGCCCCCACCGCCGACAAATCCAACCGGTACGCCTTCACAAACACAAGACGGCTCATCACCATCGATCGGTGCCGGTCCAGATCAACTCATCTTCAAGATCAGCGAAGATGCCTATCTCGGAGACGCGCTCTACACCATCTCGGTCGATGGCAACCAGGTCGGCGGGACATTGACGGCCCATGCATCGCATGCGGGCGGTCAATCCGACACGATCGCGGTGCATGGCAATTGGGCACCGGGCGATCACACCGTCCTGGTTCACTTCCTTAACGACCGCTGGGATGGCGCCCCGGATACCGACCGTAATCTTTACGTGGACTCCGTCAGCTTCAACGGCGCGAACCTTCCGCAAGGCGCCATCGGAAACGTACTCGGACAGACCTTCAGCTTCCACGATGGTGCATCGGCCGAAACGACCACGCCGGTGATAACGCCCCCACCGCAGACAAATTCGACCAGTACGCCTTCACAAACACAAAACGGCTCATCAACGTCGATCGGCGCCGGTCCGGATCAACTCGTGTTCAAGATCAGCGAAGATGCCTATCTTGGAGACGCGCTCTACACCATCTCGGTCGATGGCAACCAAGTCGGTGGGACATTGACGGCCCATGCATCGCATGCGGCAAGTCAATCCGAGACCATTGCGGTGCACGGGGATTGGGGACCCGGCGATCACACTGTCCTGGTCCACTTTCTCAACGACCGCTGGGACGGCACCCCTGACACCGACCGCAATCTTTACGTAGACTCCGTCAGCTTCAACGGAACGAACCTTCCGCAGGGTGCGATCGGAAATGTGCTCGGCCAACTCTTCAGCTTCCATGATCTAGTGATCTAGTTGGGTAGATGGGTTGAACCGATAGCTCGGCCCGTGGGGGGCGACGGGTCCCAGGACCTGAATAATGGCATCGAGAACGGCCGCCACCGGGCCCATGACAGCGCCTTGTCTAGCGCCGCGAAACAACGCGGAGACGTCCCGATCGTCTCCGGTTTCGAGACCTGTAGGCCATCAATGCTCTGGCTGGTTCGCGAGGCAGCATGGCCGCAAGCACAAAGAAAGCAACCAGTGCCATTTTTTGAACGATTGGGAAAGGCTCAGAGCCAACACTCGCTATCAGTTTCGGCAACATCGAAGCGCGTGAGCTGCTTCCCGATACGATTTGGAGGCAGAAGCTTCGCTCGCGATAGTAAAAGGCGCCTTGCGGCTCAACCAATCTTCGGCCCGGAGCCACTCGAGCGAGAATCGCGCGCAAGTGCTCGGTACGCGCCACAAACCTCTTGATATCGCGCTGTAGCAACGAAGCGCTTGGAAGCTGACCGAGCTGCGAATCGTTTAGGCCGTGGACGCGGTAGTTTCCCAGCTCTTCGGAAAGACTGACGACGTCACCAAAGAAAGGAGCAACAAACAAAATCACTCCATCAACGGCCTTGTCATAGTCCACCTCGCGCAGCAGTTCGCAGACATCCCGACGAAACACGTTTCCAGACGTCGGTGGCGTCTTGTAGACGCCGCGTCTGAGCACCTCATTGACCAATCGGTCGCGCTCCCGAAACGATTCGAGCGACGAAAACGATCCGATAGGCCTGCTTTCGGCATTGATGAGCGTCAGACCAAATTGCAGTTTTGCAACGCGCTCGTCCAATTCGGCCAGGATTCTGGCCAGTGAACCTGGCTTGAGCTCATCATCGGCGTCGAGGAACAAGATGAATCTTGCTTGGGTCTTCTCTAGCCCAAACAGGCAGGCCCCTAGCTGCCCGCGGTTTTCGATCTTGAATGCAGTCACCGCGCAGCGGGTGATCGTCTCCCACGAGCCGTCAGTTGAGCCATCGTCCACCACCAGGAGTTCGCAGGCATCGCAGTTCTGGTCTAAGACGCTTCTGATCGCTCGCTCAATGTAAGCCTCGTAGTTGAAGCAGGTGATGATGACGGCGAGCCTAGCAGCATCGATGGCCTCTATTCTCGAGCACGCCGTCGCTTCAGCTGGGTCACTGACATCGCTTGCTTCAGGCGTGAGCATGAATGGGACCGGACGCCTCTTGGTAAATCGCGAGCGTTTGCCGAGCGACCCGCTCGATTGTAAGCAACTCTAGATTGAACTGACTTTTCTTTTTCCATTCCAGCACGGCTTGTTGGTCCTGGAGCAAACAGCGTAATACTTCGGCAAGTCTTTGCGGGTTGCCCACGGGAACGAGAAGGCCTGCTTTCCCCTGTTCAAGCAGTTCAGGAATTCCGTCGACATCGGTCGCGACGATGGCGCAGCCAGCTTCCCGCGCTTCCGACAGCACCAGCGGAGCGGGATCAGCATGCGACGGCAACACGAATATGTCGGCTCCTGACAGGAACGGAAAAGGATTATCCTGAGCACCCAAGAAGGTCACCGCCGACGCGCATGCCATCGAGCTGACCTGAACGGCATATTGCTCGCGGTGCGGACCGTCGCCGACAATATATAAGCGTCCTGCTCCGAGCGCAGCGTAAACCATATCGAACGCGGAAAAGAGGTCCGATAGCCCTTTTCGCGGATGCAGTCCGCCAACGAACACGATCGCCGGTGATTGAAGCGAGGCTGGCGAGCGATCCTTTTGCTCGAACCGCGCTGCACCGATTGTTCCATTCAGAACCACGCGGATCCTCGACTGTGGGATGCCTCGCCTTCGCATCGACTTACCGACGGCTGCACTAACCGCGATCACTCTCGCTCCGAGGCCCATGAGGACTGCGCTTCGCTCGAATTCATTGTGAACGGTCGTGATGAGCGGGATTCCGAGCAACTTGCAAATTGGCCAGGCAAGGACGGCGCTGGTCATCATATGGGCATGAACCACCTCTGCCCGCCAATCGCGCATCAGCCGATAGAGCGACAGCGTGGCCTGCAGCAGCTCCTTAGGTCGACGCTCCAAACCGATGCGGATGGTTTCGACATTGTTTTCCGCGAGCAGGGCATCAAAATCGCCGCCGCCGCTCACCATTGCGACTTGATGGCCGAGTTTCACCTGTGCACAGGCGAGGTCCACGGCGGCATGCACATGACCATTCAGCCGGCGTGTATGATTGAGCAATTGTACAATACGCATGCACACCTGCGGCAAATAGCCAGGGAAGATGAAAGACACCCCAGTCCTTGGTCCAGCGCGTTCACCGGGATGATTGACCTCAAGCTGGAAAACCAACGGTGCTTACGCTGCAAATACCCTGCCAAGGTGACATCGGTCGGAACACAAATCCCTGTGCCGAAAAAAGCCGTTGACGGGGAATGCGCCAACTTGATCTGGTTGCTCCGCTTGCTATTCTGACTCGTCGGCGGCTTTCACAGGGCTTGGTCTGACAAGCAGGCCTAAGTTATTGTTCGGATGCACCAAACTGGCTTGGCGCCCCGTGAGTGCCGCCACAAGATCTTGCCACACTGCCAGTTTACGTTCTCGCACAGGTGATTCCGTAACTTGACGGGTTCGTCAGTGGGGCGGCGAGGCAAGGTGTCGAACTCCGGCCCCAAGCGGCGTGAGGGGCACGAAACCGGTCGCAAGGACGTTGGTTCAGCTCAGCTCTTCCGAAGGGACTTCGCGCATCGCAGGACACTGGAATGGAATACGCGGCGATTGGACTGGCAATTTTCGGAGCGGTGTTGGGGCTGCGCTTCCGATTTCGGGCATTGCTCCCCTTTGTCTTGCTAGTACTGCTTGTCACGATCTTCCTGGCACTCAATCAGCGCCTCGGCGGGCTTGAGACCGTGCTTGCCGTCCTCGCCACCCAAGCCATCTTGCAAGGCGGTTACTTTGTTGGGGTCACTATCCGCGCGCTGTTTCGCGCCTATCCGCGCAAGCTGATTGCGCCAGATGAGCTGGCTGCAGCGGATAAGCGAAGGTCCAATTCAGGATCGATCGCTTCCAACTGAGGCCGATCACAGGGCTCAGCCTATGGCCGCAACCCAGCAGACTTGCGGGATCGGTCCTCATTTTGCGACGACCAGCAGCGAGTAGCCGCCTAGCAAACGCACCGCGAGATCCGCATTGAACGCAAACATCAGGCGGCGGGGCAGTCGCATGAGACGACTTGTGAAGGCCTGATTGGGCAATTCCAACCGACTGGCGGTGTAACAATGATCGACAATCGTGTAGCCGCAATCCTCGAGCGTGGCCAACGCCGACTGTTTGAAGAAGTAGTGAATATGTCCGACATTGCGTCTGAGGTCGGCAATCGGCCAAGCCCGCAAAATGGATTGCGCGGAGAGATCCAACGGGATGTGAAAGATCTTGAATGTTCCAAACCGACGCAACTGCTTTATGAATGAAATATAGTCCTCAACGTGCTCGATCACGTCGATTGCGAGAATAACGTCGAATTCTAAATCGTGTTCGCCCAGAAGATTGCTCAAGTGAAATTTTGTACGTTGAGTACTTTTTGCCGCTGCGCGCCTGAACGCATCGGGCGAGATTTCGTACCCCGATAAGCGCGCGTCCGGAAACGTCCTTTCCAGGTTCAGCAAGATCTCGCCCGTGCCGCAGCCAATCTCGCATATGCGCTCGGTTGGGATGTTGTTTCGCCGGATCATCTGCGCGACGTGACTGGCCTTCCACGGCGCATCCTCCTCGTGCCATGTCGGATTGTTCTTTCCGTAAGCGTCACCCTCGTATAATTCCTTCATTGCGCAAACCTTCTCGAAAGATGGCGACCCGTTGCCTATGATTTTCCCGCCCTATACCGCTAAGACAAAGCCTCCAAGTTCAAGCTTGATTCCGCCGCGGTGGCGACAGTGTGATGAGCGGATCTTCGCAGACTATCTGCAAGCTCCGCGTACAGCTTCTCCGCATTGTAGCTTTCGTGGACGGTTTCGCTTGCTGCTCGGCCAAGTGATTGACGATTGCGCCAGGCATCCAGAATGGCGGCGGATAGATCTCTTACGTCACCGACGGGAAACAGCACGCCATTAACTCCGTGCGTGACCAATTGCTCAAACGCCCGTATGCGGCTCAGAACCACCGCCGCACCGCAAGCCATTGCCTCCAGTACAGCAAGTGCCACCGCCTCGTTCGCCGAGGGCATCACGTATACGCCGCACCGGCACAGCAACGCGCGCACCTTGGATCGATCGACAAATCCATGAAATCGCACCCGGTGCGACAAGCCGAGTTTGGCCACGAGCCCCTGCATCAGGTCCTTGTCGGGCCCCGTGCCGACAATATCCAGCGTCCACTCCTCTGGAAGTTTGGCGAGTGCGCGAATTAGGTCGGTCGTGCGTTTCTGCCTGTTGGTCAAACGCGTGATCGTCAGGATCGTCTTGGAACGGCTCGCGGCCGCATCCGGAAAGAACTCCGATACGTCGCAGCCGTTCGGCTGGAGACGGGATCGACCGCCATATCGACTGACGATGCGACACTCCTGCTCGGTTTGACCATAGAGCAACGCCGCCTTGCGAAAGCTATCGCGTTTGAACAGCTTCACGACACGATCCGATAGGCCACCATGATCTGCACCGACGATTGGCAGATCAATTCGACCCGCGAGGTGATCGAACCTGCCGCTCCAATATTCCTGCACGTACAGCAGATCAATTTTGTCCGCAGCCAGCGCCTTCCGAAGCGGCTGCATAAAGGCAATCGTGTTCAACCGTTCCTCAGCATATAACGACCAGCGCGAACGGCGCGACAGGCGCTTGACCCACACCTGTTCGATCAGCTGGTACCAACTCTCGAGTGGCAGAAATCGAACGTCGATCCCAACATCTGTGGCGAACTTTCCCGACTCCCGCAGTGAGGGGATGTAGAGCAACGGCCTAATCCCGTTTCGGCTCAAACCGCGAGCATAGTACCACGCCCAGTCGTTTCGATAGCGCTCGAGATAACTGGCGCGCGTCTGACCCTGTACCCACCCAAAAAATCCTTCGAAGGAACTGCAGCTGAGCAACATTGCGACATTGATGCACTTTGCTTCAGCCGCGGGCTCTAACGATGACATGCGTGTGGCATTCTTGCTCGTGCTGAAAACTCTTTCATTCAAAGCTCATCCCGTGTCTGGTCAGCCATTCGCTTTCTCGACCAACGCCACGTTCTGGACGGGGCTTGCGCCAAAGCACCTGTCAAGATTCGTGCCACGACGAGAGATCATGCGCTCCGAATGCACATACCAGCCGTCCCATTGCGAGAACTCCTCAAAGACGCGCTCGTATCCGCGCGCCGTCAGAAGCGTCTGAATCGCCGCTTCCGTTTTCCGGTTCTGCTCCACGCTGAGTAAATCGATGCTGTACCGGGAGAAATCGAAGCTCTTTAGGATGTCGTACTCGCTCCCCTCGGTGTCGATCGACATGTAGTCAATCCTGCGAGGAGCATTGCAGTCCGCCAGCAGTTGGTTAAGCGAAACCGTCTCGACCTCGATCTCTCGTCCGGCAGAACGCACAGCTGCAAAGTGATCACCCGAGGCGAATTCGGCCACCCCGCTGAGCTCCGGATCCACTTCGTTCGTTACCAAGAAGCGCACCTTCTTGCCTGAGCTCGAGCTGATGCACCGACGATCCTTGCGCGAAGCCCGGTTCTGCGCGAGCGCGTCGTGCCAGAATGGATTCGGCTCAGCTAAAATTCCTTGCCAGCCGTATTCCTTTTCCAACAACCAGGTGTTGCTATTCGTAACGCCGTTGGTTGCGCCAAACTCGACAAAGAACCCGCCCTGCTTCTCTCCGAGCTCGTAACTGACCCACAGGTCTTGAAATATTTGCGATCGCGATCGGTCGCGATTTAGAAAGCAGTAGGCCAGGAAGCGGATCTCGTCCATTCGACCAAAACATTCCACTTCAGGGCGCCGCAACCGGATGCCATTGAATATCATCCTGCGCAACGACGCGCTTTGTGCAGCCCTGGAGGCAACAGAAGCAAGCGCGGAAATCCCATGCTTAGTAAGCGATCGCATCATTATTCTCTAGATACCCCTCGCTGGAATTGTCAGCTGAGATCGTGAGAATTCGGCTGGCAGCCAATCCATATAATTCTTAAATATGAACGCCTCTCAGAGTTGGCACGCAAAATGCTACAAGCAATTTATTGATCTGAGCAACATCTAATTGCGGAGCTCGCCTAGCATAAATCAATTTGCGACCGTTATGCGTATTGCGTCATTTCGGTGCGTTTGGAGTTCGGTAATTTATGAAGTCACATAGGCTAGCCGAGCGCGTCAGAGCCGCCGATGGAATCGATCTGATATCCGTCGACGTCTTTGATACGCTTCTGCTGCGAACCGTACGCTCCGCTCGCTCACGGATTGTGCAAGGTGAGCATTTGTTCAGCAGCTTTCTTTGGGAGCGCGGCTGGCAAATCGAACCTGCTCTGCTGTCGAGAACCAGACAGGAAGCGGAGCGAGTTGCCTTCCGATCGCTCGCCGTGCGCGGATCCGGTGAGGTCCGACTGGCCGACGTGATTGATCGGCAACTTCGCTTGCTGGGTCTTCCGGCTTTCTTGAGCGCTGCGCGATTGGCAATTGAGCTCGAGGTCGAGAAGACCTCTCTCGCTGCAAACCGGAACTTGGCCGGGCTTCTCCGCGCACGCCGAGCGGCGGGCTACCGCATTGTCGCCGTCAGCGACACCATGCTGTCGTCTGCAGATCTCGATAAACTGATCTGGCATTTTCATGGGCGCGATGTTGTTGACCAGATCTACAGCAGCGCCGATCAGGGATGCACCAAGCGTGACGGTGCGCTGTTTGCCCGGGTCGCCGAAGCAGAAGGGGTGCCCTTAGGCCGAATTCTGCACGTCGGCGATGATCCGCACGCCGACGTTCGTCAAGCCTCGGCATTTGGACTAACTGTCATTCATACACCCCGGCCCGTCTGGTTCAGCTATTTGCGCAAGGCGAATGGCGGTTTGGTTGCCGCTCGGGCTGCATTGTCGCGACCAAAGCGCGGCAAGTGCTCGGCAGCGGAGACACCCGAAAATGCGTACGCGTTTGGACGTCTTGTCCTTGGGCCCATCGTCACTCAGTTTTGTTTGCTGATTTGGCTATACGCCGCCGAAGTGGACGCATGCGACAAGGCGACCTTGCTGTTTTGCGCCCGGGGCGGTGTTGGAATAAGGGACGTTTTCGAACGAGTCGCCGCTCGACTTTCGCTGCCGCTCGGCATGCCGCGGCAGAACTTCATGGTCTCGCGCCTCGTGGCGGCGCGGGCTGCGGTGCTGGTTCGCAGCGCTTCTGCGCTCGAAGAGATTGCCCGTGAGTTTCGAGGCCGCTCGTTTCTTGATGTGGCTTGTGCCTTTGGTGGAGGACGCTACGAGCTGCCAGAGGAGTGGAAGCAGCCATTTCGTGCAGACGTATTCTACGCCATGTTGTTCGATGATCGCGCGAAGGCAGTTTTGTCTGACGTCTGCCGGCAGAACGCGCTATTCGAGCGGCACTTTGCCAAGCTCCGGGGCGATGCGCGCCGAATTCTGTTGTGCGATACCGGTCTCTATGGAAGCACACAGCGGCTATTGGCCAGTGCCTTTCCGGCGCTACAAATTGAAACCATTCAGTTTGCCCGATCAAACTATAAGGGACACAGCGAAGAACATTTCAAGCAGGTGTTCGGCCTCGTGGTTCAGCGCAATCGCTATAGTCCGCTCGACGTCCGCTCCTCTGTCCTGCGGTACTGGCATTTGATTGAGAGCTTGTTCGAGCCCAGGGTCCCCTCGGTCACTTCTTTTGTCGACGAGGGAGAGGATGTCGCGGCCAATTGCGGCGATATCCGGTTTGGGATCAGCGACGCTAGCCTCGGAAACGAACTGCTGTCCGGCGCGCTCAGTTACGTGGATAGCCTTCCGATCGATGGCGGGGCGGCGGCACTGCGCGATGCCGATCCCGCCTGGGTTCGGCTCAAGCGGGCCATTACGCGGCCTACCGCCGGCGAATTGCGATGTCTCGAAGTGCCGGGCCGATCCGTCGATTTTGGCAGGTCCGATGTGCTGCAGGCCTTGCGCGCCGAGCAACCCCAGCCGGTGTTGAACAGGCTGGCATCGCTGCGCTTTGAACTCTGGCGTGAGGGCGCAATAGCTCGGCAATTTCCCATTCTTAAGCACGCTCTGTTGCCAATGCTCGATTCCATACATTCTGTCAGGGGCATGATGGCTCGCCAGCATTGAAACAGCCGATGCCGAATCCAGCAGCACTTCATGTGTCGTTTCCGGTCCGCCGCGCTGGCTCCGCGACTCCGGTTAGGACGCGAGGCGGCGCACTCGAGCCAACCCGCACCGGTGCGCCATGTCGGTAGAACCGATCGGGATTTTGACCGTCCTCCTCGGGTTGCTTTGCCTGCCGCTCGGTTATCGCGCTACTTTCGGCGTACTGATGGGCACTGCCCTGTTTGGCGCGGCCGCCGCCATTCTCGTCGGCGGTGCAAACATCCAACCGGCACACCTGTTCTTAAGCTTCGCCGTGGCGGCAGTGCTCGCTCGGCGGCACGAGGCTGCCGCTGCGATGCGAGCCATGAGCTTCGGCCAGCCTGGATTTTGGCTGTTATGCATGGTGATCTTTGGCGTTGGCTCTGCTGTCCTGATGCCACGTTTACTGGCTGGCGCAACGCAGATCGTTCCTCTTGGCGCGTCGGAATACGCCGACACCGGCTCGACCGTCCCGCTTGGGCCAGTGTCCAGCAATTTTACTCAGTCTGTCTACATGGCAGCCGATCTCGCCTGCTTCGGGATCACGGCCGCGATCGCAACGACTCATGTCGGCTTTCGCGCCGTTGTCGCCGCGGTACTCGGCTATTGCGCCGGAAACGTCCTGCTCGCCATGCTGGACGTCGGAACGTATGCGACGGGCACCCAAAGTCTTCTCGATTTCATGCGGAACGCCCAGTACACAATGCACTCCGATGATCAGGTCAACGGTGTAAAGCGGATCGTCGGTTCATTTCCCGAAGCTTCCGCCTTTGCGCGCGCCACTCTCGGCGCGTTCGCGTTCACCGGCACCCTGTTTCTGAGCGGCAGGATCCCGATGCTCACCGGCCCGATGGCGCTGGCATCGCTGGCGCTCGTCATTCTGTCAACCTCCTCGACTGGATTTGCTGGGGCTCCACTGGTCGGCTTGATCCTTTACGCCGGACTTCTGCGGCGATCGGGCTTTCAGCCGAACCGTCCGCTCAGTTCCGCCGCTGTGCTATGCACGCCGATCCTCTTGATCATCCTGATCTTGGGCGTGCTCCTCGATGAGCGAGCTAGCGAAACGGTGCATGCCTATGTCGATACGTTGATACTCAACAAATCCTCTACGACCTCGGCTGTCGAGCGCAGCTCTTGGAATGCGGCTGCCCTACAGAACTTCTTTGACTCCTTTGGTTTTGGCGTTGGGCTCGGAACCATCCGCACATCGAGTTTTCCGATCGCACTCCTTGCCAACGTTGGTATTCCGGGAACTGCCTTCTATCTGCTTTTTGCCGCAACAGCCCTGTTCGCACCATTGAATGGTCCGCGTGCTTTTGAGACCGACGCTCGCCTAGCCGCGCGCAATGCATGTTTGGCTCTCATCATCGGCGACACATTGGCGGCTCCGACCGTGGAGCAAGGTCTGCTGTTTTATGCCCTCGCCGCGCTGGCTTGCGCCTCACCGCGCGATCACCTCGAAGGAGTGCTGCTCACGCCGTCCGAACCATCGGGAGCCAAAGCATGAATGCATCCAGCAGCAGTTTTGCCGTCAATGGCCGCTATCTGACTCAGCCCACAAGTGGCGTGCAGCGCTACGCCCAGGGCGTCACGGCGGCACTGAATCAAGTACTCATCGGGTCCGGCGCAATCGTTCCGATCATTGCCCCCAAGGCCGCCCCCGATCCTCGGCTTCAGGCCATGCCACTCATTACGGCGGGGCCTCTCGACGGACACCTCTGGGAGCAATTGGTTCTTCCCGGGCGGTGGCCCGGACGGTTGCTCAATCTCGGCAACACGGCGCCGGCCGTCAAACCGGATCAGGTCGTGTGCATTCACGACGCCAACGTGTTCGATGCACCGGAGAGCTATCGACGAGCATTTCGCGCGACCTATCGCGCCCTGCAACCGCTGTTGGCCAAGCGCGCAAGGATCACCACCGTTTCAGCCTATTCGGCCCGACAACTTGCCCGGCACCTGCCGCTACGCGCCGCGGACATTGCCGTGCTTCCGAATGGACATGAGCATGCCTTGACCTGGGACCCCAGCCTCGCGCGCAAGGATTGCCAGCTTGCGGCCGAGGGCCGGTTCGTGCTGGCGCTCGGATCGCGCGCTCCGCATAAGAACCTGCAGCTGGTTAGCACAATCGCGCCGGAGCTCGCCGCAATGAACATCGGCGTGATCGTCGCCGGTGGCGGCGCGGACATATTTTCGCCTGAACGTCTAACGGACGCACGCGGCCTGACCCTACTCGGCCGCGTCACCGATGACGATCTCGCCTATCTCATGGATCGCGCCTTGTGCTTGATCTTTCCATCGTTGACAGAAGGTTTCGGGCTTCCGATCGTCGAAGCCATGGCGCGTGGTTGTCCTGTCGTTGCCTCGGATCGCGCCAGCATGAGCGAAGTGTGCGGCGATGCCGCTTTGCTCGCTCCCCCCGACGATCCACGGCGATGGGTTCAGTGCATTCGGCAACTCTCGATATCCGGCGATCAGCGCGATGAACTGATCGGACGTGGCCGTGAGCGTATCAGGATGTTTTCTTGGGCGCGCACCGCGGCTGGCTATGTCGAGCTGATGCAAGAGCCTGCATCGGCTCTGAGAAGGCGTGAGACCACCGTCGGACCCATGCCTAGAGTGGCGGTGGCAATCGCGACACGAGGAAGACCTCAAACTGTGACGGCTACCCTGACTCACTTGCTGCAGACCCAGACCCTCAAGCCGGACGCCGTCATCGTTTCTTGCGTCAACCGTGAGGATGCCGGCGATGCCGCCAAGCTGCCCGGCGTTCGGCTTGTCACCGGCCCCGGCGGCTTGCCGGCTCAGCGGAATACCGCGTTGGCCGCGCTCAGGAATGAGACCGACGTGATCGTGTTCTTCGACGATGATTTTCTGGCGGATCCCGATTGGTTGGCCGCGGCCGCGCAAACGTTTCGAGACGAACCAGAGGTCGTCGGCTTCACTGGGTATCTCTATGCTGATGGCATCCTTGGACCGGGATTGAGTTTTGATGAAGCGCTGCGCATCTTGACGGAAGGCACGCTGTCGCCCGAAGCACCGCGCATCGAACCATTCAGCCCGTACGGCTGCAACATGGCTTTCCGCATGTCTGCGATCGGCAACATAACCTTTGATGAGCGGCTCGTGCTCTATGGATGGCAGGAAGACCGGGATTTTGGCGCGGCGCTTGCAAAGCGAGGCGGCCGGCTGATCAAATCTCCCCGCGCCCGCGGCGTGCATATGGGACAGAAGGCGGGCCGTGTTGCCGGAGACCGACTGGGCTATTCCCAAGTCGTCAATCCAATCTACCTGCTGCGCAAAGGCACGATGACGCCTCGGCAGGCAACAATGCAGATCTTTCGGAACGTCGCCATCAACCTGGCGCGCGCCGCCAGACCTGAACCTTTCATCGATCGGCGGGGCCGCCTTCGCGGAAACGCGCTCGGTTTCGCCGACGTTCTGAGAGGCCGTCTTGAGCCCGAGCGCGCAGCGACCCTCATACCGAGCGACAAGAGCTCGCGCCCGCGACCAGTAACTCCAAGCACAGGCACTCGCGATGACGCCACTGCCTCATGAAGCCGCGCGAGCCGGCACTCTTTCCGCATCGACGACCAGGCAGCGCCTCGTCTCAACGTGCAGGCATTGAGCCGTGCTTGCCCGCAAAACCCTCTTGGGCGCCGCTTGGACTGTGTCGTCCAGGCTAACAGCCCGGGCTATCGATTTCGTCACGCTTTTGGTCCTCGCACGCATCCTGACGCCCGCTGATTTCGGCCTCACCGCCCTCGCCGCTACCGTAACGATCATCGCGGACATGGTGCTCGAGGTCCCAACGCTGCAGGCTCTGACGCGCTTGCCAAGCGTAACGAAGTCGCACTTGGACACTGCCTTCACCTTGAGCGCGCTGAGAGGCATCGCCTTGACATTGGTGCTTTTGCTGGTGGCGTGGCCCTTTGCTCAGATTTACCAGGATTCCCGCCTGGCCAGCTTGATCATCGTAAGCGCCATCGGACCCTTGGCTCGCAGCCTGTATAGCCCTGGAATGGTCGAACACACCCGCAGCCTGGCTTTCAGGCCAGTCTTTGTTGCGGAGATCTTTGGCAAACTTGCCGCGGCGATCATTGCAGCGACAGCAGTCAGACTTGGCGCTGGGTACTGGGCCATTGTCGCCAGCGGCATCGCAGCGTCCTTGGCAGCCACATCGATGTCGTATCTGTTGGCCCCTTACAGACCAAACCTCTCGCTATCGAAGTTTCGGGAGTTCTCGGCTTTTCTCGGTTGGCTGAGCGGCGCTCAGATCATCATCGCCCTGAGCTGGCAGTTTGATCGAATCCTACTCGGCTATTCCTCGAGCAAGGCCACATTGGGTCAATACACCATCGCCAGCGATCTATCGGTGATGCCAACCCAGAGCCTGATCGGCCCGGCGATGCAGCCTCTCATGGCCGCACTGTCGCAGATCAACCAGAACCAGGACCGGCTCCGTCATGCCTATTCGAAGGCGTCCCGGCTCACGATGTCACTTGCCGCGCCGGCTTGCATCGGAATGTCGTTGACCGCGGACTTGATCGCCGAGGTCCTGCTGGGGCCGCAGTGGGGCGAGGCTGGACTCTACTTGCGGTGGCTCGCATTGTCGACCGTCCTCAGCGCGTTCTATCAGCCCCTGCATTCGTTGGCGCTGGCCACCAATCGAACCCATCTGGTGTTTCGCCTCACCCTGGTCGAGCTGTGCGCCAAGATCGTTCTGATGTGTTTTGGCTTCTACTTCTATTCGCTTGCAGGCGTGGTCGCGGCACGAGCCGCGGTTTCGTTCATCATGTTCGTCCTCTCCTTGATAGGCGCCCGGCAACTGGTCGGAACAAGCGTCGCGTCTGAGGCGGCCAATCTGTGGCCGATCGCCGCCGCATGTGCGGTGATGACCCTGCTGGTGATGGGCCTGCGATACAAGCTGCCCGAAATCCATCTGGCTGCCTTTTTTGAACTGGGAGTGATCTCTCTGTTCGGTGCCAGTGTCTATGTCGGCGCGCTATATGGCTTTGGTGTTCGGGTCAGCAGCCGCGCAGGGGCAGTGTGACGGTCGAAGTGCACGATGCAGGATCAAGGAGAGCGGAATGACCGAGAAGGGGCATGCAACAAAACACCTGACCTGGGCGGCCACGACGGTCGCGCTAACTGTCGGGATTTCATTCGGTTCTGCGTTCGCGGCCGAGCAGCCTGCATCCTGTGAACTTCATCCGGTCCTGCTTGAAGACTTCGACGAGCTCAGTGTCTCAGCGACCCGCCTGGGCGCGGCCCGCTGGACCGCACACACCCCATGGTCGGGGGATTTCGGCGACGCGGCGTTTGCCAATCCGGGACCAAGGGGGCCATTCAAGGTGGAAGACGGAGTTCTCACTATCACCGCGTCAAAGGATCGGAACGGCAAGTGGACGTCGGGTCTTCTGGCGGCAGCCGATGCTTCCGGCGCCGGGACCGGAACCCGGTACGGCTATTTCGAGGCGCGCATGAAGATGCCGCCCGGTCCGGGAACGTGGCCCGCATTCTGGCTTGCTGCTCTGAAGCCCGCCACGGTGACGGAAGGAAACGTCGAACTCGATGTCATCGAGTATTATGGGCAGTTCACATCCGCTTATCAGGCCGCCACGCACATCTGGTACAAGCAACCGCAGAAGACCCGGGGCGAGGCGCAGAAGGTCACGGTGCCGAACGATGCGCTCGTGCAAGACTTCCACACCTTCGGCGTCGATATCTCGCCGCAAGCCGTCGTGTTCTTCTTCGACAGAACCCCGGTCTGGAGCCAACCAACTCCGCCTGAACTCGACGGCCCGCTCTACCCTCTTGTGAACCTTGCCCTCGGCGGTGGTTGGCCGATCGATCAGACACCCAGTCCTTCCACGCTGTTGATCGACTATGTCCACGTATACGGGCGCGGCCCTGGTCCGGCCGAAGGTTGCCCGCCTGCCCCTGAGGTCCTGCCACGCTGAAGCGTAGATGTCGGCTCAATCCCACTGCGCAATCACAGCACATCATTTCGATCCATTTGCGAAAGATTGACTGCATGAAAGTCGCGATCATTCACTATTGGCTTGTGGGAATGCGCGGGGGCGAGAAAGTCCTCGAAGCTCTTTGCGAGATGTATCCCGAGGCAGACATCTACACGCATGTCTATGTTCCAGAAATGGTCTCCGAAACTATTCGAAAACACCGCGTTGTTTCGACCTTTATCAATCGGCTACCGCGCGCTCCACGCATGTACAAGACTTATCTCCCGCTCATGCCGCTCGCGCTGGAGCAGCTTGATTTACGCGACTATGATCTGATCCTCAGCAGCGAATCCGGACCGGCAAAAGGCATCATTGCTCCTCCTCACGCCCTCCACGTCTGCTATTGCCACACGCCCATGCGCTACATCTGGAATATGTTTCACGATTACCGAGCAGGCGCAGGCTCGCTCGCGCGGTTGGCCATGCCCTCGCTCGCGCACTATCTGAGGCTGTGGGATGTCGCTTCTGCCGCGCGGGTCGATAGCTTCGTTGCCAATTCCGCGACCGTCGCCGACCGCATCCGTCGCTACTACGGTCTCGCAGCCAACGTAATTCATCCTCCAGTGGATACTGCAGCATTCTCGCCGTGCCCGTCCTCCGAGCTCGGCGACTACTATCTGATGGCCGGCGAACTCGTATCCTACAAGCGACCCGACCTTGCGGTACGCGCGTTTAACGAATTGAAACTGAAGCTGGTGGTCATCGGCGGTGGCGAGATGCTGTCCGAGATTCGCCGCCTCGCCGGTCCGACCGTCTCCGTGCTCGGACCGCAGCCGTTTGAGGCACTCAAGCACCATTACGCGCGCTGTCGCGCGCTCATCTTCCCGGGAGAAGAAGACTTCGGCATGGTGCCGGTTGAGGCTATGGCGAGCGGACGTCCGGTGCTCGCTTTCGGGCGGGGCGGCGCTACCGAGACGGTCGCAAACGACGTGACCGGTCTCTTCTTCGACGAGCAGACAGTTGATGCCATCAGCAATAGCATTGCCAGATTCGAGCGGATGACCTTTGAGCCCGAGGCTATTGTCGCTCATGCCCAGCAGTTTGGCCGCGAGCCATTCATCCGCAAAATGCGATCACACATCGATCTCCTTTTAGCCCAACGCGCCAGATCGAGGCAGCAACGCATGGAAACGATCAGCATGGGCTCAACCCTCAATTGACCGGTTCTTGAGCACAGCCTGCACGGCATTTGTGCTCTGTAACATCAATTTAATGGGCAATACTCCTTTTTGTTTAAATGCCAATTCTTGTTTACGCGAGCAGATGCGAGCTGCTCCTTTTGGACTGGGTGCGTTCTTAAAACGAATTGAGTTGAGGGCGTGGAATGAACATCGCCGGCGAATTTCGGCCCTATGCAACGGCGACAGAAGCCGCCCCTGATCAGGCAAGATCTCTGCTTCTGTTACGCGACTTCTTACGTCGCGAATGGCGTCTTATCGCCTTCATGACGGCCGCCTCGTTGGCGCTTGGCTCGTTCTACGTCGGGACGGCGCCTCGCAAGTTCACGGCGCAGGCTGACATGTTCATTGATACCAAGGGAATTACCTCCCCACGAAGTGAGAATTCCCAGGAACATCAAGGCGTAGACGACGCCGTTGTGGAGAGTGAGATCGAGACCACCAGGTCAGAAAAGGTCGGAAAAGCGGTCATCAACAAATTGCATCTCACGGATGATCCAGAGTTCGTCGCCTCGAGCGATGCAATCACAAGCCGCTTGGCCCGATCGTTGCGGCTAACGACTTCGTCCGAAGAAAGGCCTTCGTCTGCAGAACTGGAGCGACGCGCGCTTGGGGCCCTGAAGGACAATCTGCGCGTCACCCGTTTGGGCCGCAGCTACGTCGAGCAGATCGCCTATACCTCGCTTGACCCGGACAAGGCTGCACGGATCGCCAATGCCTTCGCCGATGCCTACATCGAATACCGGCTGCAGGCAAAGTACGAGGCTACAAGACGCGCCAGCGCTTGGCTGGAACAGCGGATCAGCGAACTCCGTCAGCAGGCCAGCAATGCCTACAAAGCCGTGCAGGACTTCAAGGCCGAAAACGGCATCATCATTGGCGTCGAAGGCAAACTGGCGAGCGAGGTTGAGCTCGATCAGCTCGGCGTCGCACTGGCCAAAGCACGCGCCGACACCAGCCAAGCTCGCGCCAAGCTCGAGCGTATACAACGCATCCTCGAACAACGACCTGAGAAGGAAAACTTCACGATCCCGGACCCGGTTGTCACCGATGCGCTTAACAGTCCGGTCATTACCAAGCTCCGTCAGAAATACCTGGAGAACCAAAACAAGCAGGCCGAATGGAGCGCGCGCTATGGTGCCGAGCATGAGGCCGCCAGGAATCTGCGATCGGAAATGGCCGCGCTGCAACGGTCGATGTGGGATGAAATCTCCCGTATCGCGGAGAGCTATAAGAGCGAACTCCAGATTGCGAAGTCGCAGGAGGAGGCGATCGATACGCGAATGATCGAGATCTTCCAGCAATCCGGGGCGACGCGGCAAGCTCAGGTTCACCTGCGTGAGCTGGAAACGGGCGCAAACACCTACCGCGGCATCTACGAGGCCTTCCTGTCTCGATTCACCCAGTCGGTGCAGCAGCAGTCGTTTCCGTCGACCGAGGCCCGCGTGGTGACGGAAGCCTCGGCACCTGCAAAGCCAAGCTCTCCCAAGCTCGCAATCACCTTGGCTTTCGCAGCGATGTGCGGGCTCGGCCTGGGCACTCTCGCAGCAATAGCCCGAGAGCAATTCATGTACCGGAGGGTCCACACACGTGACCAGCTCGAGAAGCTGTTGAGCACGCCGTGCCTGGCTGCGTTCCCAGCTGTTTCAAAGTTGAGGACGCGATTGCGCGGCGGTCACGCGAGTGCCTTCCACCAGATCAACCAAGCCGCTCCTTTTTCGGCTACGGCCGAGGCATTGCGTTACATCAAGGTCGCCATCGACCTGCATCCGGCGAAGCCGAAGGTGATCGGCATTACGTCGGCTCTTCCCGGTGAAGGGAAGACAACCACCACGGCGGCGCTTGCCGCATTTCTTGCGAGAACCGGGGCCCGCACGCTCCTGATTGACTCGGATCTACGTAAACCGGCCTTGTCCAAAATGCTTGGCTACGAGCGCCGGTTGGGGCTGCAGCGGATGGTGGTCGATCGGTTGCGTCTCAAGGACGTGATCATCAACGACCTCAATTTCAACTTCGATGTCGTCCCCTCGCCATCTGGGGCACCGCCCTCAAACAGCTCGGATGTGCTTTGTGCGCCATCGATCAGGCTGGGACTGGAGCGAGCTCGCGAGGACTACGACTACATCATTTGCGATTTGCCGCCGATCTTGCCCATCGCTGACGTCAGAGCGGTCGCAAGCCTGTTTGACGCGTTTGTGATGGTGGTTGAATGGGGCACGTCCACCAACGAGGTCCTCAAGGCAATCCAGTCATCGCCGCTTGTTTCGGAACGATTGCTTGGCGCCGTCCTCAACAAAACCGACGAAGCGTTTATGCGTCGCTTTGAGGGTTATTCCGATCGGCGCTACTCCTATTATCAAAACTGAAGGAAGGTAGCGGCGCTGCTGCCGCCGAATTCAAATCGCAAAGCCATCACGAGCTCAATGATACTACGCTGAAAAAATCCGCTGGCCCTGCCGAAACTTTAAACTTGTATTAATTTTGCACCGCGTCAGAATTTAATGTGCTCGTATTCGGGCGATGAGACCGAAAGAAAAAGAGGGGACGAGTTCGAAGGCTTTTTAGGTGTTGTTTTATGGAGTTCCCGCAATGGCCAATGTGGTCGATACACGCGGCGAGTTGCCTTTTATTTCTGCAAAGACACGTTCTCCCGCCCACGTGGCACCGCGTCCCGTGGGTACACTCGTAAAGAGATCGATTGACCTTGTATTGGCAGCTTTTGGCATTCTGCTGTTTTCTCCTTTGCTGTTGCTCTGTTGCTCGGCCTTGATTGTGTTCTCGCCAGGACCGGTGCTGTTTCGTCACAAGCGGGTTGGCTTTAATGGTCAGACCTTCGAATGTCTCAAGTTCCGCACCATGGCGCCTGACGCAGCGGAGCGGCTGCAGCGGTTGTTGGAGTCGGATCCTGCGGCCGCTGCCGAGTGGAAGGCCGCTCGCAAGCTACGAACAGACCCTCGCGTCACGCTGTTGGGCGGGGTGCTGCGTCGATCAAGCCTCGACGAATTGCCCCAATTGTTCAATGTCATTCGAGGTGACATGAGCATCGTCGGTCCTCGGCCGGTCACCGAAGACGAACTGGCGCGGTACGCTTCCAAGGTCGACGCCTACCTCGCCTGCCGTCCTGGCATCACGGGCCTCTGGCAAGTGAGCGGTCGCAGCACAACCACTTACCGCCGGCGCGTCGCATGCGATGCATTCTACGCGCGCAATTGGTCCATCATGCTCGACACAAAGATAATGCTGGCGACCCTCCCGGCTCTGTTTGAGGATTCGGCATATTGACGTAGACCTGAAGCCCTCTGCGAGACAGAAGGTCCTCTGATTGGAATTGATAATCGCTCGATTGCACAGGATTCAAAGCACCACGAACAGGCCAACGCTTAAGCCATCGATTGTATCAATGAGGGATGATGATGAGCGCGAGCTCGACCGACGCTACGGATTTCGAAGCCGTTTGCTCGAACTGCGCGACGCTGGCCGTCACGTTCGAGTGTAACGACGGAGCCCTCGATGACACACCGGTCTTTTGCAGGAACTGTGGTCGCTTACGAGGCCTCATCGGCGCGGTTAGAAAGATGGCCCATGAGCCCGCGACACCCCACTCGGCCGGCTCTCGGAGCCCCCGGTGCGACCCACATTTGCTGCTCTAATCTAGGAGCCGACTTTATCTTCCGCTCTCCGCGACTCCAACCGCTTCTGCCTCGGTCGTGAAAGCAATTCACCAAACCTGCTATGCGCTCGCATCTGATCTGGCTCTCGTGATCTAATCCGAACGAAGCGCGGCTTCTGCTTTCAACGTGGAGTCACGCGCGGTAGGTTGATAGTCAAATCTACCTTGGCGTCCAATGGATTCGATTCCTAGCTGGCGCAGTGCGGCCACCGCCCTTCCGGCGCGCTCGTCGGCCTGATCGCTGTAGATGGGATAGGCATTTCCAAGCGCATGCGCCCCCTCAAGCCGAAGGTCGCCAAGAAACAAACTGTTGTCGCAGGTATGGGTTCTAAAGTCGCAATCTGCCTTGTCCCTATCGTGCGCCACATGCTCAGCATTGATTTCAACCGAGAAGAATTCTCGGCCGTGGCACTTGCCATAAAAATCGGAGTGCATTGTGAGGCGCTTCCAAGCACCTTCTCTTGAAAAATTATATAGGATTGATTGCGTAAAACCCCGTTTACCGGAAAAGCTGTAGAACAGCGTCAGCAACGTGACAGTTTTAAGTTCGCGATGGGTTTGCAATCCGCACAAATCCTGGATGCGCGCGAGGGGAACGGTCGAGACCAGCCGCCGGCCGGCAATCGCGCGCTCGTTTCCCAGCACAATCGAAAAGCCACCATTCTGCCTTTCAACACCAGTTATCTTGGCCCCCAGAACGAAGCTTGCGCCTCGACCTTCAAGCCGCTCCACTGCCTTCTGATAAAGAAATGCGAAGCCCTCCCGCGGTCGAACAAGTTGTCGATTGGTGGGCGCGTCAGGGGCGCGACGCAACGCGCGAGCAACGTGATTTCGTAGCGTCGCATGCTCTTTGATCCAAAGCATTCTCTTCTCGGCAAACTTGACGTCGACTTGGTCGGCCGGAAATCCGTAGAACCGGCTCAAATAGAAGCCGAGTCCTGTGCGCTCCAGTAACCGCTTTCCGATCCAGAACGTTGCAAAGTCCTTAGCGCTCCGGATCTTGCGGCGGAACGTTCGGGCAAAAACGATCGAGCCCGCCATCCGAAGCCACTCCATTGGACCAGCTGAAACCAGATCATCCGCGATCGATAGCGGATAGTGGCTTACTGCGCCTTGCGGCGTGAGACGCCCCCAAGACGGGTGGATCTCAATGTAGAGCGGCAACAACTCGGGAAAGTGTGACAGTAACGGGGAATCATCCTGAAAAATGTAACTGCCGACGTCGAACGTGTAGTCACCGATCTTGCAATCAATGTGATTTCCACCGCTCTGGGCGTACTCGTCGATGACAATGACGTTGCGGGCGCCGTCGCGGAGCAAGATCGATGTGGCGACCAAGCCGCTGATGCCAGCGCCCAGCACCGCCGCATCGTATGGCACCTCATCAAAGCTGTTCGTCATCAAAAGACCGTCAAACATCCGCTGTACGAATTTATTCAAGCGCATTTCTGAAAGCGCGGCCAGCAAAATTAGAATCGAGGACATAGGCTCCTCGTGCCCTGCTCGGCGCAGGTGCAGCTTGCTGGGCGTCCAAGAGCGAAGGCCTTGAGGGAAGCCAGTCTAAATCTTGTGCAACCTGCGCCTAATGACGTGGCGCTTTCATTCGCAGCGAGCCGCGCTTAACGGGGTTGCGGTGATCAGACAGATATTGCTCGAGCCGGTGATGCTGGCGGCGAACGAGCTAGCCGATGCTGAGCCTGCGGCTGCGAAGCTGACGGTGTGACTTATTCGAACTCACACGGCGCGATGGTGTGGTCGCGTTTGTACCCTGCGGGCACAGCCAAGAAGACGCGCCGTAGACGGCTCCGGTCTACCGATCCGAATGTCGGTTCCGGCCATAGGCGAAGCTTGCGGCTTGCACTCTTCAGGTCTGCTTCGCTGGGTCTAGCGGACGCGAATTGCTCGCATCGAGCTTTTCTCAGTCTGACCCGAAGCCGACCTTAGGCCGCCGCGCCTCGTCCAGAGCGGTTCTGCCTTCATCATCTGTACGGGTGGCTTAGGTTGAATATGCTAGGCTCCATTTGATGGTCCAGTAGTCGACGCGATGACGTGGGATCGCTTCATTGGTGTCAACAACTTAGCTGAGGTCGCGCCATGCCGTTCGGTTTCAGGATAGTTGTCGCAGTCTTGCTCTTCGTGGGAGCTCCCGTATCGGGTGGCGAGTTGCAGGTAAATGGATTTCCCACCGATGCCAACTTCTTCCCGATTGGCGTTTGGTTGCAATCGCCGACTCGCGCTGCCTCTTACAAGGCAATCGGGATCAATACCTTTGTGGGATTGTACGAAGGACCCACTGAAGAGCAACTCGCCGCATTGGCGCGGCAGCATATGTTCGCCATTGCCGGCCAAAACGACGTTGCGCTGAAATCGGTCAACCGGCACGTTATAAAAGCGTGGATGCAAGAAGACGAACCGGACAATGCCCAACCAATCGGGCCAGGAGTGTATGGAACATGCATTCCAGCAATTGAAGTCGCTCGGCGTACGCGAGAGATGAAAGCCCGGGATCCAACGCGACCGATCATGATCAATTTCGGGCAGGGTGTGGCCAACGAATTCTGGCGCGGTCGTGGTCCCTGCAACGGTGATCAGGGATACTACGATATTGCGATCCAAGGTGCAGATCTCTTGTCGTACGACATCTATCCAGTGGGATCCACTACGCCCCAAGTTAAGGGAAGGCTGGAATATGTTGCGCGTGGCGTCACCAATCTCGCGAAGAGGGCTACCGATGGGCAAAGCGTATGGATGGCGCTCGAGACAACGGCACTAGATCCAACTCGTCGACCGACTGCGGCGGAAGTTCGGGCGGAGATCTGGATGGCATTGGTTCATGGCGCGACAGGAATTTTTTATTTCGTGCATGAGTTTAAACCAACCTTCCGGGAGGACGCCATCTTCCGTTACCCCGATATCGTGGAGGAGGTCACGAAAACGAACCGATTGATCTTGTCTCTCTCGCCAGCGTTGAAGAGCCCAAGCGTATCCGGGGCTATATCCGTAAGCTCGCAGGTCCCGATCGCAACCATGGTGAAGGTGTACAAAGACAACACGTATATCTTTGCCGTCGCGATGCAGAACTCTCCGTCCACAGCGCGGATCACGGTCAATAACGTTCATCAGACCAGTGCTCGGGTCATCGGCGAGGGGCGTAGCGTATCCCTCGCGCAAGGTTCTTTCGAAGACCAATTTGAAGGCTACGGGGTACATCTTTATCAAATACCCTAGCAGGCCATTCCGGAGCGAACGGGATTTCGCCGCCCAAACTGCGACTTCCGAATCTGGCCCATCGCTTCCGTTGATGCGGTACAGCTACATGCCCGCTTATGGGAGCCTACCGAAAGCTTGTTGTCGAGGGCGAAACGGCGCGATCGACCCTGAGCCGAAGTCGGATTTGCGGCAGCCGCGCGTCCATTGCCGGCCGAGCTCGTCCACGCTGTTGGCATCGTTCCTAGGCGGCGCGAACGTAGCCGTAGCGCAGGTTGGACGGTTGCTTCGAAGCTTGTGTGTACTCTTTCTTGAGCGCCGCGAGGCGGTCCTCGGAAAAAGCCGGCATCCTGGTGTTCTCGGCCGCCTTCAGCTTGATCTTGTAGAACCTGGTTGCGTTGCCCGCGAAGATCAGCTGCTTGGTAGCGCTGTTCGCGTCGCCAAGCGCCGCAAAGCCGTACTTCTTCTGCATATCCTCGGGGATTTCGAGCCGGCGCAGCGCCTCGATCTGCCACTGCGGTGAGCCGTACCAGACCGAGTCGGTGCCCCACATGACGTGGTCAACACCCATTCCCTTGATCAGCGTGCCGATCAGCGCGGCGCAGAACTTGGGATGCGCCACCGCCGAGTTGGCAAAGGACGTGCCGAGCTCGGCATAGACGTTGGCGACGCCGAGCTTCTGCGGGATTTCCGCGAGATCGGTGGCCCACTGGATACGGCCGGTCTGCTCGAACTCCGCCCACGCATGATCGGGTAGCTCGAGGAACGGCCGCAGCGCCGAGTGATAGATCACGAAGTTCATCTGCGGCCAATCCTTCGCGGCCTTTCCGATGTCCCACGCCGTTGCATATTGCCAGACGCCGGCGAACGACTTCTCGTAATCGGGCGGCAGCAGCCCCTTGTGGATGCACAGCGTGTTGATGCCGGCCTTCACTGCTTTCTCGTAGAACGGATACATCACCTGCTCATCGTCGAGCCGCCATGGGAACTTCGAGGGCGCCAGCGGATCGCCAATCGTGTAGGACTTCCAGGAATCCGGTTTGTAGACCTCGATTGCCTTGTCCACCTCGTCCATCCAGCCGGGTTGCTTGGGGGTGATGACGCTATGCGCCAGCAGGCGGCGCGAACCGGCGAAGTCGTTGATCAGTTCTCGCGCCTTGACGATCTGCTCATTGGACAGCAGCCACCAACTCGGGTCGTCGAAGGGCGCGCCACTCAGGAGCGCCATGTTGGTGTCGCTGTCGTAGTAGATCTCTTTCACATAGTTTTGGAATTTGTAGCGGGCAAGCGAAGAGACGCCTTCCTCCTTCATCTTCGGATTCCAGTGCTGGCTCGCAAAGTCCGCCAGCCCCAACAGCTCCTTGTGGTCGAAGTCGTCCCGCACGAAATGAGTCTGGACATCGAAGATGAATTGGCCTGCAAGGCTCTCCGCGCGGGCCAGCATCGGCTCGGGCTCGCGGGCTTCAGCGGGCGCGACCTGGAAAACATTGCCGTAGATGTCGTTCATGGCGAGGAACGCTGCCGCCATGCCGCAGCTCGTGTGCAAGAACTGCCTGCGGCTTAAGCCGAGGTGTCTGCCGTTGACCTCAGCGAGCTCGTTGATCCGTGCCTCGACTTTCTTTTGCGTATCGCTCTGCGGGGGCGGGAGATATTCGCCATTGGAGACAATCTGGGTCGGGATAGGCGTTGCCGCCGATGCTGCCTCCGCGCCCGCGACCAGACGCTGTTCTCGCTCACTAAGCCAGCTGCTCATTGTTCTCCTCCCGTTTGTTGGCCGTCGACCGTGCTAGGCGCGCATGAGGCGCGTGTGGCTACTCCCAATCAATTGGCAGGAGCGACTAGGCGTAGCTCTCCGGTTCAGCTACGCATGAAGCCATCACGCGCCCGAAACCCAGGCGACTCTCTGCATCGCTTGATCCTGCGAGAGCGGCAGGCATACCCGAGAAACCACTTGCAGTTGTGGTTATCCGCGCTGATTCAATGCTCAAACTTCTATTCGCGCAAGCGATGTGAATCGACAACCACGCTGTCCCAACGCCGCATCATTCCTTCATCTGATCGATCAGCCGAATTGAACGGCTCGTTGCTTAACTGGACTGCGTCGGCCGATCCAAACACCGCTGCAGCGGCTGCCATCTCGGCTGTCTGCCGGAGACCCTCATACGGCGGCTGCTTTAACTGCTGCTTTGACCCATACCAGCCTCGAGGCGCGAGGTCTTAACCAGTTGCTTAGCCGGCCAAGGCACAAGCCCTTCGGCCGTCAGAGAACCCGATCGACGCGAATGACCCAAGGCCGATCTTGCCGGACGACGATGTTTGTACGTGAGCAAATCACCAATCTATCGCCGATTAGGCACTCGACCTGCGACTCCTCGCGTGGCGTCGTCAGCTTGCGGAAATTCTCTCTCTCAGCAGCGCCTAGAGCTTCTCAGCGCCGGTAGGGAGGTAGGGAGCACTCCGCTGGAACCGCCTTACCTCGGGCGCCCGAAGTGATACCCTGAACGTATCGACATCAACGTGGAGGGACAACCATGCGCACAGCAGTCCGGGCCGCATATGTCATAGCGTTCCTTATGATGTTCTCCGCCGACGTCTTACCGACGTGGGCCGCCGGACCAGACGCGGAAGTGAAGGCACTCCATGCCGCCGATCAGGCGTGGCTGAAAGGCTTCACCGCCGCCGATGGCGATGTGATGGCGAAGTTGTACGACGAACACGCAGTTCTGATGCCACCCAATGCGCCGGCTGTCATAGGCCGCGACGCCATTCGCACCTCCCTGGCGAACATGGCGTCAGACGCAGCCAAAGCCGGCCTTGTGTTCAGCTTCAGCGACAAACAGGATGGTGGCGCAAACGGCAATCTGGGTTGGTCTTCGGGCTCCTATACAGTCAAGGATAAGGCAGGCAAGGTTGTCGAGACCGGCAAGTTGTTGTCGGTATCGAAAAAGGTCGGCGGCAAATGGCTGTATTGGCGAGACACCTGGAACGCTGACAGTCCACCAAAATAGTTGGGCCACATCGCGCTTCGAGATGAATGTACTTTGCTGCGGGACCAGATTGTCGCGCGGCGTTCCGGATTGTCTCTGGGGCGATCGATAGCTGAATGCGTCCCTTGCCTCTGCTTTGCTTCTTGGCGGTGTCCACGCCGAGCCTTCAGAGCTGTTCCCGTTTGAGACGGCTTGCGAGGTGCGAACGGACCAGGGTCGAGGATGGCGGCGACGCTACGCTCGTGGCCCTTCTCGACCGTTCGCGACATTTGCTCGAATGTCGGCTGAATCCTGACCGGTTCGGGACGAGCTCAATCGACGTGACCCACTGTCGACATCGGAGTGGGCTGCGCGACCGCTCAACGACTACGGATAGAACCGGTACATCATGGGGCGATGGGACTAAAAAGGGGTAAGCCAGCAGGCCCGCCGATCGTTCGGTAAGAACAAGATAGGAGTGATCTACACCGCTCTGCGTCAGGTCGGCTGCCGTATTCGATTTCCATCACAACCTGCCCGCTCACAGCATATACTTCACAATTGCTTGAAAACGAACTAATCTGCGGCCAGTTGCGGAATTTAGAACTTGATTGGAGCGTCGACAGTAATGCGTAGGGAGAATTCAAATGCCAACCAACGGAGAGCCGCGTAGAGCAATTACGCTCGGTGGAGGTGGGCCGGCAGCGGGGCTGCACATCGGGGTTCTGGAAGCCCTTGCCAATCAGCCCGACCTGCATTTCGACGTATGGTCTTTGTCTTGCATCGGTGCATGGGTCGGTATCGTCTACAACCAATCAGACAAACCCAATGCTAAAGGTAAGGTCGAAGAAACCTACGAATTCTTCCGAGATGGCGTATTTCGAGACGATGAGGGCTACAGGCGCTTCCCGATAAACACCGTGTTCGGGCCGGATTGGCGCAGCAACATAGACGCATTCAACAAATTCGTTACTGACCCCAAAAATTATAAGGACTTTCAATGGCAGCCCTACAGGATCTTCGATTACGTCCAGGAATCCCTGTCAATTGTAATGGATCAACTGCCGACCGGTGAAAGAAGATCTTTCAAGAGGTTGGACGAAGGAGATCTCAATCGATGGATACTCAACCAGGTGATGGCTCCTAATCCCTTCATCCGCTATCTGACATCCCTGATGTACCTGTCCAAGTTCAACGGACTCTCCAGAATAAACTACCCGGAGAGCGAGTTCATGAAGAAGATCAAATTCGACCGGCTGTCCCCATCCGGTCGCGACGACGCGGAGAAGAAACCCCTAATCTTTCACAACGCGTGGGATCTGGATCGTCACGAGCTCACGTTCTTCGCAAATCGTCCGATGCCGGTGCTGAACAAGACCGACGAAAGCATAAAGAAGAGATACGGCGGCCCTATCACCGCACAGTCCTTATGCGCGTGCTCGGCTCTTCCCTTCATCGAAGAAACCGTGGAGATCGATGGAACGACCTACTGCGAAGGGGCCTTGGTGGATACGGTCAATTTCGAGGGACTGCTCGATCTCCAGGTGAGAGGGCAAAAGCTCGATGAAATATGGATTAGCCGGATTGTCGATTCCAAACAAATCCGAAAGCCGGACAATCTTCACGATGCGCTGGCAAATCTCTGCCAATTGTTTGCAGCGTCGGTCGGCGAAGATGACGTGAAGCTGTTCAAATACCACGTCCGGTACGACAAACGGAAATGCGACGCATCGAAAGACAACACTGCGGAGGATCAGAATTACAAGAAAACAAGAGCTGAGGCTTCGAAGAATAATGCTGCGAAGACTAAGAATTCGAAGGCCAAAGATTCGCAAGTTCACAGTTCAAGCGACGTATGGAATGGCACGGTTGTCGAAATTCACGTCCCCGGGCACATCAACTTCAAATGGAATCACAGCAACCTGGACAATGGGCGAAAGCTGGGGCGAGAGTCTGCGGAACAAGCGATCAAGCAATATCGCCAAAACAAGGATACACCCCATCCTGGAGAACCGCTCTTCATCAACGAAAGACCCGAGCAAGATGCCGATTGGCGACGAATTCGCGATGACTATCAAAAGCTGAAGAAAGCGCTCGCCGAGAGTTAGCAGATCTGAACTATCGCGGTCTTGCACTTGTAGACCGCAGTTGATCGAGCAGAGCCCGTGCTTGCTTGAGGTCCTGCGTCTCAAAACCCTCGGTGAACCAGTCGTAGACGGGCGTGAGGACCTTGATCGCTTCTTCACGGTCGCCTTCCTCCACCCACACGGCGGCAAGATCCATTGCGGCTCTGAGTTCAAGAGCTTTGGCCCGTTGGGCACTTGCCGTCGTTAAGGCCTTTTGGAGCAACTCGGTTCCGGCATCTCTTGAACCGCGAAGCATCAAGGTACGCGCTTTTAATCGATACAGCTCGGCTTCAAATATCCGTTCGCTATTGCGAGTGGTTGTCGTCAGGCCCCGCTCGATAAGCGCCATCGCAGTCTCGTAATCCTGTCCAAGCAGCAAAGCCGGGCACAACAGCACATATAGCGCCGTGATTCCCAGTTGGTAACCCGCGCCACGATATTCGTCCATTGCAGCTCGGATCTCCTCGACGGCGCTGGAGGAGGGGTCAAGCATTGTCACGCATATGCCACGGACGGCCTGCGCCAGCCCGTGCCATTGGCGGAATCCATGCTCCTCCGACAAGCTGCGACAGCGGTCCGCATAGCGTTGCGCGCGCGACAATTCGCCGCGAAGAGCGTGGAGAACAGAAGCATAGTAGCAGGCATACGCTTGCGAGTGAGGATGATTGATGACGTCGGCGCGTTGAATGGCGGCATCCATGCGTGCGCTAGCTGCATCAAAGTGACCGAGCAGCCAGAGAACCCATGACATCAGCGCAAGGTCAGCTACTCCGGCATCCTGACCGGCTGCTCGGGCGGCCAATCTGTCATCCTCAGAGCTTGCCTCGAACTCCGCAACCGCGCGCTCGATAGCTTCACGGGCATCGGTGAGACGTCCCATGAAAAGGCGAATCATGGCCTGACCGCGGGTCGCATTGAGCAGCGCTGGCCGATCGCCGCGCGTCTCGGTGAGATGAAGCAGTGCCGCGATCGTTTCCTGGGCAACCGGCAACTCGCCGCGAATGACGCTCGCGGTAGTCAACCAGAACATAATCTGCAATTGTTCAGGGGGATCTCGGAGGCGCTCGCACAGCTCCCGCGCGCGAGCGAAGGTTGCCACCGCTTTGTTGGAAGCGGGCCCCTGGGTAGCGATCAGGCAGGGTCCCAGCGCGACTGCAAAATCAAGCTCCAACCTGTCCTTTCGTTCACCATCGGCCAAGTGGATAGTGGTCTCGATACCCCGCTCCAACTGAGCAATGGCCTCGAGGTTGGCGGAGCGCATGGCGGCTTTCCTGCCTGCCAGCAGCCAATATCCCGTCGCCTTTTCAAACAGTCCCGCCTCGGTTAGATGATGCGCGATTGTTTCCGGTTGAGCTTCCACGATTTCCAGGAAATGCCGCTCGAAGGCATCCGCAATCATGGCATGCAGCGCCGCGCGCCGGCTCTTCAGAAGTCCCGAATAGGCAGCATCTCGCACGAGCGCATGTTTAAAGGTGTAAACCGCCCGGGGTATCTCGCCTCGGCAAAATATCAGCTCTGATCGAACCAACTGACCAAGCGCCTCGTCAAGTCTCTCTCTGGGCAATCCAGCGACTATGCTCAGCAGTTCGTAGGAGAACTCGCGACCCACCACAGCGCCAATCTGAGCCACCTCCCTCACCGGGGCCAACCGATCGAGCCTTGCCATGAGAGACGCGTGTAATGTCGTCGGAATCGCCATCGGAGGCAGTGGCCGGCTGAGGACATAATGATCGTCTTGCTCGTGCAACAAGCCTGTTTCGAGCACCGTCTTGGTTAGTTCCTCGACGAAGAGGGGTATGCCGTCCGTACGAGCGAGGATCTGGTCCGTGACCTCTTTTGGGAGTGTCTTGCCGGCCGTAACGCGCTCGATCAGTGCTGCACCGTTGCGTCGGTTCAGGCGGGTGAGCGAAACCGTCGTCACATGCGCATGACCCGGCCAAGGGGGCATGAAGTCCGGCCTCGCGGTGATGAGCACCAGCGCCCGAAGCTGCGGTACTCGTTCCAGTGTAAGCGTCAAGAGCTCAAGCGACGTAGGATCGGCCCAATGAGCATCCTCAAAGGCAATGAAGACGGGCTGACGTGCCGCGAGTGTATTGAGCTGCATCAGAAGCGCCGCCAGTGTGATCTCCTTCCGCTTGTGTGGGTTCAGATCTGGCAGCTGATAGCGATCACCGGCAGGCACGGATAGGAGGTTTGCCAAAGGTGGTACTATCTGGTCTGCGGCAGCACCGGATTGCGCCAGCAAAGCCTGGAGCTTGACGAATTTCACATCTGGCGAGTCGGTTCGCTCGAAACGCGCGGCTCGTTCGAGTTGGCGTATGAACGGGTACAGCGCGCTGTTAGTGTGGTGCGCCGAGCAGAAGAGGCGCAGCGTGACGTGCGGTTCGGTTTCCTTGAGTCGTTCTTCGAGCGCTTGTGCGATGTGCGACTTTCCGATGCCCGGCTCTCCGGTGAGCACGACAGCGCTGCCCTCACCACGCGTGGCGTTGTGCCAGCGACGTAACAGCAGATCTATCTCCTCGTCACGCCCGATTGGGGGGGTCAATCGGGTCTGGTGCAGCGCCTGGAAACGGCTTTCCACCCCACTCGTTCCCAACACCTCCCAAGCCGGTAGCGGTTCTACCCATCCTTTGAGTATAGCCGGGCCGACATTGCGGTATTCGAATTGTCCCTCCGTGAGTCGACGCGTACTCTCACAGATCAGGACTGTGCCCGGCATTGCGAGCGCCTGCAGGCGTGCGGCCAAATTCGGCGTCTCACCAATTACCCCCTGTTCCTTGGCAGCGCCTTCGCCAATCAACTCGCCTACTACAACCATTCCGGTAGCGATGCCAACGCGAACCTGGAGCACCGCGCCGGCTTCTGTTTTCAGGTTAGCGACGGCATCTACCAACGCCAACCCGGCTCGGATCGCCTGCTCGGCATCATCCTCGTGTGCCTGGGGAAAGCCGAAATAGGCAAGAACGCCGTCCCCCATATACCGGGCGATGATCCCCTCAGATTTGGTTATAATCTCAGCGATGCAAGCGTGGTAGGCGCCGATTACCGCTCGCAGGTCCTCGGGATCAAGGCGGACCGAGAGTGCAGACGAGCCCACTAGATCGCAAAACATCACCGTGAGCTGACGGCGCTCGGCGCCCTCCCGCGGTACCTTCTTGCTCCCTGTCGGAGCTGCCGGAGGAACATCGCCCCGAAGTTCGGCAATCGCACGAAGCATCTTGCGCCGATGTCCCAGCAAGACGCCAAGGTCCTTCAGGTCCTGCTCTGTAAGATCGCCCAGGACCGAAAGATCAATAGCGTTCTCGGCGAAACGCCCCGCGTACTCACTCAAGCCTATCGATGCCAACCATTCCGCAATAGCTGTCATGGCGAACCTACGGCTTCTGTCGTGATAATAGCACGTTTGCTCGACATGCGAAGCGACTTATCAAGCCACGACGAGCGCAATTGCTCGTTCGGTGCCAAAACGCCGACGCATAGCCACGGTTCTAACCGAGCGATTTGCAGCTCTTCGCATGCCCTGATGAGCAAGCGTTCGGCTTATGACATTCTCGTCCATTTGCGCCAGCGTCGGTCGATGCCAACTTGCTTCTCACCTGAAGCATCGACCCATACGCTTGAGAGCTCGGAGCCGAGCTGGAATGTGTGTCCGATTCTGGAAGTAGACAGGACTAGACTTGCGCGGTTGGGATACTTCCGCTTGTGGCTCGATGGCGAAGTTCGGTTTGGCGCAGATATGGTCTGCTGATCGGGGCACACCGGAAGTGACACGGCGCCGTTCAAACCGGCTCTTTTGGTGGAGTCGAGATGTGGCGCGGTGGCTTTAGGCTGCACATATCTGTTGCCGCCCTTCGTCTGGCGGTGCCTTAGTGGTGTAGCCGTGACTCCGTTTCCACATCCCGCTCGTCGAACCGGACAGGCAGATCTTCCGCATCCGGCTCTCCGACAAGGCCTCACGCCTTCGCCCACGGCACGTCGCGCCCAAGTGCGGTGAGACGTACGAGCCCGAAGTGCCCGTAAAGGTGCGAGAGTGGATAGGTCCCGCCCTTGCGTCGCCTGACCTTGTGTTTGATGCGCAACCACCGGCGCAACCGCACAGCGGTGTAGTTGTCGATCGCCCGATACGCCTTGGTGACGGTGCCTACATTGAAGTAGTTCGCCCATCCGCGCAGCGTGCGGTTCAACTTCGCCACCAACTCTGTGGTGTCTTGCCACGTCCCCGTTCGGTCCGTCAGCGCATGGATTTGCTCAACCATACGCTTGATGCTTTTCTTCGATGGCCGGTACCCCAGGCGCGCCTGGCCGGTTCTCGCTGAGTACATCCGTCCGAACGAGTATCCCAGGAAGTCGAACTCCTCTTCCGGCACCTTGCAGATTCGTGTCTTGTCCTCGTTGACCGTCAGCTTCAGCTTGCCCATGATCTCGTGCAGTCGCGACAAGGCCTCTTCGGCTTTGCCCCGCCGGCATAGGATCACGAGATCGTCGGCATAGGTCACGATGCGAGTGCCGAGGCTTCGCTCGAGACCGAGCATCTTCCATCCCAGCACAAACCGGCGCATGTACAGGTTAGCCAGCAGTGGCGAGATGGGTGAACCTTGCGGGATGCCGCGCCGGTTGTCCCGGGCTTCGGTCGTGCGTGTCTTCCTTCCTTGATCGTCGGTTTCTTCCACAGGGCATTCCAGCCACATCTTGATCAGATGCAGCACGCGCCGATCCACGATCCGGCGCGCCACCGACTTGAGAAGTTCGGCATGCGGAATGCTCCCGAAGTAGTCCGCGAGGTCGGCGTCGACGACTTCCGGGTGACCACGGAACAGCAGCCCTTCCACCTCGACCACCGCCTGTTGAGCATTTCGCCTAGGACGGTACGCGTACTGTTCGGGTGGAAGGTCGGCTTCGAAGATCGGTTCCAGCACCAGCATCGCTGCCGTCATGCAGACCCGATCGCGCAAGGTTGAGATGCCCAATGGCCTGAGTTTGCCATTGGCCTTCGGGATGTACACTCTTCTGATAGGGTCCGGTCGATACGTCTCCTGCCTGAGCGCAAGCGCCAGTTCGCCAAGCCACCGCTGCACCCCATACGCTTCAATGTCCGCGAAGTCCTGACCATCCACCCCCGGTGCGCCCTTGTTGGAGCGGCATTGGGCATAGGCATGGGCCAAGATGTCTTCCCGGCTGATCTTGTCGTACAGGGCATAAAAGCGGTAGCCGGCTTCTGCCTTCGCTTTCGCGTGCAACGCCGTCTGCAGTTTCTGAACACTCTTCGGAGTTGATAGGTTGCCCAATCCCCAGGTCCCTCACTACGTCTTGCGTTCGTCTTGAACTGAGGTCCCTTCCCTCCCCCGGCGTTACCCGGCTTCAGCGGTATTACGAACCTCTCCGCATCCCCACGGCGCCCGGCCTGTCCCTCGCGGGCGTCCGGTTGATCATCCCTGACCACGTCGTAGGGCCTCCCGTGTTGCGTACGCTTTCCTTGTGTACATGCTGTCGCCACTACCCCGGCGCAGCGGCTGGGCGTACTACTTCGCTCAATCCCCCAGCCGTATCAGCCTTCCCCGAAAGGGTCGTCGGGTCGGCCTGCGCATCGTCCTTTTCGAGGCTTGCTCGGCGTTCACTCGCGTTACGGCCTGCACACTCGCGCTGTCACCAATTCGTGACACGCTAATCGAAGGCTTCAGCCACTTCGTTACCTCCATGACTGCTCCGATTGCTTCCGGCTGGAGCGTTTGCCGGGTGGGACTTGCACCCACTGGAAAGCGCCGCCTTTTCACGGCGCACACCCGAAGCGGTCGTTGCCCGGTGTTACTCCTGATTCCGGCACCAAGTGCACGCTTTCAGAGTACGCCCGGGACGTTCGCTGAATGGCCACCGCGCAGGCTACAGCCTCTACAGCGCTGGGTACTCGATGACAATGCCGTCTCCAGTCGTCTTGACGACACGGCCATGATGCTCGGCGATTTTGCCGAATGACCTTAAGCCGGCGAAGCGTTCCGCGCTCGTCTTGACCCATCGGTCGGCTATAGCCAACCACGTCCCCTACGAGGTGGCTGCGAGGCGGCGCTGCTGATTCTCCCCCACCCCGAGCGGTAAGAGCGAACACGCGCTAGACCATCGGGCGGTTGCATGAGCGGCACCAGCTTAGCACGGTAGGTTGCAGACCTCGTGGCCCCGGGCCGATATGATGCCGCTTGGGAGGTCGATGGGCGAGCCAACGTGAGTTTTTGCCGCCGGCATGCTACAAGGCGCGTTCCAGCACCAAACGACTGGCGAAATTGTCATGCGTGATGGACAACCAAGTCAAACCGCTCGGCGGGCAGCTGCTTACCGCGCCATTCACCAAACCTTGGAACGCGGGGCAGTTTTCAAGGATCAGTTTGCGCTGAGAATACTAGACCCGGAGACGGCGGCGTCCTTGAGCGAGATCGCAAGAGATGATTCCGTGCGCCCAATGCGCTTATTCATAGCCGCACGCAGCCGGTTCTCCGAAGACACAATAGCAAACTGCGTTGCACGTGGCGTACGTCAGGTCGTGGTACTGGGTGCTGGTCTCGACACATTCTCCTTGCGAAATCCCTATGCTGATTTAGGCCTTCGTGTTTTCGAGGTCGACTACCCTGCAACGCAGGTATGGAAACGCGATCGGATAAAGGCCGCGGGCCTGTCCGAGCCGCCGTCGCTTGTCTTCGCGCCCATCGATTTTGAACGAGAAAGTCTGGCAGAAGGTCTAACGAGAGTCGGTTTCATGGTGGACGAGCCAGCTTTTTTTCAATGGCTTGGCGTTGTACCATATCTGACAAAGCATGCGGTCTGGTGCACCTTGAAGTTCATATCCGAGCTACCACAAGCTGCTGTCGTTTTCGATTATGCCGAACCGTTTGAGAATTATCCTGCTGAGCGCCGCGCCAGCATTGTGGCAACTGCAGAAAGGGCGGCCGCGCGAGGTGAGCCTTGGCTCAGCCTGTTCGAGCCGATCGAGTTGCACCACTTGCTGCACGGCGTGGGGTTTAACGTAGTGGAAGATCTCGGTGCCAGCGAAATAGCCCAGCACTATTACGGAGTCCTAAGGCGAGGCATCGCGCTCGGACCTGGTGCCCATATCGTGCGGGCACGTCAACGGGTTAACTGAAACGTGGTCGGCTTCTGGCCCACCAGCGACGTAACGCCTCGTCTGACGGAGGCTCGCTCATTGCCACTTGGCGGCCTAGATTTGCTCATCTTGAGTTCTTCGCAATTTGACACTGAGCGGACTTGGAACGTGGTGGCCCGGAACTGAAGGGTACTCGATCGTTTGTTCCAGTATCTGCAACGATATCGCTGGCCGGCTTAGCTTGACCGCGGAGTAATTGGGTTTTTAGATAATTTAGCGCGGCGCCGGCGGGCGCTGGGCGATATGGATTTATCGATGACCAGGCTGTCTCAAGACGCCGATCTTGCGCGCAGGATCGCCGAGCTAGAACAGAAGAACCAGTCGAGCGCGGTCGAGATCGAACACCTGCAGCGCGAGCTTGCAAAATCGCGGGACTGCCAAAGAGCCAGCGCAGATATCCTGGCAATGATTGCGAGCACCTCCGGTGACGCCGACTCAGCTCTGGAACAGATAGCGGAGACTACCGTTCGGCTGATCGGGGCCTCCAGCGTCTGGATCCAGCTTGCCGAGAACGGCGAATGCGGCAAGGCCTTCCGGTACGGCGCGAGCGACGAGCTCCTCCGCGCGGGCTTGCCGCCGAGCGCTGTCAACGCGGGCGACCGCAACATGCCCGGCGCGGTGGTCGGTCGAAACCGGCAAATCCACGTGCCGGATCTCGACGATCTCAATCCCGATCTAGCCGAGTTTCCCGGCCTGCCGCACGCCAAGGCCGCCGGCACCCGGACCATGTGCGGCACGCCGCTGCGTATCCAGGGCAAAGCGATCGGCGCTCTGATCGTCTGTCGCGACCGGCTCGATCCGTTCTCCGATGATGAGCTCGTGCTGCTGCAGGGCTTTGCCGGCCAGGCAGCGATGGCGCTCGAGAATGCGCGCCTGTTCAACGAGACCAGGGAAACGCTGGAGCGGCAGACCGCCACTGCCGACATCCTGAAGGTGATTGCCTCCTCGCCGTCCGACGTACAGCCGGTGTTCGACGCCATCGCGAGCAGCGCCAAGCAGCTGATCGGCGGCTTTTCGACGGCGGTTTTCCGCTTCGTCGACGACATTGCGCACCTTGCGGCCTTCACGCCGACTAGCTCGGCCGCCGACAAGGTGCTGAAGGCCGGATTTCCGACTCCTGTCGCCCGCTTCGAGCCGTTCAGGCTCGCACAGGCCGGCAAACCGGTTCAGATTGGCGATGTCGAGACGCTTCCAGACTCCCAGATCAAGCAGATCGCTCGGGCACGTGGCTTCCGCAGCATGCTGCTCGCGCCGCTGATGAGCAATAATGTGCCGATCGGCCTAATCAGCGTGACGCGGCTCGAAGCGGGATCGTTCATAGATCACCACGTGCAGTTGCTGCAAACCTTCGCCGACCAGGCAGTGATCGCTATCGAGAACGCGCGTCTGTTCCAGCAGGTTCGATTCAGGACGCATGAGTTAAGCGAGGCCTTGCAGCGGCAGACCGCGACCGCCGATGTACTCAAGGTGATCAGTCGCTCGGCGTTCGATCTGCGGACCGTGCTGGATGCCCTGCTTTCGTCAGCCTGTCGGCTGTGCGACGCCGAGATTGGAACGATCCGTTACGAGCACGAGGGAAATTACCGGCTCGCCGCCGCCTATGGCTGCAAACCCGAGTGGATCGAGCATTTCCAGACCTACACGACGAAGGCAGACCGCGGCTCGATTTTCGGCCGAACTATTCTTGATGGCCGTCCCGTTCACGTCCCGGATTTACTCGCTGATCCCGACTTCAATCGCCCGCAAGCACAAAGGCTCATCGGCATGCGGGCCGCGCTTGGTGTGCCGCTCGTCCGGGAGGGGCACGCCTTCGGTGTCATCAACCTGTTTCGCTTCGCCGCCGGGTCTTTCGAGGACAAGCAGATCGAACTGGTAGCGACGTTCGCCGATCAAGCGGTGATCGCGATCGAGAACGTCAAATTATTTGAACAAGTGCAGGCGAAGACGCGCGACCTCTCCGAGGCGCTAACCTATCAGACCGGAAGTGCCAACATTCTCAAGGTGATCGCCTCGTCGCCGACCGATGTTGAGCCCGTCTTGCGCACCATCGTCGAGAGCGCCGGCGAGCTCTGTGATGCCTATGATTCGGTGGTAGTTCTGAAGGAGGACCAGGATCTCGTCGTTCGCGCGCATCACGGACCGATCGGAATGGGAACTCAGACGTGGACCGACGACCGCACCTCCGTGTCGGGTCTCGCAATTGCCGAGCGGGTGCCGATACACTTGCATGACGTCCTCTCGGACGAAGGCGTCAACTTTCCTATTGCGCAGGCGATGTCACGACAGGATGGTTGCCGGACCCTTCTCGCCGTGCCGATGCTAAGCGAAGGTGGCAGCATTGGTGCGATCGTACTTCGCCGCACCCAGGTGCAGCCCTTCAGTGACAAGCAGGTCACGCTCCTGCAGACCTTCGCCGATCAGGCGGTGATCGCGCTTGGCAACGTCCGCTTGTTCGAGGAGGTTCAAGCTCGCACCCGGGAACTAGCCAAATCCCTCGATGAATTGCGCGCCGCCCAAGACCGCCTGGTGCAGACCGAGAAGCTCGCATCCCTCGGCCAGCTCACTGCCGGCATCGCGCACGAGATCAAGAACCCACTCAATTTCATCAACAATTTCTCTTCTCTGTCCGCCGAATTGATCGGCGAGCTCAACGAGCTGCTCGGAAAGGCGGAACTCGATGAGAAGATCCGCGCAGACGTAGACGAGCTTGCCCGCATGCTGAAGGGCAACCTCGACAAGGTCGTCCAGCACGGCAAACGCGCCGATTCCATCGTCAAGAACATGTTGCTGCATTCCCGCGAGGGGGCCGGCGAACGTCGCCCGACCGACATCAATGCAATTGTCGAGGAAAGCCTCAACCTAGCCTATCACGGCGCCCGCGCGGAGAAATCCGATTTTAGCATCACACTTAAACGCGACCTCGACCCGAACGCCGGAACAGCGGAGCTTTATCCGCAGCAGATCAGGCGGGTGCTCCTCAACCTGATCTCCAATGGCATCTATGCGGCTCACAAGCGTAAGGAAGCTGCCGACGCTGATTTCGAGCCGACATTGAGCGCCACCACGAGAGCTCTGGCAAACGAAGTAGAGATTAGGATCCGCGACAATGGCGTCGGGATTCCGGAGGAGGCCAAAGCGAAGATCTTCAGCCCTTTCTTTACGACCAAGCCCCCCGGCGAAGGCACCGGGCTGGGGCTTTCGATGAGCCACGACATCATCGTCAAACAACACGGCGGCAGGATCGCCTTCGTAACGGAGCCGGGAGCATGTACTGAGTTCACGATCACCCTGCCGCGGATGATGGCAGTATAAGGCAATCGAGTTGAGCGTTTACATTCTCGTCGCCGACGAGGAGCCCAACCCGAGATGTCGTCTATTGGGCCCGCAGCTGACCTTGTCGCCTAACCCGCGGCCCGTCAGCTTTTGGATCCATCGGCATCCCGTTGGGATGAGCCGTTCCCCTTGGTTGCGTTATGGAGTTTCCTAAATCAGTGCTCGCCCAGCGTTCCGGTTACCGTGATCGGCTCGTCTGGCTCAAGCCGTCTCCGCACGAGCCGGACAGCGCCGATGTAGGGATAGCGCCAACACCACGAGCGTCTTTGACGCGGGCGGTCGGCTTATGCCGCAGACAATAATGACGACGCACACGCAAGCAAAGAAGCGAGACCCAAATGCCTGCCAAAGCAGATGACCAATGCTGCGTCTACTACATCAGTAACGCAAGCTGCACCGGACGGTTACATCGGCATCAACTCCATCAGGCGCGAATAAGAACGCATGGCTGAGTGCGGGGCAGGCGAACAAAAAAGCCCCGACAGGAACCCCATCATGGTCTTTGGGGGCAATTTTTTGGCGAAGCTCGTATTCAAAAAATGCAAGGCTTTTATTTGCACACCCGGCCCGGTTCGTCCTGCCCGGCTGCTCCTGTTGTTATCCCGTTCTCAGTCGCCACAGCACCAGCTTGGTCAATTGCCGTAAAAATCACAGGACACGCACATATGACCAGCTTTATCAAAGTTCTTCTTAGCATCGTAGCCTGAGTCGCGCAGATTCCGCCTATAAAGCGCCGAAGCAGACTGCTCGCCAAGACTACCGCCTGCTGGAACACCAACAGCCGCCATGCTTGATCCAACACGGTGCATTTTATGGAATGATGATGAACCATGACGCTGATTATGACCAGCATCAGCTGATACGACACCCACAGCTAATATAGCTGCAATAAGAAGTGCGGTCTTCATGATACACCTCCTGTAAGGCAACGTAGTTGTTGCAAAAGCAAGGAGCGCGCGTGCTCGATCTCGAGCCAGCGGTCTCCAATACGATGTAAGATGAGCGGTCGGAGCGCGGATTGCAGACACGGGCCGCCGCCCTCGGATGCGCCAAACAGAACCGCGCGCTCTGAACCGACTTTCTCCAGACTCGTCTGCACGTCGTGCATGCGTTGCTCAAGGGTGAAGATCTGCGATACTCGGTCTGACGTTCCGGTGCGGCGCGTGTCGAAAAGGATAAGGCGGACGAACGATGCCAGGCGACGGAAGAACGCGCTGCGTTCCGCCACGTGCCAGCTCGCCTCAACGTGCGAGACGAAACCCGGGACGAATACCAAATCCAACGGTCTATTTCCAAGGACCTGATAGGCGAGGTGAACGTCACCGCTCTTGACGCAATGAGTTGCCGGTGCGGCCATAAGACACCTGATCCGGACTTGCCCCGTTCGTCAGAGCCGAAGATACTCCTCGCGGGCAACCGTGCCAACCTGGCGCGACAGCATCCGCAGTTGACCCGAATGAGACATCCTAGAGGGCAGCACAAACGTCCGCTTCCAAGGGAAAGCCAGATATCGCGCGCGCTACCAATGCACTGGCATTAGAAAGGCGCCCATGCGTACGTGCGATTTGCCTCGTTCAAGCCAGGGTGCGAGCAAAGTCGGAAAACGTGCGGGTGAAATATCCTCAAGGAGGGCGGTCGCGCCTAGAGGCCGTGTCGTAAGACCTGCCAAAGCGCAGACACAAAATTCCGGCGCGGTCGGGGTGACGTATCGTCCTGGCGACCCGGCGCGATCAACGTTACATCGCCGTCCAATTTGGTCAGCCGGTCCACCATGCCTTCCAGACGCGATGGTAGTGGCGTGAGATCGTCGGCAAGGATCCCGCGAAGCTGCTGACCGATCTCGTCGCAGATTGCCCGGCGATGCTCCGACTCGTGATCCGGAGATGAACTAGGGGTACGCGTTGGAAGGCTGTCCGCCATAGCTGCGACTGTTCTGGATGTACACAGCTTCCCTGCGGCGTTAAACGCGTAAGACGGTTCGTTGCTCCTGCAAGGCTGTTCTTTTTGTTCGTGGTCCTCCCGGCGGTCCCGCCAAGCGCAGTCGCATTTCGATGGACCGCGCGTCCCGTGCTATCATGTTCTCCCGCGTGCGCTTCCTGCGAGTACAAACCGCCGCTCTAAGTCTGAAATGGTTAGCCGCATCACGGCAGCTAAGAGCAGGCGCTCCATACGATTCGCGTCACGGATCGCGACGATCGCCACGGATATGGTCGCAAGCAAGATCATCAAGATCCCGCAAGCGGCAAATTGTTTGGTGATCAAGGAACTCAAAATGCGTTAGCATGCCTAACGCTATTGGAACTGAAACATTCCTGACTTCGATAGGTTTTGAGGGCTTCGGAGCTTCGCAATATGCGAGGCACGCTATGACCCTTTACGCCAGCGAAGCAATTCTCACTGCCGCGATCATCGGCCTCATGCCCCTGATCGGCAATCATGAACCTGCCTGCGAGGGAACTAATTTTGAGCGAACACAATTGTCTTGTCATCAGCGATGGAGTATCATCGCCATGAGGATCGAATATCTCTCCGCGATTGTGATAGCTGTTCTTGCCGCTGGGACCGGGCTGGCCGTCAATTCTCTCGGCTCGCTGCCTACCGAACTGCAATCCACGCCGGTCGCACCGCAAGTTGCGGACCGATTAGCTCTGTCAATGGATCCGTTTCTGATGCGGTCTGGTGGCTAACAGATTGGGGTGAGGCGGCGCCCCATAACCCGCGCCCGGCACGCTCAGTCTTGTGCCCGCGCTTTGAGCGCTCTTCGATGCGCGATTGGCAAGACGTGCAGTAGCGGCCTCAGCGCGACAACCCGATCTGCAATGCAGCTAGTAGTAAGTCATTCCGCGCTGCAGTTGGATTTTTGCTTGCACTCGGTTGCTGACGCGCGAGAGGACCTTTCATCGACTCGGCAGGCAGTAGTTAGTGGACTGCCTACAGGTGCAGGCATTTGCTGATCATCACCAATTTCGCGCTTGGCTCGCGACAGGCTATGTTCAGCTTTCTTGGATTGAAAATAGGCTTGAGCTGCAGAGTGTTAGCCACTTCATAACTCTTGTCGAGCCTGCCGGCTTAAGCTTCTAGAGACAACCGCTCGGGAGGCAACGATGACACCCGGCTGGCTCATTTTCCTGCGACTATCGCCTGTATCTACGTCCTGATCATCGTGAGTTTGATCATTCTTGGCGCTTGGCAGGCAGCTGACGAAGAATCTTCAAAGAGCGCACTCTGAAGAGTCGCTCCCAGACCGACGTGAAGTCATGTAGGTCAGCAATTCGATCGGGTGCGGCATGGATTGTCCGAGTTGCGGCAGAGTCAACCCAGAGGGAAAGAAGGTCTGCGGCGATTGCGGCGCGCCGCTAGTCTTTCGGTGCCCTGCCTGCGGGGCCGACAATCCGACAGGCAAGAACTTCTGTGGCGACTGCGGTGCCGCGCTCACGCCGACAGTACCGCCGCGAGTAACAGCAGGGGCGGGCGCATCGACGTCCATCGTAGCACGGGTCACGGAACGCTCGAGCTTGTCACCCGCACCAAGTTCTTCCGCCGAGCGTCGCCAGCTCACAGTGATGTTTTGCGACCTCGTCGACTCGACGGCACTTGCGACAATGCTCGATCCGGAAGATCTACGAGACATAATCGCCGAGTATCGTGATAGCGTAGCGGCGGTCGTCCGCAAATACGGTGGCACCATCAGCCGCTACATCGGCGATGGCATGCTCATTCTGTTCGGCCATCCTTCAGCGCATGAGGACGATGCCGAACGCGCGGTGCGCGCTTCGCTTGAGATCGCCGCGCCCAAGAACGCGCCGGGCGCCCCGCCCGGCTTCGAGCTTCGGGTTCGCCTTGGGCTCGCGACTGGTCTCGTCATCGTGGGCGACCTTATCGGCAGCGAAGCTGCGGAGGCACAGGCGGTCCTTGGCGAGACGCCGAACCTTGCCGCTCGACTGCAAGCGCTCGCCGAGCCCGATGGGGTGGTAATCGCTGAGGACACGCGGCGGCTCATCGGCGGGCTCTTTGACTACGAGAATCTCGGCGCGGTGACGCTGAAGGGCTTCGCCACGCCGGTGCAGGCCTGGCGGGTGCTGCATGAGGGAACAGCGGAAAGCCGCTTCGAGGCGTTGCATCCTGCGGTCCTCGCCCCGCTGGTTGGGCGCGAGGAAGAACTTGCGCGGCTGGAGCGAAGCTGGCGCCGTGCGCGAGTGGGTACCGGTCAAGTAACACTGCTCGTTGGCGAGGCGGGGATCGGCAAGTCGCGCCTCGTTGCGGCTCTCCAGGAGCGTATCGAGCGCGAGCCGCACACCTACTTGCGCTATTTCTGCTCGCCACGTCATCAGGAAAGTGCGCTCTATCCCTTCACCGCACAACTCCAGCGAGCGGCTGGTTTTGATCGTGAGGACACACCAAGGGCGAAGCTCGATAAACTCCGAGTGCTACTATCCCCGGCACTGCCCTCCGACGAGGACGTGGCGATCCTGGCCGAGTTGCTGTCGATCCCGGACGGTGATCTGTATCTGCCGGTTACCGGTACGCCGCAACAAAAGAAGGAGAGAAGCTTCGCCGCTCTCGTTCGCCAGCTTGAAACTCTCGCACAAAGACATCCAATTATGGTTGTGTTCGAGGACATGCAATGGATCGATCCGAGCTCGCGCGAGCTGCTGGACCAAACGGTCGATCGAGTAGCAAGCCTACCGGTTTTGGTCCTGATCACCTGTCGCCCCGAGTTCCAGTCGGTATGGACCGGAAAGCCGCACGTCAGCTTGCTCGTGCTGAACCGGCTGGACCAGAGCGCGGGCGCCGCACTGATCCGGAGCGTGGCCGGCACCCGGACGCTGCCGAGCGAAATCGTCAATGAAATTGCTGAACGAACGGATGGCGTGCCGCTGTTCGTCGAGGAGTTGACCAAAGCGGTGCTCGAAACGAACCCTGAGGGGTTCGCGCGAGCCATCTCCTTCGCGCCCCTGCCCGGACTTGCTGTGCCGGCCACGTTGCATGCTTCGTTGATGGCGCGGCTCGATCGAATCGGTCCGATAGCTAAGGAGTTGGCCCAAGTCGGCGCGGCCATTGGCCGCGAGTTCTCCTACGATCTGCTTGCTGCGATCGTACAGCGGTGCGACAACGAGCTGCAAGCGGCGATCGACCGGCTGATCAACGCCGGGCTCATTTTCGGGCGAGGCGAACCGCCCGACGCCAATTTCTTGTTCAAACACGCACTGGTCCAAGACGCGGCATACGGCACACTGTTGCGCAGCCAACGCCGCGAGCTGCACGCGCGGATCGCTAGCACGCTCGAGGAGAGGCTCGCTCGGGGCATCCAAGAGGAACCGGAGATCCTCGCTCACCATTGCGGGCATGCGGGTTTGATCGAAAAGGCGGTTTCCTATTGGCAGCAGGCTGGTGAGCGTTCGAAAGCTCGATCGGCAATGACAGAAGCAATCGTACAGATGCGAAGGGCGCTCGATCTGCTATCCCATCTACCAGATACCCCGGGGCGACAGCGCACCGAAACTCACCTTCAACTCGCGCTCGGCGGCGCGCTGATCGCCGCAAAGGGCCATGCGGCCGAAGAGACTGGCAGGGCCTACGCCCGGGCGCGTTGCCTCTGCGAGTCACTGAACGACACGCCGAACCTGCTGAAGGCGCTCTGGGGCGCGTTCGTGCATTATCACGTGCGTGGTGAAACTGAGCGATCGCATCGCATCGCCGAGGATCTGCTCGATTTGGCCGGACGACAAAACGACGCGGCCATTCTTGTCGCCGGTCATCGGGCAGTCGGCGATAGCTGGCTTCATCGCGGGCAATTGGCCTTGGCGCGTTCCCATCTTGAGCGGGGGCTCGCCCTCTACGATCCGGAGCAGCAGCGCTTTCTGACGGCTCTGTTCGCGGAAAACGCCCGCGTAGCGATGCTTTCGTTCCTGTCGCTGACGTGTGGCCTACTTGGCTTCGCCGACCAGGCGCGCGTGCAGAGCAGGGATGCCTTGACGGAGGCGCGGCATTCATCTCACCCGATCAGCCTCGCATTCGCGCTGAGCGTTGCCTGCCGGTTGCATTTCGTGCTCGATGATGCGGCTATGGTTGGGCGACGGGCGGAGGAGCTAGTAGCGCTTACCACCGAGCAGCGCTTTGCTTTTTTTCTCGCGATGGGGACGGCCTATCGCGGCTGGACGCTGGCCGAAGCCGGCGACGCCGAAGCCGGGGTGAACTTACTGCGGCACGGTATCGAGGGATTCCAGGCATCCGGCGCAGCATGGACTCTTCCGTTCTACCTCGCGCAGCTCGCGGCAGCCGAGGCAAAGGCAGCACGATTTGAATCCGGGCTCGGTCAACTCTCCGACGCCTTGGCACTCACCGAGAAATTGGGGGTGCGATGGTTCGAGGCCGAGCTGCACCGGCGACGAGGCGAGTTGATGCTGATGGCTCGGCCGGGTGCCGAGGTCGAGGCGGAGACTGAGTTTCGACGCGCCATCGCGATTGCTCGCCAGCAGGAGGCGAAACTCTGGGAACTTCGCTCTGCCGTCAGTCTCGCTCGGCTCTGGTGTGATCAAGGCAAGTGTGATGAAGCACGCGGTCTTCTCGCGCCGGTCTACGGTTGGTTCAACGAAGGCTTCGACGTTCGCGACTTGAAGGAAAGCAAGGCACTGCTGGAATATCTCTGGGCGTAGACACTTTCTGAAGGCAAAGCGAAGGGGCCTCGCCTAGCCCGTCAGGCCGATTCTACCTGTCCTTTGAGTGGACGCAGCCAGGCGAGAAACCCCGAGCCAAACAGACCGTTGTCAGTGCCCGTCTTCGGACAGGCACTCAGGGCAAGTTTCGCCGATGCCGTCGAGGACCTCCGCTACTGCCAGGGCAGCCGCTTCTGGCGAGACACCGGCCGGAGAATGTTTCCGAGCAATTTCGAAAGCGAGCTGACGAGCATGTGGATCTGTGCGGTCCTGCATCCAACCGCTCCTCGCACTCGCGGATGGCACCAGCTTCCAACAATACCGATCGCGCCCAGCGTTCAATCGTCCGGTAAGCGGGGCCTCGTTCTCGGACCACCAACATCTCGCAAACTCCACGGACGCGAAAGGAATCGCCATCCAAGCCTGTCGTTCTGGCGCTTAGCACAGAGCAGGGATTCGCAAATGTGCAGGGTAGAACTTGTCCACCTGTTCCGGGCGAGGTCACTCCCCTGAGAGAGGGCCAGGAAGTTGTCCGCTACTGGCCCCGAATGCGAAGTCGAGACGGTCTCTGAAATTGTCTGATGATCGGGGTAGATCGGAAGTGGCTCGCTCGCGACCGGAACGACGCGAATGACCCTTCTGCGACCTCGGGTGATGTCTGCATTTCCCCCGCTGTTGAAGCTTGCGGGGTCCTAGACCTGCATCGGCGCTGCCCAGCTCGCGCGCTCCTTTCAAAGCATTCCAATCAAAATAAAGAGCCCAACCTCGGCCAGGAAGGTGACGCTCATGATGGCGACCGTACAGAACACGTCGCTCGCCGATAGAGGGTTCATGAATGTCTCGCACCTTGTGTCCCGGCCGAAATCCATGAGCCGGTCATGCAGCTTGCGTCTGAAGACCGCCGGGACCGAGACAAGGTCAACAAAGCCGTTCGCCGTTGGGGTAATTTCGGGAGCCGCCGCTATGACGGCGCGATCCGGATGCCCGGCTCGTCGACCCAGGCTTCCCGCGCAAACCACGCGTGATCGGTGCGGCAGATCGGACAACGGGTTCGCGAGAAAAACACCGCGCGGCGTCCAAAGCTCTCGCGATCAGTCTGGATACCGGTGGGAATCGCGTGTCCAGTTTGCGGACATTTGACCATAACCATTCCCATGTTGCCCTCCCTTGCGATTTGTCTTTGTTGTATTTTGCAGAAAAGCACCGGCCGGTTGGAATACGCCTCTTGTCGGTGCGGGGTTGGGGGGCGTCGCGCACCTTGTTGATCGAGCATGGGGCGGTGGGGCGTGCCCGCTCAGCTCGGCTTGCTCAAACCGGCCGGGTCCCTCCTCAAACGAATCTGGATGTGAAATTGAGCGCGCTTTTTTAGCCGCCGCCTTGGTGGAGAACCCTGGTGAAATGCTTCCTGATCGGCTCACCCGTTTCCGTCGCGAGCTTCTGGGCAAGCGCCCACAATTCCTTGTTCTGGTCGGAGGCGGTGTCGAACGCCTTGCGCGCTTGCGCCGCCGATAAGGTATAGACGTCGGTCGCTGACTTGCTGCCGAACAGATGGACGAAGAAATCGAGCGCAGAAGCGACATTGGCGTTTGAGATTTCGAACACCTTGAGCCCGTAGTCGGTCGTGCATCTCGCATTGCTCGAATAGGTCTCGCGCAGCGCCTCCGTCATCTCTTCCGATGCGGCCTTGATCTTCTCGCAACCTTCCCGTGCGCGGGCGAGGCCTCGCTCGGTAAGCTCGCGCCCCACGCCAGGGAAGGCGACCTTCGAGAAATCCAACCATGGCATCCCGAAAACATTCGTTCCGTTCGGCGTCAGTTTCATTTCGCTTTCACTCACGCAACATTCCCTTTCTCAAGCGAAAGCATTCCTCGCGACGCTCGCTTGCGTCACGAGAGCTCACGCTCTGTGTTCGATCAGATTTTGGATGAGCCGTGATTTAGCCCCGACCCAATACAACTTTGTTAAAGAGAAGCGGGAATGTCGGTTCGGTTTGCGACTCTCGCCCGAACTTTTTTTGAGATTGTCAACACAACGAAGGTATATGTCGGGAGTGCTGTGCATAACAGGGATATCCCAAGGATTTGGGAAGTTCTTGCTCAGCGTAAGCATTGCAAATGACGCTGGCGCTAGCTGCGTCGGGATGCGCTACGTCCGAGCAAGAATGGACATCATCACGCAACATGCCGTTGAGGGCAGTCCGGACTTCGCATCAGCGATCCTTTGACCGCTGCAGACGCGGTGGTCGATGTCAGCTTCTGGCCCCGTGGCTGACCTCAGCCCACAGCGCGGGAATGTCCGCTTCATGGAGGTGACCCGACCAAGGTCATTCTGGCTACCGAGGGCAGTCTTGGTGACGTTTAGCGGACATTTAGACGGATTCCGCACGATAGATCGGGACCAGGGCGCACACGAGCCCAGTTCACCCGCTTGCCATAGGCGATGGCTACGGGGACGGCGGCAATCAAGCTGCTCCTGCAATTAGAGCATGTTGTTTTTGGCTGGAATCGGGATTCCCACCGGGAGCGATTTCTGATTCAACATCCATGCTGGAGGGCGGAGGCCGGCATGGATGACGCGACCCTATTCGGAAGACATCCGGGAACGGG
>NZ_RDQF01000052.1 GCF_004114425.1 Bradyrhizobium vignae | reverse complement strand
TGCAGGCCATCTCAATTTGAAGCGAACTTGGAGCAGATGACTTTGAAACCCCGCGACAACCCGATCGGCACGAGGTTGTCACCCATCTCTTAGGTACGTTTCGTTACCCATGTCTCCGGGCCGGACAGGGTAATTCATGGTAGCGGGGGAGCGCTACCGCCTTTCCCCACACCAACCAAACCTACGATATCTTATCCCGTCCTTCGCATGAGGCAGTCCGCTAGATCCGCGCTAAGCTCTTATGAATGCATTTGGTGGCGTACTTGGAAGCGTGACGAACCTCGGTATCTGACTAAAGCGGCACAATTCGGGAAAAATCGAACAGTGGCTCATGTTCGTCGACACCTTCGTACAGCCGGCCACAATTGCCGAGACCACTCCGCTGGCTGCGCAGTTTCTATTCGGAAAGCACTGGGCGCCTCCCAGCCTTGACTGACCGTTGCCCTCCGAAGGCAAAGGTCACACGTCCAAATCGTGTCGCCGATCCAGCACCATGTCCAGATAGTCGTCCTTGCGCCGGCTCAGAGCGGTGTTGCTCATGCTCGCTCCGTCCGTCGCCCCGGGCGACGGCGTTGCGTCGGACCGAACCGCGGCAGCGCGCGCACGCCGCCGCCTCCCGCGCGTTCAGGCCGGCGAACGCTGGCCTCGCCCCGCAGAGTCGCTGCGGTAGCGGCTGGCCGAGGTCTGGTAGTACCGCGCGCAGATGGCCGCCATGGCCTCGATCAACGATCCCCAGGGCGCCGGAAAGCGTTCTTCCGCCATCACCCGGTGCAGCATGCGCGTATAGCCGGCCAGTTCGTCGCTGAGGAACTCCACCACAGGCATAGCTGGATAGCGCTGCAGCAGCAGGATCGCCGCGTTGTCGGCCTCGCCAGCTGACGTGTCCTTGTCGCGTCCATGCAGATCGTTCTGCAGGCGCCCTATCGCGGAGATGAGCCGCAGGACCTGGCGAAACGCCGGACGCGCGCGCAAGGTCGCCATGTCCAGCCCCCACAGCAACGACAGGCAACAGAACACGTTGGCGTAGGCTATCGAATCGATGCCGTTATGCAGGTACTCGGCGTAGGACCAGCGTTCCGGCCCTGCCGCCTGCGCGTGTCCGGCGCGGAGCGCCGCGCAGTAGCGCCTGGTATCGGCGAGAAGCTGAGCATAGTCGCGATGATCGTAGGCTAGCGCGGCCAGCGAAGCGCGCAGCACAGCGCAGCCCTCGAATCCGGGGAGCGCGCACGGCTCGCCCTGCCCCAGCGCCTGCTCCACCGCGGCGAGCTGCTCCGGCACGATCAGGCCAAGGTCGTTGCAATCGTCGAGCCAGAACAGCAGCGCCAGTTCGCGATAGAACGCCAAGATCAGTGTTTCGTCGTGCGGATCGCGACCGGTGCGGACGCTTATGTCGCGCAGGCTCGGGCGGATACGCTGCAGAATGTACTGGCCGCCGTTCACCGCTTCTACGGCATGCTCGTCGGCGAACCCGGTCAGGGTACGCCCCCACTCCAGCACCTGATGCAGCGCGCGTTCTGCCTGGATCATGGCGTCGCTCCTACTCTCTCGGTCAGGACGGGCCGCCCCAACGAAGCGCCAGCCACAAGCCGGCGAGTTCGGCCACGCGCACGACCCGAGTGGGGCAATACAGTTCCTTGCCGATCCACAATGGCGTTTTCGGCAATGCATGCGCCGCATGGCGGGCGAGCATCCACTCTAGCGCACGCGCCACCACCTGTGAGATGCGCCGGCGCCCTGGGGTTTTTTCTCTCTCGTCCATCACGCGTAATGCGAACAACGCATAGGCGGTTTCCTCGAATGTGGACGCGCGACCGGCGCCCCAGCCGCCGTCGCCGCGCTGCGCCCGCAGCAGTGCCGCCAGCGCGCGCTCGTCCCGCCACTCGGGCTTGCCCTGCGCCAGCGCAGCGACCGCATGCGCGGTGGGATACAGCCACGAAACGTGCCATTTTTCGTTGTCCCAGAGACCGTGCGGGTTGCGACTGGCCTCGACGTAGGCGCTGGTGCCGGCGGCGGGCTTTCCCAGCAGTCGCAACGCATGCAGGGCGTGGATGTTGGTCGACAGCGAGGCATTGCGCTCGCCGGGGAAGGTGACGAACAGCTCGCCGGTTTCAAAATGGCGCAATGCATCGACCGCCGCGTCGCGGCCTGCAATGTGCAGGACGCACAACGCAATGGCGGTGTCGTCCGCATCAGCTGCGAAATGCAAGGCGGGGCCTAGACCGCGCACGCTCAGGCGGGCGTCGAGCTGTGCGACAATCACGCGGACCGGCTCGGCGAGCCCGGGATGCGCGAACAGTCCGGCCAGATGCAGGGTGTACAGCGACCAGCATGGCTCGAAAACATTGATCGGCCAGACGTTGGGAACGACGCCTTCGACGCCGCTGCGCGTCGCCCGCGATGCCATCCGGAGATACGCATCGGCGCGCCCGGCCTGCGGCGTGCTTCCCCGCGTCATGGCGTGCGCAAGCCACGCGGCAGTGGCCGCAGGACTGATGCCGATGCTGCCATCGTCATCCGGGCATGCGGTCGTCGGCGACGTCCCCCAGGCCTCCCAGGAGTGTAGCAACGGATGGCCGCTCGGCAACATCGCCGCCGCCGCCAGCTTGTCCAGGCACGCTTGCCGCAACGGCAACAGCGCTGGATGGCGCGGAAACGCTACGGTACCCAGCAAGGATGCGGCCTCACCGCAAAGCTGCGGCAGGATCAGCTCCGCGCCGATCGGCGCGTCTTCCGGCACCGCATACGCGTAGGGATCGGGCTGGCGCTGGAGGAACCGGGTTGCCGCCTGGACTGCATCGGCAGCACCGGGAAGAGGATCGGCACGCTGCAATGCCAGTAACGCTGCCCAGGTGGACGCATGGCGGAACAGCGGGAAGTCCGCGCTTCCCCATCCGCCGTCGGCCTGTTGTTGCGCGATGAGCCACGCGTACGCGTCCTGCCGACCGGTGACGTTGCCGTGGAAGCGCAGCGCCCGCGCCGTGTCGTAGACAGACGGGCCGACGCTGCCACCATCGCTCACTTCGCTCAGCAGGACGCGCAATTCGGAAAGGATCTGTTCGGACAGCACGTTCACGCTGGATGTCCCTTATGCACACCAGTGAAAAGAACCGGGATCGGGCAGACGCCGCGGATGTCGCGGCGTCGCATAGGCAGCGCCGGATGGCCGCCCTGCTCCGGCGCGGCGACGGTCCCCGATGCTGGCGCCGGTCCGGCGCGTAGGCTTGCGCGCAGGCCGCCGCGTACGCCGCGGCGGGCAACCGCTGCGATCTGGACCGCGATTTGAACAAAGTGCAGCATGGACCTCTGTCGCCGGTCGATCGCTGCGGCACGGGGGGCGTCTCCACGCGGGCGCGCTCATGCGCATGACGCGTGCTTGGATAGATACGCGTTGGCGCGCTGTAGGAGTTGTGCCAACCGTTCAGCACGCGACCCCAGCGGCGCGATCGCCTCCCCGGCATCGCGCAACAGATCCAGCGCGAACTGGCGTGCTGCCGGCAGGCCCATGATCGACGCGCAGGTCGGCTTCTGCGCCGCCGCGTCCTTACCGGGGGTCTTGCCCAGCGTCGCGATATCCGCTGTCACGTCGAGAATGTCGTCGATCACCTGCAATGCCAGGCCGAAACAGGCGCTGTAGTGATCGAGCGCACAGTACAGCGCAGCGTGCGCGGCATTCTCCGCAACAGCGCATAGCGCGCCCATGCGAACGGACGCGCGCACTAGCGCTCCGCTCTTCATCTGGTGCATCGCCAAGATCCTGTCCAGCTCGACGTGCTTTCCAACCAGCGACAGGTCCCTGGCCTGCCCGCCTGCGGCACCCTCGGCTGACACCGCCTGCGCCAGTTCGCGCACAAGCGCGATACGGCTCTCGCCCGGCGCGCCGAGGCTCGCCAGGGTCAGGAAGGCGTGCGCCTGCAGCGCATCGCCGACCAGGATCGCAGTAGCTTCGCCGAACTTGACGTGCACGGTCGGAAGGCCGCGGCGAAGCACGTCGTCGTCCATCGCGGGCAGATCGTCGTGGACCAAGGTACAGGCGTGCATCATCTCAATGGCGGCGCCGACCTTATCTAGGATGTGCGCCGGCGCGTCGGCCAGTGTGCCGGCGGCCAGACATAGCAAGGCGCGGGTGCGCTTCCCCCCATGCAAGGTGGCGTAGCGCATCGCGGCCATCAGCTCGGTCTCACCGTCATGCTCGGCGCAGAGAAGACGCGCCAGCACCTGTTCGACCCGGTTTGCGCCCTCATGCATCCAGATCTCGGGCAGCAGCCCGCCGGATGCGTCGCGCGCCTGAGCGCCCAATCCGCCGAGCGCGGAATCACCAGTTATGTCATCCTGTGGCGTAGAACCGGGCTGCATGTTGTTCATGTCCTTGTCCCTGACAGGCGAGCCGCCGCGGTATTGTCTGCGTCGCACCGTGCGCGCGCGGAGTGCAGCAATGCCGCGCGTAGCCGGCACTGCTGCCGCGCCACAGGGGCATGTGATGCCAGCTCATGAGAATCCGATGCGTATAGTCATGGACGGATGTGCGGTCGGGTAATAGCGCCGGCCTTTTTCGACACCGCTCAGCAACCGCGGCCGCGCCCCGCCCTCGTGCATGGTCAGCGCCAAGGCGATGCAGAATTGCACCAGTTCCAGCCATGCCAGGTGGTAGCCGATGCAGACGTGTGGGCCGGTACCGAACTGCAGCATGTCCACCGGACGGATCGGCTCGGTGCGTTCCAGCCACCGCGTCAGGCGAAACTGATGAGGCGCCTCGTACAGCAGCGCCGAGGTCGAGAAATGCAGCACCGGGATGCATAGATCGGTGCCCGCGGGAATGCGCCGTTGGCCGAGTGGCAATTCACGCACTGCGCGACGCACCAGGAGCGGCGTCGGCGGATGCATGCGCAGCGTCTCACGGAACAGCGCTTCGGCGACCGGACACTGCGCCAAGTCCGCGTGCCGGGTCGGCACCGCGCCCACGCGTTGCGCCTCCTCGACCAGAGCGTCCCATAGCCCAGGCTGCCGCGCCAGCTCGATTACTATCCAGGCCATAGTCGAGGCCGTGGTGTCGTGACCACCGAGCAGCAGCAAGCGGATATTGGCGACTAAGACCTCATCGGAGAGCGCATCGTCGCTGCGATCGAAGGCGCTCACCATGTCGTTGATCAACCCGGTGCGCGCGGCATGTTCGCGCGCGTCGCGAACGAACTCCCGCAACCGCGCATCGATCCAGTCTCGGGCGGCGCGACCGCGCCGCAAGGGCAGTCCGGGCAGGTCGACCGGGGGCGCGACGATCAACTGCAGCAGTTGCCGGTACTTGCGACGCCATTCCGGCAGGTCCTGCGCGGGGATTCCCATGAGGCTGAAGATGAGTTTGAGCATTAGATCGCCGGTTTCGCGCAGGATGGTTACGTCTCCCCGGTCGCGCCACCTCTGCACCCACGCCCGGATGACGGGCGCGAACAGCTCGCCGATGCCAGCCTGGGTTAGCCCCGTGGGCAGGAACGCGGCCTGGATCGCACCGCGCGCCTGCCGGTGCGCGCCGCCGTCCCGGGCGACCAACGTTCCACCAAACAATTCGGGCGCGATATCTTCGATCAGCGCCGAGGACACGTCCTTGTGCCGGAGCAGTGCGATCGCATCCGGATCCAGACAGGTCACCATGTGTCCGGCAGGGCCGAAGTCCAGCCAGAAGTGACTGCCCAGCGTCCGTTCCGCACGCCGCAGCAGGCGCGGCAGGTCGCAGACGATGGCGGGAAGGTGCCCGACCAAGGGGAAAGCGCCGGGCACGACCGGGATGTCGTGCCGCAGCCGATCTCGACGGTTCAGCGGGTTGAGCAGCATGTCCATCACCAGCGCGGCGACGCAGCCGCTTCGGTGGTCTCGCCGGAAGGCGGCGCGGCGCGGCTGTTTCCACCGTCGGCGTACGTCGGCACATGCGCCAGCATGCCGCCGTCGATGCACACCACTTGGCCGGTGATGAACGCAGCATCGTCAGAGAGTAGGAACGCCACCAGCGCGGCCACGTCCTCGGGGCTGCCGACGCGCGGCAGGAGCTGGTGCCGGCGCAGATGCCGTTGCATGCACTCGTCCAGCTTGGCCAGGAGACGCTCGGTCATGATGAGACCTGGCGCAACCGCGTTGCAGCGGATCTGCGCATGACCGTACTGGGTGGCGAGCGAGGCCGATAGCATGTTCATCGCCGCCTTCGATGCGGCGTAGGACGTCAGCGTGGTGTCACCGCTGAGCCCCTGGCACGACGACATGTTGACGATCGCGCCACCGCCGCGGGCGATCATCCCTGGGATGGCCCGCCGGCAGCAGAGCAATGTGCCGCGCAGATTGGTTGCCATGGTCTCATCCCAGACCGCCAGGTCCAGGTCGAGGATCGCGCAGTCGCGCGGGGTCAGATGCATGGCGCCCGCATTGTTCACCAGGAGATCGACCGCACTGAAGTGCCGCTCCGCCGCATCGAACAGCGCTGCCACAGCCTGCGCCTCGGCGATGTCGATGGCCAGAGCCAGCGCGTGGCCCGCCTCGGCCGCGATTTGCGCGGCACACGTCGTGGCCGCCGAACCATCGATGTCGGCTACCACCACTCTGCCGCCCTCGCGCGCGATGGCGAGGGCGCATGCCTTGCCGATCCCGGCGCCGGCGCCGGTCACCACGGCCACCTTGCCTTCAAACCGTCCCACGGTGTCCTCCTGGATTGCGTTGGTCTCTCGCGGGATGCCGCTCCGTGTCCGCCGGAGAAGGCGCACTGTCGGCGCTGGCGCGCTCGTCACCGCGAGTTTCGCTTCTGATGACTCGAATGGCGGCGACCGGGCACTGGCTAGCTGCGAGCCGCACGGCCGCGTGCAGCGCCTGCGGAACTGTCGCCCGGCACACTTCGGCCACGCCGTCCGATTCGCGCTGGCGAAAAATACCCGGTAGCGTCAGCGCGCACTGTCCGCTGGTTCCGCACAGATCCTGGTCGACTAAGACTCGCATCACAGCCCCTGCGCATGCAGCCGCACCGGAAGCGCGCGGAACGTCCTAAGGAATGCAGAGGGCTCCCGGGTCGGTAGCTCGGCCAATGCCAGCGTGGGGAAGCGCGCCTGAATCCGCGGCAAACTTTCGGCCAACTGCACCCGGGCCAGTTGCGCACCGAGGCAGAAGTGGATGCCGTGACCGAAGCTCAGCATGATCTTCCCGTCGGTCGACATGCCGGGACTAGTGCCGTAGAACCGGGCAGGATCGAAGCGGTCGGGATCGGCGAAGGCGTCGGGGTCGCGATTCCCAGATGCGATCAGCACGCGCACGTCCGCGTTCTTCGGGATCACCACGCCGCCTAATTCGATGTCGTGCTGGGCGATACGCGGAATGGAGCTGAACATGGCGGGCGCGTCGCAACGCAGGACCTCTTCGACGAATGCCTTCACCCGCATGGCGTCTCCCTGCAGCCACTGCCGCTGTTCGGGATAGGCCAGCATCGCCAGGACCGCATGGTCGATGGTCGCAGCAGTGGTGGCGAAGCCACCCAGCAGCATGCCCCACAACATGCTGATCAACTCCGCATCTGAAAGCGTGTCGGCATCATCGTCGTGTGCGAGGACCAGCATCGACACGATGTCGTGGCACGGATCGGTGCGCTTGCTCTGTATGAGAGCGCCGAAATAGGCCTTCACTTTGGCACTCGCCGCGTCCGCCGCGGCGAGCCGGGAATCGCTGGCGTGTGGGCTCAGGCCTTCCAGAATGGCGCCGATGCCCGCGGCGAGCCCGAACATGTCGTCCCGAGGCATGCCAAACAGTTCGGCGAAGACCAGTATGGGCACGGCCAGCGCGAATTCCCGATGCAGGTCCACGGCCTCCCCGCGCTCCAGCGCGGGCGCCAAGCCGTCCAGCCGCGCTTCGACGATCCGCGCGATGCTCGGCCGCAGGTTGTCGATCTGGCCCATGGTGAAATCGCGCGAGATCAGCCGGCGCAGATGCGTATGCGTCGGTGGGTCCTTCATCGCTAGCGTGGAGGCCAGCAGATTGAGCGACAGGCTGGTCGCCGCATGCGGAAAATAGCGCGCCAGTTCGCCCGGCGCCGGTCCCCGAAACGCATCGCCCGTGGCCTTGAGGGCCCAGTAGATGTCGGCGTGGCGGCTCAACAGAAAGAGGCCCGACGCCGCGCGATGCACCGGGTCGTGCTCGCGCAACCACCGCATGAACGGATACGGGTCGTGGACCCACGCCGGCGACCCGAGTTCGGCGAAGGCGTCCCGGCATGCTGCCGTGGTTTCTTGCACGTCCATCTTTGTTACCGGTTAGCTGGCTGATCTGACCGGTGCACGGCAGGTGCGCCGGCAAACCGCGGATACGGATCGCTTCCCCCAGCGCTGCTCCATCACCAGAAAAACGGGAACTCCTCGAACCCGCCAGTGATGATCTCCTTGCGCAACCTCAATTGTTCAGGCGCGACGGCCAGGCGCAGCGCGGGAAAGCGCTGGAAGATCGAACCGAACACCGCCTTGAGTTCCAGCCTGGCCAGCTCCCCGCCGATGCAGGAGTGCGGCCCGTAGGAGAACGCCAGGTGCGGCTTTTCCTGGCGCCCGATGTCGAAGATTTCCGGCTCGTCGAAATGGCGCGGATCGAACGATGTTGCCGGCAGGCCGACCAGCACCTTGCTCTCGGCGGGAATATGCACGCCCGCGATGGTCACGTCGGTCCTCGGATAGCGCATGATGCCGTCCCAGCCCGCGCCCGGCGGGTACATGCGCAGGATTTCCTCCACCGCGCTGTCCACCAGGGAATGGATCGCCGACCAGGCGCTCGCGCTGTTTCGGATGGCGGAACATGGCCAGTAGGCCGCATTCGATCTGGGCGACGGTGCTCTCGTGCCCCGCCACCAACATGCCTGCCGCCAGGCCTATCGCTTCTTCCTCGGTCGACTTGCCCTGGGTCGACCGCCGCGAGCAGATCAATCAGCAGGTTGTCGCCCGGATCCTGGCGCTTATCCCGCATCTTGTCGCGAATGTAGGCGCGCAGCTCTTCCCAAGCCAAGCGCGACACGCTGCGCGGGCCGCTTTCATGCTGGTGCGTCATCACTTCGTCGGACAGGCGAGCAAAAAGGGCATGATCCTCGTAGAGCAGGCCCATCAGGGCGCTGATGACCATGGCCGGAAGCGGAAACGAGAGGTGGCGCCGCAAGTCGGCGGGCTGGCGCTGGACTGCCAGGTTCTCGAATAACTGCGCAGCGATCGCCTCGACATGCGGCGCCAGCAGCTTCACCCTGCGGCTGCTGAAAGCCGGGGCAACGAGCGTGCGTAACCGGACATGCTCGCCCCCCTCGTGCGAGACGAGCCACCCCGGCGAACCGAGGATCACCGAATCCGGGGTGAACGCCGTCGGCGGCATTCCCGCCGGCCGGAACGCCGCGTCGGACAGCGCGGCCTTGGCCTCGTCGTAGCCTGTCACCCACCAGCCTTCGTGCCCGGACGGGAAACGCACGCGGTGGATCGGACCGTTCGCGCGTAGCGCCAACATCTCGGGCGAGGGCTCAATGTGATCGACGCGCCACATCGGCAGCATCGGCAGTGGTTGTTCGGACACGGTGGCACTTCACTCTCTAAACTATGGAAGGGCGGAAGGTGCCCGCAGGCGCTGTGGTCACCCTACGTGCGCTTGCGTTCACTTCTGTTCGTCGATGATGATCGGCGGGAAGGCAACCGAGTCCTAGGGCCTCAAGTTGGCTTTGGCCAGCTACCGAATCTTGTAGTAGCCCGCTAAGCGCCTGGTGCCGAAAAAACGCGGAAACTCTGTCGCCAGGCGCTGCATTTGGAAAACCTATTTCAAAGGGGTATCCGCCCATGTTGGTTGGTCTCATGCGCATCTGAGAACACGGACCTGCAGCGCGATGCGCTGCTCGGCTCGCCATCGTGACCTCGCTCAAGGACAATCGGTTCCGATCGCTGACCAAGACCCTGCACACGGCGACGCCCTCGGGCGAATTCCTGTTCCTAAGATCAAGGACTAGCTCGCCAAACGCGACTCGGTGCGCGTCGAAGGACAGCTGCCGGATCGCTTCATACAGGCGACCGCCGGGTGAGATCTGTAATGGTCCATGAATGCCCGGCTCAGCCCGCAGGAGAATAGCTACGGAAACACAACCCCAACAGCAGCTCGACGGACCGAAGCGGCTGAATGGAATCGCCCGCGTCCCGAATAAATCCGAAGTCGTCACGTCAAAAGAGGAACCGGAGTAGCAATACGGGAGCGACCGAAACTGACAGTTTTCTCGCATATCGAGGTGGTTTATCTCGACGACCGCCAACGGAGAGCCTCATGTACATACCAACCCACTTCCGAGATGACGACATCGAGAACATTCGAGCGACAATCCGCTGCGCCCGATTGGCCAACCTAGTGACAGCGACATCAGATGGGCCACTTGCGACGCCTCTTCCGCTCTTCCTCGATGAGAGCGAAGGCGAACACGGCGCGCTATACGGGCACCTGGCGAAGGGCAATCCCCAGTGGCGCACGGCCCCGATCGGAGAAGCTCTGGCGATCTTTGCTGGCGCAGAGGCTTATGTGACCCCATCCTGGTATCCCAGCAAGCGACAAGCTGAACATGTGGTGCCGACATGGAATTACATCGCAGTCCACGCCCATGGGCCGATTGAGTTCTTCGAGGATCCCACTCGCCTGCTTGAGGTTGTGACGCGTCTGACGAATATCCATGAAACGTCACGTGCGACGCGCTGGGCCGTCAGCGATGCTCCCGCGGATTTCATCGCCGCTCAGTTGCGTGAAATCGTCGGCGTTCGCATCCCGATCACCATGGTCGAAGGCAAACGCAAGATGAGCCAAAACCGCCCCGCGCCTGATCGCATTGGTATCGCCACGGGCCTAGCGGCGAGCAAAGTGGCACGGGACCAGGAAGTTTCAGCTCTTATCTTGGTTCAGGACTGAGACGATAATGTGCATGACCAGCAGCGCCGCAGCCATCTTACATCTACAGCTCTCATAGACTCCAGCGTCGGGCCATCAATTACCTCGCGAAATTCACGAACGGAAACGTCGCCTCGGGCTTGCCGCACTGCGCAGACACCTGTCGGCATTCTGACAAAGGGACAATCTCGTGTCAGGTCCAGTACAACGCCCACAGTAAGCGTTCAGACTTTCGAAAGCCCATTCGACTTTGCGGATCCCGCGCCGCCTGGGATGGCCATTGGTTAAAACAAAGCGATCCAGAAACAGAGCCATATAGGCAACACTGCTCTCCACCTTCTCCAAACTCCATCTCGCCCTAGTGGCAATTACATTGTTGAACCAATTCGCGCACAAGTGCAAAGGCTTTGACTCGAGACTCGCGTCAGCGACATTTAATATTTTCGAGCCGCGCAACTCAGTTTAGGAGCATGAGCAAGCAAGAGCGGCTGCACTTGTATATACAGACCACCGTTTGGTCCCAGAAAGAACCGTAATCGTCATAGTGAGCGATATGCCAGTTGAGACCGAACTTGCCAAAATCTCGGTCTCGTCAACATATCAAATCGTTGGATGATTTGTTTCCGAGACGCGCTTCCGCGCGGCAGGTCCCGACTACATGATTCATAACCATCATGAACTGTTACATATTCTACAGACGCATTGCTCTTTCAACGCAGTTGCGTGATTACAAAAGCATAACGAGATCTGCCGTTGGCGCGCTCCTGCTGTCCGCTTCGCGTTCGACATTCGAAGGGGTGAGCTCGAAGATCGAGTTCTTTCTTAAGTCGCCCAATCACACGCTCAGTTCGAGGCTCGCGCCAAACGCCACTCATCATTCACTGCCCGTTGTCGAGTACATTTTTGTCTTTCGCTTGGCACGATGCTTGCTGAAGATCATTTGTTTCAAGGGGCGAGGAAGAACTGCAAGGGCTTGGAAAAGCAAGATGAGCACAAACGCTTTGATCGGAGGCGTCATTCCTAGTACCGATGTTGTGAAACGTGCCGCGCGGATCGGTGCCGAAGTCAAGAATATCAAGTTATCAGGCGATCTACCGGATCAAACGATCGCCGCGATCAACAGCTTATTGCTCGAGCACAAGGTGATCTTCTTCCGCAATCAAGGCCATCTCAATGACGCCGAGCATGAGCGCTTTGCCGCTCGTCTCGGAAAGCTGGTGCCACATCCGATGCTCGGTCCTACCAAGGGGATGGCGTCGCTCCTCGAACTGGACTCCACTCGCGGCGGCGGCCGCGCCGACGTTTGGCATGCGGATGGAACCTTCGCCGACGCCTATCCCAAGATTTTGGTCCTGCGGGCCGTTGTAATTCCAGCGTTCGGGGGGGACACCGTCTGGTCGAACACAGCTGCCGCTTATCTTGATTTGCCGCCGCCGCTACAACGGCTTGCCGAGGACCTATGGGCCGTTCACAGCAACGTCTTCGATTACGCCGGCATCGCGCGAGTCCGCGAGGTCGACAAGAAACATTTTGACGAGGTGTTCACCAGAACGGTTTTTGAGACCGAGCATCCCGTCGTACGCGTCCATCCCGAAACAGGCGAGCGGGCGCTAGTGCTCGGCGCCTTGGTGAAGCACTTTATTGGAATCCGCAAATACGACGGACAAAAGCTGTTCGATCTGCTCCAGTCTTACATCACCGCGCCCGAAAACACTGTGCGCTGGAATTGGTTAGAGGGCGATATCGCGCTGTGGGATAACCGCGCAACGCAGCATTACGCGGTCAACGATTACGGGGACCAGCATCGCGTCGTACGTCGGGCCACGATCGAGGGGGACGTGCCTCTCAGTGTCGATGGCCGGAGCAGTGTAACGCGACTGAAGGTGACCGACTAACTGCACGTAGACGCCCAGCGCCCCGGCTGAAAACTAGGAAAAATTGGTAATCGGAGTTGTTTCGGGCAAACTCGAAAGCACACTTTCCGACGCTACATCTCAACTTTTGATGCCAACTCGGCAGCGCTTCGCTGTGCTGGCAACTATTTAGCGTGGGCAACGGCTTCGAGGAAACCACGAGCATCACTGTCCTTCGCCGGCGGCCGGTACGTGGCCTTCTCGTTTCAGTTTAGAAAATCCTCGATCAGCGGCCATAAAGCGCGCCAACATGGGGCCGATGAGTTTAGTTGGATCGACCAGTTGACCACCCTGACGCGTAAGCACTTCTGCATATGCAATGAGATCACGATGCACGGCCGCGGGCAGCTCCGCAGTCACTTTGACCGGCTTGTCGTCTGGAAGCTCTCCTATTTTAAGTTTGGGCATGTTGTCACCCTCTATAGTGGGGAAGTATCAGATCATGATTGACAAGAACACGAACCGGGAAACCGGGTCGCACGGTCAGAGTAGGTTGGATGTTGAGACTGCGCCGAACCACCTGCTGGCCGGTCTGGTTCAGTGAGTCGGAGGCGCCGTGTCGCAATGCTTGGATGATCGCACTGTCGTTGCTGTTGGTGTCCGAGCCGGCACCCAGTTCGGTCCCGACCGCCAGAAACGTGGATAGTGCCGCGGCCTTGAAGAGCTCACCCCAGTGATTGTCGACCTGGTCTTCGAGGCCCGCATACCCGCCGGCGTCAGCGCCAGGCTGCCGCTCGAGAAAGATGGAACGTCCATTCGGCATGATCAGCCGGGTCCAGACGAGCAGGACGCGAGACTGGCCGAAACTGACCTGGCTATCGTAGATGCCGATCAGACGCGCTCCCTGAGGCACAAGCAGAAAGCGGCCAGTCGGCGAGTCAAAGACATTCTCGGTTACCTGCGCCGTAATTTGGCCTGGCAGGTCCGACCGGATTCCGGTGATCAGGGCTCCCGAAATAATCGTCCCAGCCTGCACGATATATGGTGAGGCCGGATTGGTGACGCGATCAGGGCTGACCGTGCGGCGGTCCACAGAGGCGTTGACGAAGGCAAGCTTGCGGTCCTGACCGTTCTCCGCCGAACCATCGTTGCCAGTACTCGTTGCCTTCGGTGGCACGACGCGGTCGCTTCCGACCGCCGCAGAGGTGGGCGGACGCAGTTCTCTCCCATTGGTCGAAGCGAACAGACGACTGATGCGGGCGGCCTCAGTCTCTTGATCCCGGCGCTGCTGGTCCGGATCAGCGCCGATCGTCGGCGACTGGCCTTGGGCCGCAAGGATCGGACGACCGAGGTCCCCAGGAAGCGGCGGACCCAGTTGCGGCATTGGCTGGCGTGGAATGCCAGCGTAGTCCTTCGGCAGCGTCGCAACGCCGTCGGCGATATTGTGATGGTCGGCACTGTAAAGCTCATCGGCCGCGTGGTCTCGAGGGTGACTCTTCTGCAGCGACCACAGCACTGCTCCGCCGACCACAAGCAGGACGACCGCGCTCCCTCCCGCCAGTACTTTCCGTGACAACCGTGTCACGCGCGGATGCTCCGCTGTCAAGCGGAAGGTCCTGGACTGATCCTCTTGTGTTTCAGGCGGAGCCGCTTGCTCCTGATCGTTTCCATTCCGGGTGTTCATGATGACGGCCTCCCGTCGGTCCGGACAATCCTGACCTTCTGCTGGTGCTCACCTCCCAGCCTCAGTTCTGCGGCCGCGAACAGCCGATCGACGATCAATATGTTGCCGTAAGCGCGATAGTTGACGAGTTCAGTCTTGCCGTCTGGACCGATGACGAAGAGCGGAGGCATCTCACCCTGCACGATGCCTTGCGGGAATTCGACATAGACCTTGCGGCCATCGTCATATGCGGCGAGCGGCCGCCAAGGAGGAGTGTCGCCTTCGATGGCATAGCGGGAGATACGCTGCGCCGGATCCGGAAGAACGGGCTTCAGAGCAACTGAACGCGACCGTTCGCGTGCCGCCTCAGGATAGTACCAGGCAACGTATGGCATGTATGGCCGTTCGCGGGAGCGGAGCTCGATCAGGTAGGTGCGCCGGTCAGTGTTGATCACAAGATTGGTCTCGATGGAAGCTCGGGTCGGCTTGACCAGGATATGGACGCGCCGTGTGTCGCCGCTCCCGCTCTCGGTATCGCCCACGACCCAGCGTACGGTATCTCCGGCTGCGATCGGCCCTGATCCCGTCAACTGTTCTCCCTCCTCGAGCGCTATATCCGTGATCTGCCCTGGTGCGGCGTAGATCTGGTAGAGCGCCCCGGGACTGTAGGCGTAGATTTGCGCCGCGTTGAAATAACCCCGCTTGCGCGGTTCAACCCGGGCTGCGCTATTTGCTGTCTCAACCCGGCTCACGGGTTCGACATCTTCCATCCCTCCCGACTTGCCGCCGAGAGCCGGCTTCCAGAGAGGTGGAACGTGAAGCGGCCGCGATCTGTCGTCGAGAGCCACCGGCGTCGCCGGTAACGGAGGCACTTCGGCGTCATAGCTGATCTCCGGCGGAATGTAGGTCGCGCACCCACCGAGCACCGAGGAACCAAGCAAGACAGCAAACAAAAGTGCTCGCTTTGCGATCAAGAATTCGCGCCAAGTGGGACCGATCCCACAGTACGGGACGGGGCGCTTCGAATAGACGTCAAACAGCGTCTGGGTCACTGGCTCAACTCCTTTGACCAGTTGATGGCGCGGACGTAAACGCCAAGTGGATTCTTGCGCAGACGTTCGGCATCGCGGGGCGTCTCGATCACGATCGACAGAATTGCAGTCCACCGCTCAGTCGAGCTCAACGAACCGTTGTCGTAGGTGCGCTGGGTCCACGCGACCCGAAAGCTCTCCGAAGAAGCACGAATGACGCTCGAGACGTCGACGGAGACTTGCGCCTTGCCCAGCTTGGCAAAGGGGTCATTGTTGCGCGCGTAGTCGTTGAGCGCAGCGGCGCCGCGATCGGTCGTAAAATCATAGGCCCTAAGCCAGTTTTGCCGCAGAACGATGCCGTCCGCTGGCAGGCCTCTGACATCTTCGATAAAGCGCGCCAGATGGTAAGCGATCTGCGCATCAGTGGGTTGATAGTCGACGTTGGCTGGCGCAACCCTTTGAGCCTGGCCGAGATGATCGACTTCGACTACCCAGGGCGTGATCGATCCCTGGCTCGATTGCCAGATAAGGCTACCCGCGAGGCCGGCCGATAGAATCAAGCAGCCGAACGCCATCAAGCGCCAGTTCTTGGCCTGCACGCGGGCAGATCCAATGCGTTCGTCCCAAACTTGCGCTGCCTTTTGGTAAGGCGTGATCGGCTCTGGCATGCGCCCGTAATGAACGGATGGTCGCTTGAACATCGATAATTTCCCCTGAGATCAAAGATGGGTCTTGAGCCGTGCGGTGCCCGGGTTTGAGGCGCTGCTGCACAGCGGGTGGGCGGAAGCGCGATGGCCGCGCGTCAGCGCTCTCCTTCAGACAAATCGACGGAAGAGCCGCTGCCGCCACGATCGCCTGAGCGAACCGCGTGGCCGGCCGCCGACGCACCGTGCCGAATGGTCTGGGCCCGCTTCATGCGCCGCGCCCAATCTGGCTGCCCATCAGCCGAACTGCTCGCGGGTTGCCCTCCCGTTTGCCCCCCTGCTCCGAACGCGGCCGCTGCGCGACGCAAAGGGCTCATCGCAGCCGAGCTGCCAGCCTCCGCGACACCAGCAAGGCCTCCGCTTCGATAAGCCGCTGATGCTCCGCTTATGATGGCGCCGCCACCGCGCGCGGCGCCTGCAATCGCGCCGCCAGCAAGTCCAACGCCGCCGGCGGCAACACCTGCGCCGGCGGCAACAATACCGCCAGCCGCAAGGCCCGTTCCAATCGCCGCACCGGCGCCGAGCTGCGGTCCGCCAGATACCAGGCCGTTGGCGAGTCCTGGCCCGAAGATGCCCAAGCCCAGCAACGAAAGCGCCGCGAGCACCAGCGTCATCGCGTCCTCGATGGTCGGCTGCGCGCCGCCGAAACCAGAGGTGAACTGGGAGAACAGGGTCGAGCCGATGCCAACGATGACGGCAAGGACCAGGACTTTAATCCCCGAAGATATGACGTTGCCCAAAACCCGCTCCGCCGCAAAGGCGGTCTTGCCAAACAGACCAAATGGAATGAGCACGAAGCCGGCCAGCGTCGTGAGCTTGAACTCGATCAGGGTGACAAAAAGCTGGATCGCCAAAATGAAGAAGGCGAGCAACACTACGACCCAGGCAAACAATAGAACGACGATCTGGACAAAATTCTCGAAGAAGCTGATGTAGCCCATCAGGTTGGAGATCGAATCGAGCAGCGGTCGGCCAGCGTCGAGTCCGACTTGCGCGATCTTTCCCGGCCGCAGGAAGTCCGACGCGGAGAGACTTGCGCCTGATGCTTTCAGCCCAAGGCTGGCAAAGCTCTCGAAAACGACGCGCGCAAGGCTGTTCCAGTTTCCGATGAGGTAGGCAAAGACTCCCACGAAAAGCGTCTTCTTGACGAGGCGCGCGATGATGTCTTCGTCCGGCCCCCAACTCCAGAACAACGCAGCAAGCGTGATGTCGATCGCCGCAAGGGTCGTGGCGAGATATCCGACATCGCTACCCAGCAGCCCGAAGCCGTTATCGATATAGCGCGTGAACGTTTCCAGGAATTGGTCGATGATGCCCGTACCCGTCATGGCCTGTTCGCCTCAGGTGTCGCCGGCTGCGGTTGCGGATAGCCTTGCGGAATCCGGCTCTGGTCCTTTGGAGCGGGCGCTAACCCTGCGGCGGGATCTTCTTGGCCAGGAACCGCGGCATGGGTTTTCTTGCCGAAGAAGCGACGCCGGTTTTCGGCCCACAGCTGCCTGCAATGCAGATAACCTACCGTTTCCTCAGCAGTGACGCTGCGGCAGCGTGCGAGGTCCGAGCTGGTTGCATCTACCGTCTGCTCCGCGTTGTGCGATCGCGGAGCATCTTCTCCACCGCGAAGCTGGATCGTGCAGGCTGTGACGACCAACACGCCGATTGTCGCAAGTAGCGACAGCGCCTTGAATGCCCTTATGTCGTTCATCAGTGGAACATCTGCACATTGGATGATTGATAGCCCTGCCCCGGTGTCAGGAAGCGCCGAAGCTGTTCTCGTCCCTGATCCTGAGCCGCGGCGCGCTGAGCCGCTTCAAGACTCTGCGCCCTGCCCTGCGCCGTCACGACAGCGGTGAGGTCGGCGAGTTGCTGCGCGCTCAGCGCGAGAATCTGATTGCCGGCCTGCGTCGCCTGCAGAGCGCCGCTTGCACCTTGGCTGGACGTTACGAGCGCGGACGTCTGGATACGGTTGGTGTCGAGGTTGCCTACGATGCCCGCCTGGACGCGAAGCGCGTCCTGTGTTGCCGCGTAAGTATTCTGCCACCGGGATTGAGCGTTGGTGACCAACATTTGGCTCGACTGGCTGCCAGTGGCCGGTGCGTAGCTCGCCGAGAACGCACGATCGACCTGCTGGACGTCGTAGGCGATGCGCTGAGCCTGAGCCAGCAGTTGTTGGGTCCGCTGGATCGATGATTGCAGTTGCTGCAGCGACGAATACGGCAGGCTTGCCAAATTCTTTGCCTGGTTGACCAGCATCTGCGCCTCGTTCTGCAACGAGGTAATCTGGTTGTTGATCTGCTGGAGCTCCCGCGCAGCCGTGAGGACATTCTGGACGTAGTTGTTGGGATCAAAGACGATCCACTGTGCTCTCGCAGGCCGCGTGACGCCGAGCATCAGCGCGGCCGTGCCAGCGGCCACCGATAGGCCAAGACGCTTCATAGCGATTCCTCCAGATTCACGAGATTGGGGATCAGATCCGTCGCCCAGCCGACGCCACGGTGCTGGAGCCAGGCCGGCACGAAGCCGTCAGGTCCATGTTCGGCGAGGAGTTGCGCGATGGCAGCCTGGTCTGTCTTGGAAGAGGCCGCGGTAAAGGCGAGCGCAACCTCACCAAGCCCGAGTTCGAACATCCGGTTGCCGCGGCGGGACTGGCAATAGTAGTCGCGCTTCGGCGTTGCCCGGCTTAAGAGCTCGATCTGGCGGTCGTTGAGGCCGAAGCGGCGGTAAATGGCCGTGATCTGCGGCTCGATCGCCCGTTCGTTCGGCAACAATAAGCGCGTTGGGCAGCTTTCGATGATTGCCGGCGCGATTGCGGAGCCGTCGATATCCGACAGCGACTGGGTGGCGAAGATGACGGACGCGTTCTTCTTCCGAAGCGTCTTCAGCCATTCCCGGAGCTGCCCCGCAAAATCCTCGTCATCGAGGGCAAGCCAACCCTCGTCCACAATGAGAAGTGTCGGCCGGCCGTCGAGACGGTCTCCGATCCGATGAAAGAGGTAAGCCAGAACGGCTGGGGCAGCACTCGTTCCGATCAAGCCTTCAGTCTCAAACGCCTGAACCGAAGCTTCGCCAAGGCGCTCGAATTCGGCATCAAGCACGCGTCCGGAGGGACCGCCCAGGCAATAGGGCTGCAGGGCCCTTTTCAGGGAATTGGATTGCAGCAGGACTGACAGGCCCGTGAGGGTGCGTTCCTCCCTCGGCGCCGAGGCGAGAGACGTCAGTGCCGACCACAGATGATGCTTGACCTCAGGGGTGATCCCGACCTTTTCCCGTGCCAGAATTGCGCCGATCCATTCCGTGGCCCATCCGCGCTCAGTGGGATCGTCGATCCAGGCCAAGGGTTGCAGAGCGACGGGGTTTTCGTCCCCGTCAGACAATGCACCGCCGAGATCATGCCAGTCGCCCCCCATGGCGAGCGCGGCCGCCCGGATCGAACCACCGAAGTCGAACGCAAAGACCTGGGAGTTTGGATAACGCCTGAACTGTAGCGCCATCAGAGCGAGAAGGACTGACTTGCCGGCGCCGGTCGGTCCCACCACCAGGGTATGACCGACGTCGCCGACGTGGAGGGAGAAGCGGAACGGCGTTGATCCCTCTGTCTTGCCGAACAACAGAGGCGGACCTTGGAAGTGGAGGTCCCTCGCCTCGCCCGCCCACACGGCCGACATCGGAATCATATGGGCGAGGTTGAGAGTCGAAACCGGAGGCTGCCGCACGTTGGCGTAGACGTGCCCGGGCAGACTGCCGAGCCAGGCTTCGACAGCGTTCACCGTCTCGATCATGCAGGTGAAATCGCGGCCCTGAATGACCTTCTCGACCAGTCGCAGCCTTTCGTCGGCAGCACTGGGATCGCGGTCCCAGACGGTAACGGTCGCCGTGACAAAAGCCTGTCCGATCTGGTCCGACCCCAGTTGCTGCAACGCCGCGTCGGCATCCAGTGCCTTGTTGTGAGCGTCGGTATCGAGCAGCGTCGATGCCTCGTTGGTCATGACCTCCTTGAGGATGGCGCCGATGGATTTTCGCTTCGTAAACCACTGGCGGCGGATCTTGGTCAGCAGCTTGGTGGCGTCGGTCTTGTCGAGCATGATCGCCCGGGTCGACCAACGATACGAGAATGCCAGGCGATTCAGGTCGTCCAGGATTCCCGGGGTCGTGGCACCCGGAAAGCCGACAATCGTCAGGACCCGAAGATTGGCTGAGCCCAACATGGGCTCTAGCCCGCCGGTCAACGGCTGGTCGGCCAACAGCGCATCGATATACATCGGAATTTCAGGCACCCGAACGCGGTGACGCTTGGTCGATATCGTCGAGTGCAGGAAGGTCAGTGTGTCCTGATCATCGAGCCAAGTGCATTCCGGCATGAACCCTTGGACGAGCTGCAGCACGCGGTTGGTTTGATCAACAAACCCGCGCAGCACCTCCCGGGCATCCGCTCCAACGGTGCGGTCGCGACCTTCATAGAGCAATCGCTCCGCCCTGGCGGCTCCCTCCTCCGGCGGTAGATAGAGGAAGGTTAGGAAATAGCTGGACTCATAGTGAGCGCCGGCCTCTTCGAACTGGGCCCTGCGTTCGGCATCGACCAGCGCGGACGCGACATCCGGAAATGTACTCGGCGGATAGACCCCAGCAAAATGACGCTGCGCCTCAACGAATACGGCCCAACCAGATCCCAGACGGCGCAGGGCGTTATTCAAGCGACCCGCGACGGCGACGAGTTCAGCCGGCACTGCGCTATCGAGGTCGGGCCCGCGGAACTTTGCTGTCCGCTGGAACGAGCCGTCCTTGTTCAGGATGATTCCCTCGTCGACGAGGGCTGCCCAGGGCAGGAAGTCGGCGAGACGCGCGCTGGAATGACGATATTCGGCAAGGTTCATCATGACAAAGGGCTCAGGTGTTGAGATGTGCGGGAATGCGTAGATGCCGGCGCACCACATCGACGAAGGCGGGATCGCGCTTGGCGGCCCAGACGGCGGCCATGTGGCCGATGAACCAGAGGACAAGACCCGCGATCCAGAGCCGCAATCCCAGCCCAAGGGCTGCCGCAAGCGTGCCATTGACGATCGCAACCGACCGCGGCGCGCCGCCCATCAGGATGGGCTCAGTGAGGGCGCGGTGAACGGGCACCACAAAGCCTGCCACCTGATCATCCATCAGATCACCACGCCACCGCCGAAGGAGAAGAACGACAGGAAGAAGCTCGAGGCGGCAAACGCGATCGACAAACCGAACACGATCTGGATCAGCCTGCGGAAACCACCTGACGAGTCCCCGAACGCGAGCGTGAGCCCCGTCACGACGATGATGATGACGGCGATGATCTTGGCGACCGGACCTTCAACCGACTGCAGGATCTGATTGAGTGGCTGCTCCCACGGCATGTTCGAGCCAGCCGCCCACGCCGGCACCGACGCCAAAAGGACCGTGCCGCAGGCTAATGAAACGACACCTCGACGGAAGCGAAATTGCACACGCATGTCAGTCTCCTGCTGATGAAAGGTTGTAGTCGCCGGCGGACCCGAGCCCCGAAACGAGGGCGAGCTCAGCGAGGCGACGATCAGCGCTGCGGCCCGCAAGGACAGCGACGAGGTTGATGGTCTCAGCGATCAGGGCACGCGGAACCGTGACGACGGCTTCCTGGATGAGTTGCTCCAGCCGCCGCAGCGCTCCGAGCGCGGTACCCGCATGAATGGTCCCAATGCCACCAGGATGGCCGGTACCCCAGGCCTTGAGCAGATCGAGCGCCTCGGCACCTCGGACTTCACCAATCGGGATGCGATCAGGACGCAGGCGCAGCGAAGACCGAACGAGGTCCGATAGCGTGGCCACGCCATCTTTGGTCCGGAGCGCTACAAGATTGGGCGCTTTGCACTGAAGTTCGCGCGTATCTTCGATCAACACGACCCGATCGGCAGTCTTTGCCACCTCGGCGAGGAGCGCATTTGTGAATGTCGTCTTGCCGGTCGATGTCCCACCGGCGACGAGGATGTTCTTCCGTGCAGCGACCGCGCTCTTCAGGATGCTGGCCTGCTCCGAGGTCATGATCTCCTTGGCGACGTAGTCGTCGAGCGTAAACACGGCGACGGCGGGCTTGCGGATAGCAAAGGCCGGGGCGGCAACGACCGGAGGCAGGAGACCTTCGAAGCGTTCGCCTGTTCCGGGCAGTTCGGCCGAAACCCGTGGCGCGCCGGCATGCACCTCAGCGCCTACGTGATGCGCAACCAGGCGAACGATACGCTCGCCATCCGCAGCCGACAGGGTTGCGCCGGTATCGATCAAACCACCCGACAGCCGGTCGATCCACAGCCGCCCATCCGGGTTGAGCATCACCTCGATGATCGCTTCATCTTCGAGGTAGCCGGCAATCGCCGGGCCAAGTGCGCTGCGTAGCATTCGCGCACCGCGCGAATTCGCTTCCGATTGAATGGAATGGATTGCCACCGTTCGTCCCCACCGAATGAGGACGTCAAACCGGCGTCCTCATATGGGGATTATTAGAAAAGGCACCGATGGACATGGCGCAACAAGCGGCTTCACTGATCGTAGACTGGCGTAGAAAAAGAAAGGCTGAGAACTGATGTTTGATGCCTACTCAACTGTATTGTACTCGGCGAGCTACCGCTCACCACTCCGCATCGTCATTTGCGGGCAGGAGGATGAGCGACTCCTCATACGAGCTTACCGAAACGACAAGGTCGAAGACATCGGCCGGCGTCAAAACCGGAATCGGCCTCATCCGTGAAGCTAGGTATCCGGCCCAAGGCAGCGCGAACCAGAGCAGCGCCGCGATCTGAAGTGCTACGTTGAGGCCGAACGCGACTTGATAGGCTTGGACGGGCCTATGGCCACCATCCTCAGACCATTGCTGCAGGATCAGGCCGGTCCCGAATTGAGCCAAAAAAGCCCAACCGAAGTGCAGGACATTTAGGGCGCCATTGGCGCGACCAGCTAGCTCAGGGGGAAAGTAATCCGCCATCACCGCGAAGCTGGCCACAGTTGCCGTTCCGACAATGGCGACCACGGACCAGGGCACAATGGACGGCAAGGGTGCTCGCAAGATCAAGGCTAACTCAGCTGTGACAAACAGAACGGCTACCATCACCAATATCCTCTCCGCCCCGATTCCCCTCCGTTTGGTGTAATGGACCGTCGTACCGAACAACCAGGCACCGCAGCTCAAGACGATCGACATCGTAAGAAGCTGTCGGACCAGACTTGCGCGATCAAACCCCTCGACGTCTGCCAGCCATGGCGATGCCCACAAACCTTGCAGAGACCAGGCTGACCCAATGCAAGTCGCCGACAACGGTGCGATTCGCCAGAAGCGCCGGTCCCCGAAAATGGAGCCAAGGGTGGCGTGCGCGATTGATGGGACATTGGGTCGTTCAGGCACCACGACATAGATGAGAATGGCTGTCACACCCGTAGCGGCTGCCAGGATCTCAAAGAGCTGCCGCCAGCCTATCCAAGCGAGCAGGTGCTCGACGGGAGCCGTAGCAGTCACCGCTCCTAGCGAGCCCAGCATGACCATATAGCCATTCAGCAAGGCAACTCGCTCGCTGGGGAACCAAAGGATGATGGACTTCAGTCCTGCCGTGAACGCCGCTGCCACGCCAAGCCCGATCATTGCACGGGCGATCAAAAGCGACCGGAAGCTGGTCGATACAGCGAACAGCCCAGCGCCCACTGCGGCGAGCAAGAGCAAAACACTCTGGACGCGCCGCGGGCCAAAGCGGTCCAACAATACGCCGACGGGGATCTGCGCCGCCGCGAAGACTAGGAAATAAACCGACGTCAGCAATCCGACGTCGGCGGTCCCAAGACCGATATCCGCGCTGAGACGACCGGCGATCAAAGCGTTGATCGTTCGAAAAAGATACGAAAGATAGTATCCAGCAGCAAAAGGAAGAAAAACGAACGCGATTCGACGCGATGCTGTTAAGATTTGCATGCTGGCCCCTCTTGCTATCGGCTCGTGTGAGCCGATATCGCGTCCAGCTTTTTGCAAGTTCGGCTAAATTATTGCCGTCGTGGGCTGGCGTAGAAAAAGAAGGTCAGGCGCGATAACGCATCCAGGACACTCGGTCAGGATTCGTCGGCTGATTCCTGGCGGCGGATATCTTCCGGAATCTCGCGGAGAAAGCTTTGCCCTTTTTGCAAGCGACGCCCGAGCGCCTCGACAAATCCTTCAAATCGTTCTCGGCCTTTTGCCTGCGCGGCCGCCTGGGCGTCATTCGGCAACGGTGGCGTGATCGTCAGCCAGAACCGAATGAAGAGAGCCAAGGTCTCCGCCGTCAAACTAACGTCGCGCTCCAGCCTCTGCATCTGACGCGACAGCCGATCAAGACGACGGCTGAACGCGGCCTCCCGCCTGTCCGCGCCGTCCGGTGACAGAAACGAGACAACGGCCGCTTCCACGATCGCCGACCGGGAAAGCTTCTTGCGATCGGCGAGCTCCGATATCTGTTTCAGCAGTTCTGGCGGGAAGTAGACATTCATCCGATCGCGCATATGCCTCAGAGCTCCATACCGTCATTCGGGTCCATGGCGACTTGACGGGCGACACCGCGCATCTGTTGGCGTATGAGCCGGGACTGACGGACCGCATCGTTGTCATCGTCAAGCACAACCGCAAATTCCTCGGCTGGCGTAGGCTCGGTCGTCTCCTTGACCATCGCAACATGATCAGGCAATTCCGGCTCCCGACGAAGGCCGCTGTTCGCCATGTCTTCCTCCGATTCCGCGGTTTTGTCAGTTGGACCTGCCGTGGGCTTCAATGGTCCCAGCGCTGACCATCCGTCCGTTCGCGATGATCGGCCGGCGCTCGCCGGATCGGGCGGCGGCAGAACCCGCTCGGTGAATCGGCGATCCTCGTAGTAGCGGACCTTCTTTGCCCGGATCGGCGGCGTGCCCGCCACCATGACGATCTCGTCCTTCGGCGGAAGCTGCATGACTTCGCCTGGGGTCAGCAGCGGCCTTGCCGTCTCCTGGCGCGAGACCATCAGGTGCCCCAGCCACGGGTTCAACCTGTGACCGGCATAGTTCTTCATCGCCCTCATCTCGGTTGCCGTACCGAGGGCATCGGACACCCGCTTGGCGGTCCGCTCGTCGTTGGTCGCGAAGCTGACGCGGACGTGGCAGTTGTCCAGGATCGCATTGTTGGGCCCGTAGGCCTTTTCGATCTGATTGAGCGACTGTGCGATCAGAAAACTCTTGATTCCGTACCCCGCCATGAAGGCGAGCGCAGACTCGAAGAAATCAAGCCGTCCCAGCGCCGGGAACTCGTCAAGCATCATCAGAACTCGATGCCGGCGGTCACGGGCGTGCAAGTCCTCGGTCAGGCGACGGCCAATCTGGTTCAGCACCAGACGGATCAGCGGCTTGGTCCGCGAGATATCGGACGGCGGCACGACGAGATAAAGCGTCGTGGGGCTGGCATCGGCGATCAGATCGGCGATCCGCCAATCGCAACGGCGTGTCACCTGGGCTACGACAGGATCGCGGTAAAGTCCCAGGAACGACATCGCGGTGGACAGAACGCCGGAGCGCTCGTTCTCGGATTTGTTGAGGAGTTCGCGCGCGGTCGAGGCGACCACGGGATGAGCGCCATGCTCGCCAAGATGCGCGGTGGTCATCATCGCCTTCAGCGTCGCCTCTATCGGACGCTTTGGGTCGGAGAGGAAAGCTGCGACCCCAGCCAGGGTCTTGTCCGCCTCGGCATACAAGACATGGAGAATGGCGCCGACCAGGAGCGAATGACTGGTCTTCTCCCAATGGTTCCGCTTGTCGAGCGAGCCTTCTGGGTCGACCAGAACATCGGCTACGTTCTGGACGTCGCGAACCTCCCATTCGCCGCGCCGGACCTCGAGCAGCGGATTGTAGGCTGAGGACTTGGGGTTGGTCGGGTCAAACAACAGGACGCGGCCATGACGCGAGCGAAAGCCGGCCGTCAGCTGCCAGTTCTCGCCCTTGATGTCGTGGACGATGGCCGAGCCGGGCCAAGCCAGCAGCGAGGGGACGACAAGACCGACACCCTTGCCGGATCGGGTGGGTGCAAAACACAAAACATGCTCTGGTCCGTCATGCCGGAGGTAGTCGCGGTCGAGTTTGCCCAGCACCACACCATCCGGACCGAGAAGTCCCGCCGCTCTCACTTCCTCAGGACCAGCCCAGCGCGCTGACCCATACGTCTCGACGTTCTTGGCTTCACGCGCCCGCCAGACTGACATGCCGATCGCAACCGCGATCGAAACGAAGGTCCCCGACGCCGCAATAAAAGCCCCCTCGACAAAGACCTGAGGTGCATAGGCGTCGTAGACAAACCACCACCAGAAGAAGACGGGCGGGTGGTAGACCTTGAAGCCCGATAGTTCGAACCAGGGCCGCCCAAGCTCAGGCTGCCAAGCGAGCCGCCAGGCCGTCCACTCGGTTGCTCCCCAGATGGCCAACAAAACGATCAGGCCGACAACAATCACCTGTCCCCAGAGGATCTTGGTTCCGGACATCGCGAACGCCCTTCTGCAACTGAATTGAAGAGTTTGCTAAAGACCGAGGTCGCGCTTCCGACCAAAGCCCCACTCGATTCCGCCGCCATCCTTCACAACGCCGGTGACGTGTCGGCCGAGCCTCTTTTCGAGCTCGCGCGACCAGGGCACGAGCTGGAAGCCGAGCCCATTGTCGATCATGGCGAAGCGTCCCGAGGTGAGCGTCAGCCGCTGGCGATACGTGCCCGCCACATGCTCCCCGGAGGCGGCGTTCACGTGAGGCAGGCCGGTGTCGGCCAAGACCTTTGCTGCCACCTCGTCCAGTTCACGTCGGCGCAACGCATTCAGAAGATCGCGCTGCAAGATGATGCGTTGGCCTTCCCGCCGCGCCAGGCCCTCCCGGATCAGATGCTCGGTGCGGGCCTCCATGGCGTCGCGGGTCTCGCGGCCGAATCCACCCATGGCGAGCGGCATGGGATCGCGTTCGACCAGCCGATGGTCGAGCCAGGTTGCTCCTTTAGCAGTGATCTGCTCACCGAGATCGAGATCGGAACGGGTCGCCAGCACCACGGTCGGCCGCGGATCGCCAGCTTGACCGAAGCGTCGCACTTCCACGATTCCGCCGATCGGCGGTGCGTGCTCGAAAGCCTCGAGCCCGCGGAAGCGCACGTGGTGAGCGCGTCCGTCTGTTCCGTCGATCAGGGCGTAAGCCTCGCCGGTCAGTTCGTCATGCAGTCCACGGTCGACCAGTCGTCCGATAATCTGCGAGGTCGGCTGCCCGCCTTCGACGACAAAGTCGGCCACGCCGCGCGCTTCCCCACGCTCGGTAAAGGCGCGGTGCATGGTCTTGATGATGTCGCCGCGCATGCCAAGGTCGCGCAAGCTCCGCTCGGCCTCGAGCCCTACCATCCACTCTCCTGGTGCGGCGGATCCGGCAAGGCCCATCTTCTCCAGGTGTTGAAGGCGACCGACCATCAGGCGCCGGATCTCGGAATCGGACTGGCCGGGATTCTCTGGGCGAAGATCGATAGTGCCGGTCTCATCTGCCGCCAGTCGGATCTCCCGATCGAGCCGCGTCCATCGGTCCGCCGTGATTTCCCTCTCCAGCGAATTGCGGATTTCGTGCTCTGGTTTTGGACCCAGTTCGATGACGACCAGTTCCTCGGCGCGTGAGCGCAGGCCTTGGCTGATGTAGTCACGGGAGATCACGAGATCCACTCCTTCCTCATCTACTCCCCGGACGAGAATGTGGACGTGAGGGTTGTCGGTATTCCAATGATCGATGGCCACCCAATCGAGCCGCGTGCCGAGATCGGTCTCCATCTGCCTGGCGAGGTCGCGGGTGAAGGCCTTCAGGTCAGTCATGTCGCCGGCATCCTCCGGCGAGACGATGAATCGGAAATGATGCCGGTCGTCCTTGCACCGTTCCGCGAAAGCCGCGCTATCGGCGCGATCGCCGCTGGCATCGAACATCTCGGCATGCTCACCGCTCCGGGTCACGCCATCGCGCTTCAGATACGAGAGATGGGCCGTCAGTGGTGCTGAGCGGAAGACGCGCCCTTTGTGGCGAACCACGCGCGCCTTCACCACAACGCGCCGCGTCGGGCTGAACAACCTGGCACGGCTAAAGGACACCCGGCCGCGCCCAAACGTCGAGCGCCCATAGGCCGGCGGACGTTTACCGGCCATGGTCTGCCCCGGCGTGTGTCCGGCTTTCTTTGCCGCGCGCAGCACCCGGTTGATGAAGCTCTTTTGCTTCGGCGCGCGGGTACTGCGGATGCGCCCAGGCCGAATACGCAGATCGCTGTCGCCCACGCTCACGGCAGGGCCTCCCCACAATCAAAATCGCACACGGTGCCGAAAACGCCTTTGATTGCATTGTTCAAAATGCAAGGCGCGGCACGCGCCCCGACCGACCGGCACGCCGGAACCCAAGCCATGTCAATGGCTTGCGGTTCGAGCGGCGAGCCTCTTTTATCTCGCGGTCCTGCCGTCGTGGTCTCCCGGTCGCCGGTTTCCGAAAGAGCCGCCGCGACTTGGCTGCCAACTGGCGAAGCCCCCACTGCTTCCGAGCGCTTGCGATAGCGATCGTTACCCGAAGGGCCGAGACACCCGAAGGGTGGCTCGGTGAGGAGCGAAGCGACGAGTAGAGCGCGGGCCGAAGGCATCGCCCATACGCCATCCGCACGTGCCACTTGCATGGTGGAGCACACGAAGGCTTGCGAACCCGCACGCTTGGTCATTGCGATGCTCCCGAATCGATCGAGGCACGAACACGCCAATTGGCCGAGAGAACCGTGTGCCCGTCCTGCCGTCGTGGTCTCCTGGTCGCCGAAAGAGCCGCCGCGACTTGGCATCCAAGTCGCGAAGCCCCCAATGCTTCCGAGCGCTTGCGATAGCGATCGTTACCCGAAGGGCCGAGACACCCGAAGGGTGGCTCGGTGAGGAGCGAAGCGACGAGTAGAGCGCGGGCCGAGGGCATCGCCCATACGCCATCAGCTTGCGAACCCGCGCACTTGGTCATCGCGATGCTCCCGAATCCGATCGAGGGACGAACATGCCAATAGGCCGAGGGACTATGGGCAATACATCGCCGCCCGAGATTGCGGTCGTGACACCGCTCGGCGGCATGAGCGCCAGCAACCGATCGCGCGTTTTCATGAGATCGGATCGCGTGACGAATAGCGTTGCAGCTGCTGATGACTGTCCACTGGACGCCCACCTCGGCGGCAGTTCGATGGCAAGCAGATCTGCAAGCTTTGCGACGTATGCTCGCGTCTCGCCTGGAAGAGGGCCGCCCGCGAGATGCTCTTCATAGCGAGATGGCCCCGCATTGTACGCGGCAAACACGCCAGGCGAGCCATACCGATCGAGCAGTTCGCGCAAGTACGCCGTACCGGCCAGAATGTTGTCGTGCGAATCGTAGGGGTCATTCCCGAGATTGTAGCGCTCGCGAAGTTTCGCCCAGGTCGCCGGCATGATCTGCATCAGGCCCATTGCGCCTTTGGGCGACTTGGCGTGCACGTCTCCAGCGCTTTCGACGTTAATGACCGAACCGATCCAGTTCACCGGAATTGCAAAACGCTTCGAGGCTTCATCGACGAAAGCTCGAAACGGGTTGCTCGCCTGAACAACCGCTTGAGCTAATGCCGATCCACTCTCGGCTAGAGCGGCACTGTCCGATGCAGCGAAAACAAGCAGCAGCGACACGACAGCCCAAACACGCACGCCAGACCGAGCCAGGCATGCCATCGTGCTCGCGCCCGTCCCGGGTAAAGCTGCTTCGCGCCCGCCATGCGGCCGCCCTGGACTGCCGCGGCGCGCGTCCGCGCGGCAAGCGTTGGCCGGGACGGAGGAATCGCCCCGTGATCGATCGAACAGAGGAATGGCTGGGTAAGACCGTGGAACACGCACGATCACTCCTCCCACGTCCACACGGGCAGCGCACGGCCGATCACCGCCGACGCAGGCAAGAATCCAAAATATCGGCCATCCAGGGAGTCGTCGGACTGCCAGTTCATCAGAAACAGCTCTCCGTCGCCGACGACGCGGCAGCCCTGCCATTTCGGCAGCGGCCGGCCGCGTCCGTCGCGGTCCCGCGCCTCGCCCGCCGCCACCTCATCGACCGAAATCGTGAGGCCGGTTCTGCAAACGGTCTGCCCGGGAAGGGCGAGCACGCGCTTCAGCATGGGGACGCCAATGGGCAAATAGCCGTTAAGGTCGAGGAAGGTCGCAAGCGGCTCCGGCGGCTGCACGGCGACCAATTCAGCGACTCGGAATTGGTCCGCCGGCCGGAGGCGGTAGAGACCGATCGGCACGCTCGCGGATGCGTTCCAGATGTAAAGCGGAAGCGGCTCCAGCACGATCGTCGCGATGAGGGCAGCAGCGACCCCAATCGTCACGGCCAACATTATTGGGCGGTCCGTCATCGCATCACCTTTTGGCGATGAAGCCAGGCCTGGTGGCGGGCTTTCGTGTAGGGGCGCGGGTTTTCATTGACGGACAGACGGTTATGAACGTGATGCCAATGATCAGGCGCGACATCAGCGGGATCGATGCCGAATGCCTCAACGGCATCGGTCATCTGCAGCACGCGCTCGACCTTCGGCGAACCGGACAGACGCAGCAAAATTTCTCCGCCGGGTGTCACATAAGGAACGGTCGAGCAGCGCTGTCCCGGAGGGACCGCGCGCAAGATGTCGATCCGCGAAATGATTGCCCCAAAGTCGTTGGAGGTCCACCGGATGAAAGCAAAGATGCTGCCGGGCGCAAATGACAGGACGCGCCGGTGGCGATCAAGCTTCCGTTCCTTGACGATGCGACCGAACCGAATCCGGTTTTCAATACGCTTCTCGAGCCACAGCACTTCCACTTCCGTGAGATCGCTCATGCCGCCGCTCCGTGACGCTGGAGTTGGCAACCGTGAGCTTGGGGCTCGGTGGAGAGTGTGTATGGCCTACAAAGGCAGGCTGGCCTGTCGGACGGCCGTTGCCGAGCGCCACCAACTCCGCTTTCGGCGTGGTCCGTTAGAAGAAATCCAAAGGATTTCTGGTTAGTAAAGTTAGAGCGACTGGAAAGCTCGGGGAAACAAGCCCTTAAGGTCGATTCCGGTCCCCGAAAGCACGAGGATCGGGTTCCCGATAGCACGAGGGTTGCGATCCCCGATAGCACGAGTTGATTCACAGGTTGTCCTCCGAATTTCGAATGAGACCGCGCCGGCGCAGACGTGCCGTTAAGGGATCAAAAGGCGCTGGCGCGAAGTTGAGTCGCTCGGTGCCATCAGAATCGCGCGTGAGCACGAGCTGGTAGCCGGGCAATGTCTGGCGCTGGACGATCTGACGTAGGTCGTATGCAAAATGCTTGAGCGGCGAGAGGATGCCGGACTTGGCATGGAGGTGCACAAGATCAAAACTCCAGCCGCCGTCCTGGCGTCCACCGTGCTTGCGCACGAGCCTGTAGAGCCACCGCTCAAGCCCGCCCGTGAGCTCGAAATAGGCGCGGTCGATCGTCAGGACGAGGGCATCATCGATGACTCCAGCGTAGAACCAATCCGGCAGGATCAACTCGATCCCAAATGGCCGACCGTTTGCATCTGCCGTCTCCTTCCATTCGTTAATCCAGGAGAAGCGGTGTCGCCGTCGTTCTGCCGGCTGGCGGATGGAAGTCAGCACGGTCGTTGACTGAAGTCTGTCGAGACCCGCCTTCAGCCGGTCGTAGTCACGCGCGCTGGTGCCGCGGCCCACGAACGTCAGAATCTCGTAAGGCGTTCCGGCCATCAGGCGCGACGTCTTCAACCCGGCGTCACGGGCTTCGACGATCTGGGAAGCGGCCCAGATCAGAACGTCTGCATCCCAGATGGTTGCCATGCCATGTTCCGGCACGGCTTCGACACGAATTGCAATCGCGCCGGCACGGAAATCGATCGGCACGATCCGCTTGGTCTTTGCGAGGGAAAAGAACGGATAAGCCATCAGATCCTGCGCGTCGCGCGGCGCGAGATCGCCGGGCAGCGCCCGAAAGAGCTCAAGCTGGTCGCGCTCTGAATGATGTTTGCGCCGCATGGTTCGTTGCTCTCACGCGGCAATCAGCGTCGTTCCTGGCCTGCATACGGGCGCAGTGCAGGATGCTTCTTGGCCGGCAGCACAGTTCCCTTGCCGGGATCGGACGTCGACGTCTTGGCGCCCCGGTCGGCCCACGCTTTCAGGTCATCGACGGCGTAAACGACACGTCCGCCAATTTTCCGATAGGTCGGTCCAGTACCGTACGTGCGGTGCTTCTCCAGCGTGCGACCGGATAGGCCAAGATACCGCGCGGCCTCAGGTGTTCGCAGGAAGCGCGGGGGAAGACCGGCTATCGGATCGGACATTTGAGAACTCCAGGAGGACAGCGCACTAGGCTTGGCTAAGCCGGCGTGTGTGCGGTCATCATGGAGGAGCAGGATCTCGGAGCGGGATGCTGAATGTTGGGGATACGATTTTCGGCACCCCTGGGGACTGCGCTACTCGTCCTTGCGCCCGGGCCGCAACAGTTTGCGGTAACTACCGCGCATCAACGTGATGCCGCCTTGCATCAAGCGGATTGTTCGATTGCGCAGATCATACGTCTTCCAGGCGCGATCGGGGATGCGCTTTTTGCCGAACAGCACTTCGGCGAAAACGCGATAGCTTCCGCCGGCGCTATGCGCGTCGAGAGCGCGAATCGCGGCGCTCAGCCGTTCGCGGCGTTGTTTAGATAATTCGTGAAATGCAGGACCCGCCGCGCGTCCATTGATCGCGTGACTGCATACGCACGTGCGCCGAAATCCCCATCAAACGGCAATTCGGCTGTGTATGACGCGCCGAGCAGCGGCGGCTCTTTGGACAGACACGGTGATCTACCGCACCGACGCGCAGCACGATGCCAGCCGGCGCGGCGCACTTGGCCAGCTTTAACTCGAGCAGTGGGAGACGCGGAGCCGAGATCGGCCGTCAAGGCAACCGGCACCGGAACGACCGCCGCTAGAACCTCGGGCGCCCAAAAGATCGTCTGCTCGTCGAAGGACCTCTGCGGGTTTTGGGCGAAAGCAGATGCCCCCCATTGCACGCTGCTAACAACGATTGCGCCGCAATAGGTATGAACGAGGCGATTGCAGGAAGTCCCTAGTATACCGCTGCAACCGCAAGGATGACCACCGGCTCATTGTATGGCCGCAGAATGAAGCCCAGGATGGCTGCAACGTAGACCGCGAACAGACGCCATGCTTCTACCGTCAGCCCGGCAGGGATCGGGGAGAGCATCACGATCGCCGGCGCGAGAATGCAGACCAGGAGCCGCCACTGGCCGAGCGCTTTCTTGAGCAAGTTTGACTTTAGAACGGCCTGCGGCGCGACATCAATGGACGACATTTAGTGCTCCCTAGGATATTTGGTGACCGCGCTTCTTTTGGCGCTTGGTTCACGATCGTTAGCTGGGCTGAAGTCGCGTGGTGGCTTGCCTGTGTAGGAATAGGGAACGCCTGGAGGCATCGGCCCCTTGATACGACCGCCCTGCTGCTTCTGCTCCCAGGCATGCGCGAGAATGCCGACCGAGCGCGACAAGATGAAAAGTCCTCGCCCGAGTGGCGGCGCGAAACCGAGTTCGGAGTAGATGACGGCGGTGGACCTGTCGATGTTCAGCGGGACCTTGCGGCCCTTGCCCTTTTCCAGATGGGCTTCTACCGCGCGGCCAATGTCGGCAATCTTGCCGGAAATCACGCCCTCACGAGCGGCATCGAACAGCGATAGGGGCCTCGGCGAGCGAGGGTCGATCGGGTGAAAGCGATGGCCGAAACCGGGCAAGATTTTCCCGTGTGCCTCGAGTGAAGGCGGCGATACCAGCCTGCGTCGCCGCTACAAGCGCCGTACCTTCACTCATCCGTCGAGCGATGTCGGCGTACAGCTCCATGCATTGTTGGCCGGCGCCTCCATGGACGTCGTCGAGCAAATTGATGGCCGACGCCATTGCTCCCGAGTTCATGCATGAGTCAAGGCGGTTCTATTGTGAAGAACCCAATACATTCGGTATTTCAGGTTGATTTTTGACGTCACGCAAACTAAGTTCTGTAATACAGAACCTGTAGGCGATTTTCGATGACCAGGGACGGCGCGGAGTCGGTCGAGCGCGCACTCAACATCTTGCGCGCCTTCTCCGAAACGCGCCGAGAGATGAGCCTGACAGAAATCTCGCAAAGCACCGGCTTGTATAAGAGCACGGTCTTGCGTTTGACCGCATCGCTCGAAGCCTGCGGCTTCCTGCAGAGAGGAGAGGACAAGCTCTACCGGCTCGGACCGGAGTTGTGGCGTCTTGGAGCAATTTACCGGCGCGGCCTCGACCTCGGCGAGTTCATCCGGCCGGTTCTGCGCCGCCTCGTCGATACGACCCAGGAGAGCGTCTCGTTCTATGTCCGCGACGGCGACGAGCGCATCTGCCTGTATCGCCAGAATTCGCCGCGCGCGGTTCGACACCATCTTGAAGAGGGAGAACGGCTCCCGCTCGATCGCGGGGCCGCGGGGCGCGTTCTGCGCGCCTACACGGCGCCGAAGTGGCCGCCAGGAGCGCAGATTCGAGAGGACGGCTTCTATATCTCGTTGGGTGAGCGCGACGCAGACGTCGCCGCCGCTTCGGTGCCGGTCATCGACAATGCGGGCCGGTTGCGCGGCGCCTTGTCTGTATCCGGTTTGAGAAGCCGTTTCGATACCAAGGCGCAACACCTGGCGATCGAAGCCATGAAGATGGAGGCTGCGCGACTAGCTGACCACCTGCCTGCATCTGACTGAGTCCGGCGAACAAGCGGCAGATGTCGCGTTAGAGTCACAATGCGAAAAAACTCAGATTGAGCAAATCTGGTCCGCTCTGTTGCGATGAGCGGCGCCCGGGAGACAGAGCGCAGTTTCGTGGATGGGCCAGGCAGCTGCGAATGGCGTTACGCTCTGGGCAGGCTTTTAGCTAAGAAACCCCGTCCGATTTGGTCGGACGGGGCTTGATGGGGGCGTTCTTACTCGCCGGTCTTGCGCGGCCGCGACCAGAGCAGGGTGTAGCCTTCACCGCCCTCTTCGTCGAACAGGTTCGCGTAGATCGGCGCGTTGAACGAAGGGTCGTCGAGCTTGAGCGAGAGGTAGTCGCGGCCTTCCTCGGAACGCTTCGACCAGGCTGCGCCGATCTCCGCCCGGCCCACATAAATGCGGTGGCTGGGCGCGTTGTCATTGGAGCGGTTGGTCTCGGCGACGATGCGGACGCCCTTGGCCTTCAGGCTCAGGGTGGCGATCTCGCCCTGGAATTCGTTGCCGACCTTCTTGAAAGAACCGATGTTAGCCATGTCACTTCTCCTGTTGTGTTTCGAGCCCGCGACCACCGCAGCCTCGATGGCGATCTAGGGCCGAGGACGATCGGCGACGCACCCGGTCGGGCCGTAGCGCAGCGGAGGACGTCGTTGTGGCGACTTTCTTGTCTCGCGAGGAATGGGCGAAGCCCAGGGGAAGAAAGTCGCATCAACGGCGTTGCGGCTCAGACGATCGAGGCGAAGCCGGTCTTCGGCCAGATCAAGCCATCAACGAGGCCACGTGCGTCCGCGTGCTGAACCACAATCTTACGGAGAAGCGTGGCTATCTCGGTTTTGATGAACAAGCGGTCGAAACGATTTGGCGCAGAAAGAGAAACAATCTGCTGCAAAAGGGCGGAATCGTCTCCCCAAGAACGGATCGAGATAAAACCGCTCCGACGCGGCTGTGTGGGCCAGACCGAATGCCGGCAGCTTGATCGAGGTGTTCCGAGGAGGACGGCCCTTCCCGCGCTCAGGTTTCGATCAGCCTTCCTTTAACGCGCCGATCTACGCGCACCTGTTCGACGGAGGGCGGAAAACGGTCAGCCCCTCGGGCCATGCGGCCATAAGAACGCGTTAGGACGGGTTCTCCACCACCTCACCCGGCTCGAACGGACGGGGCTTCGCCAACACCATCAAGCGCGTCCATGACGTAAGGCCAATGCAAACTGCGCCCAGGCAAGCGAAGACGTCACGCCCAGCGAGTGAAGGCGCTCCGATCTGGGACAGGGCGAATACCACATGATAGCCGGCGACGGCGGCAGGGACCGCGAATGCTGTCGCGATCGCGATACGCAAGGCGGAAGACCGAGTAGCAGCAAAGGCGACCTGGCCTAGCACGAGCGTCAGCGTACCGCCGGCCGTTGCGATAAGCGGGGTGCCAACGAGGCCGGCGCCGCGCTGATACGCCGTGATCCCGATACTCAGTGCGACGAAAAATGGCAATGCATACACAGCGAGCGTAAAGATCGCCCAGCAGAACAAGCCGATGCCGAGTGTGTTGAGAACAAGCCCAATAGCGAGCATGGTGGTGGCTCCATGTGCATAGATGTACTGGTCGCGCCTTCCACCACCACCACGGCGCAACTCTGGATATGAGACCGAAACGAGGCGGAGTTGCGGCGCGAGCAATTTCGCTTCGATGGAAATCGAGAAGACGGCGCTCACGCGCCGCCGAACCTCCAGACGGGGATGCCGAGGCGCTTCGCCTTATCGGCAAGGTTGTCCTGAATTCCCGTGCCCGGGAAGTGCATGACGCCGATCGGCAGGAGTTCGAGCATGGCGTCGTTGCGCTTGAACGGTGCGGCCTTGGCATGCTTCGTCCAGTCTGGCTTGAAGGCGATCTGAGGTACCTTGCGGGTGGTCGCCCATTTCGAGGCTATCAGTTCAGCGCCCTTCGGGGAGCCACCATGGAGCAGGACCATGTCGGAATGCTTGGCATGAACCTTGTCGAGGCGGTCCCAGATGAGGTTGTGGTCGTTAAAGTCGAGCCCTCCGGTGAGCGCGATCTTCGGCCCAGCGGGCAGCATGACCTCGGTCTCGGCGCGGCGCTTCGCCGCGATGAAGTCGCGGGAGTCGATCATCGCTGCGGTCAGCGTACGATGGTCCACCAGCGTTCCCGATCGGGGGCGCCAGAATGAGCCGGTGTGCGTCTCGAAGCGCTCGATGGCCCGATCACGGAAGAGCTCCAGGCAGTCGCGCCGCTCGATCAATGTGATGCCTTCCGCCGTCACGCGCTCGAGTTCGACGGATCGAACTTCGGAGCCGTCCTGCTCGCGCTGGCTCTTCTGCTGCGCCTGTTCGTTGTCGTCAAGTTGACGCCCGATGCGGTCGACGGCTCGGTGGAACAGGTTGACAGTAGACCAGAGCAGATCGTCAAGGTCCGGCTCGAGCCGCGTGTCGCTCAACGTGGCGACCAGGGCATCGAAGATGTCAGCGACGGCACCGGTAATGATCCTGGCCTCGGGAAGCGGCCGTGGATCGGGCTGGTCGTCGAAGGGGCGGTAACCGAAGAGCTGCAATTCGGTAAGAACATGTTCGGTCGGAGATGCGGCGTGCGGCGGTTCGATGTCGTCGTGGTCGGTCATGGAGGCGATCCTTTGCCGGATCGGCCGCGACCATCGCGGCCTTCGTGGCGATCACTCAGACGGCAGGCGGAACGGGCCAGAACCCGGAGCAGAGCGGAGGGCCGAAGCGCCGCGGAGGATGGCAAAGGCCGGCTATTTTGCTTCGCGATGCAAAGCGCGCCGCTCAGATGGCTAATCGCCGGCGCGCGGCGGAAAATAGCCGGCCGCAGCCATTGCCGGCCCGAGCCGCTTGCCGTCCAATCGCCCTCTAGAAGGCCGTGGTCGCGTCCTCTTCCGGCAGTGGCCTTGCTATGACCGAGCTGTCGACCCCGATGGAAGCGCCGGGGCTATTCCGCGGCTACCGTCGGAGAATGCAGGAAGCGCGCGACGTCCTCTGGTACGAGTTGAAGCCGCAAGCGTACTCGGATGGCATCGATCCCGAAGAGGTGCAGATCTTCGTTGAAGTCCCCCAGCCGGGGCGACAGCGGGATCGCTTCAACGCCGACGGCTTCCGCTCGCTGCGTGAGAATCGCCTGTACGGCATCTCCGGCAGCATCGTCATCGCGGGCGATATAGAGCCGACGCAGGCCAGACGGCAGCAACATGGCTGCGAGGTGATTGGCCGAAAGCGCAGCCGCCATGGGCAAGGTCGGCAGTGCGTAACGCAGTGACAGCATGGTCTCGATCCCCTCGCCGGCAGCAAGTACGTCATCGACCACGCCGAAATGAACGGCGTTGCCCAGAAGGTCGCCCATTGCGCGTCGTGGTGTGTCGATCGGAGCCTTGCCGAGCCGCACGCGATCAAAGCCGTCTGGATCTAGCCAGGTGCGATGCACGCCGGTGATCCGTCCCTCGAGGTCCGTGACAGAGCCTATCATCGCCGGCCAGGTTTCGGTCGGCAAATGCTCGTCCGGCCGATAGTAGCAACGCGGGTGGAAGCGGAGGCTGCCACCATGGTGGATGCGGGCTATTCCGCGACGCTGCAAGTACGTTTCAGCCGCCGTCCCCTCGATCGGACTGGATATCGCAAAGAGCCGACGAGCGGCTTCCTGCGATCCGGCCGGCACTACTGGACGAATAGGTTTCTGAGCTGGTTGCTCTTCAGAACGCGGTAGCTTTAGAAAGCGCCTCGCCTCCTCAGCGACCTCGCGAAAGTCTCGCAAGGCCAGACTTTCGCGGATGATGTCGAGGAGATCGCCATGTTCTCCGGTCGCGGCGTCGGTCCATTTCCCAGCGGGTCCCTTCGGCGATTCCTGGAGCCGTACGAACAACGAGCGGCCCGGCGTGTTGTGGACGTCGCCGACCAGCCAGTACCGCCCCGCTCGCCTGCCATTGGAGAGATAGTGTCGGCACACCGCCTCGGCCTCGCGCGAGAGGCGGCGTGCCAGTTCGGAAGCATCGCGGGACATCACGCCGCCTCCCGATCACTGATGCGCGCAACCGGATAGCTGTCGAGTACATTCGACAGGATCTCGACACCGCTCGCGTCCGTGGGCACGAACATGCGCAGCTTCCAGGAGATGATCTCCCCAAAGAGGCCGTAAGCACGGAGGCGATCGCGCATCGTGTCTTTGAATCCCGACAGCTCGATGCGATACGCGCCCATCACCCGGACGCGGCGAAGCTGGAGCCCCTCCGCAAGATCGAGGACGGTCCGTCCCTCCATCAGCGCGGCAAAGGCAGCGCCTGGTGTCAGCGCAGGCGCGTCCGTTGCAAGGACGCTTTCGACCCACGCCGCGGAAACCTTGCGTCCGATGATGCGTTCGCCCGCATCGGTCTGGAGCCGATAGACGCGGGTTGATTCGTTCGGCAGCCGCTTCCAGATCGGGAGCAGCAAGCCCGCCACGACGTGGATCGTGATTTCCGTGAACTCGGGCACCTCCGCAAGTTCCGCCAGCCAGGCCGAGGCAAAGCGTTCACGATCCGCTTCGTCCCAATGGCTTTCTGCCATTATGCTTAGGGCGACCCGGTGCTGCTCCATCGGCCGGATCAGACGGACGCGCCGCTCGATCTCGCCATCATCGAGCATGACGCTCGCCGCAGGGACCTGCACGGCGGCTCGTCCCGAGCGCTCATTGACGAGCAGGACGGCCTGACGATCGGAAAGACGTGCAAGAGCGTCATCCAGACTCACCGGATGATTGCGCTGCCGCTGGGCGACCGTGAGCAGCCGGGTCTCGGCGCCGGTGCCAGGATGGTCATAGATCGTCCGCCGGTCGGCGACGACGAAGCTTTCAGCGCGGAGCGTTTCCAGGCCGACGTCGTAGGTACCCGACGCGACCGCGCCCTCGATCCGAGCGGTCGACAGCTGCTCGAAGGCGGTGAACAGCACATTCTGTAGATCGATAGTGAGTGCCAACAATCTGTTGAGGAAGGTGGTGATCGGCGGCAGGTCATCCCTCAGCCCATTGGCATCCATGAGCTTCAGGCCGGTCGCATCCTCGAACCGTTCGAGCGAACAGCCATCGACTTTGCCTCGCACAAGCAGCGTATAGAGCTGACGCAGCGCGTCACGCCCGTACTGGCTTTCGAGATTGTCCTCGGGCCGGAACAGGCCCTGCCCTCCTGTCTGGCGCTGGCCGCGCGTAATGGCCCCTAACGTGTCGAGCCGTCGGGCAATGGTGCTGAGAAAGCGCTTTTCGGCTTTCACGTCGGTCGCAATGGGACGGAACAGCGGCGGCTGTGCCTGATTGGTCCGGTTTGTGCGGCCGAGCCCCTGAATCGCGGCGTCGGCCTTCCAGCCGGGCTCGAGCAAATAATGGACCCTCAAGCGGCGATTCCGGGCCGAGAGCTCGGCATGGTAGCTCCTCCCCGTGCCGCCTGCGTCGGAGAACACGAGGATACGCTTGAGGTCGTCCATGAAGGCCGATGTCTCAGCGAGATTGGCCGAACCGGCTCGGTTTTCGACCACCAACCGATCGCCCTTACGAATGATGCGGCGCGAGCGGCCGGTCACTTCGGCGACGATGTCGGTGCCGAATTGCTGCACGATTCGATCCAGCGCGCCGGGGACCGGAGGCAGCGAGGCGAGTTTCTCGATGAGGCGGCCGCGTCGTGCGACGGCTTCCCGGCTCTCGACCGGCTGCCCATCGCGATAGACAGGCCGAGAGCAGAGGTTGCCCTCAGAGTCGGCGAATGGTTCGTAGAGCTGGACCGGGAAGGAATGGGCGAGATAGTCGAGCACATACTCGCGCGGGGTGATGTCGACCTGAACGTCGCGCCAGTCTTCGGTCGGGATCTCGGCGAGCCGGCGCTCCATCAGCGCTTCGCCCGTTGAAACAATCTGGATGACAGCGGCGTGGCCGGCGGCGAGATCGCGGTCGATCGACCGGATGAGCGACGGCGTCTTCATTGAGGTCAGCAAATGGCCAAAGAAGCGCTGTTTGGCGCTTTCAAAGGCGGATCGGGCCGCGGATTTCGCCTGCCCGTTCAGCGTTCCGGTTTCGCCGGTGATGTTGGCGGCCCGCATCGCCGCGTCGAGGTTGTTATGGATGATGCTGAACGCATCTGCATAGGCGTCGTAGATGCGAACCTGCTCCGGCGTAAGCTGATGCTCGACGAGGTCGTATTCGACGCCTTCATAGGAAAGCGAGCGGGCCGCGTAGAGGCCGAGCGCCTTCAGGTCACGCGCGAGCACCTCCATGGCCGCGACTCCACCCTCCTCGATCGCTTCGACGAATTCGGCGCGTGTGGCGAACGGGAAGTCGGAGCCGCCCCAAAGACCGAGGCGTTGGGCATAAGCGAGGTTGTGGACCGTGGTTGCGCCCGTCGCCGATACATAAACGACGCGAGCATTCGGCAGCGCGTGCTGGAGCCTCAAGCCCGCGCGCCCCTGCTGAGAGGCCGCCTGGTCGCCGCGCTCGCCCTTGCCCCCGACCGCATTCTGCATGGCGTGGCTCTCGTCGAAGACGATCACTCCGTCGAAATCGGCGCCCAACCATTCAACGATCTGTCTGACACGCGAAAGCTTTTCGCCACGCTCGTCGGTCCGTAGCGTAGCGTAGGTGGTAAATAGGATGCCTTCCGAGAGCCGGATCGGGGTACCCTGGCGAAACCGCGAAAGCGGCGTAACAAGCAATCGCTCCATGCCCAGTGCGGACCAGTCGCGCTGCGCATCTTCAATCAGCTTGTCGGACTTGCTGATCCAGACCGCACGACGACGGCCCTTGAGCCAGTTGTCGAGCAGGATCTCCGCGACCTGCCGCCCCTTGCCCGCCCCGGTGCCATCGCCCAAAAACCAGCCGCGGCGAAAGCGGACGGCATTTTCCGCGTCATCGCGCGCGGCGGCCACAACATCAAAGGTTGCGTCGACCGTCCAGGAGCCCGCGAGAAACTCAGAATGCGCCTCACCTGCATAGATGATGCTCTCGAGCTGGGCATTCGATAGAACTCCGTCTGCCATAACATTGGCCGGCAGGTGCGGACGATAGGAAGGCTTCGGTGGCGCAACGGAAGCCATCGCCGCGGATTGCACGAGTTTGGTCGGGTGTGCGCACGATCCAGGAATACGGATCGACTGCAATCCGTACTCCTCGTAAAGCGCATTGGTGAGCCGGGTGCCTTCCGGCGGCGACCATTCGACCGTTTCGTACGCAAGTTCGACGCCTTCTGGCGCTGCGCCTATCGAAGAAGACGATAAGCGCGGTGCAACGGCGCCGGTCGATCGCGACTTCGCAGGCCGCCCGATAGCCGCGATCTCCGATGGCGTGGCGACAGGCAGCCTTGGAGGCACATGCAGGCTCACCCAGCCAAGCAAAGTGGCGACGTCGGCCGCCAAGCCTGGCGATGCGGGAAAGGCCGTTGGATCGGCAGCGGCCAGCTTGTCGATCACAAGCAGCCGTGTATCGACTAGTGTTCCGTGCTTCGCGTAGATGGTGCTGTCGATCGCGGCGGAAAAAACGACCTGCCCGCGTTCCTGGAGCCGCACAAAGGCTTCTCGCCATGCTGGGTTATCCGGTGCGAAGCTGGCGCCAGTGATGGCGACGAGGCGTCCACCGTCGCAAAGACGCGCGAGCGCTGAAGTGATGTGACGGAGAGCCGCATCAGCCATCCGTCGATCGACATTCGCCACCGCGGAAAACGGCGGGTTCATCAGAACGACGCTCGGCGCGACACTCACATCGAGGTGGTCATCGATCTGAGCAGCATCGAACCGCGTGACGTTAACGCCCGCGAACAGATGCTCGAGCAACCCCGCCCGGGTCTCGGCCAACTCGTTCAACATCAAGGCGCCCCCGGCGAGCTCTGCAAAGACGGCGAGCAAGCCCGTCCCCGCGGAAGGCTCCAGAACGCGATCGACCGATGTAATGCCGGCTGCACTGCATGCGACCAGTCCCAACGGAATGGGCGTCGAGAATTGCTGAAGTACCTGGCTGTCCTCGGAACGCCGCGTGTGGGTCGGCAAACAGCTCGCGACCTTCGCGAGCATCGGCAGCATGGCGGCAGTCGAGCCAGCCCTGGCCCGTATGGCCGGTCCGAACTTGCGAAGAAACAGAACGGTTGCCGCCTCGCAGACGTCATAGGCGGTCTTCCAGTTCCAGGCGCCGGCCGTGTCCGGGGCGCTGAAGGCAGACTCCACAGCGGTACGCAGAACAGCTGCATCGATGCGACGGCCGCGTTCGAGCTCGGTCAGGACCTGTCGCGCGGCCCTAATAGCGGCAGAGGTGAGATTTGCAGTGGCACGCATGGAGAGCGGCGTGGCGACACCGCCGGCAAGAGATTCGGTCATGGCAGGGTTCTTTCGGAGAGCAGGAATGGGTCGAACCACCAGGCGCTCTCCTCCGACCCCGACGGCTCAAACCCCTCCCGGCCCGGCTCTCCCTCTCAGCCCTCGCCCATAAGAATGGGAACCGGCGCTGTACACAGGTCCCCAAGCAACTGCGGGATGGCCCTAGCCATCCCGCTCGATGATGTTCACTCAGCCGCGTCGAGCTGTTGCGGATCATCGTCGCCGGCGTTCTCCGGATCCTCCTCGTCGGCGAGGAATTCTGGCAGCGGGCCTGCTCCGCCCTCCTGCTCCACTGGCGCCGCATTGAGATCGACGAGACGCAGCGGCTCCGGCAACCAGCCCGAGCCATCCAGAAGGCGCTCGGCCTCCTTTGCCATCTCGGCCTTCTTCAGATGATCGATCAGTTGTGCCGACGACTCGCCCTTGGCTTCCCGCACCGCGTCCAGAATTCGCGGCTTGGTGACCCGGCCGAGATAGTTGTCGACGGTCGGTCGCCAGCCGGCCTGCACCATGTCGAGCCCGACCGCGCGGGCCAGCACCTCAGCTTGGTCAAGACGCGTGCGAACGCCATTGGCGGAGACGCGCCCCTGATTGTAGCGATTCGCCGGCTCATAGACGGCGTTGACGGCAAATGATGCACAATGGGCGAATAGCGATGCCTGTGCATCGCCATCAAGAGCTGACAGTGCACCCCAGAGATCGTTCTCGCTCTTCGGCAACCGTGCCTTCCAGACCTCATGTCGCGCCTCGACGGCCTTAGCGGAGACGCTTTCTCTCAGCCCCGGAGCTTGAGCTGGAAAGTTCGGCGTGCGAAGGCCGATCTCAAGGCAGCTCCCGGACGACGCGAACCGGTAAAAGGCCGTCAGCACGAAGTTATGCAGCACTGCCTGGAACGCGATCGCCGGATTTTCTGCCAGTGCATCCCGCAATGCCAGCGTACGATGCGCCGTCAGCTCGGTGATCAGCCGATCCGGCAGAGGCCTGGCCGCGTCCTCATCATCTTCTTCAGCATCAGGAGCACTACCCGCGACCGCGATCACCGTGCACTGGACGGAAGAGCCCTCTTCTTGACCTTCGATCGACGACGTTTCGGCGCCCTGCACAACATCAGGACCGGTTGCCGGCAGTTCGTCCTCCGGCCGCACGTAACCCCGGTCCACGGAGAGACGTCCCTCGTTATCGATGCTGGTGAAGACACCAGATCGGGCGATCTCCGCCGGTTCGTAAAGCATCGGCCGATCTTCGAACACCGCCAGTGCCGACTCGATTTCGCCGAGACGCTGATCGATCTCCTCGGGCAGCTCGTCCGCATCCTGGTAATCGGTTTCCAGCTTGGCCTGCTCGGCATTCAGGGCATCGATAGTGGCCTGCTCCTCAGGCGAGAGATTGACAGGCTTGCCTTCGATCTTCCGTAGGCCTTGAGTGTGACCGTAGGAGAAGTCTACGGCGACCGATATCCACTTCCAGCCTTCGGCGGCAATCGTCTCAGCCTCGGCCTTGAGCTTTTCGGTTACGAGGCGGTCGAGCAGGACGACGTCCTGAAGCCAGCCGCCGTCGTCGTGCTCGAACAGATCCCGCAGAACGCCGTCACCCGCGTGCTGATAGGCATCAAGGCCCACAAATTGGGCGCGGCGATCGGACCCCCGTACGGTGTTCTCGGTGAGCAAGCGCCGGATCTGGTAAGGCTCGTCATAGCCGGAACGGCTGACATTCTGCCAGACTTGCTCCTGGCAGGCGTAATCGGCCGTGACCGAGAACGCCATGAGCTGCTCGAGCGTCATGCCGTCTTCAGCATAGACCTCATGCAGCTTCGGCGAGACCGACGCCAGGCGCAGGCGCTGCTTGACGATTGCAGGGTTCACGAAATGGCGCGCGGCAATGTCTTCCTCGCTCATGCCGAGATCGCGCAGTGTCTGGAAGGCCCGAAACTGATCAAGCGGATGCAGGCCCCCCCCGCTCATCGTTCTCCGCCACCGAATCGTCCTCGGCGATGCCACCTTCGCGAACGACGCACGGCACCGCCTGCGTCTGGGACATCCGCTTCTGTTTCACCAGGAGCTCCAGAGCGCGATATCGCCGGCCGCCCGCCGGCACCTCGAACATGCCGGTCTCGTTGCCATCCGGATCAACAACGGCCCGGACACTTAGACTTTGCAGAAGCCTACGCTGCGCGATGCTCTCGGCTAGCTGCTCGATCGAAACACCGGCCTTGACGCGGCGAACGTTCGACTGGCTGAGCACGAGTTTGCTGAAGCGAATGTCCCGGGAAGGCGACAGCGTGATCTTTTGGAGGGCTTTCGTCATCTTGGCTCTCCACGACGGGCGGCCGTGAGTCTCTCTCTGGGCTTCCAACCCGTCGCGAACAGCCTCCCGTCCTCTCACTCTCGCGCAGCCACCAGGCCAAGCATCACGCCGTCTCGTGATCGGCGACAACCGAATCCAGCGACGGAAGCTCAATGGACCCGGGAACGAAGCCGAGCAAATAGTCCACGGCCTTGCTCGCCTGTGAGGCGGCCCGCACGATGGCCCGACTGTCTTCGCGCAGGACTTCAAGCCAGGAGCCGATATAGTCGGCATGGCGCACCGTCGGGACGATCCCGAGCGACGCGCAGCTGAATGCGGAACTCAACTCGGCGACCAGTTCTTCAAAGGCATATTTCTTCGTACCGTAGGATCCGCTCTGGTCGCGATTGAGGCGCGAGGGATGCCCGGTCGCATGACCGAGTTCATGCAACGCGGTACGGTGCCAGTTGATCGGTTCGAAATAGGTCTGCGGCGGCGGGACCTGAACATAGTCTTCGGCTGTTGCGTAGAATGCGCGATCTCCACCAATGCGAAATGGAATTCCGCTGGCCTTGATCAGGGCGTCAACCGTGGGGTCAATCAGGCCAGCCGGCGGTGGCGGCGCAGCGGTTGCGATGCCGTCGGGCAGTTCCTCGCACTGTTCGACGTTGAAAACAGTAAATCGTTTGAGGAATGGAATTGCCTGCGCGTCTTCGCCGGTCTCGGCCGCCCGGCGCTTTTCGTCATTCGGCACGAAACGATCAGCGTACACCACTGTGGTGCCGCGCTCTCCCTTGCGAACGTGGCCGCCGAGCGAGAGCGCCTGACGAAAGGTGAGCCAACTTTGACCGGCAAATCCGCGTTCGATCACGGCTCCCCAGAGGATGAGGATGTTAACGCCACTGTATTGCCGGTTGGTCGACGCGTTTTTCGGCATGGCCAGCGGCGCTTTCGCCGCGGCCGTACCCCAGGGCTGAACCCAGGGGACGCGTCCGGCCTCAAGCTCGGCAATGATCTTGTCGGTGATTTCGTTATAGAGGTTTGCCCGGTCCTGGCCGACGCGCGCGCAAGCAGTAGGGTTCGACATCGCGGGTCTCCGCGACGGGCGCCACGAGCCTCTCTCGCAGCTTGTAACCCGTCACGGAAAAACCCAGCCTGCACTCTTACTCTCAGCTTCTAGCGCAATCTGCCTTAGGCCGCAGGCCCGATCTGCGGCGATCGCTATCACTGCCCCGTTCCCGGGTGCCGCTATTGAACCGGTCTCGTCGCTGCACTCGGACCCGCGTGCCCCTTCGGGTCGCTATGGCTGCGGCTTCGATCCCTCGGGCCAGAGCTTTGGTGCTCCTCGCCGGGGGCACTCGGGAAAGGGGCTCGCCCGAGACGCGGCGCGGCTCGGTTCACGAGAGCCCGGTGCGGCTCTTGCCGCACGCGCCAAAACCTGAGCGAACGTGATGCAGGCGAGAGGCCTGTGGGCGGAGCGAAAGCGAAGACCACTCGCGGGACGCAGCAAAAGAGGCACCCGTAGGAGGGTCAGCATAGCGCCGACGCGTAGCGGCGGGACCCGGGACCGAGTGCAGTCGCGAGACCGGTTAAGAAGGCACCCGACCCGAAGGGCAGTGATAGCAACGCCGGCATGCAATGACGGCGTGCCTGAGAGCGAGTGCCTCCGGCGAGCGACTCAATGCGGATTCACGTCTCCTTGGTATCAATTTTGCTTTTGTGATATCGTCTCACTCGTGCGCATGTCCATGCACGGCGTGGGCATGTTCACTGAGAGCCAATTCTTACAGAGGACGACATGGCCAAGAAAGCGAAGAAGGCAAAGAAGACCGCGAAGGCAGCCACCAAGAAGGTGGCAAAGAAGACTTCAAAGAAAAAGAAGTAGTCGTATCGGCTACTGAACTTTTGCCGCCTCCGGGTCGCAACCCGGATGAAAAGCGAGACCTCCCAAAGGATATGAAGCGTCCTTTGCAGCCGTTTGGTATCGCGGCACGCTAAGACAAGGCCGGACCTTTGTGCAGGTGGCTGCTGCATAAAGGTCCGGCTTTTCGTTTCTGCCCCGCGAGAGCGTGATCTGCTCGCGCGCGAGGGATCGAAGCCGCAAGGCCGAGACGCTCCGCGGCTCGGTTCACGAGAGCCCGGTGGGGCGACAGCCGCACGCGCAAAACGGATAAGACGTCTGAAGATCGGAAAACGGTTTCTTCAGTTCGTTCTTGCCCGCCCTGGCACCAGGCCGGGCGGAAAATTTGGCCTTTGGACCACGAGATCCCACCATCCGGAATCCCAGTCGCGTGTTAGCGATCGGGAACGTCTGCGGGACTAAACGATTCGTCTCAGCGTGGGAGAACCTTCAATGCTAATGACCAAGCAGAGACGGCCAGCGATCCGCACCCTGCGGGGTTGGGCGATCAACGTGCTGAACGAAGCCGGCGTCATCCGCGAGTGCGAGGAGCACGGTTGGATGCAGGACCGCGCCGATCCGCATGCCCGAGAGCGGGCCTTCGATATCGCCCGTAGAGACCTGCCGGAAGGCGTCTCCCGTCAAGCAGCGGAGGCCGCGGTTCGCGACGTTCTGGACTCAATCGGTGACACCTGCCCTGAATGCCCCTCTGACTAGCCCCTTGGGACGCCAGCCCGTCTCTCCGACTCAGCGGCCCAGCCGTTTCTCCACCCGCTTGCGCGCGTTACCGACCTTTTTGACGGCCTTCTTCACCGCCGGCGCCGACTTTCCGGTCTTCTTCGCCTCGTACTGCACTTCGTAGTCCTGCCCGCCGGCCACCCGCGCCCGATCCTGCTTTCGTCCGCGCGCCGTCTTGCTCTTCTTCGCTGCCGCCATGGGTGCCTCCTGTCGTGACATCGAAGCAACGCGACAAGGATTCGCAGGTTCCGGAACGATTCGAACTGTGCCAATTTGAATCGGCTGTAGCGTGGAGTTCTTCAGTGGCGTTTCGCGCGTAATAGGCCGGCGGCTATCGGCATCAAGGCGCTTCTCCCCGGCTTCATCGAACCGGCCCTGGCCACCTAGAGCAATAAGGTGCCGTCCCTGCATTACGCAAAACGCACTGAAGGATTGGCCCTTGAATGAGCCGGACGTCGACCCTGCCCAAGCGCTTACAGCCGATGCTGGCTACGCTCACCAACGCGCCGTTTGACGACGCCGACTGGGTTTTCGCGGATAAATACGACGGCTTCCGGATGATCGCGGAAATCTGGCGGGGCAAGGTTTCGCTCTACAGCCGCAACGGCAAGATCATCAGCCGCAGCTATATCGAGGTCGCCAAAGCGCTGGAGGGCGTGAAGGGCGACGCCGTGATCGACGGGGAGCTCGTCGCGATCGGAAAGGACGGCGTCTCGCATTTCCAGCTGCTTCAGAACGCGCTACGTCATGAAGCGAAGCTCCTGTATTGCGCCTTCGATCTCATGTTTCAGAACACAGTTGACTTGCGCAAACAGCCTCTGCTCGAGCGCAAGGAACGGCTGAAAGCGATCTTGCCGCGTCACCGGCTGATCACCTTCAGCCGTCACCGCAAAGCGAGCGGCACGAAATTCTTCGCCGAGGCCGAGCGGAAGGGTTTGGAAGGCGTCATGGCGAAGCGCGCCGACAGCCCGTATGCGTCCGGAAGCCGGACGGCGGATTGGCTGAAGATCAAGACAGCAAAGCGGCAGGAAGTGGTGATCGCGGGCTTCACGGCGCCGAAGCGTACAAGACCATACTTCGGCGCCCTGGTCCTCGCCGTGCGGGAAGACGACACATGGCGCTATATCGGACATGTTGGCACTGGCTTCAGCCACAAGGTCCTGGAAGACCTCCACACCAAGCTCATGAAGCTGACGACCCCAAAATCACCTTTCCCTGCCAAAGTGAAGGACGAGGCCGCCACGACCTGGGTCAGGCCCTCGTTGGTTGCCGAGGTCAAATTCGCGGAGTGGACGAGTAAGGGCGAACTGCGCCCGCCCGTCTACCTTGGGCTCAGGTTCGACAAGCGGGCGAAGGACGTCGTGCGCGAGCGAGAACGTCCGCGCAAGTAGAGCTTCCCTTCGGCGAAAGCCGGCAAAAGGATTGACGCACCCTCCGCCGACACTCACTCGCCTCCAAGGTCGTGGATTTCCGGTCGCATGCCGTCAGGCGTGAGTTCGAGCGTCGCAAACGTGATCGGCAGCTTAAAACGGCGAGGTCCCGCGCTGCCGGGATTCAGGTAGAGAATGCCACCGACCATGTCGATCTTCGGCACGTGGGAATGCCCGGAGACGATGACGTCGATGCCGGCGCCGGGATCGACCTTCAGCGACTTCAGGTCGTGCAGAACGTAGATCGACTTTCCCGCCAGGCGCACAAGGTTCGAGACGGGGTAGTCGCGAGCCCATTCGCCATCATCCACGTTTCCACGAATGGCCGTGACGGGCGCGAGCCGGCGAAGCGCGTCGACGATCTCGGGGCGCCCGATGTCGCCGGCATGAATGATGTGATCGACGCCCGTCAGGCCTCGCTCCGCCTCGGGCCTCAACAGGCCGTGCGTGTCCGAAATGATTCCTCCGGAAGCTCATTTCCCGGCACTCTCAACCGCGATTGCCAAAAGACGATCGAGGAACTCTACCTGAGCGGACAGCATCTTGGTCCGCGCGAGCTCGATATCAAACCATTCCGCGCGGTCGACTTCGGGAAAACTCTGCCGTCGACCGCTTCGGGGCGGCCATTCGATATCGAAGGTATTGCTGATCAACGCCGCCGGGTCAAAGCGGCCCTCTCCGGCGAATGCGATGACGCGCTTCCCTCCTCGCTGTCGGACTTCCCCCAGGGCCTGGAGAAGACCAATCGAAGCGCTCGGGCCGAGTTCTTCGGCAAACTCGCGTCGAGCGACGTTCTCCGGAGGATCGTTGGCATCGATTTCGCCCTTAGGAATGGACCAGGCGCCATCATCCTTGTTGCGCCAGAACGGACCACCAGGATGAACCAGCAGTACCTCGAGCCCACGAGGGCCCTTGCGGTATGCGAGAATGCCCGCGCTCGAGGTCGATCTCCTGGAGTCTTTTTCACCGCAACGATATCGCTCCTACTTTGCAGAGCAATCGAGATCCGGCGAGCCATTGTCCCACCATACCGGATCGCGCTCACCGAGCGCCTGCTTAGCCTCGTCCACGCTCTATGTCGTTACTTCGGCCTCGCGGTTGGCCGCGTTCCTAGCGTCGTGCACCGCCCGCCGGGCCACCATTGGCTTCCCGACGAGATGATCTCGCGTGACATCGTCGAGATTGGGATTTGCCATCCACCAGAGGCGATGATCCAGCAAGCCGACAGGCTGCTTTGCGAAAGCTGGAACGAGCGGATGTGGAGTGACGGCGAACCGATCGATCCATCACCGACCATCGACCAGGCCGTGAACGGAGGCTTTCCCTGGCTGGAGATCAGGTGCACGCGATGCAAGACGCCGAGCGACGTGGACCTCGCCGCGATGAAGCACCCGCCGACCACCTTCGTGCACGATCTCGCCAGCCGGCTGCGCTGCCGCAAATGCGCCAATGCGGGCCGGCGTCCATCCGCGACTCTGCTACAGTTGACGTGGCAGTCGCACCACCCTCGAACCGAATCCTGACTCATGTGCAATCTTTATTCGATCACGACCAACCAGGCCGCGATCAGCGCTCTGTTTCGTGTCGTGAACCGGTACGTCGGCAATCTGGCGCCAATGCCCGGCGTGTTTCCCGATTACCAGGCACCGATCGTACGCAACGGGGCCGAGGGCCGCGAACTCGCTACGGCGCGGTGGGGAATGCCGTCGTCGTCAAAGGCGCTGATGGACGCCACGAAGAAGCGAGCCGAGAAGCTGCAGGCCAAAGGCAAGGCAGTGGATTTCAGGAGTTGCTCAGAATGGAGCCGGACGGCCGCACGACAAACATCCGCAATGTGAAGAGCAAACATTGGACACGATGGCTGGGTACCGAAAATCGCTGCTTGGTGCCGTTCAACTCCTTCAGCGAGTTCAACAAGGCCCAAGGCGGTGATATCTGGTTCGCGCTCGACGAGACCCGCCCCCTCGCCTGCTTCGCCGGCATCTGGACCAACTGGACGTCTGTGCGGAAAGTCAAGGAAGGCGAGACCACCAACGACCTCTACGCTTTCCTCACGACAGAGCCGAACACCCAGGTTGCCGCCATCCATCCGAAGGCCATGCCCGTGATCCTAACGACACCGGACGAGGTAGAGACCTGGATGACGGCTCCTCTGGACGAGGCCCTGAAGCTACAGCGGCCGCTTCCGGACAGCAGCCTTCGGATCGTCGCCCGCGGCGTCAAAGAAGACCCCCTCGGCTTGGCGCCGTGACTGACGAGGCCGACGACCAAACAGGGCCGCGACCGTGTCCAATCTTTGGCGAATCAGACGATCGCGCGACACTGAGAATACCCTGCAAAATCCCGGTTTTTGGGTCGATAACTTCGCTTCAGATCATATGGTTATCCTCCGCATGCGAATCACGCTGTTGCACTCTATCCAAAGGATTACGTCGCCATGGCGCGAGGTCCGAAGCTAGGAAAGACGACGCTCGACGCACGGTTTACGTTTGCCGACACTGCGTTTTCCAGCGGCATCGACGGCTGGCATTCTCAACTTCGCTTTGCCACCGGCATCGCCGACGGCGAGGACTATCTCCTTCGTCTGTTTAAGAAGACCGGATCTCCGCTCGACGAGGACCTGAAACGACTCATCACGCACGGGCTCAGGCGTGTCCGGCGCGTTCTGTCGTCGCGCCGTGCACGACAGCTGTTGGTTGAGGTTCTTGAAATCGTCGAGGACCAGGATGAGATCGGCATCCTGATGATCGATCCTGGCAGTCCGATCAGCGGGTCATTGCACAGGGTTCGAGCGCGAGAAGGCCGGTTGCTTACGACGACCGGTCGCAAAATGTTTTGGCGCAATATCCTGCGCGTAGCCGAAGGACTCGCGCTTTGCCATGACGCGGGAATTGTGCATGGCGCTATCAGTGAACATGCGATGTTCTCGCATAGCGATGAGAAGGAGGATTTCCGACTCGGCGGCTACGAGGCGTGCGTGCACATCGCCGACGGCGATATGGGCGGTGCGGGACATCTCCTGCGGCCCTCGGGCACCGTATCGTTCCGACAGGACTGGAGCGATCTGGGGCAGGCGGCGTCCCGTATCCTTGGCCTTACCGAGGACGGCGGCGGACCTTCGCTGCTGCCGATCGAACGGCGCATGCTCAATCGCCTTGCCAATCCACCGCACCATCAGCTTTTCGACGGCAATATTGTCCTGAGCGAGCTGACGGAGGTCGTGGCCGATCTTGACCGGTCAGGATCGAGCGCCGAAGGCGAACTCGTTCTCTATCCCTCGCCTCAAGTTATCCAAAGCGACCTTCCGGCTCTCACGTCTGGCACCATACAGGCAGATGACCGGGACGCAGTCCTCCGGTTTGTCGAAGACGATCTCAGCGGACCAACGGTACGTACTGCTGTTGTGGATCAGGCCTTTGTGCGTGTCGTCACCGATCTTGCCGCCTATGGCGTGAAAGTCATCGATGATTGTGTCGGCATGATCGAGAATGCCAACAAAAGGCGGCCTGATGATCACATCTTCGATGCCGTCGAGGTCTCTCACAGGGTCTATCTGGCGCGAACCCGGAAAAGCGCTGAAGAGCGGGTGCGCAAGCTTGGTCCCGGTGCCAAGCAGTGGATCGACGCCAGTGGCAATAGCCGCGCGGCTCAACGATCCAACGATATTCCAACCTGGTACGCCCTCATCCTACTCGAAGCCTTTACATGGTTGCGCGAGCAGTTTCGCATCTATCCCGTCGAAGTGCTTCATCCGCCATCGGATGGAGATACCGATTTGGCCTGGATCGCATGCCGCGAGGATGACGAGCGCGACGTCCGGCGCAAAATGATGGGACTACGTCCGGCATACGACGCCCTGGGCCACGAGTTGAAGTACGACGATGGCAAGCCGAATTGGACGCTGTCACGCCTTGATGCGCTCGCCGGCGACCGTGAGCGGCTTCCCGAGCTCAGTTATGAAGGAACCGGCGGCATCGTCGAGGGGCGCCTGACTTACATATTCGCGACAAGCGAAGCGGTCGTGCCGGGCCAGACTCTCTTTCTTCGTCCTCGACGCGATAGCGGATTCGAGCGCGCTATCCGCCGCCGCCTTCAGAATATCGTGGCGGCGCGGACCAATATTGAACTCTTAAGAGCGATCGACGATCCGGCACAGGTCGCGCTGGACGATGCGCTGCGCGATATTGCAGCTCCCGGCAGCACGCCGCCGGACGATATGGATGCATCGAAAAAGTCCGCATGGGACGCGATTGTCGCCGGTAGATCCATCAATGTCGTTGTCGGCCCCCCTGGCGTCGGCAAGACCTTCCTGATCTCGCATCTCGTCAAGAGTATTCTGGGAAAGACACGGGGCGCCAGGCTGCTGGTCTCGGCACAAAACCACGAAACCTTGATTCAGATGGAGGACGAACTCAAAAAGACCCTGGCGGGCGGTCCGGAGATCGTGGTTCGTGTCGACCGCACGCGACCGACCGACGAAGTTACCTCCCTGCGAACGAGCTCGGTTAGTCTGCTCCGGTCGGTCTCAGTGGCGGGCCACGCTGCGGAAGGTGCGATGGTCAATCAACGCCACCAAATCAAACAAGCCCTTCAACCCGTGGATCCGTCCGAAACGGTGGTTGCCGACCGCGTGTTTCGCGATACCGAAAATCTGTTGCTGCGATCATCCGATGTGACGCTTGCCACGACGTCGTCCCACATTATCGAAGAAATGATCGCCGACGGCGACCAGTTCGACTGGGTCATCGTGGAGGAGGCTGCTCGCGCCAATGGCGCGGAGCTGATCGGCGCACTGTTGCTGGGCAACAGGAGGATCGTGGTTGGAGACCATAACCAGCTGTCTCCATTCGATGCCGCCCAGCGGCAAAAGTTTTACGATGCTGAACGCGCGTCGGAGCTGTTGCGGGGCGCAAAAGAGCAGCTTGAAACCATCTCCGATCTGCCGCCAGAAGTGAACGAGGCACTCGATACTATCAAGTCGAACGAGCTTTTGCTGAAGGAAGTGCTCGCGACAGCAGCGCGTCTTGAAGAGCCCTTCCGGTCGATCGCAGAGCGCGAAGAGCAGCGGGAAAAGGACGCGCGACGGCCGAGTACGATCGTCAATACTCTCCTCGAGCAGAGCCGTATGCACCCCGCCATCGGGGACCTTGTCTCGAATACTTTCTACAACAGAAGGCTCGTTCCCTCCGATCGCGTCAAGCGTCGCGCGCTGACTGTTACATCGAACGCGCCTCGCCTCGCCGCGCCGATCGTTCTCCTCGATTTCCCGCCGCTCAGCGTGACGAAACGGCGCAATTTCGAAATGAAAGTGAAGCGATCGTACCGCAACGACCTTGAGGCTCAGGCTTTAATAGCAGCTTTGAAAAGCTTGCATCCGGTCGTCAGCGGCGATGGCCGCCGCCCCACACTGGTGATCCTTTCGCCATACCTGGCGCAGGTTAATTGGTTCAAGCACCTACTCAACCAACAGATCAAGAAAGACAAGACTTTGTTTGGCTTCGCCAGCCCGCGCAGCAACGGAGAGTTTATCTTTACGAGCGACAGCTTCCAGGGCGGCGAGGCCGACGTCGTCGTCGCGAGCCTCACGCGCAACAATGTCATGTTCGGATCGCGCGCTCTCGGCTTCGTTAAGAGCCCGCAACGCATGAACGTGCTGCTCAGCCGCGCCAGGCAAAAGCTTGTACTTGCCACAAGCCAACACTTCATTCGCGACGTTGTGGACGGAATAGATCCGGATGGAAACAAAGATGAGCTTGAGTTCCTTCGCAAGATGCTGAAGGAGTTCGCGACGCTGGCCGGAACCGATTACGACCTCGTCAGAAAGGACGGCACCACCGTCAAGGTCAAGGGTGCATCCATCATCACGGTCGATGAGAACGGGAGATTTCCCGCGTGAAAATCTACCTTCCCGCCTGGCACTATCGTGCGCGTGCCATCGTCCAACGCACCTGGGGATGGAGCCCAATTGAGGAAATGATCCTGCTCGCGCTCGATCGCGCCCCAGACACGATCGAGGGTGTTGCTACGTCGCTCGGAATTCCTGTCCAGGTCGCCGGCTCGACCATCGCGCGGCTGATGCAGTTCGGCCTGGTCGAGATACGCCTGTCACCTGTTCCCCAATTGGCAACAAGCACTGTCGGTCACGACTTCATCCGGTTGGGGGGCGCTTTGCCAGAGCGAACCGAAGATCGCGAGATTCACATTAGGGTCTGTACTCAATAGGGATTCCCGCTGAGGCGGAGTTGTGATTCAAGACCTCCGAGTCGAAGGGGGGCTTGATGGGGCAAAAGCTATATTGGCTGAGTGAGGCGGAGTGGAAGCGGATTGAAC